>NZ_CP088297.1:0-1200000 GCF_024666615.1 Aquabacterium sp. J223 | reverse complement strand
CTTGCCCAGGCCGATCGATTCGGCGACGTCGCGCGTCACCGGCGCGATCTGCACGCCGATGCGACCGCGCACCACGCGGCCGGTGGCGCGCAGCTGGTCGGCGACCTTGATCGCCTCGTCGATCGGGATGGCGAAACTGATGCCCATGAAGCCGCCGGAGCGGCTGTAGATCTGCGAGTTGATGCCCACCACCTCGCCGCGCATGTTGATCAGCGGGCCACCCGAGTTGCCGGGGTTCACCGCCACGTCGGTCTGGATGAAGGGCAGGTAGTCGCCGGTGTCGCGCTGCTTGGCGCTGACGATGCCGGCGGTGACGGTGTTGTCCAGGCCGAAGGGCGAGCCGATGGCCAGCACCCACTCGCCGACCTTCAGGCGGCCGACGTCGCCCATCTTCACGAAGGGCAGGCCGGTGGCGTCGATCTTGACCACGGCGACGTCGGTGCGGCGGTCGGCGCCGACGATGCGGGCCTTGAGCTCGCGCTTGTCGGTGAGCGTGACCAGCACCTCGTCGGCGCCCTCCACCACGTGGGCGTTGGTCATCACGTAGCCGTCGGCGCTGACGATGAAGCCGGAGCCCACGCCACGCTGCGTCGGCTCGTCGCCGCCGCCGCCACCGCGCGGGTTGCCGCCGCGACGCGGGTCCTGCTGCGGCGGCACCGGAATGCCGAAGCGGCGGAAGAACTCCTGCATCTGCTCGTCCATCTCCGGCGTCGGCACCCGGGTGCCGGCGCGCGCGCGCTCCATCGTCCGGATGTTGACGACGGCGGGGCCCACGCGCTCCACCAGGTCGGTGAAGTCGGGCAGGGCCTGCATGGCGGCGGCCGGCTGGGCCACCACCGGCGCCGGCGCCAGCAGCGCGCCGCCGAAGAGAGCGGCGGTGGCCAGCGCCAGCGCCGTGGGGAATCGGCGGTTGCGGACGAATGGAAGCAGGGTCGGCTGGATCATCGAAGGACCTTTCCGGATCAACGTGCGGGCAGGCAGGACCGGCTGCGAGGCCGTCTTGCGGTGTCGGGCTGCAAGCGACAGATGGACGCTAAGGCCGCCGTTCCAAGCCCTGGGCAATCTGCCGCAGGGTCGCGGCCGGCACATCGCCGACCAGCGTCAGCCACCACTCGCCATGCCGGCGCATGGCGGTGTGGGTGGCGCCCACGGCGGTGTGCAGGGCCCGTGGATGGCGGGCCTGGGCATAGGGCTCGATGAACAGCGAGACATGGGTGAGCCCGTCGGACAGCACGGCCTGCAGCACCTGCCGGTCACCCTCGGCCGCCGGCGCGCCCGGCGCCTCCAGCGGGCGCTTGACGGTGCGCACGAGCCTGAAGCCGGGCACGGCCGGCTTCAGGGTCCAGCCCTCCTGCTCCAGGGCGGCGGCCGTCATCGGCGAACGCAGCACCCGGTACCCGTCGAGCCGGCGCATGGGCTGCAGCACCGCCTCGGGCTGCGGCTTGACGTTCAGCGCCACCTCGGAGAAGGCCGACGAGCCGAGCACCTCGTCGCGTGGGCCGAGGATCTCCACGCGCAGCGGCAGGCCGGTGTTCTTCTCGGTCCACACCCGCTGCGCGAAGCGCAGGCCGTCACGCGGCCGCAGCACCGTCACCAGGGCCTCCTGGCCGGCGATGCGGTCCTTGCCGCGGTGGCGCAGCTCGTAGTGCTCGGCCACCCGGTCGTCGGACTGCGGCTGGATCAGCGCCGGGAACGGCGTGACCGGATCGCGCGGCTCGAGCAGCACCAGCTTGTGCTCCGGCCACACCGCCTTGACCGACTCGTTGTGCCGGTACAGGCGACGCATCTGGCCGTCCAGCCATTCGATGCATTCGTACTGGTGGGCGCCGTCGGCGTAGTGGACGATGCGGGCGCTGGTGACGGCGCCGGCGCTGCTGAACACCAGCGTGCCCTGGTAGCTGCGATGGGCGGCGGCGTCCTGCATGCGCTGCAGCCAGCCGCGCACGTCGACCACCGGCGGACCGTCGTCCTCCCCTGCCGCGAAGGCCGGCCGCAGCAGGCCGGTGCACGACAACAACCCACCAGCCCCGGCCACGACGACGCGGCGACGGTTGGGGGCGGCGGCGGGGTGCAGCATGGGTCGACGGGCCCGCCTTCAGCGGTCGTTGCGCGCGGGCACGGCCTGCGCCGCCGCATTGCGGCCCAGGTCGGCGCCGTACGGCCGGTGGGCGGCGAAGTAGCGGTCGAGCCGGGCGTCGCGGATGAGCTTGCCGTCGGCCAGCTGGGGCGCCTCGACCGCTGCGTCCGCCGCCGGCACGGTGGACACCACCTGCGGCGCCGCGCCCGCCGGCGCGCCGGCCAGCACCGGTCCGCCGCCCTGCGGCGCGTTCAGGCGGGTGACGATGGTCACGCCGGCCACGGCGACGAAGCCGGCGGCCACCGCCGTCGTCGCCATCCAGCGACGCCGCACCACGCGCAGCCGCTCCAGTCGCAGCGGCGCCCGGCTGGGGGCCAGCACCACCGGCTCGTCGGCCAGGCGTTCGCGCAGCCGGCGCAGGAACACCTCGTCGTGCGCCGGCTCCGCGCCCAGGTCGTCGGACCGGAGCACATCGCCGATCAGCTGGTAACAATGCCACCGCTCACGCAGGCGGTCGTCCGACGCCCAGGCGTCGCAGGCGTCGCGCAGCGCCGCGTCGTCGGCCTCGCCGTCGACGAGCGCCGACAACATGGTTTCGTCGTTCCGTGGCGACTGGGAAGGGTTCAACTTCATCTTCGACTCCAGACTGGGGCGGAACACCACTACCAACGCTCGCCCTCTTGGGTGCCGAGCAGCGGGCGCAGGCGCTGGGCGATGGCCTCGCGGGCGCGGAAGATGCGCGAGCGCACGGTCCCGATGGGGCAGTTCATCACCTCGGCGATCTCCTCGTAGCTCAGGCCTTCGATCTCACGCAGCGTGATGGCCTGACGCAGTTCCTCGGACAGCGCATCGACCGCCGAGTTCACGGTGGCCACGATCTGCTTGGACGCCAGCACGGCCTCAGGCGTCTCGCCATCGGTTAGTTCGTTCTCGACCCGCGAAGTTTCGTCGCCGTCTTCGTGATGGCCCGCCAGCGCCGTCTCCGAGACCAGCGGATCGCGCTTGAGTTCCATCAGCGCCTTCTTGGCGGTGTTGACGGCGATGCGGTAGAGCCAGGTGTAGAACGCGCTGTCCCCGCGGAACTTGGGCAGCGCGCGGTAGGCACGGATGAAGGTTTCCTGCGCGATGTCGGCGACCAGGTCGGTGTCGCGGACCATGCGCCCGATGAGGCGTTCGATGCGGCGCTGGTACTTGACGACCAGCATCTCGAAGGCGCGGACATCCCCTTGCTTGACCCTCTCGACCAGTTGGGCATCGGCATCCGCGGCACTCATTCGTCGGGTTCCGCGTCGCGGTGGTCGGCTCTCGTCGCTTCAGGGCGGCGGCAATATAACGCAACGCGCAAGGCCTGCAGGACCGGGGGCGACAGCGCGCCGGAGGTCACCACCAGCCAGTGGCATGAGCGCCGGCGCGGCGTCGGCACGGCGGCGTCGACGCGCAGCAGCAGGACGGGGCCGAGGTCGAGGGCCGCGTGGGCGACCCCCGCCAGCGGCCGCGAAGCGCCCGTGGCGAGCCAGTGCCACCCACCGCCGTCCCACGACAGCCGGCCCGAAGCACCCGGCAGGACGGAGGGCGGGCAGGCACCGGCCAGCAGCAGCGCCAGCGCGGCGCAGCCGCCGGCGGCCGGCACGCCGGGCGGCCACAGCCCTGCGACGGCGCCGAGCCAGTACGTTCCGGCCCAGAGCGCCAGCCCGAGCAGCGCGCGGCAGCCGAGCCGCCAGGCGCCGGGCGGGCGCAGATCGACGTGGAAGGCGGCGGGCACCACCGCCGCCCGCCGGGCACGCGGCGGCGCGTCGTCAGACGCGGCGGAAGACCAGCGTGCCGTTGGTGCCACCGAAGCCGAAGTTGTTCTTCGCGGCGACCTCGATCTTCATCTCCCGCGCGGTGTTGGCGCAGTAGTCCAGGTCGCACTCGGGGTCCTGGTTGAAGATGTTGATGGTGGGAGGCGAGACCTGGTGGTGCAGCGCCAGCGCGGTGAACACCGATTCGATGCCGCCGGCGCCGCCCAGCAGGTGGCCGGTCATCGACTTGGTGGAGTTCACCACCAGCCGCTTGGCATGGTCGCCGAAGGCCGCCTTGATCGCGTTCGTCTCGTTGACGTCGCCCAGCGGGGTGGAGGTGCCGTGGGCGTTGAGGTACTGCACCTCGTCGGCGTTGACGCCGGCGTTGCGCAGCGCGGCCCGCATGGCGCGCCTGGGGCCGTCGACGTCGGGCGCGGTCATGTGGTAGGCATCGGCGCTCATGCCGAAGCCGGCAAGCTCGGCGTAGATGCGCGCGCCTCGCTTCCTGGCATGCTCGTACTCCTCCAGCACCAGCACGCCGGCGCCCTCGCCGAGCACGAAGCCGTCGCGGTCCTTGTCCCAGGGCCGGGAGGCGGTGGCGGGATCGTCGTTGCGGGTGGACAGCGCCCGCGCCGCCGCGAAGCCGCCGATGCCCAGCGGCGAGATGGTCGACTCGGCACCGCCGGCGATCATCACGTCGGCATCGCCGTACTCGATCAGCCGGCCGGCCTGGCCGACGGCGTGCAGGCCGGTGGTGCAGGCGGTGACGACGGCGAGGTTGGGGCCCTTGAAGCCGAACATGATCGACACGTGGCCGGAGATCATGTTGATGATCGACGCCGGCACGAAGAACGGCGAGATGCGGCGCGGGCCGCGAGCGCTCAGCTCCTGCTGCGTCTCCTCGATCATCGGCAGGCCGCCGATGCCCGAGCCGACCAGCACGCCGATGCGCTCGGACAGTTCGTCGCCCAGCTCGGCGCCGGTGGGCAGGCCTGCGTCCTTCACCGCCTGGATGGACGCCGCCAGGCCGTAGTGGATGAAGGTGTCCATGTGCCGGGCTTCCTTGGCGGGGAAGTAGTCCTCCACCTTGAAGCCCTTCACCTCGCCGGCGAAGCGGCACGCCAGGTTCGACGCATCGAACCGGGTGACGTTGGCGATGCCGGAGCGGCCGGCCACCAGGTTGGCCCAGCCCTCTTCGACGGTGTTGCCGACGGGGCTGATCAGGCCCAGGCCGGTGATGACGACGCGACGTCGGGTCATGCGCGGGTGCGTTGGCGCGGCCTTCAGGCCGCCTTCTGGTGCTTGACGGCGTAGTCGATCGCCAGCTGCACGGTGGTGATCTTCTCGGCTTCCTCGTCCGGAATCTCGATGCCGAACTCGTCCTCGAGGGCCATCACCAGTTCGACCGTGTCCAGCGAATCGGCGCCCAGGTCGGCGACGAAGGCCTTTTCGTTGGTGACGTCGGCCTCCGGCACGCCGAGTTGTTCGGCAATGATCTTCTTGACGCGCGCTTCGATATCGCTCATTGACTCCTCCTGGAGTGGATGCAGAGAAAACAGCCCAAGATTTTACGCCGCCCCCCTTGTGCACCACCGGACGGGTCCGACGGACGGTGGGGGCAGCCCGGCCGGGCTGAAGGAACCGGTCAGTTCATGTACATGCCGCCGTTGACGTGCAACTCGCAGCCGGTGATGTAGGCCGCGCCGTCGCCGGCGAGGAAGGCCACCGCCTTCGCGATCTCCTGCGGCTGGCCGAGCCGGCCGAGCGGGATCTGCTGCAGCAGCGCCGCCTTCTGCGCCTCGGGCAGGCTGTCGGTCATGTCGGTCGCGATGAAGCCGGGCGCCACGCAGTTGACGGTGATGGCACGGCTGCCCAGTTCCCGGGCCAGCGCCCGCGTCATGCCGGCCACGCCGGCCTTGGCCGCCGCGTAGTTGGCCTGCCCGGCATTGCCGCTGGCCCCGACCACGGAGGTGATGTTGACGATGCGGCCGAAGCGCTGCTTCATCATCGGCCGCACGACGGCACGGCTCAAGCGGAACACCGCCTTCAGGTTGGTGTCCAGCACCGCGTCCCAGTCGTCGTCCTTCATGCGCATGGCCAGCGTGTCGCGGGTGATGCCGGCGTTGTTCACCAGCACGTGCACGCCGCCGCGTTCCTTGACCAGGCGATCGACCAGCGCGTCGCAGGCCGCGGCGTCGTTGACGTCCAGCGCCACGCCGTCGCAGCCGGCATGGGCGCTCAGCGCCTCGCGGATGCCGGCGGCGCCGCCGTCGGTGGTGGCGGTGCCGATCACCGCGAAGCCCTGCGCCGCCAGTTCGAGGGCGATGGCGCGGCCGATGCCGCGCGAGGCGCCGGTGACCAGGGCGACCTGGGCGGTGGTGGTGGCCGTACCCGTCATGCCGTGCCCCCCTGCAGCAGCGCCTTCACCTCCTGCAGCGAGGCCGGGTCGAACACCGCCGCGCTGGCCGCCTCGGCGTCGATGCGCTTGACCATGCCGGCCAGCACCTTGCCGGGGCCGCACTCGACGATGGGATTCAGCCCACGCGCGCGCAGCGCCTGCACCACCTCCACCCAACGCACCGGGCCGAAGGCCTGCCGGTAGAGCGCGTCGCGGATGGCGTCGGCGTCGCCGGGGCTGGCCACGTCGATGTTGTTCACCACCGGGATGGTGGGCGCAGCGAAGCGGGTCTCGGCCAGGCGGGCCTTCAGCCGTTCGGCGGCCGGTTTCATCAGCGATGAATGGAAGGGCGCCGACACCGGCAGCGGCAGCGCCCGCTTGGCGCCCGCGGCCTTGAGCTGCACGCAGGCGCGTTCGACGGCCGCCTTGGTGCCCGCGATCACCGTCTGCCTGGGATCGTTGAAATTCACCGCCTCGACCACGTCGTCGCCCTGGCTGGCCTCGGCGCAGCCGGCCTTCACCGCCTCGGCCTCCAGGCCGAGGATGGCGGCCATGCCGCCGACGCCCACCGGCACCGCCTGCTGCATGGCCTGAGCGCGAAAGCGCACCAGCGGCAGGGCGTCGGACAGCGACAGTGCACCGGCCGCCACGAGGGCGGAGTACTCGCCGAGCGAATGGCCGGCCACGGCCGATGGCCGCAGGCCGCTCTCGTCCACCCAGGCCCGCCAGCAGGCGACGGCCGCGGCCAGCATCACCGGCTGGGTGTTCTCGGTCAGGTCGAGCTGCTCCTTCGGGCCCTCGGCGATCAGGCGGCCGATGTCCTGTCCCAGCGCCTGGCCGGCTTCGTCGAGCGTGGCGCGCACGGCCGGGTGGCCGCCCCAGGCGTCGAGCATGCCGACGGCCTGCGAGCCCTGGCCGGGAAAGACGAACGCAAAGGCGGCGGTCATCGTGGTCGTGTGAAAGTGAGGAGGTTCGCGCGCGGCCGCAGGCCGGCGCCTAGAAGTCGAGCAGCACCGCGCCCCAGGTGAAGCCGCCGCCGACGCCTTCGAGCAGCACCGTGTGGCCGCGGCGGATGCGGCCGTCGCGCACACCGGCGTCCAGCGCCAGCGGGATGGACGCGGCCGAGGTGTTGCCGTGCTCGTCGACGGTGACGATCACCCGGTCCATCGGCAGCTTCAGCTTGCGGGCGGTGCCCTGCATGATGCGGATGTTGGCCTGGTGCGGGATCAGCCAGTCGATGTCCGACTCGGTGCGGCCGGCCTTGGCGATCACGCTGCGCGCCACCTGCTCCAGCACGCCCACGGCGAGCTTGAACACCGCCTGGCCGTCCATCTTCAGCAGCGGATCGCCCAGCACCTGGCCGCCGGACACCGTGCCCGGCGTGCAGAGGATCTCGACATGGCGTCCGTCGGCATGCAGCTCGCTGGCCAGCACACCGGGCTCGACCGACGCCTCCAGCACCACCGCGCCGGCGCCGTCGCCGAACAGCACGCAGGTGGTCCGGTCGTCGAAGTCGAGCAGGCGGGAGAACACCTCGGCGCCGACCACCAAGGCGCAGCGCGCGGCACCGCTCTTGATGAGGCTGTCGGCCACGGTCAGCGCGTAGACGAAGCCCGAACACACCGCCTGCACGTCGAAGGCGGCGCAACCGGCCACGCCCAGCTTGCGCTGCAACAGGCAGGCCGCCGAGGGGAACACCATGTCCGGCGTGGACGTGGCGACGATGATGAGGTCGACATCGGCCGCGCTGCGGCCGGCCGCCTCGAGCGCGGCCTGCGCGGCCGGCAGCGCGAGGTCGCTGGTCGCGGTGCCGGCGTCGGCGAAGTGGCGGGCGCGGATGCCGGTGCGCTCGACGATCCACTCGTCGGACGTCTCGATGCCGCGCTCGGCCAGGCGCTGGGCCAGCTGCTGGTTGCTCACCCGCTCGGGCGGCAGGAAGCTGCCGGTGCCGGTGATGCGGGAGAAGCGCGGCGCGGAGGACGCGGAAGAGGTCATGCAGCGGACGTGGGGACGGCGGCGGGCGCGGAGGCCCCTGCGGCACGGCCGTCGGACGCAGGGCCTGCGGCGGTCAACGTGTCGCGGATCTTCTCGTGCACCCGATCGAGCAGCCGGTTGCGGGCGGCATCATACGCGCGGGCCATGGCGCGTTCGAAGGCGTAGGCGTCGGACGAGCCGTGGGCCTTGAAGACCAGGCCACGCAGCCCGAGCAGCGCGCCGCCGCTGTAGCGCCGGTGGTCCAGGCGGTCGCGGAAGCGGTTTAGCACCGGCAGCGACACCACCGCCGCCAGGCGGGTCAGCAGGCTGCGCCGGTACTCCTGCTTCAGGAAGCCGCCGAGCATGAAGGCGGCACCCTCCGCCGTCTTCAGCATCACGTTGCCGACGAAGCCGTCGCAGACGACGATGTCGGTGGTGCCCTTGAAGATGTCGTTGCCCTCCACGTTGCCGTGGAAGTTGAGCCGGCCGGCGGCGCCGGCGGCGCGCAGCAGCTCGCCGGCCTGCTTGATCTGCTCGTTGCCCTTGATGACCTCTTCGCCGATGTTCAGCAGGCCGACGCTCGGGTTGTCCAGCCCGTCGATGGCCGACACCAGCGCGCTGCCCATGACGGCGAACTGCAGCAGGTGCTCGGCCGCGCAGTCGACGTTGGCGCCGAGGTCGAGCACCGTGGTGTAGCCGCCCTTCTGGTTGGGCAGCACGGCGGCGATGGCCGGGCGGTCGATGCCGTCCAGCGTCTTCAGCAGGTAGCGCGCGACCGCCATCAGCGCGCCGGTGTTGCCGGCGCTGACGCAGGCATCGGCCAGCGCGGCGCCGCCGGCCTCGCCCGGCCTGAGCTGGGCGATGGCCACCCGCATCGACGAATCCTTCTTGCGGCGCAGGGCCAGCTCGACCGGGTCGTCCATCGCCACCACCTCGGTGGCGAACACGCGGTGGCAGCGCGACCAGCCGGCCGCCGGCGCCAGCGCGGCCTCGGTGCCGACGAGCACCACCTCGGCGTCCGGGTGCGAGCGCAGGAAGGCGGCCGCGGCCGGCAGCGTCACGGACGGGCCGTGGTCGCCGCCCATGCAATCGACCGCGATGCGCACGCGCGCGAGCGGGGGATGGCTCAAGGAGGAGGGCCTCCCGACGCCGTCAGTGTCAGGCGTCGGCCTTGGTCTTCAGGACCTTGCGGCCGCGGTAGAAGCCGGTGGGGCTGATGTGGTGGCGCAGGTGCACCTCGCCGGTGGTCGGCTCCACCGCGGTGCCCGGCTGGGTCAGCGCGTTGTGCGCGCGGTGCATGCCCCGCTTCGAGGGCGACTTCTTGTTCTGCTGAACGGCCATGATGGATCTCCTGTGGCGCCTGGCGGGCGCCGATGCGGACGCCGGCACTGCGTGTTTCGGCGCCGGATTCAGGCGCCGGACGGTGGGCCTCGGCGCCGACCTCGGCGCCCAACACGGGCCGCACCCTGGTCTCCCGGGTTGTCTTCAGCGCCCCACGGGGAGCGCCGGCACCAGGGAAAACCGCCGCGCGAAAAGCCGCAGATTCTAGCACGCAGGGCCTGGCGCCTCAGTGGCCGCCCTGCCGGCCGCGCTTGAGCGCTTCCAGCGCGGCGAAGGGATGGGGGCGCTCTGGCCGTTCGTCCGGCGCTTCGTCCGCCAGCGGCGCCGGCGGCTCGCAGCGCTCGTGCCGCGGCACCAGCGGCAGGGCCAGGATGAGCTCGTCCTCGACCAGCGCCGGCAGGTCGAGCGCAGCCGGCAAGGCGAGCACCTCGTCCTCGCTGTCGAGGTCCTGCGCCTCGGCCTCGGCCTCGCTGGCGACGAAGCGGAAGCGCCGGTCGACGTGGACCGGCACGCGCATCGGCTGCAGGCAGCGCTGGCACTCCATCAGCACCTCGGCCTGTGCCCGCAGGTGCAGCCACGGCACCGGCCCGCTGCCGGCCACCCGGGCCTCGCCCCCCTCGGCGCTCCAGGCGGCGGGGTCGCCGCCGGGGCCGCCGTCGTCGGCACGCCAGAGCGAGGCCTGCAGGCGCTGCAGGCCGGTCAGCGGCAGTTCGCCGGACAGCCGGGCGGCGTCACCGGCGAATTGGCGGACGTCGAGCCGGGCGGGATCGGCGGCACGTGCCCTGCCGGGCGCGCTGGGTTGAAGCTTCTTCATCGCCGCCCAGTTTAGAGACACGGCGGCCCGGCCGGACCCAGGTCGGATGGCGGCGGACAATCGGCCCATGACCCGCTCATCGCCCCTGGTGCTCGGCTCCACTTCGCGCTACCGGCGCGAGCTGCTGCAGCGGCTGCACCTGCCCTTCGACACCGTGGCCCCCGAGGTCGACGAATCCCCACGACCCGGCGAGACGCCCGCCGCCCTGGCGCTGCGCCTGGCCGCCGCCAAAGCGCAGGCGGTGGCCCAGCGGCGGCCCGAGGCGGTGGTGATCGGCTCCGACCAGGTGGCCGACCTGGACGGCGAGCCGATCGGCAAACCGGGCGATCACGCGCGCGCGACCGCGCAGTTGCAGCGCATGAGCGGCCGCACGGTCGTCTTCCAGACGGCGGTGACGGTGACGCGCCCCGCGACCGGCTTCGAGCGCACGCTGCTGGCGCCGGTGCGGGTGCAGTTCCGCCGGCTGTCGGCGGCCGAGATCGAGCACTACCTGCGGCTGGAGCAGCCCTACGACTGCGCCGGCAGCGCCAAGAGCGAGGGCCTCGGCATCGCGCTGCTCGAGGCCATCGAGTCGGACGACCCGACGGCGCTGGTCGGCCTGCCGCTGATCCGCACCGCCGCGCTGCTGCGCGAGGCCGGGCTCGACCCGCTGGCCGGTCGGCCGGCATGACGTCCACCGCGCAGGGCCGGCTGCTGCTGGTGCCCAACACGCTGGACCTGGGCGGCGCGCCGCAGCCGCTGGACGAGGTGCTGCCCGACGGCGTGCTGCGCCTCGCGGCCGGCCTGACGCACTGGGTGGTGGAGAACGCCAAGAGCGCGCGGGCGCTGCTCAACCGCATCGCGGCGCGGCACCCGCTGGCGCTGCCGCTGCAGGCGCTGGACATCCGCGAGCTGCCCCGGCCGCCGAAGGGACCACCGGCCGCCGCTGCGGCCGCGGACCTCGGCCCCCTGCTGGCGCCGGCGCTGGCGGGGCACGACGTCGGCCTGCTCAGCGAAGCCGGGCTGCCCGCGGTGGCCGACCCCGGCGCCGACCTGGTGGCCGAGGCGCATCGCCGCGGCATCGTGGTGCAGGCGATGAGCGGACCGAGCTCGCTGATGCTGGCGCTGTGCGCCAGCGGCCTGAACGGCCAGAGCTTCGCCTTCGTCGGCTACCTGCCGCAGGCGCCGGACGCGCGCCTGCAGCGCCTGCGCGAGCTGCAGGCCGCCTCGCGCCAGCATCGCCAGACCCAGCTCTTCATCGAGACGCCCTACCGCAACGCCGCCCTGCTGCAGGCCGCGCTGCAGGCCCTGGACGGCCGCACCCGTCTGTCGGTGAGCGTGGGGCTGACGTTGCCCGGCGGCTGGACCCGCACCGACACGGTCGACGGCTGGCGGACCCGACCGGCGGCGCTGCCGGAGCGGGTGCCGGCGGTGTTCGCGCTGCTGGCCTGAGCCGGTGCGGCCTCAGGCCGCCGGCTTCTTGCTGCCGCCGCCGAGCAGCGACGCCACCTGCCGCTTCGGCCGGATGCCGGGCAGGCTGCGCGGCGCGGGCGGCGCCGGGGTGGCGGCGGGACCCGCGTCGGCCTTCACCGCGGCGGTGGGACTGGGCTCGTAGGGCCGCGAGAAGAACGGGTCGGCCGGCGGGGCGGCGGGCCGACGGGGCGGCCGCTCGAAGGTGCGTTCGCCGGTCCCGGCGCGCGCATCGTCGCGCGCCGGCGCCACGTCGCGGCGCGGCGGGCGGCGCGGGCGGTCGTCCTCGACCTCGAACGGCTCCAGCTCGATCTTCTTCTTGATCAGGCGTTCGATGTCGCCGACCAGCCGGGTGTCGTCGCGGTCGACCAGCGTGATGGCGATGCCCGAAGCGCCGGCACGGCCGGTGCGGCCGATGCGGTGAACGTAGTCCTCGGCGTTGAAGGGCACGTCGAAGTTGAAGACGGCGGGCAGGTCGGCGATGTCGAGCCCGCGGGCGGCGACGTCGGTGGCCACCAGCAGGTCGACCTCGCCGCGCTTGAAGGCGTCCAGCGACTTCAGCCGCTCGTCCTGGCTCTTGTCGCCGTGCAGGGCGGCGGTCTTCAGGCCGTCGTGCTCGAAGGAGCGCGCCAGCCGGGCCGCGCCCAGCTTGGAGTTGACGAAGACGATGGCCTGGCCGATGGAGCGGTCGCGCAGGATCTGCCGGATGGCCGCGCGCTTGTCGTCGTCGGCCACGCTGTAGAAGTGCTGCTCGACGTTGGTGGCGGTGGCGTTGGGGCGGGCCACCTCCACCAGCACCGGGTCCTGCAGGTAGCTGTTGGCCAGCTTGCGGATCTCCGGCGAGAAGGTGGCCGAGAACAGCAGCGTCTGCCGCTGCTTGGGCAGGTAGCTGAGGATGCGCTGCAGGTCGGGCAGGAAGCCGATGTCGAGCATGCGGTCGGCCTCGTCGAGCACCACGTACTCGACCTGGTTGAGCACCGCGTTCTTGGCCTCGATGTGGTCGAGCAGCCGGCCCGGCGTGGCGATCAGCACCTCGACACCCTTCTTCAGCTCGGCCGTCTGCGGCTTCATGTCGATGCCGCCGAAGACCACGGTCGAGCGCAGGTGGGTGTGCTTGGCGTAGGCCTTGACGTTGGCCGCCACTTGGTCGGCCAGCTCGCGGGTGGGGGCCAGCACCAGCGCGCGCACCGGGTGGCGGGCGGGCGAGACGCTGCTCGTCTCATGGCGCAGCATCTTCTGCAGCAGCGGGATGGAGAAGGCGGCCGTCTTGCCGGTGCCGGTCTGCGCCGCGCCCATGACGTCGCGGCCGGCCAGCACGATCGGGATCGCCTTGGCCTGGATCGGCGTCATGGTGAGGTAGCCCTGGTCGGCCACGGCACGCAGCAGCTTGGGGTCGAGCGGCAGGGTGTCGAAGCGCGCAGCCGGGGCGACGGCGCTCTCGTCCGCCGGCAGGGTTGGGGTGTCGGTGATCACCCGGTCATTATCGTCGGCCATGCCGACCGGCCTGACAGCAGGGGCGCAAGGGGGCCCGGCGGGCCGCTCAGCGCCGCCGCACCACCAGCCAGCGCGGCGACTTGAAGCGCACGATGCGCCAGTACAGCGAGCTGTAGGTGACGCCGAACAGCACGATGAAGCCGGCGAGCACGCCGGTGTTGTCCCAGAACAGCACCGCCGGCACCAGCGAGAACAGGCACAGCGCCCACAGGTAGGGCGAGGTCAGCGAGTTGCGCCGGGTCAGTTCCTTGGCGCTGCGGTTGCCCACCGCCCAGCGCATCACGCGGCGGTAGATGAGCGAATGCAGGTGGATGCCGTCGGGCAGCCCCGGCGACATGTTCTGCAGCACCTTGCGCCGGTACATGGTGAACACGGTCTCGAACACCGGGTAGATGCAGATCAGCAGCGGGAACATCGGCGAGACCTGCGGGTTGCGGTGCAGCAGCAGGATGGCCAGTTCGGCGAACCAGAAGCCGAGGAAGTAGGCACCGCCGTCGCCCAGGAAGATCAGGCCGCCGGGGAAGTTCCAGATGAAGAAGCCGATCACCGCCCCGACCGCGGCGATGGCCCACAGCGCGATGAAGCGGTCGCCCACCTGGATGGCCACGTAGGCCAGCGCGGTCAGCATCAGCGCCACGCACATCGAGGCCAGGCCGTTGAAGCCGTCGACGATGTTGACCGCGTTGGCCACACCGGCGACCGTGAACATGGTGACCAGCGCGGCGCCGAGGCCGAAGGACACCACCCAGTCCAGCCCCGGGATGGCGGTGCGGTCGATGACACTGCCCAGCAGCCACACGGCCAGACCCGCCGACAAAGCCGTGGCCGCGAGGCGCCGCCGCGGGCTGACCCGCTTGGTCAGGTCTTCCACCAGGCCGGCGCCGAAGGCCGGCACCGCGCAGGCGAGCAGCATCCAACCCGGCAGGGCCAGGTCGGGTGATTCGTGCAACGCGAGAACGGCGCAGGCCAGCAGACCACAGACGATGCCGATGCCGCCGATGCGGGGCACGCTGCGTGCATGGAACTTCTGGGGCCCCGAGGAGGTGTCCGCCGAGAACCGCGCATGCCGATGCGCGGAGCGGATCACGATCAGGGTCAACACCGCCGACACTGCAAAGCCGAGGAACAGGCTGGTCAGCATGGGGCGCGAGTGTAATGGCCGCCACCAGCGGGCCGCCTCATGCAAGTGGTGGAGCGAGCAGCGCCATCGTCACGCCGAAGCGCGGGACCGCCATCGCTAGAATCCGGCCGCCTCGCGCCCGGCGTGGCCTGTGTCGCCTGCCTGTCCGCTGACGGCGCTCCGCCCTCTCTTCGCCCCTTCGATGACCCTGATGCCTCGGCGCTTCGGCCGCTTCCGCTTCCTGTTGCAGCCGGTGCCGGCGGCCCGTGCACTGGCGGCTGCGCTGGCCCTCGGCCTGCCGCTGCTGGCCGGCGCGCAGACCACCAACCCGCTGGTCGGCAACTACCTGGGCATCGCCGGCGCCGATGGCAGCGGCACCGATGCACAGGGCCCCGTGCGGTTGCGCCGCGACGCGCAGACCACTGGCACCGCCGGGGGCACCCGCAACGACGTCGACGCGGCCACCGAGGACCTGTTGCGCTCGCCCATGCCGCGCTACGTGCCGGGCGAATTCGAGCGCTTCGTCAACCGGCTCGCGGCGTCGATCGAGGACCCGCGTGAGGCCGAGGAGCGCGAACGCAGCCGGGATCGCGACCGGGATCGTGAGCAGCAGCAGCGCAACGTGGCCACGGTCAACCGCGACGGCACCACCACCACGACGACGCAGAACACCGAGCGGTGGGACCGCGGCGGGCGCCCCAGCGACGCCGACTTCCGCGACGCCTCCAGCCTGCTGGTGCGCCGCCTGGGCGCCGACCTGATGAGCGGCTCGCCGCTCAGCCGCGCCACCGACACCACCGCGCAGGTGCCGTCGGACTACCTGATCAGCCCGGGCGACGAGGTGGTCGTCACGCTGTGGGGTTCGGTGGACGCCGACCTGCGGCTGACGGTGGACCGCGGCGGCCGCATCAGCATCCCGCGCGTGGGCGCCATCATGGTCGCGGGGGTGCGTTACGCCGACCTGCGCGACGTCATCACGCAGCGCGTGGGCCAGGTGTTCCGCAACTTCCAGGTCAGCGTCGGCCTGGGGCAGCTGCGCAGCATCCGCATCTACGTCACCGGCTTCACCGCGCGGCCCGGCTCCTACACCGTGTCCAGCCTGAGCACGGTGGTCAACGGCCTGATGCGCGCCGGCGGTCCGTCCGCGGCCGGCAGCTTCCGCGACATCGAGCTGCGCCGCAACGGCCAGCTGGTGTCGCGGCTGGACCTGTACGACCTGCTGCTGAAGGGCGACAAGGCCGCCGACCGCGTGCTGCAGGCCGAGGACGTGATCCACATCAACCCGGTAGGGCCGGAGGTGGGCCTGATCGGCAGCGTGAACCGGCCGGCGATCTTCGAATTGAAGCCCGGCGAAACGGTGGCCGACGTGCTGCGCATGGCCGGCGGCTTCACCGCGGTGGCGGACCGCAGCCGGCTGACCATCGAGCGGCTGGACCGCCGCGAAGACCAGCGCATCGACCAGCTCAACCTGCCTGCCGACATCGCCCAGGCGCCGGCTGGCGGCGACGTGCTGCGCGCCTTCAGCGCGGTGCAGGTGGCGCTGCCGGTGCTGAGACAGAACAAACGGGTGCGGGTCGAAGGCGAGGTGATGCGCCCCGGCGAGTACATCCTGCCCGCGGGCAGCACCATCGCCGACGCGGTGCGCCGCGCCGGTGGCCTGACGTCGGCGGCCTACGTCTTCGGCACGGAGTTCAACCGCGAGAGCGTGCGGCTGGCGCAGCAGGCCAACTACGAGCGCGCGCTGCGCGATCTGGAAACCGAGATCACGCGCAACACCACCACCCAGCGCTCGACCAGTGCCGACGAGGCGGCGGCGCTGACCGGCCGGCTGGCCGCGACCAGCCAGCTCATCCAGCGGCTGCGCGCGGTGCGGCCGTCCGGCCGGGTGGTCCTGCAGCTGCAACCCACCTCCAGGGACCTGCCCGACCTGCCGCTGGAGGAAGGGGACCGGCTGTACGTGCCACCCGCCCCCACGTCCATCGGCGTCTTCGGCAGCGTCTACAACGCCGGCAGCTTCCTGTTCGCGCGCAACGCGTCGCTGGGCGACTACCTCAACCAGGCCGGCGGCCCCACCCGTGGCGCCGACGCCAACAGCACCTTCGTGCTGCGCGCCAACGGCGCCGTCGTCAGCAGCCGCCAGCGCAGCGGCGGCTGGTTCGGCATCGGCGGCGGCGTCGAAGGACTGACCGCCGAACCCGGCGACACCGTCTTCGTGCCCGAGCAGCTGAACAAGTCCACCTTCGTGCAGAACGCGCGCGACTGGACGGCCATCCTCTACCAGTTCGGCCTGGGCGCGGCGGCGTTGCAGACGATTCGGAACAACTGATGATGATGGCGCCGGCCGAGAGGGCCCGATCGTGAACGCCCGCGTGGAACCCCACCAGACCCCCGGCCAGCCGTCCTACGTGGAGGACGACGACGACGGCCTGACGCTGCCCGAACTGGTCGACGCCATCCGGCCGCACTGGAAGAAGCTCGTCTTCCTTCCCCTGCTGGCCGGGCTGCTGGCCTACGGCGTGGCCTTCCTCATCCCACCCACCTACACCGCCAAGACGACGCTGATGCCGCCGCAGCAGCAGCAAAGCGGTCTGGCCGGGGCGTTGTCGTCGCTCGGGTCGCTGGGCGCCTTGGCCGGACTGGGCGGCGGTGCGGGTGTCAAGACACCGGGCGATCAGTACATCGCGCTGCTGCAAAGCGCGTCGGTGAGCAACCGGCTGATCGACCAGTTCAAGCTGATGGACGTCTACGAGTCCAAGTACCGCGAGGACGCGCGCAAGGCGCTCGACAAGCGCGCCAAGTTCACCCTCGGCAAGAAGGACGGGCTGATCACCGTCGAGGTGGACGACCGCGAACCGCAACGCGCCGCCGACATGGCCAACGCCTACGTCGAGGAACTGCGCCGGTTCACCAACACGCTGGCGGTGACCGAGGCCCAGCAGCGTCGTGTGTTCTTCGAAGGCCTGCTCAAGCGGACGCGGGACCAGCTGACCACCGCGCAGCAGGCGATGGAGCGCAGCGGCCTCTCACAAGGCGCCCTCAAGTCCGAGCCCCGCGCGGCGGCCGAGAACTACGCGAGGCTTCAGGCCCAGGTCACCGCCGCCGAGGTGCGGGTGCAGACGCTGCGCAGCAACCTGAACAACGACGCGCCGGAGGTGGTGCAGGCCATCTCGACGCTGTCCGCGTTGCGCAGCCAGCTGGCCCGTGCCGAACGCCCGGCCAACGAGGGCGGCGACAGCGACTACGTCAGCCGCTACCGCGAGTTCAAGTACCAGGAGACGCTGTTCGAGCTGTTCGCGCGGCAGTACGAGCTGGCCCGCGTCGACGAAAGCCGGGAGGGTGCCTTGATCCAGGTCGTCGACCCGGCCGTCGCCCCGGAGCGCCGCAGCGCGCCCAAGCGGGTGTTGATCGCCGCCGGCGCCGCGTTGGTGGCCCTGGTGCTGCTGGGCATGGGCCTGATGGTCCGGCACGCCTGGCGAGGCGCACGCCGGACGCCTCCCGCGGCTGCCTGAGGCCCGACCCGATCTTTGTCCCTCGCCCATCGGGCCGTAGAATCTGTTCAATGCGTGAACACGCCTCCCTCACGGCACACGATGGTCCGCGCCCGGGTGGCGCGGACTTGAGCGGTCTCGACGGCGCGCGCCTGGAAGCGCTGCGCCTGCTGGCGGACCGTCCGGAGATGTCGCAGCGCGAACTGGCGCAGGCGCTTGGGCTGAGCCTGGGCAAGACCCACTACGTGCTGCACGCCCTGCTCGACCGCGGGCTGGTCAAGGCGAACAACTTCCGCCGCAGCGACCGCAAATGGGCCTATGCCTACGTCCTGACGCCGAGTGGGCTGCGCGAGAAGCTGCGCTTGACCCACGCCTTCCTGAAGCGCAAGGAAGCCGAGTTCGAAACGCTGTCGCACACCATCGCCCGGCTGCGCGAGGAACTGGGCCAACAGGGTCCGCAGGCCTGAGCCGCGATGCCGGTCATCACCACCCACCTCGGCAGGCGTTTCGAGAGCCGCGACGGCGAGACGCTGCTGGACGCGGCCCTGCGCCACGGCCTGGCCTTCCCCTACAGCTGCCGCACCGGACGCTGCAGCACCTGCAAGGGCCGCCTCGCGGACGTCGCCGCGACCATGGCCTTGACGGACGAGTTGGGCCTCTCCCAGGCCGAACGCGAGACGGGCGCCATCTTGACCTGCGTGCGCACCGCCACCGCCGACCTTCGATTGGAAATCGAGGACCTCACCGGCGTGACGCTGCACCCGGCGCAGACCCTGCCGTGCCGCATCGATGGCCTGGCCCGCCTCGCGCCGGACGTGCTGCAGGTGGTGCTGCGCCTGCCGCCTGCATCCACGCTGCGCTACCACCCGGGGCAGTACGTCGACGTCATCGGGCCCGGTGGCCTGCGCCGGAGCTATTCGCTGGCCAACGCCCCGAGGGAGGACCGCCGGCTGGAGTTGCACGTGCGTGAGGTGCCCGGTGGCGAGATGAGCCGGTACTGGTTCGAGCAGGCCAAGGTGGACGACCTGCTGCGCCTGCGCGGTCCGCTGGGCACCTTCTTCCTGCGCTCGGCCGGCGAACGGGACCTGGTGTTCCTCGCCACCGGCACCGGCATCGCGCCGGTGAAGGCAATCATGGAAGGACTGCAGCGCCCCAGTGATGCCACGACCCGGCCTCGTTCCGTGACGGTCCTGTGGGGCGGGCGTCGCGCTGAGGACTTGTACTGGGCGCCGTCACCGGACCTGCCGGACCATCGCTTCATTCCCGTGCTGTCGCGGGCGGACGCTTCGTGGGACGGTGCCCGCGGCCACGTGCAGCAGGTGCTGGTGGACGGCCCGCCGCGCGACTGGACCACGACCTGGGTCTACGCCTGCGGCTCCGACGCGATGATCCACGGCGCGCGCGAACGGCTGACGGCCGCCGGCCTGCCGCCCGGACAGTTCCTGTCCGACGCCTTCGTCTGCTCGGCCCCCGCCTGAGCGCCATCCGGAGAGAACGACATGAAAGCAGTGATTCTGGCCGGTGGCCTGGGCACCCGGCTGAGCGAAGAGACCAGCGTGCGCCCGAAGCCGATGGTGGAGATCGGCGGCAAGCCCATCCTGTGGCACATCCTGAAGATGTACGCCCACCATGGCGTGAACGACTTCGTGATCTGCTGCGGCTACAAGGGCTACGTCATCAAGGAGTACTTCGCCAACTACTTCCTGCACATGTCCGACGTCACCTTCGACATGCGCAGCAACCGCATGGAAGTGCATCACAAGCGGGCCGAGCCGTGGAACGTGACGCTGGTCGACACCGGCGACGACTCGATGACCGGTGGCCGCCTGCTGCGGGTAGCCCGCTATGTGAAGGACGACGAGGCCTTCTGCTTCACCTATGGCGATGGCGTGGGGGACATCGACATCGGTGCCTCGATCGCCTTTCACCGCCAGCACGGCAAGGCCGCCACCCTGACCGCCACGTTCCCACCGGGCCGGTTCGGGGCGCTGGACATCCACGATGGCCGCGTGCACAGCTTCAAGGAAAAGCCGAAGGGCGACGGGGCCCGCATCAACGGCGGCTTCTTCGTGCTGTCACCCCGGGTGCTGTCCTACATCGAGGACGATGGCACGGTGTGGGAGCAGGACCCCCTGATGAGGCTGGCAGCGGACGGCGAGTTGATGGCGTGGGAGCACGACGGCTTCTGGCAGCCGATGGACACCCTGCGTGACAAGCACCTGTTGGAAGAGCTGTGGGCCGCGGGGCAGGCGCCCTGGAAAACATGGGAGTGAGCGTGGCGAACGTCGACACGTCCATCGCTCAGGTGGACCCCGCCTTCTGGCAAGGCAAGCGGGTCTTCCTCACCGGCCACACGGGCTTCAAGGGCAGCTGGCTGTCGCTGTGGCTGCAGAGCCTGGGCGCCGAGCTGCAGGGCTTCGCGCTGGCGCCACCCACCTCACCCAGTCTTTTCGAGCAGGCCAGGGTGGCCGAGGGCATGACCTCGCACATTGGTGACATCCGCGACGCGGAGGCCTTGACGGCCTCCATGGCGGCCTTCCGCCCCGACATCGTCCTCCACATGGCCGCTCAGCCCCTCGTCAGGCTGTCCTACCAGGAACCCGTCACGACCTACGCCACCAACGTCATGGGCACCGTGCACCTGCTGGAAGCGGTGCGGCGAGCCGGCAGCGTGCGGGCGGTGGTCAACGTCACCACCGACAAGTGCTACGACAACCGAGAGTGGGTCTGGGGCTACCGTGAAGATGAGCCGATGGGCGGCCACGACCCCTACTCCAACAGCAAGGGCTGTGCGGAACTGGTGAGCGCGGCCTACCGCAAGTCGTTCCTGGCGCCGGCCGGCATCGCGCTGGCCACGGCCCGGGCGGGCAACGTCATCGGCGGGGGCGACTGGGCGGCCGACCGACTGGTGCCGGACGTGCTCCGTGCGCTGGAGAAGCGCCTGCCCGTGCAGATCCGCAACCCGCACGCCATCCGCCCATGGCAACACGTGCTGGAACCGCTGTCCGGCTACCTGGTGCTGGCCCAGCGCCTGTTCGGGCAGGGTCAGGACGCGGCCGAGGGCTGGAACTTCGGCCCGCGGGACGAGGATGCGCGGCCGGTGCAGTGGATCGTCGAGCACCTCTGCGACAGTTGGGGTGACGGCGCCACATGGACCCTGCAGCCGGGCGACCACCCGCACGAGGCGACCTTCCTCAAGCTCGACATTTCCAAGGCGCGACAACGGCTGCAGTGGGCGCCGCGCTGGTCGCTGGAGACGGCCCTGAAGCGCATCACCGACTGGCACCAGGCCTGGCTGGACGGCCAGGACGTGCGTTCCCTCTGCCTGAATCAAATCACTCGGTACCAATCCGGCACATGAGCACCACCACCGTTTCCTTCCAGCCGCAACTGGACAGCCTTCGCCGCCAGATCGGCGAACTGGTCCAACAGTACGCCGACATCGCTTACGCGCCCAAGCCGTTCGTGCCCGGCGAGAGCGCGGTGCCGGTGTCCGGCAAGGTGATCGGCGCGGGCGAGCTGAAAATGATGGTCGACGCCTCGCTGGACGGCTGGCTGACCACCGGCCGCTTCAACGCGATGTTCGAGCAGCGGTTGGCCCAGTTCATCGGCGTGAGGCACCTGATCACGGTGAACTCCGGCTCGTCGGCCAACCTCGTCGCGTTCTCCACGCTGACCAGCCCCAAGCTGGGCGACCGCGCCATCCGGCAGGGCGACGAGGTGATCGGTGTGGCGGCCGGCTTCCCGACCACCGTCAACCCCATCCTGCAGTTCGGTGCGGTGCCGGTGTTCGTCGACGTCGACCTCGCCACGCACAACATCGACGCCAGCCAGATCGAGGCGGCGATCTCGCCCAAGACCAAGGCCATCATGCTGGCCCACAGCCTGGGCAACCCGTTCAACCTGGAGGTGGTGACCGCGCTGTGCCGCAAGCACGGCCTGTGGCTGGTGGAGGACTGCTGCGATGCGCTGGGCGCCACCTACGACGGCCAGATGGTCGGCACCTTCGGCGACATCGGCACGCTGAGCTTCTACCCCGCCCACCACATTACCATGGGCGAAGGCGGTGCCGTCTTCACCAACAATGCCGAACTGAAGCTCATCGCCGAGTCCTTTCGCGACTGGGGCCGCGACTGCTACTGCCCCCCGGCAAGGACAACACCTGCAACCAGCGCTTCTGCTGGACCAAGAAGGAACTGGGTGGCAACCTGCCCGATGGCTACGACCACAAGTACACCTACAGCCACCTCGGCTACAACCTGAAGATCAGCGACATGCAGGCCGCCTGTGCGCTGGCGCAGATGGACCGCGTGGACGAGTTCATCGCCAAGCGACGCGCGAACTTCGCGTACCTGAAGAACCGCCTGCAGAGCTGCGCCGAGTTCCTGCACCTGCCCGAAGCCACGCCCAGGTCCGAGCCGTCATGGTTCGGCTTTCCGCTGGTGGTCAAGGAGAGCAGCGGCGTCAAGCGTGCCGACCTGATCAACTACCTCGAAGAGCACAGGATCGGCACCCGTCTGCTGTTTGCCGGCAACCTGACCAAGCAGCCGTACATGGCGGGGCGCAACTACCGCGTCAGCGGCGAGTTGACCAACACCGACGTCGTGATGAACCACACCTTCTGGCTGGGCACGTTTCCGGCGCTGGGCGAGCCGCAACTGGACTACATCGCGGACAAGCTTGAAGCGTTTTTCGGGATCGGCTTCTGAGGCAGGCCGTGAAGATCCTTCTGACGGGCGGCAGCGGCTTCCTCGGCAGCGCATTGGCCTGCGCGCTGCACGACCGGGGCGACGACGTAGCCCTGCTGCTGCGCCGGTCGTCGGACGTGACGCGGCTCGGTGGCCGTGGGTTCGACATCGAACGGCCGTCCGACGACGAAGGCGTCGCCGCGTTCGTGTCCCGGTTGCAGCCCGACGCCATCGTCCACACCGCCTGTTCCTATGGCCGGCAGGGAGAGGGGCTGCTGCAGTTGCAAGATGCAAATGTGCGCCTGGGGCTCGCGTTGCTGCAGGCGACCCTGGCGCTGCCGCCCTCGGGCGGTCCACGCCTGTTCCTCAACACGGGGACCGCGCTGCCCCCCACCGTCGGACCGTACGCCCTCAGCAAGCACCACTTCACCGACTGGGGCCGCCAGCAGGCGAGCACGGCTCCGGACAGGCTGCGCTTCATCAATGTCCAACTCGAACACATGTACGGGCCCGGCGACGACGAGAGCAAGTTCACCAGCAAGGTGATCGAAGCCTGCCGCACGCACGCACCCGCGCTGCCGCTGACGGCGGGCGAGCAGCGCCGTGACTTCATCTACATCGACGATGTGGTACAGGCCTACGCCACCCTGCTCGACCGGGCCGGCTCGTTCGGGCCGACCGCCGACGTTCCGGTCGGCTGCGGCACGGCCCCGACGGTCCGCGAGTTCGTGGAGACGGTGCACCGGCTGTGCGGTTCGCGCACCGACCTGCGGTTCGGTGCCGTGCCGTACCGCGCGAACGAACCGATGTGCTGCCAGGCCGACCTCACGTCGATGCACCGCCTCGGATGGAAACCTCGCTGGACCCTAGAGGATGGCCTGAAGCGCACCCTGGGGCTCGACTCACGCCACACACGACCATGAAACTCCTCATCACCGGTGGCTGCGGCTTTCTCGGCAGCAACCTGGCGGCACACGCACTGGCCCAAGGCATCGAGCTGTGCGTGTTCGACAGCCTCTACCGACACGGCTCCCAGCTCAACCTGCAGTGGCTCAAGGCAATAGGCGGCTTCGAGTACGTGCACGGCGACGTGCGGAACGCGAACGACGTGGCGCGCACCGTCCAACGCTTCCGTCCGGACGCGGTGTTCCACCTGGCCGGACAGGTGGCCATGACCACCTCCATCGCGGACCCTCGGATGGACTTCGAGGTCAACGCGTTGGGCACCTTGAACCTGCTGGAGGCGGTGCGGGAACACGCGCCGGAGGCGGCCGTCTTCTACTCGTCCACCAACAAGGTGTACGGCGATCTGGAGCAGTACCGCTACGAGGAGACAGAGACGCGCTGGGTGTGCCGGGACCGCCCCGACGGCTTCGACGAGGAGACGCCGCTCGACTTTCATTCGCCGTACGGCTGCTCGAAGGGCGCTGCCGACCAGTACCTACGCGACTACCACCGCATCTTCGGTCTCAAGACGGTGGTCTTCCGCCACAGCTCGATGTATGGAGGCCGGCAATATGCGACCGCCGATCAGGGCTGGATCGGCTGGTTCTGCCAGATGGCCGCACAGACGCGGGCGGGCGCGAGGTCTGAGCCGTTCACCATCTCTGGCAGCGGCAAGCAGGTGCGAGACGTCCTTCATGCCCAGGACATGATCGCGTTGTACTTCTCTTCGCTGGGCCGCGTCGACGATCTGGCCGGAGCCGCCTTCAACATCGGCGGCGGGATGGCGAACAGCCTCTCCCTTCTGGAACTGTTCAACCTGCTGGAGCAGCGCATCGGCCAACCGCTTTACTACCGCCGCTTGCCGCCGCGGGAAAGCGACCAGCGGGTGTTTGTGGCCGATATCAGCCGAATGTCCGCACTGACCGGGTGGCGACCACAGGTGTCGGCGGCCGAAGGCGTTGGCCGCATGCTGGAGTGGGTTACATCAACCACCTCCTGAGCCGGTCTCGGCATGACACCTTTTCTAACGATACTCGCCGGCTGGCTGGCGCGCTTCGTGGTAGTTGGCTGCGGCCTGCTTAACACCCGACTGCTGTTGTCGTCGCTGCAGGTACCGGAGTACGCGGCTTACGCGATCGTCGTCTCGCTGGGGCCTTGGTGGAACCTGCTCAACGTGGGCGTGCCTAGTACAGCACAGAACGAAATCGCAGAACTTCGGGCGGTTGGGCAGGACGTGCAACCCCTGCGCGAGACGGTGCTTAACGCAGCGTTATGGGCTGCGCTTGTCGGCACGGTATTGAGCTGGCCTCTGGGGGCAGCCCTGCACCACACCTTGCTGAGCGCCCATGCCAGCGTCTCGTTGACGGGCGTCGCCCTCCTGTGCTGCGGGCTGTGCATAAACGCGATGAGCATGGTGGCCAACCAGGTGCTGTTCGGCCTCCATAGGGCTTGGTTGCCCAACGTGGTGCCGGGTGTACAGGCGCTGGGCGCCAGCGCTGTGCTGTGGCTACTGCACCGCACGGGCGGCATGAGCTTCGAAGGGGCGGCGATCAGCTTCGTCCTTCCTGCGGCATTGTCTTTCTTGCTCAGCATCGCGGCCGCGAAGTCCACCACCCGCTTGCACATGGACGTTGCACTATTGCGAAGCCTTTTGCGCCGCAGCCTGCCCTTCCTGCTGCTTGCGGCCCTAGCTGCGGCGACGCTGTCGGTGGACTACGTGATCATGGCCCGCATCCTTCCTGCCGTCGAAGTGGTGGAGTACAGCCTCGCAGGCAAGGTCTTCGCGGTGCTATTGTCCGTTCACGCCGTGGTGCTGACCACCGCCTGGACGCCGCTATCAGACGCTCACTTCACCGGCGACCGGGCCCTGCTGCGGCGCCGTGTGAGACAACTGTTGATGCTAGGCGGTCTGCTGGTCCTGCTGCCCTCCGGTCTGCTGCTGGTGTTCAAGCAGCCAGTATTCGAACTGATCACCGGTAGCGCCGAAGTACAAGTGCGAGACAGCTTGCTTCTGGCATGGGTTGGCTACGTGGTACTGAGGGTGTGGTGCGACACGTTCGCCGTTGCCCACATGAGCGCAAAGCGGACGCGCCTTTTGAACGCCTACATCCCGTTCCAAGCCGTCTTTAGCATCTTCGGGCAGTGGGTGCTGGGCCAGCGGCTGGGCGCTTTAGGAGTCATGCTCGGATTGTGCGGCTCCTTCCTGCTGACGGCAGCATGGGTCCTACCTTTGCGCTTCTACCAGCAGACAAAACCTCAAATATCCCTACCGTGATCCCACCTCTCCTTACCGATACCCCGCCGGTCATTTCGGTAGCCATCCCAACGTACAACCGCGCGCAGCGGTTGCAAGACACGCTGGAGCGCCTGGGCCGTCACCCCGAGTTCATGGATCCGCGGATCGAGGTAGTCATCTCCGACAACGCGTCCACCGACGCGACGTCTGCAGTGGTGACGTCTTTTGCGGACCGAACGGGTAAGGCGATCCGATTCCGGCGAAATCCGACCAACCAAGGCATTGACGGCAATATTCACGCGGTGTCGCGACTGGCGACCGGTCGCTATCTGCTGCTTATGTCGGACGATGACCTGCTGCTGCCAGGCGCGTTGGGCCACCTGTTGAAGATGGTGGACGACACACCAAGCCTGCTGTTTTGCTTCGTCAACGGAGGCTCGTTCACCGGCCGCTACGACCCGGCGGCAACGTTGCCCCCTCTGGTACCCCTGCAGGCGCCGCTGTACACCGACGATCCGAATGAGTTGCTGACCACCATTGGCGTATGGTCGACCTTTATCTCCTCGTTCTTCGTCGAAAGGCAGGCGTGGCTGAACGTGCCTAATGCCGAGGCCTTCATCGGTTCGGACATCTATCTCACCCATGTGCTGTTCCGCCTATTGGCCCGCGAGCGGCCTCGGCCGAGCTCGGTGACGGCGACCCAATGGCTGGCCGCTCGAGCCGAGTACACCGGCAGCTTCAGGGTCTTCCATGCGTTTGGGCATAGCCTATTGAAGCTACTCACGCACGACGCACCCGCGATCGGTCTGGATCCCGCCGCCATGCGTCGAATCAAGCTGCAGATCATCCGCCGCGCGTTACCACCAATGGTGCTCATGGTGCGCAGTCTGGAAGGCAGGCCACGGGCGCTGGTTGCCCCGGAGTTATTGTCGCTACTGCGGTACACCTGGCGTGAGCCGCTGGCTTGGGTGTTCCTGCTGCCGGTCGCACTACTCCCACTTCCCGTCCTGCAACGGCTCATGAGGTTCAAGCGCAAGCTACTGAAGCGTTCGGTGTTTGCCTAACCTCCTGACCACCTATACATGTCGTCTTTTGTTCGATTGACCACCAGCGTATTTGGTCGACTTCACCGGTCGATGGCCATCCTGCTTTCGCGCTGGCATGCAGCCCAGTTCGCGCAATGCGGGCCAGGTTCGGATATCCGCGAACCGCGCAAGATCTTAGGCGGACGGTACATGCGCATTGGCGCCTGCTTCGAGGCCTTCCCAGGTCTTCGCATCGAAGCCTTCGACCGCCACCTCGACAAGCACTTCAAGCCACGCCTTACGATCGGTGATCGCGTCAGCATCAACTACGACTGCCACATCGGCTGCGTCAACGAGGTGTCCATCGGCAACGACGTGCTTTTAGCCAGCCGAGTTTACATCGCGGACCACGGCCACGGGGACCCTGTTTACTCGGACATTGACCTGCCCCCGTCGCGACGGAGAGTGCACTCCAAAGGCCCCGTGGTGATCGAGGATGGGGTGTGGATAGGCGAGGGCGCCTGTGTACTCCAGGGCGTTCGCATAGGGCGTCACGCGATTGTCGGCGCTAACGCGGTCGTTACCCGAGACGTGGCGCCTTACACCATCGTCGCGGGCAGTCCGGCCCGCACCGTTCGAACGCTGAACCGACCCGCCAACGGCGACGCGCCAGCCTTACCATGACCCAAATCTTCACCATTACCGCCCGCAATTACCTGAGCCTGGCCTTAACCTTGGGACAGTCGGTGGCGCAGCATCATTCGGAGATCGTCTTCACCATCTTCATTGCCGATGGACTTGATGGTGTCGAGGACGTTCAACTGCCCAACGGTCACCGCTTGCTCGATGCGCGCGCAGTGCTGCCACCATCGGTCTTCATGGATCTGGCCTTCAAATACGACGTGACCGAGTTCTGCACGTCATTTAAACCGACTGCATTCTCTTACCTTTTCGACGAGGATCCGAATACCGACATGGTGTTCTACCTGGACCCAGACACTCGTTTGTACGGTCGACTTGATCCAATCGTTAACGCCGCTCCAAGCAAGACCCTCTTCCTCGCGCCGCACTTGCTCGACTGTCGCGTGGCTGACGACAACCCTTACCCCGAGTACCACCACCTGTGGGAAGGAATTTTCAACCTCGGGTTTTGTGCATTGCGGCGCACCGAGACGACACCCAAGGTGCTGCAATGGTGGGATGCGCGTTTGCGCGAGTACTGCTACGCCGACCACACCGATGGACTCCACACCGATCAGAAGTGGATGGACTATGCGCCGGTGTACTTCATCGATGACTTGCACGTGGTAAGACACCGTGGGGCCAACGTGGCGCATTGGAACCTCGTAGAGCGCCCGCTGACACTTCAAGGCGATAGTTATTTCGCTGGGCCGGATCCACTGATCTTCTTCCATTTCTCCGGCTTCAACTTCAAAGGAAAAACGCTCAACAAGCTGGTCGACGCTCAAGCGCAACAGGCCTACGGCAGTGCTGAGCTCGACGCTTTTGCGGAAGACTATCGACAGGCGGTAAAGCGCAATGGATACGACCGCTTCATCGGTTTGCCCTATGGCCATGGCGCCTTCGACGATGGCACTCCGGTGTCCAAACCGCACCGCCGTCTGTACCGCAGCTTTGTTCGGAATACACCGGTTTCGCAGCCATTCTCGGCGTCGGGCAACTTCTACTGCGCACTCCGAGCCGGTGGGCTGTTGGACCGCAGCGCAGCAGCCAGCGCCAACTATTCCAAGGCCACAGTAGGCAACCTGTCGCAGAAGCTGCGCTTGGCGGGGAGTTGCCTGCGCTGGGTAGCTCGTGCCCTCGGGTTCAAGCGCTATGCCCAGATGGTCAAGCTGTTTGCCCATCTCGGCCGTTTCGAAAATCACGGCTTCCTGGTCGACGACCGGCGCTGAAACGGTGCGGATCTTGACAGAGCCCAAAAGTATGCCGCCGCCACGCGCCGACCAGCGACCGCTGCCGCCGCAGCGAGGGCGCTACTTCGCGCGGAACCGGCTAGCCAACGTGCTGCTGTATGCGGTGGACGCCACGTTGGCGCTATTCGTCGGCATCTGGCGCCGTTTGTGGCCGCCAACGGCTGGTACACCTGTCCGGCGGGTGCTCGTCGCCAATGGGGCACACCTCGGTGATGTCGTGCTGGCCACCGCCGTCCTGCCGTTGCTGAAGGACGCACTCCCCGGGGTACAGATCGGCATGCTGGTCGGCAGCTGGGGTTCCCCCGTGGTCGAAAAGCATCCGCTGCTCGACTGGGTGCACCGGGTTGACCACTGGCGCATAAGCCGGGCACCGCACACGCGCAGGGTCAAGCTCGCCTGCTGGTGGAGGACGCGACGACAAGCGCTGCGCGAAATCCGAGCCGTCCGCTACGACGTCGCCATCGACCTCTACTTCTACCTGCCCAACTCGATCGCGCTGCTGTGGCAAGCCGGCATCCCTCGGCGCATCGGCTACACCAGTGCCGGGCTGGGACCGCTGTTGACGCAGGCGCTCGACGTTCAAATGCAGGGCAGTCGGCGCTCAATGCTTGAACACCACCTGACCTTGCTGCGCGAAATTCCTGGGATCGGCGCGGCGGACCGCCTTCCGGCCCGGCCGGTGCTGCCGCGCCACCTCATCGACGTGGCGTCACTCGTCGGCGAGGGGCCCTTTGTTGTGCTACACGCCGGCTCAGGCTCGCCACGCAAGGATTGGCCTGAGTCGTCATGGTTGACGCTGGGTCGGCAGTTCCAAGCGCAAGGGCGTCGCTTGGTCCTGACCGGCGCCGGCCCTCGAGAACGGGAAAAGGTGGCGCGATTGCACGCTGGTTTACCGCAGGCGCTCGACCTGTGCGACCGCTTGCCTTGGGCGGCTTTCGTCGAGGTGCTGGCGAAAGCGGAACTGGTTGTGTGCAGCGATTCAGTGGCTGCCCACATTGCCGCGGCAGTGGATGCGCCTGTGGTTGTCACCGGCCACGGGATGACCAACCGCTTCCTCTGGCAGCCGCCATCGACAAGGGCCCGCGTGCTCGTCAACCAGGTGCCATGCGCTCCGTGCTATCGCAATCAAGGCTGCGCCACGATGGACTGCCTGCGCGGCATCGAGCCGGCTGAGGTCGCAGCCTGTGCCACCTCCCTGCTCATTCCGGCGCCTGCGGCCCATACGGCGCTGGAAAGCCGGACATGAGCTCGCCACTTTCGGCTGCACCGTCGGTCCGTCGGTTGAGATCGTCGTTCTCGGTCGGCGCGCTGGCGCTCTCCGGGGCAATGCTTCTCGGCGCGCTGGGCGTTCAACTGCTCGACGCCGCGATGTCGCTGCCTCTGGCCAGCCGCTTTGCCTCGGCGTTGCTGGGGGTACTCGCAGCACTGTGCTTCGTCCGCGCCACTTACCGCGACGCCAATCTGTTCCTGTTCTCTCCAGGCTTCTGGCTAGCTGTCACCGTGCTCTTCTACTTCGTTCTGAAGGGATTGAGCTTATGGGTGAAGGACGAGGTAACGCCCAGCCTCGTCACCGTTCTATGGCTGACCGCTGTTTTTCTGCTGTGCTATGGCGTTGGCTACAGCCTCACTGATACGGCTTTGAGAGATGGACGTCGGTCGGCCAACACCCCGACTTGGGATGTCGCCATACCGCGCGGCGGAGAATGGGCCCTGCTCGTCGTGTTTGGCATGTTCAAACTGCTGGGCATTTCGCTGATGGCCCGAAGCGGGGGAGGAGATGCGTTGGAGGTGGCCGCGGCCACCCAAAACGCCGGTGCTGGCTACCTGTACAAGATTCCCTTCGCAGCCAACGTCATCTGCTTCGCGCTGCTGCGGGAGTGGGTGCGCCACCGTCGCGCCCGATCTGCGGCGGGTATGGCGTTGCTGCTCTACCTCGTGGAGGCCATCCTCAACACCAGTCGACTGTCCATCATCATATTGGTGCTGACGCTGGCTTTTCTGATCCACCGTTACCGCCGCCCGCTGTCTTTGAAGCTGCTCGGTGTCGTGTGCCTGCCCTTGGTGGTCGTGGTGGTGCTCTTTGGCTACGCGCGCAACGTCGAGGTCGGATCGGCAGGGGCATATGTCGAAGCGGCTCGCGTGCTCGTTGATGAACCTGCGCTCGTCAGCGACTTGTTCCTGTCGCGGCTGGACATGCTGCCGGAGATGGAGATGGCCATCGATCTGATGCAAAGCCGCGCACTTCCGGCGCTGGACGGCGGCTCCTACGTATGGTCGCTCACGCACTCCATTCCGCGCACCGTGTGGGAGACCAAGCCTTTGCTGACAGCCGCACTGGTCACCTCGCACACCCACCCGGGCGAGTTTGAAGCAGGCGTAAACATCTTTCCCTCGCTGGTCGTTGAAGGGCTGCTCAACTTCGGCATAGCCGGCGTCCTCCTGAATGGTCTAGCGTTGGGCTTCGTGGCCCGGCAGTTCGAACGTTTGCTCGACAGCGAACGCTTGGTGCCCGCCGTATGGGGTCTGAGCCTGCTGACGTTTCCGATGGGCCTGTTCAACGAAGGAGTGCACAGCAACTACGTGGCCAGCATTCTTTACACGGCATTTATCTCGTGGATGCTGTACCGCATCCTGCTTCTGATCGGCGCGTTGCGCAGAGTTCGGCACCGAACCTGATGTACATCAACGGAAAGTTCTTGGCCCAGCCGATCACCGGCGTGCAACGATATGCCCTCCACGTCTTGCTGACGGTCGACTCACTGTTGCAAGAAGGTCAATGGGTGACCAACGAGCCCCTAGTGCTGCTGGCGCCCACTACGCACCTGCACGCGACGGCGGCCTTCACGCGCTTGGAGGTGCGCGAGATTGCCGCTGGTCATCTCCACCTTTGGGAGCAATGGCGGTTGCCGCGTGCAACCCGCGGCGATCGGCTGTTGAATCTGGCGGGTAGCGCACCCCTGTTCAAGCGTGGACAGATTTGCACCTTCCACGACACAGCTGTGTTTGACATGCCTCAGGCCTACAACCGCGCCTTTACATGTTGGTACCGACTGTTGTTCACGGTGCAGGGCCGGCTGAGCCACCGCCTACTCACGGTGTCCGATTTCTCCAAGGCCCGCATTTGCCATCATCTGCGCGTCGACCCCGGAAAGGTCGGCGTCGTGCACGGCGCCGCTGATCACATGCTCGCGCATCAGGCGGACTACGGGGTGCTGCCCCGTCTGGACGTCACGCCTGGCCGCTACTTCATCGCCGTGGGTAGCGCCAATCCGACAAAGAACTTTGCCCGCTTGGTGGAGGCATTCGCCGGCCTGCCGCAGGCGGACACTCGCCTCGTGGTGGTAGGTGGCAGCAATTCGGCGGTGTTCAATGACCGCGAGGAAAAGGGTTGTCACGATGCGCGCATCGTGCGTGCCGGCCGCCTCACGGACGCCGAACTGAAAGCGTTGTACATCCACGCACGCGCTTTCGTCTTCCCATCGGTTTACGAGGGTTTCGGCCTGCCACCCATCGAGGCCATGCTGTGCGGCTGCCCGGTGTTGGCTGCACGCGCTGCCTCCATCCCAGAAATCTGTGGTCCCGCCGCCGCCTACTTTGACCCGCTGTCACTGACGTCCATGCGCAAGGCAATGGCTCGTGCGCTACACGACGATACCTGGCTGGACAGCCTGCGTGCGGCGGGACGCGAACGCGCCTCTCTTTTCAGTTGGCACAATGCTGCGACCGGCCTGCTGCAGCAATTGGCATCGCTTGGCGTGGTGCGGCGCGCCGCCTAAGACCCGTGCCAATGAACGGATCCATTCATCCGATAGCGTCCCTGAGGCCGGCGCCACCGCCCCTGCGCTGCCTCCAGCTGACAAAGTTCTATCCGCCCGTCGATGGCGGCATCGAGACCGCGGTGCGCGACATTGCCGAGGGATTGACCGCACGCCGCTGGCAGGTTGAGGTGCTGTGCGCAAACCTCGTGGCACGGACGTTGAGCGAACCCGGCGCCATACCGGTCACGCGAGTGGCGTCCTGGGGCCAAGTTGCCTCGACCTCCATGACGCCATCGCTCCTCCCTTGGCTGCGCAAGCGCCAAGCGGGGCAGCAGGTGGTGCACGTGCACCTGCCCAACCCGATGGCCAACCTGGCGCTGTGGTGGACCCGCCCGGATGCGCGGCTAGTGGTGCACTGGCACAGCGACATCGTCAAGCAGCAGCGACTGCTGCGGCTGTACGCGCCGCTGCAGGAGTGGCTGCTGCGCCGTGCCGACGCCATCATCGCCACCTCCCCCCCGTACGCCGCCTCCTCAAGCTGGCTCCAGCCACACCGGCATAAGGTGCACGTCGTTCCGCTATGCGTGCGGGACGCCTGCCCGGCGGACGGCATGAAGCGCCAAGCACCGGCCGCCGATGCGCTGCGCGCGCGACACGCCGGCAAAAGGATCGTCTTCGCGCTCGGCCGTATGACCTACTACAAGGGCTTCGACGTGCTGATCGACGCCGCTAGCCGGCTAGACGACAGCACCGTTGTGCTCATCGGCGGCGGCGGCGAATTGCTGGCGCCGCTGCGCGCCCGCGTCGCGGCGGCTGGTCTCGGCCACCGTGTCCACCTGCTCGGCCGCATCGCCGACGCCGACCTGGCGGCGTACTACGAAGCTGCCGACGTTTTCTGCCTACCGTCACTGATTCGGTCTGAAGCCTTTGGCCTGGTGATGCTGGAGGCTATGTCTTTCGGGCGCCCGGTGGTGGCGACTCATATTGAGGGCTCCGGGGTGCCCTGGGTGAACCAGGACGGCGAGACCGGGCTCAATGCCCAGCCCGGCAATGCGGCGTCTTTGGCCGGGGCGCTGAGCCGCCTACTGGACGACCCGGCGCTGGCGAGGCGCCTTGGCGCCGGCGCACGCCGCCGCTATGAAACCCACTTCACGCCGCAGAAGATGATCGATGCGCTGCTCGAGGTCTATGCAAGCCTCGGCCTGCACGCACCACCCAAGGCTGAGGCGGAGGCCCGACTTGCATAGCCGGACCGCCGGACGGGTCCTTCAACAAGGTTGGGCGCAGAACTTCTTCCACTCGGTGCGATGACCAGGGCGTCGGCGCCTTTGAGGGCTTCGTTGGCACTGGCGGAGTAGGTCGCCCCGTCGCTGGGGGTCAATGGCGCGTTGCCTTCGCTATGGGGACCGGGTCGTAGGCGTGCAGGATGGCGTCGCGCTAGAGCAGCGCGTCGATGAGGATGCGGCTCTGAGGGACTGCCCAGAAGCGGCTCAGGCATGGCTCGAGCCCTTGAAGGCGCGGTAGGCGGCGGTCAGTCCGTCAGTCAGCCCAACGGTCGCCTTCCACCCAGCGCCGTGCAGCACAGCCACATCCATCAGTTTGCGGGGCGTGCCGTCCGGCTTGCTGGTGTCGTAGCCAATGCGCCCTTTGAAGCCCACTGCCTTGGCCACGAGGATCGCCAGTTCGACGATGGTGACGTCCTCCCCGACCCCGATGTTCACCAGCGGCGGCTCGAACCGTCCGGTCGCGCTTTCATCACTGCCCAGCAGCGCCTCAAACCGATCGTCGGGTAGGCTCATAAGGAACACGCAAGCATCCGCCATGTCGTCCGAATACAAGAACTCCCGCCGCGGCGTCCCTGTCCCCCACACCGTCACCGTGTCATCCCCCCGCATCTTCGCCTCGTGAAACTTCCGGATCAACGCCGGGATGACATGGCTGTTGGTCGGGTGGTAGTTGTCCCCCGGGCCGTACAGGTTGGTCGGCATGGCCGCCAGGTACTGCGTGCCGTACTGCCGGTTGTAGCTCCAGCACATCTCGATGCCGGCGATCTTGGCGATGGCGTAGGGGCGGTTGGTGGGCTCGAGCGGGCCGGTCAGCAGGTCCTTCTCACGCATCGGCTGCGGCGCGTGCTTGGGGTAGATGCAGCTGGAGCCGAGGAACAGCAGCCGCTTGACGCCGTTCAGGTACGCCGCATGGATGACGTTGGTCTGGATGGCCAGGTTGTCGCGGATGAACTCGGCCGGGTAGGTGTTGTTGGCGACGATGCCGCCCACCTTCGCGGCGGCGAGGAAGACGTACTCCGGCTTCTCCTGCTCGAACAGCTGGCGCACCGCGCGCTCGTCGGTCAGGTCGACCTCGGCGTGGGTGCGCAGGATCAGGTTCTCATAGCCGTCGCGCTGCAGCCGGCGGACGATGGCCGAGCCGACGAGGCCGCGGTGGCCGGCGACGTAGATGCGGGCGTGGCGGTCCATGGCGGTCACACCCTCACTCGTGGTGGTCGTAGGCCTTGAACCCCGCCAGCTTGACCAGGCTGTCGCGCCGGGCGGCGGTGAAGTCGGCCTCGACCATTTCCTTCACCAGCTCCTGCAAGGTGGTCTTCGGTGTCCAGCCCAGCTTCTGCTTGGCCTTGGTCGGGTCGCCCAGCAGCGTCTCCACCTCGGTCGGCCGGTAGTAGCGCGGGTCGACGCGGACGACCACGTCGCCGGGCTTGCACTTGGCCTTGACCTCGCCGCCCACGGCCTCCACCTTCTCGACCGTCGCGATCTCCTGGTCCCCCTCGCCGCTGAAGGCCAGCGTGATGCCGAGCTCCTTGGCCGACATCTCGACGAACTGCCGCACGCTGTACTGCACGCCGGTGGCGATGACGAAGTCCTCGGGCTGGTCCTGCTGCAGCATCAGCCACTGCATCTCGACGTAGTCCTTGGCGTGGCCCCAGTCGCGCAGCGCGCTCATGTTGCCCAGGTACAGGCAGTCCTGCAGGCCCAGCGCGATGCGGGCGATGGCGCGGGTGATCTTGCGGGTGACGAAGGTCTCGCCGCGCAGCGGGCTCTCGTGGTTGAACAGCACGCCGTTGCAGGCGTACAGGCCGTAGGCCTCGCGGTAATTCACCGTGATCCAGTAGGCGTAGAGCTTGGCCACGGCGTACGGGCTGCGCGGGTAGAAGGGCGTGGTCTCCTTCTGCGGCACCTCCTGCACCAGGCCGTACAGCTCCGACGTGCTGGCCTGGTAGAAGCGGGTCTTCTTCTCCAGCCCGAGGATGCGGATCGCCTCCAGCAGCCGCAGCGTGCCGATGCCGTCGGCGTTGGCGGTGTACTCCGGCTCCTCGAAGCTCACCGCGACGTGGCTCTGCGCCGCCAGGTTGTAGACCTCGTCCGGCTGCACCTGCTGCACGACGCGGATCAGGTTGGTCGAATCGGTCAGGTCGCCGTAGTGCAGCTTGAACCGGGGGTTCGGCTCATGCGGGTCCTGGTAGAGGTGGTCGATGCGGTCGGTGTTGAACAGGCTGGCCCGCCGCTTGATGCCGTGAACCTCGTAGCCCTTGGCCAGCAGCAGTTCGGCCAGATAGGCGCCGTCCTGGCCGGTGACGCCGGTGATGAGTGCAACTTTGGACATGAGCGAGCGGAACACGCGAGGAAGGCCGTATTGTGGCCGCTCGCGCCACCGCCTTCGCCCTCAGGCGGCCCGCCCCACCCCCCGGTACTCGAACCCCATCCGCTTCAGCCAGCCGGGCTCGTACAGGTTGCGGCCGTCGAAGATCACCGGCTGCTTCAGCGTCGCCTTGATGTCGTCGAAGTCGGGCGCGCGGAACTCCTTCCACTCGGTGACGATGACCAGGGCGTCGGCGCCTTCCAGCGCTTCCAGGGCGCTGGTCGCGTAGCTGAGGCCGGGGCGCTCGCCGATCGCCCGCCGGGCCTCGGTGATGGCCACCGGGTCGTAGGCCTGCAGGGTGGCCCCCCGCTGCAGCAGCGCCTCGATGAGCACCCGGCTCGGGGCCTCGCGCATGTCGTCGGTGCCCGGCTTGAAGGCCAGGCCCCACAGCGCGAAGCGGCGACCCGCGAGGTCGGGGCCGAAGCGCTCGACGATCTTGTCGACCAGCACCTGCTTCTGCCGCTCGTTGACGTTCTCCACCGAGCCCAGCAGTTCCAGCCCCATGCCGGCCTCCTCCCCGGACCGCAGCAGCGCCTTCACGTCCTTGGGGAAGCAGGAGCCGCCGTAGCCACAGCCGGCGTACAGGAAGTGCGTGCCGATGCGGGGGTCGGCGCCGATGCCCTGCCGCACCCACTCGATGTCGACGTTCAGCCGCTCGGCCAGGCGCGACAGCTCGTTCATGAAGCTGATGCGGGTGGCGAGCATGGCGTTCGCGGCGTACTTGGTGAACTCCGCACTGCGCCGGTCCATCACCAGGAAGCGGTCGCGGTTGCGCACGAAGGGCCCGTAGATGGCGCGCAGCGTCTCCACCGCGTCCTCGTCCTCGCCGTCCACGCCGATCACCACCCGGTCCGGTCGCATGAAGTCGGCGAGGGCCGCGCCCTCCTTGAGGAACTCGGGGTTGGACACCACCGAGAACTTCAGGTCCACGCCGCGCTGCCTGAGCGCGTCGGCCACCACCGCCTCCACCTTGTCACCGGTGCCCACCGGCACGGTGCTCTTGTCGACGATGACCTTGGACGCGGTCATGCGCTCGCCGATGCTGCGGGCGGCGGCGAGCACGTACTGCAGGTCCGCCGAGCCGTCTTCGTCCGGCGGCGTGCCCACCGCGATGAACTGCACCTTGCCGTGCGCCACGGCGCAGTCGACGTCTGTGGTGAAGTCCAGGCGGCCGGCCTCCGCGTTGCGCCGGACCATGTCACCCAGCCCGGGCTCGTGGATGGGCAGCTCGCCGGCGTTCAGGATCTCGATCTTGCGCGGGTCGACGTCCAGGCACATGACGTGATTGCCCATCTCGGCCAGGCAGGCGCCGGTGACCAGGCCCACGTAACCGGTGCCGATGACCGTGATCTTCATGCTGATTCCTCCCGGTTGTCGCGATCGCAAGAAGCGGGCCGATTTTAGGTTCGACCCCATGCCCGCCTCGCCGCGACCACCGGTGTGGGGGGAGCCCGCCGCCTAGAATCCAGGCCCCTTTCGTCCATCGTTCACGCCTTCCCGAGCCCGCCTTCATGAGCCAATCCGCCGCCCCCGCACAGGACCCCAACCACCTGATCGCCGAGCGCCGCGAGAAGCTCGCCGCGGTGCGGGCGCAGGGCGTGGCCTTTCCCAACGACTTCAAGCCGACGCACCACGCGGCCGACCTGCAGACGGCCTACGGCCCGGTGGACAACGCCGAGCTGGAACCCCAGCGGGTGGTGGTGAAGGTGGCCGGCCGGCTGATGCTCAAGCGCGTGATGGGCAAGGCCAGCTTCGGCACGCTGCAGGACGGCTCGTTCGGGCCGACGCACGGCCGCATCCAGCTCTACGTCGGCAGGGACGCGGTGGGCGAGGCGGCCTACGAGGCCTTCAAGCACGGGGACCTGGGCGACATCCTCGGCGCCGAGGGCGAGCTGTTCAAGACCCGCACCGGCGAGCTGTCGGTCAAGGTCACCTCGGTGCGGCTGCTGACCAAGAGCCTGCGCCCGCTGCCGGACAAGTTCCACGGCATGGCGGACCAGGAGCAGAAGTACCGCCAGCGCTACGTCGACCTGATCACCGACGAGGCGGCACGGGCACGCTTCGTCGCCCGCAGCAAGGCCATCTCGTCGATCCGCGGCTACATGGTCGAGCACGGCTTCCTGGAGGTGGAGACGCCGATGCTCCACCCCATTCCCGGCGGCGCCAATGCCAAGCCGTTCGTCACGCACCACAACGCGCTGGACCAGGAGATGTTCCTGCGCATCGCGCCGGAGCTGTACCTGAAGCGCCTCATCGTCGGCGGCTTCGAGCGGGTGTTCGAGATCAACCGGAGCTTCCGCAACGAAGGCATCTCGGTGCGTCACAACCCCGAGTTCACGATGATGGAGTTCTACGCGGCGTACTGGAACCACCACGACCTGATGGACTTCACCGAGAACGTGCTGCGCCATGCGGCGCGGGCCGCCACCGGCTCGATGCGCCTGCCCTACGCCGGCCGCGAGGTGGACCTGGAGACGCCGTTCACCCGCCTGACCATTCCGCAGTCGCTGGTGGCGCACGCCGGCGTGAGCGAGGCCGAGGCGCGCGACCCCGTGGTGCTGCGCGCCAGGCTGCAGGCCCTCGGTGAAGCGGTGCCCGCGCACTGGACCTTGGCCGAACTGCAGTTCGGCCTCTTCGAGGCCGCGGTGGAGGACAAGCTCTGGGCGCCGACCTTCATCGTCGACTACCCCGTCGAGGTGTCGCCGCTGGCGCGCGCGTCCGACACCGACCCGACGATCACCGAGCGCTTCGAGCTCTTCATCACCGGCCGTGAAGTGGCCAACGGCTTCTCCGAGCTCAACGACGCCGAGGACCAGGCCGCGCGCTTCCAGGCGCAGGCGAACAACAAGGCCGCGGGCGACGAAGAGGCGATGTACTACGACGCCGACTTCATCCGTGCGCTGGAGGTCGGCATGCCGCCCACCGGCGGCTGCGGCATCGGCCTCGACCGGCTGGTCATGCTGCTGACCGACTCGCCCAGCATCCGCGACGTCATCCTCTTCCCGGCGCTGCGCCGCGAGGCCTAGCGCCCGCGGGCATGGCCGCGCCGCACGACCTGGACGCCCTTCATGCCGCGGTCTGGCAGGAGTTGGCACGTGCGGTGACCGACCGCGACCATGCCTGGCGGCTCGGCGTGCTGGCCACGGTGGACGACGGACGGCCCGACGCCCGCACCGTGGTGCTGCGCGAGGTCGAACCGGCGGCCCGGCTGCTGCGGCTGTACACCGACGCGCGCAGCGCCAAGGTGCGGCAGCTGCTGCTGCAGCCGCGCGGCTGCCTGGTGCTGTGGTCGCCGGGCTTGAGCTGGCAGGTGCGGCTCGACCTCGAACTGGCCGTCGACCGCGACGGACTGGCCGTCAGCTCGCGCTGGGCCCGGCTGGCCCTGACCTCGTCCGCGCGGGACTACCTCTCGCCACTGGCGCCGGGCGCCGACCTCGAGCCCACCGCCACGCCGGCGCCCCCGCTGGACCGCCGCAACCACTTCGCGGTGCTGCACGGCCGGGTGCTCGGCATCGACTGGCTGGAGATCGGGGTGCCGCACCGGCGTGCCGCCTGGTCGCGCGACGGCGCCGGGCGCTGGCTGCAGCCCTAGGTCGTCCCGCCAGCGGCCTTCAGCGGCCCGGCCCCGCCTGCCACGGCGGCTGCTCGATCAGCAGGTCCAGTTCGGCGCCGCGCGGGTCGGCGATGTGGATGCGCACCGGCAGGTACTGGAGGCTGGGCGCGAACCAGGCCTCGGCCGTCATCACGCCGCCGGCGCGCTCCGGCGCCTGCGGCCGGTGCGGCCGCACATGCCAGGCCGGCACCGCGCCGAAGGGCGTGGCCACCAGCGCCTCGCCCACCACCTCGTAGCGCCAGGTGTCCAGCCGCCGGGGCAGCGCCACCGGCAGGTCGACGTGGCGGCCGATGGCCAGCAGCGACGGCTGCAGCGTGAACAGGAAGCTCAGCTGCACGAACTGGCTGGCGCTGTCCTGCACGCCGGCGGGCAGCGCCAGCTCGCTGCCGTCGTTCAGCACCAGCGCCGCCGGACCGAACGCCACGCCGGCGCGGCGCTCGCGGCCCATCACCGCGGTGCGCTCCTCATAGCGCCGCGGCTTCAGGCCGTCGGCGGTCAGCGTGCCGTCGCTGGTCATGCGGCGGGAGGCGACCAGCCCCACCTCGACGTCCAGCTGCACCTGGTAGCGCTCGCCGTCGCGGATCCACTGCACCCGCGCCCAGCCGTCCAGCGGCCCCCGGAAGTCGCCGGTGACGCGGTAGTCGAGCCGGGTCGACGGCGGCCATTCGAAGGGTGGTGTTTCGGCCACCGCCGGGGCGGCGGCCGCGGGCGGTGCCTCGACCGCCGTCTCGGGTGGGGGCGCCACCGGCTCGGCCGACGCCTCGACCGACGCGAACGCGGGAGCGGATTCCGCCACCGCCTGCGAGGGACCCTCGGCGGCCGAGGCGGCCATCGACGGCGACGGCGACGGCGCCGCGGCCGGCCGCGCCGGGGGCCGGCGGGGCCGGGGCGGGGCGGACGGCGGCGGCGGTTCGGCGGGCTCCAGGCTGCGCGTGAAGACCGCCTCCATCCGGCGCAGCGGCGGTGGCTCCGGCGGCTCGCCCATGCGCTGGCCGATCGCCTGCAGCAGCAGGCCGTGCAGCGCCACCACCGCCAGCAGCAGGGCCGCCGCGCGCAGGCGACGGCCTTTGGGGATCAGCGTCCCAGCCATGCGCGGCGCAGCGCCGCCGCAGGGTCGTCGGCCGGCGCGGCGACCGTGGCGAGGGAGAACTGCGCCGGCGCTGCCGCCGGCGTCACGCCCACCTCGTGCAGGCGCTGGTCGCGCGCCAGCAGCAGCCGCAGCGGCTGGCCGTCCAGCCGCCATTGCTGCGCCTCGTCCAGCCGGCGCAGGCGCCAGCCGTCGGCGCCCAGCAGTTCGTCGCCAGCGCCGATGCCGGCCGCTTCGCCCGCACCACCGGCGAGCACCTGCCGCACCTGGATGCCGGTCACCGGGCCTTCGGACAGCTTGAGCCCCAGCGCCGCGGCCAGCCCGGTCTGCGGCTCGGCCTTGGCCTGCACGCCGGCCGCGGCCAGCAGCGCCACCAGCGGCAGGTCGTCGGTGCCGTGCACCCACTGCACCAGCTGCTCGGCGATGGCGGCGCCGTCGGCGCCCCCTGCCCGGCGCACCGCGTCCAGGATGTCGGCCTCGCCGATCGGCCCGCCGCCGCCGCGCTGCCACAGGTCGTGCATCACCGCGTCCAGCGTGCCGCCGGCGCGGCGCAGCGACAGGTCCAGCGCCAACGCCACCAGCGAGCCCTTGGTGTAGTAGCTCACGGTGGCGTTGGGGGTGTTCTCGTCCTGGCGGTAGTACTTCACCCAGGCGTCGAAGCTGGCGTCGGCCAGGCTCTGCACCTTGCGCCCCGGCGTGGCGAGCACGCCGTTGATCGCCTTGCCCAGCAGCTGCAGGTAGCGGGCCTCGTCGATCAGGCCGGCGCGCACCAGGAACAGGTCGTCGTAGTAGGAGGTGAAGCCCTCGAAGAACCAGAGCAACCGGGTGTAGTTCTCCTGCCGGTAGTCGAGCCGGGCGAACTCCGCCGGCTTCAGCCGCTTGACGTTCCAGGTGTGGAAGTACTCATGGCTGATCAGCCCGAGCAGGGTGGCGTAGCCCTCGCTCGGCGCGCCGGCCTGCCCCTTCCGCGGCAGGTCCTTGCGGCCGCAGATCAGCGCGGTGCTGGCGCGGTGCTCCAGCCCGCCGTAGCCGTCGTCCACCGCGTTGAGCAGGAACACGTACCGCTCGCAGGGGCTGCCGCCCCAGAAGGCGATCTGCGCGGCGCAGATCGCCTGCGCGTCGGCCAGCAGCCGTTCGCCGTCGAAGCCCGGCCAGGCGCCGGTCACGGCGAACTCGTGCGGCACGCCGCCGGCCTCGAAGCGGCCGCGCCAGAAGGTGCCCAGCTCCACCGGGTGGTCGACCAGCTCGTCGTAGTCGGCGGCCTCGAAGTGGTGGACGGCCCCGGGGCGGGGTTTCAGCGCCGTGGCCACTTCCCAGCCCTCGGGCAGCGGCCCCAGGCTCAAGGTGTGCGGCCGCGTCTCCTGCCCTTCGACGCGCAGCAACAGGCTGGTGCCGTTGAAGAAGCCGCGTTCGCCGTCGAGGAAGGCGGCCCGCACGGATCGGTCGAAGGCGTAGACCCGCCAGCGCAGCGTCAGCGGCCCGGGCCGGCCGCTGCGCACCCGCCAGCGCGCCTTGTCCAGTTGCTCGACCGGCACCGGCTGGCCGTCCTGCTCGGCCTGCAGCGCCGACAGGTGCCGGGCGAACTCGCGCACCAGGTAGCTGCCGGGAATCCACACCGGCAGCGAGACGCACAGGCCGTCGTCGGCATCGGGCACCGTCAGCGTGACGGCGAAGCGGTGGGCGCGGGGGTCGTCGAGTTCGACGTGGTACTGCAGGGGCGAGGTGGTCACGGGGGCGGTCAGTCGGTCAGGCGCCGGCCGCGCCGAGGAAGCAGCTGAACGCGGCGACCACGCTCAGCCGGAAGCGCAGCGTCAGCCAGTGGGCCAGCCCCTCGTCCCGGTAGACCCTGCGGTCGACGAGGTAGCACGCCACCAGCAGCGCGCCCAGCACCACCAGGCCGGAGGCCGGCGGCATCATCGCGCCCACCCAGGCGCCGAGCGGCGTGGCGATGCCCCACCACCAGCGCCCCGGTGGCGGCGACGGCCGGCGCATGGCCAGCCCCCAGTGCAGCGCGCCGAGGAAGCTGACGATGGTCGCCGCGTAGGTCGACAGCGCCAGCAGCACGTAGGGATGCGCCTCGGGCTGCACCACCCACACCAGCCCCGCGCCGGCGACGAAGGGGATCAGTCCCGCATGCCCCAGCCGCCGGGGCAGCGCGTCGGGGCCGGGCACGACGGGAACGGCGGCGGTGATGTCCATGGCGGCCATTGTCGCCAGCCGTCAGGGGCTAGCCTTTCGAGACGTCCTGCAGCTTCTGCTCCACCTGCTCCATCGGCACCGCGCCGGGGATGCGGCTGCCGTCCTCGAAGAAGATCGACGGCGTGCCGGTGATGCGGTGCTTGCGGGCGAAGGCCAGGTTGCGGTCGAGCGCGGCGGTGTCGCACTGGCCCATCGGCTTGGGCGGGCTGGCCTGGTCCAGCATCCAGCCGCGCCAGGCGGCGGTGCTGTCCTTGGCACACCAGATGGCCTTGGACTTCTCGGCCGAGTCGGGCCCGAGGATGGGGATGATGTAGGTGTAGACCGTGGCGTCCTTCAGGTCGCTGAGCGAGCGTTCGAAGCGCTTGCAGTAGCCGCAGTTGGGATCGGCGAAGACGGCCAGCTTGCGCTTGCCGTTGCCGGTCTTCCACACCACCGCGTCCTTCGGCGACAGGCTGGCGAAATCGATGGCCGACAGCTTGTCCAGCCGCTCCTGCGTCAGGTTGCGGCGCGACCTGACGTCGGTGATCTGCCCCTGCATCACATAGCGGCCCTGCTCGTCGGTGTAGAGCACGTCCTGGCCGATGCGGATCTCCCACAGGCCGGGCACCGGCGTCCTCACCACCTCGTCGATCTTGGGCAGCACGTCGGCCAGGTTCTTGCGGATGGCCGCCTCCTGGGCGACGGCGGGCAGCGCCAGGACGGCGAACGCGGCGGCCAGCAGCGGCCGGCGGGCAAGGCGGAAGGACATCTCGGTTCCTCGGAGGGGCGAACCGGGATGATAGGCGGCGCCCCAACCACCCGATGCGGGCAAGGCGAACGCGGGCGTCAAACCCGACACGCCAGCGGCCGTCTCAACCCAGCGCGCGGGCGGCCAGCGCCCGCTTGACCGCCGTCAGCCGGTCGACCACGCCCAGGCCCCGGTTGCGCAGCGACTTCAGCCACGGCTCGCGGGTGGCGAACAGGTGCAGCAGGCCGTCGGTGAGCTGGCCCATGGCCTGGGTGTCGGCGGCGCGCTCACGGGCGTAGCGGCGCAGCAGCCTGGCGTCGCCCAGCGATCGCCAGGGCTCGCGCGCGGCCAGCACCTGCGCCAGCGCCGCCACGTCGGCCAGCCCGAGGTTCAGGCCCTGCCCCGCCAGCGGGTGCACCCGGTGCGCGGCGTCGCCGAGCAGCACCCAGCCCGCGCCGGCCACCGGCTCGGCCAGCGCGAAGCCCAGCGACCAGGCCGCGCGGGCGGCCTGCAGGCGCAGCGTGCCGGCGGCGTCGCCGGTGGCCTCCTGCAGGGCGGCCTCGAAGGCCGGCGCGTCGAGCGCCATCAGCGCGTCGGCGCGTTCGGCCGGCAGCGACCAGACCAGGCCGTAGCTGCGGCCGGCCTCGGGCCGGTCGAAGGGCAGCAGCGCCAGCACGTCCGGCGAGCGGAACCACTGCCAGGCGGTGCCGGCATGCGGGCGGTCGCTGCTCAGCCGTGCCGCGATGGCGCGCTGGCCATAGGCCTGCGGCTCGAAGCGCACGCCCAGGCGCTGGTGCACGTCGGCCTCGCGCCCCTCGCAGTGGGCCTGCAGCGCGGCCGGCAGCGGTCGCTCGCTGCGCAGCACATGCGGCGCGAAGTTGACCGCGCTGGCCAGCGCGGCGTCGAGCGCGCCGGCATCGACGATCCAGGCCAGCGCCTCGACCCGCTGCGTCCAGGCCGAGAAGCCGAGCGTGGCGCCGGGCGCATCGCCGTGCACCCGCATGTCGTAGACCGGGGTGACGGCGTCGCCGGGCAAGGCGTCCCAGACCTTGAGGCTGCGCAGCACCGCCACCGACGCCGCGTTGAGCGCGTAGGTGCGCAGGTCGGGGGCCGGGGTGCGCGCGGCGGGCTCGACCAGCACCACCGCCAGGCCCTGGCGGGCGAGCGCCAGCGCCAGGCTGCGGCCCACCGCACCGGCGCCGTGGATGCACACGTCGTGGGTCGGTCGCGGGTCCATCGCGGCATTCTAGGCAGCGCTACCATGCCGCCGCCTTCGAGGAACGGAACGAACGATGAGCGATGCGACCCCCGTGCGGCTGGCCGGCTTGCATGTCTACCCGATCAAGTCCTGCGCCGGCGTGGCGGTGGACGAGTCGCTGCTGATCGAGACCGGGCTGGAGCTGGACCGCGCCTGGATGGTGGTCGACGCGCAGGGCCGGTTCATGAGCCAGCGCGACTGGCCGCGGCTCGCGCTGGTGAAGCCGACGCTGAAGGTCTGGGACATCGTGCTGCGCGCGCCGGGCATGCTGGCGCTGCACCTGCGCATCGACGCCGTGGAAGCACCGACGCGCGCCACCGTCTGGGGCGACGAGGTGGCGGCCTACGACATGGGCGACCTGGCCGCGCGCTGGTTCAGCGTCTTCCTCGGCACCGAGGCCCGGCTGGTGCGCTTCGACCCCGAACAGCGCCGCGCCTGCGACGCCAAGTGGACCGCCGGCCACGAGGCGCAGACCGCCTTTGCCGACGGCTTCCCGCTGCTGGTCAGCTCCACCGGCTCGCTGTCGGCGCTGAACACGCGGCTCGCCGCCGCCGGCCAGCCGCCGGTGACCGAGGCCCGCTTCCGGCCCAACCTGGTGATCGAGGGCCTGGACGGCCGGCTCGACGACCACGGCGAGGACTTCCTCGACGAGATCGCCTTCGACACCGACGAGGGACAGGTGCGGCTGAAGCTGTGCAAGCCCTGCACCCGCTGCTCGATCCCCGACGTCGACCCCGCCACCGGCGAGCGGGGCCATGCCGTGGGCGACGCGCTGGCCGCCTACCGCGCCGACGCTCGCATGGGCGGCGCGCTGACCTGGGGCATGAACGCCTTCCCGCTGGAGGGCATCGAGCGGCTGCTGAAGGTGGGCCAGACGGGCCGCGCGACGCTGGCGTTCTGACCGCGCTCCGTAGAATCGGGCGCTTTTCCCCGACGAAATGAGACAGCCTGTGTCAACGCATCCGCGGGCCGAGCGCCGGGCCGCTCCCAAGCCGGCCCGCATCCCCTCGGGGGATCGACCGACGTACCCGTCGGGCGAGGGGCTGTCATGACGCTCAAATGCGGCATCGTGGGCCTGCCGAACGTCGGCAAGTCCACCCTCTTCAACGCGCTGACCAAGGCCGGCATCGCGGCGGAGAACTACCCCTTCTGCACCATCGAGCCCAACGTCGGCGTGGTGGAGCTGCCGGACCCGCGGCTGCAGCAGCTGGCGGGCATCGTCCAGCCGGAGCGGGTGGTGCCGGCCATCGTCGAGTTCGTCGACATCGCCGGCCTGGTCGCCGGCGCCAGCAAGGGCGAGGGCCTGGGCAACCAGTTCCTGAGCCACATCCGCGAGACCGACGCCATCGTCAACGTGGTGCGCTGCTTCGAGGACGAGAACGTCATCCACGTCGCCGGCAAGGTGGACCCGGTCAGCGACATCGAGGTCATCCAGACCGAGCTCTGCCTGGCCGACCTGTCGACCGTGGAGAAGACCCTCCAGCGCACGACGAAGGTCGCCAAGGCCGGCGGGGACAAGGAGGCGCTGCGCCTGCTGGACGTGCTCAAGAAGTGCGAGGCGCAGCTCAACCAGGGCCAGCCGGTGCGCACCATCGCCTTCAGCAAGGAGGAGCTGGCGGTGCTCAAGCCGCTGTGCCTGATCACCGCCAAGCCGGCGATGTTCGTGGGCAACGTGGCCGAGGACGGCTTCGAGGACAACCCCTTCCTCGACCGCCTGCGCGAGTACGCCGCCACCCAGGACGCGCCGGTGGTGGCCATCTGCGCCAAGACCGAGGCCGAACTGGCCGAGATGGCCGACGAGGACCGGCTGCTCTTCCTGCAGGAGATGGGGCAGGACGAGCCGGGCCTGAACCGGCTGATCCGCGCCGCCTTCAAGCTGCTCGGCCTGCAGACCTACTTCACCGCCGGGCCGAAGGAAGTGCGCGCCTGGACCATCCACGTCGGCGACACCGCGCCGCAGGCGGCCGGCGTCATCCACACCGACTTCGAGCGCGGCTTCATCCGCGCGCAGACCATCGCCTTCGACGACTACCTGCAGTTCAAGGGCGAGCAGGGGGCCAAGGACGCCGGGAGGATGCGCGCCGAGGGCAAGGACTACGTCGTCAAGGACGGCGACGTGATGAACTTCCTCTTCAACGTGTGACCCCGTTGGCCCGCCCCGGCCTGCGGCGGGCCTTGACCGCGCTGGCGCCCCGGCTGGCACCGGTGTTCGGCACCGCGCTGGCCTATGCGCTGGTCGGCTGGCTGGCGGTGCAGATCGCGCTGCCGCCGAGCTACGCCGCGCCGCTGTACCCGTCCTCCGGCATCGCGCTGGCCTGCCTGCTGACCTGGGGATGGCGGGCCCTGCCGGGGGTCTTCATCGGCGCGGTGGCGGTCAACCTGCTGCTCAGTGCGCCGCGGGAACAGTCGGCCTGGGTCGCCTTGCTGGTGCCGGTGGCCGTCGGCCTGGGCGCGGCGCTGCAGGCCGCCGCCGGCCGGGCGCTGGTGCGGCGCGGGGTGCGCCAGCCGATGACGCTGGGCGAGCCACGCGACCTGCTGCGCTTCTTCCTGCTCGGCGGCCTGCTCGCCTGCTGCATCGGTGCCAGCGTGTCGGTGGGCGCGCTGTTCCTCGCGGGCACGGTGGGCGCGGACCAGTTCGCCTTCTCCTGGTGGACCTGGTGGGCCGGCGACACGCTCGGCGTGCTCATCGGTGCGCCGGTCGCGGCGACCTTCATCGGCCGGCCGCGCAGCGAGTGGGCGCCGCGGCGGCTGTCGGTGGGGCTGCCGCTGACCCTGGTCACGCTGCTGCTGGGCGCCGGCACGCTGCTGGTGGCCCGTCTCGACGAGCGCCGCAGCGCCTCGATCTTCGAACACGACGCGCTGCACGCGGCCGACCTGCTGGAGGCCCAGTTGCGCGAGCCGCTGGCCGCGCTGCAGGCGCTGCAGGGCGTGGTGGAAGCGGCCGGCAGCGTCGACGCCGCCGGTTTCGCCCATGCCGCCCGGCCGTGGCTGCAGCGCCCGCTCTCGATCCAGGCCATGGGCCTGTACCAGGCGTTCGAGCGCGAGCGGCAGTCCGCGTTCGAGGAGGCCGTGCGGCAGCAGGACGGGCGGCCGGCGTTCCGCGTCTTCGAGCGCGAGCCGGTGCCCGTGCCGCCCGCATCGCCCTCGACGCGCCGCCTGGCGCTGCGCTACATCGCACCGGAGGCCGGCAACCAGGCGGCCATCGGCCTGGACCCGATGTCGGTCGGGGCGGTGCGCGAGGCCCTGGAGCGGGCGCGCGCCAGCGCCCAGCCCGCCGCGACCCGGCCGTTCCGCCTGACGCAGGAGGTCGGCGACCAGATGGGCGTGGTGGTCTACCAGGTGCTGTGGCCGCGACTGCCGCCGCCGGTGCAGCCGCCCTTCGCCGCGCACGATGGCGTCGTCTTCGTCACCCTGCGCATGGACGACGCCCTGCGCAGCGCCCTGCGCTCGGTGCCGGCCTACCTGCAGTGGTGCCTGATCGACCCCAGCCCGGGCGCACCGGCACGTCGGCTGGCCGGCGCCGCGGGCTGCGACGCTCCGCGCACGGCCCATGGGCTGGACTGGCGGCGCGACGTGCCGTTCGCCGGCCAGCGCTGGCAGCTGCAGATGTGGGCGCACGCCGATGCGGTGCCCGAGCTGCGGCACTGGAACGCCTTGCTGTTCTCGCTGGTCGGCCTGATCGCCACCGCGCTGCTCGGCGCGCTGCTGCTCTTCGTCACCGGCCGGGCGCGGCGCATCGAGGCGGCGGTGGCCGAGCGCACGGCGGACCTGCAGCGGGAGGTGAGCGAGCGCGAGCGGACCGAAGTGGCCCTGCGCGAAAGCGAACGGCGCTTCCGCAACATCCTCGACGCGGTGCCGATCGGCGTGCTCTACACCGACCTCGACGGCCGCATCCGCGAGAGCAACCCGCGGCTGCGCGAGATGCTCGGCCACGACGCCGGCACGCTGACCTCGCTGCGGGCCACCGACCTCACCCACCCCGAGGACCGGCCGGCGGAACAGCAGCTGATCGAGCGCCTGCTGTCCGGGGACATCCCCGGGTTCCGCCTGCAGAAACGGGTGCTGGACCGCCATGGCGGCGTGCGCTGGTGCCGCAACAGCGTCTCGCTGCTGCGCGACAGCGAGGGCCGGCCGATGCGCATGGTGGCGGTGCTGGAGGACATCACCGAGCACCTGCGGCTGGAGGAGGCCGAACGCGCCCGCGAAAGCGCCGAGGCGGCCAGCCGGGCCAAGAGCGACTTCGTCTCGCGCATGAGCCACGAGCTGCGCACGCCGCTGAACGCGATGCTCGGCTTCGCCCAGTTGCTGGAGCTGGACCGGCAGCAGCCGCTGGCGCCGCACCAGCTCGACTGGACGACGCAGATCCAGCAGGCCGGCTGGCACCTGCTGCACATGATCAACGACACGCTGGACTTCGCGCGCATCGAGTCCGGCAGCGTGCGGCTGGAGCTCGCCCCGGTCGCCCTGCCCGCGTTGGTGGCCGACACCCGCGCGCTGCTCAAGGCCGCGGCGGAGGCCCAGCAGGTGACGGTGGTGGAGGACCTGGACCCGGCGGCCGGCGCGGTGCTCGCCGACGGCACCCGGCTCAAGCAGGTGCTGACCAACCTGCTGTCCAACGCCATCAAGTACAACCGGCCGGGCGGCTGGGTGCGCATCTCCAGCCGGCCGGCCGGCCACCGCGCGGTGGAGATCCGCGTGCAGGACAACGGCATCGGCCTCAGCGCGTCGCAGCTCGGCCAGCTGTTCCAGCCGTTCAACCGGCTGGGCCGCGACCGGGTGGCCGAGGGCACCGGCATCGGCCTGGTCATCAGCCGCCGGCTGGCCGAACTGATGGGCGGCAGCCTGCAGGCCGAGGCCGGCCAGGGCGGCGCCGGGGGCGCCACCTTCCGCCTGGTGCTGCCCGCGGCGCCGGAGGAGCCGACCGCCTCGCGGCCGGTGCCGGTCGACCTGCCGGGCGCGCCGCCCTACCGGCGGCGCATGGTCCACTACATCGAGGACAACGAGACCAACGCCGAGGTCATGCGCGGCATCCTGGCGCAGCGGCCGCAGGTGGCGCTGCAGGTCTCGACCACCGGGCTGGACGGGCTGGCGGCGGTGCGGCGCTCGCCGCCCAGCCTGATCCTGCTCGACATGCAGCTGCCCGACCTGGACGGGCTGGAGCTGCTGCGCCACCTCAAGGCCGACCCTCTGACGCGCGGCATCCCGGTGGTGGTGGTGTCGGCGGACGCCACCGCCGCGCGCATGGACCAGGCCGGCGCCCTCGGCGCGGCCGGCTACGTCACCAAGCCGGTGAACGTGGCCGAGATGCTCGGGCTGGTGGACAGCCTGCTGCTCGACCAGGACACACACTTCGGCGAGTGAGGCGGCGGGGCCGCTTCGGCCGCAAGGGAACGGTGTTTGCCGCCGTCCTCTCCGACGCTGAACAGGAGAAGACCCATGCGCGCCCTCCGCTGGCACGGCAAGAAGGACATCCGCTGCGACCGGGTGCCCGACCCGCAGATCGAGGACGGACGCGACGCCATCCTCAAGGTGACCAGCTGTGCCATCTGCGGCTCGGACCTGCACCTGTTCGACGGCCTCATGCCCGGCATGGAGCACGGCGACATCATGGGCCACGAGTTCATGGGCGAGGTGGTCGAGGTCGGCCGCGACAACCACAAGCTCAAGGTCGGCGACCGGGTGGTCGTGCCCTTCACCATCGTCTGCGGCGACTGCGAGCAGTGCCGGCGCGGCAACTTCTCGGTGTGCGAGCGGACCAACCGCAACGCCCACCTGGCCGAGAAGGTGTTCGGCCACACCACCGCCGGGCTGTTCGGCTACACCCACCTCACCGGCGGGTTCGCGGGCGGCCAGGCCGAATACGTCCGGGTGCCGTACGCCGACGTCGGGCCGGTCAAGGTGCCGGGCGGCATGACCGACGAGCAGGCGCTGTTCCTCGGCGACATCTTCCCCACCGGCTGGCAGGCCGCCGTGCAGTGCGACATCCAGCCCACCGACACCGTGGCCGTCTGGGGCGCGGGGCCGGTGGGCCAGTTCGCCATCCGCAGCGCCATCCTGCTCGGGGCGCGGCAGGTGATCTGCATCGACCACGTGCCCGAGCGGCTGCAGATGGCCGAGGCCGGCGGCGCCATCGCCATCAACTTCCAGGACGAGAGCGTGCTCGACCGCCTGAAGGAGCTGACCCAGGGCAAGGGCCCCGAGAAGTGCATCGACTGCGTGGGCATGGAGTCGCACGTCACCCGCTCGTTGGACGGCATCTACGACCGCGTCAAGCAGGCGGTGATGCTGGAGACCGACCGGCCGCACGTGCTGCGCGAGATGATCTACGTCTGCCGGCCGGCCGGCGTCATCTCCATCCCCGGCGTCTACGGCGGGCTGGTCGACAAGATCCCCTTCGGCGCGGCGATGAACAAGGGGCTGACCTTCCGCATGGGCCAGACCCACGTCAACCGCTGGGCCGACGACCTGCTCCAGCGCATCGAGGACGGCCAGATCGACCCGTCCTTCGTCATCACGCACAGCGTCGGGCTGGAGGACGGCCCGGCGATGTACGAAACCTTCCGTGACAAGAAGGACGGCTGCATCAAGGTCGTCCTGAAACCTTGACCACCCCGTGGCGCCTGACGGCGCTCCCCTCAAGGGGCACAACCGATGGACCGGCAAAGCCGGATCCATGGTTGCCGCTTGAAGGAGGCGGGCGCCTTCGCGCCGCCATCCAAAGCTCACCCAGGAGATCCACATGCCGATGTACCGCCCCGCCCCCCACCAGCCGGACCGCCGCATCGCCCGCCGCCTGGGCTGGTTCAGCCTCGGCCTCGGCGTCGCCGAGGTGCTGCTGCCCCGAACCCTGGCCCGGCTCACGGGTCTGACCGGCCAGGAGCGCCTGCTGCAGTGGTACGGCGCCCGCGAGATCGCCAACGGGCTGGCGCTGCTGCTGGCCAGGAACCCGGAGCCGATGGTCTGGGCGCGGGTGGCCGGCGACGCGCTGGACGCGGCCACGCTCGCCCCGTCGGTGGCCGGCGCCAACGGCCAGTCCGAGCGGCTGCCGGCCGCCGTGGCCCTGGGCGCGGTCGCCGGGGTGGCCGCCATGGACATCGCCGCGGCCGCCCGGCTGCGCCGCGACCGCCTGGCCGCCGCCGAGGCCGTCGGCCGCCCGGACTACCGCGACCGCAGCGGCTTCCCGCGGCCGCCGGCGCAGATGCGCGGCGTGGCCACCCGCGACTTCCAGCCGCCGGCGGACCTGCGCGTGCCGGAGGCGCTGCGGCCGCAATCGACCGCGCCCAAGCTGCGCGCCGGCGGCGCCCCGCCGACCGAGGTGCACCACTGAGCGCCGGCATTCCGCCACGGCGGCGGCTTAGCACTCTCCGACGGGGAGTGCTAACATTTGCGGAACCGTGACACCGAGAGGAGGTCAGATCCGCATGAACGCGATGTCCCCCGCCTCTGCCGTCGTACTCCGTGATCCGTGGTCCGTGGTGCCCTCGCTGGGCAACCTGGACGCGTACATCACGGCCGTCAACCGCATCCCGCTGCTCACCGCCGACGAGGAAGGCGACCTGGCCCGCCGCCTGCGCCAGAACGGCGACATCGAGGCCGCCGGCCGCCTGGTGCTGTCGCACCTTCGGCTGGTGGTCTCCATCTCGCGCCAGTACCTGGGCTACGGGCTGCCGCAGGGCGACCTGATCCAGGAAGGCAACGTCGGCCTGATGAAGGCCGTCAAGCGCTTCGACCCGGAACAGGGCGTGCGGCTGGTGAGCTATGCGCTGCACTGGATCCGCGCCGAGATCCACGAGTACATCCTGAAGAACTGGCGCATGGTGAAGGTGGCGACCACCAAGGCCCAGCGCAAGCTGTTCTTCAACCTGCGCTCGCTGAAGCAGCAGCTCAAGGGCGAGGCCACCAGCGGCACCCACCGCAACGCGCTGAGCGCCAGCGAGATCGCCCAGGTGGCCGCCGAGCTGAACGTCAAGCCGGAAGAGGTGCTGGAGATGGAGACGCGCATGGCCGGCGCCGACGTCGCCCTCGAACCGCAGGGCGACGACGGCGACGAGCAGGCCTACGCGCCGATCAGCTACCTGGCCGACGATGCCGCCGAGCCGACCCGGGTGATCGAGGGCCGGCGCCGCGACGCGCTGGCCGGCGACGGCGTGCAGCAGGCGCTGGAGGTGCTGGACGAGCGCAGCCGGCGCATCGTCGAGGCGCGCTGGCTGGAGGTCAACGACGACGGCTCCGGCGGCAAGACGCTGCACGAGCTGGCCGCCGAGTACGGCGTCAGCGCCGAGCGCATCCGCCAGATCGAGTCGGCGGCGATGAAGAAGATGCGCAAGGCGCTGGCCACGGCCGCCGCCTGACGAGCCCCCGGTCCACGCAGGCCCGCCTCGGCGGGCCTTTTTTCATGGCGGGGCACGGCCGCCCGCCACCCGCCTCAGGGCTCGCGCCGCGGCTGCGGCAGCCAGCGCTCGACGGTGGTGCGCAACTGCTGGGCGTCCACCGGCTTGGACAGGTAGTCGTTCATGCCGGCGGCCAGGCACTGGTCGCGGTCGGCGGTGCTGGCGTGGGCGGTCAGGGCGATGATGGGCGTGCGCTGCGCGCGCAGGCCGGCGTCGCCCTGCCGGATGCGCCGGGTGGCCTCGTAGCCGTCCAGACCGGGCAGCTGGCAGTCCATCAGCACGGCGGCGAAGTCGGCCTCGCTCAGGTGGCGCAGCGCCGCCTCGGCATCGGCCGCCACCTCCACCCGGCAACCCATCTGCTCCAGCAGCCGGTGGGCGACGAGCTGGCTCACCTCGTCGTCCTCGACCAGCAGCACCCGGGCGCCGACCGCCGTCGGCGCGGTCGCGGTCGCCGGGGCGTTGGGCTCGACCGCGTCGCGGGCCACCGCCTCCAGCGTGCGGGCCAGGTCGGCGTCGGCGAGTGGCCGGGCCAGCACCAGCGGGTTGGCCACCGGCGGCAGCTTGCTGCCCGCCCGGCGCAGCAGCAGCACCGGGCGCCACGCCGGGCGGCCGTCGGCGGCCGCCGGCGGGCTCAGCAGCCCGTGCAGCTGCGGGGTCCAGCCGCCCGTCGGCTCGTCGAAGACCACCGCCCGCGGCGCGCCGAGCGCCAGCGCCTCGGGCTGGGCCGCCAGCTCGCGCCAGCTGAAGGCGCCGACCTCGTCGTGGCCGAGGTGGCGCAGCCGGTCGTGCAGCGCCTGCCGGGTGGCCGCGGCGTCGCTGACGATGGCCACGCCGAGCCGCGGCTCGGCGGCCGGGACCGGCGCCGGCTGGGCCAGCACCGGCAGGCGCAGCGTGGCGGTGAAGCAGGCGCCGCGGCCGGGCTGGCTGTCCAGCTCGACCCGGCCTCCCATGGCCTGCACCAGGTGGTGCACCACCGCCAGGCCGAGCCCGATGCCGCCCTGGCGCCGCGCCACGCTGTCGTCGCCCTGCACGAAGGGCGTGAAGACCAGCGGCTGCAGCTCCGGCGCGATGCCGGGCCCGGTGTCGCTGACCGAGATCTCCAGCCCGTCGGCCACCGGTCGGGCCGCGAGCAGCACCTGGCCCACCTCGGTGAACTTGATGGCGTTGCGCAGCAGGTGCAGCACCAGCTGGCGCAGCCGCGCCGGATCGGCCTGCACCTGCGGCGGCAGTTCGGGCGAGAGCAGCACTTCGAGCAGCAGCCCGCGGTCGAGCGCCAGCGGTTGCACCTCGGCCGCCGCCTCGTCGAGCAGCAGGCGCAGCGGCACCGCCCGCGGCTGCAGCTGCAGCTCGCCGGCCTCGATGCGCGAGAAGTCCATCAACTCGTCGAGCAGGCCCATCAGCCCGCCGGCCGAACGCTGCATCAGCGACAGGTAGTTGCGCTGCTGGCTGTCCAGCGGCGTGCCGGCCAGCAGCTGCAGCAGGCCGATGACGCCGTTCATCGGGGTGCGGATCTCGTGGCTCAGCGTGGTCAGGAACTGCGACTTGGAGCGGCTGGCCTGCTCGGCATGGTCCAGTGCCTGTTCAAGCACGCCGGCCGGCGCGGCGGGCGGCGGGGGCGGCCGGCTCAGTGTCTGCGCGGCCTGCAGCCAGCGTTCGGGCCAGCGACCGCCGGCCATCGGCGCCGCCGCCGACAGCAGCAGGTCCAGCGTCAGCAGCCGCTGCCAGGTCCGGTGCAGCGCCGGCCAGGCCACGACCACCACCCCGAACTGCAGCAGCAGCAGCAGCAGGGTGGCGCCGAACAACTGGCCCGCCGACGCGTCGGTGGCCATGGCGAAGGCGATCAGCGCCAGCCCGGTGGCGGCCAGCAGGCCCAGGCAGCCCAGCAGCAGCAACCGGCGGGTGCGCCGGTTGGCGTCGGGGCTGTCCCGTGGGTCCGCCGGGGCGGTCGTCTCGCCGGTCTCAGCGGTCGGTGGCATGGGCCGATGATGCCCCGGCCGGGATGGCGGTGCGGGCAGGGAGGGCGAAGCGGGCATGTCGGCCACCGGGCGCGGGTCGAAACGGCCCCCGCGGCAATCGGCATGCGCCGGGAAAAAGTGTGGAGCGGGCCGGTAGGCCGGATTCTGTGCGGCGCGGGTCGCCCCGCACCGTGACCGCCATTCCTCTGGGCCGTGGATCGCTCCGACGGCTCGATGCCACCCACCCGCCGGCTCATGCGGGCCACATTCAAACGCCGGCCTATTCGGTGTTGCTGCGCGTAGAGATTGCCCGTTTCACCCGGCTCCGCGAGCTGCGCTCGCGGTCCCGACGCTCACTTGCGCGAGCGTCCCGTCCCGCTTCGTTCCGGTGGCCGCCGCATCGCGATGCGATGCGGTGGACCGAACCGCTGCCCTTCTTGAGGGGAACCTTGACGAGACGGCTGTCGCCGTCTCGCCGGCCCGGACTGCCGACTCGTCTCTGTTGCTCTGATCCTCGCCTCACGGCGGACAGGTGTTGCCTGCTACGCTGCCCTGTGCAGTCCGGACCTTCCTCCCATGCCGTCTTTCGACGCTTGCACAGGCGGCGGTCTGGCCCGCTCCACCACGGCATTATCCTGTGGCGCACCAGACCCCTCCGGAGACCTGCATGAAAGCCGATTCCATCCTCGCCACCATCGGCGGCACGCCGCACATCCGGGTCCGCCGGCTGTTCGGCAGCGCCGAGGTGTGGATCAAGTCCGAGCGCAGCAACCCGGGCGGCTCGATCAAGGACCGCATCGCGCTGTCGATGGTCGAGGCCGCCGAGCGCGACGGCCTGCTCAAGCCCGGCGGCACCATCGTCGAGCCGACCTCGGGCAACACCGGCATCGGTCTGGCCATGGTGGCCGCGGTCAAGGGCTACGCGCTGGTGCTGGTGATGCCGGACAGCATGTCGGTCGAGCGCCGGCGGCTGATGCTGGCCTACGGGGCGCGCTTCGAGCTCACGCCGCGCGAGAAGGGCATGAAGGGCGCGATCGAGCGCGCCAAGGAACTGGTGGCCGCCACGCCCGGCGCCTGGATGCCGCAGCAGTTCGACAACCCGGCCAACATCGAGGTGCACGTGCGCACCACCGCCGCCGAGATCCTGGCCGACTTTCCCGACGGGCTGGATGCGCTGATCACCGGCGTCGGCACCGGCGGCCACATCACCGGCTGCGCGCAGGTGCTGAAGAAGGCCTGGCCGCAGCTGAAGGTGTTCGCGGTGGAGCCGGCCGCCTCGCCGGTGATCTCCGGCGGCAAGCCGTCGCCGCACCCCATCCAGGGCATCGGCGCCGGCTTCATCCCGGCCAACCTGCACACCGACCTGCTCGACGGCGTCATCCAGGTCGAGGCCGAGGCCGCCCGCGAGATGGCGCGCCGCTCGGCGCGCGAGGAAGGCCTGCTGGTGGGCATCTCCAGCGGCGCCACGCTGGCGGCCATCGCCCAGAAGCTGCCGGAGCTGAAGGCCGGCGCCCGGGTGCTCGGCTTCAACTACGACACCGGCGAGCGCTACCTGTCGATCGAGGGCTTCCTGCCCGCCGACTCGGCCTGACGCCGCGGCGCCCGCCGACGCGGGGTCGGGGGGCGCGCGTCCGCGGCCCCTTCGCCCCGGCGGTCGCGCACGAAGACCGACTTCTCCCGGCGCTCCAGATCGAACAGGCCGCTGGCCTCGACCAGGTCGCTGAACTTGCGGAAGCCGTGGTTGCGCGGGTCGAAGGAGGCCTGGTTGGCGATGTGGTTGCGCACCGCGCTCAGGGACGACCAGCCATCCTCGCCGGCGGCGCTGTCCACCGCGTTGCGCAGCAGGCTGACCAGCTTGGCGTCGCCGCGCAGCCGCTTGCCGATGGCGGTGGCGTCCTCGGCCGGCTCGGCCGCGGGCTGGGCCGGGTCCGGCGCCGGCGCCTCGCCCAGGTTCTCCAGGTAGAGGAAGCTGGAGCAGGCGTTGACGAAAGGGGCCGGCGTCTTCTTGGCGCCGAAACCGAGCACGGTGGCGCCCTTGGCGCGCAGGTGCATCACCAACGGCGTGAAGTCCGCGTCGCTGGAGACCAGGCCGAAGCACTCCGGCCGGTCGGTGTAGAGCAGGTCCAGCGCCTCGATGGCCATCACCATGTCGGTGGCGTTCTTGCCCTTGCTGTGGTCGAACTGCTGCACCGGTCGGATGGCGTGCTCGTGCAGCACCGCCTCCCAGCCCTTCAGCTCGTTCTTCTTCCAGTTGCCGTAGGCCCGGCGGATGTTGGCCACGCCGTACTTGGCCAGCTCGGCCAGGATGACGTCGATCTTGGCGGCCGGCGAGTTGTCGGCGTCGATGAGCAGCGCGATGCGGGTGGCGTGCAGGCGGTCGTCGCGGGGAAGGTTCATGACAGCTTCCAGGCCAGGCGCTCGCCGGCGCGCAGGGGTTTAAGTTCGGCCTGGCCGAAGGGCACCGCCGCCGGCACGGTCCATCCCTCCCGCCGGAGCGTGACCGTGCCGGTGTTGCGCGGCAGGCCGTAGAAGTCGGCGCCGTGGTGGCTGGCGAAGCCCTCCAGCCGGTCCATCGCGCCGGCCGCCTCGAAGGCCTCGGCGTACAGCTCCAGCGCGGTCAGCGCGGTGTAGCAGCCGGCGTGGCCTCCGGCGTGCTCCTTCAGGTGCGCGGCATGCGGTGCGCTGTCGGTGCCGAGGAAGACGCGGGGATGGCCCGAGGTCGCGGCCTGCACCAGCGCCTGCCGGTGCTCCTCGCCCTTCAGCACCGGCAGGCAGTACCAGTGCGGCTGCAGCCCGCCGGTGAAGAGCGCGTTGCGGTTGTAGAGCAGGTGCTGCGGCGTGAGGGTGGCGCCGGTCATCGCGTCGCCCGCCTGCGTCACGTACTGCGCGCCCTCGCGCGTCGTCACGTGCTCGAAGACCACCTTCAGTTCGGGAAAGTCGCGCCGCAGCGGGATGAGCACGCGGTCGATGAACACCGCCTCGCGGTCGAAGACATCGACCGCCGGGTCGGTGACCTCGCCGTGCACCAGCAGCAGCAGGCCCTCGCGCTGCATGGCGTCCAGCGTCGCGCGGCAGTGCTTCAGGTCGGTGACGCCGTCGTCGCTGTTGGTGGTGGCGCCGGCCGGGTACAGCTTCAGCGCCACCACGCCGGCCGCCCTGGCGCGCTTGATCTCGTCGGGCGGCGTGCGATCGGTGAGGTACAGCGTCATCAGCGGCTGGAAGTCGCTGCCCGCCGGCCGTGCGGCCAGGATGCGGTCGCGGTAGGCCTGCGCCTGGGCGGCGGTGGTGATCGGCGGCCGCAGGTTCGGCATCACGATGGCCCTTGCGAACTGCGCTGCGCTGTGCGGCAGCACCGCCGCGAGGGCCTCGCCGTCGCGCAGGTGCAGGTGCCAGTCGTCGGGGCGGGTCAGCGTCAGGGCATCGGTCATCGCGGCGATTGTGCAGCCCGCCCCGGACCGCCCCCGCTTCGGCACCGTCGCCGGTTCAGCGGCCGACGCCGAGCACCTCGCGCACCGCCGCCTCGCCCTGGGTCTGGCGCACCTGGGTGACGAAGCGCAGGGCCAGGGCGCGGATCTCGGCCTCGGTGCCGCACTTTTCCAGGTCGAGCACCAGCCGCAGGCCGTTGACCAGGCCCAGGCGCCGGCGCGCCTCACGGGTCACGAGTGCATAGAGCCCGTCGCGGCCGAGCGCCTGCAGACGCGCCTCGACGTCGACGGCGGCCGACGCCGGCGTGTGCGCGGCGCCCGCCGGTCGGGCCGCCGGCGCGATCAGCCCGCGCTGGATCAGCGCGTCGAGGTCGGCCGGCCCCGCCCCGGCGATCATCGCCAGCCAGTCGGTGGCCGGCTTGGAGCCGTCGATCACCAGCAGCAGGTTGCGGGTGGTGCGCGACAGCTCGGCGCCGCGCGCGCCGATCTCGGCCCGGCCTTCGGCGGTCTTCTCGTAGCGGTCCGGCATGGCGGTGCTCCCTGGCGCCCCTTCACGCGGCAGCGCAGCACGCGGTTATAGCCGGGCGGCTCGCCGCCGGGGGTGATTCGGTCACGGTGAACGGACCTGGCATGCGGCCCGGGCGCCGGGAGCGGCGCCGGCGTCAGTCGAACCGACGTTCCAGCGTCAACACGGCACGCTCGCGGCGCCAGGTGGGCTGCGCCACGCTGCCGAACGGCAGCCCGGCGCGGGCCAGGGCCGCGGCCTGGCTGGCGCCGACGTCCAGGCGCTCGAGCGACAGCCGGGCACGCCAGCCGGGCGCCAGGCGGCGGCTCAGTTCCAGGCCGACGCCGCGCGCCGTGCCGCTGCGCAGGTGGGCGTCGTCGAAGGCGGCGCCGTCGAACCGGACGCGCAGGCGCCCGCGGTCGCCCCAGGTCAGCCGCAGCACGCCGTCCCACGGCCCGCGCTGCCAGCCGGCGCCAAGGTCCAGCCGGCCTTGCTGCAGCCGCTCGTCCAGGCCCAGCGCGCCGGCGGTGCCCTGGATGCGGCGGTCGAAGACCTCCCATTGCACGCCGGCCTCGGCACGCCAGGCGGCGGGCTGCCAGACCAGCCGGCTTTCCAGCCCCAGGGCACCGGTGGCGGTGCGGCTGGCGACGGGCTGGCCGGCCTGGGTGCGGCCGTCGTAGTCGGCTCGGCTGTGCCAGCCCGACAGGCGTCCCGCGAGCGCCCAGTGCTCGGCCAGCCGGTGGTGCAAGGCCACGCCCAGCACCGGCGCGACGCCGGATTCGCGCACCAGGCGGGCGCCGCTGGGCGACGTCTCTTCCAGCGTGTGGGCCTGCAGCCCGGCCTCCAGCCGCCAGTCGGCGGCGGTGCCCGAGCACGCCGCGCAGGCGAGCAGGCCGGCGGCACAGAGTCGCCGGATCAAAGCAGCGCGTCGAACTGCGCCCAGGTCAGGTCCGAGGTGGTGTCGGTGCCGCTGTCGCCGCTGTGGTCGATGTCCAGGCGCAGGCCGGTGGGCGTGACGGTGACCGCAACGCTCCTGCCGGCGGCGCCGAGGATGCGGCCAGCGCCCGAGGCGGGCCGGGCAGCACCGGCCGGCGTGACCAGCGGCTGCGTGGTGGACGCCGACCAGGCGACCCCTTGGCCCAGGCGCTCGAAGTTGCCGGTTGCGGCATAGGAGAAGGTCTCCGCGGTCTGGCCGTTGGACGCCGTGATCACCGCACGGTAGGTGTAGTCGGTGAGCGTGCGTTGCGACCGCAGGTTGTCGTTGACCAGGCGGGTGTAGGTCAGGCCGGAGCTCGTGGCATCGATGACCGTCTGGCTGCCGGCCCGGTCGTCGAAGCTCAGCCGCAGCGGCCCGCTGAGGCGATCGACCCGGGTGCCGCGGGACAACGTCAGGTTGGTCAGCGTGCCGTCGGCGACGAACAATGTCGGGTTGGCATTGGCCTGGACGATGGTCAGCGCCATGCTGCCGCTGACCTGGCCGATGTCGAACTCGAAGCAGTCGTTGAAGGTGATGTTCAGGGTGTCGCCGGGGCTGGCGCTGTTGACCAATGCCTGGTTGCCGGTCACCGAGATGCTGCCGACTGTGCACTCGACGAGGCGGTCGACCGTGACGCCGACCACGACGGACGCGCCGCCTTGCGCCGCCGCAAGCCGCAACAACGCGGGCAGGCGGCGCCAGGCACTGGGCTGCGCTGAGGTCGTGGCCTGCACCTCCACGCCGGTGAGCAGCGTGGCACTGCCGCCCGCCGCGCCGGCCGTTCCGGCGTCGACCGCCTCGGCGGTCAGGCCGCCGGCGTTGCCGGACGTGATGGTGATGGCGCCGGCGGGCACCGCCGGGGTCGACGACGCGGGCGCCGCGGTACCGCCATCGCCACCGCCCCCGCAACCCGCCAGCGCCGACAAGGCGACGGTCAGCGCTGCCGTCACGTGCCGATGGTCCCGATGCTGCATCCCGTCCCCCTCGCCATGAGGCGCCGAGTATCGGATCGGCGCCGCGGGGGTCCTCTCCTCCAGATGGCGGAACCGGGCGGAGGGGTCGGGCCTTCGCGGGCGACGGGGGCCTGGGCCGGCCGCCGCGACGTTCCGCTCAGTGCTGCAGGATCTTGGAGAGGAAGTCCTTGGCACGCGGCGAGCGGGCGTCGGCGTTGCCGAAGAACTCGTCGCGGGTGCAGTCCTCGACGACCTTGCCGGCGTCCATGAAGATGACGCGGTGGCTCACCTTGCGGGCGAAGCCCATCTCGTGGGTGACGACCATCATCGTCATGCCCTCCTTGGCGAGCAGCACCATCACGTCGAGCACCTCGCCCACCATCTCCGGGTCGAGCGCCGACGTCGGCTCGTCGAACAGCATGACCACGGGGTCCATGCTCAGCGCGCGGGCGATGGCCACCCGCTGCTGCTGGCCGCCGGACAGCTGTCCGGGGAACTTGTCCTTGTGCGCCATCAGCCCCACCCGGTCGAGCATCTTCAGGCCGCGCCGCACCGCGTCGTCCTTGCTGCGGTTGAGCACCTTCACCTGCGCCAGCGTCAGGTTCTCGGTCACCGTGAGGTGGGGGAAGAGCTCGAAGTGCTGGAACACCATGCCCACCCGCGAGCGCAGCTTGGGCAGGTCGGTCTTCGGGTCGGCGATGCTGATGCCGTCGACCACGATGTCGCCCTTCTGGAAGGGCTCCAGCGCGTTGACGGTCTTGATCAGCGTCGACTTGCCGGAGCCCGACGGGCCGCAGACGACCACCACCTCGCCCTTGCGGATGCTGGTGCTGCAGTCGGTCAGCACCTGGAAGCTGCCGTACCACTTGGAGACGTTCTTGATGTCGATCATGGCGTGATGCTTCAGCGGACGATGGCGATCTTCTTCTGCAGCTGCTTGACGACGCTGGACAGCGCGAAGCAGATGACGAAATAGACGACGGCGGCGAGCAGGTAGGCCTCGATCGGCCGGCCGTTGTTCTTGCCGGCGATCTCGAACCCCTTGAGCATGTCGTAGGCACCGATGGCGTAGACCAGCGAGGTGTCCTGGAACAGGATGATGGTCTGCGTCAGCAGCACCGGCAGCATGTTGCGGAAGGCCTGCGGCAGGATGACGTAGCGCATGTTCTGGCCGTAGGTCAGCCCCACCGCCTGGCCGGCGAAGACCTGGCCGCGCGGGATGGACTGGATGCCCGCGCGCATGATCTCCGAGTAGTAGGCCGCCTCGAACAGAGTGAAGGTGATCAGGGCCGACAGCTCGGCACCGATCGGCCGGCCGATGAGCAGCGGCACCAGCAGGTAGAACCAGAGGATCACCATCACCAGCGGGATGGAGCGCATGCCGTTGACGTAGACCGTCGCCGGGATGGCGAGGACCGGCGAGCCGGACAGCCGCATCAGCGCCAGCACCGTGCCGAGCAGGATGCCGCCGATCATGGCCGTCAGCGTCAGCTGCACGCTGAAGGCCAGACCCTTGAGCACGTAGCTGGCGATCAGGTCCCAGGTGTAGAAGCCGAAGTCGAGGTTCATCACTTGCCGCCTCCGACGTACCCCGGCACCCGCACCCGGCTTTCGATGAACCCCATGATGCGGTTGACCACGAAGGCGCTGACCATGTAGAGCGTGGTCACCGCCAGGTAGACCTCGATGCCGCGCGACGTCTCCTCCTGCGCCTGCAGGGCGAAGAGCGTCAGCTCGGACACCGACACCGCGAAGGCCACCGAGGAGTTCTTGATGATGTTCATCGCCTCGCTGGTCAGCGGCGGCAGCACCAGCCGGAAGGCCATCGGCAGCACGACGAAGCGGTAGCTCTGCGGCAGCGTCAGGCCCATGGCCTGGGCCGCCATCATCTGCCCGCGCGGCAGGCTCTGGATGCCCGCCCTCACCTGCTCGGCCACCCGTGCCGAGGTGAAGAAGCCGAGCGCGAAGATGACCAGCACCACGCTGGGCAGCTGCTTCATCGCCGGCACCAGCGCCGGGATGACGTGGTACCAGAGGAAGATCTGGACCAGCAGCGGGATGTTGCGGAACAGCTCCACCCAGGCCGTGGCCAGGCCGCGGACGACCGGCCGTGGCACGGTGCGCAGCGTGCCGACCAGCGCGCCGGCGAAGAAGGCGACGATCCAGGCGAACACCGCCACGGTGAGGGTCCAGCCCCAGGCCGAGAGCATCCAGTCCAGGTAGGTCTGGTCGGCCCCCGTGTCCTGCAGGAAGACCTGCCAGTTCCATTGGTAGCTCATCGTGTGCGTGCGGTGTCGTGGTCCATCGGGAACGGCGGGTTGACCGGGGCCGGCGAAAGCCAGAACCGTGCCGCAGTCGACCGCGTCGGGGGCCGCCGTGTCAACCGGGATGGCCCGGCTGGCCGGGCAAAGAAAACCCACCCCGGCGGGGTGGGTCGGGGGCCGGCCGGCGCCGGGGGCCTACTTGCGGTAGTCCTCGGCCGGCTTGTCGTTGGGGTTGGCGATGGCGTTCTTCAGCGACGCCGTCATCGCCATGTTCACCGCCACGTTGCGCGGCGGGATGGGCTGGGTGAACCACTTGTTGTAGAGCCGCTCGATCTCGCCGCTCTTCATCATGCCGATCACCGCGTCGTCGACCACCTTCTTGAAGGCGGGGTCGTCCTTGCGGTACATGATGGCGATCGGCTCCTCCGACAGCGTCTCGCCGACGATGCGGAAGTCGGCCGGCGTCTTCGCGTTGACGATGTTGCCGGCCAGGATGTTGTCGTCCATCACGAAGGCGTCGGCGCGGCCGGACTCCAGCAGCAGGAAGCTGTCCGCGTGGTCCTTGCCGAACACCTCGTCGAAGTTCACGCCGTTGGCGCGCTCGTGCTTGCGCAGCACCTGGACGGAGGTGGTGCCGGTGGTGGTGGCCACCTTCTTGCCGTTGAGCTGCGAGATCGAGGTGATGCCGGAATTGACCTTCACGGCGATGCGCACGTTGGTCACGTAGGTGGTCGGCGCGAACGCCACCTGCTGCTGGCGGGTGGCGTTGTTGGTGGTGGAGCCGCACTCCAGGTCGATGGTGCCGTTGGTCAACAGCGGGATGCGGTTCTGCGAGGTCACGAGCGTGTACTCGGTGGCCAGGTTGGGCAGCTTGAGGTTGGCCTTCACCGCGTCGGCGATGCGGTTGCAGACCTCGACGTGGTAACCGGTGTAGCGGCCCTCGCCCAGCGTGTAGGCCAGCGGCGCCGACGAATCACGGGTGCCGATGACGATCTTGCCGGCGCCGCGCACCTTGGCCAGCGTGTCGTTGGCCTGGGCATGGACGGTGGCGGCCGCGGCCGTGGCGGCCAGCAGGACAAAAGCGGACTTGAGCTTCATGGAGAAGGCACTCCTTCAGAGGGAAAAAGCATTCTAGGCAGCGGACTGAACCACGGCCTTCGTGCAAACCGCAGGCCAGCATGCGGCCCGCGCCGCGCCCCTCAGCCGGAGGCCAGCAGGTCCCACAGCGCCTGCGCCGCCGGCTTGGCGTGGCGGCTGCCCTGGGGCCGTTCACGGTACAGCCGGATCTCCATCGCCAGCCGCCAGTCCTCGTCCTCGGTCGCCGGCAGCAGCCGGCCGGCGCGGCGCTCCTTGCGCACCGAGCTCGCGGGCAGGAAGGCCAGGCCCAGCCCCTCCAGGGCCATGGCCTTCAGGCCCTCGGCCATGTCGGTTTCGTAGATGGCCTCCAGCGGCGGCGCCTCGGTGGACTGGCGCAGCAGCTGAGCCACCAGGCCGCCGAGGTAGGCGCCCTCGGCGTAGGCCAGGAAGGGGATGCGCCGCCCGGCCGGCGACGGCAGCCGGTACAGCGGCTGCCCGTCCTCGCCGGCACCGGAGTACGGCGCCAGCGACTCATGGCCCAGGCTCAGCATCTCGTAGCGCTCGGGCGGCAGCTGCAGCGGCTGCCAGGGGGTGGTGGTAGGCGATCAGCAGGTCGCAGCCGCCCTCGGTGAGCCGCAGCACCGCGTCGTGCACGTTGAGCGCGATCAGCCGCGTCTTCAGCGTGGCCAGCCGCTGGCGCAGCTCCATCACCCAATGCGGGAAGAAGGTGAAGGCCAGGGTGTGCGGCACCGCGATGTGCACCATGTCCTGCGCACCGGGTTGGTGGGCGCGGGCCTGTTGGCGCGCACCCTGCACCAGACCGAGGATTTCGACCGCCTGCGCGTGCAGCATCTCGCCCGCGGCGGTCAGGCGGGTCGGGTAGACCGACCGGTCCACCAGGTCGACGCCGGCCCAGGCCTCCAGCGCCTGGATGCGGCGGGAGAACGCCGGCTGGGTGACATGGCGCAGCTGCGCCGAACGCGAGAAGCTGCGGGTCTCGGCCAGGCTGACGAAGTCTTCCAGCCACTTGGTTTCCACGGCGGGCAGTGTAGCCACGCGCCTGCCGGCGCCGGCCGGGCGCGCCCCCTCCCCCGCGGGTGGAGGGGGATGTCCCCGACACGGAGGGGATGGACAGGCGGCCCGGCGCCGCGTGCCGCCCTACAGTCCAGGCCAACCACGAACAGGGATGGGCACCATGCCGACTCTCAACCGTCTGCTGGCCGCCGCGGCGGCCCTCGCGCTGTCCGCGCCGGCGCTGTCGATCACGCTGAATTTCGAAGGCATCGGACACCAGGTGCGGCCGCTGGGCTTCTACGACGCGGGCGCTGCGTCCAACGGCTCCATCGGGCCGGACCACGGCGCCGTCTTCGACAACGAGGCGCTGGTGCTGACGCGCGGCGCCTACGAGAACGCGCCCTCGCCCAACGGCGTGCTGACGCTGTTCCAGGACCTGGAGGACAGCCTCGTGCTGGCCACGCTGTCGATCGACGGCGGCTTCGTCGGCGAGTTCAGCGGCTTCTACTCCGCCACCTCCGCCGGCCAGATCTCGGTCTTCGGCGCCGGCGGGCCGAACACGCCGGCGCTGGGCACCTGGCAGGTCGCCAGCACCAACGGCGGGGACTGCCCCGCCGGCACGCAGCCCTACCGCTGCTGGAAGCCGTTCTCGATCTCGCTGGCCGGCCAGGTCGGCTACTCGGTGGTGTTCTCCGGCATCGAGCTGGAGTCGCTGTACGACGACATCACCTACACGCCCTACGTGCCGACGGCACCGATCCCCGAGCCCGGCACCTGGGCGCTGATGGCCGCGGGCCTGGCCGGCTTGGCCGGCGCCGCCCGCCGCCGTCGCAACGCCTGACCGGCAGCGGCCGACGCCGGTCAGGCCGGCGCCGCCTCCTGCTCGGCGCTGGCCTGCAGGCGCCACATCTCGGCGTAGCGGCCGCCGGCGGCCAGCAGGTCGGCATGGCGACCGCGCTCGACGATGCGCCCGCCGTCCATGACCAGGATCTCGTGCGCATCGACCACCGTGCTCAGCCGGTGGGCGATGACCAGCGCCGTCTTGCCCTCGGCAGCGGACCGCAGCTCGGCCTGGATGGCGCGCTCGTTGGCCGAATCCAGCGCCGAGGTGGCCTCGTCGAAGACCAGCACCGGCGGGTTCTTCAGCAGCGTGCGCGCGATGGCCACCCGCTGCTTCTCGCCGCCGGACAGCTTCAGGCCCCGTTCACCGACCATCGTCGCGTAGCCGGCGGGCGTCGAGGCGATGAAGTCGTGGATGCGCGCCGCGCGGGCCGCCGCCTCCACCTCGGCAGGGCCCGCCCCCGGCCGTCCGTAGGCGATGTTGTAGGCCACCGTGTCGTTGAACAGCACCGTGTCCTGCGGCACGATGCCGATGGCCCGGCGCAGGCTGTCCTGGGTGACGCGGCGGATGTCCTGCCCGTCGATCTCGACGGCGCCGCCGCTCACGTCGTAGAAGCGGAACAGCAGCCGCGCCAGCGTCGACTTGCCGGCGCCGGACGGCCCCACCACCGCCACCGTCCGGCCGGCGGGGATTTCGAAGTCCAGGTCGTGCAGGATGGGCCGCGACGGCTCGTAGCCGAAGCTCACATGGCGGAAGCGCACCGCGCCGCCCGTCACCCGCAGCGCCACAGCGTCGGGCGCGTCGGCCACCTCGCGCTCGCGCTCGAGCAGGCCGAACATCTTGTCCAGGTCGGTCAGCGACTGCTTGATCTCGCGGTAGATCACGCCGAGGAAGTTCAGCGGGATGTACAGCTGGATCATGAAGGCGTTGATCATCACCAGGTCGCCCAGGCTCATGCGCCCCTCCACCACGCCGGTGGTGGCGCGCCACAGCATGGCCACCAGCGCCAGCGCGATGAGCAGCTGCTGGCCGGTGTTCAGCAGCGACAGGGTGCGCTGCGACTGCAGCGCCGCGCGGCGCAGACGCTCCAGGCTCTCGTCGTAGCGGCCGGCCTCGAACGCCTCGTTGTTGAAGTACTTGACCGTCTCGTAGTTCAGCAGCGAGTCGATGGCGCGGGTGTGCGCCTTCGAGTCCAGCTCGTTCATCTGCCGGCGGAACTTGGTGCGCCATTCGGTGATGCCGACGGTGAAGGCGATGTAGACCACCAGCGCCGCCAGCACGATGAGCGCGTAGCCGGCATCGAACCGGGTGCCCAGCAGCGCCAGCACCAGGCCGACCTCGATGAAGGTGGGCAGGATGCTGTAGAGCGAGTACGACACCAGCGAGTGCACCGCGCGCGTGCCGCGCTCGATGTCGCGTGTCATGCCGCCGGTCTGGCGCTCGAGGTGGAAACGCAGGCTGAGCGCATGCAAGTGGCGGAAGGCCTGCAGCGAGATGCTGCGCGCCGCGCCCTCGGTGGCCTTGGCGAAGACCAGCTCGCGCAGCTCGGTGAACAGCGACGTGGACAGCCGCAGCAGGCCGTAGGCGACCAGCAGCCCCACCGGCACCACCAGCAGCGCCCGCGGGTCACCGGCCTTCACGTCCAGCGCGTCGACCAGCGACTTCAGCAGCAGCGGCACGCCGACGTTGGCCACCTTGGCGCCGACCAGGAAGGCCAGCGCCAGCACCACCCGCCAGCGGTACTGCCACAGGTAGGGCAGCAGCCGGGACAGGGTGCGGATGTCGGAGCGGGGCGGCGCCGACCCGGTGCCGCCGCTGGGCGCCGGCTCGGCCTGCGCCGCGGCCATCGATCTCATCGTGTGTTCAACCCCGCTTCTGCAGCACCAGGTGCCGGTAGCCGATCAGCCCCAGCGCCACCGTGCTGCGCATCAGGCAGCCGGCCAGCACGTTGCGGCCGCGCATCTCGGGCCGGCGGGCCAGGGCGCGGCGGCCCAGCCAGGGCCAGCGGATCACCGCGCTGGTGAGGCGCTCCAGGCGCCGCAGGCTGGGCATCACCTGCGCGTCCAGCGCGTCGACGCGGCGCGGCTCGAACCCCGCGGCGCGCGCCTGCGCCAGCACGTCGTCCAGCCACTGCAGGCGCTCGACCGCCATGCCCTTGGCCACCAGCACCACCGCCAGCGCCTCCTCGGAGGTGAGCTGCTGCACCGGCCGCGGCAGGTAGCCGTCGAAGAGGGTCAGCGCGCCGCCCGGGCGCAGCACCCGCGCCGCCTCGGCCAGCGCGCCCGGCAGGTCGCTGGCATGGCACATCGCCTCGATGCAGAACAGCTGGTCGAAGCGGCCGTCGTCGAACGGCAGCGCCTGGTAGTCGCCCAGCTGGAGCTGCACGTTGGCCAGGCCCTGCGCCTGCAGGCGGTCGCCGGCCAGGCGCACATGGGCCGGCGTGAGGTCCACGCCGTGGAAGCGCACCTGCGGATGGCGGGGCGCCAGCCAGGCGAGGTTGAAGCCCTGGCCGAAGGCCAGCTCCAGCACGTCGCGCACCGGTGTCGGCGCGGTCGCCCAGTCGGCCTCGATGCGGCGCAGCTGGCCGTAGAAGCCGTCGGGGTCGAAGCGGTCGCCGTCGTTCAGCGCCATGTGCACCGCGCCGTCGGCCGAGTGGTACTTGCGGTACGCGTCCTGGCAGGCGTCGTAGTACTCGACCACCTGCTGCGTGCTGGTGCGCTCGGCGGCCAGCGCGTCGACGGGGAACACGCGCTGCAGCTTGCGCAGCTGTCGCCGCAGGGCGGCGCGGTCGGCCTCGGCCGGCGATACAGTGGCAAACAGGGGCATGCGGCATTGTCGCCGCGCCGCCCACCAGGAGCACCATGCCATCGCCAGCGCCGCCGCGGCCCACCGCCGTGCTCTCGCCGCACACCCTGCCGGACAGCAGCGAGCTCGTGCTGCGGGTGATGCCCATGCCGGCCGACGCCAACGTCAACGGCGACATCTTCGGCGGCTGGATCATGGCGCAGGTGGACCTCGCCGGCTCGGTGCTGCCGGCCCGCATCGCCAAGGGCCGCATCGCCACCGTCGCCGTCAACCAGTTCGTCTTCAAGCAGCCGGTGTCGGTGGGCGACCTGCTGAGCTTCTACGCCGAGGTGGTGCGCGTCGGCCGCACCTCGGTCACCGTGCGGGTGGAGGTCTGGGCCGAGCGCAACCCGGCCGACCTGCAGGTGGTGAAGGTGACCGAGGCCAACCTCACCTACGTCGCCATCGACGACCACGGACAGCCGCGGCCGCTGCCGGCGCCGCCGTCGGGCGCCTGAACCGGCGGCCTTCAGAACCGGCTGAAGTCCGGCCGCCGCTTCTGGAAGAAGGCGGTGAAGGCCTCCCGCGCCTCGGGCGAGGTCAGCCGCTCGCCGAAGACCTGGGCCTCGGCCTCGATGACGGCGGGCAGCCGCTCGGTGAGCGCGGCACGCATCAGCCGCTTGGTGGCGCGCACCGCGCCGGGCGGCAGCTGGTTGAAGCGCTCGGCGATGCGGCGCGCGTGGGCCAGCACCTCGCCGGGCGGCAGCACCGCGTTGGCCAGGCCCAGGTCCACCGCCTCCTGCGCCGACATCGGCTCGCCCAGCAGCAGCTTCTCCGCCGCCTTGGCGCCGCCCATCAGCCGCGGCACCAGCAGGCTGGCGCCGAACTCCGGCACCAGGCCCAGGCTGACGAAGGGCATCTGCAGCCGCGCCTCGTCGGAGACGTAGACGAAGTCGCAGTGCAGCAGCATCGTGGTGCCGATGCCGATGGCCGTGCCGGTGACGGCGGCCACCACCGGCTTGTCGAAGTGCGCCAGCGTGCGCATGAAGCGGAAGACCGAGCGCTCGCCGCCCTGCGGCGGCCGCTGCATGAAGTCCTCCAGGTCGTTGCCGGCGGTGAAGACGCCGGGCTGGCCGCCGATCAGCACCGCGCGCACCGCGCCATCGGCGGCGGCCGCTTCCAGGCCGTCGGCCAGACCGGCGTACATGGCGTCGGTGAGCGCGTTCTTCTTCTCGGGACGGGCGATCTCGAGCGTGGCGACGCCGTCGACGGTGCCGGTGCGGATGGTCATGACAGGGTCTCCTGGGGGTGATCGGAAGCGCCGGCGGCCAGCCAGCCGGCCACCTGCGGCCACAGCGTGGCGGCGAAGCGCGGCCGGAAGAAGCCGAAGTGGCCGATGCGGCGTTCGCCGATGTCGGCCGGCGCGATGCGCCGCATCTCCCGCGCCGCGCCGGCGTAGATGGCGTGCAGCCGCTCCGTGCCGCGGGCGGACATGTACTCGTCGTCGGTGAAGCTCAGGGACAGCAGCGGCCGGGCGATGCGGGCGTAGCGCGCGCTGCGGTGCGCGGTGTCCTCGCTCATCAGGTAGTCGGGCTGCAGGCACCAGCGGCGCCACTGCGCCATCACGCCGGCCGGCAGGTCGCCGATCTTGCGCAGCCGCCGGCCGGGAAAGTAGCCACAGCAGCGCAGCGCCAGCGGCACCACGACGAACCACATCCAGCCGACCAGCCAGCGCACCCGCGCCGCGTTGAGCCGCCAGTAGCCGGTGCCCACCGCGATGGTGACGATGCGGTCCACCCGCTCGTGCCGGGGCACCAGGCCGACGATCTGGCCGCCCAGGCTGTGGCCGATCCAGTGCAGCGGCCGGCCGGCGGGCAGCCGGGCGGCCAGCGCGTCCAGCGCGGCGGCGGCGTCCTGCTCGGCCCAGGTGTCCACGTCGGCCCGCAGGCCGCGCAGCGAATGGCGGAAGGCCTCGGGCCGCGAGGCGCCGATGCCGCGGTAGTCGAAGGTCAGCACCGCGAAACCCTGCGCCGCCAGCCAGGCGGCGAAGTCGGCGTAGAAACGCTGCGGCACGCCCATCGCCGGCGCCAGCAGCACGCCGGCGCGGGCGCCGGCCGGGTCGCCGTGGAGCCGGCCCTGCAGCACGAAGCCGTCGGCCGCGGTCAGCGCCAGCGCCTGTCCCGTCATCGCCCGGCCCTTGCCCATGGCGGGTGGCGGCTACAGCGCCTCGAAGATGCCGGCCGCGCCCTGGCCGGTGCCCACGCACATCGTCAGCATGCCGTAGCGCTGCTTGTGGCGGCGCAGGCCGTGGATGACGGTGGCCGAGCGCACCGCGCCGGTGGCGCCCAGCGGGTGGCCGCGGGCGATGGCGCCGCCCAGCGGGTTGAGCTTGCTGGTGTCCAGCCCCACGGTGTTGATCACCGCCAGCGCCTGCGCGGCGAAGGCCTCGTTCAGCTCGATCCAGCCGAGGTCGTCCTTCGACAGGCCGGCCGCCTTCAGCGCCGCGGGGATGGCTTCGATCGGGCCGATGCCCATGATCTCCGGCGGCACGCCCTTGTTGGCGTAGCTGACGAAACGCGCCAGCGGCGTCAGGCCGAAGGTCTTGAGCGCCTTCTCGCTGACCAGGATGAGGCAGCCGGCGCCGTCGGAGGTCTGCGAGCTGTTGCCCGCCGTCACCGAGCCCTTGGCGGCGAACACCGGCTTCAGCTTGGCCAGGCCCTCGAGCGAGGTGTCGCGGCGCGGGCCCTCGTCGACGCTGACGGTGCGGCGGGTCTCGGTCACCGTGCCGTCGGCCAGGTTGGGCGAGCGGTCGACCACCTCCACCGGCGTGATCTCGTCGTTGTACTCGCCGCTGTCGATGGCCTTCAGCGCCTTCTGGTGCGAGGCCAGTGCGAACTCGTCCTGCGCCTCGCGGCTGACCTTCCACTGCTGCGCCACCTTCTCGGCGGTCAGGCCCATGCCGTAGGCGATGCCGATGTTCTCGTCGCGCTCGAAGATGCGCGGGTTGAAGGAGGGCTTGTTGCCGCTCATCGGCACCATGCTCATGCTCTCGACGCCGGCGGCGATCATCACGTCGGCCTCGCCGACGCGGATGCGGTCGGCCGCCATCTGCACCGCGGTCAGGCCCGAGGCGCAGAAGCGGTTGACCGTCACCCCGCCCACGGTGCTGGGCAGGCCGGCCAGCAGCATGCCGATGCGGGCGATGTTCAGGCCCTGCTCGCCTTCGGGCATGGCGCAGCCGACCACCGCGTCCTCGATGGCCTTCGGGTCCAACCCCGGCACCGCCTTCAGCGCGCCCTGCACGGCGGCGACCAGCAGGTCGTCCGGCCGGGTGTTGCGGAAGTAGCCACGGCCCGACTTGCCGATCGGCGTGCGGGTGGCGGCGACGATGTAGGCCTCTTGAATCTGCTTGCTCATGATGGTGTCCTTGTCGTCGCTCAGTTCCTGACGGGCTTGCCGGTCTGCAGGAAGCCCATGATCCGTTCCTGGGTCTTCGGGTGCTCCAGCAGGCCGCAGAAGCGCTGCCGCTCCAGCGCCATCAGGTACTCCTCGGTGACCAGCGAGCCGGCGTCGACGTCGCCGCCGCACACCACCTCGGCGATGAGGCTGGCGATGTGGAAGTCGTGCGCGCTGACGAAGCCGCCGTCGCGCAGGTTGACCAGCTGGCCCTTGATGGTGGCGATGGCCGACCGGCCGGCCACCGGGAAGGGCCTGGCCAGCGGCGGCCGCCAGCCGGAGGCGGCCATCGCCTTGGCCTGCTCGATGGCGACGAACAGCAGCTCGTCCTTGTGCGGCACGATGACGTCGCCCTCGACCAGGTAGCCCAGCGCCTGGCTCTCCAGCGCGCTGGTGCCGACCTTGGCCATGGCCGCGTTCTGGAAGCCCTCGCGCAGGAAGGGCAGCAGGTCGGCGCCGGCCTTGCCGGCGTTCGCCATCTCGGCCGCGCGGCGGGCGATGTAGGCCAGGCCGCCGCCGCCGGGGATGAGGCCCACGCCCACCTCCACCAGGCCCATGTAGCTTTCCATCGCGGCCACGCGCCGCGCGGCGTGCACCGCCAGCTCGCAGCCGCCGCCGAGCGCCATGCCGCGGACGGCGGCCACCACCGGCACGGTGGCGTAGCGGAGGCGCAGCATGGCGTCCTGGAGCTTCTTCTCCTCCGGCGCGATGGCCTTGGCGCCGCCGGCCATGAAGGCCGGCAGCATGGCCTGCAGGTCGGCACCGGCCGAGAACGGCTCGTCGCCCGACCAGATGACCACGCCGTCGTGCTCGCGCTCGGCCAGCGCCACCGCCTTGGTCAGCCCTTCGATGACGCCCGGGCCGATGGCGTGCATCTTGGTCTTGATCGACACGATGACCACCGCCGGGTCCAGCGTCCACAGCCGCACCGAGTCGTCCTCGTGGACCGTGGTGCCGGCCTTGGCCGGATCGACCGCCCCCGAGCCGGCGACGTCCTGGCGGAAGGGCTGGCGGCGGTAGACGGGCAGGTCGTTCTGCGGCACGAAGGCCTGGCGCGCGGGCGACCAGGAGCCGTCCTTCGTGTGCACGCCGCCCGCCTCGGCCACCGGGCCGCTGGTCACCCAGGCCGGCAGCGGCGCGGTGGACAGCGCCTTGCCGGCGGCGATGTCGTCGGCGATCCACTGCGCCACCTGCGTCCAGCCCGCCTGCTGCCAGATCTCGAACGGGCCCTGCGCCGCGCCGAAGCCCCAGCGCATGGCGAAGTCGACGTCGCGGGCGGTGTCGGCGATCGATTCCAGGTGCACCGCGGCGTAGTGGAAGCCGTCGCGCAGGATGGCCCACAGGAACTGCGCCTGCGGGTTGCCCGATTCGCGCAGCAGCTTCAGCCGCTCGGCCACCGGCTTCTTCAGGATGCGGCCGACGATCTCGTCGGCCTTGCCGCCGGCCGGCACGTAGTCGCCTTGTCCTCCATTGGCGGCGGGGTCGAGCCGCAGGATGTCCTTGCCCACCTTCTTGAAGAAGCCGGCGCCGGTCTTCTGGCCGAGGGCGCCCTTCTCCATCAGCCCGGCCAGCACCTTGGGCGTGCCGTACATCGGGAAGAACGGGTCGTCCTGCAGGTTGTCCTGCAGCGTCCTGATGACGTGGGCCATGGTGTCCAGGCCGACCACGTCCGCGGTGCGGAAGGTGCCCGAGCTGGCCCGGCCCAGCTTCTTGCCGGTGAGGTCGTCGACCACGTCGTAGGTCAGGCCGAACTTCTCGGCCTCCACCATCGTCGCCAGCATGCCGGCGATGCCGATGCGGTTGGCGATGAAGTTGGGCGTGTCCTTGGCGCGCAGCACGCTCTTGCCGAGGCCCGTGGTGACGAAGGTCTCCAGCTGGTCGAGGATCTGCGGCTGCGTGTCGGGCGTCGGGATCAGCTCCACCAGCGACATGTAGCGCGGCGGGTTGAAGAAGTGCACGCCGCAGAAGCGCGGGCGCAGCGCCTCGGGGAGCGCGTTGGACAGCGCGGTGATCGACAGGCCCGAGGTGTTGGACGCCAGGATGGCGTGCGGCGCGACGTGCGCGGCGATCCGCTCGTAGAGGTCGCGCTTCCAGTCCATGCGTTCGGCGATGGCCTCGATCACCAGGTCGCACTGGCCGAGCAGCGACAGGTGCTCCTCGTAGTTGGCGGGCTGGATCAGCGCGGCGTCCTCGGGCAGGCCCAGCGGCGCCGGCTTCAGCTTCTTCAGGCCCTCGATGGCCTTGAGGGCGATCGCGCTCTTGGGGCCTTCCTTGGCGGGCAGGTCGAACAGCACCACCGGCACGCGGACGTTGACGAGGTGGGCGGCGATCTGCGCGCCCATGACGCCGGCGCCGAGCACGGCGACCTTGCGGATGACGAATCGGGACATGGGTTCTCCGGTGGATCGTGGGTCGGGTGGCGCCGTCACTCGACGCGCTGCCAGGTCTGGGTGCGGCCGAGCATCGGGGTGCCGATGTAGCCGCGCACCTCCAGCCGCTGGCCGCCGTCGATGGGCTTCAGGCGCACACGATAGGTCCTGCCGTTCTCCGGGTCCAGGATCTCGCCGCCGGACCAGGCCATCGCGTCACCGGCGTCCTGCCTGACGCCGCGCACGATCTGCAGGCCGGTCACCGGCTGGCCCTTGCGGTCGTCGGCGCAGTTTCCGCACACCGGGTTCGGCGTGGACGGGTTGAACAGCCGCTCGATGCGGGCCGACAGCACGCCGCCGGCCTCGCTCACCCGCACCAGCGCCTTTTCCTTGCCGCTGGCGTCGTCGATCGTCTTCCACAGGCCGACCGGGGTGGTCTGGGCGGCGGCGGCGCCGGCACCCAGCCACGCCACGGCGGCGAGCAGCAGGCTGAGGGCACGCATCAGAACAGCGCCTCGTCCATCGCCATCAGCGGCTTCAGGCCGGCCCGGCAGCTGCGGATGAGCGACGCCGTCTCCGGCAGCAGCTTGGCGAAGTAGAAGCGCGCGGTGTGCAGCTTGGCGGTGTAGAACGGGTCGCCGCTGCCTTCCTTCTCCAGCGCCACCTTGGCCATGCGGGCGAAGAAGTAGGCGAACACCAGGTGGCCGACCACCCGCAGGTAGTCCACCGCCGCGGCGCCCACCTCGTCGGCGTTGCCGAAGGCCTTCATGCCCACCTCGGTGGTCAGCTTGGTGACCTTGTCGCCCAGGTCGGCCAGCGGGTTGATGAACTCCTGCATCGCCTCGTTGACGCCCTCCTCCTCGACGAAGGCGGCGATCTGCTTGCCGAAGGCCTTCAGCTTGGCGCCGTTGTCGGCCAGGACCTTGCGGCCGAGCAGGTCCAGCGACTGGATGGTGTTGGTGCCCTCGTAGATCATGTTGATCCGGGCGTCGCGCACGTACTGCTCCATCCCCCACTCGCGGATGTAGCCGTGGCCGCCGAACACCTGCTGGCAGTTCGTGGTCGCGATCCAGGCGTTGTCGGTGATGAAGGCCTTGACGATGGGGGTGAGCAGGGCCACCTCGTCGGCGGCGTCCTTGCGCCGCTGTTCGTCGGCCGACGACACCTCCTGGTCGAGCAGCAGCGCGGTGTGGATGCACAGCGCCCGCGCGCCTTCGGCATAGGCCCGCGCGGTGAGCAGCATGCGGCGCACGTCCGGGTGCACGATGATGGGATCGGCCGGCTTGTCGGGCGCCTTCGGGCCGGACAGCGCGCGCATCTGCAGCCGGTCCTTGGCGTAGGCCACCGCGTTCTGGTAGGCCACCTCGGTCAGGCCGAGCGACTGCATGCCCACGCCCAGGCGGGCGGCGTTCATCATCACGAACATGGCCTGCAGGCCCTTGTGCGGCTGGCCGACCAGCGTGCCCACCGCGTTCTCCAGCGTGAGCTGGGCGGTGGCGTTGCCGTGGATGCCCATCTTGTGCTCGAGGCCGGTGCAGAAGATGCCGTTGCGCGCGCCCAGGCTGCCGTCGGCATTGACGCTGAACTTGGGCACCACGAACAGCGAGATGCCCTTGCTGCCGGCCGGCGCGTCGGGCAGGCGGGCCAGCACCAGGTGCACGATGTTCGCCGCCAGGTCGTGCTCGCCGGCGGAGATGAAGATCTTGTTGCCGGTGATGCGGTAGGTGCCGTCCGGCTGCGGCTCGGCCTTGGTGCGCAGCAGGCCGAGGTCGGTGCCGCAATGCGGCTCGGTCAGGCACATGGTGCCGGTCCATTCACCGCTGGTCAGCTTGGGCAGGTAGGTCGCCTTCTGCTCGTCGGTGCCGTGGGCGTGCAGCGCCTCGTAGGCGCCGTGCGACAGGCCGGGGTACATGGTCCAGGCCTGGTTGGCCGAGTTCAGCATCTCGTAGAAGCACTGGTTCACCACCAGCGGCAGGCCCTGCCCGCCGTAGGCCGGATCGCAGCCCAGCGCCGGCCAGCCGCCTTCGACGTACTTCGCGTAGGCTTCCTTGAAGCCCTTCGGCGCGGTCACCTCGTGGGTCTTCGCGTCCAGCGTGCAGCCCTCCTCGTCGCCCGACCGGTTGAGCGGGAACAGCACCTCGGCGGCGAACTTGCCGCCCTCCTCCAGCACCGCGTTGATGGTCTCGGCGTCGATGTCCGCATGGGCCGGCAGGGCCTTCAGCGTCTCGGTGGCGTTGAACAGCTCGTGCAGGACGAACTGCATGTCGCGCAGCGGCGGGTTGTACTGGGGCATGGTGGGTCTCCCGACGGGAACGAGTGTGAAGAGGGGTGGTGAGGCGGTTCAGCGGGCCACGGCGCGGTCGGCCCGCCGCGTGCTTCGGACGGCGGTCACCTCGGCCGCCACCCGGTGGCGCGACAGCACGTTCTCGAAGCCGGCCCGGGCGCGCTGAGGCGCCTCGGGGTGGCGCAGGAAGCGGGCGTCGTGGTGGAGGGCCAGCACCAGCCCGTGCAGCTCGAACAGCAGCTGCAGCGGGTCGGTGTCGGCGCGCAGGTGGCCCTCGTCGATGGCCAGGCGGATCGCCCGCTCCATCGCCGACTGCCAGGCGCTGACCATGCCGGCCAGCGCGTCGCGCACCGGGCCCGGCCGGTCGTCGAACTCGACCGCGCCGCTGATGTAGATGCAGCCGGAGTCGATCTCCTCCGACACCTTGTGCACCCAGCGCTGGAACAGCGCGGTCAGCCGCGGCAGGCCGCGCGGCTGGTCCAGCGCGGGGAAGAAGACCTCGCGCTCGAAGCGGTCGTGGTACTCGCGGATGACGGCGATCTGCAGGTCCTCGCGGGAGCCGAAGTGGGCGAAGACACCCGATTTGCTCATGCCGCAGACCTCGGCCAGCGCGCCGATGGACAGGCCCTCCAGCCCGACCTGCGCGGCCAGCGACAGCGCCCCGTCGAGGATGGTGGCGCGCGTCTGCTGGCCCTTCTGCAGCGCGCGCTGGGCGGCCGTCTGCGCGGGTTTGCGCGAGGGCGCCGAAGGGTGGGAGGCAGGCACGGCGGGCAGAAAAAAGAAACGAACGATCGTTCTATTCTGCACACGACGGCGACCCCCGGGCAAGTCTTTTTTAGGGCTCGTCCTCCACCTCGGCGGGCAGTTGCCGCGCCAGCGACTTCTGCAGCGCCGGCAGTTCGTCGAGCAGCGCGTCCGGCGGCAGCGCCGGCGCCAGCCGGAACGCCGGCGGCGGCAGCACCGACAGGTAGAGCTGGTCGAAGATGCGGTCGCTGCGCTGGTGGTTCAGCGTCGCCACCACCGCGCCGGCGATGAGCAGGCAGCCGCCCACGCCGGCGGCCAGCACGGTGCGCTTGAGCGGCACCACCCGCAGGGCGTGGGCGTAGACGGTGGCCCCGACGATGGTGGCCAGCAGCGCCGGCGTGATGCGGGCGATCCAGGGCCAGGCCAGCGCGTAGGCCAGCACCGGCAGCAACAGGTCGGCCAGCGCCAGCACCAGCGCGCCGCGGCAGACCAGCGCCAGGTGCGGCACCAGCACGAACCGGCGCTGCAGCAGCCGCGAGCTGAAGGCCCACAGCGCCGCCCAGGCCAGCAGCCCGAGCGGCAGCGCCAGCGCCGGCACCAGCCAGTCGCGCAGGCCGGCGCCGGGGTCCAGCGCCACCGCGTGCTGCGCCAGCACCAGCGCCCACAGCGCCAGGCCGGCCGCCAGCGTCGGCCACCATCGCACCCCTTCGGGGGCCAGGGCCAGCGAGCGTTCCGGCTCCACCGCGTCGCCGGGCATTCGCAGCCTCAGACGCAGGCCGCCGAGGTCGAAGGCCCGGTTCGGGCCCGAGTCCAGCGCCACCGTCTCGCCCGGCATCAGCGTGCGCCGGTCCCACTGCACGCCGTTGCGGGTGGCCCCGACGGTGAGCCAGGGCACGCCGTCCTCGCCCAGGTCCAGGCTGGCGTGCTGCTCCGCGACGTGCGGGTCGTCGAGCACCAGGTCGCAGTCGAAGCCGCGGCCGATGCGCCACGGCCAGGCGCGCACCGGCTCGCAACGGCGCACCTGGCCGTCGCGGTCCAGCACCTCGATCAGCGCGAGTCGCGACCGGCCGGGGGTTGAGGGTCTGCGGCGATGGGCGCCATCCGATGCCGTTGAGGTAGTGCGCGGCCAGCCGCCGCGCGTTGGCCGCGCTCACGCCCTGCGCGTCGAAGCGCGCCTGCACGCCGGCGGTGGACTGGTCCACCGTGGCCACCAGCAGGGCGAGGTCGTAGAGCCCCGGCAGCCGCTTGTGCGCGCGCAGGCACATCACCGCGCGCAGCGGCACGCCGCGGTCGATGAAGCGCTCGCTGCACTGCGGCGCGGTCAGCCAGGCCGTCTTCTGGCCGAAGTACTCGTTGGCGAAGCCGGCGGAGTAGCGCTGGGCGAAGCGCAGCGCGCCCAGGCGCCGGCCGTCCAGCGCCTCGTAGCGCGTGGCCAGGAAGGCGGTGCCGAAGCCGCGGCCGACGTAGACCCGGGCGTCCATCTCGCAGTCCGAGCGCTCGAACTCCAGGCCGACCGCATCGGGGCTGCTGCCGCGGCCCCAGCAGCGCAGGAAGTCCTCGGCCGGCAGCGGCAGGCGGTACAGCGGGTGGCGGGCGTCGCGCCAGCGGCGGGCGATGAAGGCGTCGGTCAGCGCCTGCTGGTGCGCGGTCAGCTGCTCGGTGACCTCGCCCCAGGCCGGCAGCGCCAGCGGCGCCCGGTCGCGGCCGCGTTCCAGCAGCGCCTGGGCGAAGCCCGCGGGCACGAGGAAGCTGACCAGCGCGCCGTCGCGCCGGGTGGCGACGTTGACGCCGATGACGCGGCCGCGTTCGTCGAGCGCCGGACCACCGCTCATGCCGCCGCTCAACGCCCCGCCGAAGAAGATGGTCGGCACGAAGCTGCGCGCGGCCAGGCCGTTGTAGGCGCCCTCGGTGACGGCGAAGCCGACGTCCAGCGGGTTGCCCAGCGCGTGCAGCCGCTCGCCACGCGCCAGCGGCAGCGCCGGCGGCCGGAACGGCAGCGCGCCGCGGCCACTCAACGCGCCGGACTGGGCCGGCCGCAGCAGTGCCAGGTCGTGCACCACGTCGATGTCGACCAGCTCCAGGTCGCCCTGGCTGCCGTCGGCGGTGGCGTAGACCAGCCGGTAGCGCTGCGGCTGCAGCGCGTAGTCGCTGACCACGTGCCAGTTGCTGATCAGGTGGCCCTGCTCGCTGACCAGGAACCCGGAGCCGACCGAGGCCTGGCTGTCCTGGCCCTTGAGCAGCGTGCGCACCTGCACCAGCCGCGGCCGCGCCGCCTCGAACGCCCGCTGGCCGGACGGCGATGGTTCCGGCACCGGGGCGGCGCTGGCGGGCGGGCCGGCGGCCTCGGGCGCCGAGGCCGCGGCCGGCACCGCGGGTGCGGGCGCGGCGCGCTGCGCGCGGGCGGCGATGGGCACCAGGCCGGTCAGCAGCAGCACCACCCCCAAAACCAGCGACCACCGCGCGCGACGGCCGCACCCCGGCCCCCGCGACGGCGGTGCGTCAGCCCGAGCGTTGTGGTGGGTCACCGTCGTCCGCTATCCTTGGTGCAGCCGGCAGGCGACTTGCAGGCAGCGTGCCGGCACCCTCCACCGTCTCTCGACGAGAAGGACACGTGTCGCGCCATGGACGTGCTGCAGCTCGATGTCTCCGGCCGACCGCAGGCCTGGCTCAACGCCAGGGAAGCGGCGGCACTCTACGCCAGCGACGGCGTCGCCTGGACGCTGGGGCGTCCGTTGCACGTGCTGCGCGGCGGCATCCAGCGCACCACCGGCCTGCAGTCGCGCATCGAGGTGCACCCCATCATCGCCGTGCGCGGCGCGGTGCCCAGCCGGGCCTGGCGGCAGGTGCCGACCATCACCAACACCAAGCTCTTCGTGCGCGACCGGCACCTGTGCGCCTACTGCGGCGGCCGCTTCGGCTTCGACACGCTGACCCGTGAGCACATCGTGCCGACGTCGCGCGGCGGCAAGGACAGCTGGATGAACTGCATCACGGCCTGCCGCTCCTGCAACGGCCGCAAGGGCAACCGCCTGCCCGAAGAGGCGCGCATGACGCTGATGTACCTGCCCTACGTGCCCAACCTGCACGAGGACATGATCCTGCGCGGCCGCCGCATCCTGGCCGACCAGATGGAGTTCCTGCTGGCAAGCGTGCCGCGGACGAGCCGCTTGCACGGTTGACCCCCGGCCGTAGGCGGCCGCCCCTGGCCGTCGTGGACGACCTGTCGCACGGGGACATCGGTCGCCTCACGCGGAAACCAACCGTTGACGCGGCGGTCCTAGACTGCTGGTCTGTCGTCCGTCGGCACGTGGCCGGCGTTGGAGTTCCCCATGAAGAAGCCGCTCATCCTCATTCCCCTGGTGCTGGCCCTGGCCGCCTGCTCCACCACCAGCCCCGACGTCGTGCAGCGCGGCGACGCGCAGCGGCTGTCCACCGTGCAGGACGCGACCGTGCTGTCGGTGCGGCCGGTGAAGGTCGACGGCACCCAGTCCGGCATCGGCGGCGCGGCCGGCGGCGTGGTCGGCGGCGTGGCCGGCTCGAGCGTCGGTGGTGGCCGCGGCGCGGTCGTCGGCACGGTGCTGGGCGCGGTGGCCGGCGCGGTGGCCGGCAACGCCATCGAACGCGGCACCACCACCGAGAACGCGCTGGAGATCCTGGTCCAGCTGCGCAACGGCGAGCGCCGCTCGATCATCCAGGCGCAGGGCCAGGAAACCTTCGCCACCGGCGACCCGGTGCTGCTGGTGACCACCGGCGGCAAGACGCGGGTCACGAAGGGCCCTCGGGGCTAGCGAACCCCTCCCGGTGGGGACCGGTCGCCGCGGGCGACCAGGGGCAGCGGTCTCGACAAGCGGGCCCAAGGCGATCCGGGTCTCCCGGTCGGCTTGGGTCCCCCGTGGGGGCGGCCGCCAGACGGCCGGGGGTCAATGTTTCGCCACCGCCAGGTGGCGCTCGAGCACCTCGGGGTTGCGCAGCAGCTCGGCGCTGTCGTCGGCGTGCACCACCAGGCCGCGGTCGAGCACGATGGCCTTCTGCGTGATGCCGAGGATGGCGCGCGGGTTCTGCTCGACGATGATGGCCGACAGGCCCTCCTCGCGCACCACGCGGGCGATGGCGCGCAGCAGTTCTTCCACGATGATGGGCGCCAGGCCTTCCAGCGGCTCGTCGAGCAGCAGCACCGACGGGTTGAGCACCAGGGCCCGGGCCACCGCCAGCATCTGCTGCTCGCCGCCGGAGAGCTGGTTGCCCATGTTCGAGCGCCGCTCCTGCAGCCGCGGGAACATCTCGTAGACGCGCTTGACGTTCCACGGCCCGGGCCGCGCGACGGCGGTGAGGTTCTCCTCCACCGTCAGCGACTTGAAGATGTTGCGCTCCTGCGGCACCCAGCCGATGCCGGCCTCGGCGCGCTTGAACGGCGCCACCGTGGACAGGTCCTGGCCGTTCAGCCGCACGCTGCCGCCGTGGCGGCGGGTGACGCCGACGATGCTGTTCATCAGCGTGGTCTTGCCGGTGCCGTTGCGGCCCAGCAGCGCGAGCGACTGGCCACGGTCCAGCGTGAAGCTGATGCCGTTGAGCACCACCGCCTCGCCGTAGCCGGCGCGCAGCTGGTCGACCTGCAGCAGGGCGTCAGCCATGGACCGCTCCTTCGCCCTGGCCGAGGTACACCGCCTTGACCCGCGGGTCGGTGGAGATGCTCTGCACGTCGCCGTCGGCGAACAGGCCGCCGTTGACCAGCACGGTCACCCGGCTGGCGAAGTTGAAGACCAGGTCCATGTCGTGTTCGATCAGCAGCACGCTGACGTCGGCCGGCAGCCGGGCCAGGCTGTCGAAGATCTCCTGGCGCTCGCCCTCCGGCACCCCGGCGGCCGGCTCGTCCAGCAGCAGCACCTTCGGCTCGCAGGCGATGGCCAGCGCGATTTCCAGCAGCCGGCGCTTGCCGTAGGCCAGCACCGAGGTGCGGATGTCCATCACGTCGAGCAGGTGGAACTCGCGCAGCAGGCGCTCGCAGTCCTCGGCCAGCTCGTCGTGCCGCCCCAGCGCCTTCCAGAACCGGCCCGACAGTCCCTTGCGGCGCGCGACGGTGAAGGCCACGGCCTCCAGCGGCGTCATCTCGCCGAAGAGCTGGTTGATCTGGAAGGTGCGCACCAGGCCGCGGTCGACCCGGCGGTGCGACGGCAGCTTGGTGATGTCCTCGCCCATCAGCGTGATCGAGCCGGAGGTCGGCTCCAGCACGCCGGTCAGCAGGTTGATCAGCGTGGTCTTGCCGGCGCCGTTGGGGCCGATGAGCGCGTGGCGGGCGCCGCGCTCGACGTTGATCGTGACGTCGTTGGTGGCGACCAGGCCGCCGAAGCGCTTGATCAGGTTCGTCGTCTGCAACACCGTGGTCATGCCCGTCCTCCCTTGCCGAACCAGCGGCGCGGCTGGAACAGCCGGTCGCGGCCGACCATCACCAGCACCACCAGGAACAGGCCGAGCCAGAAGGTCCAGTACTGCGGGGTCAGCGCCGAGATCACGTCGCGCAGCGCGGTGAAGGCGATGGCGCCGAAGATGCCGCCGTAGAGGTAGCCGGTGCCGCCGATGACCAGCATCAGCAGCACGTCGGCCGAGCGGTGGAAGTCGAGCACGTCCAGCGAGGCGAAGGCGGTGGTCTGCGCCAGCAGGGCGCCCGACGCACCGGCCAGCGCACCGCTGACCGCGTACACCGCGGCCAGCCGCGCGCTGACGTTGACGCCGATGGCGCCGGCGCGCAGCCGGTTGTCGCGCAGCGCCTTCAGCGAGGTGCCGAAGGGCGAGTGGACGATCTTGCGCGCCACCAGCAGCCCGATGATCAGCACCACCAGCGAGTAGGCGAAGCCGACCCGGCCCTGCAGGTCGAAGTCGAAGCGGCCGAGCAGCGGCCCCATCAGCACGCCCTGCAGGCCGTCGGCACCGCCGGTCAGCCAGTCGAGCCGGTTGGCCAGCTCGAACAGGATGGAGGCGACGCCCAGCGTCACCATCAGCCGGGTGAGGTCCGACCCGCGCAGCACCAGCACGCTGGTGATGAGGCCGAACAGGCCGCAGACGACGGTGGCCAGCACCAGGCCGACCAGCGGGTCGGGCATCACGTGCTTGGCGAACAGCGCGGCGAAGTAGGCGCCGAGGCCGAAGAAGGCCGCATGGCCCAGCGAGACGATGCCCGCGTAGCCGAGGATCAGGTCCAGCGACAGCGCGAACAGCGACAGGATGGCGATCTCGTTGAGCAGCGCCGCATGGCCCGGCAACAGGAACCAGGAGGCGACCGCCACCGCGAAGAGCGCGAACTCCCACCAGCGCCAGCGCGGCAGGGCGTGCAGCGACGCGCGGACGGCGGCAACGGACGACGACGTGGTCGTGGTGGTGTTCATCGGGCCACCTTCGCGCCGAAGAGGCCCTGCGGCCGGAAGACGAGGATCAGCACCATCAGGGTGTAGACGATGAAGGAGCCGAGCTTGGGCACGTAGTACTTGCCGGCGACGTCGGCGATGCCGAGCAGCAGCGCGGCCAGCAGCGGCCCGGTGATGGTCGTCGTGCCGCCGACGGACACCACGATGAGGAAATAGATCATGAACTTGAGCGGGAAGGTCGGGTCCAGGCCCAGCACCTCGGCGCCCAGCGCCCCGCCCAGTCCGGCCAACCCGGAGCCGACGGCGAAGGTGGTCAGGAACACCTGGTTCACGTTGATGCCCAGGCCCGACGCCACCCGCGGGTCGTCCACCGCCGCGCGCAGCCGGCTGCCGAAGCGGGTCTTCGACAGGATCAGCTGCAGCACCACCGTGAGCAGCGCGCACACCACGATGATGAAGAGGCGGTACTTGCCGACGCCGACGTCGGCCAGGTCGAAGCGGCCCTGCAGGAAGGCCGGCAGCTGCACGATCTGCTGCTGAGAGCCGATGAAGTAGTCGATCGCGGCCACCGCCATGAAGGTCAGGCCGATGGAGAACAGCACCTGGTCCAGGTGCGGCTTGGCGTACATCGGCCGGTACAGCGTGCGCTCCAGCAGCGCGCCGAGCAGCGCCGCCCCGATGAAGGCCAGCGGCAGCGTGGCCAGGAAGGGCAGGCCGGCCCGCTGCATCAGCAGCACGGTGATGTAGCCGCCCGCCATGGCGAAGGCGCCATGCGCGAGGTTGATGAAGTTCATCAACCCCATGGTCACGGCCAGCCCGACGGCGAGCACGAAGAGCAGCATGCCGTAGGCGATGCCGTCGAACAGGAGGGTCAGCATGGTGGTGTTTTTACATCAGCGCGATGGAAGGGCCGCCGACCGCCCGTCGAGGGGCAGCGCGGCGGCCCTGGGCATCGGGCCACGGGCGCCCGCCGCGGCGAGCGCCCGGGGGTCTCGTCAGGACCCCTTGCCCGGGTCCTTCACGGCCTTCAGGGCGTCGAACTCGACGTTCCACAGCTGGCCGTCCTTGCGCTCGACCTTGCGGATGTAGATGTCCTGGATCGGCTCGCGGGTGTTGGCATCGATGATGACGTTGCCGCGCGGGCTCTCGAAGGTCTGGCCCTTCATCGCCGCCAGCAGCGCCTCGCCGCCGCCCTTGCCCTTGGTCGCCTCCAGCGCCTTGTAGATCACGCGCATGCCGTCGAAGCCGGCCACGGCCATGAAGTTGGGCCGGAACTTGTTGGCGGCCTGGAAGGCGTCGACGAACTTCTTGTTCGTCGGCGACGGGTGGGCCGCCGAGTAGTGGTGCGAGGTCACCACGCCGAGGGCCACGTCGCCCATGTCGTTGAGCTGGTCGTCGTCGGTCACGTCGCCGGTGCCGATGAGCCGGATGCCGGACTTGTCCAGGCCGCGCTCGGAGTACTGCTTCATGAACTGCGCGCCCTGGCCGGAGGGCAGGAAGACGAACACCGCGTCCGGCTGCGCGTCGCGCACCCGCTGCAGGAAGGGCGCGAAGTCCGGGCTGCGCAGCGGCGAGCGGATCTCGGCCACCACCTGGCCGCCGTTGAGGGTGAAGCGGTTCTTGAAGGTGCGCTCCGCGTCGATGCCGGGACCGTAGTCGGTCACGAGCGTCACGACCTTCTTGATGCCGTTCTTGGCCGCCCACTCGGCCAGCGGGAAGGTGCCCTGCGGCAGCGTGAAGCTGGTGCGGACGATGTAAGGCGACTGCTCGGTGATGATGGCCGTGGCCGCGGCGGTCACCACCATCGGCGTCTTGCTCTGGGTGGCGATGGGCGCCACCGCCAGGGCCAGCGGCGTCAGGCCGAAGCCGGCCAGCACGTCCACCTTGTCCTGCACCACCAGTTCCTGCGCGATGCGCCGGGTCTGGTCGGCGACGCCGCCGTCGTCCTTGACGATGACCTCGACCTTGCGGCCCGCCACCGTGCTGCCGTTCTGCGCCACCCACAGCTTGACGGCGGCCTCGATCTGGCGGCCGGTGGAGGCCGACTGCCCGGTCATGGGCAGGATGAAGCCGACCTTGAACGGCGCGGTCTGCGCCTGGACGGCCGCGGTGCCGGTCGCGGCCAGGCCGGCGGCGAGCAGGACGCGAAGGGCGGTGCGCTTTTGCATCGTCTGGATCTCCTCGATGGACGTGTGTGCGGAAAGGCGCGATTGTGTGTGCAACTGCCGGCGCCTCCGCGTCGGTGGATCCCCCTCTCGCCGGCGGCCAGGGAGAAAAACCGACATTCAGTTACCGGATTATCGACCGGCCGCCATGCCGAATCGGTTGTGCGGGGTGGCTAGCAGCTATTCCGGTTCGGCATGCGAAGGGAAAGCGCCATGTCGCGCGCCGATGCGCGGGGTGCCCGTCGCCCGCCGCCTGGCAGGGACGTCACCCATGGGGCGAGGCGCCGGTGCGTTGAGAATAGCGGGATCCCACTCCCCACCCGTCCACCATGACCCTGCCCGTCCGCCTGCCCTCCCGCGCCGACCATGTCGGCAGCTTCCTGCGTCCGAAGGCGCTGCTCGACGCCCGCGAGCAGAAGGCCCGGGGCGAGATCAGCGCCGAGCAGCTGCGGGCGGTGGAGGACGCCGCGATCGCCGACATCGTCCGCTTCCAGAAGGACGTCGGGCTGAAGAGCATCACCGACGGCGAGTTCCGCCGCACCTACTTCCACGTCGATTTCCTCGAGCAGCTGGGCGGGGTCAAGTCCGACATCCCGGTGACCATCCGCAAGCCCGACGGCACCGAGGAGCTGGCACCGCCGGTGATGCGCGTCATCGACAAGGTCCGACATGCCAAGGACATCCAGCTCGCCGACTTCCAGTTCCTGAAGGCGCAGGTCGACCGCCAGGCGCCGGGCTGCACGCCCAAGGTGACCATCCCTTCGCCGACCATGCTGCACTTCCGCGGCGGCCGCGCCGGCATCAGCAAGCAGGCGTACCCGGAGCTGGAGCCCGACTTCTACGACGACGTGGCCAAGGCCTACGGCGACGAGCTGCGCTCATTGGCCGCCGCCGGCTGCACCTACGTGCAGATGGACGACACCAACCTCGCCTACCTGTGCGACGAGAAGATGCGCGAGGCGGCGCGCCAGCGCGGCGACGACCCCAACGAGCTGCCGCACCGCTACGCCGGGTTCATCAACAAGGTGGTGGCGCAGAAGCCGCAGGGCATGACGCTGGCCATGCACCTGTGCCGCGGCAACTTCAAGAGCACCCACGCGGCGGCCGGCAACTACGAACCGGTGGCCGAGGCGCTGCTGTCGGAGATGAACCTGGACGCGTACTTCCTCGAGTACGACGACGACCGCTCGGGCGACTTCCGGCCGCTGCGCTTCCTGCCCAAGGGCAAGCTGGTGGTGCTGGGCCTGGTGACGACCAAGTTCGGCGAGCTGGAAGACAAGGACACGCTGAAGCGCCGCATCGACGAGGCCGCGAAGTACGCACCGCTGGAGCAGCTGGCGCTCAGCCCGCAATGCGGCTTCTCCTCCACCGTGCACGGCAACAACATCGCCGTGGAGGCGCAGCGCACCAAGCTGCGCCTGGTGATCGAGACCGCCCAGGAAGTCTGGGGCGACGCCTGACGGTGTGAGGGGCGCGGGGCGGCGCCGCCCCGGGGTCCGCCTGCGCGCGCCGTTCCCGCGCGCGAACGCGAACGCGACGGCGCTGGCGCTGGCGCGAGGGCGTCAGATGTCCAGCGTGTAGACCTGCGCCTGCCGGCGCTCCTCGGGCGAGTGCTGGCCCAGCGCCCGCTCCCAGTCGGGGCCGACGGCGCCGTGCTCGGGCACCAGGCCGGTGGTCATCACCACCACCTCCTCGGCCGTGGCGTCGAACTGCGCCAGCTCGCGCCGGTCGGGGTCGAAGAGGCGGGCCACCATCGGGCCGTCGTCCTGCTCGCCACCCTGCGCGATCAGCACCAGCCAGCGCGCCGGCACCTGTCCGCCGACGCTGCCGTAGCCACCCGGGGGCATGCTCATGGGGACTCCCGTGGTCGTGTCATGTGCATGGCCCGCAGCAACACCGGTGCCCGCCGGCGGTCAGCCGCCGCCGATGCCTTCGGTGACCTTGCCGGTGCCGCTGCACACGCCGCAGGTCTGGCCGCCCTCCGCCCGGCCGGAGCCGCCGCAGCCGGGACAGACCGCTTCGCCGGTGCCCGGCGTGCCGGGCGGCGCTTCGTCGCCGGGTGACATCTCGCCCGGGGTGGGACCGCCCGTGGGGCCGGACGCGGACTGCTGCATCACCGTCTCCTGCCGGCCGTTCACCGGGGCCGGTGAACGGCTGCGGCAGTTGCGGTGCCCGAGGCGGCGGCCTCCCGGCCCTTGAGCTGCAGCATGGCGCGCGCCTCGTCCGGCGTGGCCACCTCCAGCGACAGCTCGTCGAGGATGCGGCGGATCTTGCGCACCTGCTCGGCGCAGGAGCGGGCGAGCTCGCCCTTGCCGAGGTAGAGGCTGTCCTCCAGGCCCACGCGCACGTTGCCGCCCATCACCGCGGCCATGGTCAGCAGCGGCATCTGGTGGCGCCCGGCGCCCAGCACCGAGAAGCGGTAGCCGTCGCGGCCGAACAGCCGGTCGGCGGTCTGCCGCATGGTCACCAGGTTCTCCGGGTCGGGCCCGAGGCCGCCGAGGATGCCGAAGATGCTCTGGATGAACAGCGGCCCGCGCACCAGGCCCTCGTCGACGAAGTGCGCCAGGTTGTACAGGTGGCCCACGTCGTAGCACTCGAACTCGAAGCGGGTGCCGGCCTCCTCGCCCAGCACCTTCAGGATGTGCTTGATGTCGGCGAAGGTGTTGCGGAAGATCAGGTCCTCCATGCCTTCCACGTAGGGCCGCTCCCAGTCGTGCTGCCAGGCGGTGATCTTGCGCGCCACCGGGTGGATGGAGAAGTTCATCGAGCCCATGTTGAGCGAGCACATCTCGGGCTTGAGCTTGAGCGGGTAGGCCAGCCGCTCGGCCAGCGTCATGCGGGTGCTGCCGCCGGTGGTGATGTTGATCACCGCGTCGCAGGCCGCGCGGATGCGCGGCACGAACTGCTCGAAGACCGCCGGGTCGGGGGTGGGCCGGCCGTCCGCCGGGTCGCGGGCGTGCAGGTGCAGGATGGCCGCGCCGGCCTCGGCCGCCTCGATGGCCTGCTCGGCGATCTGCTCGGGCGTCAGCGGCAGGTACGGCGACATGGTGGGCGTGTGCACCGAGCCGGTGACGGCGCAGCTGATGATCACTTTGTCGGCCACGCCGACCTCCTTCCAAGGAACCATGAGCCCCCGCGGGGGGCGGGCCGGGCGAAGCGCGGACCGGGGGCGGTCATACGGCCAGCCACTGCGCCAGCAGCTGCGGGTCGGATTCCAGCTGCTGCGGGCTGCCGTCGAAGACGATGCGCCCGTGCCCCATCACGCACACGCGCTGCGACACCTTCATCGCGATGGCCAGCTTCTGCTCGACCAGCACCACCGAGACGCCCTGGCGGTGCATGTCCTCGATGCACTCGCCGACCTGGGCGACGATCTTGGGCGCCAGGCCCTCGGTGGGCTCGTCGATCAGGATGACGCGCGGGTTGCCCAGCAGCGAGCGGCAGATGGTGAGCATCTGCTGCTCGCCGCCGGACAGGCTGCCGGCCTTGGTGTGGCGGCGCTCCTTCAGGCGCGGGAAGTAGTCGAACATCTGCTGCACCGTCCAGCGCGGCGCGCCGGGCACCGGCGGCTGCTCGCCCATGCGCAGGTTCTCGTCGACGGTGAGGTTGGCGAAGACCTCGCGCTCCTCGGGCACGTAGGACAGGCCCGAGCGGCAGATGGCGTGCGGCCGCAGGCCGGCCAGCGACCGCCCGGCCAGCGCGATGCGCCCGCCGCTGGGCGGCAGCAGCCCCATCAGCGCCTTCAGCGTGGTCGAGCGGCCCGAGCCGTTGCGCCCGAGCAGGCTCAAGACCTCGCGCTCGCCGACGCTGAAGCTCACGCCGCGCAGGATGTGGCTCTTGCCGTAATGCGCGTGCAGGTCTACGACCTCCAGCAATGACGACCCCTCGTCCGGCGGGTACGCCGGCCGATCCCCCGAGGGGATGCGGGCCGGCTTGGGAGCGGCCCGGCGCTCGGCCCGCTCGCCTTGGCTCGCGGTGTTACTCATGCCGCCGCCTCCTCGCCCAGGTAGGCCTCGCGCACGGCGGGGTCGGCGCGCACCTCGGCCGGCGTGCCGGTGGCGATGACCTGGCCGTAGACCAGCACGCTGATGCGGTCGGCCAGCGCGAAGACCACGTCCATGTCGTGCTCCACGATGAGCAGCGCGCGCCCGGCCGTCACCTCGCGGATGAGCGCCAGCGTGTAGTCGGTCTCCTCGGCCGACATGCCGGCCATCGGCTCGTCGAGCAGGATCACCTGGGGGTCGCTGGCCAGCGTCATCGCCAGCTCCAGCGAGCGCTGGCCGGAGTAGCTCAGCTCGCCGGCCAGGGCGTCGGCGTGGGCCTGCAGGCGCACGCGCTCCATCAGCCGCTCGGCCGCCTCGCGCACCGGGCGCAGGCCGTCCAGCCGGCGCCAGAAGCTGTACTGCAGCCCGGCGCGCTGCATCACCGCGATGCGGATGTTCTCGAACACCGTCAGGCGGGGAAAGATGTTGGTGATCTGGAACGAGCGCGCCAGCCCCAGCCGGTTGATGCGCTGCGGCGAGCGGCCGTCGATGCGCTGGCCGTCGAACAGCACCTCGCCGGCGCTGGGCCGCAGCTGCCCCGAGACCAGGTGGAACAGCGTCGACTTGCCCGCGCCGTTGGGGCCGATGAGCGCGCGCCGCTCGCCGGCGGCCAGGTCGAGGTCGATGCCGCGGATGATCTCGGTGGCGCCGAAGGACTTGCGCAGGCCGCGCACGGTGAGGATGGGATCGGTCACGACAGCACCTCCTTGCCTGGCGTGACCGCGGGCGCGGCGGGCTTTGGCTCGCGCAGCGTCCCCAGCGCCGCGGTGCGCCCGCGCGCGGCCCAGGCCACCGCCGCCCCGGCGCCCAGCAGCAGCAGCGGCACGCCCCAGGTCGCCACCGCTGCCGGCGGCCAGGGCCGGCCGAACAGCACGATCGGCGGCGCCGCCCCGGCCATGCGCGCCAGCGAGCGGTAGTCCTGCGAGAACAGCCGCTGCAGCAGCTCCACCGTGAACACCACGCCCGCGGCCAGCAGCAGCGCGGCCAGCGCCCACAGCAGCGCCGAGGGCAGCACCGCGGCCAAGCCGTGGCGCTGCACGCCGCGCGCCGCGCCGCTGACCAGCCCGGTCAGCCCCGCGGGCATGAACATCATCACCAGCACGAACAGCACGCCCTGGTAGAGCAGCCACGACTGCGTGGCGTCCGACACCGCGTAGCCGAAGAAGGTCATGATCGCCGCGCCCAGCGCCGGCCCCAGGAAGCTGCCGACGCCGCCGATGTAGCTGTTGAGCACCACCGAGGCCGACACGTGGGCGTCGAACACCACGTAGTTCACCGCCTCCTGGTTGACCACCTGCAGCGCGCCGGCCACGCCGGAGAACATCGCCGAGATGGCGAAGGCCGACACGCCCAGCCCGTGCACGTCGTAGCCGAGGAACCTCAGCCGGTGCGCGTTCTCGCGCAGCGCCAGCGTCAGCCGCCCCATCGGCGTCAGCGCATGCCAGTACAGCGCCGCCAGCGACACCAGCACCCAGGCCAGCGTCAGGTAGTAGACCTCGGTGGTCGAGCCGAAGGTGAAGCCCCAGGCCGGCATGCGCATGCTGCTGATGCCCGACTCGCCGCCGAACCAGCCCTTGAGCTGCGGCGCCAGCGCGTGCAGCAGCTCGGCGATCGCCAGCGTGATCATGGCGAAGGTGGTGCCGCTGCGCTGGGTGGCGAACCAGCCCGCCACCAGCCCCACGCCCAGGCCGACCACCGCGCCCACCAGCGGCAGCAGCGGCGTGGGCAGCAGGCCGGCACCGCCGAGGGCGTTCATCGCGTGCACGGTGGCGAAGGCGCCAGCGCCGAAGTAGGCGGCATGGCCGAAGGACAGCATGCCGGCACGCCCGCTGAGCAGGCTGTAGGCACAGGCGAACAGCGCGGCGATCAGCATCTGGATGCTGGCGTTGAGCAGCCCCGCGGGCAGCAGCGCGGGCAGCGCCGCCAGCACCGCGACACCGCCGGCGGTCCACAGCAGGAGGGGTTTCATCGCGTCAGGCCTTCTCGCCCATCAGCCCCGAAGGGCGCACCAGCAGCACCAGCAGCATCAGCGCGAAGGGCAGCGTGGCCGCCAGGCTGGACAGCTTCAGCGTCAGCAGCCCGCCCACGCCCTCGGCCCAGTCGTGCGCGCCCAGCGGCCGCAACAGGTCGGCCAGGCTGGCGTCCACCGACACCGCCAGCGACGTCATGACGCCGATCAGCAGCGAGGCCAGCATCGCCCCGCCCAGCGAGCCCAGCCCGCCGACGACCACGATGACGAAGACCATGACGCCGATCTCGAGCGCCATGTTGGGGCTGGTGGTGTAGAAGGCGCCGGCCACCGCCCCGGCCAGCCCGGCGAGTGCCGCGCCGACGCCGAACACCGCCATGAACACCCGCTGCACGTTATGGCCCAGCGCCTCGGCCATGCGCGGGCGGTAGATGGCCGAGCGCACCACGATGCCGACCCGGGTGCGCGTCAGCAGCAGGTAGACGAGGGCGAACATGACGATCGCCACGCCGCCCATCAGCAGCCGGTAGGCCGGGTACTGCTGACCGCCCAGCGTGAAGGCCGCGACGTCCATCGCCTTGGGGATGCGGTAGTCGACCGGGTAGTTGCCGAAGACCAGCTTGATGGCCTCGGCGATGATGAACGACAGGCCGAAGGTGAGCAGCAGCTCGTGCGCATGGCCGTGGCGGTGCACCCGGCGCAGGAACCAGCGCTCCACCGCCACGCCGACGGCGCCGGCCAGCACCGTGGCCAGCACCACCGCCGCGGCGAAGCCCACCAGCCCCTGCAGCGTGTAGGCGAAGTACGCGCCCAGCATGTAGAACGAGGCGTGCGCGAAGTTGAGCACGCCCATCATCCCGAAGATGAGCGTCAGCCCGGCCGACACCATGAACAGCAGCAGGCCGTAGACGACCCCGTTGAGCAGCGAGAAGACCAGCGTGTCCATCGTCGCGGCAGCGGGGTCAGTTCGGGCGCTGCATCTTGCAGCTGGCCTGCGCCGGCACCGCCGCCTCCTCGGCGCTGAACACCTTCACCGGCTTGAAGCCCATGTCGGTGTCGTCGACCTTGTACTTGGCGTCCTTGGTCACGGTGGACACCACCAGCGGCAGCAGCGCCTGGTGGTCGGACGCGCGCATGCTCATCTCGCCGATCGGCGTCTTCACCTTCGCGGTCTCCAGGTTGCGGGCGAAGGCGTTGACGTCCAGCGCGCCGCCGCCGGCCGGCTTGGTGCGCTTGAGCGCATCGGCCACCATCTCCAGCCCGAACACCGTCTGCGGTTCGATGAACACCGGCGGGCGGCCGGTCTTGGCGGTGTAGTCCTTGACGAAGCGCTCGCCCTCGGCGCCGCCGGCCTCGGGGTTGAAGGTGTGCACGACGAAGTGGCCGACCGCCGTGTCGCCGGCGTTGGACAGGTTGCCCGGCTGGTCGAGGTATACCGTGCCGAAGCGCGCCTTCAGCCCCGCGGCCTTGGACGCCTTCATCAGCAGCAGCAGGTCGTTCGACCAGTTGCCGGTGAGCACCGCGTCGGCCTGCGAGCTGGAGATCTTGGCCACGTAGGGCGCGAAGTCCTGCACCTTGTTGACGTCGTGCAGCGTCTTGTCGACCACCTGGTAGCCGCCGGCGCCGGCGTTGTCCACGATGGCCTTCTCCATGTCCTGGCCCCAGGAGTAGTTCTGGTTGATGGCGTAGACCTTGCTGCCCAGCGCGTTGGCCTGCTTCATCGCGGCCACCAGCGCCTTGCCGCGCACCTGGGCGTTGCCGGCCATGCGGAAGTGGTGGAAGTTGCACTTCTCGCCGGTGAGCTCCAGCGCCTCGGCGCCGACGTTGATGTAGACGATCTCCTTGCCGGGGTTGCGCAGGTTGTGCTTGCGAACGTCCTCGGTGATCTGGCCGCCGATGGCCGACGACGCGCCCTGCACGACGATCTGCACGCCGTCGGCGATGGCCGCCTTGAGCTTGTCCGCCGCGCCGGCCGGGCCGCCCTGGTTGTCGTACTCGACCAGCTGCACCGGCTGGCCGTTCCAGCCGCCGGCGGCGTTGAGGCGGTCGACGGTGTAGCGCACCGCCGCGCGGTAGGCCTGGCCGGAAGCCGCCTGCGGGCCGGAGAGCGTCTCCAGCACGGCGATCTTCACCGGCGCGGCCTGGGCGGCGGCGCACAGCAGCAGGGCGGGCACGGTGGTGGCGAGGGGTCGGATCGGCATCATGTCTCCTTGGGTTGTTGTGGGGCCGGCGCGGCGGACTCAGAGGTATTCCACGTTGCCGTCCACGCTGATGGCCTGGCCGCTCAGGTTGCGTGCGGCCGGCGAACACAGGAACAGCGCCAGGGCCGCCACGTCTTCCGCGGTCACCATGCGGCGCAGCGAGATCTTGTTCAGGTACTGCTCGCGCACGGCGTCCGCGCTCAGGCCCAGGGCCGCCGCGCGCGCGGCGATGACCGAGCGCATGCGCTCGCCTTCGACCGTGCCGGGGAGGATGGCGTTGACGCGGATGCCGGACGGCCCGAGCTCGATGGCCAGCGACTTCATCAGCCCGACGATGGCCCACTTGGTCGAGGCGTAGGGCGTGCGGAAGGGGTAGCCCAGGCGGCCGGCCACCGACCCCATGGCGATCAACACCGGGCCGGCGCGCGACTGCTTCAGCATCGGCACCGCGCGCCGCGCGAAGTAGTACTGGCTGTTGAGGTTGACGGCCACGGTGCGCTCCCAGTCGGCGCCCTCGATGCCCTCGATCGGGCCGGTCGGACCGGCGATGCCGGCGTTGTTGACCAGCACGTCGAGGCCGCCCAGCGTGCCCTGCACGTCGTCGAACACCAGGTCCACGTCGGCCGCCACGGCCGCGTCGGCCATGCTGCCGGTGATGCCCGGCACCTCGCGGCTCAACCGGTCCAGCGCCGCGCGGTCGACGTCGCAGACGTGCACCTGGGCACCGGCTTCATGGAAGGCGCGGGCGACCACCGCCCCGATGCCGCTGGCACCGGCGGTGACGAGGACACGCAGGTTCGGCGTGGGGCGCAGGGAGTCGAGGATGGGCATGTCGGTCCTTGGCCGCGACGGCTCGGCTGACGTCCTCCGCGGCAGGCCAGTATGGAAGCCGCCTCCAGCCGGCCCAATGTGGCGCACGCACACCCCCGCCGGCGATTTCATGTGGGCGGCGACGCCGCCGTCCGGGCGCGGCGAGCGCCTGCATCTGCTAGCCTTTCCGCGGCCTCGCCGGCGCTGCGACGGCCCCCGACGAGCACAACGGAGACGACATGCGAAGCCCTCTGCGGATGGACGACGGCGACAGCCTGAGCGGCGAACTGGTGAGCCTGCTGCACCAGGGCGCGCCGGCGGAGGACTTCGCCCAGCGCCTGGCCGCGGCCGAGCGCCTGCCCGATGGCCGGCCGGGCAAGTCGACGCTGGTGGAGACCGTGCGCATGGCGATGGCGGTGCGCAACCGCCTGGAGCTGCAGCAGCAGCGCGAGCGCGGCATGCTGGCGGTCATCGAGTCCGCGCAGGACCTGTCCAGCCGGCTCGACCTGCAGGAGCTGCTGAGCACCATCGTCTCGCGCGCGCGCCACCTGCTCGGCTCCGACGTCGCCTGGCTGTCGGTCTATGAGCCGGAGCCGGGGGAGTTCCGCGTCGTCGTCGCCGACGGCGCGCTGGCGCAGGGCACGTCGGGCATGGTCACCCGACACGACCTCGGCGTGGCGAGCGTGGTCATGTCGACGCGGCTGCCGTTCACCACGCCGGACTACCTGCACGACAAGCGCTTCGTCCACGACGCCCGGCTGGACGACACCTTCCGCGCCGAAGGCATCGCCGCGCTGGTGGGCGTGCCGCTGGTGTGGAAGGACGACGTCATCGGCCTGCTGTTCGTCGCCGACCGCTACCACCGCATGCACACCGCGCAGAGCATCTCCATCCTGTGCACGCTGGCCACCCACGGCGCGGTGGCGCTGAAGAACGCGCGCGACTTCGAGCAGGTCAGGACGGCGCTGGACCGGGCCGACCAGGCGCGCGCGGAGCTGGAGCGGCACGTGCGCAACATCCAGGCCGCCGCCGACGCGCACGAGCAGATGACTTCGCTGCTGGCACGCGGCGCGTCGCTGTCCACGCTGTGCCAGTCGGTGGCGCAGCTGCTCGGCGGCAGCGTGCTGGTGCTCGACGAGGCGGCCCAGGTGGTCAGCCGCGGCGTCGCCGGCGGCTACGACGGCGCGGGCGCCGCGGCCTATTCGCCCCACGGCCCGTCCAGCGCGGCGCTGGCCCAGGCCCTGCGCCGGTCGCGCCAGGCCGGGCGGTCGGTACCCGCCTTCGAGGCCGACGGCGAGTCCTGCCGGGTGATGCCGGTCATCGGCGGCGAGGACGTGCTGGGCTCGATCCTGCTCTTCCACCGCGGCGGCCTGGAGGAGGTGGCCGTGCGCACCTTCGAACGCTGCTCCAGCGTCATCGGCATCGTGCTGCTGTCGCAGGAGCGCATGGAGGCCACGCGCAGCCGCGATGCCGCGGCGCTGCTGCGCTCGCTGGTCTCGCCGCGGCAGGACGAGCCGGCGCTGCTGGCCAACCGGGCCGAGGGCCACGGCCTGAACCTGTCGCAGCCGCTGGCGCTGATGCTGGTCGAGGTCGACGGCGTCAGCGCCGGCTTCGCCGCGCGGCGGCTGCGCGCCCTGGCCCCGGCCGGTCAGGTGCTGGTGGACGACGTCGACGGGCTGCTCGTGGTGCTGGGCGCGGCCACGCAGGCGCACGACCTGCGGCAGGCGATGACCACCTGGGCCCGGCGCGAACTGGGCGCGGTGCACCGCGGCGTGCTGTCGCGCCCGGTCACCGGCCCCGCCCAGCTGCCTGCGCTGTACGCCACGCTCAAGCGGTCGCTGGCGGTGCTCAAGCGCATCGGCATCCAGGGCCAGGTGGTGGCGCAGAACGAGCTGGCGCTGTACGCCACGCTGTTCGAGACCCACGACCAGTCCAGCCTGGCCGAGTTCCTCGAAGCCACCCTCGGCGCCCTGCTGGCGCACGACCGCAAGCGGGGCACCGACCTGGCCGCCACCCTGCTGTGCTACTTCGATTGCAACCAGAACGCCAAGAGCGCCGCGCAGCGGCTGCAGATCCACGTCAACACGATGCGCCAGCGGCTGGCGACGGTGGAGGAACTGCTCGGCCACTGGGGGCAGGCGACGCGGGCGCTGGAGCTGCACCTCGCGCTGAGGTTGTGGCACCTGAGCGGTCGCGGGGAGCCGGCCGGCTGAATTGACGGCCGGCGCGTCGCGGCGGCGGTCGCACGCGGGAACAGCGGTTGCCCATGCGGCGGCGCGGCATCGTGTCCGCGCCAACACGCCGACCATGCCCAAGTCCACCAAGACCCCTGCCAAGCCGGCCAAGCGCGCGGCCGCGAAATCCGCCGCCCGCAACACCGACAGCGGACCGAGCGCCGTCACCGCCGCCACCTTCGACGCGGCCAGCCGCAAGATGGCGCAGGTGGAGGACATGGTCGCCGCCATGCCCGACAACCCGAACAAGGCCGCCGAGCACGGTTTCGCCAACGGCGTGCGACCGCCGCAGGGCGCGAGCGTCAGCCCGCCGTCGCGGATGGCCGTCGGCAGCACGCTGTCGGAGGACAACGCCTCGGCCAAGACCGGCAGCGTCGCGCCCGAGGGCGTCAACGCGACGATCGACACCCTCGACCGCGTCCGCGTGGATGCGGCCGGGCGTCGCCTCACGACCAACCAGGGCGTGCCGGTCGCCGACAACCAGAACTCGCTGAAGGCCGGCCTGCGCGGCCCGGTGCTGCTGGAGGACTTCATCCTCCGCGAGAAGATCACCCACTTCGACCACGAGCGCATCCCCGAGCGCATCGTGCACGCCCGCGGCTCCGGCGCGCACGGCTTCTTCGAGTGCTACGACGCGCTGACCGACATCACCCGCGCGGCGCCGTTCCAGGCCGCCGGCAAGGTCACGCCGGTGTTCGTCCGCTTCTCCACCGTGCAGGGCGAACGCGGGTCGAAGGACACCGCGCGCGACGTGCGCGGCTTCGCGGTCAAGTTCTACACCGACGAAGGCAACTGGGACCTGGTGGGCAACAACATCCCGGTGTTCTTCATCCAGGACGCGATGAAGTTCCCGGACCTCGTGCACGCGGTCAAGCCCGAGCCGCACCACCAGATGCCGCAGGCGGCCAGCGCGCACGACACCTTCTGGGACTTCGTCTCGCTGATGCCCGAGTCCACCCACATGCTGATGTGGGTGATGAGCGATCGCGCCATCCCGCGCAGCTACGCCACGATGCAGGGCTTCGGCGTGCACACCTTCCGCATGGTCAATGCGCAGGGCGACTCGGTGTTCGTCAAGTTCCACTGGACGCCCAAGGCCGGCACGCATTCGCTGGTGTGGGACGAGGCGGTGAAGATCTCCGGCGCCGACCCCGACTACCACCGGCGCGACCTGTGGGAGCGCATCGAGTCCGGCCACTACCCCGAGTACGAGCTGGGCCTGCAGGTCTTCACCGAGGAGCAGGCGGAAGCCTTCAGCTTCGACATCCTCGACGCGACGAAGGTCGTGCCGGAGGAACTGGTTCCCATCCGGCCGGTCGGCCGCATGGTGCTGAACCGCAACCCCGACAACTTCTTCGCCGAGACGGAGCAGGTGGCCTTCTGCACCGCGCACGTCGTGCCGGGCCTGGACTTCTCCAACGACCCGCTGCTGGCCGGCCGCATCCACTCGTACGTCGACACGCAGATCTCGCGGCTGGGCGGCCCGAACTTCCACGAGATCCCGATCAACGCTCCGGTGGCGCCGGTGCACAACAACCAGCGCGACGGCCTGCACCGCCAGGCCATCCACCGCGGCCGCGTGTCCTACGAGCCCAATTCGCTGGGCGGCGGCTGCCCGTTCCAGGCCGGCGCGGCGCAGGGCTTCGTGTCGGTGCCGGCACGGCTGCAGGCCACCGAGGACCAGGCCAAGGTGCGCGCCAAGCCGGAGAAGTTCGCCGACCACTACACGCAGGCGCGGCTGTTCTTCGACAGCCAGACGCCGGTCGAACAGGACCACATCGCCAACGCCTTCCGCTTCGAGTTGTCGAAGGTGACGGTGCCGGCGATCCGGCACCGCACGGTGGCGATGCTGCGCAATGCCTCCGAGGCGCTGGCGAAAAAGGTGGCGATGGGGCTGGGCATCGACCCCCTGCCCGACCCGCTGCCACCGGCGCTGGCGCAGCCGGCCGAGCCCGAGGTGACGAAGTCGCCGGCGCTGTCGCTGATGGCGCGGCCGGGGGACGGCTCGCTGGGCGGCCGCAAGGTGGCGATCCTGGTCGCGCCCGGCGTCCATGGGGCGTCGGTGTCGGCCGTGCAGGCCGCGCTGGTCGAGGCCGGCGCCGTCGCGCGGCTGGTCGGCACCCGCATCGGCCGCATGCCCACGGCCGACGGCGACACGCTGGACGCGGACGCGTCGCTGGAGAACGAACCCGGCTTCCTGTTCGACGGGCTGGTGCTGCCCGACGGCGACGAGGGCGTGGCCGCGCTGGCGCAGGACGGCCACACGATGGAGTTCATCCGCGACCAGTTCAGGCACTGCAAGACCATCCTGTCGATCGGTGCGTCCCGCGCCCTGCTGGCGCAGGCCGGCCTGCCGGCGAGCCTGCAGAAGGCCCACGCGCAGGGCACGAGCGGGCTGCTGTTCGCGAACGCCGACCAGGCCGACGACGCCGCGAGCGCGTTCATCGCCGGCCTGGCGCGGCACCGCCATTTCGGCCGCGAGATGGACCCGCCGCTGCTCTGACCCCACCCCGACGACCGAGGACACCCGAATGCGAGAACCCGTCGAACACGACGCCTGCGAACTGCTCGACGCCGACCACCTGGCGGTCAAGCACCTGTTCGTCGAATACGCGCGCCTGGCTTACGGCGGCGACACGCCGGCCGCCGACGGCCGCGCCGCCATCGCCCTCAGGATCTGCGACGAGCTGACGGTGCACGCGCAGATCGAGGAAGAGATCTTCTACCCGGCGCTGCGCGACGCGCTGCCGGCCACCGCCGACGTGGTGGCCGAGGCCGAGGACGAACACGCCCAGGCCAAGGCGCTGATCGCGGAGATCCGTGGCCTCGGCACACCCGGCGACCTGATGGACCAGCGGGTGGCCGACCTGGCGCGCGTCGTCGAGGACCACGTGAAGGAGGAACGCGACGAGCTGTTCCCCAAGGCCCGCGGCAATCCCGGCCTGGACCTGCGCGAACTCGGGCTCGCCCTGCGCGCGCGGCAGCAGGCACTGGAGCAGGAACAGGGGCGGAACGCGGCGCCGGCCTGAGGCCGCCGGCCTCACGGCCTGGGCCACCGGCGCCGGCCGGTACCGGTGGCCCGCCCGCGTCACGCCACCCCGACGCCCACCAGCATCTCGCAGGGGCCGACGAAGCCATCCCTGGTCTCGAACGAGGCCAGCGCGACCTCGATGTCGTGCCAGACCTGCGCGCGCTGCGGCTCATCGAGCGCGGACATCATCTGGTGAAGCGCGCCGAAGGACTCGCGCTCGAAGCGCACGCACTCCGCCGCGCTGGGCAGCGTTGCGGGCGAGGGGATCCGTCGCACCGAAATGTCCTTGAATCCCGCCTTCGCGAACGCGGCCTCGAGCACGCCGTCGCCGCCGAGGGAGAAGGGGCCGGGCTGACCGGGAAGCGGTGGCGGCAGCCGGGCGCGCTCGCGGATGATGCTCACGGGGATCGAGAAGAAGCCATTGCGGTCGGGTGTCGAGTAGACGATCGCGGCGACGCGGCCGCCCGGCTTGAGCGCGTGCCTCATGCCGGCCAGTGCCCGTTGCTGGTCGGGGAAGTAGATCAGTCCGACGCGGCTGATCACGACATCGAACGAGGCCGCCGGCAGGGTCGCGAGCGCCTCGCCGTCGAGTTCCCGCGTCGCGACGATGCGGCCGAGGCCGGCCGCCTGCGCATCGCGTTGGGCGTGGGCCAGCAGCGCCGGGGCGATGTCCGTGCAGAGCACGTGGCCGCCGGCACCGACGCGGCGCGCCGCCGCGAGCGACTGCTCGCCCGCCCCGGCCGCGACATCGAGAACCCGGCATCCGGGACCGACGCGCGCCATCTCGAACATCGCCTCCGTGGCGTCTCCCAGCCAGCGGCCGATGAACGGACCCCAGCGGTGCCATGCGTCCGCCGCACTCTGCCACTGCGCGCGTGTCGTCGTCTTGAACTTCTCTGCGTCGAAGGCGGCCGGGGTGGCCGGCCTGGAAGGTTGCAGCACGGGGTTCATACGCTTCTCCTGTCATCCATGCCCGTCGGGAATCGGCGGTGGAGACACTGTCCCGCCGAACGCGTGGCCGGGCCAGTCCAGAAATTGCACCGTCCGCCGCGCCCCGTCCCTGCCGGAGACCGCTCCAAGATCTGGACTGGCCGGCGGACCTTGCACCCGGTAGGCTCGACGCATGATCGACTACGGTCAGTTCTGCACCGTCGCCCGCGGCGCCGAGGTGTTCGGCGAACGCTGGACGCCCCTGGTCGTGCGCGAGCTGCTGTGCGGCAGCACGCGCTTCAACGACATCCGGCGGGGCGTGCCGCGCATGTCGGCGTCGCTGCTGGCGCAGCGGCTGCGCCGGCTCGAGGAGATCGGCGTCGTCAAGCGCGTGGCGAGGACGGCCGGCGGGCCCGCCGAGTACCACCTGACCGGCGCCGGCGAGGAGCTGCGCCCCATCGTCATGGCGCTCGGCGAGTGGGGCGCGCGCTGGATCGGCAGCCGCCTCAAGCGTGGCCAGCTCGACGCCGGCTTCCTGATGTGGGACATCCGCCGCTTCGTTCGCCTTGACGAGTTCCCGCGCGATCGTCCGGTGCACATCCACTTCCGCTTCACCGATGCACACGCCGGCGAGCGCCGCTGGTGGCTGGTCGTGGAGGGCGGCAGTGCCGACCTGTGCCGCGACGACCCCGGGCCCGAGCCCACGTTGGTCGTCGAGTCGACGGTGCTGGCGCTGACCGAGATCTGGACGGGCGACCGTGATGCCCTCGACGCCGTGGAAAGCCGTGCGGTCCGCGTGCGAGGCGGTGCGCGAGACGCGCGCGACCTGTGGCGCTGGCTTGGTCGCAGCGCCTTCGCCGACGCGCGGGAGGCCTGCCGCACTGCACGGTGAGCATGGCGTGCGGCGCCCGGTGGCGCCGCCGTCCCGACCCTTGCCCCCCGAGGGCTGCTGGGACTTTCCCTTGATGGCCGCGGATGACCGGTCCGCTGCCGCGGCCGACCTGTCGGCCGCCGTCCGTCGTTCCTAGGATCGATCGGCCAGGGCGCCTGGTGCACCGCAGGTGCACCGACGTGCGAGCGCCCGCACCACCACCGACGGAGACGACATGAACGTGACGAAGCGCCAGACGCGCCTGCCCCTGAGTTTCCTGGGCCTGTCGGCCCTCGCTGGCCGCCTGCGGCGGCGGAGACGATGCGCCGGCCGCCCCCGCCGCGCCGCCCGCGGCGGCGATGACCTGTGCGCAGCTGGCCGGCATGGCCATCCCGGCGTCGGCCATCGGCCTGCCCACCGGGGGCGGCACGGTGACCACCGCGGCCGTGGTGGCCGCCAGCGGCACCGGCGCCGCCGCCGTGCCCGAGCACTGCCTGGTCAACGCCAGCATCGCCCCGGTCGACCCCACGTCGCCCAGCATCCTCTTCCGCCTGGCGCTGCCGACGCAGTGGAACGGCAAGGCCGTGATGTTCGGCGGCGGCGGCTTCGACGGCACCATCCCCAGCGTCGCCGGCAACGTGCCGGCGGGGCCGAGCGACCAGCCCACGCCGCTGGGCCGCGGCTACGCCACCTTCGCCAGCGATTCGGGCCACCAGGCCGGGGCGGCCGGCTCGCTCGACGGCGAGTTCCTGCTCAACGAGGAGGCCACGCGCAACTTCGGCGGCCATGCGCTGAAGAAGACCCGCGACGCGGCGGTGCACCTCCTCCGCCAGCGCTACGGCACGAACGGGCCGACCCGGTCGTACTTCGCCGGCGGCTCCACGGGCGGGCGGGAGGCGCTGTCCGTCGCCCAGCGCTGGCCGGCGGACTGGGACGGCGTCATCGCCTGGTACCCGGCGTGGAACCAGCTCTCGGCCATGCTCGGCGGACACCGCGCGAGCCGCGCCATGGCGCAGCCGGGCGCCTACCCGAACAACGCCAAGCGGATCCTCGTCCGCGACGCCGCGCTGCAGGCCTGCGACGCGCTGGACGGCGTCGCCGACGGCATCGTCAGCCGACAGCAGCAGTGCAATGCGCTGTTCGATCCCGCCTTGGCCACGTTCAACGGCACGCCCGTGCGCTGCCCCGGCGGCGCGGACACCGGCGACACCTGCCTGTCCGACGCCCAGATCGCGGCGCTGAAGACGATGAACACGGCGACCAGCTTCAACTTCTTCCTCGCCAGCGGGTCGCAGGGCTACCCCGGCTACAACGTCTGGGGCGCCGACCTGGGCATCACCAGCACGCCGCCCGTCGGGCTGCAGGCCACCGTGGCCTTCCTCAACCTCGGCAGCACCGCGCCGGCCATGCCGATGCCCGCCGGCGCGCCGTACATCAGCAAGCAGCTGGACCAGGTCATCAAGAACGCGGTCACGCGCGACCCGGCGTTCAACTCGCTGACGCTCGACCCCGAGAACCCGGGGCCCTGGGCCAACCGCCTGAGCGAGCTGAGCACCATGCTGGACGTCAGCCCCGACCTGTCCGCCTTCGTCGCCCGCGGCGGAAAGCTGCTGCTGGCGCACGGCACGTCGGACGTGCTGGTCAGCGCCCGCGCCACCGAGCAGTTCTACCAGCGGCTGCGGGCGCAGTTCGGGCCGGCGACGGTCGACACCTTCGCCCGCTACTACGAAGTGCCGGGCTACGGGCATGCGGTGAGCACCATGTTCAACGCCGCCTGGGATTCGCTGACGGCGCTGGAGCGCTGGGTCGAGCAGGGCACGGCGCCCAGCGGGCAGGTGGTGACGGACACCGCCGGCGTGCCGGGCCGCACGCGGCCGCTGTGCGACCACCCGCGTTGGCCGCAGTACCGCGGCTCGGGCAACGTCAACCTCGCGGCCTCCTTCACCTGCGCGAACTAGGCCGGCGGCGACCCCGGTCCGCCCGTCGCGCACATCGACCACCGACGCCGCGGTGTCGTCCGTGCACATTGGTGGCGTGCCGGGCGACTCGCAGACTGGCCGTCGGCACCGCCTGCACGCGGGCCGCCGACGCCATGGCCCCCACGAACCCCTGCAGCAGCGAACGGTTGAACCCGCCCCACGTCCTCCGGGCGCTCACCGCCACCCTGCAGGCGCGTGGCGTGCCGCCACAGGCGGTGCTCGACGGCACCGGGCTCGACGCGGCCCGGCTCTTCGACGCCGACGCCCTGGTCGGCCGGACGCAGACGGTGCGGGCCTGCGCCAACGCGCTGCGGCGGTGCGCCGACGCGTCGCTGCCGTTCGAGGTGGCCCAGCGCCTGCGCCTGGCGGACCTGGGGCCGGTGGGCGTCCTGCTGCTGTCGAGCCGGTCGGTGCGCCAGTACCTGCAACTGGCGCAGCGCTACCAGGCGCTGTCCGGCAGCGTGGTGGAGCTGCAGGCGCAGGACCGCGGCCCGGCGGTCGGCTGGACGCTCGCGCCGCCCGCGCTGCCGGAGCCATCGCCCGCGCTGGCCCGCTTCCTCGTCGCGCTGCAGATGGCCGTGCAGCTGCTGCAGCTCGCTGAACTGCTGGGCACCGGTCGGCCGCCGGCGACGGCCTGCTTCGCCCATGCGGCGCCGCCCGACCCCGGGCCCTATGCCGACGGGTTGCGCTGCCCGTGCCGCTTCGACGCGCCGGCGCACCGGCTGGGGGTGAGCGAGGAGGTGCTCGACCGACGGCCCCGCTGGGCCGACGCGCGCACGCTGCTGGCGCTGGAGGCCGCCTGCGATGCGCAACTGGCCGACCTGGACGCGACCTGGAGCTTCGCCGGCAAGGTGGAGGAGGTGCTGCGCCGGCTGGGCGACCCGGGTGCGGGCATGAAGGCGGTCGCCGCGGCCCTGCGCATGACGGACCGCACGCTGCGCCGGCGGCTGTCGATGGAGGGCACGTCGTTCTCGACGCTCGCGCTGCAGCAGAAGGTCCGCCTGGCCACCCAGCGCCTGCAGGTCACGCGCGACAGCGTCGAAGCGGTGGCCGCGGTGGCCGGCTACTCGGACTCCTCGAACTTCCGGCGTGCCTTCGTGCGCTGGACGCGGATGACCCCCCACGCAGTTCCGCCGGCTCAGCCGGGACTGAACCGCGAAACCCAACGGCATCGCGACCGGCCAGGCCCTGCGGCCGCTGCGCGGGAGCGGGCACGACGCCGCGATGACACCAGCGTTGCCCCGTCAAACCGTGCGGCGCCGGTCGCCCGCCGACCGGCGCAGCGCCTGCGCGAAGGCGTCGACCACCGCGGGACGGTCGATGTCGCCGCGCCGGGTGAACAGGCACAGCGGCGGCAGCCCCACCGAAGGCAGCACCGGCAGCTCGCGCACGCCGCCGCGCGCCAGTTCGTCGAGGGCGTGCTCGCGGCGCACCGCGCACAGCAGCGCCGGGTCCAGCCGCATCACCGCGCCGATGGTGACCGACGACATGGTCTCGATCACCGGCACCGGCGGCGCCAGCCCCTCGTCGAGGAAGGCGGTCATGAAGGCCTGGCGCACCAGCGTCTCGCGGGGCGGGGCCACCCAGCGCCCGCCCGCCAGGTCGCGCCAGTGCAGCGGCCCGGGCCGCACGGGTTCGTGGGCGGCCGAGGCCAGCACGCACAGCCCGTCCTGCACGATCACCTCGGCCTCGATGTCGTCCAGCGAATCGCTGGCCAGCCCTTCGGGCGTGACCGCGCCGAACACGCAGTCGAGTTCGCCGTCGACGAGGCGCCGCATCAGCTCCTGCACCCGTCCCTCGCGGATCTGGACGGTGACGCCCGGCAGGCGCGCGCGCAGGTCGACGATGGCCGCCGGCACGGTCGCCGTCACCGGCAGGGTGCCCAGGCGCAGCAGGGCCGAGGCGCCGTTGCGCATGGCCTCGAGGGCGTCGGTGGCCCGCGACAGCTCACCCAGCACCAGCCGGGCGTGGTGGATGGCCGCCTCACCGGACGCATTGGGCCGCACGCCCTGGCGGCTGCGCTCGAACAGCCGCGAGCCGAAGGCGTCCTCGATCTCCACCAGCATCTTGCTGATGGCCGGCTGGCTCAGGTTGAGCTGCTCCGCCACCCCGCGCAGCGTGGCCACGCCGCCCAGCTTCACCAGCAGCTCGAGGTGGCGCAGCCGCAGCCGCCGCACCAGGTGGTCCAGCCGCGATGCCACCCCTGCGTCGCCCATGCGTCCCATGCGGTGACGATAGCCCAAGGCCTGATCACGCCGGGTGATCAGGCGATCAGGATTCGCGAGTATGCGCAGCCCGGCCTTGCGCCTATCGTCGCGGCCAGCGGTGCCGTCGACACCGCGTCAACGACAGGAGACCGCATGGCCGGCAACGCTGGCGCCGTCCGGCCCCTCGAAGGGGTCCGGGTGATCGACCTGGGCCAGTACATCGCCGGGCCCGGCGCCGCCATGGCGCTGGCCGAGCTGGGGGCCGACGTGATCAAGGTGGAGCCGCTGGCCGGCGACCAGGCGCGGCACATCGGCCGCTACGGCGAGGCGATGGTCCGCGCCTACAACCGCGGCAAGCGCTCGATCGCCCTCGACCTCAAGCAGCCGCAGGGGCGCGAGGCCGTGCTGCGCCTGATCGGTCGCAGCGACGTGCTCGTGCAGAACCTGCGACCGGGTGCCGTGGCCAAGCTCGGGCTGGGGCCCGACACGGTGCGCGCCCTGCACCCGCGCCTGGTCTACCTCAGCATCGCCGGCTTCCCCAGCCAGGGACCGTCGGCCGACCGGCCGGGCTACGACATCGCGGCGCAGGCCGAGAGCGGGCTGATGTCGGTGACCGGTGAAGCCGATCGCCCGCCGCAGAAGGTCGGCGTGCCCATCGTCGACGCGGCGGCCGCGCAGGCCGGTGCGCAGGCGGTGCTGGCCGCCCTCTTCGGCCGCGAACGCAGCGGCGTCGGCGCGACGCTGGAAACCTCGCTGCTCGAGGTGGCCATGCACCTGCAGGCGTCGAACTGGTGCGACTACCTCGGCGGCGGCCCGGAGCCGACGCGCATCGGCGACGGCCAGCCGCACAACGCCCCGGCGGCGGACCTGGTGCGCACCCGCGACGGCCACATCGTGCTGTCGGCCTATGCCGAGGAACACTGGGCCCGCTTCTGCCGCGTGGTGGGGCGGGACGACCTGCGGACCGACCCGCGCTTCTGCACCAACGCCCGGCGCGTCGAGCACCGCGGGGCGCTGCGTGCGGTGCTGAGCGAGTGCCTGTCCGACCTCGGCAGCGACGAGTGCGTCGCGCTGCTCGGCCGCCACCAGATCGTCGCCGGCGCGGTGCGCCGCTACGGCCAGGTGCTGGGCAGCGCCGACCTGGTGGCGAGCGGGCTGGTGGTCGATGCGCCCGCGCCCGACGGGCCCGGCTACCGGGCGATCGGCCTGCCGTACCGCTTCGGCGACGCGCCACGTGACAACCCGCCCGCCGCCCCCGGCCTGGGCGAGCACAGCGATGCGGTGCTCGCCGAGGCCGGCTACACCGGCGACGAGATCGCCGCGCTGCGGCGACAGGGCGTCATGGCCTGAGGGACCCGGATGACACACGAGGCCACCCTGCGCCACGCCCTGATCCAGACGCTGCCGCTGTTCGAGATGATGCGCATGCGCGCCGCCACCACGGCGCGCCGGCATCCCCGCCTAGGCTTCGCCGGCAGCGACCCCGCCGGCGGTCTGCGCTGGGTCAACCACTTCACCCACACCCGGCGCTTCCTCGGCCCGGACGACCGCGAGGTGGTGAGCCCGAACAACGACACGCTGTACAGCAACGCCTGGCTCGACCTCGCCGACGGTGCGGTGCTGATCGAGTCGCCGGACATGGGCGAGCGCTACTGGACGCTCGGCCTGCTCGACGCCTGGACCAACCCGTTCGCCTACGTCGGCCGCCGCACCACCGGCAACCGGCCGCAGCGCACGCTGGTGCACGGGCCGGGCTGGCGCGGCACGGTGCCGCCGGACGTGTCCACCGTCGTCGCGGCACCGGGGCAGGACGTCTGGCTGATCGGCCGCATCCTCACCCACCGCGCCGACGAGGCGGACATCGCCCGGGTCCACGCGCTGCAGGCGCAGCTGCGCCTGCAGCGGCCCGACGGGCGCGAGGCGGCGTCGCGGCTGGACGCACGCGACGGCCTGCCCGCCACCGGCACGCCGACGGCCGCCCACTACGTCGCCACGGTGGACGCGGCGCTGCGCCGCAACCCGGTGCCCGCCGGCGAGCGGTTGACCTGGCCGTTGGCAGCGGCCGACCTCGATGCGCTGCTGCCCGCGGTGTACGACGAACTGCGGCAGCAGGGCCAGGGGCAGCCGCTGGGCCAGGGCTGGACGTTGCCGGTCGCGGTGCGGACGCACTGGGGCGAGGACGTGCGGACCCGGGCCCGGGTGGCGCGCAACCTGATCGGCGCGCTCGGCGTCGAAGAGGCGATGTACCCGCTGGCGGAGACCGACGCCGACGGCCTGCCGCTGCACGGCGACGGCGCCTACGAACTGCGCTTCGCGCCCGGCCAGGAACCGCAGGTGGGCGCGTTCTGGTCGCTGACGATGTACCGCCGCAGCGACTGCCTGTTCGTCGCCAACCCGATCGACCGCTACTCGATCGGCGACCGCACGCCGGGGCTGCGCCGCGAGGCGGACGGCGGCCTGGTCCTGCGCCTGCAGCCCGGCGACCCGGGCCCCGGCCACAACTGGCTGCCGACGCCACCGGGCGAACCGTTCTACGTCGTGCTGCGGCTGTACCAGCCGGGCGCCGCCCACCTCGAGTGCCGCTACGCCTACCCGCCGATCCGGCGACGGCCGTCGGTGCCACGACCCCAGGAGACCCCGCCATGACGATCACCCGCCGCCGCGTCGTCGGCGCCACCGCCGGCGCGCTCGCATCACGCGCCCTTCCGGCCGCCGCGCAGGAATGGCCGGCGGGACCGGTGCGCCTGGTGTCGCCCTACGGGGCCGGCGGCTCGAGCGACATCCTGACCCGGGTGCTCGGCGAGTACCTGGCGCAGAAGCTCGGCCAGCCCTTCGTGGTGGAGAACAAGGCCGGCGCCGGCACCCGCATCGCCAACGAGATGGTGGCCAACGCCGCGCCGGACGGCAGCGTGCTGCTGCACGCCGCCGCGCCGATCGCCATCGGCGAGGCGCTGTACCCCAAGCTGCCCTACGACCTGCGCAAGAGCTTCACGCCGATCGTCAGCACCGCGCTGGCGCCGCTGTTCCTCATCGTCAACGCCGCCTCGTTCAAGACTCTGGCCGAGCTGCTGAAGCACGGCGGCAGCCACCCCGACGGCCTGACCTTCGGCTCGCCGGGCGCGGCCTCGGCGCCGCACCTGACCTCGGAGCTGCTGTTCCGCGCCGCCGGGGTGAAGGGGCTGAACGTGCAGTACCGCGGCGACGCCGGCGCCTACAACGAACTGCTCGCCGGCCGCATCGACGCCACGCTGACCGCCATCCCGACGGCGCTGCCCCACGTCCAGGCCGGCAAGCTGCGGGTGCTGGCGACGTCCACCGAGGAGCGGTCGCCGGTCTACCCCCAGGCGCCGACCTTCCGCGAGCTCGGACTGCCCACCGTCGTCGGCTACGGCTGGTACGGCCTGGTCGGCCCGGCCGGGCTGCCCGCGGCGACCGTGCGCCGGGTCAACGCGATGACCAACCAGGCGCTGGCCGACGCCGAGGTGCGCAAGAAGGCGGAGGCCGTCGGCCTGCAGCTGCGTGGCGGCACGCCCGCGGAGTTCGCCGCCTTCATGGACGCCGAGGCCAAGCGCTGGGCGCAGGTGGTCAAGGCGGCCAACATCACCGCCGAGTGAGGGCGGATGCCGATGACGCGTCATCCCACCCGCGCGCGGTCGCTGGCCGGCGCCCTGCTCGCCCTGGCGCTGCTGGCCTCGTGCGCCCACCGCGGCGGCGATCGGCCCGCCACCTGGCGCGAGACCAGCTTCGGTCCGGTGACCGGCGCCGACGCCTCGGCCACGCACGGCACCTACAGCTGGAAGGGCGTGCCCTTCGCCGAGGCGCCGGTGGGCGCGCTGCGCTGGCGGGCGCCGCGCGATCCGCAGCCCTGGCGCGAGGCGCGCGCGGCCACGCAGTTCGGGCCCGCCTGCCGGCAGACCGGCCGGCTGTACGGGCCGGGGCTGCACAACCGCTACGACGCCACCGTCGGCAGCACCCTCGGCCAGCCGCTCGGCGCCGAGGACTGCCTGACGCTCAACATCTGGCAGCCGTCGGCGCCTTCGCCCACGCCGCGGCCGGTGATCGTCTTCGTGCACGGCGGCAGCAACATCACCGGCTACACCGCCGACCCGGTGTACGACGGCAGCGCGCTGGCGCGCCGGGCCGACGCCGTCGTGGTCACGGTCAACTACCGCCTGGGCCTGTTCGGCTTCCTCCACCTGCCCGAGCTGCACACCGGCGACCGCGCCGGCGACAGCGGCAACTTCGCGCTGCTCGACATCGTCAAGGCGCTGGAGTTCGTGCAGGCCAACATCGCGCGCTTCGGCGGCGACCCGGCGCGGGTCACGCTGATGGGGCAGTCGGCCGGCGCGGTCAACGTCTACGCGCTGCTGACCTCGCCGATGCTGGTGGCGCGGTCGACGCCGCTGTTCCACCGGCTGGTGGCGTTGAGCGGCGGCATCTCCACCGCCCGCACGCTGCCCGCCGGCGCCATCGCGACGGTGCCGGCACCGCCGGTGTCCGCGGCGCGGGGCCGGGCCCTGCTGCTGCAGTCGCTGGTGGCCGACGGCAGCGCGGCGGACGACGCGGCGGCCGAGCGGCTGGCCGCCGCGCGGACCCCTGAGCAGACGGCGGCCTCCCTGCGCCGCAAGCCGAGCGAGGACCTGCTGGCCGTCGTGCAGACCCGCCTGGCGCCCCGCGGCATGGCGGCCACCAACCCGGTGGCCGACGGCTGGGTGGTCGCGACCGACCCCATCGCCGCGGTGCGCGCCGGCCGCTACGTCCGGGTGCCGGTGCTGGCGGGCAACACCCGCGACGAGACCAAGCTGTTCCCCGCCTTCCTCGCCCTGCGGCCCGAGTTCGGCGGCGTCAGCGGCCGGCTGCTGGACGATGCCCAGGTCTTCCGCCTGGCCGCGGGCTACGACCCGGAAGCGCCCCCGGCGACCACCCTCGACCAGTGGATTCCGGCGGCACTGCGGCCGGTGGACACGCCCGTCACCGGCTTCGACGCGCGCAGCGCCGAGCTCAACCGGCTCTGGTTCCTCGCCATCCGCGACGACGTGCTGAACGCCCTGCGTGCGCAGCAGGCCGAGGTCTGGCACTACCGCTTCGACTGGGACCGGCTGCCCGCACCCTTCGACGCCATCTTCGGTGCGGCGCACACCTTCGACCTGCCGTTCGTCTTCGGCAACTTCGGCCCGTCGCTGTACGCCAACGTGTCCTTCACCCGGGCCAACGAGCGCGGCCGGCTCGCGCTGTCGCAGCGCATGATGGACAGCCTGGCCGCCTTCGCCCGCGACGGCGACCCGAACCACCCGGGCCTCGGCACCGCCTGGCGCCCCTGGCCGGCCGGCCTGCGCTTCGACGCCGACGATTCGACGGCGCGCGCTGCGGCCGTGGCGGTGCCCTGAGGCACGGCGGCGAACGCCGCGTCAGGCCGAGGGCAGCGGGTAGTCGTGCTCGTTGGCCACCTTGCCGGGCTTGCTGGAGAAGTCCATGCGCGGCGGCGCGAAGATGTCGAGCAGCCAGGCGCCGCCGTCGTTCAGGTTGCGGCTGGTGTGCACCACCGTCGGCGGGATGACGGTCAGCGACGGGCTGCCGACCTCGACGTGCTCGTCGTCGCGCCAGGCCGTCATGTCGGGCACCCAGGGGTAGCGCATGTGGTGGACCCACCGGCCCTGCAGCGCCAGCGACCCCTGCTCGAAGTCCCCGTGCGAATGCGGGCTCAGCTTGCGCACGTCGCGGGCGACCATGCGCGGCGTCATGACGTTGAGCATCAGGTTGGTCGACCGGAAGATGCGCATGTTGCTGTCCGCCTGGGTGAAGCGGGCCAGCGGGTAGTGGCGCAGCCGCCAGCCGTCGGCCGGCGCGGGCCAGGGCACCAGCGGCGCCACGTCGGGCGTGGCACGGTCGTAGTCGGCGGCGTTGCCGGCCGCCGCCAGCAGGTCCTGCGCGGCGCTGGAGAACAGGCGGACGATGCGGCCCGCCCGTTCCACCACCACCTCGCTGTCGCCCGGGGGCACGATGGTCAGCGACTCGGCCTCGGCCCGCACGGCCTGGGCGCCGGCGCGCACGGTGGCGGTGGCATCGACCAGCAGCACCATCGACTCGTCCGGCTGGCCGCGCCGCACCAGCCGGGCACCGGCGTCGGCGTCGGTGACCGTCACGACGAAGTTGGCCCCGCGGGCGACCCAGGTGCGTTCGCCGGCGGCGTGGACCTGCGGCGGCTGGTCGTGCCAGCGGGCGACGGAGGCGGGGCGGAACGGTGCAGCAGTGCTCATGCGGACTCGGTGGAAGGTGGGCGGGCCATGGCCTGCGCCGCCTGGCGCAGCAGCGACTGGTCGGACCCCTGGACGAACCAACTGACGCCCAGGGCGCGGTAGGTCTCGCGCTCGGCGTTGCCGCCGACGAACATGCCCACCGGCGTGCCCGCGGCCAGCGAGGCGCGGATCACGTCCTGCGTCGCCGCCAGCACGCTGGGGTGCTGGGCGTTGTGCAGGCCCATCGACAGCGCCAGGTCGGCACGGCCGACGAACAGCGCGGCGACGCCGGGCACGGCGGCGATGCGGGCGGCGTTCTCCACCGCCGCCACGCTCTCGATCTGGCAGACCACCACGCTGCGGTCGCCATGGGCGATGGCCTGCGGCATGCCGAGCGTGCCGTAGCCGGCGGCCCGCGACGAGCTGGAGTAGCCGCGGTCGCCGCCGACGTAGCGGCAGTGCGCCACCACGTCGCGGGCGTCCTGCTCGGTGTCGACGTGCGGCACCAGCACGCCGGCCGCGCCCATGTCCAGCACGCCGAGCAGGCCGGCCGCGGTGCGCTCGGCCACCCGCACGAAGAGCGGCAGGCCGACCGCGCGGCCGGCGAGCAGGGCGAGGTCGAGCGCCGCGCGGTCGAAGGGCGCGTGCTCCGCGTCCAGCACCGCGAAGTCGAGGCCGGCGCCGCCGAGGATCTCGACGACGTGCGGCGAGGTGGTCTTGACGAAGGTGCCGACGTGGAAGCCGCCGTCGCCCGGCAGGGCGTAGTTCATGGCGTGGTCTCCGCAGGGTCGCCCGGCGGGCGCTGCAGCGCGGGGCGGTGGAAGGTCTCGCCCAGCGCGGCGTACCACGGCCCGCCCAGCCGCGCGATCGGGCGCAGCTTCACGCTGTCCACATGGCGGCCGTCGTACACCGCGTCCGACAGGTGGAAGGCCAGCACCTCGCCGATGTAGAGGGTGTTGAGGCCGCGGCCGAGCGTCACCGCCTGGTCGAGCCGGCATTCGAGGTGGATGGGCGAGGCGGCGATGCGCGGCACCGGCGTCAGGCTGCCGGGCAGCAGCTCGATGCCCAGCGCCTCGGGCTCGCCGACCTCCGGCGGGTAGTCGGCGCCGCAGCGGTGCATCACCTCCATCACCGCCTCGGTGGCCACGTTGACGCAGAACCAGCCGGTCTCGCGGATGTTGCGGGCGGTGTCCTTCAGCTCGCCCAGGCGGGTGCCGATGTTCACCGCCACCATGGGCGGGCTGTGCGCGACGTAGTTGTAGGAACTGAAGGGCGCGGCGTTGACCCGCCCGTCGGCGCCGACGGTGGTGATCCAGGCCACGGGCCGCGGCACCACCACGCCGCAGATCAGGCGGTAGGCCGTGGCCGTGTCCATGCCGGCCGCCGGCACCGTGGTGTAGCGGTGGGTCACGTGCCGGCCCGCTGCAAACCTGCCGTGCGCTCGCCCTGGTACTCCCCCCTTGCGCCCGCCCTTGACGAACACCCGGCGGCCGGTGTCGTGCCAGACCGCGCGCTGCTCCTCGGGCGACAGCAGGTCCGAGGCGTCGAGCATGCGCTGCACCATGTCCTGGTAGGTGCCGGAGGAGGTGCCGATGTCCGAGCCCCACATCACACGGTCGGCACCGAACAGGTCCACCGCCCGCCGCAGCACCCGGTTGGCGGGGAAGCCCTCCTCGCGGCAGTGGTCGAGGTTGATGGAGGTGAACTTCAGGAAGAAGCGCCCGCTGGCGGCCAGGCGCTCCCAGCGCTCGTCCATGCCGAAGTGCTCGCCGTCGTGCAGTTCGGGTTCGAGCAGGTGGTCGAGCACGATGCGGGCGTCGGGGTAGCGCTCGGCCAGCGCCAGCAGCGTCGGGATGGACGGCCCGCCGCCGCCCTGGGCCAGCACCTCCAGGTCCATCACCAGGCCGGCCTCGTCGATCACGTCCCAGCTCTTCAGGGCCTGGGGGAGTCGAGCCACGGCATGCTGCCGTCGGGCTTGCGGCCGCCGAACAGCCGCAGCCCGGCCAGCCCGTGGTCGCGGATCCAGCGCTGCACCGTCTGCGGCGTGGCCGGGTCCTCGGCATCGAGGATGACCACCGCGCAGAAGAGGTCCGGATGGGCGTCCGACGAGTCGAGGATGTAGCTGTTGTCGTAGCGGTAGACCATGCGCTTCTGCACCGCCACGGCACCGTCGACGTTCTCCTCGGCCATCCAGCGCAGCATGCGGGAGGCGTCGGGCACCTCGTTGATGGGGTTGGGCCCATGGTGGCCGCCGGGCCGACCGATCACGCCGGGCGGGCGGTACGGCGCGTCGGCGGCGCGCTGCATCGGGTTGCGCGGGTAGCGCGCCTGGTCGTCGGCGACCAGGTGGGCGTGGGCGTCGAACAGCAGGGGTCGGGAGGTGCTCATCGTCGGGTCGGTCGGGCGCCGGCGATCGCCGGTGCGGTCCGTCGCATCTTCCGGCGCGGACCGCCCCCGGCCAAGACCCGATTCGCCACTTTCCATCGGGTGGAAAGTCGGGCGCATTCCCGAGTAGCCACGCCGGCGGCGGGCTGCGGACAATCCCGTCATGCAGTGTTCAGAATGTGGACAGGGGCGCGCGGCCCGGATGGAGCGGCGCCGATGAGCTCGTCGACCCCCGTGCGCGCCGTCGTCCGGGCGCTCGACCTGCTGCAGGCGCTGAACCGGCAGGCGGTCTCGACGCTGGACGTGCTGCACCTGCAGACGCGCATCCCGAAGCCGACGCTGGTGCGCCTGCTGCAGACCTTCGAGGCCCGCGGCATCGTGCGCCATGCCCCGCAGCACGGGGCCTACCTGCTGACCGAGGGCGTGCGGTCGCTGTCCTCCGGCTACCACAGCGAGCCGATGGTGGTCGAGGCCGCCGCCGCGCTGATGGACGCGATGACGCTGCGCGTGAAGTGGCCGCTGGCGCTGGCCATGCTGGACGACCACGCGATGGTGGTGCGCTACAGCACCATCCCGCTGTCGCCGCTGTCGATGCGCCACTCGACGATCAACTTCCGGCTCAGCCTGGTGAGCCGGGCCATCGGCCGCGCCTACCTCGCCTTCTGCTCGCCCGAGCAGCAGGAGGCGCTGCTGCAGTCGGTGCTGCAGTCGCCCTCGCCGGAGGACGAGGCGGCCAAGCACCCGGAGGCGCTGGCGCCGGTCCTCGAGCGCGTGCGGGCGTCGGGCTACGCGCTGCGCGATGCGCAGGTGGTGCCCTCGACCAACACGCTGGCGGTGCCGATCTTCGACGCCCACGGCGTCGCCGCGTCGCTCGGCCTGACGTTCTTCTCCTCCACGCTGAAGCCCGAGCAGGCGGTCGAGCGCTACTTCGGCGAGCTGACCGACGTCGCGCGGCAGGTGGGCGACCGGCTGAAGGAACTGCAGGCCGCCTGAGGCGGGCGTTCCGCGGCACGGAAAGCCGCAAAAGCGTGGCGCCACGGCACGCGCCGACCCCTAGACTGCCGCCGCCATGGCACCCCTCGACACCGATGCCCTCGTGGCGGCGCTGCGCCATGCCCGCGACGGCGGCCCGCGGGTCGACGACACCGCCTGGCAGCCGCACGTCACGACGCTGGAACAGGCCTACGCGGTGCAGGAGCGCCTGTTCGCCGCGCTGGACCCGGCCGCCGTCGCCCGGCACTGGAAGTCCGGCGCCGCGTCGACGGGAGAGCCGTCGCGCCATGCCCCGCTGCCGTCGGCCGGTGTGCACACCGCCGGCGCCGACCTGCGGGACCTGTCGCCCGAGCCCGGCTGGGTCGAGGCGGAGGTGGCGCTGCGGATCGGCCGCGCGGTGGGTCCTGACGAAGCGCGCTCGCTCGGACCGGACACGGCGCCGGCGCTGGTCGACGGCCTGTGCGTGTCCATCGAGGTGCTGGGGTCGCGCTGGGCCGGTGGCCGCGGCGCGCCGCCGCTGCTGAAGCTGGCCGACCTGCTGATGCACGCCGCGCTGGTGGTCGGCGAGATCGTGCCGTTCGCGCCGCGCGACTGGGCCTCCCAGGCCTGCCGCGTGCGCATCGGCGATGGCGAGGGGCAGTCCTTCACCGGCAGCCTGGGCATCGGCGACCCGGCCTGGGTGCTCGTCGACTGGCTGCGCCACGCCACCCGGCAGGGGGCGGTGGTCGAGGCCGGCACGGTGGTCAGCACCGGCAGCTGGTGCGGGATGCTGCCGGTGCGGCGCGGCGACCGGGTGGCGGTCGAGTTCCCGGGCCTGGGCGCCGCGCAGGTGCAGCTGTAGCGCGCGGCCGGCCGGCTCAGTTGCCGAGCAGGAAGCCCGACTCCAGGTCGATGAGCTGGCCGGTCTGCTTGGTCGCCTCGCAGGCCAGCCAGTGCGCCACCCGTGCCACGTCCTCCGGCACCGCCACCTGGCCGAGCAGCGCCCTCGCCTGGTAGCGCTGGCGCCGCTGCTCGAACACCGCCTCGCCCAGCCCCTTGCGCAGCCACTGGCCGTCGACCATGCCGGGCAGGATGGCGTTGACCCGGATGGCCGGGGCCAGCGCGCGCGCCAGCGACAGGGTCAGCGTGTTGGCCGCGCCCTTCGACGCCGCATAGGCCATCGACGAGCCGGTGCCCATGCGCCCCCCATCGACGAGATGTTGACGATGCCGGGGGCGGGCGCCGCCTTCATCCACGGCGCCACCGCGCGGCACATCTGGAACATGCCGATGACGTTGACCCGGTAGATGGCCTCGAAGTCCTCGGCCGTCAGCGCCTGCAGGTCCTTCAGGTCGGCGAACTTGGTGGTGATGCCGGCGCTGTTGACCAGCGCGTCGACGCGGCCCCAGCGCTGCCCGGCCGCCTCGGCCAGGGCCCGGCACTGGGCGTCGTCGGCCACGTCGGCCTGCACCACCAGCACGTCGGCCCCGGCCGCGCGGCACTGGTCGGCCACCCGCTCGGCCGCGTCGGCCTGCCGCGCGTAGTTGATCGCCACCTGGTGGCCGCGCTGGGCGAAGAGCAGCGCCGTCGCCGCGCCGATGCCCGACGAGGCGCCGGTGACGATGCAGACCGGCTTGGGATCGGAGGGGCTCATGAGGGCATGGGGTGGGAAGTGGAAGAAGCCCAGTAGGGCGCGCGCAGTGCCTTCTTCGACAGCTTGCCCAGCGCCGACCGCGGCAGTGCGTCGCGCCACTCCACCGCCGACAGGCGCTGCGTCTTGCCGACCTGGGCGTTGACCCAGTCGCGCAGCGCCTCTGGCGTCACCGAGGCGCCGGGGCGCAGGGTGACGAGCGCCAGCGGCGTCTCGCCCCAGCGTTCGCTCGGCACGCCGATCACCGCCGCGTCCAGCACGTCCTCGTGGCGCGCGAGCACCGCCTCCAGGTCGGCGGCATAGATGTTGTGCCCACCGGAGATGATCACGTCCTTGATGCGGTCGAGCAGCGTGAGGAAGCCGTCGGCGTCGAAGCGGCCGATGTCGCCGCTGCGGTGGTGCACCCGGCCCTGCTCGTCGAGCCAGCGGATCTCGGCGGTCGCTTCGGGCCGGCGGTGGTAGCCGGCCATCATGAAGGGCGAACGGCCGACCACCTCGCCCGCGACGCCGATCGCGTCGGGCGGCAGGCGCCGTCCCGACGCGTCGATGAGGAACACCTCGGAGCCGTGTCCGGGCCGCCCGACGGTGTCGAGCTTGTCGGGGTGCGCGTGGGCGTCGAGGAAACAGGACACCCCGCCTTCGGTCAGGCCGTAGACCTCGATGAACCGGCCGGGCCATTGCGCCAGGATCTGGCGCTTCAGCGCCAGGTCCAGCGGCGCGCCGGTGCACTGGCTGACCTGCAGCGACGCCAGGCCGCCGGTGTCGGCGTCCGGGTGCGCCAGGATGCGCGCGTACTGCACCGGCACGAGCATGGTGTGCGTCGCCCGGTGGCGGGCCGCCAGGGCCAGGTAGCGGCCGGCGTCGAACCGCCGCATGAGCAGGCAGGCGCCGCCATGGGCCACCGTGCCGAGCAGCGGCATGATGGTCGTGTTGGAGTACATGGGCGTGGACAGCAGCGTGCGCGCCTCGGTGGAGAAGAAGCCCCGGCGCGACGCCTGGCGCTGGCGCATGCCGTGCAGGTGGACGATGCCCTTGGGCAGCCCGGTGGTGCCCGAGCTGTAGATGATGTTGAAGGGGTCGTCGTCGCGCGCCGGATCGAGCGCACCGTCGCCCGTGCCGGCGGCATCCCGCCATTCGGTGTAGTCGCCGCCGTCGTCGATCCCGAACGGGATGACGCGCAGCCCGCGCGCGGCGCGGCGGGCGGCCATGTCGGCGAAGGCGCCATCGGCGTCGAGGTCGACGAACAGCACCTTGGCCCCGCAGTCGTCCAGCAGCGCCTCCAGCGTCGGCACGCTGGCCGACACGGGCAGCGGCACCACGCAGGCGCGTGCCGCGACGGTGCCGAAGAAGCACTCGACATAGGCCAGCGACGCCGAGCCGAGCAGGGCCACGCGGTCGCCCGGCTTCACCCGCGCCCGGCGCAGCGCGTTCGCGACGCGCCCGGCCCGCCGGTGCAGCGCGTGCCAGGTCAGGGTGCGCTCGTCGACCTGGAAGGCCACCGCGTCCGGCCGGCGGTCGGCGTGCCCGGCAATGATCTCGGCGAAGGGCGTGAACGCCACGCCCTCGCCTTCGCTTGGAAACTCGGAAACGGTCATGCGGCTAGCGGTCGTGGATCTGCAGGATGGTGTCGGCGACCAGCGCCGGCCGCGACTGGCCCTCGACGTCCATGGTCGAGGTGAAGGTGAGGCGGGTGGCGCCTTCCAGCCGGGTGCAGGCCTTCACCGTCTGGCGCAGGCGCACGCGCGAACCGACCGGCACCGGCGAGGTGAAGCGCACCCGCTCGCAGCCGTAGTTCAGCCCCACGCCGCGCTGGCGGATGGTGTAGATGCGCCGCTGCAGGAACGGGATCAGCGCCAGCAGGTAGAAGCCGTGCGCGATGGTCCTGCCATCGGGCCTGTCGCGGCGGGCGCGTTCCGCGTCGACGTGGATCCAGTGGTCGTCGCCGGTGAGGTCGGCAAAGGCGTCGATCTTGGCCTGGTCGATGGTCACCCAGTCGCTGGCGCCGAGCTCCGTGCCGACGTGGGCGGCCAGGTCGTCCGCTCGTTCGACGACGACCGTCATGCCGCCGACCCCGTCCCGCGCGCGGCCACGCGCCCGGCGCTGAGCAGCGACATCACCACCACCCCGGCCTGGTTGCGCACGGTCACCCGCGTGCGCACGATGCCCTGGCCCGGTTGCGACGCCGAGCGGCGCAGTTCGACCACCTCCCGGCGCACCACGAGCCGGTCGTCGGCGCGCACCGGCGCCTGCCACTTGAGCTCGTCGACGCCGAGGCCGACCGCGGGGGTCGACCCATGCCCGCCGGCGCGCACGAACTCGCGCATGGCGATGGCCGCGACATGCCAGCCGCTGGCGATGAGGCCCTTGAAGGGGCCCCGTGCCGCGGCGGCTTCGTCGACGTGCATCGGCTGCGGGTCGAAGCTGCGACCGAAGGCGACGATCTCGTCGGCGGTGACCTGCACCGGCGCGCTCTCCCAGTGCTCACCGACCTGGAAGTCCTCGAAGTAGCGGGGGGCGGTGTCCATCGTCGAGCGTGTGGCCTGCAAGCCGGCAAGGATGCGGCAGGGGCCGCGGTGAAGGAAGCCGCTTGTTCGCAAGTTCCACGCACTGGAAAGACCCGGCGCGCGCGGCGTTCCATGCAGCGGAAAGTCGGAATCCACGTGTTGTTGGCGCCTGCGCTTCTCACGAGACTGCCGGCACAAGACCGGGAGACCTCGATGGACCTGACGACCCTTGCCCGCCGCCTCGCCTGCGCCGCGGGCCTGCTGCTGTCGCTGACCGGCGCCGCCACGGCGCAGGGCGACTGGCCCAACAAGCCGGTGCGCATCATCGCGATCTTCGCGCCCGGCGGCAGCTCCGACCTCGTGGCGCGACAGATCGCCCAGCACCTGAGCACCCGGTTCGGGCAGCAGTTCATCGTGGAGAACCGGGTCGGGGCCGGCGGCAACATCGGCGTCGACCACGTGGCCAAGTCGCCGCCGGACGGCTACACCCTGGCAATGGCCACGTCGGGGCCGCTGGCGAACAACAAGTCGCTGTACAACCCGATGCCCTTCGACCCGGAGAAGGACCTGACGCCCATCGCGCTGGTCGGCGAGATCCCGCTGGTGCTCGCGGTCAACCCGTCGGTGAAGGCCTCGACGCTGGGTGAGTTCATCGCGCAGAGCAAGTCGGCGCCCAATGCGTTGACGGTGGCCAACCCCGGCAAGGGCACCATCGGCCACCTGGCCACCGAGTCGCTGCGGTTGAACAGCGCCGCGCGGCTGTCGTCGGTGCCGTACAAGGGCGACGCCCCGGCGATGACCGACGCCATGACGGGCTCGGTCGAAGGGGTGTCGGCGCCGGTGACCTCGCTGCTGGCCAACATCCAGGGCCAAAAGCTGAAGGCGCTGGCCGTCACCTCCAAGGCCCGCTTCCCGGGGCTGCCCAACGTCCCGACGGCGCTCGAGCAGGGCGTGAACCTGGAAGCCACCGTGTGGAACGCGCTGGTGGGTCCGGCCGGCGTGCCGCGGTCGATCGTCACCGCCTTGAACCAGGAGATCAACAAGTACACCGCCTCGGCCGAAGGCAAGGCCAAGCTGGCGTCGCTCGGCGTGGTGCCGCTGGCCGGCACGCCGGCCCAGCTGAGCGAGCTGATGGCCAGCGAGGCGGCCAAATGGAAACGTGTCGTCGAGGCGGCCAAGATCTCGATCGACTGACCACCAGCCCCTCCGCGGACGCATCGATGGACCGACTGAAGTTCTACATCGACGGTGCCTGGGTCGACCCCGCGCTGCCGTCCACCCTCGACGTGGTCAACCCCGCCACGGAGGCGCCCTTCGCGCGCATCAGCCTCGGCTCGCCGCAGGACGTCGACCGGGCCGTGCGGGCGGCGCGCCGCGCCTTTGCCGGCTACGCGCAGACCAGCGTGGCCGAACGGCTGGGCTGGCTGAGCCGCATCGTCGACGGCTTTCGCGCCCGCCTGCCCGAGCTGGCGCGCACGATGACGCTGGAGATGGGCTCGCCCATCACCTTCTCCACCGAGCGGCAGGCCACCGTCGCGCTGTTCCACTTCGAGGAGGCGGTTCGGGTGCTGCAGCACTTCCCCTTCGAGGAACGCATGGGACCGGGCATCATCCGCCGCGAGCCGATCGGCGTGTGCGGGCTGATCACGCCCTGGAACTGGCCGCTGAACCAGGTGGCGTCGAAGGTGGCGCCGGCGCTGGCCACCGGCTGCACCGTGGTGCTCAAGCCGAGCGAGATCGCACCGCTCAGCTCGATGATCCTGGCCGAGGTGATCGACGCCGCCGGCCTGCCGCCCGGCGTCTTCAACCTGGTCAACGGCGACGGCCCGACCGTCGGCGAGGCCATCGCCGCCCACCCCGAGGTGGACATGGTGTCCTTCACCGGCTCCACCACCGCGGGCATCCGCGTGGCCAAGCTGGCCGCCGACACCGTCAAGCGGGTGGCGCAGGAACTGGGCGGCAAGTCGGCCAACATCATCCTGCCCGACGCCGACCTGAAGGCCGCGGTCATCGCCGGCGTTCACGCCTGCTACACCAACGCCGGCCAGAACTGCCAGTCGCCGACACGCATGCTGGTGCCGCGCGCCCAGCGGGAGGCGGCCTTCGAAGCCGCTCGCGAGGCGGTGCAGTCGATCCGGCTCGGCGACCCGCTCGACCCCGCCTCCACCATGGGACCGCTGGTCAGCCAGGGCCAGTACGACAAGGTGCAGGGACTGGTGCGGGCCGGCCTCGAGGAAGGGGCGACGCTGGTGGCCGGCGGGCCGGGCAAGCCGGCGCACCTGGACCGCGGCTACTACGTGCGCCCCACGGTGTTCGGCGACGTCACGCGGGACATGCGGATCGCGCGCGAGGAGATCTTCGGGCCGGTGCTGTCCATCATGGCCTACGACACCGAGGACGAGGCGGTGGACATCGCCAACGACACGCCGTTCGGCCTCGCGGGGTTCGTGCAGTCGAAGGACCTGCGGCGCGCCCGCGCGGTGGCCAACCGCCTGCGCACCGGCCGCGTCTACCTGAACGGCGCGGCCTTCGACCGCAGCCTGCCCTTCGGCGGCTACAAGCAGTCGGGCAACGGGCGCGAGTTCGGGGTGTTCGGCTTCGAGGAGTACCTCGAGGTCAAGGCCATCCTCGGCAGCCCGCAGTGAGCGGCGGCCCGGGCCGCCGAACCGGGCCCCCCGTTGCGCGGCCCGCACGCCTTCACCTTCAAGCGCCCGTGCTGCATCAGGGCCGTTCGCGCGCCGGGACCCGGGACTCCAGGGCGGGCGACGCGTAGGCGGGCGAGAAGCTGCAGCCGGTGCCGAAGGCCGCCTCGAACGACGGGCAGGCCGCGGCGATGCCGGCCGGCGTCGGCTTGCTGCCCTTCTCCACCCACTCCACCAGCGCGGACAGCAGGGTCGGGTACGTGGGGTCGCTGATGTAGCTGTGCGATTGCGCCGCGGTGGTGAAGGTCTGCACCAGCCGGTCGCCGCTGCCGCCTTGTTGCATGACCGAACGGAAGTGCGAGTCCAGTTCGACGAAGGCCGTGGGATCGGCGATCCACTTCGCCGACAGCACCGGGACCGGGATGCGGCCCGTGGGGTCGGTGTCGGTGGAGAACTGGCGGTACGCCGCAGCATCGGCCCGGTAGCGCAGCACGCCGGCGTTCAGGGCCGCGTCGTCGCTCGACCCGCTGTAGACGGCGCCGGTGTTGCCGAAGGGGCTCGCGCCGCCGGTCCGCTTGCCGCTGATGTCCTGGAAGTGGAAGGTGCCCCAGTTGAGGTGGGCCTGGATCTGGGTCGCCGGGATCTTGATGACGCGGACGATGGTGTCGATCTTCGCGTTCTGCTCGGCGCTGCGCTGGGCCGACGTGAGGTTGAGCCCGAGGCACTCGTTCACCCTTGTCGCCAGCTGCGCCTGGGTCATCGTCGTGCCCGCCGGCAAGCCGAGGTTCAGCGCGTAGGACGGCTCGCTGGGCCGAGGATGGTTGTTGCAGAGGTATTGATAGACCACCCGCAGGTCGGTACGGAAGTCGTAGGAACGGGTGCCGCCGGCGAGCACGCCGGCGGTCAGCAGCACCGCGTCGTACGGCTTCTCGCCCACCGTCTCGGCGGTGTAGGTCTCGGCCGCCTTGGCCGCCACGCCGGCCCCCCAGGACTGGCCATGGAGGATGGTCAGCGCGGGGCGGCCGACGTGCTGGCGGAAGATGCCGCGCAGCCGCTCGGTGTCCTCCGCCGCGGCGCGGACCTCGACCCCGCCCTGGCGAAAGGTGGAGCCGGCCCAGGCATACCCGGCCTTCACCATGATGGCCCAGCGGGTCGCGTCCTCCACGGCACGCTCGGCCGTCGGCGCGGACAGGTCCGGTCCGCCGTGCGCATGCAGCACCAGTCGGCGGTTCCAGTCGGCCGGCATGGCGATGAGGTAGTGCGCGCCCCTGGAGTCGGTGCCGGTCAGGCAGCTGGCGTCGGCGGGCAGGGCCGGCGGGCAGGTCGAGCGCTGCGGCGCGGCCTCGATCGAGGTGGCCGGCCCGGACAGCACCGGGGCGTCGTCGCCGCCACCGCAGGCACTGAGCCCGAACACAGAGAAGAAGGCAAGGCAGGCGATGCGTGGGGCGGCTCGGGTCGAGGTCAAGGCAAGTCTCCAGACGGTTGGTTGTTGCCGACCATGATGTGAAGGGGCGAACCAAACCGCAAAGATCTCTAGAATCTCGACTTCATATGATGTCTGTATGGACCTGAGGCGCTTGCGGTACTTCATGGCGGTGGCGGACGCGGGCCACATCACGCGTGCCGCCGAGCTGCTCGGCATGCAGCAGCCGCCGCTGTCTCAGCAGATCAAGGCGTTGGAGGACGAGCTCGGCCTCACGCTGTTCCACCGCCACCCGAAGGGCGTGGCGCTGACCGACGCCGGACGCGAGCTGAAGGCCGAGACGGTGCGCCTGCTCGCCGACGTCACCGGACTGGAGCAGCGCATGGCCGCCTTCGCGCGCGGCGAGCGCGGCACGTTGGCCATCGGCTTCACCAGCTCCTCCGCGTCGCATGCCTTCACACCGCAACTGCTGCGGGTGTGCCGGCAGCGCCACCCCGATGTCCGGCTGAGGGTGAGCGAGGACAACGCCGCCGACCTCACGGCCGCCGTGCGCGATGCCCGCGTGCACTGCGGGCTGCTGCGCGTGCCGGTGGCTCGGCCGCCCGGCCTCGCCTTCGAAGAGCTGTTTCAGGAACCGTCGGTGCTGGCCATTCCGGTGGACCATCGGCTGGCCTTGCCGTCCGACGTGCCGGTGGACCTCAAGGAACTGCAAGGCGAGTCCCTCATCCTGGTGAGACGGCCCGGCGCGCCGGGCCTGTACGCCAACCTGCTGGCCGCCTGCGCCCGGCGCAAGGTGCAGGTGACCCTGGCCGCGGAGGTCGACCGCATGATGACCAACCTCAACCTGGTCGCCGCCGGCGTGGGCCTGTCGCTGGTGCCTGCGTCCATGATCGGCATCCATCCCCAGGCCATCGTGTACCGACCGCTGGCCGGTGCCGTGGGCCTGAGCGCGCCGCTCACCCTGGTCTACCGACGCGCGGACGTCGAGGGACCCACCGCCACCTTTGTCGCCCTGGCCCGGGAGATCGGGCAGGCGTACCGGGCGCGACGGGCTTGAGGCCGTTGTCCCGCGAAGGGCGCCGGCAGCGCCGTCGCCTCATCACCGCCGCCCTGCTGGCGGGAACGGGCCCGGTCACCGCCGCCGTCTCCGCACGAGGCGCACCCGCGGCACCGGCGCCCCGCTGGCCGACGCGTCCGTTGCGCATCCTGGTCGCCTACCCCCCGGCGGTGTCAGCGACGACATCGCGCGCGCACTGGCCGACCGGCTCACCGCGCGGCTGGGCACGCCCGTGCTGGTGGAGAACCGGCCCGGCGCCAGCGGCACGCTGGCCCTCGGCGCCCTTGCCAGGGCCGCCCCGGACGGCCACACGCTGGTGTTCGCCGCCGTCTCGTCGGCCGCGCTGCTGGCGCGTGGGGGTGCCGGACCCGCACGGTCCGTCGCCGCCCTCCCGGTGGCCGGGGTGATGCGGACGCCGGTGCTGGTCGCCGGCACGCCGGCGCTCGGAACGCGCGGCTTCGAGGCCATGCTGGCGCTGGCTCGGCAGCGACCCGGCGCGTTGCGCTGGGCGACCACCGGTGAAGGCACCACGGGCTACACCGTGCTCGATCGTGTGCGGCGCCTTGCCGGCGTCGACATCGCGCACGTCCCCTACAAGGGCGGCGGTCGGCAGCTGCTCGACGCCCTCGGAGGCCAGTTCGAAGTGCTGTCGACCAACGTCGCCGCCCAGCAGCTGCGCGAGATCGGGGCCGGCCGCTTGACGGCCCTGGCCGTCGGGGCCCCGCAACGCCTCACGGCGCTGCCTCGAACCCCCACGCTCGCCGAGCTGGGGTTCGCCCCCGCGAACCTGGATTCGCTGTTCGGGCTGTTCGCGCCACAGGGGCTGAGCGCCCCACTGGTGGAACGGCTGCATGCCGAAATCACCGCCGTGGTGGGCGAAGATGCCCTGCGCGCAAAGCTGCTTCAGATGAACAACACGCCCTACACCGGATCGCCGGGCGATTTCGCCCGCGCGGTGCGGGACCTGGTGCACCGCTAGCGCGTCGGCCGCATCCGCGCCGCTCGACGCGGCGCCCGCTTAACCGGCGTCGTCGCCCAGCGCCAGCAGCATCGCGTTCAGCTCGGCGGTGATCGTGGCGTCGATCGCCTGCTGGTCGATGCCCCCGGAGAAGCTGTCGAGGACGAGCGTGGCGTCCGCACGCAGTGCCGCCGCCAAGGGACCGGCGCTGTCCTTCGGAACCAGCCGCAGCAGGCGGCGAAGGGCGCATTCCTGCATGGCCTGCTTGACGGCGGTCTGCTGCATCAAGCGCGCGAGGTCCTTGATGACCTGGGTGTCCAATGCGTGCCCCCGGGCGTTGTCGACTGGGCCAGTGTGCACGCCACGTGCCGGGCAGGTCCGGCCCGGGTGACGTGCTCTCGATGCGTGCTGGTAGGCCGTGTTGGACTTGAACCAACGACCAAAGGATTATGAGTCGCCTTCGCAGGCGTCCCGACCGGTCCCAGGAGAACCTTTGTACCGCTTGGAACCCCTGTGTCTGCTGGGTGTCGGATGATTGGTTGTTCGTCCACGTCTCCGAAGATCCTGCAGCAGCCACACCTGTATGGCGACCCGTATGGCGACCGATTTTCGACAGCAGAAACACCCTACCGGGCGGGCTCACACCCGTCCCTTGACCGAGATCGCGATCAAAAACCTGAAGGCCGGCGAGACGCGGACCGATGGTGCCCTACCCATAGGCAACGGGCGCCTGGTCGTGTCGTGTACCAAGCCGCGGGGACTGCTTCGCAGAACCTGGTCGTTCCGCTACCGCAAGGCGGACCTGCATGGCGAGATCAAGGTCGGCGATTACCCTGCCCTGTCGCTGGAGCACGCGCGTCAGGAAGCCAGACAGCTGCTCGAACTGGTGCGGCAGGGAATCGACCCAAAGGTCGCCCGGGCTGAGTCGCGGCTGGCCAACTTGGAGGTCGCTCGACAGGCTGTCGAGTTGGGGAGCTTCCAGGCACTGCTCGATGCCTACGTCGCTTACCTGCTCCGTCTCGGCAAGGAATCTGCAAGAGATGTCGCAGCGATCTTCAAGCGACATGTCACCACGCCCTGGCCGGACCTGGCGAAGCTTCCAGCGAACCGAATTGCACCGGAGAACATCCGGGACATCCTGGCGAAGATGGTCCGCAAGGGAATCGGACGGCAGACCAACATCGTCCGCTCTTACCTGCAAGCCGCTTTCACGCACGGTGCCCACTCGGACCTCGATCCACGGCGAGCAGCGAGCGACACCGCGGTGTTCAAGCTATCAAGCAATCCCGTGGCGCTGGTGCCCCGAGTTCAGGAATTCGAGTCAACACGCGACCGCGTGCTGAGCGACGACGAGCTAAGGCACCTGTGGAAGGCGCTTGCTGGCCTGCGGACAGAAGTTGCTCATACGATCCGCTGCAACATGCTGCTAGGAGGTCAGCGATTCCTGCAACTCCTGCGTGCAACCTGGCCAGACTACAACACCAAGACGCAGGTCCTGCGGCTGGCGGACCCTAAGGGCAAACGCAGGGTCGCCGTTCCCCACCTGCTGCCAGTGTCGAAGCAGGTGGCCAAGCTGCTTGAAGAGCTTCGCAAGCTGAACGGAGCCGGCACTTACATCTTTTCCACAACCGGTGGAGAACGACCCATCCACCACACCAGCCTGCCTCCGATTGTCAGAGCAATTGCACAGGCGTCGGCCGAGCTCACGCAGACAGCGGCGGCACCCTTTCAGGGGCGCGACATCCGGCGCAGCATGGAAACGCGGCTGCAAGCGCTCAACGTTTCACGCGAGGTGCGCGCCCAACTGCTGTCGCACGGGAGGACCAGCGGCGTGCAGCAAAAGCACTATGAGCGACACGACTACCTCGCGGAGAAGACAAGCGCCCTTCGTCAACTCGAGATGCATTTGGCAGCTGTCTTCAGCGCCCGGCCCAAAGTGTCACGTGTGCCTCGACCGGCACCGCAGCGAAGTGCCGACACGGGGCTGATCGATGCCGTGCCGCAACAGACCTGATGTCCTTTCCAAGTGGGTCAAGCAGCAGGGTGGCTGTGCCGGCAATGACCGCGTTCTGAACCTGAGGCCCACAGCAGTGATACCGGGCGCGGCCAGAACGCTGGCATAGACCTCTTTCCTACCGCTGCGCCGGTCGGGCTCTACGCTCGAAAGGTCATGAGGCAGTGATGTAGAGCAGGTTCGAGCGACAGGTGACAGGAGATCGGCGGATGCCAGACCGGCCACTAGATTGCCCTCTGGTTCACCCGCTGCGACAGCTGCTCCGCGCTCTCCTTGCGCTCGCTGTAGCGGTCGACGAGGTACGTCGAGACGTCCCGCGTGAGCAGCGTGAACTTGACCAGTTCCTCCATCACGTCGACGACCCGGTCGTAGTAGGACGACGGCTTCATCCGGCCAGCGTCGTCGAACTCCATGAACGCCTTCGCCACCGACGACTGGTTGGGGATGGTGATCATGCGCATCCACCGGCCCAGCACCCGCATCTGGTTGACCGCGTTGAACGACTGCGACCCGCCCGAGACCTGCATCACCGCCAACGTCTTGCCCTGGGTCGGCCGCATCGCGCCGAGGCTCAAGGGAATCCAGTCGATCTGCGCCTTGAGGACGGCACTCATCGCGCCGTGCCGCTCGGGCGAGGTCCACACCATGCCTTCGGCTCAGGCCGCCGCGTTACGCAGTTCCTGGACCTTCGGGTGGTCGTCGGGCGCCCCGTCCGGCAGGGGCAGACCGGCCGGGTCGAAGACGAGGGCCTCAGCGCCCAGGGCTCGCAGCAGCCGCGCGGGCCTCGAACGTCAGCAGCCGGCTGTAGGAACGTTCGCGCAGCGAGCCGTGGAGCAGCAGGATGCGCGGCGAATGGCTGGAAGCGGCTGTTGTGGCGAGGCGTGAGAACTCTGGCCGGCCGAACAGGTCGTCGTGGACGTTGGGCAGCGTCAGGTCATCGTCTTGCATCGGTCACATCATGCCGGCCGGCCGGCACCCCGCTCATACCAGGCGCGGCTACGGTTGACCCAGCGCACCACCAGCAGCATCACCGGCACCTCGATCAGCACACCGACGACGGTGGCCAGCGCCGCCCCCGACTCGAAGCCGAACAGACTGATGGCCGCGGCCACGGCCAGCTCGAAGAAGTTGCTGGCGCCGATGAGCGCCGACGGGCAGGCCACGCTGTGCGCCTCGCCCAGCCGCCGGTTCAGCCAATAGGCCAGCCCCGAATTGAAGAACACCTGCAGCAGGATGGGCACCGCCAGCATGGCGATGACCAGCGGCTGCGTGAGGATGGCCTCGCCCTGGAAGGCGAACAGCAGCACCAGGGTGGCCAGCAGCGCCGCGATGGACCAGGGACCGATGGCCTGCAGCACCGCCTCCAGCGCGCCGTGGCCGCGCCGCTGCAGCGCCTTACGCCAGACCTGGGCCAGCACCACCGGCACCACGATGTAGAGCAGCACCGAGATGATCAGCGTGTCCCACGGCACGGTGATGGCAGACAGCCCCAGCAGCAGCGCCACGATGGGCGCGAAGGCGAACACCATGATGAGGTCGTTCAGCGCCACCTGGCTGAGCGTGAACAGCGCATGGCCCCCGGTCAGCCGGCTCCAGACGAAGACCATGGCGGTGCAGGGCGCGGCGGCCAGCAGGATCAGGCCGGCGACATAGCTGTCGGCCTGGTCCGCCGGCAGCCAGGGGGCAAAGACATGACGGACGAACACCCAGGCCAGCAGCGCCATCGAGAATGGCTTGACCGCCCAGTTGACGAAGAGCGTGACGCCGATGCCCCGCCAGTGCTGTCCCACCTGCCGTAGCGAGCCGAAGTCCACCTTCAGCAGCATGGGGATGACCATGACCCAGATCAGCAGCCCCACCGGCAGGTTGACCTGCGCCACCTCCCAGCCGCCGAGCGCGCGGAAAGGGCCCGGAAACCACTGGCCCAGTGCAATGCCGGCGATGATGCAGAGCAGCACCCAGATCGTCAGCCAGCGCTCGAACACGCTCATGGGCGCGGGGGCGGCGCTCTGCCCGCCCGCCGTGGCAGTGCGCATGGCAGTCACCGACCGCCGATGTCGCGCACTTCGCGCTGGATGGCAAGACGGTCCAGCGACTGCAGTGGCAAAGCCAGCATCAATTCGATGCGGCGCTTGAGCACGAGCGCGGTGTCCCAGAACACCCGCTCGGTCTGCTCCTCGTTGCCAACGAAGGCCGCGGGGTCGGCAACGCCCCAATGCGCGGTCATCGGCTGACCGGGCCAGACCGGGCAGACCTCGCCAGCGGCGTTGTCGCAGACGGTGAAGACGAAATCCATGGCCGGCGCGCCGGGCTGGGCGAACTCCGCCCAGTCTTTGCTGCGAAACCCGTCAACTGGAATGCGCATTCGCCGCAGCGTGTGCAGCGCTAGGGGATGAATGATTCCCGACGGGTGGCTGCCGGCGGAATGTGCCCGGAAGCGGCCTCCCGCCAGGCTGTTGAGCAGCCCCTCCGCCATGATGGACCGGGCAGAGTTGTGGGTGCAGGCGAAGAGCACTTGGTAGACCTTGTCGCTCATGGAGGCTCCTAGAGGGGGGGCGAAAAGACGACGACTAACGCTCAGCAGTCGGTGCAGTCGGTTGCGGGAAACGGTGTGCAGCCCGCCACCGGCGTGCCCTGGCAGCAGTGGGCGCTGAGGTAGGCCAGCAGGGCGTTCATGTGTTCGATGGTGGGCCGGTAGATGAGGTGCCGGCCTTGGCGCTCCTGCGCCGCCAGTCCGGCATGCACCAACTCCTTCAGATGAAAGGACAGGGTGGACGCCGGCACATCAAGGGTGGCCGACAGGACACCGGGCGTCAGGCCGCCGGGCCCTGCCCCGACCAACACGCGGAACACGCGCAGCCGCATCGGCTGGGCCAGCGCGGCGAGGGCGACGACGGCGGCCTTCTCGTCCATGGTCACACCCGCTCCAGCGGCTTCGGAGCGGTCACGACCAGGGCCGGCTCAATGGCAGCGTCGCTCAGCACCTTCGCAGGCTCAGGAGCCCGTCGCAGCGGCAGTGCGAGCGTCACCGCCCAGCAGAGGGCCAGCATCACCGCCGAGCCGGCCAACCCCCCACAGCAGCCCGCCCCATTGGTACAGCAGGCCGGACAGCAGCGTGCCGAAGAAGCGGCCCAGCGCGTTGGCCGCGTAGTAGAAACCGACGTCCTCGGCCGCCTTCTCCGAGCCGGCGTAGGCCAGGATGAGGTACGAGTGGACCGAGGAGTTGACGGCGAAGGCGAAGCCGAAGACGCCAAGGCCGGCCACCACCACCCACTCCAGGTCGGGCACGTCGAGCGCCACCAGCACCGCCAGCGCCATGGGCACCAGCGCCAGCCCGGCCGACCACCAGCGGGCGGCCGGCACCTCGGTGCTCAGACCGTCGTGGCTGCGGCGCACCAGCGCCGGCGCGGCGGCCTGCACCACGCCGTAGCCGATGGTCCACAGCGCCAGGAAGGCGCCGACCATGGTGAAGGTCCAGCCGGCGGCGTAGAGGAACACCGGCACGCCGACGACAAACCACACATCGCGCGCGCCGAAGAGCATCACCCGGGCCGCCGCCAGCAGGTTGATGCCGCGGTTCTTGGCGAACAGCTCGCGCGCCGATGAGGACGCCTTGCGCTTGCCCATCAACGGCGGCACGAAGCCGATGACGCCGATGAACACCAGCGCCAGCAGGCCGGCCAGGGTCCACAGCGCGGCCTGGAAGCCGAGCGACTGCAGCAGCACCCCGCCGAGGAAGAAGCCGACGCCCTTCATCGCGTTCTTGCTGCCGGTGAAGAACGCCACCCACTTGAAGAGCCGGCCCGAGGCGTCGCCCGCGGTCAGCTTGATGGCCGATTTGCTGGCGGTCTTCGTCAGGTCCTTGGCCACGCCGCAGACGCCCTGCGCCACGACCACCCAGGCCACCGACATCGCCGCCGTCCACTCCGGCGACAGCGCCGACAGCAGCAGGAAGCCGGCGATCTGCGTGGCCAGCCCGACGGCCAGCATGCGGGCGATGCCGAAGCGGGTGGCCAGCCAGCCGCCGATCAGGTTGGCCACCACGCCCATCGCCTCGTACAGCAGGAACAGGAAGGCCAGCGTGAACGGCGAGTAGCCCAGCCGGTAGAAGTGCAGCAGCACCAGCATGCGCAGCGCGCCGTCGCTGAGGGTGAAGCCCCAGTAGGCCGCCGTGACGATGGCGTAGTCGCGAGTGCCGGTGTTCATGGCGTGCCGGCCGCTTCAGAGGCCGAGGTCGGCCATGTGGCAGGCCAGGTCGACCATCCGGCAGGCATAGCCCATCTCGTTGTCGTACCAGGCGTAGACCTTCAGCAGCGTGCCGTCGGTGACCAGCGTGGAGGGCGCATCGACGATGGCGCTGCGGGTGTCACGCGCGTAGTCGGCGCTGACCAGGGGCCGCGTCTCGACGCCCAGGATGCCGGCCAGCGCACCGCGGGCCGCCTGCTCGAACAGCGCGTTCACCGCCGGCGCCGTCGTCTCGCGCTGCAGTTCGAAGACGCAGTCGGTGAGCGAGGCGTTGAGCACCGGCGCCCGCACCGCATGGCCGTCGAGCTTGCCCTTCAGCTCGGGGTAGATCAGCGCGATGGCGGTGGCGCTGCCGGTGGTGGTGGGCGCCAGGCTGAGCATCGCGCTGCGGGCACGGCGCAGGTCCTTGTGCGGCGCGTCGACCACCAGGTTCGTGTTGGTCGGGTCGTGGATCGTCGTGATCTGGCCGTGGCGGATGCCCAAGGCCTCGTGCACCACCTTCACCACCGGCGCCAGGCAGTTGGTGGTGCAGGAGGCGGCGGTGACGATGCGGTGGCGCGCGGCGTCGTACAGGTGGTGGTTGACGCCGACGACGATGTTCAGCACGTCGCCCACCTTCACCGGCGCGGCGACGATGACGCGCTTCGCGCCGCGGTCGAGGTGGCCCTGCAGCGTCTGCGGCGTGAGGAACCTGCCGGTGCACTCCAGTACCAGGTCCACGCCCAGCTCACCCCAGGGGATGTCGGCCGCGGTGGCATGTGACGAGAAGCCCAGGCGCCGCTGGCCGATGCGCAGCGCGTGGTCGCCCTCGGACTCGAGGTCCTCGCGCCAGCGGCCCTGCACGCTGTCGAACTGCAGCAGGTGCGCCGTCGCCGCCGCCCCGCCCTTCAGTTCGTTGAGGTGCACCACCTGCAGCCGGTTGCCGGCGCGCGGGTCGTCGGCCGGCCGCTCGGCGGCGCCGAAGGCTGTGCGCAGCGCCAAACGGCCGATGCGGCCCATTCCATTGATGCCAACTCTCATGTCTGCCATCCCATGGCGGTACACAGCGCTTTCTTGCGTTTCTAGCAGAGTCGAAATGTATAGCCGACGTGTGACGACGTGGTGACAGATTCAGCGCAGCGTTCACGCTCGCTGAACGGTCCTGCGGTGCCAACCAACAGCTGGCGCGCGGGAAGCGGTGGGAGCTTGTCATACCGCTGAACTAGTTTTGCCCAGCGATGTGCGCCCCGCGAGGGCGATGGCGTTTGGCACCACACTGAACTCGAGGCCAGCGACGGGCCTGCGCAAAAAATCAGCGCCTCATGACATTCCTTGGCGCAGCCCACGGCGACGTGGCGAGACGCCATTTGGCGACGCCGACGCCGCGACGCCATGCTCGCTCGATAGCGTCTCAATGATCGGGCAGTCGGGGCGGTCGTCGCCGTGGCAGCCCTGTACCAGGTGCTGCAGGGTCGCCTTCATCGCCTGGATCTCCCGCAGCTTGGCGTCCAGCTCGTTGATGTGCGCCTCGGCCAGGGCCTTGACCAGGCGACTTGGCCGCCGACGGTTCTGCCACAGGCCCAGCAGCTCGCGGATCTGCTCGATGGAGAAGCCGAGGTCGCGCGACTGGCGGATGAAGCGCAGCGTGTTCACCTCGTTGTCGCCGTACCGCCGGTAGCCGGACTCGGTGCGCGTCGCCTGCGGGAACAGGCCCACGCTCTCGTAGTGGCGAATCATCTTGGCCGACACGCCGCTGGCCTTGGCGGCTTCGCCGATGTTCATCGTCGTCATCCAGTTGCTCCTACCGTTGGGACCGGAAGGGAGACCGCGTCCACCGCCGAGCCGCGCCAGCGGCGCAGGGTCAGCGCGTTCATCACGACGCTGACGCTGCTGAACGCCATCGCGGCCCCGGCGATGACGGGGTTCAGCAGGCCGAGCGCAGCCAGCGGAATGCCGAGCACGTTGTAGCCGAAGGCCCACCACAGGTTCTGCTGGATCTTCGCGTAGGTGCGACGCGAGATGTCGAGCGAGTCGGCGACCAGGCGCGGATCGCCGCGCATCAGCGTGATGCCGGCGGTTTCGGTGGCCACGTCCGCGCCGCCGGCCATGGCAAAGCCGCAGGACGCCGCGGCGAGCGCAGGCCCGTCGTTGAGCCCGTCGCCGACGAACGCCACGACGTCGCCACCCGCGCGCAGCCCGCTCACCGCCGCAGCCTTGTCGGCCGGCAGCACCTCGGCGCGCACGTCGGCGATGCCGAGTTCTCGGGCGACCGCGGCGGCGCTGCCGCGGTTGTCACCGGTCAGCATCACAGTGCGGATGCCGAGTGCATGGAGCCGTTCGACGGCCGTGCGGGCGGTGGGCTTGATGGTGTCGCCAAAGGCCAGCAGTCCGAGCACGGCCGCGCCGGTGCCCGCGTCGCCAACATCGCGCAGCAACCAGGAGACGGTCCTGCCGTCGCGCTCGAAGCGCTCGGCGTCGGCATTGAGCGCGCCAGCATCGAGGTTGCGCTCGCGCAGCAGCCGGGTGCTGCCGAGCGCGAGGCGGGCAGTGCCGATGCGCCCTTCGACGCCGCGCCCCGGCAGCGCTTGCACCTCCACGGCGCCGTCGAACACCAGCCCATCGCCGCGCGCGCGGTCCAGCACCGCAGTGGCCAGCGGGTGCGAGCTGGCGGCCTGTAACGCCGCCGCGCCGCGCAGCACGTCGTCGCGCGCCACCCCGGGCGCCGCGACGATGGCGGCCAGCGTCGGCCTGCCTTGGGTCAGCGTGCCGGTCTTGTCGAAAGCGACCACCGTCACGCCATGCGCCACCTCCAGGGCTTCGGCGTCCTTGATCAGGATGCCGCGCCGCGCCGCCACGCCGGTGCCGGCCATGATGGCGGTGGGTGTGGCCAGCCCGAGCGCACACGGGCAGGCGATGACCAGCACCGCCACCGCGTTCATGAGGGCCGGCTGCCAGCCGCCGCCCGCCGCAAGCCAGCCGAGGAAGGTGAGGAGCGCGATGCCCAGCACCACCGGCACGAAGACCGCGCTCACCCGATCGACAATGCGCTGGATCGGCGCCTTCGCAGCCTGGGCGGATTCGACGAGGCGGATGATGCGCGCCAGCGTCGTCTCCGCGCCGATCGCCGTCGCGCGCACCAGCAGCAGGCCTTCGGCGTTGACCGAGCCGCCGGTCACCTTGTCGGCCACGCCCTTGGCGACCGGCAGGCTCTCGCCGGTGATCAGCGACTCGTCGATGTGGCTGCGCCCCTCGACGATCTCGCCATCGACCGCGACACGGTCCCCCGGCCGGACGACCACGAGGTCGTTCACCACCAGGTCGGCCAGGGCCACCTCGGCTTCCACACCGTGGCGCCGCACACGGGCCGTCACCGGGCGCAACGCGTTCAACACGCGGATGGCATCGGCCGTCTGGTGCTTGGCGCGCTGCTCCAGCCACTTGCCCAGCAGCACCAGCGTGATGACCGCCGCCGAGGCCTCGAAGTACAGGTGCGGCATGCCGTGCGCCCCGTGCTGCCACAGCAGCACAAGCGACAAGCCATAGGCGGCCGACGTGCCCAGCGCGACCAGCAGGTCCATGTTGCCGCTGCCGGCGCGCAACGCCTTCCAGCCGGCACGGTAGAAGCCCGCGCCGAGCCAGAACTGCACCGGCGTGGCCAGCGCGAGCTGCAGCCAACCGTCGAGCATGGCGTCGATGCCGAAGAGCTGCAGCAGCATCGGCGCGACCAGCGGCAGCGTCAGGACGGCGCTGGCCGCCACCGGCCACCAGGATGGCCATCGGCTGTCCACCGGCGCCCGCGCTTCGTCCGAGCACTGCGCCGCGTAGCCCGCCTTCTCGACTGCGGCAATCAGCGCCGCGTGCCTGGCGGTCACCAGCCCATTGATGGTGGCCTTCTCCGTGGCCAGGTTGACCGATGCGGAGACGACGCCCGGCACCTTCAGCAGCGCCTTTTCGACCCGCGCCACGCAGGAGGCACAGGTCATGCCGGAGATCGTCAGAGACACGGTGTCGGGTTTGGCTGCTGCGGCGGGGATCATGAAATGGCATCCGGGTCGATCAAGAGGAAAGCAATGTTCAACCTTACCAAGCTGGCAAGGTCAAGCCGTCGCGCTGCATGCCTTTTCTGTCTGTAGGGTGTTATGTCTGTACCGCTTGACATTCCCACATTGGAAAGGATGAGAGTGTGCCTTTCTCAAACCCCCTGACTGGAGCTCTGCGGTGATCACATTCCAAGTTTCCGACATGACCTGCGGCCATTGCGCCAGCACCCTCACCAAGGCGCTGAAGGACGCCGACCCGCAGGCGCGGGTCGAGATCGATCTGCGCCAGCACCTCGTGCGCATCGAACCGGCGGCGTCGGACGCGAGCGAGCTCGGCGATGCCATCCGCGACGCCGGCTACACGCCGGTGCCGGTCGTCTAGCACCGGACGGAGAGCCGGCCATGCAGCACGAACGCAACCACCACGGTGGCGACCACACCCACCCTGCCCAGCACCACCACCACGCCCCCCAGGACACGTCGGCGAAGACGCAGGCCGGCCATGCTGGCGGCCAAGCCGAGTACACCTGCCCGATGCACCCGCAGGTGCGCCAGATCGGGCCCGGCAACTGCCCCATCTGCGGCATGGCGCTGGAGCCGGTGCTGGCCACCGCCGACACCGGGCCGAGCCCCGAACTGACCGACATGACGCACCGGTTCTGGATCGGGCTTGCCATGACCCTGCCGGTGGTGCTGCTGGAGATGGGCTCGCACCTGTTCGACCTGCATCGCGTCGTCTCACCGCGGCTCGGCAACTGGCTGCAGTTGCTCTTCGCTTCGCCCGTCGTGCTGTGGGCCGGCTGGCCGTTCTTCGTGCGCGGTGCCGCCTCGGTGCAGCACCGCAGCCTGAACATGTTCACCCTGATCGCGCTCGGCACCGGCGCCGCGTGGCTGTACAGCCTCGTTGCCACCGTCGCTCCCGGGCTGTTCCCGGTGCAGTTCCGCGGCATGGGCGGCGCCGTCGCGGTGTACTTCGAGGCGGCGGCCGTCATCACCGTGCTGGTGCTGCTGGGGCAGGTGCTTGAGTTGCGGGCGCGCGAGAAGACCTCGGGCGCCATCCGCGCCCTGCTCGACCTGGCGCCGAAGACCGCGGTCAAGGTGGCCGCCGACGGCAGCGACGAGACGGTGCCGATCGACACCATCACCGCCGGCGACCGGCTGCGGGTGCGCCCCGGTGAGAAGGTACCGGTCGACGGCGAGTTGACCGAAGGCAAGGGCACGGTCGACGAGTCGATGGTCACCGGCGAGCCGATGCCGGTGCCGAAGGCGCCCGGCGCGAAGGTGACCGCGGGCACGCTGAACCAGACCGGCGGCTTCGTCATGCGCGGCGAAAAGGTCGGCGCCGACACCCTGCTCGCGCAGATCGTGCACATGGTCGCCTCGGCGCAGCGCAGCCGCGCGCCGATCCAGCGCATGGCCGATCAGGTGGCCGGCTGGTTCGTGCCGGTGGTCATCGTCGTCGCGCTGCTGACCTTTGCGGTGTGGCTCGTCTGGGGGCCGAGCCCTGCGTTCTCCTACGCGCTGATCACCGCAGTCGCCGTGCTGATCATCGCCTGCCCCTGCGCGCTGGGCCTGGCGACGCCGATGTCGATCATGGTCGGCGTCGGCAAGGGCGCGCAGAACGGCGTGCTGATCCGCGACGCCGAGGCGCTGGAACGCCTGGAGAAGATCGACACGCTGGTGGTGGACAAGACCGGCACGCTGACCGAAGGCAAACCGAAGGTCGTGCACGTCGAGCCGGCACCGGGCTTCGACTCGGACGAGCTGCTGCGCCAGCTGGCGAGCGTCGAGCGCGCGAGTGAGCATCCGCTGGCGATGGCGATCGTCGGCGCGGCACATGAACGCGGGCTGCGACTGGCCGAGGTGGCCGACTTCGATTCGCCGGTCGGCAAGGGCGTGGTCGGGACGGTCGAAGGCCAGGCCGTCGCGTCCGGCAGCGCGAAGTTCCTCGCCGAGCAGTGGGTCGACGTGGCCGCGCTGTCGGCCGGGGCCGAGGCGCAGCGCGCAAAGGCGGCGTCGGTCGTCTTCGTCGCCATCGACGGCCGCCTCGCTGGCTTCGTCGCGATCGCCGACCCGGTCAAGCCGACCACGGCGCGGGCGATCCTGGCGCTGAAGGCGGCCGGTGTCCGCGTCGTCATGCTGACGGGCGACAGCAAGACCACCGCCGAGGCCGTTGGTCGCGAACTCGACATCGACGAAGTCATCGCCGAAGTCTTTCCCGAAGACAAGGCCGCGGTCGTGCAGCGCCTGCAGCGTGAGGGCCGCGTTGTCGCGATGGCGGGTGACGGCGTCAACGACGCGCCCGCACTGGCCGCCGCCGACGTCGGCATCGCGATGGGCACCGGCACCGACGTGGCGATGGAAAGTGCCGGCGTCACGCTGCTGAAGGGCGACCTGCTCGGCATCGTGCGCGCCCAGCGGCTCTCGGCGGCGACGATGCGCAACATCCGGCAGAACCTGTTCCTGTCCTTCGCCTACAACGTGGCCGGCATCCCGCTGGCAGCGGGGGTGCTGTACCCGTTCTTCGGCCTGCTGCTCTCACCGGTGGTGGCCGCGGCAGCGATGGCGCTGTCGTCGGTCAGCGTGATCGGCAATGCGCTGCGGCTGCGGGCGGCGCGGGTGGACTGAGAGCGGGAGAGGTCGCCTTTCCGGCGAGGGAGGGCGCGTCATTTGCCCCACCTTGGATGCAACGGGCTCGAGTAGCGTCCCTTCATCCACCTCAGCAGCCGTCGCCGCAGGCGGATGGCTTCCAACCAGGAGATCTTCATGCCCCACGAGATTCACCAAGCCTGCATCGAGGCCTGCAACGCCTGCGCAACGGCGTGCGACCACTGCTTCGCGTCGTGCCTGCAGGAGCAGGACGTGCAGATGATGGCGCGCTGCATCGCGCTCGATGCCGACTGTGCCGCGATCTGCCGGCTTGCCGCCGGCTTCATGGCGCGCGGCAGCGAGTTCGCGAAGCAGCTATGCGAGCAGTGTGCGCAGGTCTGCCAAGCCTGCGCCGACGAGTGCGCCAAGCACACGATGGACCACTGCCAGGCCTGCGCAGCAGCCTGCCGTCGCTGCGCTGAACAATGCCGCGCGATGGCGGCTTGAGGCCCAATCCGTTCCGATTCACGCACCGCCGCCGGCCGCAAGTCGGCCGGTGGCATGGGGATTTTCATGAAATTGCTGACCACCCTCGTGAGCGCCTTGGCACTCGCCTTCGCCCAGGTGCCCGCCGTTGCCGACTCGCCGGGGCAGGGACGCACGGCCCGCTTCGAGATCGAGTTCATGAAGCTGACGATCGACCACCACTACTCGGCTCTTCGCATGACCGAACTGGCCGCCGGCACTGACATGCAGCGTTCGCCGGACATCGCAGCGTCCGAGGGCACGGCGCCAACCCCGGGGTTTGGCGCAACGCCGGCCAAGGCGACGCTGGACGATCTCAAGTCGCTGGCACGGCGCAACAACCGCATGCAGCGCGAGGAAATCATGACGATGCAGCGCTTCCTGCGCGATTGGTACGGTGTAGACCACCAGCCTCGCCTGCGGGAGGACGGCAGGGCCGCGATCGCGGTCCTTGAGCGGACGCCTGCAGGCGCCGCTTTCAACCGGTCCTTCTATGAAAGCTTCAGCCGTCACCACTACATGCTGCTGGAGCCAGTGAACGGCTGCGTGACGGGCACCGACCTCGCTCATGAGGACCTGCGCCGTGAGTGCAACATGGCCTGGCACAACCAGACCGCCGACATCCAGATGATGCGCACGGAGCTGAAAAAGCACTTCGGCATCGTCGACTTCCAGCCGTTCCGGGGCCTCGACCCACTGCAACCCCGCGACGATGGGCCCCGAGGCGGCGGCCAAGACAACCGCTGATCGCGTCTTCGACGCTTCAACAGGACTGCTCATGAACCTCTTTTCACTTCCCTCTGTTGCCGGCCTGACGACGCTGTTGCTTTCCAGCAGCCTCGTGCTGGCTCAAAGCGCCGCGGCGCCGATGGGTTCGGGCTCGCGGCAGATGCACGAGCAGATGTTGGGCGGCATGCAAAAGATGCAGTCAATGCAGTTCAGCGGCGATACCGACAAGGACTTCGCTATGCTGATGCGCACGCATCACCAACTGGCAATCGACATGGCAAAGGCGGAAGTTGAGAACGGCAAATCGCCCGAGATGAAGGCAATGGCGCGCAAGACCATCGCCGAGCAGCAGAAGGAGATCGCGCAGATCGACAAGTGGCTGAGCGTGAACAAGTAGAGGGGCGGCGCTGACGCCGCGCTGCGGTCGCTTTCAGAACCAAATGCGCACCCCCGCAACCCAGCGCAGCTCTGAGGTGCGCTCGCCTGCGGCACGCGCCAGTTCAGCGGTATTGCCCGCGAGCCACGACCGCGACAGGCCGATGTACGGCGCGAACTCGCGGCGTATCTCGTAGCGCAGCCGCAGCCCAGTGTTCACGCTCGACAAGCCGCTGCCGATGCCGGCCGCCGGCTCCGAGCGGCTGTATAGGTCTGCCTCAATCTCGGGCGTCAGGAACATGCGCTGTGTGAGCACGAAGTCATACTGGGCCCGCAGGCGCGCGGCGGCCCGGCTGCGGGCGAAGTATGCCGTCGCCTCGATGTTGAAGAAGTAGGGCGCTAGGCCCTGCACGCCAAAGGCGCCCCAGGTGCGCTGCGACCCTTGCCCGAAATCGCGGCGAATGCCGGCCTGCAGGTCCCAGAACGTCGCGACCGGCTTGGACCACAACAGGTCCGCACTCGCGTCCTGGGTGCGGCCGTCCTGCCGCTCGCCCCGTGCCTTCAGCCAGACGCGGTTGTAATCGCGGCCGTACCAGGCTTGGGCGTTCCAAGAGAGCGCATTCGCTCCGCCCCGTGCGCGGCCGTACTCGAACTCGTCGATCAGCACCTGACCAAATGACATGTCATCGGACACCGGTGACGACATGGGGCCGCGGGTGTTGGTCGCCATGGGGACCTCGCCGTCGGCGCGTGACGCGGCCGGGGAGCTGGGCCGGCCGGGCGTGACCGCCGGGGTGTCGCGGCTCGGCATCGGCATGCCCCTCCCCATCCCGCCGCCCATGCCACCCATGCCGCCCATGCCAGCAGGCCCTTGCTGCGCAATGGCCGAAGCCGCTGTCAGCAGCGCCGCTGCGGCGATCGCGGGAACGAGGCCCCTTCCCTGCGCGCTGTGCGGGTTCATTCGACCACCACCTTCCTGAACATGCCGGACTCCATGTGATAGAGCAGATGGCAGTGGAATGCCCACTGGCCGGGCGCATCGACGCTCACGCGGTAGCTCAAGCGGCTGCCCGGGTTGACGTTGACGGTGTGCTTGCGCACCAGGAATTGGCCGTCGGCGTCCTCGACCTCGCTCCACATGCCGTGCAGGTGGATCGGGTGCGACATCATGGTGTCGTTGATCAGCGTGATGCGCACGCGCTCGCCGAAACGCAGCCGGATCGGCTCGGCCTCCGAGTACTTCTTGCCGTCGAATCCCCAGATGAAGCGGCGCATGTTGCCGGTCAGGCGAAGCACGATCTCGCGCCCTGGTGGCCGCGGATCGATCGGCCCGCCGACGGTGTGCAGGTCGGCGTAGACCAGCACGCGGCGGCCGTTGTCGCGCAGCCGCGGGCCTGGGTCGTTGACTGAAGGCCCGGGGTTCATCGCGCGGTTGTCGATGGCGACGCTGGGCTGCTCCATTTTCATCGCACCCATGTCGCTGCCTTGCATGCCCTGCATGCCCTGCATGCTGCCGCCTTGCATACCGGGCATAGACGACATGTCGTGTCCCGCGCGCGCCGCTGCCTGCTTTGACGCGGAAGCAGCAGAAGCCGCAGCGGCAGGGGCGAGGTTCTTTTCCTGCATGCCGTCCATGCGATGCCCGCCTGGCGCCGGCATGCCCCGCATGCCAGGCATCGACGACATGTCGTGCCCGGCACCAGCGCCGGAGTCGGGCGCAGCCGCAGTGGAAGCTGCCTTGTCAGCGCTGCGGACGGAGCCGCCGCCCATGCCCTGCATGCCTTGCATACCCTGCTTCCCGCCGCCTTGCATGTCGCTCATGCCCGGCATGCCGGCGTCCATCTTCATGCCGCCCATGCCCATGTCGGCCATCGTCAGCCAGGTGCGTGGGTCCAGCGGCGGCACCTCGGCCTGCAGGCCGGCGTGAGGCGCGAGCGTGGCCCGCGCATAGCCCATGCGGTCGATCGACTGCACGAAGACCGTGTACGCGCGCTCCTCGGGCAGTTGCACGATCACGTCATAGGTTTCGGCGGTCGAGATGCGGAACTCGTCCACCGTCACCGGCTGAACGTCCTGTCCGTCGGTGGCCACGACCGTCATCGGCAGCCCGGGGATGCGCACGTCGAAGATGCTCGACGCCGAGCCGTTGACGAAACGCAACCGCACGCGCTCGCCGGGGCGCGCAATGGCGGTCCAATTTGATGTCGGCGGATGGCCGTTGACGAGGTAGGTGTAGGCTGCCGATGACACATCGACGGTGTCGGTCGGGCTCATCCGCATCTGGTTCCATTCCTTGCGCCGAGCCCATGCCGCTTTCCAGCCCATCTGCGACATGTCGCGCATGAAGTCGCCGACTGTCGGCACCTGGAAGTTGTAGTAATCGGACTGGATCTTCAGCTTCGCGAACAGCCGCTCCGGCGTCTCGTCCGTCCAGTCACTCAGAAACATCACATGCTCGCGGTCACTTGTCACCGGGTTAGCGCCTTCGGGGTCGATGACGATAGGCCCGTACAGCCCGAGCTGCTCCTGAAACGCGCTGTGGCTGTGATACCAGTAGGTACCGCTCTGCACCACCGGAAAGCGGTAGACAAAGGTCTCCCCAGGCCGGATGCCATCGAAGCTGATGCCCGGCACGCCATCCATGCGGAACGGCAGCAGCAGGCCATGCCAATGAATCGACGTCGCCTCAGCCAGCGTGTTGGTGACACGCATCGTCACCGTGGTGCCCTGCTTCCAGCGCAGCACCGGCGCAGGCAACGAGCCGTTGACCGTGATCGCTGTGCGTTGGGCACCGGTAAAGTTGACAGCAGTGGTCCCAATGCTCAGGTCGAACTCGGTGCCCGAGAGCATGGGCGGGGCGCCGCTCGCGGGCCGGCCATCAGGCGCTTGGGCCGCAGCGCGTTGTGCAGCGAACCCGCCCGCGGCCACCCCGCAGGTCGCAAGGCCCACTCCGATCGAGAAGCGGCGCCGTTGATGGTCGATCGTCATGTCGGCTAATCCTGAAGGCCAGGCGGGTCTGTCAGCAACGACCGTGCCTAACTTCTAGTTGTACTGAACATAGTCGTCAGCCAGTGCCTGCCCTGGATTGAAGAGGGAACACAAGTGAGAAGGTCGTCGTCCCGTTCAGCTCGCTTGTGACTTCGACGTCCCCGCCATGGAGGCGCATGATTGACTTGACGATCGCCAAGCCCAGCCCAGTGCCGGCCCCCCCGCTTCGGTCGCGCCCAGTGTCCAGCCTAACAAAGCGGTCGAATATGCACGTGAGCTGGTGCGCTGGAATGCCCGGGCCACCGTTCGACACATCGACGACGACGCTATCACCGTTCATTCGGGTATTGATGGTCACGGTACTGTGCGCGTCAGCGTGTCGTATCGCGTTTGTCAGTAGATTGGTGATCGCCCGCTCCACCAGGAGTTGATCGGCTCGGACAGTCGCGCTGCCGGTCACTTCCACTCGGACGTCTCTCTCGTCGGCCACGACGGACAGGAACTCGGCCACCTTGGCGGCCTCGCCTGCCAAGTCAACATCCGCGCGCGTAGACGCCAGATCCCCTTCTTCGGCGCGCGCCAGGAACAGCATGTCGGCAATCAACCGCGTCAGCCTGTCCAGTTCTTCGACGTTGCCGGCCAGCACTTCACGCAAGTCGTCGATCGAACGCGATTGCGACAGCGCGACTTGCGTGCGACCAAGCAAGGTGGCCACGGGCGTGCGCATCTCGTGCGCCAGGTCGGCAGAAAACTCCGATAGGCGATGCACACCCGCATCGATTCGGTCGAGCATGGCATTGAGGCCAAGCGCCAGCATCCTGAGTTCTGCCGGCAGACCCCGCGGTTCGATGCGTTGCCGGAGGTTGTGCGTCGTGACGTGAGAGGCGACGGAGGTCAGCCGGTTCAAGGGGGCTAGGCTGGTCCGGGCGACTACCCAGGTGCCGAGCACGACCAGGGCCAGCAGCACTGGCAACGTCAGCAATGTAGCGCCGACGATTCCGCTCTTGAGTTGTTGATCTTCATCCAAGTCCAGCGACAACACGACCCGAACTGCCTGCCCGTCGCCAACCGCGGCAGGACCGGAAACAGACACGTAGCGCTTTTTGTCGGGGCCTTGCCAACGAAGCGTCGCGGTGCTCACAGCATCCTTTATTCGGGACAAGGACTCCGCGGCGGTCGCCGAAAAGGTTGCCAGCAGGTGGTCCGTGCGGGGATCGACGACCGCAAGGTGAAGGCCCTTGTGCCCGATCAGCAGATCCCCAAACCGATGTCCGTTCGCAGGAATCTGCTCTACGCTCGGAATCTCGGACAGAACATGCTGCAGCAAGCTTTGTTTGCCCGCCAGTTCAGCGTCCAGACGGGCGTCCAGTTGACGCGACAGACCCCAGTAACCCAGGCCTGCAGCTGCGCCCGCAACGACCACGCCGAACACTCCAACAGCCAGCGCGAAGCGCACAGCGAGCGGCGCCTCGGCGAGTCGCAATTGCCAGGCGGCGATGGTCATGCTTCCGGGCGCTCTTCGAGCACATAACCGACACCACGCACCGTGTGGATCAGCCTGGTCTTGAATGGCTCATCCACTTTGGCACGCAGGCGCCGGATCGCCACGTCTACGACGTTCGTCTCGGAATCGAAATGGATGTCCCAGACGAGAGACGCGATCTCGGTGCGCGACAGCACCTCGCCTGTGCGCTGCACGAGCAGCGCGAGCAGCGCAAACTCCTTGGCCGTGAGTTCGATGCGATGGCCTGCACGAACGGCGCGGTGGCGAATCGGGTCGACTTCAAGGTCGGCGATGCGCTGTACGAGATCGACTTGCTCCGGCCTACCGCGCTTGAGCAGTGCCCTTATCCGGGCCAGCAACTCGGGGAACTGGAAGGGCTTGACCAGGTAGTCGTCGGCACCGAGGTCGAAGCCACGCACCTTGTCATCCGTCTGTCCACGGGCGGTGAGCATCAGAACCGGCATCTGCTTGGCCGTGCGCACCGCGGACAGAACCGCGAAACCGTCCACGCCGGGCAGCATCACGTCGAGGATGACCAGGTCGTGGTCACCCGTCATCGCCGCGTGGAGGCCATCAGCACCGTTCCGCGCTACATCGACGGCATAGCCGCTCTCGGTCAGCCCTTGCCGCAGGTAGTCCGCAGCGCGCCGTTCGTCTTCAACCACAAGGATCTTCATGCCCGGATTCTCCATGGGCGCGATGGGCGCAGATCGATCAAGCGGCGAGGTTGCAGGATTGTCATGAAGTGGAAAGCCGACTGACCGCCGCCCATCCCTAAAGTACATCCCATGCCCTTCGGCATCGCATCGGCAAACAGGCCCATGCGACACTCTTTAAGGACCGACCATGAAACTCAATCTCATCGCAATCGCCCTGACCGCCGCGCTCGCTGGAGCGGCGCTCCCCACTTTCGCCCGCGACGCGCTGCAGCAGTCCGCACCGCAAGCCGTCAGCCTCAAGGACGGGTCGACCGTGTACATCTTCAAGGACGGCAAGATGGCGCGAGAGGACAAGCTCGGCCAGCCGCGGGTCTTCAAGAAGAACGAAGTACTGGAAACCGCAGACGGCCGCAAGCTGACGCCCGTCGGCAACGAGGTGGCGCGCCTGGACAGCCTGCTGCGGGACGGCCACGGGAATTGAGTGACATGACTCACACCTGCATGTTCATGATGTCCGTGTAGGCTTGAACGACTTTGTTGCGCACCTGCAGAGTAGTCTGGAAGGCAATGCTCGACTTGACGCCGGCGATCATGGTCTCTTCGAGGCTGACGGTCGGATTGTCGAGCGAGAACTCCTTGCTCAACCGTCCCGATTCGGTCTGCAGGGCGCTGGTCGCCTGCAAGGCTTTAAGCATCGCGTTCTTGAAGTTGCCGCCTTGGGTCGCGGACGCCTTTTCGCCGGGTGGTGCAATGCCCGCGGCCGGCTTGGTCAGATCGAGCGCCTTGATCGAGAAGTCCATAGCCACCGCCTTCATTGATCTGTTCAACCGCTCCCTTCGGCAATGTCTCGGCATTGGACAGGGGTCCGGAGCAGCATGCGCGATCGGCGGCACTGCGAGCCCTTGAAGTGGCAGTCGTTTCCCGTCCCGTTCTCAGCTTCTAGCGTGGCGCTCACTACGCCGTGCAGTGGTGGAGGGTGTCTACCAGAGGTCAACACCCTCCGCTCCGTCGGAGGCTCGAACTCAAGACATGGAGCCCCGCGGCGCTTGGTTAAACCAGATGGCAGATGACGGGCTTGTAATGTGTTCGTCCATGCTGTGTCGGCCGGCATTCAACACACTTGGGCATATGCCGCTGCTTTGGTTGGCATCCCAACGCTATAAGGAGTTTCCGATGACCCCGAAATCCCTTCGTCCGCTGCTGCTCGTCCCGATGCTGCTTGCAGCATCCGTGGCAATGGCAGCCCCCGGCCACGGTAGCAGCCCGGTCGGTGAGCCGGGCAAGGCCGCACAGGCCACCCGCACGGTGCAGGTAGACATGACCGACAACATGCGCTTCACGCCCGCTGAAATCACGGTACAGCAGGGCGAGACGGTACGCTTCGTCGTGAAGAACTCCGGCGCCGTCAAGCACGAACTGGTGCTCGGCACCCCGCAGGAACTGAAGGAGCACTACGAGATGATGATGAAGATGCCAGGCATGGAACATGCCGACGATAACATGGTCGCCGTGGCACCGGGCAAGACTGGCGAGGTCGTTTGGCGCTTCACCAAGGCAGGCAAAGTCGACTTTGCCTGTCTGCAGCCCGGCCATTACGATGCCGGCATGAAGGGCCTGGTCAACGTTGCGCAGAATGGCGGCGCGCCCAAGACCCCCAGCCAGGGCGGACACAAGCATTGAGTGACCGTTGGCAGAGTTTTTTCACAACCCTTACGGAGCAATCCCCATGAAGACTCTCAGACCTTTCCTCGTTGCCCTGGCCTTCGCCGCCTCGGTGCCGTTTGCCATCAGCGCTCACGCGCAGGCGATGGATCACAGCAAGATGGGCGGCATGAACATGCCCGGCATGAAGATGGACGGCATGCCCGCCTCGATGACCGACGGCGAAGTTCGCAAGATCGACAAGGAAGCGAAGAAGATCACCCTCAGGCACGGCGACATCAAGAACCTGGACATGCCCGGCATGACCATGGTCTTCCAGGTCAAGGACGCTGCACTGCTGGACAAGGTCAAGGCCGGCGACAAAGTGATGTTCACGGCAGAAAAGGCCGACGGCGCGATCGTTGTCACCGCGATCGAAACTGCGAAGTAAAGGAATCGTGCTGCCTTGCTTGGGTGCAGTCGGCGCAGCGTTGACCGACGGCATCGGCTGACGCTGAGAAGTAGGCCACGCCGGTGGCGTCGGAGTAGGACGGAAAGGCCAGTGCAGTCCGATCAAATGGAGCCGAGCTGAAGAAGCGCGCCTGCTACAGCCGTTCGGACACATCGAGCACCGGCTTCAAGCCGCTGCCGAAACGCGCCATCGACTCGCGGTGCTTCGACAGCTCGCCATAGGGTAGATAGCGGATGCCAAGCGACGCCACGCGTGAGAAGGCAGGGCGTCGCAACTGCTGCGCCACCTCATCGCGCCGCTCGTCGGGCGCCACCAGGAACAAGGCGGTCCGCTCGCCAATCGGGCTGCCAAGCGCGAGGTCGAGCATGCGCACGATGCCCGAGTGGATTGAGGTCGAATGCTCGACCTCGAACGCCGCCGCGGCATGGCCGTCGTCCCGCTCGAACCACACCACGTCGATCAGGCGCACCCCACCGGCGGCGCCGTCGAGCGCGGCTGGCAGCCGTTCCAGACAGCCGTGCGCGAGCGCCGCACCGTCATAGACGCGGCTGCGGTCGTTGGCCGCAATCCACACGTCGAAACCCAGCGCGTGCCCCAGATCGCGCAGCCAGCCCTGAATCTCGGTGTGCGTGGTGTCGCTGTCGCGGGCCTCGGCCGCCCGCCGCGCTTGCACCGCCGATTCTTCGCGCACCCGCGCCAAGTCGGCCAACCAGGCCGCCTGCGCCGCAGCATCGTCGGCGCGCGGCGGCGCCTCGAAGCGGCCGCTGCCCACATCAAACAGCAGCCCGGCGACCGCACGCAAGTCGTTGGACAGCTGCTCGCGGTGCCTGGCGTTGAGCTGCAGGGCACCTTCGCGCATGGACAGGTAGTGCTCCCAGCGCCCAAGCTTGACGTTGCTACCGGTGATTGCGTTGTAGCCCCTCACGATGGCGGTGTTGAACGGCAGCACCAAGGTCGGGTGGATGAAGTACAGCAGGTTGGCCACCGCAGGCCCCAGGCCCTTGATCGCGTGCGAGTCAAGGCGACGGATGGCGTCGATCACGGCATCGGCGGTGTCGCAGCAATCACAGGCGTGAAGCAGCCGCGCGAAGGCGCGCTGGTTGTCCGCGTTCTCGTAGATGTCCGGAATGCGCAGCTTAGGCTTCCAGAGGAAGGCGTGGTCGGCGCCCCTGAAGATCTGGCGCTGCTCGGCCACCGACTCGACCACCGTCTCCAGCGCCGAGCCGCGATAGGCGTTGCCGAAGGTGCCGCGGTCGATCTCCTCGACCACCTGGTTCAGCCCTCGCCTGATCGAGCGGAAGTTTTTCAGCCGCTCGGGCCACAGAAACCAGCTGCGGTAGGTTGCGTGGGGGTCGGATTTCCAATGGTCGATGAGGACCTCGAGCGCGGCAGGCATGCGACCTCGCTCAATGCACCAGGCAGTGGCAATACACGAACTTCTGCACGGCGCCGCTCGGCGTCACATGCGATTCGCTGAGGTGGTCGAGCAACTCGAAGGCACCGCCGAACTCCGCGTGCAGCGCCTCGGGGGGCGAAGCGCACGACGGGCAGGCCGCTGCAGCGCAGGGGTCCGTCCGGACCGAACGCGGCGACGATGACGTGGCCACCCGGTCGGACCGCTCGGCGCACCTGCGCAACATAGGCTTCGCGTTGTGAACGCTCGGTGAGGAAGTGGAACACCGCGCGGTCGTGCCAGATGTCGAACGATTGCTCCGGCAACGCGACGTTGGTAATGTCGCCGACCAGCCATTGAACGCTGCGCGAGCGTGCACCCAGCCGGCGCTTGGCGACGTCGAGCGCCGCCGACGAAAGGTCCAGGACGCTGACCTGGAATGTCCTGCGGTCCAGCAGGTCGTCGACCAAGGTGGAGGCACCGCCGCCGACATCGATCACGCGGCTGGATTGCCCGTTGCAGATGCGGCCGATCAGGTCGAGCGACTGCTGCGCGTGGGGCTGGAACCAGCTCACATCTTCTGCAGACTGGTTTTGGTAGACGCGATCCCAGTGGGTCTTGTCGCTCATCGTTCGGCTCCTCAAGGGTTTGCACTTTTGATGCCATGCGATCAGGCCATGTCGCCAACCGGCGCGCCTTCGCCAGCCGGGTGTGGCGCTTCGGGCTTCGCCGCCCGCCGACGGCGCATCAAGCGGTAGGCCGCCGGGATCACGAGCATCGACAGCAGCGGCGCCGTGATCATGCCGCCGACCATCGGCGCGGCAATGCGCTGCATCACTTCCGATCCGGTGCCCGCGCCCCACATGATCGGCAGCAGGCCGCCCAGGATGACGGCCACCGTCATGGCCTTCGGCCGCACGCGCAGCACCGCGCCTTCGCGGATGGCATCGAGCAGGTCGGCATCGCTGGCCTGGCCCGCCTTCGTGCGGTCGTCCCACGCGTGCTTCAGGTACAGCAGCATGATGACGCCGAACTCCGCCGCCACGCCGGCCAGCGCGATGAAGCCCACCGCACCGGCCACCGACAGGTTGTAGCCCAGCAGCCAGAGCAGCCAGATGCCGCCGACCAGCGCGAACGGCAGCGTCGCCATGATGAGCAGCGCCTCGTCGAGGCGCTTGAACGTCAGGTACAGCAGCACGAAGATGATCAGCAGCGTGAACGGCACGACAACCTTCAGCTTCGCGGTCGCACGTTCCAGGAATTCGAACTGGCCCGACCAGGAGACCGAATAACCGGGCGGAAGCTTCACCCGCTCGCCGACGACGCGCTGCATGTCCTGCACCGCCGAGCGCATGTCGCGCCCGCGGATGTCGACATACACCCAGCCGGACAGGCGCGCGTTCTCGCTGCGCAGCATCGGCGGCCCGTCGGTGATGCGGATGGCGGCCACGTCGCCCAGCACCAGGCGCGCGCCGCGCTCGCTGACGATGGGCAGCCGGCGCAGCTTGTCCAGCGAGTCGCGCGTCTCCCTTGGATACCGCAGGTTGATCGGAAAGCGCTGCAGGCCCTCGACCACCTCGCCTCCCGCTCCGCCGACGTTGTCGCCGCCGACCGCTGAGCTGATGACGGACTGCACGTCGGCGATGCTCATGCCGAAGCGCGCCGCTGCGTCGCGGTCGATGGTGACGTCCACATAGCGCCCGCCGGTCAGCCGCTCGGCCAGCGCGCTGCTGACGCCGGGCACGTCCTTCAGCGCCCTCTCAATCTCGCCGGTCAGGCGGTCGATCGTCGGCAGGTCGGTGCCCGCCACCTTCACGCCCACCGGGCTCTTGATGCCGGTGGCCAGCATGTCGATGCGGTTGCGGATCGGCGGCACCCAGATGTTGGCCAGGCCGGGCACCTTGACGATGCGGTCGAGCTCCTCGACCAGCCGGTCGGGCGTCATGCCGACGCGCCACTGGTCCTTCGGCTTGAACTGGATCGTCGTCTCGAACATCTCCAGCGGCGCCGGGTCGGTGGCAGTCTCGGCGCGGCCGGCCTTGCCGTAGACGCTGGCGACCTCGGGCACGGTCTTGATCAGGCGGTCGGTCTGCTGCAGCAACTCGACGGCCTTGCCGGCGGACAAGCCCGGCAGCGCCGAGGGCATGTACAGCAGGTCGCCCTCGTCGAGCGGTGGCATGAACTCGCCGCCGATGTGCTGCAGGGGCCACAGGCTCGCGACGAGCAGCACGCCGGCCATGGCCAGCGTGAGCTTCGGCGCCCGCAGCACCCCGTCCAGCAGCGGCCGGTAGATCGCGATCAGCAGCCGGTTCAACGGGTTCTTCGTCTCGGCGGGGATGCGCCCGCGGATGAGGTAGCCCATCAGCACCGGGATCAGTGTCACCGCCAGGCCCGCCGACGCCGCCATCGCGTAGGTCTTCGTGAACGCCAGCGGCGAGAACAGGCGTCCCTCCTGGGCCTCGAGCGTGAACACCGGAACGAACGACAGCGTGATGATGAGCAGCGAGAAGAACAGTGCCGGCCCGACCTCCGCTGCGGAGTCCCCGATCACCTTCCAGCGCGCCTCGCCTTCCAGCGTCGCGTCGGGGTTGGCGTGCGCCCAGCGTTCGAGGTGCTTGTGCGCGTTCTCGATCATCACCACCGCTGCGTCGACCATGGCGCCGATGGCGATGGCGATGCCGCCGAGCGACATGATGTTGGCATTGACGCCCTGCCACTGCATCACGATGAAGGCGGCCAGGATGCCCAGTGGCAACGAAACGATGGCGACGAAGGCGCTGCGCAGGTGGAACAGAAAGGCGAAGCACACCAGCGCGACGACGATGAACTCTTCGACCAGCTTGTCGCGCAGGTTGGCCACCGCGCGTTCGATCAGGCCCGAGCGGTCGTAGGTCGGGACGATTTCCACGCCTTGCGGCAGGCTGCCCTGCAACTCGCTGAGCTTGACCTTCACCGCCTCGATGGTCGCCAGCGCATTGCGGCCCGAGCGCATCACGATCACGCCCCCCCACCGCCTCGCCCTGCCCGTCGAGTTCGCCGATGCCGCGCCGCATCTCGGGGCCGACCTGGATGCGCGCCACGTCGCCCAGGCGCACCGAGACGCCGGCGTCGGTGGTGACCAGCGGCACCTTGCGGAAGTCGTCGAGCGACTGCAGGTAGCCGCTTGCGCGCACCATGTACTCGGCCTCGCCCAGTTCGAGCACCGAGCCGCCGGCTTCCTGGTTGTTCCTGCGGATCGCCTCGGCCACCCGTGTGTGCGGCAGGTTGTACGCGGCCAGCTTGTCCGGGTCGAGCAGCACCTGGTACTGGCGCACCATGCCGCCCACCGTCGCCACCTCGGCCACGTCGGGCACGGTCTTCAGCTCGTACTTCAGGAACCAGTCCTGCAGCGCGCGCAACTGTCCCACGTCCATGCGCCCGCTGCGGTCTACCAATGCGTACTGGTAGATCCAGCCGACGCCGGTGGCATCGGGCCCGAGCGATGCGGTGGCCCCCGCCGGCAACCGCGACTGCACCTGGTTCAGATACTCCAGCACCCGTGACCGCGCCCAGTACAGGTCGGTGCCGTCCTCGAACAGCACGTAGACGAAGCTGTCGCCAAAGAACGAGTAGCCGCGCACCGTCTTCGCGCCCGGCACCGACAGCATGGTCGTCGTCAGCGGGTAGGTGACCTGGTTCTCGACGAGGCGCGGCGCCTGGCCCGGCCAGGGGGTGCGGATGATCACCTGCACGTCGGAGAGGTCGGGCAGCGCGTCGAGCGGCGTGCGCTGCACCGACAGCACGCCCCAGGCGGCAACCAGCGCCGTCGCGATCAGCACGAGAAAGCGGTTCGCAATCGACCAGCGGATCAGCCTAGCGATCACTTGCCGCCCCCGCTGCGCCGCACCGCGGTGAGCTGCGGCAGTCCGTCGCTGTCCATGAAGAACTCGAAGCTCACCGTCTCACCCGCCTTCAGGCCGGCCGGCAGATCGCGCGCGGGCGGCTTGAACTCCATCATCATCGGCCCCCACTTCAAGGACGGGATCGGGCCGTGCGACAGCATCAACCCGTCGCGGCCGACGCTCTCGACCTTGCCCTCGCCCTGGTGGCGGGGGTGCGGTGGCCGCAGCTTCCGGTTTCGGTTGGGGCTGGGGCTGGGGCTCGACGTTCAGCCTTGCCTCCACCCCGCGCAGGCTGGCCTCGGAGTCGATCAGGAACTGCGACGACACCACGACCCGCTGACCGGCCTGCAAGCCCCGCCTGATCTCCGTCTGCCCGCCGGACTCGGTGCCGATCTCAATGTCCACCGGTCGGAAGCGGCCGTCGGCCTCCGCGACGATTGCGACGGTGCGCCGGCCGGTCTGGATGACGGCCTCGGTCGGCATCAGCAGCACCTTGCCGGCGCCCATGTCGACGAACTGCATGCGAACGAACATGCCGGGCACGAGCGCGCCGCGCGCATTCGCCAGCTCCATCCTCGCTTTCACGGTTCGCGTCGTCGGGTTCACCTCGGGCAGCAGCGCCTGAACGCGGCCCTCGAACGTGGCGCCCGACAGCGCCGGGCTTTGTGCCTGCACCTTTGCACCGGGCCGCAGCAGCGCGGCCTGGCTCTCGGGCACTTCCGCATGGGCCCAGACGGTGCCCAGACCGTTGATGCGCAGCAGCGTCGCACCGGCCGTCACCGTCATGCCTTCGCGCAGCGCCAGCTCGGTGACCACGCCGCCAATCGGCGCGACCAGGGTGAAGCGCGCCTGCGGCTGGCCGCTGTGCTCGACCAACGCCATCTGCGCCTCGCTCATGCCGGCCTGGCGCATGCGCTGACGCGCGCCATCGACCAGCGGGGCGAGCTCGCTGCCGTGCATGCGCCGCACCGAAAGAAACTCTTCCTGCGCCGCCACCCATTCGGGCACGTAGAGCTCGGCCAGCGCCTGGCCCTTGGCGACCCGGTCGAGCGTTGCCCGCACCAGCAGCCGCTCGACGTAACCCGTCGCGCGCGATTGCACGATCACCTGGTCGCGTTCGTTGAAGGCGATGGTGCCGACCGCGGACAGATCCGGCGCGAGGCGGCCCTCGGTCACCTCTGCCGTGCGCACGCCCAGGTTCTGCTGCACACGCGGGCTCACCGTCACCTGGCCGGCATCCCTGTCGCCGCCGGCATAGACCGGCGACATCATCATGTCCATGAAGGGCGACTTGGCCGGCTTGTCGAAGCGGTTGGCCGGCACCATCGGGTCGTGGTAGTAGAGGATGCGCTGGCCGTTTGCCGGGTCGACATCGCCGGCCTTCAGGCCCGCGGCCATGTGGCGCCGCGTGGCGTCCTCGCCTGACTCGCGGCTACCCGCCGCGCGGGCCGCGGGCGCCGCGCCGGGGCCGCCGGTCACCTGCATGCCTTCGCGCTTGCCAAGCGAATACGCGCCCCAGCCGCCTGCGGCCGCGAGCAGGACGAGCCCGACGCCCGCCGCCATCCAAGTTTTCTTCATGGCCGTGTCTCCCCTTGGCTCGGCACCAGGTACGCCAGCTGCGCCCACAGCGCCGCGGCTTCCATCTCCAGCTTCAATCGATCCATGCGCGCGTCGAGCTCGGCCGCGCGGGCTTCAAGCACCGCGGCCAGGTTCGCGCCGCCGCCCCGATAGGCGGTCAACGCGGCGCGGGTGCGTTCGGCCGCCAGCGGAATGAGCGTGTCGCCGTGCAGGGCGATGCGCTGCCGGCGACTTTGCCACTGGCGCAGCGCCACGCGCGCATCGGCCAGCGCCGACCGCGCAGCGTCTTCGCGCTGGGCCTTCATCTGGTCGGCCTGCGCCAGGCGCGCGGCCAGTTCGCGGTCCTGCCGGCCGGCGCGGTCGATCTGCAACGGCACCGACACGCCCACCGACACCATGTTCGAGTACGCCGGCCCGCGCTGGCTGAACATCAGCTCGACGCTCCAGTCGGCCCGGCGAGCCGCTCGCGCCACGTCCGCATCGGCGAGCGCGGCGGCCTCCTGGCTGGCCGCGAGTGCCACCAACGGCTGGCGGTCGATGCCGGCCGCGAGCAGCGCTTCGTCGGTCGGCGCCCGAGCCAGGTCCGGCATGTCGTCCAGCGGGCTTTCGGCCGCCTGACCGATCAAGCGCGACAGGCGCGCTGTCGCGGTCTCGATCTGCGCCTCGACCTCGCGTGCACGGTCGTCGATGCGCGCGACCGACGACCGCGCCGCGAACACGTCGGCCTGCGAGCCGCGCCCGGTGCGGTAGGCCGACTCGGCGGCATCGATCTGCAGCGCCGCCTCGGCCCGCTGTTGCGCCACCAGCTCACGCATCTGCTCGTACAGCCGCCGCTCAAGCCACGCCGCCGCGGTCTCGCGCTGCAGCGCCGCCAGGGCTTGCTCACGGCCGGCACGCGCCAGGTCGATCTCGCGCTCGGCTCGCGCGGCACGGGCGCGCAGCTTGTCGTCGTTCGTCCACTCCTGCATCACGCCGACCGAGCGCATCGTCATGAAGTCCCGCGTCAGGCTGAAGCGCTCGCCTCCGTCGATCGGCAGGTTGGTGATGCCGGCCTTGAGCACCGGATCGGGCCGCTGGCCGGCGGCGACCGCCAACTCGCCCGCTGCCTGTGCCTGCGCTTGACCCGCGGCCAGCAGGCGCGACTGCTCAGCCGCCATGCGCACCGCGGCGGCGAGGGACAGCGGGCCCTGTGACCACGCGGTGATGGGGATGAAAGCTGCGGCGACCACCGCAAGCCGAATGGCCGACGGACACAGCCGCCGCAGCGGCGACAAAGAAGCGTGCATGGGAACTCCTGAAAGCTGGAAGACCAGGTCCGTCCACCGCGATTCACCGTGGGATCGCCGACGGCCCTGCTCAGGCCGGAAGCTTCAGTCGTTCAAATGCGCCAGCAGCAGTGCAGGACGCTGAGGGGCTGGGGCGGCGCTCGTTCGCGCACCTGCTGGTGCTTCGTCCAGTTCGGCACCACTCCGGTGGAGTGGTCGGTTGGCGCCAGGACAAACAGCAGCGCCAGCGCCGGCATGAAGGCGGCCGCTGAGGGCGTGGCGTCCGCTGAGGGCTGCGCCGCATCGTGTTGGCAGTGCTCGGCGCAGAGCGCCGGCTGCTGCGAGTCCATGTCGGCACCGGGCGCCATCATCTCTGCACAAGGCATGTCGGCGCTGGACGCCATGGTGGCCTGCACGGGGCAGGCATAGGCGGCGACCGCCAGCTGCGCGAACAGCAGGCAGGCGGCCACGAGGGCCGCCAGCCATCGCCGAGGTGATGCCGAGCGCTTCATGGCGCCAGGTTAGCCGATGCCGCCCAAGTCTGTTCAGGGAGCGACCTGAAGCTCGGTGACGGTGAACTTCCCGGCGTCGCTCACCGCCTTGAACTTGACCTTGTCGCCGGCCTTCACCTTGTCGAGCAGTGCCTTGTCCTTGACGTTGAACACCATCGTCATGCCAGGCATGTCGAGGTTCTTGATCTCGCCGTGCTTGAGGGTGATCTTCGCTGCGTCCTTGTCGACCTTGCGCACCTCACCGTCGGTCATGTCGCCGGCTGTTGCGGCCTGGGCCAGCAGCGTCGGGGCGCCATGACCGCCAGCGGCAAGGAGCTGCGGCGTTGCCAAGGCACTTGCGACGGCGGCAAGGGCGACGGCGACGGATTTGAGGCTGTTCATTTCGGTTCCTTTCACTTGAAGTAGCTTGAAAAAACGCGGGTACCGCCATCGGCGGTGACCAGCAGCACGTCGTAGGGGTCACGGCTGTCGCCGTAGTCGGGCCCATCCATGCCGGGCGAGCCCACCGGCATTCCCGCAACGGCAAGGCCCACGGCGCGCGGGCGCTCGCGCAGCAGCCGCAGCACGTGCTGAGCCGGCACATGGCCTTCGATCGCATAGCCTGCGACCAATGCGGTGTGGCAGGAGCCCAGCCGCGCCGGGATGCGCAGCTTCGCGCGCATGGCGGTGTTGCCCACGTCGTGGACCTTGACGCGAAAGCCGCTGGCCTCGAGGTGGGTGACCCATTCCTTGCAGCAACCACACGTGGGGCTCTTCCACACCTCGGCCAGGACCGCTGGGCGTTGCTGCGCCTTCAGAAAGGCCGGCACCAAGAGCAGCGCGGCGGCGCCGAACACCGAGCCCAGCGCGCGGCGGCGGCTCATCCCTTGCCACCTGCCAAGACGTTGATCGTGCCAACCATGCCGGCCTGGTAGTGCCCGGCAATCAGGCAGGCGAACTCGAACTCGCCGGCCCGGTTGAAGTGCCACACGATCTCGCCCGTCTTTCCCGGCGACACATGGGCCATGTACGGCTCGTCGTGCTCCATGCCCGGGAACTTGACCATCATCTCGGCGTGCTTCACGTTCTCGGCCTTGGTGCCGATGACGAACTCGTGCATCACCTTGCCCCTGTTGCGCACGACGAATCGCACCGTCTCGCCCTGCCGCACCTCGATGCGGTCGGGCGTGAAGCGCATGGTGTCGGTCATGCCGACCTCGATGGTGCGTTTGGTGGCCTTGGCGTCGCCGGCAATGCCCCAGTCCTTCTGCTCCTTCTTGACCGCCGCGCCCTTTGCATGCGGCTTGTCGCTGTGCGCGCGGGCCACGCCCTGCAAACCCATCAGGCCCGCGACGGCGCCAAGGAAAAGCTGTCTCTTGCGTTGCTGCATAAAAGTCTCTCTTTCTGAAGTGGTGAATCGGTCAGTGGCCCGAATGGCCACCGGCCGGCTTGCGCACCTTGACCTCGGTGGGCGTGGTGGGCCGCTTCAGCGCCGGCATGGAGCCCGGGCCTTCGGCTTTGAAGCGCGCGGGCTCGGGCAGCGCGCCGCCGAACTCGTAGGCCACGGTGCCCGGCGGGTGCTGGTACCAGCCTGGGTCGGTGTAGTCGCCGGGCTTCTGGTCCTTGCGCACCTTGACGACGCTGAACATGCCGCCCATGCCCACCGAGCCGAACGGCCCGCGGCCGGCCATCATGGCCGCGGTGTTGTCGGGCAGCGGCATCTCCATCTCGGTCATGTCCTTCATCCCGCGCTCGCCCATCACCATGTAGTCGGGGATCAGCTTGGTGATCTGGCGCGCAACGCCCCGGTGGTCGACGCCGATCATCGTGGGCACGTCATGGCCCATCGCGTTCATCGTGTGGTGGCTCTTGTGGCAGTGGAAGGCCCAGTCGCCCTCCTCGTCCGCAAGGAAGTCGATCTGCCGCATCTGGCCGACCGCGATGTCGGTGGTCACCTCGTACTGGCGTGTGCTCTTGGGTGTCGGCCCACCATCGGTACCCGTGACCAGGAACTCATGCCCGTGCAGGTGGATCGGGTGGTTCGTCATCGTCAGGTTGCCGATGCGGATGCGCACCTTGTCGTTCTTTCGCACGACCAGCGGGTCGATGCCCGGGAAGATGCGGCTGTTCCAGCTCCACAGGTTGAAGTCGAGCATCGTCATGATCTTGGGCGTGTAGCTGCCCGGATCGATGTCGTAGGCGTTTAGCAGGAATACGAAGTCACGGTCCACCTCGTCGATGAGCGGGTGCTTCGCTTTCGGATGCGTGATCCAGAAGCCCATCATTCCCATCGCCATCTGCACCATCTCGTCGGCATGCGGGTGGTACATGAAGGTGCCGGGGCGGCGCGCGACGAATTCGTAGACGAAGGTCTTGCCGGGCGGAATGCCGGGCTGGTTGAGGCCGGTCACACCGTCCATGCCGTTGGGCAGGCGCTGGCCGTGCCAGTGGATGCTCGTCAGCTCGCCGAGCTTGTTGGTCACGAAGATGCGCACCCGGTCGCCTTCGACCACCTCGATGGTCGGCCCGGGGCTCTGGCCGTTGTAGCCCCACAGGTGCGCCTTGAAGTCGGCGCTCATCTCGCGCACGACGGGCTCGGCAACGAGGTGGAACTCCTTGACGCCGTTGTTCATGCGCCAGGGCAACGTCCAGCCGTTGAGCGTGACGCAGGGGTTGTAGGGGCGGCCGGTGCTGGGCACCAGCGGCGGCATGGTGTCGGGCCGGGTCTGCAGCACGGGTTCGGGCAAGGCGGCCATCGCCACCCGGCTCACCGCTGCGGCACTGGCGGCGGCGGTGATGGCACCGGCGCCGCGAAGAAAGTTTCGTCGCGAGGACATCGTGGGTTTCCTTGAAAGGGTGTTCAGTGGGCAGCGCCGCCTCCGGCCATGCCGCCGGCCACCGGGCCGGTCGGCAGCGAGAGCGAAGCCCTGCCGACGAGCGCCATGTCCAGCTCGGCCTGCGCGAGCCAGAAGTCGCGCAGTGAATTGATGTAGCCGTTGACGCCGGCGACCTGCGCGCGCGCATCGGCCAGCAGCTCGAACACGCCGATGATCATTCCGTTGTAGCGAAGCTGCTGCTCTTCAGAGATGCGCTTGCGCACCGGCACCACCTCGTCGCGCTGGTGGAGTGCAATGTCGTAGGCCGTGCGGTAGTTGCCGTAGGCCTCGCGCACTTCGCTGCGTGCGTCGATGGCGGCCCATGCCGTCAGCTGCACCGCCTGCATGTAGATGGCCTCGGCCCGCGCCACCCGCGCGCCGCCCCAGTCGAACAGCGGCAACTCCAGCGCGATGTCGTAGCCGGTCTGCCGCGCGCCGTCTTCGAGCTTGTTGCGCGCCAGCCCGAGTTCGAGCACGTTGATGAAGCGCGTCGTGCGCGTCAGGCCCAGGTTGCGTGCCGTCTGCTCGGCGGCAAGTCTGGCCGCCTGCACGTCGAGGCGCTGGCTCATCGCCAGGCGCTCGATGTCGGGCTGGTCCTTCGGCTGTGCAGGCAGGTCGGGCAACCGTTCGGGCAGGCGGAACTGGGTCTGCGCGCCCCACAGGCCGAGCAGCCGCGTCAGGCGCTCGCGCGTCGCGCGTTGTGCCCGGTCTGCGCGTGCCAGCCCGAGTGCAGCATCGGCGTAGAAGCTCTGTTCACGGGCGCGGGTGAGCTTGTTGAAGTTGCCGGCCTGTTCCATGCGCCGCGCCAGTTCGGCGCTGGCGTCAGCCGCTTCCTTGACCTGCTGCATGTAGCGCAGCGTCTCGTTGGCCGCCACGGCCTGCACCCACGCCCGGCGCGTCTCGGCGGCGAGCGCCAGCATGTCCATGGTGACCTCGCGCTTGACCCGCTCGAAGCGGCGCGCCTCGGCCCCGTAGATCAGCGGCATGGCAATCAGCCGCGCCAGGCTGAGGTGGATGCCGCGTTCGATCTCCACGCCATCCACGCTCTTCAGACGCCCGAACGTGAAGCCGGGATTGGCCATGCGGCCGGCCTGCACCAGCTCGGCCTCGGTGATGCCGAGCTCGGTGAAGCGGGCCTGCAGGCCGCGGTTGTTGAACAGCGCGAGCTGCACCGCATCGTCCGGCGAGAGCGCGGGCTGCGCCAGCAACTCCGCCACACGCTGCGCCATCATTTCACCGTCGGCCGCAGTGCGCGCCCAGCGCACGTCCTTGCCAAGCCGGTCCTTCGCCGCCGCCTCGACCGGAGCGAAGCCTCCGTCCGGCGAAAAGCTGGCGCAGCCGGCAAGGCCTGCGGTCAACAGCAGTGCGGCCCAGGCTGCCGGGCGCTTTGGGAACAGTCGGGGTTTGTGGGTCATTTGCGCCACCATCCCTTAGTTCGCCTTGTGGCCGCCGTGAGCGGCCGGCCTACCGGGCGTCGTCGGGGCGGAGCTCGCACCCGCTGGGCTGGGTGCACCGGCCGCGGCAGGAGCGGCCTCGGGGGCGGCCGCTTCGCGTGCATAGACCCGCCAGCCGCCGATCTGCCGCACCTGGTCGTTGAGGGCGGACCAATCACCCACCGGCTGTTCGGTGTGTTTGCGGTATGGCCCCAGGGCCGATCGGTACTGCATGGCGGGTACCGGCGCGTTGGCGTCGGTCGGGTCCGCGGTGGGACGTTGCGCGGGCGCGGCGTGCGCCTGCGCCTGCGCCTGCGCCTGCGCCTGCGCTGTGGCCAAAGCCAGCGCCATGGCCGCGATGGAACGCGCGGCCGTCGTAGAGAAACTGAACATGAGATCCTCGCTGCTTCGTCATGACCCCGGGCATGCCGAGGCCACTACCGTTGCGCGTGTCACCTCGGTTCGCCAGCGAACCGCACGGCGACACGGGCGCCGTTCGTCAGGCGAGGAAGGTTCGAGGGGGGCGTTCGGGCCCGTCGAGGGCGAGAGTCGCAACTCGGGCCGTCAGAAGGGGCCTCAGCGTCTCTGCGGAAAGCGCGGCAGAGACCAAGGAGCCGTCACCAGCAGGCAGCGCGGTGCCGACGCAGCACGCTGCACATGCGCTGCATTTGAACCGTGCCGGTTGATCCGACTTTTCCACCGCGGCATCGTCCGCCGGGACATCGGCGTTGGTCGCCGCAGCCGCATGGGACGAGTCGCCGTGCGACGAGTGGGGCTGCACCAACGACGACGCCATCCGCTCATGACTCGGTCCGCACCCGACCATGGACGAGGCCGCGTAACCCTGCACAGGCAGGGCCGCGACCAGCAGCCAAAGGACGAAGGTTTTCAGGGCTCGAAGCATGAGGCCCGGTATCGTAGCACAGGGGGGCACCAACCCGGTTCGCCGGCCCCACGCGACCTCAGCCAAGCAACGTCAATTGATGTAGAGCGGATTGGCCTGCACGTTGACCATCACCCCCGCTGCGGGGAAGTCCGCTGGGGCGACCTTGGCGAGGCTCACGGCGGTGCGGCCCAAGCCGTTGAAGGTCCACTTGAACTGCTTGCCTCCTAATGCCTGGAACGTGATGGTGTCACCTTGCTCGACCGCCACCCACTTGGTTCGGGACACATCGACGACCTGCGTCGAAGGCGCGCCCGCCACGGCCGGCTGGCCATACATCGACTGGCCGTTGCGGAAGACATCAGTGCCCATGGCCATGCCGTGCAAGGGCAGCGCCGCGGCGATGGTCAGCGCGGCAACACGAAAGATTCGAGAGGTGTTCATGACAGTCCTTTGGGGTAAGGGGTTGGCTCTACAAGCCCGCATTGATCGGGTGGAAGAAATGTAGAAACCGGGCCCTGACGGCACATGAACGCGCAGATGACCGTTGTGTCATTCAGGCAGACAACGGGCTGAGGGGCACACCCTCCAGTCGGCTCGTTTTGAGGAGCGCGACAGGCGAAGGGTCTCAGCGTCGTGGATCGGACGATGCGAGCTTGAACTCCTTGGCTTCATCGTCCAACATGGCGGAAGCTAGTTGGTACAAGATGGCGTTGCGAGCGAATTCGCCGCGCTCGCGATCCATGTCGACCGAGTTGCCATCCAGGCTGGACTGCGCAGGCAGCGAAAACTCAGCCAGCGCGGCAGTGCTCATCTGAAAAGACGCACCGCTCAGGTGGCTGGCGTTCGTGCCGGCCAAAGGGACCTGAGCCTCCATTGCGCTTTGGAGCGCATCTCGAAAGTTGATGTCGGTGGCGTTGTAGCCAGGCGTATCGGTATTGGCAATATTGGAAGCGAGCATGACCTGCCTGCTCGCTCGCAACATCAACGCGCGGGCCTTGAAGTCGCCATCGTCTCTGGGGGCCCCCCGAGACGGGCCGCTCCGGTTGTCAAGCTCAACGTATCCATCGTTCCTCCTGCCGATGCAGGGCACCATCGCCGAAGTGTGGGTGGTGCGCTATCTGCGGTCTGAAGAATCAGCACCGCAAACCGCCTGCTTGTCTGAGGATCTGGCGTTGCAAGGCAGGCACTGGCTTTGCCCCCGACGGCCCTACGGGATGCAAAGGTGCCGACGCCTTCGACACGAGCCCCCGTCGAGGCATCGCCGATGCCTCTGCCCACAATTCGCAGGAGAAATGTGATGTCCTCCACCAGCGAACGACACTTTGACGACTGCATTGAGGCCTGCGAGGAGGCGCTGCATGCCTGTCAGAACTGCGCCGCGCATGACATACGCGACGGAAATCATGGCGACCAGGGGGCGTGCGCGCTTCTGAACCTGGACTGCGCCGACATCTGCGCCGCCACGCTGAACCTGCTTGCGCGTGGATCACCGCACCATGGTGAGATGTGTGCTCTGTGTGCGCACGTCTGCCGACTTTGCGCTGAGGAATGCGCGAAGCATGCAGATCAGCACGAGCATTGCGCACGTTGCCAAGCCGCCTGCGAAGCCTGCGCCACCGCTTGCAGCAAGCATTCCGCCGAGCGGCATGATCTGTAGTTGCCGGGCCGACAAAAATGGACTCAGAGCGCCCCTGCAGAGCTCCACTGCGCTCCCGCCCTGCTGAAAGCCATCAGGTTGCCGGCTGTCCGCACTGAGCGCAAAACTTCGCATCAGGGGCAAGCGCTGTCGCGCATTTTGCGCATGCGCGCGGTGCAATAGGGGTTCCGCATTGCTGACAAAAGCGCGCAGACCCAATGTTTGAAGCCTGACATGCGGGGCACACCACAAGCCCGGCGCCGGCGCGTGAGCCGGGTGGTGTCTGAGCCCCAACGCCCGACGTCTCACCGTGGGTCGGCCAATACGGGCTGTCATGCCGGGTCTCGCGGTAGGGATTGCCATGGTGACCGCCTCGGCCGTGCCTGCCATGTCCACCAAAGATTTTTTCGAGGAAGCCCATCGCACCACTCCTTTCGTTGACAAGCTCGTTTGATCCACCAGTCTCTACAGAATTCCCCGGCGGCGCCAACCTTGCGGAACCATCCACCAGACGCCGCCAGCAAACAACGCTATTCCCGCAGCAGCGATGTTGCCGACAAGATGCCCGAGGACGGCAGAGAGCACAAGCTGGGTGGCCAGCACCAATGCCAGTGCCATGGCTGAAGCGCCGAGCACGATCTGCCGCGTCGCCAAGGTCTTGAAGGAAGCCCGGTTGGCGAGCGGACGCAGCAACCGATGCTGGACCGCCGGTGCGGAAAGCAGTACCAGGCTCGTGATTGACAGCAAGAACGTCGCCAAGAATACGCCCTTTTCTGCCCCAACCAGATCGTTGAATCCTGGCGCAAATGGCACCGCGATGAGAAAGGCGGACAACAACTGCGCTGTGGGCAGCAATATTCGCAACTCGCCCAGCATCTCTGCAAGATCTCCATCTTCGGTTTGGCGGTTGCTGCGCATCGACTCATCTGTCCAAGGCATAGTCGCGTTGCGCTCCAGCCGCTCGTGTTCTCCCATTTATTGACTCCTTTGACGCAATTTTTCAGTACAGGCGCGCAAAGCGAATAGCGGGGCCGCAGTCACCGTTGTGCTGCTGCATAAATTGGGCGGAAGAAAAGCCGGTAGTTCCCCGCGTCGCCTATGGTCTGCAGGCATTCAGCAGCCGCGGCGGGCAATTGCCCCAGTGTGGGATGGGGTACCGCAACGAACATTTCGGACTGTTGATGTTCGGTCAGCAATTGCCGTGGATCGGTCACTTGCATTGCTTGCCCTCGGGAGTAGAAGGCTGCCGAGAACATGCGATGCTGAACGAAGATAAGCGGAATCTCTGGACGCTGTTGTGCTTGGTACAGCCGCTGCACAGCGCGTGCTGACCTTGCCTCCGCGCGGCCGCCAACCGTCAGGTTCAGCAGGACGCCGCCGAACAGCAGCGTCGCCGCGAGCGTCCCGGCAAAGAGCGTTCGGCGCGCCGCGGTGTCGTTGCCGGCGCCCAGCCAGACGGCAGCCAAGAGCGCCAGCGGTGGCAGCCCGGGAAGCACGTAGGTCCACAAGATGTTTCCCGACCCCGTGAAGAACACACCAGGCGCAAGACCGCAGATGAGCAAGTACTTGACGAAGGGGCGTTGAGATGCGGGAGCACCTTCTGGTGACGTCGGACGGTCAAGGCGACGTGCACGCCAAGCTGCGATTGGCAGCACCACGCTCCAAGGGAAAATCGCTCCTGCAAAAAAAAGCCAGATCGCACCGCGTGGAAACGCATGCGCAGAGCCGTACCGATCGCCCTGCCAACCGCTTTCGGCGAACCGCTTCCAGTGCTCGCCGACAAGGAAGTAATCAAGGAAACCGGGCGTGCGGACCTCGGCAATTGCATACCACGGCGATGCCGTGGCGACGAGCAGCGCGCCGCCACGCAGCCATGGCACAGCGTGCCAAGCCTCGCCCATTTTTCCTGTCCACAAGGCCCAGATGCCAACCGGCACAAGGATGAGGACCAACCCCACCGGGCCCTTCGCCAGAAGAACGATCCACAGGCCGGCGAAGATCAGCCACGCCTCGCGTCGCCGGTGTTCGACCGGTCCATGTAGCGCGAGCCAAAAACATCGCATCGACAGGACTGTGCCCAGAGACAACGCCATGTCGGTCGTCATTGCGCCGGACACCACAATGAAGAGGACGGTGCCCGAGAGCAACGGCAGCACGTAGGCAGGGCGGCGCATGCCAGCCCGCCGCGCCCAGTCGAATGTCAGGGCGAGGATTGCCATCGCCGCCAGAAAGTGCGGCAAGCGCACTGCAAACTCGTTGAAGCCCAGCACCCGCATGCTTCCCGCGGAAAGCCAGAACGCCAGCGGTGGCTTTCCCCAGAATGGCAGGCCGTCGGTGAACCATGGCGTCACCCAGTCGCCAAGCACGGCCATCTTTCGCGCGATCTCGCCATAGCGTCCTTCCGTGGTATCCATAAGCGGATAGGCGGCCAAGGACACCAGCCTCATCAGCACCAGCAGGAGTAACGTGTAGGTGGCAGCGCCGCCAAGTGTCCTCTGCGCTTCTTTCCAAAGACGGATCATCTTGTCAGTCGGTCTGGCGGGCCAGGGCTGTTGCAGGGCGGTAGGTGTCGATCAAGTAGATCGGACGCCGCTTGGTCTCCGTGAAGATTCGCGCCACATATTCCCCCAGCACGCCGATGCAGAGCAGTTGCAACCCGCCCAGGAACAACAGGCTGACGATCAAGGTCGGGAAGCCCTGGACCGTATCGCCCACCCACAAGGCCTTGGCCAAGAAGAACATCGCGTAAGCGAAAGCGCCGCCCGCGCTGGTCAGGCCGAGCCATGTGGCCAGCCTCAGCGGTGCAGCCGAGAACGCGGTGACCCCATCAAAGGCAAGACCGACGAGCTTGAAGAGAGGCCACTTGGTCTTGCCGGCGGCGCGACCGGGACGGTCGTATTCGATCGTCACCTGGGGAAAGCCGATCCAGGAAAATAGGCCTTTCATGAACCGGCCGCGTTCCGGCAACTCGTTCAGCGCGTCAACGGCACGGCGGCTGAACAGACGGAAATCACCCACGTTGCGTGCAATCGGTACGTCGCTGACGCGCTCCATGAGGCGGTAGAAGGTGACGGCGGTCGTGCGTTTCCACCAAGGTTCGCCCGATCGTTGCCGGCGCCTCATGTTCACCACGTCTGCGCCACTGCCCCATGCAGAAATCATGGCCGGAATCAGTTCAGGCGGGTCCTGCAAGTCAGCATCAATGATGACCACGGCCTTCCCGCCAGCGAGCCGCAACCCGGCACTCATTGCAGCCTCCTTGCCGAAATTTCGGGTCAGGCGCACGTACCCCGTCCTCGGGTCTTTCGCCTGGAGCTGCTGCAGCAGCTGCGGCGTGTGGTCGGTACTGCCGTCGTCGACGTAAATTACTTCGTAGCTCACGTCGGCACCCGTCAGTACCGCGCTCAATCGACGCTGGAACTCATCCAATACCGCCTGCTCATTGAACACAGGAACCACGACACTCAACGTCACGGTGGACAGCGAACCGGCCGTCAGAATGCTGAAGTGACTCACCGACTGGTCCATCAGCGACGGGCCGGTGAAGCGAACTGCGTTGAATCCGGGGCCCAAGGGGCACACAGAGCGCGTCGTGTCCGCTTCACAAGCTGACGACCGCGGGCCCTTGCAAACCGGAGATCAATTGACTGCCAGTGGATTTGCTTGCACATGGATGGTCGCCTTCGTCGAGGGAAAGCCGCCGGGGGCGATCTTGGTCACGGGAACCGATAATCCATCCAAGCCATTGAAAGTCCACGAGAACTGCATCCCACTGGGTACTTGGAAGGTCACCGTGTCGCCATAGGCCACCGTCAGGCTCTTCAAGGTGGACACATCCACGACCCGAGCCGAAGGCGCGCCAGCCGCGGCCGGTTGACCGTACTTCGACTGGCCGTTGCGGAAGACATCAGTGCCCATGGCCATGCCGTGAAAGGGCAGCGCAGTGGCAAGGGTCAGCGCGGCAACACGAAAGATTCGAGAGGTGTTCATGACAGTCCTTTGGGGTAAGGGGTTGGCTCTACAAGCCCGCATTGATCGGGTGGAAGAAATGTAGAAACCGGGCCCTGACGGCACATGAACGCACAGATGACCGTTGTGTCATTCAGATGGACGACGTGCTGATCCCCGCTGACGGCCCCTCCTCCAGTCGGCGCTCCTCGAACGCCAACAGCCGCAGCGCATTGACCACCACCAGCAGCGTCGAGCCTTCGTGGAAGAGCACCGCCACGCCGATGTTGAGACCGAGGATGGTGGCCGGTATCAGTAGCGCGACCACGCCCAGGCTGACCCACAGGTTCTGCTTGATGACGCGGCTGGTGGCGCGGGAAAGGCCCACCGCCAGCGGCAGTTGCGCCAGGTCGTCGGCCATCAGCGCGACATCGGCCGTCTCCAGCGCGACGTCGGATCCGGCAGCCCCCATCGCGATGCCCACGGTGGCGTTGGCCATGGCCGGGGCGTCGTTGACGCCGTCGCCGACCATGGCCACCTTGCGCTGGGCGCCGCGCAGTTTCTTGATCGCGTCGACCTTGTCGTCGGGCATGAGGTCGCCCCGCGCCTCGGTCAACCCGACCGACTGGGCCACTGCATCGGCCACGCGTTGGTTGTCACCGGAGATCATGATCAAGCGCTCGATGCCCAGCCCCTTGAGTGCTCGCATCACCTGCGGTGCGGAGGACCGCGGCGTGTCCATCACGCCGAGGATGCCCAGGTAACGGCTGCCGTGGCGAACCAGCATCGTGCTGCGCCCCTCCGAGACAAGGCGGTCGTTCGCCGCCATCATGTCCGGCGGAATCGGCGGCCCGGCGACCTCTCCAAACAGCGCGGCCTTGCCGATGTGGACCACCTCGTCGTCAAGCCGTGCCTGGACGCCCCGGCCGGTGATGCTCTGCACAGCGCGCACTTCGAGCGCAGGTCGATCGGCGCCAAGCCGCTCCTGCGCCCCCGTCACGATGGCCGCGGCCAGCGGGTGGTCGCTGTGCTGCTCCACGGAAAGCGCCACGGACAGCAGTTCCGCTTCACTCGACTGGCCGGACGCCACGACGTCAGTGAGGCGAGGCCTGCCCTCGGTGAGCGTGCCGGTCTTGTCGAAGGCGATGGCGGTCAACGTGCCCAGGTTCTCCAGTGGTGCGCCGCCCTTGACCAGCACGCCGCTTCGTGCCGCGCGCGCCACACCGCTCAGCACGGCGCTCGGCACCGAGATCGCCAGGGCGCAGGGGCTGGCCGCCACCAGCACGGCCATGGCCCGGTAGAAGGTGGCGCTGAAGGGCTCGTCCACCACCAGCCCGGCCCCGAGCAGCAGCACAACCAGGATGAGCACGGCCGGAACGAAGACCTTCTCGAATCTGTCGGTGAAGTTTTGGGTCGGCGAGCGTTGCGTCTGAGCCTCGGTCACGAGTCGGACCACCCGCGCCATGGTGGATTCGCCCGAGCGCTTGGCGACCATCATCTCCAGGGCACCTGAGCCGTTGACGGTGCCGGCGAAGACCCGGTGCTCCGGCGCCAGTCGATCGAACGAGGCCAACGCGGCTTCGGGGTCAGCAACAGGTTGCTTGTCCACCGGCAGGCTTTCGCCGGTCACCGGCGCCTGATTGACGCTGCTGGTCCCGAGCACCACGATGCCGTCGGCCGGCAGCCTTTCGTTCGGCTTCACCAGCACCACATCGCCCGGGTTCAGCGAGGCGACACCCACCTCCACGACTTGGCCGTTACTGCGCACCAGCGCCCGCTCGGGCGCCAGCTTCGCCAGCGCCTCGATGGCCCGCTTGGCACGGCCCATTGCATAGTGTTCGAGCGAATGGCCCAGGCTGAAAAGGAAGAGCAGCAGCGCGCCTTCCGCCCATTGACCCAGCGCCGCGGCGCCGGCCGCTGCCACCACCATCAACGTGTCGATCTCGAAACGGCGGGCGCGCAGGTTCTCCAGCGCCTCGCGCACCGTGTAGAAGCCGCCGAAGCCGTAAGCCGCAACAAAGAAGCCCAGGGCGATCGAGCCGGAGATCAGCTGCGTGCGCTCCAGCAGCCAGCCCGCCAGCAGCAGGGTACCGGACAGCAGCGAAAAGATGAGCTCGGAGTTGGCACCGAACACCCCGCCGTGGTGGTGGTCGTGGTCCTGGTGGGACGGCTCGTCCGCATGCGAGTGGTCGTGTTCGTGTCCGTGTCCGTGCTCGCCCTCGGCGTGGTTGTGTGCGGATGCGCGGTGTTCTGGCCTCGTTGGCATCGGGCTCGCCATCGCGCCGGCATCCACCAGCCGCAAGTCGAAGGCACGCAGGCGCTTGTGCAGTTCCCCGTCGGGCAGAACGGTTCGGTCGTACTCCAGCCGTGCGGCGCCCGCCGGCGAGGCATCGGCTTCCAGCACCCCAGGCATTGCGCGCAACTGGTCTGCGAGACGCCTCGCGCCGCGGGCGTGCGTGGGCCCGTGCTCCGCCGTCACATGCCCATAGCGCTCGGTCAGCCCCGCGCCGGTGTTCAGCGCCAGTTCCCGCACCTTGCGAAGCGGCACCTGCGCGGGGTCATAGTGGATGCACAAGCGAGGCTGGTCGCCCTCGACCTTGACATGCGCCTTGTCGATGCCGGGCTGGCCCTGGAGCGCCGTGGTCAGGCGCTGCACACAACCGTCGCGCTCATCCGAGACTGAAGGCAACACGATGGAGAGCTCGAGGCTCAGTCGCTGCGGATCGCTCATACTGCGACCTCCTGGTTGGTTCGGGAGTCGGACCATTCGGCCGGAATCGGCTGGCCGGCTGCGTCGGATGGCGCTGCCGACCGCCGAAGACTGAAACCGACCACGGTGCGGCCTTGCGCGGACCGCGCGAAGCCGCCGCCACCGTGCATCCGCGCAATCGCCGCCACGATGGACAGTCCCAGACCATGGTGGCGATCAGCGTTCTCGCGGGAGTGTTCTGCCCGGTAGAAACGATCGAAGATGCGATCCAGTCGGTCGGCCGGAACGGTGTCCCCCTCGTTCTCCACCTCGACGTGGATTTCGTCCCGACGCGTGGACACCACCAGCTTCACCACCGACCCGGGCCATGCATACCGGGTGGCGTTGGACAGGAGGTTCGACACGGCACGCTCGATCAACGATGCGTCAACCGCCGCTGCCGATTCTCCTTGTATCTCAAGCGTCAGCGACCGCTCGGCCAGCGGAGCTTCGTGCAACGACGCCACACGCACCAGCAGTCGCGACAGGCTGGCAACGGGCGCCCTGCGCGCCTGGGTGCCATGGTCCGCATGAGCGAGGAACAGCATGTCCTGCACGATGCTGGCAAGCCGCTGCAGTTCCTCGAGGTTGCACTCCAGCGCCCGGCGCAGTTCCTCCGCCGGCCGCTCCCGGCGCAGCGTGATCTCCGTTCCGCCGATCAGCGTGGACAGAGGCGTCGCCAGTTCATGGGCGACGTCGGCGTTGAAGGCCTCGAGCCGGTCGAAGGCGAGCTGCAGCCGATCCAGCAGTTGGTTGAACTGCTGCACCAGCGGTGCCAGCTCTTTCGGCTGGGCCGATCCATCCAGACGACGATCCCGCGTCTGCGCCGACAACGCACGCGTCTGGTCGGCCAGCCGGCTCACCGGCTGCAATCCCCGACGCACCAACACCGACCCGCCCGCCGTGATCAGCAAAGTGCCGACTCCCGCCGCGGCCGCCAGTGCCGCGGCCAGCAGGTTCAGCGTGGCCATGTCGGCGCTCACGTCCAGCGCCAGCTGAATCGGCCAGGCCGCAGCGCTGACGTTCGGTGCCGGCAATCTGAAGTCGAGCAGCCGTTGCGTCTTCCCCAGGCCATTGCCCGACCACCGAAAGAACAGACTCGCGTCGTCGCGCAGCACCTCGACCGACAGCAGGGTCTGGCCGACCAGCATGTCGCCGAGCTTGTGGGTCAGCAGACGCTCGTCGCCTGCTTCGCGCGCCTCGCCGAACAGGTGTTCAAGCTGAACCCGCTGGCGCTCGAGCCGATCGCGCTGCTGCACGCTCAGCCCGTGGTGCGCCCAACTGTAGACGGCAGTGCAGACTACCGCCAGCACCGTCAGGCTCAACAGTGCAAGCCGCACCGACAGCCGCCGGGCCAGCGACCGGGGCGCGACCTCCTTCACCCTCGGTCCTCCAGCACGTAGCCAAAACCACGCACGGTGTGCAGCATGGGACGCTCGAAGGGAGCGTCCAGCTTGTGGCGCAGGCGGCGCACCGCCACGTCGATCACGTTAGTCCCGCCGTCGAAGTTCATGTCCCACACCTTCTCGGCAATCTCAGTGCGCGACAGCACTTCGCCTTGCCGGCGCATCAGCAACTCCAGCAGCTGCAACTCCTTGGTGGTCAGGTCCAGCCGATGCCCGGCACGGACAGCCCTGCGCTTGAGCAGGTCGAGCTCCAGGTCGGAGAGCCGTAACGTGGTGTCGGTGACCGCCTGCGTCGGACGGGTTCTCCTGAGCAACGCCTGCAGCCGCGCCACGAGCTCGGAGAACGCGAACGGCTTGACGAGGTAGTCGTCCGCGCCGGCCCGCAGCCCTTCGACGCGGTCGTCGGTGTGCTGCCGTGCCGACAGCATCAGCACAGGAATGGGCTTGACCTTGCGGAGCGCCGCCAGCAGCGTCAGGCCGTCGATGCCGGGCAGCATGCGGTCGAGCAGCAGCAGGTCGTAGTCGCCTTCGGTGGCGAGGTGCAGGCCGTCGATGCCGTTGTTTGCGACGTCAACGACGAAGCCCTCCTCGCTCAAACCCTTGCGCAGGTAGGCGGCGAGCTTGCTTTCGTCTTCGACCACAAGAATCTTCATGGGTGGCAAGACGGGTGCGGCCGGCGATGGATCACTTGAGGGTGAAGCGAACGTTCGTTGGCGCGCCACCAGGCAAGGTCACCTGCCCAGCCACCTTCGTGCCCGGGGCAACCTTGAAGCTGCCCTTGGCCTCCAGTCGCTCGCCGACAGGGCCGAGGGTCACGTCGGCCTTGTCGCTGGCCGACAGCAGCGTGAGCCTGGCGCTGGCGCCCTTCAGGTCCACCGGCTTGCCATGGTCGCTGACATAGAGCGTGAGGCTGTCCGATTTGGCCACCAACTCATAGTTGATGTCCTTGACCACAGTGACCACACCGCCGTAAGCCGGCTTGATCTGATCCGAATGGCTTGCGGCCTTGCCGCCGTGGTCGTGACCCTTATGATTGTCAGCGGCCACGGCGGGCGCACTGCCGGCGCCGAGGCAGGCGAAGAGGAGGGGAAGAAGCAAGGTTTTCATGGAGTTCCTTTCCTAGTTTGAAGAGCGTCGCGAGCGATCAGCCTTGACGTGCGGGCGGATTGCCCGAGGCCGCCTCGGCCCGGGCCGCCAGGGCGGTGCGCGGCTCGGTCCAATGCGGGTTGTCCAGCGCGTCCGGGCAGGGGGTCACCTCGCATTGGAGCGTGACGTGCTGGAGCGTGAAGCGGTCGTGGAGCAGCGTGCGGAGGATCGTGATCAGCTCCTGGGGCACGACCGTGTCCCGGTGCACCACATGCGCGCTCATGCTGGCCTTGCCGCTGGTCAATGCCCAGATGTGGAGGTCGTGGATGCCCGTCACACCCGGAACGTCCAGCATCGCCTGGGAGACGGCTTGCGGGTCGATGCCCTCGGGCACACCCTCCAGCAGGATGTTCAAACTTTCCTTGAGCAGCACCCAGGTCCTCGGCAACACCCACAGGCCGATGGCCACCGCCACCAGACTGTCGACCCACGACCAGCCGGTGTAGCGGATGACCACCGCCGCAACGATGACCCCGATCGAGCCCAGCAGGTCGCTCCACACCTCGAGGTAGGCGCCCTTGATGTTGAGGCTCGCGTCCTTGCCGCTGGCCAATAGGCGCATGCTGATCAGGTTGACGATCAGGCCCAGCGACGCCACCACCAGCATGCCGGTCGACTCGATGGCCGCCGGCCGTTGGAAGCGTTGCCACGCCTCCACCAGGATGTAGATCGCCACGCCGAACAGCAGCAGCGCATTGAAGGCCGCCGCGAGGATCTCGAACCGGTGGTAGCCGAAGCTGCGCTTGAGGTCGGTCGGCCGCCTCGCCACGCGGATAGCGGCCAGCGCGATGGCCAATGCCGCCGCATCGGTGAACATGTGGGCCGCGTCGGAAATCAGCGCCAGGCTGCGCGTCAGGACACCGGCGACCACTTCGGCGATCAAGAAGCCGAAGGTCAGCGTGAAGGCCAGCCACAAGGCCTTCTCGTTGTTGAAGCCGGACGGTGCGTGTTGGTGATTCGAGCCCATGTCGTTGGTCCTATGGTCGGCGGTGTGGGAGCGCCAGCGCGGAAGCCGCCGGGCATTCGGCTTCGCCCCGCGGCGCCGCCAACAGGTCGAGCGCGGCTTGGTAAGCAGAGGAGCGGACGCCGAAGGTGCCCAGCAGCGTGTGGAACAGCGCGTCATGCGTCGCCGGCGACTGCGCCACCTTGCCGAGGCAGGCTGAGTCAGGTGCCAGCCGGGATTGAGCGCCCGCGTTCATCCACATCAGCAGCGGCACATGGAGTTGCTCGTGGGGTGCGATCCAGCGCGGCAGGCCGTGAAGGAAGACGCCGCGTTCGCCGAGCGATTCGCCGTGATCGGACACATACAACAGAAGCACATCGCGCTCTGCAGTCAACCCGTCCAGCCGATCGATCGCACGGGCCAGGGTACGGCTGGTGTAGGCGATGGAGTTGTCGTAGGTGTTGACCAGGCTTTTCGGATCGCACTCCTGCAGGCGGTTGGTCTCGCAGGTGGGCTGGTAGGGCCCGGGGTTGGGGTATCGCTTGAAGTAGGCTGGACCGTGGCTGCCCTGCTGATGCAGCACCACCAGCGCATCGCGTTCGGGAGCTGGCCACTGGGAGGCCGCCACCTCGATCAAGGACTCGTCGAAGCAGACATCGCCTTCCGTGCAGAAGGCGCTGCCGCGCACCGAGCCCGTGGGGACGCGGTCGCACACCCCTTTGCAGCCCGAGTTGTTCTCGATCCAACGCACCTGAACCCCCATGCGCTGCAGGACGTCGAGCACGTTCTCGCGCTGGGCGGCCTGCTGCAGATCGAACCGATCGGCGCCCAGGTCGGAGAACATGCATGGCAGGGAAGTGGCGGTGTCGGTCCCGCAGGACATCACCGATGAGAAGTACACCACCGGTTTGCCGTCCAGCGCCGCATTGGTGGGTCGCGGGTAGCCGCCAAGAGAGAAGTTGTCCGCCCTGGCGGTCTCGCCCACCACGAGGACGACGAGCAATGGGCGTTGGGCGGAGGACTCCCGATACGCATCCGGCGCGATGCGCTCCATCGTCTGGTTGGCGCGAGGCTTCAATGCGCCATACAGTCCTCCCACTAGGTTGGACGGCACCAACTGCAGCCGCAGTTCACGGTGGTTGCGAAATGTCGACGCGTAGACCGGGTAGAACGCGGCCAGTGCGGCCGCCAGTACCAGCACGGTGACCAGCGTCAGGCCGAGCACAGAGCGAAAGCCGCCCACCACCGTCGCCGGTTGAACCGGCAGCCGCCAGAGAAGCGCTGCCGGCAACACGCCTCGGACAAGCACGTCGAGCAACAGACCGGCGCTGAGCAGGTCGGCGGCCTCGGCAGCGTCGGTCTGCAGCACGTTGCGCATCATCGACTTGTCGAGAAGCACGCCCCAGGTGTCGATGAAATGCGCAGCCACGGCCGACACCAGCAGCACCACGGTCCAGACCGGCTTGGCCAGCCGGCCCACCCCCAGCAGGCACAGCACCGCCGTGGCGCAGAGCCACAGGACCAGCGCAAGCGCGATGGTGGCGCCCGCCGCCGATGCAGAGGGGCTTTGGGCGCTCAGAAAGGTGCGCCAGAAGCTCACGTTGTCGGCTACCACGACAAGCAGCCCGACGCCTGCAGCAGCGACGGTCGGCGATGCACCGGCACGCGGCAGGCGGGACCAGTGCCCCAGGCTTGCGTTCATGCAGGTACATCCAACACGGCAGGCGCAGGCGCGCCATTCGCGTCGTCCTCGTCCTCGTCGCGCCGGTGCGCGATCCGGTACAGCACGGGCAACACCAGCAGCGTGAGCGCGGTCGAGGACAGGATGCCGCCGATAACCACCGTGGCCAATGGCCGCTGCACCTCGGCGCCGGTGCCGGTGGCAAGGGCCATCGGCACGAAGCCGAGTGACGCCACCAGCGCCGTCATCAGGACCGGACGCAAGCGGGTGACGGCACCTTCATGGATCGCGTCGTCCAGGCGATGGCCGTTCTCACGCAGGCTGCGGATGAAGGACAGCATCACCAGGCCGTTCAGCACTGCCACGCCGGACAGCGCAATAAAGCCCACCGCGGCCGAGATCGACAGTGGAATGCCGCGTAGCCACAGCGCCACGATGCCGCCGGTCAAGGCGAAGGGAATGCCGGTGAACACCAGCAGGCCGTCCTTGAGGTTGCCGAACATCATGAAGAGCAGCACGAAGACCAGCAGCAGCGAGACCGGCACCACCACCTTCAGGCGCTGGGTGGCCGACTGCAGGTTCTCGAACTGACCGCCCCAGGTCATCCAGTAGCCGCTCTGCAGCTTGACCTGTTGGCCGATGGCCTGCTCGGCTTCCGTCACGAAGCTGCCGATGTCGCGGTCGGCCACGTTGGTGCTGACCACGATCCGGCGCTTGCCATTTTCACGACTGACCTGGTTCGGCCCCGGCGCCAGCGACAGCGTCGCCACCTCGCTCAGCGGGATGAAGCGTTGTGCGTTGTCGGCGCCCTTGGGCAGCGCAATCGGCAGGCGGCGAATCGCCTCCTGGTTGGACCGCAGGTGATCGGGCAGCCGAACCAGGATGTCGAAGCGGCGGTCGCCTTCGAAGAGCGTGCCGGCTTCGCGACCGCCGATGGCGGTGGCCAGCGTATCCTGCACATCCTGCACGTTGAGCCCATAGCGCGCGGTCTTGCTGCGGTCGATCTGCACCGTGAGCATGGGCAGACCGGTGGTCTGTTCGATGTTGACTGCGGCCGCGCCCGAAATGCCCTGCAGCACCCCGGCGATCTGGGTCGCCGTTTCGTTGAGGACGTCCATGTCGTCGCCGAACACCTTGACCGCAACGTCCGCCCGAACGCCCGAGATCAGTTCGTTGAAGCGAAGCTGGATCGGCTGCGAAAACTCGTAGTTCTGTCCCGGCAGCTTGGCCACCTCGGCCTTCACCGCGGCGACCAGTTCCTCGCGGGTCTTGCGGGGCTCAGGCCAGTCGCTCTCCGGCTTGAGCATCACATAGCCGTCGGAGATGTTGGGCGGCATCGGGTCGGCCGCGATCTCGGCCGTCCCGGTGCGCGCGAACACGCGCTCGATCTCGGGGAACTTGGCCTTCAGCGTGTTTTCAAGCTGCTGCTGCATGGTCACCGACTGCGACAGGCTGGTGCCGGGAATGCGCAGCGCCTGGATCGCGAAGTCGCCTTCGTTCAGGCTGGGCACGAACTCGCTGCCCAGGCGCGTCGCCAGCAGTCCGGTGAGCACGATGGTGATGGCCGCAAAGGTCAGCACCAGCGGCTTGGCGTGCATCACCCGCTCCAACAGCGGCTCATAGGCGCGGCGCGCCCAGCCCATCAGGCGGTTTTCCTTCTCGCCGACCTTGTTGCCGATGAAGAGCGCCACCGCGGCGGGCACGAAGGTGACCGACAGGATCATGGCGCCGACCAGCGCGATGACCACCGTGAAGGCCATGGGGTGGAACATCTTCCCCTCGACCCCGGCCAGCGCAAAGATCGGCAGGTAGACGATCATGATGATCAGCTGGCCGAAGATCAGCGGCCGGCGTGCCTCCTGCGACGCAAGGAACACCTCTTTGAAGCGTTCGGCTCGCGTCAACGCACGTCCGTGGTGGGCCTGTGCATGGGCCAGTCGACGCACACAGTTCTCGACGATGACGACGGCCCCATCGATGATGATCCCGAAGTCGAGCGCGCCAAGGCTCAGCAGGTTGGCGCTGATCTTCTGCTGGACCATGCCGGTGAAGGTGAACAGCATGGCCAGCGGAATCACCATCGCCGTCAGCACGGCCGCGCGGATGTTGCCAAGGAACAGGAACAGGATCACGATGACCAGCACTGCGCCTTCGAGCAGGTTCTTCCTGACGGTGCTGATGGCCTTGTCGACCAGCACGGTGCGGTCATACGCCGTCACCGCCTGCACGCCGGCCGGCAAGTTGCGGTTGATCTCCGCCAACCGCTTGTCCACCGCCTGCGACACGGTGCGGCTGTTCTCGCCGATCAGCATGAAGACGGTGCCCAGCACCACCTCGCGACCGTTGTCGGTGGCCGCGCCGGTGCGCAGCTCGCGGCCGATCTCGACAGTGGCCACATCGCGGATGCGCACCGGCACGCCGGCCTCGTTGCGCAGCACCACGTCCAGGATGTCGTCGATGGAGCGCACCTGGCCCGGTGCGCGGATCAGGTACTGCTCACCCTTGCGCTCGATGTAGCCGGCGCCGACGCTGGCGTTGTTGCGCTCCAGCGCGTTCACCAGATCGCCCAGCGTGAGCCCATAGGCCGACAGCTTGATCGGGTCCGGCGCGACGTGGTACTCCTTGGCGAAGCCGCCGATGGAGTTGATCTCCGTCACCCCCGGCACCGTGCGCATCTGCGGCCTGATGATCCAGTCCTGGATGACACGCAGGTCGGTCGGCGTGTAGGGGTTGCCATCCGGCCGCTTGGCGCCCTCCTGCGCCTCCACCGTCCAGTGGTAGATCTCGCCCAGGCCGGTGGAGATGGGGCCGATGGCGGGCGTCACGCCTTGCGGCAATTGGTCGCGGGCGGTCTGGATTCGCTCGTTGACAAGCTGGCGGGCGAAATAGATGTCCGTGCCGTCTTCGAAGATCACCGTCACCTGCGACAGCCCGTAACGGGACAGCGAACGGGTCTGCTGCAGACCCGGCAGGCCGGCCATCACGGTCTCGATCGGGTAGGTGACGCGCTGTTCGGTCTCCAGCGGCGAGTAGCCGGGCGCCTCGGTGTTGATCTGCACCTGCACGTTGGTGATGTCGGGCACGGCGTCGATCGGCAGCCTCTGGTAGCTGAAGACGCCGAGGGCCGCCATGCCCAGCACGCCAAGCAGCACCAGCCATCGTTGCTCGATGGCGAATCGGATGATGCGTTCGAACATGCGGCGCCCTTCAGTGACCGTGGCTGGCCGAGGACTTGCCGGCCTCGGCCTTGACAACGAAGCTGCCGGCGCTGGCGTGGCGCGCCCCGGCCTGCAGCCCCTTCAAGATTTCCACCCGCTTGCCATCACTGCGGCCGGTCTGCACCGGCTGTGCGACGAAGCCGTTTGGCGTCTGCAGGAAGACCACGGTCTTGTCGCCTTGCGTCTGGACTGCATCGGCTGAGACGGTGACGGGCGCCGTGGCATCGTTGGCGGTGAGTTCCACGGTGACGAAAAGTCCCGGGCGCCAGACGGCGTCCGGGTTCTGCACCACCATCCGCGCCGGCGCGGTTCGGGTCTGCTCGCCGATCAGCGAGCCGACATAAGCCACCGTGCCACTGGCCGTCTGGTCGAACGCGGTGGAGCGGATGGTGACCCGCTCCCCCACCCGCACCTGGGGCAGTGCATTGGCCGGCACGTTGATCTGCGCCCAGACGGTGCGCAGGTCGGACAAGGTGAAGACCTGAGCGTCTTCCTTCACTTGCTCCCCTAGCGCGATGTGCTTCTCGACGACGGTGCCGTCGAACGGGGCGCGTAGCTCGAACCGGTTGAGGCTTCCCACGCCGGTCCCGGCCCCTACGGCCTGCAGCTTCTGCCGCGCGTTGTTGATGGCGATCTCGGCTTCACGCAGTGCCTGCTCCGCCTGCAGCACGTCCTGCTGCGGGGAGATCTTCTCTTCGAATAGCTTCTTTTCGCGCTCGTAGGTGGTCCGCGCCAGTTGCTGACGGGCAAGCGCCCCCTGCAGTTCGGCGCGCTGCTCGGAGACGGTCGGGCTGCTGATCACGGCCAGCACCTGGCCTTTGCGCACCGGCTGCCCCAGCGACACCAACACCGCTTCGACCACTCCAGCAACCCGGGGCACGACGTGCGCCGTGCGGTCTTCGTTGAAGCGGATCTCGCCGGGGAGCTGCAGCGTCGAACGAATGCTGGCCGGCCCCGCGGCTTCCAAGCCCACGCCGGCAGCCTTCAACTGCTCGGGCGAAAGGGCGATCACGCCTTCTCGCTCGGAGAAAGTGAAAAGGAACGGCTCCTTGGGCGTCTGCACGGCCAGCGTGCCTTCGAACACATGCGGTTCCGGGACCGGCTGGGCGCTGACGAGGGCGTCCTTCTCGAGGTTGAAGCTGAGCTTCTCGACCTCGCCGCCGGGGCGCGTGAGCTCGCCAGTGACCTTGCCCGCAGTGGGTGCAACGGCCTTGCCGCCCTGGGAGAGCCAGAGCTTCATGCGCGGCACGCCGCCTTGCTCCGTCAGCAGCAGTTCCACGCCGAAATCGCCCTCGGTCAACATCTGGCCGCCGTTCGGTCCCTTGGCCGCCTTTTCATGGTGCTCGGTGTCGGCATGGCCGGCCGAGTCGCCATGGCTGTCCTTGCCCTTGCCGCCGTGGTGTTCCCCGTCGGCATGTCCCTTTGCCTCGTTGTGGCCGCCGCTCTCTTCGCCAGCAGGCTTGGCGCCGCCCATGTTGAGGATCGCCACGGCGCCCGCGCCGCCCAGCGCCAGCAGCACCACGATGGCCGCAAGCTGCTTCTTGCCCACGCCGGCGCGCAGGCGCCGAGCAGGATTCATCTTGGTGTTCATGGTCGCTCTCAAGGTTGAGTGCCCGCGTCCGGGCGATCGTCGGGGTTGCCGAGGCGGCGTTCGAACTCCGCCGCAGCCCGGTTGAATTCAGCCAGGGACCGCAGGTACTGCGTGCGGGCCTGCAGTAGCGTGCGCTGTGCGTCCAGCACGTCCAGGAAGCCGAACTTGCCGAGTTCGAAGCCTCGGCTGGCCGCCTCGTAGGCGCTCTGTGCGCCAGGCAGCACCTCCTGCCGCAGCACCTGGGCCTCGCTGGCGCGCGCCTGCAGCATGTCAACGATCTGCTGCACTTCGGTGCGGACGCGTTGTTCCTCTGCTTCCGCGATGGCCTGGGCCGCATCACGACGGCGCAGCGCTTCGAGCTGAGCGCCTTGGTTGGTATTGAAAATCGGCAGCGGGATCGAGACACCGATCAGGGGTTGCGTGCGACCAACCTCCTGCGCCCGCGTGGCCCCCAGGCTCACCACGACGTCAGGGATGCGGCGTGCCCGTTCCAGCGCATAGGCTGCGTCGGCGCGCTGCACCTCGCGCTGTGCACGGCGCAGCATCGGCGCCTGCGACACACGCTGCGCCAGGCCATCGCCCGCAGGCGGCGCCGGCAGGGCATCGACGCTGCCGTCGAGCGGACCCAGGGCGGCTTCGGCCACGCCCATCACCAGGCTCAAGGCGCGTTGTGCGACCTGGCGGTCGGCCTGCGCCTGCCGCAGCTCGATGCGCGTCGTGGCCTCCGCCACGCGGGCGCGGGTCTCCTCCGTGGGCGAGACCTTGCCGGCGGCGACCCGGCGTGCGGCGGCAGCGGTGCCACGGGCGGCAATGCCCACAGACTCCTCGGCAGCCCGGACCCGCTCCTGCGCGATCAGGGCTTCGAAGAAGGCATAAATGGTGCCGGCGCGGACCTCGGCTCGGCGGATGGCGAGGTCGGCCAGCGCCACCTCTCGCCCTCGGCGGGCCAGCTCGACGCGAGCGGCACGCTTGCCGCCGAGCTCGAACGGCTGGCTGAGTACGACCGTGCTAGTACGGGTCTCGCGCCGGGTGTCTTCCTGATCGACCCCCAGGGTTGGGTTCGGACGAACCCCGGCCTGGTCGATCGTGCCGCGGCTGGCGGCGACTTCGGCTTCGGCCGCGCGCAACAGTGGGTTCTGGCGCAGCGCTGTCTGCAGCGCAGCATCAAGCGTCAGTGTTGCACCCGCAGTCGATGCCGACGCGGCCGGCGTGCTTGCGGGCGGGGCAGGGGGAACAGCCACAGGCGTGGCAGCCTGGCCGTGAGCAAGAGGGGAAATCAATGCCGCGCACAGCAGCGGCACGCAGGTTCTGCGCATCGAACACTCCAGAGGTTGCTAAGGCAGCCGGAGAGATTCGACGCGGGCAGCAGTGATCAGGTCAGAGGAGGGTCCTGCCTGGAGATGGGTGCGCGCGCCGAATCAGGCGCGGCGCCAATTGGGGCGTTCGTGGCGGTCCGGATCGCGCGTTGGCAGCGGCCCAACCGCGGCGTCCTGGATGGCAGGTCCCTTCAAGGTGGGAACCTCAAGCGACTGCACTTGCAACGTCTTGGCGACGCTCAAATGGCAGTAGCCGCAGTCATTGTCGACCGACAGTCCACCGCCCTTGGCAGGATCCTGGCCATCGGCATTGGTCCCGCAGGTGCCCGAAGCAGCCTTGTGTTCGTGCTGGTGGTGACCGAAGTGACGCGCCTCGGACGAAGTCTCATGCTGGCAGTACACCGCTGCCGACGCCCAGCTGAACTGGAGCGGCAGCATGGCGAGCAGACAGAGGATCAGCCAACGGCGCATGGGCCCGAGTATACGGGACTGCGTTTGGTCATTGCTCGTATTGGCAGCACCGCATCACGATCGACAATGCTTGTCCCTACCTCGACACATGCGCACAAGCACCTCCAGTGCGATGACGGAACGAAGCAAGCCTCTTTCGAGGCTCGAGCGCCAGATTCAGTTGCCCAGGGCTGTCGTCTGGACGCTGCTCGGCGGATGGGCTGTCCTCATTTGCTTGGTCGCAGTGCTTCTCTGGCTTCTTAAGCGCCGACAGAACACGGTCGGGAAGACCAAGTCCAAGCGGACACAGCGAGGAAAGCGAATACGAGGAGCCAAGCGCTGACTGCTCCAATGGCCAGAGCGCAATTCCGGCGCCGCCGCACGACCCGCAGCAGTGCCAACGCACTCCATTTGACCCCTCAGTCCTCAGGTATAACAGGCGGGGCTTCCGTATCACTCAGTACGTGCCGAGGAGCGGCGGCGCTGCCCTGTCGTCCCTGCCTGAGCCGTCTTAATGCCAAGCTGAACATGGCCGGGGCAGCGACTTCGACTCAAGGTGAAGCAACAAGTCGTCTAGGAGGCTGCTTCCTTTGCACTCGACCAGGCGGGCGGGAGGAAGCAGGCAGTGCTCGGCCCTCCACAGGACGAAGCGGGGTCGCGAGGCCCTCGAGGATCCCGCAATCTTTAGCCTGGCGCGAGCGGCCGCACTGGCCGCGAAGTTCCTTAAGCCCACGCTCCAGGGTTTTCAACTCTCGGACGCGGTAAGCGACGTGCGCGATGTGCGCCTCAAGCAATGCATTGACATCGTTGCAGTCCGCCTGCGGTGCGTCCTTGAACCGCAGGAGTGTGCGGATCTCGTCCAGAGTCATGTCCAACGACCTGCACTGCCGGATGAAAACCAGACGCTCGAGATGCTCGGGCGCGTAGACCCGGTAGTTCCCAGACGACCGTGCTGGAGCCGGTAACAGACCCTCCCGCTCGTAGAAGCGGATGGTTTCCACGCCGGTCGCTGTTGCTTGTGCCAGGGTGCCAATTTTCATGTCTATGCCGTCAGCTATCGCTGTGTTGACTCTAAACCAACTTCATGGTTTCCAATGCCGATCATGGCTCAGCGGCTCTGACCGAGTCTACGATTCCCATGCCGTTGATGCTCACGAAGCGTTGGCTCGTTGCGGCCGGCGGGCCGACCCAAAGACGCAACAGGTGGCGTCCTTCCGCGCCGCGATCCGTTGCTTGCGACGCTGTCCGGGTATGCCGTACGACCGAGGCAAACGCGCTTGCTCAGGAAAGCAAGGGAAGGACGATGAAGATCCAGCGCAGGAGTGAAGGACGCGTGGGTGCGACCACATGGCGCCACCGGTGGACCATTGTCGTGGTCGTGGTTGCTGCCATGGCCGCAGGCGCTGTCCTAAACAACCTTCGTCATGGGCCGGGCGGTGCCCTTATTGGCGCACAGCGCTTTGTCATGCTCCCTCAACCGAAGAAAACCGCCCCTGTCTCGTTCGTCAACAGCGACGGTGCGCCAATGCAACTTGACCACCTTCAGGGGAAGGTTTTGCTGCTGAACATTTGGGCAACGTGGTGTACCCCTTGCAGGCAGGAGATGCCCGCGCTCGACCGATTGCAGGCCAGCCTTGGCGGCCGCGACTTCGAGGTGGTGGCGTTGTCCATCGACAATGATGTCAAGGGCCTTACCAAGGTCAAGGCCTTCTACTCTCAGGTCGGCATCCGCCATCTCCGCGTCTTCCAGGATCCAACCGCGACCGCGGGCTTCAAGCTCGGAACGTCCGCCGTTCCGACAACCCTGTTGATTGATCGGCGAGGTCGCGAAGTCGGGCGGCTGACAGGCGCGGCGGAGTGGGACAGCGAGGAAGCGATGAACCTTGTCCGCAGCACCATTTCTCCATGACGCGTCGATCTCTGCTTCAGACGATTACCGCGATTGCCCTCGGTATCTGCGCAACCCTCGCCCAAGCGCAACTGTTTAAGAGTGCTGCGGACGGCCCGAGCGTCGTTACCACCGAGCGCACGCGCGCAGAGTTGCTGGTGCACGCTCCGGATGGGCTTGGACCGGACAAGCAAGTCTGGCTCGGACTTCGATTGACGCATCGGCCAGGCTGGAAGTCGTACTGGCTGAACCCCGGGGACGCCGGCTTGCCGACCCGCCTGCAGTGGAGCCTTCCTCGCGGCGTGTCGGCCGGCGAGGTTCGCTGGCCGGTGCCAAGCAAGTTTCTGTTGGGCTCGCTCGTCAACTACGGCTATGCCGGCACCGTGCTGCTGCAGGCGCCCGTGCGCTTCTCGCCCGAGTTCTCGCTCGCCGACTACGCGCATTCAGAACTGGAGGTGAAGCTCAAGGCCCAATGGCTTGTGTGCAAAGACGTGTGCATACCTGAAGAAGGCGAGCTCAGCTTGCGCATCGCTCCCTATAGCAGCCATGCATCCGATGTCACGGCGTTCCAGGGGAGTTGGGCCTTGCTGACGCGAGAGTTCACGGGCAGCAGTCGCATCGATATCGAAGGCACTTCGCTCGCTGTCCGTGTCACCGGGCTCCCGGCTTCTCTCGTCGGGCAAAAACTCGACCTTTTTCCAGAGACACCGGGTGTCATCGATGCCTCGGCGCCGTGGTCTCAGCGGTGGGACGGCAGCGAATGGACCGCGCGAGTGCCGTTGTCCGCGCAGCGCCTAGAGAGTCCGCGAACCCTGCCGATGGTTCTGACCAGCCCGCAAGGAGGGTGGCGGACAGAGGCTGCGGTCTTCGGCGCCTGGCCTGCGCCGGGGGCGGTCAGCACTGCAGTGCCTGCGTTCGGCGAAGCCGTAGGCACGCCGCAGTCCGCGGAGCAACGTCTGACTCTCGGCCTGGCGCTGCTCGGCGCCTTTGTCGGGGGGCTCATGCTTAACCTGATGCCCTGCGTCTTTCCCGTGCTTGCGATCAAGGTATTCGGCTTCGCCCGGCACGGCCAGGACGCCGCGGGAAGGCGCGTCGATGGTGCGGCCTATGCTGGGGGGGTCGTCACTTCTTTCGTCGCACTCGGTGTCGTCCTCGTCGCGCTGCGGGCGGCCGGCGAACAGGTGGGTTGGGGCTTCCAACTTCAGAGCCCTTCGATGGTCGCTGCTTTGGCCGTGCTGTTCACGATCATCGGCCTGAACCTGGCGGGCGTCGTTACGTTCGGGCGCCTGCTGCCAGCATCGTGGCTGGCCAATGAAGCCCGCCACAGGACGATGAACGCGTTCCTTTCCGGCGTCCTGGCCGTGGCCGTTGCGTCGCCGTGCACGGCGCCGTTCATGGGGGCGGCCCTCGGTTTTGCGGTGGCCATGCCCACGGAGCAAGCGCTCGCGACCTTTGCCGCGCTGGGGCTCGGAATGGCAATGCCCTATCTGGTCGCCAGTTGGACTCCAGCGGCGGCGAAGCTGCTGCCCCGGCCAGGGGCTTGGATGGATACGTTCCAGCGACTGCTGGCATTTCCGATGTTTGCAACCGTCGTGTGGCTGCTTTGGGTCCTGGGCAAGCAGACCGGCATCGATGCGCTGATCGCCACCTTGGCGCTGCTGGTCGCGACAAGCCTGCTGGCGTGGGCGGCCAGTCTGCGCGGCACCGCGCGCGCGACCGTCGGGCTGCTTGCCGTGGCGGCCCTCGCATCGACGGCGACAGTGGCGTTCCGCGAGATCCAGGCAGGCGTGGTCGCTCCGCCGGGAGACGCTCAAGTCGCCGGCTGGGAAGCCTGGAACGCCGGCAAGGTCGACTCGATCCTGGCCACGGGCAGGCCGGTGTTCGTCGATTTCACGGCAGCGTGGTGCGTCACCTGCCAGTACAACAAGAAGACAACGCTTTCCGACCCGGCCGTACAGGCGTCGTTTCAAGCGCGGAACGTCGCGCTATTGCGTGCCGACTGGACCCGGCGCGAAGCGAGCATCACGGCGGCGCTGGCCAGCTTCGGCAGGACCGGCGTGCCGCTGTACGTGCTGTACTCGCCTGGCAAGCCTCCGCAGGTACTGTCCGAGCTGCTGACCACCGCCGAGCTGACCTCCGCCCTCTCGGGCCTTCCGCAATGAAGCGCTACCTCGTTCCGCTGTTCATCTTCGTGGTGATGGCCGGCTTCCTCGCCGTGGGCCTCCAGCGCAATCCGCGTGAGGTGCCTTCGCCGCTCGTCGACAAGCCGGCACCGGCGTTCGACCTGCCGCAGTTGCACGACCCGGCGGCGAGGCTCACGGCCGAGCAGATGAAGGGCCGGGTCTGGGTGCTCAATGTCTTCGCGTCGTGGTGCACGCCCTGCCTGGCGGAGCACCCGTACGTGACGCAGCTGGCCAGGCAGCCGGGCGTCATGGTGATCGGGCTCAACTACAAGGACCGGCCGGAGGATGCCAAGGGCTGGCTGCGCAAGCACGGCGACCCCTACGCGAAGATCGCCGTCGATGCCGAAGGCCGCGTCGGCATCGACTACGGCGTCTACGGCGTGCCCGAAACCTACCTGATCGACAAGAAAGGCGTGATCCGCCACAAGCACATCGGCCCCATCACGCCGGAGGCGCTGAAGCAGACCTTTTTGCCCATGCTGGTCAAACTCAATGGGTAACTCCAACTGCGCCGATGCCCATCCTTCTTAGGTTTGGCTTGCAACCTGGTAAATCACCTAGCTTGGGCTATCGGTCATCGCGCGTTCGATCCGAGTGCCCGCCGCAAGGATCTGCCTGTCACGCCTTAAGGCTGTCCATAACGCTGGCGCAGGGCTGTCTTTAATGCTCCGACCTTGACCAAACCCTGTTCGCCTTCTGGACTTTGTTGCTCGATGAGGCTGATGCAATCCTCGACAAGCACACGTGCAAACGCGTCAAGATTGAGCTCGCTCCACGTTTCGCTTTGACCCGAACAATGATCGCTTGCTTGCTTGATCTCCGTAGCTTGAAATGCCAACGCTCTAATCTTTTCATTCGTGGGTTCAGTAGCTTGCATTGACGCCCTCCTGGGTTGTGAGTTTAGGATTTACTCTGGTGCGAAGTTTCATTGGCCTATATTCAGGTCGGCGAGGCGATCCAGCCTGCTTCAAAGGCGAACAGAATCAGTGCGCCGAAGGCAATCCGGTACCATCCGAAGGGGCTGAAGTCGTGCGTCGACACGTACCGTAGGAGCCAGCGAATGCAGGCCAGCGCACTGATGAAGGCCACCACGGTACCACTGACGAACAGCGCGACATCCTCAGCGCGCAACGTGTCGCGGTGCTGATACGTTGAATAGACAGCCGCCGCGAAGAGGGTGGGAATGCCGAGGTAGAAGCTGAACTCGGTGGCCACCTGCCTCGGCAGCCCGAGCAGCATCGAACCGATGATCGTCGCCCCGGATCGGCTGGTGCCCGGGATCAATGCCGCGCATTGCACGAGACCGATGCGCAATGCGTCTTTCGGAGTCAGATCGTCCACGGTGCCAATGTCCGCCCGTCGCGAGGTGCCGCGGGGACGCCTCCGCTGCGAACGCTCCACCAGCAGGATGACCACTCCGCCAAGCACAAACGCGATTCCAACCGTGGTCGGGTTGAACAAGTGGCCCTTGATGAACGAACCGAACAGCAGGCCCAGGACGGCCGCGGGAACGAAGGCAACCAACAGATTAAGCGCAAACCGCCGACGCGCCGGGTCGGAGGTCAGGCCGAAAGCGGTGGCCGCCAACGGCGCCCGGTAGTGCCAGACCACGGCGAGCATCGCGCCGGCCTGGATCGTGATCTCGAACACCTGCGCGGCATGGTGATCAAAGCGCAGCAATGACGCCGCGAGGATCAGATGACCGGTGGAAGAGATTGGAAGGAACTCAGTCAGACCTTCCACGATGCCCAGCACTGTCGCCTTGGCCAGCAGCATCAAGTCCATGCTCAGTTCGCCCGATGTTCAGGAGGCGTCTACAAGTGCCAGCCCGTGCGGCCTGAGCGGCGGCGTGACGTGGTCGGCGCAGACAATGCGTGCCCGCGCAATGGCGCCGGACGCACGCCGAACGTGGCACCGCCCGGTCGAGCGCCTGCTCGTGCCAAGCGAGGTCGGCGGCCCAGACAGCGCCGCGGCACCCGCCGCAAGGTGTCGGAAAGGCTCGTGCCTCCGCATGGTCGGATCACGGGACACCATGCGCAAGGGCTGAGCGGCCACGAGCAGGAGATGCGGCACGAAGGCAGGCAGGAAGTGGCCGGACTTGTCTAGCACGCCCCAGCCGCCTACAGCCTCAAGGTGCCGTGAGAACACCATGCCAGCTACGGTCGCCCGGTGCCGGTGCAGCCGGACGGGCTCCACCGGGCCGGCGTAGACGGCCCAACCTCGGCCCATGACCCACAACGGCCGGCCGGATGCGTCGAGTTCATCCATTCGCTTCGTGCAGCCGCTTCCTGCCGAAGACCTCGTGGACCACGATCAACACCGCGCCGATGCTGATGCCGACGTCCGCCATGTTGAACGCCGGCCAGTGATGCGGACCCCAGTGCACGTCGATCCAATCCACCACGGCGCCGCGCATGAGGCGGTCGACCATGTTCGCCAAGGCGCCGCCGAGGATTAGTCCGAAGCTCGTACGCTCGACAATCGACATCCCGGGGCGCCGGATCATGACGACCAGGAGGACCGACGCAGCCAGCGCGATCGCGATGAAGAAGTAGCGCTGCCAGCCGCCCGCGTCGTGCAGGAAGCTGAACGCCGCGCCGCGGTTGAGCACGTGCACGATGTTGAGAACCGGCAGCCACTCGTGCACCGAGCTGTACTCGACCCACGCGACGATCGCGGCTTTGGTCGCAACGTCGGCGGCCAGAATCAGGCCCGCCAGCAGGAAGCCCAGGCGCACGCCGCGCTCAGCCGGCATGGTGACGATCGGTGGGTGCCGAACGGCCCAGCAGGCGCAGCCCGTTGAAGACGACGACCAGACTCGCGCCCATGTCCGCCAGGATCGCCAGCCACAGACTGGCGTGACCCGTAAAGGCGAGCACCATGAAGACCGCCTTGGTACCGATCGCGAACGCGATGTTGGCCTTCAGGATGCCGCCGACCCGGCGCGACAGGGCGATGAACTCGGGCAGCTTGCGCAGGTCGTCCTGCATGAGCGCCACGTCGGCGGTCTCGATCGCGGTGTCGGTGCCGGCGGCGCCCATGGCGAACCCGATGTTCGACTTCGCCAGCGCCGGTGCGTCGTTGACCCCGTCTCCGACCATGCCCACAGGACCCCGGGCCGCTAGTTTCTCGATGGCCTCCAGCTTGTCCTGCGGCAGCAGGTCACCGCGCGCGTCCGTGATGCCGACCTGCGCCGCCACGGCTTGGGCCGTCTTGCTGTTGTCGCCGGTGAGCATGACCGGCTCGACGCCGAGCCGCTTCAGCTCGGCCACCGCCAGCTTGCTGCTGTCGCGCACCGTGTCGGCCACCGCCAGCACGGCCAGCGCCTGCTTGTCCGTGGCAAGGACCACGGCGGTCTTGGCCTGCGCTTCGAACTGCTCCAGCAGCGCGCGCACCGGCTCGCTCGCGATGCCCAGCTCGGTGGCCAGCCGCTGGTTGCCGATGTAGTAGGTCTGGCCGTCGATGTCGCCCTTGACGCCACGCCCGGCCAAGGCTTCGAAGCGCTGCACGGTGGCGTGCGGCCGGTCGCCGTAGCCGTTGACGATGGCGGTCGCAACCGGGTGCTCCGACAGGGCGTCGAGGCTCGCTGCGACCCGCAGAACCTCTTCGCGTGACATCGAGGCCACGGGCACCGTCTCGGTCAGTGCCGGTCGGCCGTGTGTCAAGGTGCCGGTTTTGTCCAGCGCCACCGCGCGCAGCAGGCGCCCCTGTTCCAGGTACAGGCCACCCTTGACGAGGATGCCGCGCCGCGCCGCTGCGGCCAGGCCGCTGACCACCGTGACCGGCGTCGAGATGACGAGCGCGCAGGGGCACGCGATCACCAGCATCACCAGCGCCTTGTAGACCCAGTCGAACCAGATGCCGCCGAAGAACAGCGGCGGGATCACGGCGACGGCAAGCGCGAGCGCGAAGACGGCCGGCGTATAGAAGCTGGCGAAGCGGTCCACGAAGCGCTGCGTCGGCGCGCGCTGGCCCTGCGCGTCCTGCACCGAGCGGGCGATGCGGTCGAGCGTGGTCTCGCCCTTGCGCGAGCGCACTTCGAACTCGAGCGTGCCGCGCTCGTTGATGGTGCCGGCAAAGACCGTGTCGCCTGAGTTCTTCTCCACCGGCATGCTTTCACCGGTGATGGGCGCTTGGTTGACCGCCGAGGCACCGGAGACGACGACGCCGTCGAGCGCGATGCGTTCGCCGGGCCGCACGCGGACCAGGGCGCCGAGCGGCACCGTCTCCGCCTTGACCTCGTCCCAGCGTCCGTCGGCCTGCTTCACGAGTGCCGTTTCCGGCGCCAGGTCCATCAGCTTGCGGATCGCGTTGCGGGCGCGGTCCAGGCTCAGCGCCTCGATCATCTCGGCGATGCCGAACAACCAGATCACCACCGCGGCTTCCGGCCATTGGCCGATCAGCGCGGCGCCGATGACGGCGACCGTCATCAGCAGGTTCATGTTGAGCGATCGGGTGCGCAGCGCGATCCAGCCCTTCTTCAGCGTGTCGATCCCGCCCAGGGCGATGGCCGCGAGCGAGGCGCCCACCACCGGCAACGACGATTCGCCCATGCCGGAAAACGCCATCACTTCGGCACCGATCGCCAGCACACCGGCGGCCGCCATGCGCAGCCACTGGCTCTTCGAGATGCCGCTGCCGAACTCACGCGTCACCGCCGGTGCGGGCTGGCTGCTGTCCCGAAGGACCGGCGCCATGCCCAGGCGCTCGATCGCCGCGGTGATCGGCGCCTCGTCTTGTAGCGAATGGCTGACGATCAGCGTGCGGCTCATCAAGTCGAACTGCAGCGCCGCGACGCCGGGCAGGCCCTCCAGGGCCTTGCGCAGCAGCGCCTCCTCGGTGGGGCAGTCCATCTTCTCGATCAGATAGGTGGCCTGTCCTTGGGGGCTGGCGCCGGCCTCGCGTTCGACGGTGGCCTCCATGCCGATCTCGCGCAGTGCATCGAGCACGGGTGCGGGGTCGACTAGCCGGTGCTGCACCGCCAGGCGGCGCTTCATCAGGTCGAAGTCGAGCCGGTCGATCGCGTCGAGCTTGCCCAGGCGCTTGCGGATCAGCGCTTCCTCGGTCGGGCAGTCCATGTTGGTGATCAGGAACTGCGTGGTATTGCCGCTCGCCGCAGGCACCAACGCGAGCGTTGGTGCGGGCTTGCCGCAGGGGCCGCAATCGGCGTCTGCATCGGGGCTCGAGGGCGGTGCCGCCTCCGTCGTGTTGCTCAGGTGTGCCCGCATGCCGATCGCCTGCAACTGCTGCAGGATCGGCTCGGCGGACGGCAAGGTGTGCACGACCGACAGCCGGTGCGCCCGAAGGTCGAATTCCAGCGAGTTGACCCCGTCGAGTGGCTCCAGCCGCGCTCGGATCGCCGCTTCTTCGTTGCGGCAGTCCATGTCCGGGACCGTGAAGAAGTGCGTCGAAGGCACGCTCACACTGCCGCCGCAGGCCGAAGAACAAGCCGAGCCGCATGCGTCGCCGTCAGCGACCGTCTCTTCCGCTTCCAACGATGCGGACATGCCGATCTCGGTCAAGGCGTGAAGCAAGGGCTGCGAATCGGGCAACCGGTGCTCGACCACGAGCCTGCGAGCCGGCAGGTCGAACGAGAGTGCCTCGACCTCGGGAAACTGGGCCAACCGGACCTGGATCGCTGCTTCCTCGTTGCGGCAGTCCATGTTCGCGACGCGGAAGGCCGTCCGCTGCGAGGTCAGCGTCGAGGCGGGATCGCGGTCGTCAGTGCGTGGTCGCGCACCTGTGTCGTGAGTGATACTTGTCTGCACGTTTCTGCCTTTGCGGTGTCAGGATTTGGCAACCTGTAGCGAGTACGGGGTCAAGCGTCGTCCCGTTACCAGCGCAGAAAAAGTCACTTTGGTTCGGAGTCCACCTTCTCCGCAGCCTCACGAGCCTCGGCCAGGATCTCCCGACCGCCGTTGCCGGCGATGGCGGCTACCACCAGGCCGAGCACGAGGTCCGGCAGGTTCGAGCCCCACAACATCACGAGCGCGCCCGACAGGACGATCGCCAGGTTCACGATCGAATCGTTGTTGGTGAAGATGGCAGATGCCTTAAAGTTGACGTCTTCCCCGCGGTGACGCTTGAGCAGGCGCAGACAGACGATGTTCAGCGCGGCGTTGATGGCAGCCATCCCCATCATGGCGGGACCGATCGGCGCTTCGCCGCCGAAGAAGCGGCGCAGCACTTCCACCACCAGCATCGCCGCCAGCCCGATCAGCAGCCAACCCGACAGGCGCGCGGCCCGCACCTTGATGGACGCTGCGCGGCCGACCGCGTAGAGACTGACTCCGTAGACCGACGCGTCGGCCAGGTTGTCCAGCGCGGCTCCGATCACAGCCGTGGAAGCCGCCCAGAGGCCCACGGCGACGCCAGCCAGGCATTGGCCGACGTTGATCAACAGGACCCACCACAGGATGCGGCGGTCAGCAGCCTGGTTGGCGTCGAGGCCGTGTTCGTCTTCGTCGCTCATTTCTGTGTCCAAAATCGCCTGCGGACGCAGGCCGTGTCCTGGTTCGTATTGCAAGCCCTGCAGCCGATACAGAGTCAAGGCGCGGCGATCGGCAGCATGTTTGTTCAAGCGCGACCGTGAGCGCTTCCCAACACTGGGGTCCATGAATAGCGGCGGAGAGGCAATGAGAGCACTTTCTATGGTCCGGTACAGGGCTTACCCGGGAGTGATGGCACTGGTGCTCACGGGCGTTGCATCGGCCTGTTGGTCTTGCATGCGGTGCTCGGCTTCGTCTTGCTGCGCGTTTGGGCGGGTTGGGAGGGACTGTAGTGGCCCAGCGACTGGCCCTTCCTGGCACAGGTGTTCCTGGCAGGCGTGCTGCTGGACCTGTCGCTGTACGCCGTGCATCGAATGAGCCACCGCTATGACTTCCTATGGCGGCTGGGGCTGGCCTGAAATGCGCCCGGTTACAGTGCAAACCATGTTGGAAGTGGAGGCTTTAGAGGCCCGTCGCGGCCGTCGCGCGCTGTTCACCGATCTCGCGTTCACAGCGCGGCCCGGGCAGTTGGTGCGTGTGACTGGCACCAATGGCGCGGGCAAGACCACGCTACTGCGCATGCTGGTGGGCCTCGCGACCCCCACTCAAGGCCAAGTGCGCTGGCGCGGTGCGCTGATCGCCGCGCAGCGCGAAGAGTTTCATCGCCAACTCGTCTGGTGCGGGCACGCCGCGTCGCTGAAGGACGACGCAAGCGCGATCGAGAACCTTCGCGTGGCCGCGGCGCTCGCGGGCGATGCGATCGAAGCGAGCGCCGCACGACAGGCGCTCGGCGAAGCGGGGCTCGCCGGGCGCGATCATCTGCCGGCGCGGGTGCTCTCCGCCGGCCAACGCCGTCGTGTCGGGCTCGCGCGCCTCTTGCTCGCTGCCCATCGGCCGCTGTGGGTGCTAGACGAGCCGTTAAACGCGCTCGACGCCGCCGCCACGCAGTGGCTGGGCGCGCTTCTGCTCGCGCATCTGGCGCGCGGCGGTATCGTCGTGCTGACAAGCCATCAGGCGCTCGCGCTCGACGACGGCGCAGCGCAGGCCGTGACGGTGGCGCTGTGAACGCTGAGACCGGCGTGGCTGGCGCCACGCTCGCTCGCGCGGGCACGTTGGCCGCGCTGATCGCCCTGTTCACGCGCGACGTGCGCCTGGCGCTGCGCCGCAAGGCCGACACGCTGGGCGCGGCGATCTTTTTCGTCATCGTCACCAGCTTGTTCCCGCTGGGCGTCGGGCCTGATTCCCAACTGCTCGCACGCATGGGGCCGGGCATTGTCTGGGTGGCAGCGCTGCTGGCGTCGATGCTGGCAATGCCGCGCCTCTTCGCCGAAGACGCAGCCGACGGCACGCTCGAGCAGTTGCTGCTGTCGGCGACGCCGTTCCCGCTCTTGGTGCTGGCCAAGGTAGCCGCGCATTGGCTGGTAAGCGGCTTGTTGCTGGCGGTGGTCGCGCCGCTGATTGCGCTGCAGTACGGTCTGCCAAGCTCGCAAGTCGGGGTGCTGGTGCTGTCGTTGCTATTGGGCACTCCCGTACTAAGCTTGGTCGGCTCCATCGGCGCTGCGCTTACCGTAGGCGTGCGGGGCGCTGCGGTGTTGCTTGCTCTGCTGGTCTTGCCTTTGATCACGCCTGTGCTGATTTTCGGTGCCGGTGCGGTCGAGGCCGTGGGTGCGGGTCTGTCGCCGAAGCCGCACCTGTCCCTGCTGGGTGCACTGCTGGCGCTCGCGCTGTTCGGCGCACCCTGGGCGGCGTCGACCGCGCTGCGCATCAGCGCCGATTGATAATCCGCGTTGACTCCTCACTTGCCGATGGCACGCTTCGTCTGGTCCTATTTCGCGGCGCCGCAACGCTTCTACAGCCTGGCCGGCCGGCTGGTGCCGTGGTGCGCAGCGGCCGCGGTCGCCCTTGCGGCCTACGGCCTTTATCTGGGCCTCGGCGTTGCGCCGGCGGACTTTCAGCAGGGCGACAGCTACCGCATCATCTTCATCCACGTGCCTGCGGCGTGGATGGCAATGGTGCTGTACGTGGCGATGGCGTTCTGGTCCGCGATCAGCCTGGTGTTCAATGCGCGCCTGGCGGCGATGCTCGCGCAGGCGATCGCGCCTACCGGCGCAATGATGGCGTTCCTCGCGCTGTGGACCGGCGCGCTGTGGGGCAAGCCGACCTGGGGCACCTGGTGGGTGTGGGACGCGCGGCTGACGTCGACGCTGATCCTCTTGTTCCTGTACATCGGTTATCTCTCGCTGCGCGCGGCGATCGACGACGAGCGCCGCGCCGACCGCGCATCGGCCGTGCTCGCGATCGTCGGCGTCATCAACGTGCCGATCATCTACTTCTCGGTCAAGTGGTGGAACACGCTGCACCAGGGCGCATCGGTTAGCTTGAACCAAGCGCCGTCGATGGCGGCGATCATGCTCGAAGGCATGCTGGTGATGGCGCTCGCGTTCTGGGCCTACTGCTTCGCGGTGGTGTTCGTGCGCGTGCGCCACGTCATCCTCGAACGCGAGCGTGGCGCGGGGTGGACGCGCGAGCATTTTCCGCAGATTCAAGGCCTGGGGCAGGGTGCTTGAGATGAACTTGTACTGGTCGAGTTGGTCGCAATTCCTGGGGATGGGCGGCTACGGGCCATATGTCTGGGGCTCGTTCGGTGTCGCGGCGCTGGCCATCGCGATCGAGTTGTGGAGCCTGCGCGCGCGGCGCAAGGCGCTGATGATGGAGAGCGATCACCCATGAAACCGCGGACCAAACGCGCGTTGGCCATCACGGCGGGCATCGCCACGCTCGGCATCGCCGCCGCGCTCGTGCTCAACGCCTTCCAGAGCAACCTCGTCTTCTTCTTCAGCCCGACGCAGGTGGCGCAGGCCGAGGCGCCGAAAGACCGCGCGTTTCGCATCGGCGGGCTGGTCGAAGCAGGCAGCGTCAAGCGCGACCCCAATGGCCTCACGGTCACCTTCGTCGTCACCGATACCGCGAAGACCGTGCCCGTCACCTATACCGGCATGCTGCCCGACCTGTTCTCCGAGGGCAAAGGCGTGGTCGCGCAAGGCAAGCTGCGCGCCGACGGCGTGTTCGTCGCCGACCAGGTCCTCGCCAAGCACGACGAGAACTATATGCCGCCCGAAGCGGCCGAGGCATTGAAAAGGCCAAGCACGGGCGGATGCCGTCGCTGGTCAAGCATAGTCAGGGCACGCCCAAATGATTCCAGAAATCGGCCATTTCGCATTGATCCTTGCGCTCGCGGTGGTGCTGTTCGCGCAAAGCGTGCTGCCGCTTGCGGGCTCGTTCAACGGCCAAGCCTCCTGGGTAGCGCTGGCGCGGCCCGCGGCGCTGGTGCACTTCGCGCTCGTGCTGCTGGCCTACGGCGCGCTGACCTCGGCCTTCATCGACAACGACTTCTCGGTTCAACTCGTCGCGGAGAACTCGAACACCGCGCTACCCCTGCCGCTGCGCGTGGCAGCGACCTGGGGCAACCACGAGGGCTCGATCCTGATGTGGACGTTGATCCTGGCGGGCTGGACGGTGGCGGTCGCGCTGTTCTCGCGCCAGTTGCCCACTGTGATGGTCGCCCGCGTGATCGCGGTGATGGGGTTCGTCTCCACCGGCTTTCTGCTGTTCACGCTGTTCACGAGCAACCCGTTCGAGCGGCTGCTGCCCGCGGCGGAGAACGGGCGTGACCTCAACCCGCTGCTTCAGGACCCAGGGATGATCTTCCACCCGCCGTTGCTCTACATGGGCTACGTCGGTTTCTCGGTCGCTTTCGCCTTCGCCATCGCCGCGCTTATCTCCGGTCGACTCGACAGCACGTGGGCCCGATGGTCCCGCCCGTGGACGACGGTGGCGTGGGTCTTTCTCACATTGGGCATCGCGCTGGGCAGCGCCTGGGCCTACTACGAACTCGGCTGGGGCGGCTGGTGGTTCTGGGATCCGGTGGAGAACGCGTCGTTCATGCCGTGGCTCGTCGGCACGGCGCTCATCCACTCGCTGGCGGTCACGGAGAAGCGCGGCGGCTTCAAGATGTGGACAGTGCTGCTGGCGATTCTGGCTTTCGCGTTGAGCCTGCTGGGCACCTTCCTCGTTCGCTCCGGCGTGCTGACCTCGGTGCACGCCTTTGCCACCGACCCGACGCGCGGTGTCTTCATTCTCGGCTTTCTCGTGCTCGTCGTCGGCGGCTCGCTCGCCCTGTTTGCCTGGCGCGGCCCACGCGTAGGCATCGGCGGCGCCTTCGAGCCGGTCTCGCGCGAAGGCATGCTCCTGGCCAACAACCTGCTGCTGATGGTGGCGACCGCGGCGGTGATGCTCGGCACGCTGTACCCGCTGGCGCTTGATGCGCTCAACCTGGGCAAGATCTCAGTCGGTCCGGCGTACTACAACGCCGTGTTCGTACCGTTGATGGTGCCGGCGCTGTTCCTGATGGGCGTCGGCCCGATCTCGCGCTGGAAGAAAGCGACGCTGCCTGAGTTGGCGGTGCAACTGCGCTGGGCGGCAGCGGCGGCGTTTGTCGCCGCAGTGATCGCGCCTTTCGTGCTCGGCAAGTTCACGCCGCTGATCGGCTTCTTCCTCTTCGTTGCCGCATGGATCCTGGCCACGACTGCGAACACGCTGTGGCTGCGTGTGCAGGGGCAGCCGCTGGCGCTGTGGGGCCAGCGGCTCGCCACGCAGACCGGGAGCTGGTACGGAATGCTGCTCGCTCATGCCGGCGTGGCGGTGTTCGTGATCGGCGTGACCATCGTCGGCGGCTTCCAGACCGAGCAGGATCTGCGCATGGAGGTGGGCAGCAGGGCGCGCGTCGGCGGCTACGACTTCAAGCTCGTCGGCTTGCGCGAGTTGCCCGGCCCGAACTACCAGGCGGTTCAGGCGACCTTCGAAGTGTCGAAGGACGGCCGGCTGGTCGACAAGCTGTACCCCGACAAGCGCCTTTACAGCGTGAGTCGCAGTCCGACGACCGAAGTGGCGATCGACCGCGGCGTCACGCGCGACCTCTATGTCTCGATGGGCGAGCCGCTCGACGACGGCCGTGCCTGGGTCGTGCGCCTGTACGTCAAGCCCTTCGTCAACTGGATCTGGGGCGGTTGCGTGCTGATGGCCTTGGGCGGGTTGCTCGCGGTGGCGGACCGTCGCTATCGCGTGACGAGCAGGCAGCATCAGAACGAAGGTGCGTCCGCCGGCGGCGCTCGCTCAGCCAGCGCATGACCATCGGATTCTTCATCCCCGGACTCTTGGCCGGCTCGACGCGCTCGATGGCTGGCTTATTCGTCAGCTTGGTCGCGGTGTTCGCGGCGGCATCGATACACGCCCAGGAAGCCCGCCTCTTGGCCGCCGACCCGGCGCTCGAGGCGCGCGTGCTGGCCGTCGCCGCCAACCTTCGCTGCCTGGTGTGCCAGAACGAAACCATCGCCGCGTCCAACGCCGACTTGGCAAAAGACCTGCGCAACCAGGTGCGCGAGCAGTTGCGCGCCGGCCGCAGCGAGCGCGAGATCCTCGACTTCATGGTGCAGCGCTACGGCGACTTCGTGCTGTACACGCCGCCGGTCAAGCCGACGACCTGGCTGCTGTGGGCCGGGCCGTTCGTGCTGCTGGCGGTGATGGCGTTTGTGCTGGCACGCGTGCTGCGGCAACGCCGAGCGCTACTCGCGCCCGCGCCGCTGACGGAGGCCGAGCACGAGCGCGCACGCAAGCTCCTGGGCGAGGATGGGGAGCCGCCGCGATGACCGGCCAACTTGCGGCGTTTGTCGTCGTCGCGGCGCTGCTCGTCGTCGTGGCACTCTGGGTGCTGCTGCGGTCGCTGTTGCGCGGCGGCGGTGCTGCGCCGCTGGCCGACGACACCGTGCAGAGCAATCTGCGCATCCTTCGCGCGCAGCTGCGCGAGCTCGACGACGAACTGGCGGCCGGCAGCCTCGACACGCCGCAGCATGCCGCGGCGCGCGCCGAGCTCGAGCGGCGCGTGCTCGACGAGACCGCCGCGCCTGCGACTGCGCAGCGCGCCACGCGTGGCCGCAAAAGCGCGATTGCGCTGGCGCTCGCGGTGCCGCTCGCGGCGACGGTGCTGTATGCGCATCTGGGCAGCCGCGACGCACTGAACCCCTCCATTGTTGCCGGGAGCGCCGCGCCGACGCCAGCGATTCCAGCCTCGCCGGTCGACATGGAGGCCGCGCTGAGAACCCTGGCTGAGCGCTTGAAGGCCGAGCCCGGCAACGTCGAGGGCTGGGCGCTGCTTGGCCGATCGCTGCTGCAGCTCGATCGCGCCGAGCCCGCGCGCGACGCATTCGCGCAAGCGCTGAAGCACCGCGGAGACGATGCCGGTCTGCTCGCCGACTATGCCGACGCGCTCGCGCGTGTGCAGGGCCGCAACCTCGCCGGTGAGCCGGAGACGCTGCTGCAGCGCGCGCTCGCGATCGACCCCGACCACGGCAAGGCCTTGGCCCTGGCCGGTGCGGCGGCCATGGCGCGGCAGGACCATGACGCCGCGCTCGCGCACTGGACCCGACTGCGTGCGCGCCTGCCGCCGGACACGCCAATGGTGAACGACCTCGATGCAGCGATCGACAGTGCTCGTGCGGCCAAGGGCTTGCCACCGCTGGCAGAACGGTCCGCGTCACGAGCGCCGGCGGCATCGGGCGCGGCCGCCGCCGGCAGCGGCGCGCTGCGCGTCACCGTCACCGTCGCGCCTGAACTCGCCGCCAAAGTGCGTAGCGGGGACACGCTGTTTGTTTTCGCGCGTGCCGCAGAAGGCCCACGCATGCCGCTGGCCGTGTCGCGCCAGACGCTCTCGGCAGCACCGACTGCGCCAATCGTCGTGCAACTCGACGATTCGCTGGCGATGACGCCGCAGGCGAAGCTGTCGGCGGCGAGCCGCGTCATTGTCGCGGCGCGCATCTCGCGTGGCGGCACTGCAGCGCCGGCCCCCGGTGATCTCGAAGCTCAAAACGTGCCGACCAAGCCGCGCGGCGAGCTCGCGCTCGTGATCGATCGCGAGCGAAACTGAGTTTCACGCAGCAGGCGCTGGGACAGCGGCATAGCGAAAGCGCGGTACCGGGGGAGGGGTCAACCTGCGATCGGCACTTGACTCCGTAGTTGGTACAGGCCCAAGAATGTCGGGCTTCTGCAACTTCCAACGCTGAGCATGGATCGCCGCCAGTTCGCCAAATCTGCCGCCGTGCCCCTTGCCACCATGCCGTTGCTTAGTTGGGCGCAGGAACGAATAGTGGAAGGAAAGCACTACCTGACGGTCTCGCCTCGTCAGCCCACCCGCGATCCGAAGCAGGTGGAGGTGCTCGAGTTCTTCGCTTACGGCTGCTCGCATTGCAACGCGTTCGAGCCGGCCATCGACGCTTGGCAAAAGAGGCTGCCCGCCGACGTCCTGTTCCGCCGCATCCCGGTGGCCTTCCGCGAAGTGCCCTATGTGCTGCATCAGAAGTTGTTTTTCGCGATCGAGATGCTCGGTTTGGTGGAGCAGCTGCATCGCAAGGTGTTTATAGCAGTTCATAACGAGCGCCAGCGTCTTGAGAAGCCGGAAGAGGTAGGTGACTTCGTAGCGAAACACGGCGTGAACCGCGCCCGCTTTTTAGACGCGCTAAATTCTTTCGCCGTCGCCACGAAAGCGAAGCAGGCCACTGCGCTGACTGCTGGGTACAGGATTCAAGGCACCCCGTCCCTCGGGATAGACGGCCGGTGGGTGACGACAGGATCGATGGCGGGAACGAATGAGCGCTCCTTGGCGGTCGCGGAGTATCTGGTCGGTGCGGCCAAGAAGAGTGGTTGAGATACGACGCTTGAGGAGCGTACTTGGCTTGCCTGTGGAACCGTCTACCGAACACAGTGAGCTGCATTGGCGGGACGGCACTGCTGGCGCTTAACTTGGCACACGGTTTCTCGCCGACAGCGCAAGGAATCTGAAGCTGCTGGCTTCGTTCATTGGACGAACGCCCCTACCATCGAGCGCGAGCGAAAGCACTTCATGACCTTCGAGCGGCACACTCGACGCACCCTCGTCCTCACTGCCGTACGTTGTCGTTTATGCCGTGCGACATCGCGACCTGCGCGACAGACGCGCCTGGCTCGCCGCATTGCGCCAGCACCATCGCCTTGAACTACTCGCCCTAGCGACGCCGCGTCTTGCCACTCTCGCTTGTCATGGTGCCCACGTATCCCTACGTAGACAGGATCCTTCAGGGCCGTGATTCGCTATTCAAGATGCCTTGGCTGGACGTATACCGGCCAGCAGCCGGACACCGCCAACGGCGTCATCTTCGTGTCGCTGGAGGGCGAGACCGGCACGGTGCAGGTGATCTGCTGGAAGCGCATCCGCGCGCAGCAGAGCACGCCACTGCTTGGGTCACGGCTACTGGCGGTGTACGGGACGTGGCAGCGCGCGGGCGAGGGGTGCAGCCGACGCGCGAACCGGCTGGAGAACCTGACGCCGCTGCTGGACGGGCTGCAAAGCGGGTCGATGGATTTTCACTTTGACTTTGCTTGAGGACCGCGCGGTGCCCTCCCCCGCTCACGGAGCCAGAAGTAAGTTCAACGGGCAACGCGTACGGGAGAGAAGTGGTGCAGCAGCAATTAGCCTCTTGCCAGTTTTTTCCTTGGAATCAGCAGTGCATCCGCTCGCATCCGGCTTAATCTATTCAGCATCGAGTGCACAGAGGTCCACATGCGCCGAGCCATAGCCCCCTCCACTGCATCGGTACTTGAAGTTCACGATGCCGAGTTTCTTCGCATGCCATCGGTGGTTAGACGTACCGGTTTGGGCCGCTCAACCATCTATCGCCTCGTGGCAGAACGCAAGTTTCCTTCGCCCGTCAAGCTAGCCGCTCGCGCGGTCGCTTGGCGCAGGAGTGACCTCGATCGGTGGAGCGAGTCTCGGTCTTCGGTCGAAGACTGATCGCACCAGGGGCATCAGATGCTGGCCTTCAAGATCATTCCGAAGAGCATGAGGGTGAGGGTGGGCCGACCCCAACGCCAGGTGGTGAAGGCGTACCACTCATTCAGCCATATCGCCCTATGAAGTCTCGGTACGATCGCAATGGCGCACAGCGAAATGGCCACCGAGCCGACGAACTCGGTCGGCCACGGCGCATTCAGCAAGGCGATGACCATGAGGACTGGCCAGGCCACCGCGTCGATGGCCGACAGCAGTCGCTGCCCAGGCCAGTACGGTGCATCTGGACGCGCCTGTCGCTGCAGCAGAACCAACATGGCATCCCTCCTAAAGCAGTTTCTCAGCCTATTCGTCGTCAAGGCGAAATGGGCAGCTCACAGTATCGGGATGTCACTGGACCGGCCTATCACAAAAGGGCCGGTGCGGCCCGCGGCCTGCTCTCCGTCCACTCGTCCTGCACCGCTTACCCATTGAAACTAGGCGCCGCTGGACAGTGCCCCACTTCTCTCGCTATCAATAGCGGTGTCGACCATGGGGCTGGGAAGCGACTCAGACGGTCCGGTCGACCACGGCGTCGCATAGAGCGGCAGTTCGAGCTTGGGGAACGCCATGGATCTAAGCCTCCCGCTGGAGTCGTCATTGGTCACTCACTGCCCGCACTGCGGGCACCACGAACCCGACGAGTTCGAGACGCTCATGACACGCGAGATCGCGGCAATGCGGTGCGCGGAGTGCAGGCGTTACTTCCCAGCCGTGTTGATGGAGTGCGATGTATGTGGCGAGGAGCATGTCTTCGCCTGGGAGCACGAGCCACCTGCGTTCGTTGTCGACCACCTTACCTGCCCTGCCTGCACGCGTAGCTATGTCTACTCCGAAGCAGACGGCTGCCGATCCGAACTCCACGGTTAGGCCGATGACACAGTCGATTCGCAGCGACGACGGCAATGTCAGCTTCACCCTCGCTCACTTTGCCGCACGCCTTTTCGTTGAGCGTGTCCAGCTTCACGGTGGCCGCCATCGAACGGTTCACGTCACTCTGTTCGAAGACGAGCGAAGCTTCGACAGCTGGTGCAACTCGGACCCGGTCCGGTTCGACTATCCGCTGGTCCATGTGAGGCTGAGGAGAGATGGCGTCAGGCTGCTCCGAGGAGAAGACTAGCGTCGCCTCAGCGCTCGTGGACTTCACCGGCCGCCCCGATTTCCTGTCGCTGGCCGGCGAGGTCATCCGCCGCATTCCAGAGGCTGCGGATGAGACGCAGGCGCTTACGCTGTTGTGCAAGGCCACCGAGCGGCTGGGCGCCGACGCGTCCGCGTTCGTCAGCTTCATCCGGGACGACGTGTCGCACGAGTCCTATCGATTTCTGCTCGCCTGTGATCCGACCTGGTGTCTGGAGTACGAACGCCAGTCCTGGTACGCGAACGATCCGTGGCTGGCGTACGCCCTGGGCCACAGCGAACCGGCGCGCGCCAGTGAGATCCCGGTCACTTCTCGGCAGCAGCGCGACGCGGTCGAACTGGCAGCACAGTTCGGCTTCCGGTCCGCTGCCATCATCCCAGCCCCGTCGAGTGGCGGTCTCTCCCGGCTGGGCGTGCTTTGCCTCGGATCGGCAACGCCCGGCTTCTACGAGGGGGAGGGGTTCACGATCCTCAAGCTCGCGGCCCGTCCTTTGGCCATGGAGTTGCACGAGTGGTGGATCGCCCGGATACGAGCCGAACTCATCGCCACCACCAGGATCACTGAGGAGGACGTGCTCCTCCTTCGTCTCGAACGACAGGGACGAAGCACCAAGTACATCGCCGCCGAATTGAACATGTCGAAGAGTGCGATTGACTCCCGCTTCCAGCGCTTGAACGTCAAGCTTGGGGTCCCGAACCGCCGGACGGCTGCCGCGCTTGCTGCCGAGTACGGACTGATCTGAAAGGCGCCGCCTCGGAGTGCACCACCCATGCTGCGACAGACGATTCAGGCGGGGGGATTCTTCTGCGTCCTTCTCGTGCCGGTCTTTCTGGGGATCGGCATCGCCGCCGACACGCCGATCCTTGCCTTCGCGGTCGTCATGCTCGGCCTGCCGCTGTTGCGGCCCGTCGTGGGTCCACTGCCCAGTAAACCGATTCCGTGGCGGGAGTCGATTGCCACTGCGCTGCACCTGCTTCCGATGGTCTACGGCGCCCTGCTGCTGGGGACGATCACCTTCGTACTCCACCATCTGCAAGCCCACGGCATCTCATCCTTCGGGTATGGCTTGGCCATGGCGCTCAGCTTGTGGATCACGCTCCTGCTGTCCACCTGCGTATCGCATGAGTTGATCCATCGTCGCGGTCGTCTCCACATGTCCCTTGGCACTTTGCTGGCCGGCATGGCCGGCTATCCGGTTCTGCTGCAGGAACACATCGCGCACCACGCGCAACCTGGTAACACCACGGGCGCAGCCTGGCCGCGGATGGACGAGTCGGCGTGGCGTTTCGCCCTGCGGCGCAGCAAGGTGGTTCTGGTGGCGGCCTATGGCAGGGACTCGCCCTTCTGGAGAGCAACGTCGTCGACCCGGGTCACCACTACTCTGCACCTGGGAACAGGGGCGTGCTTGGCTGCAGGCACCGCGTTCTGGTTTGCGGCCGGCTTGAGTGGCTTGGTGCTATATGCCTCTGTGGCCGTGTCCGTCTGGTTCGGTGTTCAACTCATCACCTACATCCAGCATTGGCGTTTGGGTGAAGATCGACAGGGCGAATCGGCGAGGCAGGGCCTGGGCTGGGAGGACGACTGCCGCCTGCAGGCCTGGTTGACGCTTGGCGTCAGCTTGCACCACCGCCATCATCAGCGAACTCATCAGCCGTACTACCACCTGACCCTTGCCGACGACTCGCCTCGGTTGCCCGCCAACTACGTGATCCTGCTCGTCCTGTGCCTCTTCCCTCCGCTGTGGAGGCGATCAATGCAGCCGGCACTCAGCCACTGGGAAGCGGACCCCTCGTCGCCGCGATCCTCGGGTCGCCGGATCACCTGCTTCTATCTCTACGAGAAGGGCAGCTCGCCCGTCAACGGCTGAAGCGATCCACAAGGTGTCGCACCGCACCGCTCAACGCTTCACGGTCCAGGCAGTTGAGCTCGACGGTCTGATCGTCGAGCTTCGCACCATAGTGCCCTCGGCTCGATCGCTCATAGCACGGGTCGTAGTGCTTGCGCATGACACTCTCAAAAAGCGCGTCGATGCGGCCCTGCGTAGCATGTGCCGTCCATTCTCCAAGCGTCTCCTTGCCGACCAGCGGCTTGAGCGGTTCCAGCTTGCGCACCATGGCCACGGGATCAGCCGCGAAATGCGGATAGTCCTCCCGCCACAGCTTGACGCGCTCGCTCATGGGAACGGCCAGGTTGATGACTGGCGAACGGTGCATTGCCTCGTACAAGCCATCGGGTAGCTGCAGGTTTCCAATCTTCTTGCTTTCTGCCTCGATCCATACCGGTTTCTCTGGGTCGAACGTTCTGAGCAGATCAACCAGGTGCGTGTCGAACAGCTTCTGTGTGGGTTGCGGCTGGCCTGGCAGGTCACCGAGCAGAGACCCCCGGTGGCTGGCGAGGCCCTCGAGTTCGAGAACTTGATGCCCTTGCCGCTGCAGCTCCTGCAACACGCGCGTCTTGCCACAACCAGTCGGGCCGCATAACACGCGAAAGCTGAAGGCCCTCGGCAGGGCATCCAGCCCAGAACGGACCCACCTGCGGTAGTTCTTCCAGCCGCCTGACAAGACGTCGACCTCGAATCCGATGGTCCTCAAATTGTCAGCCCAGAGCCGGCTCCGCTTGCCACCGCGGAAGCAGTACACGAGGAACCGGTCGTTCGGCGAGTACCTCGAGATCAGCGGCTTGATCTGGGCCGCAATGTTGCGCAGCGAGTACTCGACGCCGATCAGATAGGCCGCGTGCTTGTCCGTCTTGTGCTGCGTACCGACCACTGCGTACTCGTTGTCGTCCACCACAGGCAGGTTGACGGCGCCCGGGATGTGATCTTCCGCGTACTCGTGTGGAGACCGAGCGTCGATGATCAACGAGTAGGACGAGAACTCCTGCACCTCCAGCTGGTGCGGGTGAACAAGCGCGGCCGCGGATTCCAACTGCATCGGCAACTCCCTTGGCCGCGTCCATGGCCTGAATCAAGCAGAGCATGGTACGCCGCCCCACTGGGCAGAGGCGTCTTCCGACCCTTCGCGTCCATCCTGCACGGGAACACCTCCCTAGCCGTCAGCCGAACCAACCACTGCTGATTTCCGGTTCGAAGTCATCGGTCATGCCCCTGCGCTACAGCCCTAGAGTTCAAACATCAGCTCAAGCATGGCGTGTCAACGGCAAGACCAAGTCGGCTTCCTCCAGAACCATCATGAACAGCATTCGTCACCTCCAGACGGCACTGGTTGCTACCGCTTCCAGGCCAGCAGCCGCTGCCTGCGTCGCCATATTGGCCCTAGTAGGGCCTGCAAGGCCCGCAGGTGCGGCAGATGGCTGCCTCGTGCTGCTGTGCCTCGCTGCGCCAAGCTGGCGCGCCATCCCTCAATGCGTACCGCCGGTCAAGCAAGTGCTGCGCGACTTGGCACGCGGCAAGCCTTTCCCAGCTTGCGTGATGGCCGGCGCCGGAAACTCGGCAAGCCACGCGTGGGCCAGCGCCCCGGCCTCCTGTCCACCTCAGTACACACGGGTTTTCGAGGGAGAGGGCGGCCCGATCTACACCTGCGACTACACCGGTGCCGTGTCCGTCACCGTCAATGGCACCCCCTTCTCGCGCACCTGGTGGACGTTGTCTGGGGAGACGGTGACCGAATTCAGCCCAGCGGCCAAGGCCCAACTCGGCACCTGGGACACGCGCTTTGATGACGACTACGCAGCATGGCTCGCTGCGCTTCCACCGCCGGCCCCCACGATCAACTCGGGCTACTGAGGCTGCACACCATGGATGCATCCGTCTTCCTGGCGCTTGCGCTGGCGTGCGCGCCTCAGGTGCACCCCGGTACTGCGAGCGCACTGGTCAGTGTCGAGAGCGGCTTCAACCCCTGGGCGATCGGCGTTGTCGGTGGTGCGCTCCTGCGCCAGCCTCGGCATGGCGCAGAAGCGCTCGCCACGGCCAAGGCGTTGCGTGACGCCGGCTGGAACTTCAGTGTCGGCCTTGGGCAAATCAACGTCGGCAACTTCGAGCGGCTCGGCCTGACCCTTGAGTCCGCCTTCGAGCCCTGCGCGAACCTGGCTGCCATGCAGGCCGTGCTTGCCGAGTGCTTCGACCGGGCAAGCGCCTCAGCCTCAGGGCATCAGGAGACCCTGCGGCAGGCGCTCTCCTGCTACTACAGCGGCAACTTCACCACCGGCTTGCGCCACGGCTACGTGCGCAAGGTTGCGGTCGCGGCGCGTTCCTTTCCAAACCCTCAACCGAAGGAGAAATCATGAGACACCTCGCATCGACCCGGCGCATCGCGCCGGTCTTGGCAGCACTGACGCCCTCCCTGTTGTCGCAAGCAGCTTTCGCACAGGGCTTCGACAAGGTCAACACCACGGTTACGAACGTCAACGCCATCCTCGTGACGATCTCCATCGCAGTGGTAACGATCGCGATCATCTGGGCTGGCTTCAAGATGATCTTTCAGGGCGCCCGCCTCGCCGATGTCGCGAACGTGCTGATCGGCGGCACCTTGGTCGGTGGCGCCGCAGCCTTCGCCAGCTACATCGTGACCTGACCGGTGGGCGCGACCATGCAAGGCGAAGCCATCTACAAGGGCGCGACGCGCCCGGCCATGAAGCTGGGCATCCCGCTCGTGCCGCTGGTAGTGCTGTTTGGCGCGGGCATGCTGCTCATCATGTGGGGCGGCATCCTGGTCAGTTGGTGGATCGCCCTGGCCGTCCTGCTGACCTTCGTGCCAGCACTGCTGTGGATGCGCTTCGTCACCTCCAAGGACGACCAGCGCTTCCGCCAGATGTTCGTCGCCATGAAGCTGCGCCTGCACGACCGCAATCGCCGCTTCTGGCATGCGCGCAGCTACGCGCCCACCTTCTACCGGGGAGCCCGAGATGCTTGGCATGTCTAGGTCCAACGGCGCTGCCACGCGGCCGGGCCGAAGCGGCTTTAGGCCTCGGCACTGGGCCCAGGTCAAGGCGGAGAACCCGCTCGCCCGCTTCGTCCCGTTCTCGTCGCTGGTCAGCCCGCATGACGTGATCACGCGCGGTGGCGACTACCTCCGGGTTTGGCGGCTCGATGGTGTGGCCTTCGAGTGCGCCGACGAACACCAGATCGGTGAGCGGCACGAAGCGCTCTGCAGCCTGCTGCGCAACCTGGCCGGCGGGCAGTGGGCGGTGTGGACGCATCGCCTGCACCGCGTGGTCAGCGACAGCCTGCAGGACCCGGCGCAGCCCGGCTTTGCACGCGACCTGTCGCAGGCCTACCAGGCCAAGCTGGGCGAGCGCCGGATGATGAGCAACGAGCTCTTCCTGACGCTGGTCTACCGGCCTAATGTGTCCCGCGTGAGCCGTGCCTTGCAGTCGACGCAGCGCACGCGAGCCGCGATTGCGGAAGCCCAGGACGAGGCCCTGCGGGTGATGGAAGAGCGCACCGCCCTGGTCGGCCGGGTGCTGCGCGGCTTCGGCCCGGGCCTGCTCGGCACACGCCAGCGGCGCGGCCGGACCTACTCTGAGGTGGCCGAGTTCCTTGGCTACCTGGTCAACGGCTGCTGGCGGCCGGTTCCCATGACCGCCGGGCCGCTGTACCGGACGCTGCCGACCGCACGCCTGTCCTTCGGCGGCGACAAGCTGGAACTCCGCCAGGGCGACCAACGCCGCTACGCGGCCCTGGTGGACATCAAGGAGTACGCCGACGCGGCCGAGCCCGGCATCCTCAACGCGCTGCTCTACGAGGCCAGCGAGTTCATCGAGACGCAGAGCTTCTCGATCCTGCCGCGCCGCGAGGCCATGCGCGCCCTCGAACTGCAGCGCGACCAACTCATCGCCAGCGACGACGTGGTGGCCAGCCAGGTGGCCGAGATGGATGTGGCGCTGAACGAACTCGGCGATGGCCAGTTCTGCATGGGCGAGTACCACTACAGCCTGGTCGTCTTCGGCGAGGATGTGGCCGATGCCGGCCGCCGCGCGGCACAGGCCATCGGCGCCGTCGGCGAGGCCTCCAGCCTACAGATGTCCCCGGTGGACCTGGTGGCCGATGCCGCCTGGTTCGCGCAGATGCCGGGCAATTGGCAGTGGCGCCCGCGGGACGCCAAGCTCAGCTCGCGCGCCTACGCGGCACTGTCGAGCGGCCACAACTTCGCCCGCGGCAAGCGCGACGGCAACCCCTGGGGCGAGGCGCTGGCCTTGCTGCGCACGCCCTCGGGCCAGCCCTTCTACCTGAACCTGCACAGCAGCCCGGAAGGCGAGGACTCCGCCGACAAGAAGCTGCCGGGCAACACGCTGATCATCGGCTCGACCGGCGTCGGAAAGACGACGCTGGAGATGTTCCTGCTGACGCTGACGCGCAAGTGGGACCCAGCGCCGCGCCTGGTGCTGTTCGACCTGGACCGGGGCTGCGAGATCGCGATGCGCGCCCTGGGTGGCCGCTACTTCACCTTGGAGGCCGGCAAGCCGACCGGCTGCAACCCGCTGCAGCGCGAACCAACACCGGCGCGCATCCAGTTCTGGGAGCAGCTGATCCGCACCTGCATCGCGACGCCGGCCATGCCGCTGCTGCCGGCCGACGAGCGCGCCATCGCCGATGCCGTCAAGGCGGTGGCGATGATGCCCGCGCAGCTGCGCCGTTTCTCGACCGTGCGGCAGAACCTGCCCAAGGCGGGCGAGAACAGCCTCTTTGAGCGCCTGGGCCGCTGGTGCCAGGGTGGCGCACTCGGCTGGGTCTTCGACCAGGCCGACGACCGCCTGCTCGACCTGCACGCGGCCAACGTCATCGGCTTTGACACCACCGAGTTCCTCGACCTGCCGGAGGTCCGCACGCCGGTGATGATGTACCTGCTGCAGGTGATGGAAGAGCTCGTCAACGGCGATCGCCTGATCTACGTGATCTCAGAGTTCTGGAAGGCGCTGGACCACGAAATCTTCAGCGACTTCGCCAAGCAGAAGCAGAAGACGATCCGCAAGCAGAACGGCTTGGGCATCTTCGACACCCAGAGCCCGTCCGACGTGCTGCGCCACCCCATCGGCCGCACGATGGTCGAACAGAGCGTGACGAAGATCTTCCTCGCCAACCCGGAGGCGGTGCGCGAGGAATACGTCGACGGCTTCGGCCTGACGCAGGCCGAGTTCGACATCGTGCGCAGCCTCGGCGCTCAGGGCGGCCGGCGCTTCCTGGTCAAGCAGGGCCACGCCAGCGCGATTTGCGAGCTGGACCTGGCCGGGCTCGAGGACTTCATCACCGTGCTGTCGGCCACCACCGACAACGTGGCCCTGCTCGATGCCGTTCGCGAACGGCACGGCAACGATCCGTATCACTGGCTTCCAGTGCTGCTTCGCGAGGTTCAGGATCGGAGGTTTCGTACCTCCAGGAGAGCCGCATGAATGCTGTTCGTCATCTCCTCGCGCTGGGCGCACTGGCACTCGCCGCCACTTCCGCCAGCGCCCAGTTCGTCAAGGGCAACGAGGCCGTCAAGGTGTTGCCGGACGGGATCAAGAAGGTGGAGACACCGCCATTGCCCGCCGCGACGCTCGGTACGCCCTGCGCCGCAGACAAGCCGGCTTGTACAGCCAGCGGTTGGCGGATGGTCGAGACCCGGGATGGCCTTCGCGAGTGCACAGAGATTTACGCGCGTCCTGAGACCTGCCGCCCGTCGACCTTCGGCACCGAGAAGCGGCCGCGGCTGTGGATCGTCAAGACGCGAGGTCAGTGGATGCAGTGTCAGTTGCCCGAGATCGGCAGCAAGTGCGTGAGCACGAAGGCGCTGCCGTACAGCGCCATCCAGTGATCGAGGCGACGCAATGTTCTCCTGGGTTGGCTCTCAGTTCGACGGTGTGCTGAACACCTACGTGCTCAGTGTCGTCACCGCGTTGATGGCGAGCATCGCCCCCATCGCGCTGACCGCGATGACGCTCTGGGTGGCGCTGTACGGATGGGCGGTGCTGCGCAATGAGGTCTCGGAGACGTTGCCAATCTTCATGTGGAAGGTCTTCAAGATCGGCCTTGTGTTGGCCTTTGCGCTGCAATCGGGCTTCTATATCAGCAACGTCTCAGACACGGCGAATGCGCTTGCAACTGGCGTCGCTTCGACCTTCCTGCCCGCGGCCGCGAATCCGGCGACGATTGCGACGCCGTACGCCATCCTGGATGCCTTCAACGACAAGGCTGGCCAGCTCGTTCTTGACCTGCTGAAGGAGGCTGGGATCATGCGTCTCGACCTCGTCTTCGCGGCGGTCATCACGGCCATCGGAAACGTGATCTTCCTGTGCATCGCGTTGTTCGTCGTCACCCTTGCCAAGGTGTTCTTGACGTTCGTGATCGCCGTCGGCCCGCTGTTCGTTCTCTGCCTGGCTTGGCGACCCACCGCTCGGTTCTTCGACAGCTGGCTGTCGATGATCCTGAACGCTGTCGTGCTGGCGTGGTTTGCGTTCTTCGCGCTCGGCCTGAGCGCATACATGGGTGATGCACTGGTCCAGGCGATCCAGGACCAAGGCGGCTTCCTCGGCCCGACCTTCAACGTCGTCGGCGAGAGCCTGAAGTACTGCGTCGTCATGATCCTCATGGCCATCATCTGCTTTCAGGCGCCAAGCCTCGCCTCCGCACTCACTGGCGGCGCTGCGGTCCAGCAGGGCATCCAGATGATCCAGAACGCGATGATGGTCTCGGGCCTGCGCTCGGCCTCCTCCGCGCGCAGCGCCAGCGCCGCAGGCGCGGCCGGTGGCGTCGTCCGGGCCGGTGCCGGCCTGCCCTATGCGGCGGGCCAGGCCACCGGGGCTGCCGCGGTCGCGACCGGTCGCGCCGCGGGCGCCGTTGCCACCGGAGCCGGCGCCGTGGTCCGCCAGGGATACGGCGCGGTGCGCACCGCCGCCTACAAGCTCGCCGCGCTGCGCGGCCGGGCGTGAACGTCAACCAGCGTCAATCAGAACAGGAGCGTCAACATGCACACACGTCTCAAGGTCGCTGCCGCCGTCCTCATCGCCTTCGGCGCGAGCGACGCCCGTGCGCAGGGCATCCCAGTTATTGATGTCGCGAACCTGATCCAGACCGTCCAGCAGGTGCTGAACGACATCACCGAGATCAACAACCAGGTCCAGCAGATCACCCAGCTGCAGAACCAGCTCAACAGCATCAACGGCACCCGTAACCTCGGCAACGTCTTCAACAACCTGATGCTGCGGAACTACGTGCCGGCCGAGGCGTACACCTACCTCAACGCGATCAACACCACAGGCTACTCCGGCCTGAACGCCACAGCCAAGGCGCTGCGCGACGCGGGCATGGTCTACAACTGCATGGACCTCGGCGGCGACGCTCGCACCAGTTGCCAAGCGGCGCTGGCGCAGCCGTACCAGCAGAAGGGCCTACTGCAGGACGCGATGAAGTCGGCTGCGGGGCGCCTCTCGCAGATCCAGTCTCTGATGGGCCAGATCAACGCCACCACCGACCAGAAGGCGGTGCAAGAGGTCCAGGCCCGTATCGGCGCAGAGAACGCGCTGCTGGCCCACGAGATGTCCCAGTTGCAGATGCTGCAGGGCATGGCTGACAGCGAGGAGCGCATCGCCCGATCGCGGGAGCGCGAGCGCCAGTACCAGATGCTCACCCGCACGGGGAAGGTGGCCGACTACCTGCCCTGACGCCCGTTCCCTGAATCGCTGCGCCGGGCCACCGACGCAGTCCCACGGAGGTCCCCATGAGTGCCGTCCTGACGCCAGGAAGAGCCGCTGCATTGCCTGAACGCTTGAGAGACCGAGCGCAGACCGAGCCCGAAACGACGGCGATCGAAGCCAATCGCGCTTGGGAAGTCGACCGCGCGCTGATGCTCGAACGCTCGGAACGTCGGGCGTGGTGGGTCGCCATCGCCGGCCTGGTGCTGGGCCTGATCGGCATCGCCGCGGTGTTCGTCCAGGGTCCGCTTCGCCGCGTGGTGGAGGTTCCCATCGTGGTCGACCGGGTCACCGGCGAGGCCACGGTCCAGCAGCGGCTCTCCGTCGAGACCATCCCGCCAATGGAGGCACTGGACAAGCACAACCTCGCCACGTTCGTGCGGGCACGCGAGGGCTACAGCTGGATGTTCCTGCAGCGCGATTTCGATCAGGTGGCGCGCATGGCGGTGCCGGCCGTGTTCGCCGACTACAACCGTCAGTTCGAGGGTGATGGCGCGCTCCAGAAGAGGATCGGCGCCGCCGAAGACTGGCGCATCAACGTCATCGGCGTGCGCCTGGCTGCTTCCGGCCGCCCTGGCAACCAGGGCGAGGCCACGGTCACCTACGACAAGGTGGTCCGCCTGACGGACCGCAACCTGCCCGAGGTCACCACGCGGCACGTGGCCAGCGTCGTCTACGAGTACCAGCCCAAGGTGCTGGCCAAGGAGCGCGACCGGCTCGAGAACCCGTTCGGCTTCGTCGTCACCGCCTACCGGTCCGATCCGGAGATCAACACCGCCGCACCGGGGGCCAAGCCATGAAGTCGCGCGCCCGGCTGGCCTCCCTGGCCTGTGTCGCGGCATGCAGCTCCACGGCGGTCGCTGCGGAGCCTGCGGATCCGCGTCTGCGCGAGGTGGTCTACGACCCGCGCTCTGTCGTCACCGTCCCGGTCAAGCGCGGCGTCGTGACGCTGGTCGTGCTCGATGCCGACGAGGCGATCACCGAGGTCGCAGCCGGCCTGGGTGGCGACTGCACGAAGGCCGATGCCGCGTGGTGCATCGCGGCCCAGCCGGGAGGCCGGAACCTGTTCGTCAAGGCCAAGAGCTCGGCCAGCGCCGCGAACACCCTGGCCGTGGTAACCGACCGCCGAACGCACAGCTTCCGCTTCGTCGTTCTGGCAGACGGCGACCCGAAGCCGCCGGTCTACCGGCTCGTCGTGAAAGCACCGGCCCCAGTAGCACCTCCGGCGCGCCTCGCGCTGCGCGACGCGGCACCACTGGTGGCGATGCCTGTCGTCCCGTCACCCCCGTCACCGCACCAGGTCGTCGCCGAGCGCCTGCAAGCCAAGCCACAGGTGATGAACACCCAGTACTCGATCGCCGAGGGTGCCGGCTCGCAGGACATCGTGCCGACTCTGGTCTACGACGACGGCCGATTCACCTATCTGCGCTTCCCGGGCAACCGCGAGGTACCGGCCGTGTTCCATGTCCTGGGCGACGCCACCGAGACGCTGGTCAACGCCCGCATGGAGGACGACCTGTTGGTGGTCGATCGCGTCAGCCGGCGGCTGATGCTTCGGGCCGGCTCGGCCGTCGTCGGCCTGTGGAACGAAGCCTTCGATCTCGACGGCAGGCCACCAGGTGATGGCACCACGGTGCCAGGCGTGCAGCGCGTCCTGAAGGCCGACGTCAGTGGCAGCAACGCGCCTTCCGAAGCGCGCAAGGGAGCGGCACCATGACGCACGACCCGAACCATCCGCGGGACCGCGATCCAAACCTGGGCGCCGAGATCGAGCCCGACGGCAGTGGCATCTCGCCCCTGCCCGGCGAGCCCGGCATTCCCGATGTCGCTGCCCGGCAGCGCGCTTCGATGTCGAAGAAGGGGCTGCTGGCCGTGGCGCTGCTCGTCGGCTCCCTGGTCGCGGTGGCCGCCGTCACCATCCAGCGCTTCTCTGCCAGCGGCAAGAAGGCCGACGAGGCCGAGTCGAAGCTGGTCCGGGACAGGCCCACCGCCGCCACGGCCGAGCCCCGCAGGATCGAGATGCCACCCGCCTCGACCGCCAGCGCCGCAGTGGCGACCGCGCCGCGCATCCCCGCCCTGACGCCTACGAGCGAGGAGCTGGCCGAGCCCATCGGGGTGCGGCGCACCGGATCGGCGGCACCCGCACCGGGTGGCCCGAAGGTGGTCCCGCCGGAGGATGCCCCCGTCTTGCTGGTCACCACCCGGCCGGAGGCACTCCCTCCGCAAGTAGCGTCCACCCGAAGGATGGATGCTGGTGCACCGCCTGACGAGGGCCCGACGGCGGCCGAGCCCGCCGACGCGAACGATCCGCTCGCCGCAACCTCCCGCAACCTGCAGGGCTATCAGCGCCAGCTCCAGGGCCTGCTCGACAACCTCACCAGGACCGCGGCGCTGGCCACGGGCCAGGCCACCGGGCAGATGCCATCGGGGGCGCTTCTTGGTGGGCCCCCGGCCGCGGGCACCCCACCCGTCGGAACTCCCGCCGCCGGAGGGGGCCTGTTCGGGGGCCAGCTTCAGGGGTCCTCCACCCCGAAGGTGGCGGCCTCGATGCTTGGCAACCGCAGCCTCACGCTGCCCAAGGGCACGGCGTTCACCTGCGCGCTGAAGACCAAGGTCATCAGCGCCACCTCGGGCCTCGTCGGCTGCCAGGTGCAGCGCAACGTCTTCAGCGACGACGGCCGCGTACTGCTCATCGAGCGCGGCTCGCACCTCGACGGCGAGTATCGGATCGCCTCGGTCCGGCCCGGCACCGTCCGCATTCCCGTGCTCTGGACCCGCATCCGCACGCCGCTGGGCGTCACGGTGGACATCGACTCGCCCGGCACCGGCCAGCTTGGCGAGTCCGGCATCGACGGCTACGTGGACAACCGCTGGGGCGAGCGCATCGGCGCGGCGATGCTGCTGTCGCTGATCGACGACTCGGTGAAGCTGGTCATCCAGAACCAGGCCAGCGACAGGCAGGCCGACACCATCGTGCTGCCATCTACCACGGCCAACACCAGCAAGCTGGCCGAGAAGGTGCTCGACAGCACGATCAACATCCCGCCGCTGATCTACCAGAACCAGGGCGGCATCGTCGGCATCTATGTCGCCCGCGACGTGGACTTCTCGTCGGTCTACGAACTGAAGCCCACGGCCAGCGCGCCGGCTCGCGAGGGCACGCAATGAACCTGCACGCCTGCGAGCACGAGGACCTGGTGAACCTGGATGGGGGCTGGTGCGGCGACGCCACTTCGGTCGTCGAGTTCCTGCGCCCGCTGCGCGATCAGCTCGATGCGCCCGGTGTGCTCGAAGTCTGCGTCAATCGGCCCGGCGAACTGCTCGTCGAGACGGTGCGCGGCTGGCAGACCGTTCCGGCGCCGGAGATGACGCAGGAGCGCTGCCTGTCGCTGGCGACCGCGGTGGCCACCTTCTGCGACCAGCAGGTCAACCAGGAACGGCCACTGCTCTCGGCCACGCTGCCCAGCGGCGAGCGCATCCAGTTCGTCATCCCGCCAGCGGTGCCGCGCGGTACGGTGTCGATCACGGTGCGCAAGCCATCGCATCTGATCAAGCGGCTCGATGACTTCGAGCGCGAGGGCCTGTTCGAACGCACTGCCACGGTGACGCGCACCCCGAACGCGGAACTGCTGCCCTTCGAGCGCGAACTGGTAGACCTGAAGGACGCCGGCCGCTATGCCGAGTTTCTGCGCCTGGCGGTGCGTAAGCACCAGACCATCGTAGTCAGCGGCAAGACCGGGTCGGGCAAGACCACGTTCATGAAGGGCCTGGTCGAGGAAGTGCCGAAGCACGAGCGCCTCATCACGATCCAGGACACGGCCGAGCTGACGCTGCCCAACCACCCGAACGTGGTCCACCTGTTCTACAGCAAGGACGCCCAGGGAACGGCCCGCGTGACGGCCAAGTCGCTGCTCGAAGCCTGCCTGCGCATGAAACCCGATCGCATCTTCCTGGCCGAGGTGCGCGGCGACGAGTGCTTCTACTTCGTGCGCCTCGCGGCCTCGGGCCATCCCGGCAGTATCACGAGCGTTCACGCGGGCAGCTGTGCGCTGGCCTTCGAGCAGATGTCGCTGATGATCCGCGAGACCGGCGCCGGCGGTGGCCTGCGCATGGACGAAATCAAGTGGCTGCTGAGTGTCGTGGTCGACGTTATTGTGCAATTCGATCGTGACGAGCGCGGGCGCTTCATCTCCGAAATCCTCTACGAGCCCCGTCGCCAAAGGCTCGGGCGTTGGGATCAACAGGCAGCAGCGACATGAGCGGCGTCGCAGCCCTGCCGTTCTCGGCGTGGCCGATGAGCCGCAAGGTCGCGGCCGTCGCCTTCGCCGTCCTCGGCTACGCGGCGCTGGCCTGCGCAGCGGTCTACCTGGCCGGCGTTCTGTTCCTGGTGCTGAACAAGGCGAACCCGAAGCAGGCGCAGTTCACCAGCATCGTCCACTATTGGGCCCTGTACGCATACGACACCCAGCTGCGCAAGAAGCTGCAGTTGGCAATCGGCATCTCGGCGATCGGCCTGCTGGTCCTGCTGCCGGCCGGCCTCGTCGCCGCCGCGCGGCCGCGGCGGGCACTGCATGGCGATGCCCGCTTCGCCAGCTCAGCCGAAGTCGATCGCGCGGGACTAACCAGCGGCGACGAGCAGCCGGGCATCCTCATCGGTCGCCACCGGGGCAGGTTCCTCTCGCTGCCGGGCCAGCTCTCGGTGATGCTGTCGGCGCCCACACGCAGCGGCAAAGGGGTTGGGGTCGTGATCCCGAACCTTCTGAACTGGCCCGACTCGGTCGTGGTGCTCGACATCAAGGGCGAGAACTACGACATCACGGCAGGCTACCGCGCGGCTCACGGCCAGGCGGTCTACGCCTTCTCGCCCTTCGACGAGGATGCGCGCAGCCACCGCTGGAACCCACTGACCGCCGTTCGCTCCAGCCCGCTGCACCGCGTGGGCGACCTGCTCACCGTCGGCCAGGTCTTCTTCCCCAACGATGGCGGCGGCACCTCGTCGGAGGCCTTCTTCAACGACCAGGCGCGCAACCTGTTCCTGGGCCTGGGCCTCGTCCTCCTCGAAACCCCGTCCCTTCCCCGCACCATCGGTGAGATGCTGCGCCAATCCTCGGGCAAGGGCCGGTCACTGAAGGATCACCTGACCGGCCTGATCAAGCAGCGTCGCGAGGAAGGCAATCCTCTCTCGGACGAGTGCGCGGATGCCCTGCAGCGCCTGCTGTCGAACTCGGATAACACGTTGTCCAGCGTGGTCGCCACCTTCAATGCGCCGCTAACGATCTTTGCGGATGCGGTGGTGGATGCGGCGACCAGCGCCGATGACTTCCGGCTCGAGGACGTGCGCCGCCGCCGCATGTCGGTCTACGTGCGGATTCCGCCGAACCGGCTGGCCAACGCCCGGCCACTGCTGAACCTGTTCTTCTCGCAGCTCGTCAGCCTCAACACGCAGGCCATTCCCGAGCAGGACCCAACGCTGAAGGTGCAGTGCCTGCTGGTCAACGACGAGTTCACGGCGATGGGCCGCGTGGGCGTGATCACCACCGCTGCTGCCTTCCTGGCCGGCTACAACCTGCGCCTGCTGACCGTGGTGCAGGCCATGTCGCAGCTCGATGCGGTTTACGGCGACAAGGAAGCCCGCACCTTTGCCACCAACCACGGTCTGCAGATCCTCTATGCGCCGCGCGAACAGCGCGATGCCGACGAGTACAGCGCCATGCTCGGCCACTTCACCGAGCGCGCCACCTCGCGCGGGCGCAGCCGGTCGTTCAGCGGCCATGGGTCGAGCACCGTCAGCCGCAACGAAAGCGAACAGCGCCGCGCGCTGCTGCTGCCGCAGGAGTTCAAGGAACTCGGCAGCGAGCGCCTGGTGGTGATCTTCGAGAACTGCAAGCCGATCCTCGGCGAGAAGATCCGCTACTACCGCGACAAGGACTTCACGTCGCGCCTGCTGCCAGCGCCTTCGGTCCCGCGCATGAACATGGACCTTCACCTGGCCCGCGTGCAGGAGCGCTGGCGCTACGCCGACGACGAGTTCGGCGTCGGCGATGGCCTGGACTACGAGCAACTGGCCTACGACATGAGCCGGCTGCCCGCACTCGCCGACGGAGAGCCCGGCCAAGTCGCCGAAGGCATCCTCGATTTCATGGTCGGCCCTCGGCCAGGCGGAGCCTCGATCGGTGGCGCGATCGAAGCCGTCGCCGACGAGGACGGCGTCCTGCTCGGCGAAGACAGCGGCATGGTCATCGCCGATCCGTACGCCATCGAGCGCGCCGACATCACCTAGCCACGGAAGCAACGCCATGCGAACCCGCCTCGCCCTCACACCCTTCGTGCCCTGGCTCTTGGCGCTGGCCTCGTGCAGTTCGCCGCCGAAGCCGCCGACCGTGGACGAGTCGCAGAAGCGGCCCGTCAACTCCCAGATGGCCGTCGAACTGCAGGTCTGCAAGAACGACCTGCAGAACACGCGCATCCTTGCCGCGGAGTCAAGCCGGATCGCCGAAACCACCGCAGCCACGTTAGCGAACATGGCTGCGCGCCAGCAGCTCCTGGCCGCCATGCAGGCCCCGGCCATCCAGCAGGTCAAGGCCAACAGCGTTTTCACCGTGCGGTTCGACTTCGGCAGCACGCGCGTCGCCATCCCGCCCGATGTCACGGCCGCACTGGTCGAGGACGCGAAGAACTCGCCGCTGGTCCTGCTGCGCGGGCGCACCGATGGCACCGCCGACGCGCCGGCCGAGAGCCGCATCGCCCGCGAGCGGGCGGCGGCGGTGCGTGACTACCTGGTGGCCGCGGGCGTGGACCCGGCTCGCATCCGCGCCACCTACCAGCCTGCCGGCGACCACGTGGCCGACAACGCAAGCGCTGGCGGTCGCGGCCTGAACCGCCGCGTCGAGATCGAGCTGTACCGCGCGCTGCCTGTGGCACTCAGCGCGACAGCCGTCGCCCGGCCCTGAACTTCCACCTCACCCAACGTCGCGAGGTCACCATGGATGCAGACAACTCCCCTGTCCGCCAGGCTGTGCCGGCGCAGGGCGGCACCGTCGAGCCCGCGAACCGGGCCCCCGTGGCCATCACGAAGTTCCAAACGCCGGAGCCGGAGCCCGGCGAACGCTTCGAGCTGCGAGACCCGTTCGCCGAGGTGACCTACCGGGCGAACACCTTCCCTGAGATGGTCGCGAAGGCGGATCAGCTGGACAGCACGCGCTTCGTCGCGGTGGCCGAGGACGGCAAGCGCACGCCAATCCAGAAGGTCGATGGCGAGTGGCAACGCGGTGAGCAGCGTCCAGCGCCGCCCGAGCGCCCGGTGGACCCGGGTCCGGCGCGCGACGAGGTTCCAGAGGCCGCAAGCACGGCCTCAGCACGTGGTGCCAGCAAGGCCACGCCGCAGCCGGAACAGGACGTTGGCAAGTCTGTGGCGAAGATCGACGCCCAGGCCGAACGCGCGGCGCTCGTCGCGCGCCTTGAGGCCGTGCTGATGGACCGCTACATCATCAAGCGCGCACCAGTGACGATGGGCGACGTGACCATCGGTCGCACCGAGTACCGCTTCCGCGGCGACACCTCGCGCGTGGCCTTCACCGAGTCGACCTTCCGTCTGGCCACCGACACCAACAGCCCCTCGGTCGCCCGCTCCATGGTCGACGTGGCAGAAGCGCGCAACTGGAAGGCGCTGCGCGTTTCGGGCAACGAGGACTTCAAGCGCATGGTCTGGCTCGAGGCCTCGGTGCGCGGCGTGAAGACCCTGGGCTACGAGCCGAACCCCGGTGACCTGGAAGTGCTCAAGCGCGAGCGCGAGGCGCGCCAGGTCAATCGCATCGAGCCGGCCCGGGATGCGAGCAGCGGTGCTGCGGCAGCGCCAGCCGAGAAGGCATCCGCCCGCGGCAGCGGCGGCCGCAAGGTCGTACTCGCCGCCATCGAAGCAGTGCTGGTCGCCAAGAAGGTGCCTGAGAAGCAACGTGCCGCCGTGATGGCCGCTGCGACCGAGAAGCTGGCCCAGCGCATCCGCGACGGTCAGGTGCCCAAGGTGAAGGTCTACGACAAGGCGGCGCCGTCGCAGCGCCCGGTTCTCGTCCCGACGCCTGAGATGCAGCGCACTCGCGACCGCGCAACGCCGGTACCCGTGCGATGAGGCAAAACCCATGGAGACTTCGGCCCAGGGCATCACGCCGCCGGCTGCGGTCTACGAGATCGCCGGCCGTCGGTTCGAGGTCGGGGCGCGAGGGTTCGCAGATGCCGTCGCAGAAGCGCACGCGGCCCACCAACGCCCCCGCTGCATGTGCCTGGTCGTAGGCGTCGAGATGTACGTGGCGCGCCTTGGCGGTGGCTACATCGTCAAACGCATGCCGGGCACGGGAAGCCACCACGCGCCCGACTGCCCATCGTACGAACCACCGGCCGAGTTCTCCGGCCTGGGGCAGGTGCTGGGCAGCGCGATTATCGAAGACCCGGCCGCCGGCGAGACGACGCTGAAGCTGGACTTCCCGCTCACCAAGATGCCGGGCCGGTCGACAATCCCTCCTACTGGCAGCGAGGGCGACAGTGTTTCCTCCACCGGCACAAGGCTCTCGCTGCGCGGCCTGCTGCACTACCTCTGGGACCAGGCCGAGTTGACGCGCTGGCATCCCGGCTTCGCTGGCAAGCGAACCTGGGCGACAGTGCGAAGGCACCTACTTCACGCAGCCGAGCACAAGATCGCCCGCGGCGAAGCCCTGCTAGCCCGGCTCTACGTGCCGGAACCGTTCTCGATAGAAGAGCGCGACGCGATCAACTCCCGCCGCCTGGCTCAGTGGCAGTCCGCCGTGCCCTCTCCTGGGAAGCCGCAGCAACTGATGCTGCTCATCTGCGAGGTCAAGGAGATCGTGCCGGCACGCTACGGCTGCAAGGCAATCGTGAAGCACATTCCCGACCAGGCCTTCGCGATCGACGAGCGGCTCTACAGACGGCTCGGCCGTCGCTTTGAGGCTGAACTGGCGCTGTGGGGTGCCAGCGACGATGTGCACATGGTGATGATCGCCACCTTTGGCGTGTGTAGTGCCGGCCTGCCGGCAATCCATGAGTTGTCGCTCATGCCGGTAACGGCGCAGTGGTTGCCGATCAAGAACTCTTTCGAACACCAGCTGGTCGGGCAGCTCGTGGCAGACCGCCGAAGCTTCATCAAGGGAATCCGCTACCACCTGCAAGGTGGTCGGGGCCTTGCCACGGCCGTCCTGACAGATTCAGGCGACGCCGTGATGCCCATGTTCATTGGGCTGGCCGAGGAAGGGAAACTACCGAAGGCCGAGGCTGTTGCCAATGCGGTCGGCATGGGTGCAGCGGCGGCTTGGATATGGCGCCCTGGAGTAGGGCCAATGCCACCGTTCCCGCCGATGCAGCGCGCCCGCTCACTCATACGCTGCGCGTAGGCCGAGTCGATGCAATCGCCAGCGATCCTTGGCTGCCGTAGCGCGTGGACCATGAGGACCAGCAACAGACTGAATTCAGACGTTCAGACCAAATGGATTGAGTGACGGTCTGCGCGCACAGAGCAGACGAAGCGCGTGCGCTCTCACTTCGCCCTCGCTCGCGACGCTGCGGCTAATAACGTCGTTTATCCGTTACAGGCTAACAAAGGCGACTGGCTCCTTTCAGCCCTCGGTCTTCCCATCGGATGTCGTCGTCCCGCCTGTCGGCTCGGGGGCAGCTGGCGGCGGAAGCGCCAGCGATCGGACCCGTGCGTCGTCGGGCGAACGAGCCGCGAGCGCATCGAGGAATTCGGACCACTTCGCTTCCGCTTCTCCCAGCAATACCTCCCACTCGCGGCACACCATGCCGTCTGCCGCCATCCGATCGATTGCACCTTTGTCCTGCGGCCTGATGTGCAGCTTGTCGGCAACGAGCATGCCGCGAATCGAGCGAAATCCTAGGCCGGTATTCGCACCGACGCGGGCCCGCATAGTGTCCATGTAGAGCTGGAAGCGGTTAATGTGGTCTCGATCGACGGTGAGTCCGGGTCGCATGAATTCCAGTACGAGCAGCTGATCCCCGGACGACAGCGTGAGGTCTACACGGCCATCCCAGTCGTTGTCGGTATCGACGCCTGCCTCTGTGGCGACCTGCGCCGCCAGCTTGTCGATCCGACGTTCGACTGCGAAGGTCTCCCACTCCGGGGCGATGAGCCAGGGGTTCTTCGCGATGTAGTTGCGAATGGCGTTCTCAAGTTCGCGGGCTCGGATCCGGCGTTTCAATCCCTCGATCACGTCAGCCTTCAGCCGTACCGCCTCGCCGACGTGAAGCGTCGTCAGCACCTGCTGTTCCGCAAGCAGGCCCAACAGTGGCCCCGCTTCCATGCTCTCCAATCGAGCGACTTCCCGAATGATTTCCTGTAGGCGCCCGCCTTCCCACGCCGTCAAGATGGCGCGCGCGAGGTCTTGAAAGCGTTCGTCGTCGAGCTGACCGATGCGGGCCATCTGTCGCAGGGCCTGCTTCACGACCTTCGCTTCGGACGGCGGCAGCGCGGCGAGCCGTTCGCTGAAGCCTGCAAGCCGAGCATCGATGGCTGCGAGTTTGGCTTCGGCGCGGCGTGCTTGCCATAGCTGCAGAAGCTGCTTTACGCGCGTCTGACCCCATTCCAGGAGCGCCTTCGCCTGCGGGTCTTCCCAGTTGATTCGCTGCCGTTCGGTGGTGATCACGTCCGCGCCGAGCCTGTCGAGGTAGTCCGCGCGGACACGCCCCGTCATGTATTGCTGACCGTGCTGACCCGCCAGGCCCCCCGAGAGCTGGAAGAAGAAGGGCGTTTGCGCAACCTTGATGCCGCAGTAGATCGCGACACCGCGGAATTCTTCCTCTCCGATCGGCTTGCCGGTGAACTTGACCTGCCACTGGACCCGATGATCGCCGGACACCACTTCTTCGGCCCACCCGTCCGCGATCACGTTCAGGCCCTCGGGCTTTTCGTCCGCCGCGTAGTCTCTCGGGAAAACGAATTCGACGGGATTGCCGATGGGATCGGCGTCGGGCGGAAGAGCGTTTCCGTTGATGGCGACGGCGAATCCCGAGGATGCTTGCGCGAACACGAAGCGCCGGGCCATCGACTGATTGAACTGGGCTTGCGTAGGCCGTCGCGAAAGCGCCAACGTCTTGAGCTTGATCGTCGTTCCATGCTGCGGCTTTACGGCATCGTCCGGCCCCGTTGCCTGCAGAACATCGATCTCGCGCTTTTCGCTGCTCACAAACTCTTCGGATCGAAGTACATCCAGATCGAGCCGAAACACGGTGCGCTCGCCAGTCTCGACGCTGACCGTTTCGATCTCCATCACCCGCGCGATACCGAAGCCGGCGAACTTTCCGATGCCCTTGCGCCCGAGAAGCGGGCGACCGTTCCGCGAGGCTTCCCGCTCGAGGCGCCGGTTCCGGCCGACGTTGAGGTAGTGCTGTTGACACTCCAGGAAGGTCATGCCGCCGCCGTCGTCGCGCACGATGATCTCGGCGTCCGGACCAAGCTCGGTCGGTAGCGTGACGGCGACAGCCGTGGCGTCGGCGTCCCATGCGTTCGCGATCAGCTCGGCAATGGCGGCCACGGGGCTCTGATACATCTGAATCCCGAGGGAGTCGATGATCCGCCCGTGGAAATTCAGATAGAGCTTCCTTTCCCCGTCCGTCGTCACGTTTTCACTGTCCGTCGTCACGCGCTTGCTCCCGGGTTACTCGACTTCCGCCGTGACGGATGAGGTGTCCACAATCTTCGGCAGGTTCTCCGCAAGGGCCAGCACGGTCGAGGCCGCGCCGCGCGCCGCCATACGGCGGAACTCATCGAAAAACTCGGTCATGCCGTCCCCTGAAGCGTCGCGCATGGCGCGCAAGGCATGCTCATAGCCAAGCATCAGAATGCGCATGCCCAGGATGTACTTCTCGGTCACGACCTCGCGCGCAATATCGCCCCGCTGCTGTTGCCGGTAGCGCAGGTGGTACGCGTTGTCGTAGTTGATCTGGTAGATCAATCCATCGTCGCCAAGGTCGCTGATCGCTCCGCCGTCATGCTCCGAAAATCCGTCGGGCCACTTCTGCGTCTCCGCCTCGCCGACGTTTCGGCCGTCTTGGGTCAGAAGGACATAGCGGGGCAAGCCGTGCGTCGGCGCGTCGTTGCCGTTCCCCTTCTTGTTCTTGCCGTCGCCACCGTTCGGCGGGTTCGGGCCGGGCTTGGGCTTCACCTTTGTTTGTGGCAGTTCCTCATCGAGGATTTCGACCGTCAGCTTGTCTTCGACGGGAATCGCCATCGCCGGGTCCACCAGGCCGATCTTGAACGTGAATCGGTCTCCGATATGGTTCGCGCCCTCGACCGGGTCGAGATACATGGTGAGGCGGCCATCCATCAGCTGCACGCTGATGGTGAACCGCGCCGCGATGTCGCTCGGCACGACGAGACGCCCGCAGTTGTCGGCTCGATCGAGATAGCCGTTCGCAGCGTCGGTGCGGGCCGAAACCGGTCGCCGGCGATTGAGAGGTATGCCGACTGCCTTTGACTTCTCATCCACACGAAGGAACGACGGGCTGTACTTGCCCTGAAAGCTTCCTTCACCCTTGTCGTCGCCGCTCTTGCCTCCGGCCGAAGGCAGGCGGATCTCCGGATCGCGATCGGTCAGCAGAACGGCCAGGTTGCGGTCGGCATCGACCAACTTCTGAAACAGGTCATTGCGTCCGCTCTTGGCGGCCCGTTCCATCTCTTCGGCGGCAACCTGCTGCTGAAGCTTCTTCAGGGCTTCCGACTCCTTGATCTGCGCGGTCACCAGCTCGCGATAGCGCTCGCCAACGATCGTGTTGCGGATGTGCTCGCGGTCGCCCTTCCACACGTCGTTATGGGCGCCGAAGCTGAGGTTGCTCGCGTCGATGATGAGCACGACGCGGTCCTTCAGCGCAGGAAAGCCGCAGGAGGTGAGGTAGCCGCGCGTTTGCTTGAACTGGACTTGGCCATTAACCGCATGGAAGACCCGATTGTTGGTCTTGTCCAACCAATCGGGCAGCTTCCGCTTCAGCTTGATCGCGCTGATGAAGATTTCGCCGATCTCGGGGTCTTCGATCTTGCCGACCGAAAGCCGCGCCTCTCCCGAGACGACTTCGTCATCATCCGGATCGTCGGCTGCTTCGCGCTCTTCTTCCTTGTGCGAACGCAGCAGCAGGTACTCCATGCCGTAGAAGGGCCGAGGATCGATGCCCTCGGCTCGGTCGCCGCCGCGCTTCTTGTCGGGGGTCTGCCGAAAGTCAAGCAACCGGAACGGCAGGATCGTCTCGACCAGATTTTCGTTGAGCGCTTCGCGCGAACCCTTGAAGCTGAGGAATTTCGCGCCGATCTGGTAATCGAACAGCTTCACGACAGTGCCGGTGCGTAGATGCAGTCCGTCGTAGCGATTGCCGTCGCCCTTCGTGAACGGGTGCAGCACGTCGGCGTCGAATGACGGCATGGAGCCGTCGGGCAGCACGAAGTAGTCGGCGACGGGCATGCCGTCGCCAGGCCGCCTGCGCATCAGCGTCCACCCCCACGGGCTTTCGCCGTCGAACCGGCGCGACACGATCAGCTTGAACCACTTCCGACCGCAGTAACCGAGGACGCCGGACGAGCCCATGTTGTACTTGCCCTGCACGAAGGGGATGCTCTTCTTGTTGCCCTCGCTCAGCGAGAGGAACGTGCGCTCGAAGTCTTCCGGCCTCTGTCCCTCCCCCGTTGTCCACGAAGGTATAGCAGGGCAACCCCTCCTTCTTGTTCTTCGCGCCGGTCACGCCGATCACGAGGTTCTTCGACGCGAAATCGCGCAGCCACGGATCGTTCGGATCGAGGTTAACGAGCTTGCCGCCATGCAGAGGCTTGATGAGCTTGTCCACCGCCTCGTACATCGTCTTCGGCGCCTTGGAACCTTTCGGGTCGATGCCCCGCTGCAGCGCGTGCTTCATCAGCACCGCATCCACCATGTTGGTCATCAGCTCCGTGAGCGCCTTGCCGCCGTCCGACGCCTGGTTCGAAGTCACGTTGAAGTTGGTTTCGCGCTTGTCGAGAGGGCGCCAGTTCTTCGGATTGCGCAGTTCGGGTGACGTGTCGATCACATGCTGAACATCCACTTCCGACTTGCAGGCCAGCAGACGCAGGCAAAGCTCTCTGGTGTCGGTTGCTGCGGCCCGCTTGCGCGCAGGCGCAATTTCGATCGCTGCGTTTGCCATCCCCGTACTCTCCCCCTTAGTCGAGCGTGAATCGCGTACCACTTTGCCGCTTGTTTGCAAGCTCGAACTTCTTGCGGCACGCGCTGAGCTCGTCTTGGAGGGCGCGGAAGATTTTTTGGACGTCTTCTTCGGTGTAGTCATAGTTCGAGCGGTTGGACAGGTTGCCGATCAACTGGATCGATTTGAGGGCGCTAGACACCCGACTGTTGGCCAGCCTTACGAACTTCTCTCGGTCTTCCTGTCTCATGAAACCCGCCTAGTCCTCTCTCGCTTGGTTGGTACGCGTACATTCAGAATTTATACGCGTTTCTTCGGCCTTGCAAGAGGTTCGGAATGCAAGTCAACGCTCTCCGCCGCTTTGGTGGGCGCTTTGGGCCTCGTATGAGCGCTATGTACGAGTCTCCATCCGTTGGCTACGCGCCGATGCTGTGCCGGCCCTGTGGGCGCTCGAAAACGTTGTCTTGCCCTTTGGTCTGTATATACTTAAGCATACTCAGACGCACGCTGGAGCAATGCCGAAGGTCGTAGACGGGAAGCAGTTCTATCTGGCGCATGAGACCGCAAAGGTCGCTGGGGTCTCCAAGCAGACTCTGCTGCGCTGGATCACCGAGAACCGCATCAAGGACGCTGCGAAGCGGGACCGCAACGGCTGGCGTCTCTTCACCGAACCCGAGGTGAAGGCGATCACTCGGTTTGCGCAGGACGGATCATGACGAACAAGAAGACCTCGGCGGTTGCCAGCGCCGCATCCCTGCCCACGCCGAAATTCATCGCGGTCGATTTCTTTTGCGGCGCGGGCGGTACGACCCGCGGCCTGATCGATGCGGGCGGCTACGTTATCGCAGGGATCGATAAGGACACGCGCTGCGCGACGACCTACTCGAAGAACAACGTCAACAAGGCAATCGACGGCGCTGAGGCGCGCTTTCTGCACTACGACATTTTCCCGAAGACCCGTCTGTACAAGGACGGCCAGCAAGAGGACCTGCTTGCAGAACTGAAGAAGCTCGTCCCGAGCTATCGCGCCAAAGCGCCGAGGGCTCCTTTGCTTTTCGCGATTTGCGCGCCGTGCCAGCCGTTCACGACACTGTCCAAGAAAGAGTTGAGCGAAGAGCGCACCGCTGGTCGCCGTCGTGACAAGAACCTGTTGCGCGAGGCAACCAAGTTCGTCGCGCATTTCAATCCTGAGATGGTGCTGTCGGAGAACGTCCAGGGCATCGGCGATCAGCGCTACGGCGGCGTGTGGGATGCCTTCCGCAAAGGCCTGGATAAACTCGGGTATGCGACCGGCACGAAGGTAGTCTGCACATCCAAATTCGGCATCCCGCAGTATCGGAAGCGGTCCATCCTGATCGCCGTTCGCAAGGACATCGTCCTGCCGGAGCGCTACGCCGATCTGCTAGGCGATACCTTGCTGGTTCCCGAGAACGATCCTGACAGCGTGATGGTGAGCGTGAAGCAAGCTATCGGTCATCTTCCGCCGCTTCGCGCCGGAGAAGAGCACGCACGCATCCCGAACCATCGGGCGCGGCAGCTTCAAGAGATCAACTACAAGCGGCTTTCGGGCGCGCTGCCGGGCGAATCAAACGCCTATATGAGAGACCTACCTGACGGCGATCTCACACTCGATTGCCATCGCAAGGTCAATGCGAAGCTCAAGGACCAGTGCTTCGGTGATGTGTACACGCGCATGCACCCCGATCGTCCGTCGCCCACAATTACGACGAAGTGCCACAGCATTTCAAACGGACGCTTCGGTCACTACGACACTAAGCAGGTGAGAGCGATCACCCCGCGCGAAGCAGCGATCCTGCAGTCGTTTCCGGAGGACTACGTCTTCTTTCCGACCGACCAGCTGGAACCGGTCGCGCGAATGATCGGCAACGCAGTTCCGCCGCGTCTCGCGTCCTTCTATGCCGCGTACCTGGCTCGCTCTATCAAGGAAAAGGACTTCGTCCGCGCGTCCCGACACCAGGTTTCTCGGCCTTCAGCTTCCGCACTAGGCGCGAACTGGCCCTTTGAAGGTCGCACTGCCAGATCACGATAGAGCGCCACCCCGCGGCCTTTAGCGCGGCGCGGTTGCGTCGATCTCGGCGTATGTTTGCATCGAGCTTGGTGTTCCAAAAGTCCGTATTGGAGCCTGGGCGCTTGCCGCGCGCGCATGAGTGGCCGTGCCAGAAGCAGCCGTGAACGAAGACGACGGTCTTGTGGCGTGGCAAAACGATGTCGGGCTTGCCGGGCAGGCCAGCGACATGCAAGCGAAAGCGAAAGCCGGCGGCAAAAAGAAGCTTGCGTAGATACCGCTCGGGCGCGGTGTCTTTGCAGCCCACGGCCGCCATCATCCTGGATCGGTCTGACGGCGTGACGCGGTCCATCATCAGCTACCCATGCGACTGTTTAGCTAGCTCAGGCCGCAACGTGAAGGGTGAGGCCAGCGTGGCGTTGGAGATGGCGGATGACGCTGAACAGATTGCGCGTTTGCGGGTTGCCGGTCGGGCCCAACATGCGGATCAGGGTCGTCGTCGATAAACCAGTCTTGGCGGCGAGCTGCTCGAAGCCGACTGTCGCCTTATTACTGTAGTCACGCAAGATGGCCTTGCCGGTGTCCACTTCGCCAAAGAGCGCGGTCTCGATGCCTTCCTTGAGCAGTGAATCGTGGAATTTGGGGTCGACCTGGACGCGTGCCAGCACCGTTTCCTTGAGAGATTGCGGTCACAGGGATCGTCGATCGACAGTCCATATCCGGTCGGCACCGGCGATCAAATGCAACTCTACGGAACGTGTGCCGTTCATATCAGACTCGATCGAGGCCAGCCAGAACCATGGGAGCCGGCAACTGCAGGTCACACCGCAATCCTCGTCGGACTCGTAGGTCGGCGAGAACATGTCGCCGCAGGTCGTGCACTTGACGTGAAAGCGCCCGCAGCGGTCGCACTTACCGACGTAGTGCACGAAAGTGGCGCGGCGGGGGGCCGAGGTCGGTGCCTGGGCTGGCGCAAGCATCACATCAAAGGCAGGGTAACCGTCCCAGAACACCCGGCCATTTCGACAACTGGCTGTTAGACACCTTGGCCAAGTCGAGGGGTCAAAGTTTTCCAGGCGATCGAGGGGCAGCAGTCGGATGGAGACGGCTTCTTGCGCACGGCGTTCGGCTGCCGGTGTATAGCCATGCGGACAGACGAGATAGCCGTGGGTCGCTTCCACGTCTTCCATGAGACCGCGAAACGCCTCCACATGCGTCACATCGATCTGCCGGGCGCGCGCCTTTGCGTCGATGATGATCCGCTGCCGGTTGTCCGTGTCGTGGCGTGCGTCAATGAGCACGTCGATCTGCCGGCTGCGCTCGCTGATCTTGCCCTGAACCTTCGCGTTCAGCGTGACGCAGTAGACCGTAGAAAGCTGGTCGGCCACGAGCCGCGCAACGAGGCGTTCGTAGCGCTCCCACTCCGGCATCTTGCGCGCGCTGGCCCAGTCTTCGTGTTCTGTTCCCATGGCACCCGACTGTTGGCATGATCAGGTCGCTCGTGTCCATCGCCGAAGGACCTCAGCCTGACTTTGCCATGTTTGGGCCTTGGCGAGGCTGGGATGCGGGGTGGCAAGCGCCGCAGGCGGTTGGTTCATAAGACATCCGGGGCGGCGCCGAACGTCTCATAAGACTTCGGTCGTCGACGACTCTTGAGTGACCGGTGCTCTCGTGAGCAGTCCCCTGACACGTTGGGCCCGAGCGTCGCAACCGCTGCATAGCTTACGTCCCGGCGCCCTATCCCTAAACGCAAGGAAGCGGAATACTGTACTTATATACAGTATTGTGCGCTACCGGTGCCTGTCCGACGTCGATCCCTGCTGATCGCGGCTCCGCGCCTGCGTAGCGCCAGGCTGCCGGGTCATGGCCACGGCGAAGGCCTCGATCGAGCGCGCGAGTTGCTGGTCGGCTTCGCTACCTGTGGCCGCGAGGGCCTTGGCGAGCTCGCGCCACGACTGTTGCGCTTCCTCGCGGCTAGCCTGCCCGGCCACGCTGAGCTTCCCGGGCACCGGACGCTTGAGCAGCCGGCCGTCGTCGCGCGCCTTGACCTGCCAGAGCTCTGGATAGCGCCGCGCAGCGCCCCGAGTCGCCTGCCGCGTCGCCTCGGCTTCGATCCCGCGCTCGTGAAGCTTCGCCGCGAAGGTCTCGCGCCAGCGGTGCAGGTCGGTCTTGCGAGGGTTCAGGCGCCGGCCACGCACCGACTCGGCCCGCACGCTGATGTGCACGTGCGGGTTGGCCTGGTGGTCATGCAGCACCATGACGTACTTATGGTCGGACAACTCGGACTTCGCAAACTCCCGTGCCGCCCAATGCACACTGGCCGAGTCTGTACCTCGCGGCATCGACAGCATGATGTTAAAAGCCTCACGCCGGCGACCGGGTTCGCCTTCATCCGGGATCAGTGAGCCACCGAGCCGCCACTCGTCGGCCAAGTCGTGCAGCGTGTCCTTGCCCCGCATCGTCTCGCCGCGCTGGTCCTCAATCTCCAGCCTGCCGTTCTTGCTGATGTAGCGGAAGTGCGCCGCGATGGCCTTCATGCCCCGCCCGCCGCCCGTCACCTTGACCATGACCTGGGGCGCACGCCGCACCACAGTGGCCTCGATGCGTCGACGGATCGCTGCCGCCCGCTGCCGTGCAGCTGCACCACTGAGCCGCGGTTGAGGCTGGCCCTTGACGATACGGTTGCCCGGATAGAAGAGCCGATCGCCCCAGGTGATCAGGATGCCGTCGATGTTGGGGGCTTGAGTCATGGGGAACTCCATTTGTCACTGGCCTGATCGAGCCGTGGGCCGAGCCCTGCGGCTCTTCGGCTGCAGGTCGGACAAGACGCGGGCGGCCAGCTCAAGGTGGCGGCGCACGTCGCTGGCCAGCGTGTCCAACATTGCCCGATAGGGCCTGGCCGGCTCCACGTTGGCCTGGCGCAGCAGCGCCGTCAGACGGTGGACGTTGCGGCTGAGGGTCGAAAGTTCGGCGCAGGACGCCATCAAGGTGGCGATGTGCTCGGGCCGGCCGCCGCCGGCGGACAGTACAGGCACGTTGGCGATCAGGCCGGCCAGGTAGGCGCCACGCGACAGGCCCGCAGCGCGAGCCCCGGCTGCGAGCCGGCGAGCCTCCTCGGCGGACATTCGAATCGACAGCTTGACGGTCGTCGCGCTCGATGGACGCTCCGTTGCCTGATCCATTCGGCTGGCCACGCCATCCGCTGCAAGCCCGAGATCGCGCGCCACCGCGCCGCGGACCAGCACCGACACGCTGACCCGCTCCGCCTGCGCGCGCGCCACCAGCGCGGCCTTCAAGCCGCGCATATCGACCGTGACGAAGTCATGGGCAGTGGTGTTCATGAGCCGACGAATGGAGGGTCGCGAAGCGCTTGTGAAACCGGCGGCAAGTCGCCTATCTCTGCACTCACCAATGCCTTCAGTGTTGGCTCCGATCAAGGTCAGTAGACCGATGATTTCGGGCCGCAAATCATCGCGGTGCCAACACCTGGGCCGGCCTTGGCACTCCCCCGTGGCCCGTACGCGGCCGAGACTCGGCCGATCGGCGGCCAAGGCTCGGACCGAAGGCGGACCGAGGCCACTCGCTCAACCCCCGTAACCACCAAGCTGGCTCAAGTTCGGCCGAAGCCCCGGCCCTCATTCGGCCTGGACTCGGCGGCAATGCGACCCTTGTTTGGCAGCGTTCCCGGACCACGATCGATGATTCAACGGTCGAAATCGTCGGGGTCGAGACACACGACCGACACGACACTGCGCCCACGATGTCGACGTCGAACAGCAAGCCGTTGCAGCCGCCGTTGCCGCCTGGGCATGGCAATCGCAAAGCGCTGGCCTACACCAGCGAGATCCAGCGACTGCGCCGACTCGGCTACAGCTTCGACGCCATCCGTCTGGCCCTGCTGGATGTCGGAGTGGTGGTCGGCCTGAGCACTGTGAAGCGCGAAGCCGCTCGCGAACTCGGCGCAGTGCGCTTGACGCCGGGAGGGCGAACGCCCCCAAGCACCCGTGAGCCGGCATCAGCGGCATCCGCGCAGATCAACGTGGGCGCGCCGATGTCTTCTCGCCGAACCGGCAAGGAGATCGCTGAGGCGTTCGCGCAGTCCCACATCAGCCATCCGCTGGTGAAGGTCTGATCGGCGTTGACAACAGGCGATAAAGGTCCGCGCTGAAGTACATCGCGGTTGCCGATGATTCAGCGGCTGAAATCATCGCGCTGGAAGACCACTCCTGCTCCGAAACTGGTTCATCGCCCTTCGCAGCACCACCATGCAACTGACTCCCCGACTGCCCCCCGGCCGCAAGTCGCGCAAGGCGCTGGCCTATGCCAGCGAGATTCAGCGTCTGCGGGCGCAGGGCTATACCAACGAGGCCATCCGCGAGGCACTGGCCGACGCGGGCATCAAGGTCAGCAGAAGCACCGTCCACCGCGAGGCCAGCCGTCAGGCAGTCGCAGATGGTCCTACGCGGCCGAGCACGTCCATGGCCAACGCAGCAAAGGAGACATCATGAGGATCGCCGTCATCAACTTCTCCGGCAATGTAGGCAAGACGACTGTCGCTCGGCATCTGCTCCTGCCGCGCATTCCGGGCGCCGACTTCATTTCTGTCGAGAGCCTAAACGCCGGAGAGGATCAAGGCCCGGCCCTGCGCGGCAGCCAGTTCCGCGAGTTGCAGTCGTACCTGCAGACCGTCGGGAGTGCCGTGGTCGACATCGGCGCCAGCAACATCGAAGACCTCATCGACCGCATGCATCGCTATCAGCGAAGTCACGAAGACTTCGACTGCTTCGTGGTGCCGACGGTCCCGCCGCGGAAGCAACAGCAGGACACGATCGCGACAATCGCCGAATTGTCCGAGCTTGGCGTCTCACCGGCAAAGCTTCGCATCGTCTTCAACATGGTCGACTACCGCGCAGAGGTGCAGCAGTCATTCGGCATGCTGTTGGCCTTCCTGCAGGAGCGGCCCCTGGCAACGGCAGACCATCGCTGCCGGCTCGGACAGAACGAGTTGTACGAGCGCATCAAGGCATCCGGCACCGAGGTGGCTGAACTGGCGGCCGACACCACCGACTACCGACGCCGGATCGTCGAGGCCGGTTCGATGGCCGAGAAGTTGGCCTTGGCCGACCGGCTGGCGAACGCACGGCTCGCTGGCGGGGTGCTCAAGGAACTGGACGCGTGCTTCGCTGCGTTGGGCTTTGCGACCATGACCAGCGACGCGCTCGATGCGTCGACGCAGGAGAGGTCATGAACGAGATCGGGACGGTGAAAGGCGCATGGTTCGTCGAGGCGATGGGCGAGTTCTCGAGAACGCTGGATCGCGTCGATACGCTGATCGTCGCCCTGGCGGAGTGCACGGATGCGCAGAACGCCGCGGTGGATCGAATGAACGAACGGTTGGCTGCATTCGATCGGCACATGTCGGCCATCACGGAGAACGCGAAGACCAAGACCCTCAAACACATTGCCACCAGGACCGATGAAGCAGCGCGACGCCTCATCGAGCGACAGCGCGGGGAAATCGCCGAAATGGTGCGAGGTGCATTCGGCAGAGAACTGGAGGTCAAGCTCTCCCGCGTGGACGTCGCCCTTCAACGACTGTCCGAGCGCCAACCACGGAGTTGGGAGGATTGGCTGCTTTACGCTGCCGCTGTTGGCCTCGGATCAGCACTCACCCTGGCGATTTAGGAAAGGCCACCGGCATGACGACTTGGACAGTCGCCGCTGAGGGCCGCCTAGGTGACGACCGCTGTAGCACTCTTGTGCTACTCTGCTGTCTTGCCGAGGAGCACCGCATGAGCACCACCACCATCCGCCTGGAAGAGGAGCTCAAGGCCCGCATCGCAGCGGCGGCTGAACGAGAGGGGAAGACGGCTCACGCCTTCATCGTGGACGCCATCGCGCAGACGGTAGAGCAATCGGAACTCGACGACGAATTCCAGCGCATTGCCGAAGAGCGCTGGGTCAAGGTCCGGGCCACCGGCAAGTCGGTTCCCTTCGACAAGGCGCGCGCGTACCTGGAGGCCAGGGCGCAGGGTCAGCGCCCTGCCCGCCCCGCGGCGCGAAAGCTGACCGGCTGACGCTCTATGGCGCGCCTGGAACTCGCGCCCGAGGTCCTGGACGACTTCGACCGCTTCTTCGACCACCTGCAGGCGTTCGAGGTTGAGGACATCCCGCAGCGCATCCGTGAGATCCTGGACGCGCTGCAGATCCTGACGCACAGCCCGCTGATCGGGCGCAAGGTACGCGGCGGGCTGCGCGAACTCGTGATCGGCCAGGACGCGCGGGGCTACATCGCGCTGTACCGCTACATCCCCGGCATTGACACCGTCTTCGTGTTGGCCGTCAGAAGCGAGCGGGAAGAAGGCTTCAAGCGGTCACCCTGAACCGGCTCGGCGGTTCGGGTGCCTGTGCCGTTCGCTGCCGTCGACAATCGCGCCGGCATTCACGCGCGGCCGGCCATGGCCGACCGCGCGGTTCCTTCGCGGCCCGGCACACAAGCGGTCGGCCCTGCTGGCGCGTCGGCCTCGGCCGTTGACTTCGGCGACCCGGCCTGCCGCGTCACCCCTTCAACCTGCGCATCTCCTCGGCGAGCATCCACAGCGCGCGGTTCAGGCTCACGCCCCGGTCGATGCTGCCCACGGGTCGCGTCTGCAACCGCCGACCTTGTGCACTGCGGCCCGACTGGCCGCCACGCATCACGTTCTCCTGCACCCGCTGGAAGGTGCTCCACAGGCTGTGGCCGATGTCTTCATGCCGGCGCGCCTCGATCAGCTGCTCGGCCGTCACGGGCGCCGGCCGGTGCCCGCGGGTCTCCTCTACGCTGCGCTCACCAAAGCGCAGGGCCAGGGCGGCGGTGGCGAAGGCCATCTCCTCTGGCGGCCTGAGCTGCAGCGCCTTCATCGCCTCGGTGTGCTCCTCCACTGCTTCAAACTCCTCAAGGACGCGGAAGGCGCCATCGATCACCTTCCCTTGCACGTTGCCCCGGTGCGGGATACGGATGTCCTCCACCACGTCGCCCACCACGAGGCCGTTGCAGCAGACAAAGCGGAAGAGCCCGGCCAGCATCTGGTACGAGCTGGCACCGTCGTGGCTGTTGACAAGGATGATCTCGTTGGCCTCCGGTCGGGTCTGCACTTGCCCGGCGTGGCGCAGGCGGATCATGTGCTTGGTGAACTCCGCCTTGCCTTCCACCCGGCTGGCGCCTTGCGCGACCATGAAGGGCTCGAAGCCCTCCTGGCGCAGGCCGCGCAGGACCTCGATGGTGGGGATGTAGGTGTAGCGCTCGGAGCGGCTGGCGTGCTTGCCCTCAGCAAAGATGGACGGCGCCGCAGCGCGCATCTGGTCTTCGCTCAGGGGCTGGTCACCTCGCAACATCCGGGTGTTGCGGGCGAAGCGGGTCGACAGTGTCGGGGTCGAGTCCATGGTGGTTTCCTTCAATGCTTGGAAGAGGCTTGATGGGGTGGGCGTCGCTCAGTGGCTTCGCACCCACCCGTGGGGCTCAGGCGTGGGCCTGCCTGTGCTCCCGCAGCCGGGACGGCCTGCGGGGGCTGGCAGTCGGTGCAGAGACGTCATCACCGCTGCTGCCGCCCTGTGCGCCCGGGCCACCGTGGCGGCGCGCTTCGGATTCAACTCGGCTGTCGAGGTAGTCGATCTCCTCGACGGTGAACGTCAGGGCGTAGACGACGGAGCCGTCTTTCTCGTAGTTGTTGTTCTGCAGGCGCCCGACGACGTTGACGTGCGAGCCCTTGACCAGGTACGCCGCCGCGTTCTCGGCCTGCTTGCCCCACAGCGTCCACTGGATCGCGGTGGCCTCTTCGTCCTGCGCTTCGGCCGAACTCCGGCGGGTGTTGCTGATAGCGATCAGCACCGCCTTGGCGACCCTGCCTTCTCGCCCCTTGACGTAGCCCAACCGGACAGGACCGGCGAGGTGAGCGTTACGCTGGATGACTTGAACGTTGGCCATGGCCAATCTCCTTGCGTGAGTGACCAGCCGGCCCGGACGGGGGTCCTGAAAACTGATCCTCTCGCTCGGACTTCCTCGCTCCCGCCCACGGGCGGGCGGGGGGGGCAAGGCCCCTTTCCTCACGGGAAGGGGTGGGGGGATGGGTGGTGTTCCTCGCAGCCCGAAGCGGTGCGCCGGTTTCCCGGCCCACCGCTCGAAGATCCCCCCACAAGTCCCCCTCACGGGTTGACGGGGGCGCAGCTGGGGGAGCGCGGTGGGCCCACCGGCGCACGGGTTGCTACTTCGCAAAGACGACGCAGCGTCGCGGCCGATGTGCCAGCTGGCCTGGCGAAGCGGCTGCAGCGAAGGCGGCTCAAGGCACACGAGCTGCGGCGGCTCTGCGGACGGCGTGACACCAAGCGCAGCGACTGGCGCGACGGTCGAGCCGCGGCGAGCACTTCGAGAAGTGAGCATCCTGCCCAGCTTGACCAGTGCGGTTCTGATGGACCAGAGAGCTGCATAGCGCCGGGCACCAAGAACCGGCGCCAAGCCTCTGCAACTTGCCGCATGAAAAGAGCGGCTCCGAGGCCGCCCACCGTCACTTAGATCAGCCCGCGCTCGGCGAAGGACACCAGGTCCCCGGCGCCGACGACCATGTGATCAAGCACCCGCACATCGACCAACGCGAGTGCGGACTTGAGCGTCTGTGTCAGGACCTCATCGGCCCGGCTCGGCTCGGCCACACCGGACGGGTGGTTGTGCGCCAGGATCACTGCTGCTGCGTTGAGTGCCAGGGACTCCTTGACAACCTCGCGCGGGTACACAGACGTTTGCGCCACGGTGCCGCGAAACATCTGCCTGAACTCGATGACGCGATGCTGTGCGTCCAGGAAGAGAACGCAGAAGACCTCGTGTTCCAACAAGCCGATCTGCACCTGCAAGTAGTCCTTGACCGCTTTCGGTGAGGACATCGTGGAACCGCGTCGCACCTGCTGCGACAACACCCACCTCGCCTGCTGCAGCACCTCGTGGGCATTGGCCGGCCGGTACTGCCCATCGACCTCGCGCACCAGCAACGATGCAACTGCGTCAACGGTAGAAGTGGAAGACAGCGACATGATGAACTCCGGTCTGTGTCGGGCGGATTGCCCGAGACCGGAGCACCACGGCGCAGCGCAGCTGTCAGGGTTCGAAGACGGCCAAAGGCCGCAAGTGGTCGCGCAGCGAACGCGCAGACCTTGACGGCGAGAACGCCGTGGTAGCGTGGGTCAACAAGGCAACCCCCTCCACCCTCGCCACCTTCCCTCGGCCAAGGCGGCCGGCACTGCCGGCCTGACCGGGTTGCGTGAGGGATGGCCGTCCGGCAGGAGCGAGACGGCAGCGAAGCTGATGGCTCGACGCGAAGCGCAACAGCCCGGCCCCGCGTAGCGCGGACACGCTCGCGGCTCTGAGGCGATCAACATGCTCAACGCATGAGCAGAGCAGTGCAGCGACTCAACTATGGCGACCGGTATGGCGACCACTTTGTAACAACGACGATGCCACGTCCGTGGCATGCTGTCGAACTTCGCTGGTAGGCCGTGTTGGACTTGAACCAACGACCAAAGGATTATGAGTCCTCTGCTCTGACCAACTGAGCTAACGGCCCGCTTGTGAAGCGCCGCGGATTGTAGGCAGCGGTCAACCGACCGGGCGGTCGCGGGCGGCCCGCCAGCCCAGCCCGTCGGAGGTGCCGCCGGGCACCGCACCGCGCCGGGGGCGGTATTCGCAGCCGATCCAGCCGTCGTAGCCCAGGGCGTCGATGAGGTCGAAGAGGTACGGGTAGTGCACCTCGCCGACGTCGGGCTCGTGCCGCTCCGGCACCCCGGCGATCTGCAGGTGGCCGACGCGGCCGGTGGGCAGCCAGCGGCGCAGGTTCGTCGCCAGGTCGCCCTCGACGATCTGCGCGTGGTACAGGTCCATCTGCACCTTGAGGTTGGGCTCGCCGACCGCGTCGAGCACCGCATGCGCCTCCTCCTGCCGGCAGAGGAAGTAGCCCGGCATGTCGCGCCGGTTGATCGGCTCGATCAGCAGGTCCACGCCCAGCGGCCTTGCGGCCCGGGCGGCGCGGCGCAGGTTGTCGATGTACACCGATGTGGCGGCGTCCCGGTTTGCATCCGGCGGCAGGCGCCCCGCCATCACGTGCAACCGCGGGCAGCCGAGCACGGCCGCGTATGCCAGCGCCTGCGCGATGCCGGCGTCGAACTCGGCCTCGCGCCCGGGCAGGCAGGCCAGCCCGCGCTCGCCGGCGTCCCAGTCGCCGGGCGGCGCGTTGAAGAGCACCGTCTGCAGCCGGTGCGCCGCCAACCGCTCGGCGATGGCCTGGGCGGGCCAGGCATAGGGGAACAGGCACTCGACGGCGGCAAAGCCGTCGTGCGCGGCGGCGGCAACGCGGTCGAGGAAGCCGTGCTCGTTGTAGAGCAGCGTGAGGTTGGCCGCGAAGCGGGGCATGGCCGGGGTCGTGCGGCGGCCGTCGCTACTTCTGGCTCAGCGCGTTGGTCACCAGCCGGGCGGTGATGTCGACGATCTGGATCATGCGGTCGTAGGCCATGCGCGTGGGACCGATGACGCCCAGCGTGCCGACCACCTGACCGTCGACCTCGTAGGGCGCGCTCACCACCGACAGCTCCTCGTACGGCACGACGCCGCTCTCGCCGCCGATGTAGATGCGCACGCCCTCGGCACGGCTGGACCCCTCCAGCAGGCGCATCAGTTGGGTCTTCTGCTCGAAGAGGTCGAACAGCCGGCGCAGCGAGCCCATGTCGTGCCCGAAGTCCTGCACCGCCAGCAGGTTGCGCTCGCCGCTGACGACCACCTGCTCCTGGCTGTCGGCCGCTTCGGTGCCCGCGTCCACCGCGGCGCGCATCAGCGCCGCGATCTCGCCGCGCAGCGCCTCCACCTCGTGCTTCAGCCGCTCGCGCACCTCGTCGAGCGTCAGGCCGCCGTAGTGGGCGTTGACGTAGTTGGTGGCCTCGATCAGCTGTGACTGGCTGAGGTCCTGCGCGGTGAAGAGCACCCGGTTCTGCACGTCGCCCTCGGGCGTGACGAGGATGACCAGCACCCGCCGCTCGGCCAGGCGAAGGAACTCGATGTGGCGGAAGACGCCGCTCTTCTTCGGCGCCGTCACGACGCCGACGAAGCTGGACAGGCTGGACAGCAACTGCGCGGCGTTGGCGATCACCCGCTGCGGCTGGTCGGGGCGCAGCGCCTGGCGCGCCTCGGGCGGCGCGACGGCGCCGGCGAGGTCGGGGTTGCGCACCGTGAGCAGGGTGTCGACGAAGAGCCGGTAGCCGCGCGGCGTGGGAATGCGGCCGGCCGAGGTGTGCGGGCTGGCGATCAGGCCCAGCTCCTCCAGGTCGGCCATCACGTTGCGGATGGTGGCCGGCGACAGGTCGAGCCCGGAGGCACGCGACAGGGTGCGCGACCCCACCGGCTGGCCCTCGGCGATGTAGCGCTCGACCAGCGTCTTCAGCAGGGTTTTGGCGCGCTCGTCCAGCATGATCTTTCATTCTACGGAGAGGGCATCCCACCCGGTCCGCCGAGGGCGGCCGGCCGATACCCCTGTGGTGTAATCGTTCGCATGCCCGCCCGCTTCTCCCATGTCGCGCTCGTCGGCAAGTACCAGGCGCAGGGCATCCGCCCGCTGCTGCAGGAGATTGCGGACTTCATGATGCGCCAGGGCGTCCAGGTGTCGCTGGACGCGGGCACCGCGCAGGCCACCGGGATGGAGGGGCTCGGCGGCCTGACCATCGCCGACATCGGCGCGCAGTGCGACCTGGCGGTGGTCATCGGCGGCGACGGCACCATGCTCGGCGTCGCCCGGCAATTGGCCCGCCACCAGGTGCCGGTGGTCGGCATCAACCAGGGCCGGCTCGGCTTCATCACCGACATCGCGGCCAACGCCTGGCGCGAGGCGCTGGGACCCATCCTCGACGGCCACTTCGAGGATGAGTCGCGCACCATGCTCGACGGCAGCGTGTGGCGCGACGGGCAGCAGATCTTCGAGAGCGTCTCGCTCAACGACGTGGTGGTCAGCCGCGGCGCCACCGCCAGCATGGTGGAGCTGTCGGTGCAGATCGGCGAGGAGTTCATGGCCAACATCCGGGCCGATGGCCTGATCCTGGCCTCGCCCACCGGCTCCACCGCCTATGCGCTGTCGGCCGGCGGGCCGATCCTGCACCCGGCCATCGCCGGCTGGGTGCTGGTGCCCATCGCCTCGCACACGCTGTCCAACCGGCCGATCGTGCTGCCCGATGCGGCCGAGGTCACGATCGAGATCGTCGCCGGCCGCGACGCGTCGGCCAACTTCGACATGCAGAGCCTGGCCAGCCTGCTGCACGGCGACCGGGTGCGGGTGTGCCGCTCGGCGCACCGGGTGCGCTTCCTGCATCCCCGCGGCTGGAGCTACCACGCCACCCTGCGCCGAAAACTCCGCTGGTACGAAGGTGGGGTCTGACCGATGCTGCGCCGCCTCGCCCTGCGCGACTTCGTCATCGTCGACGAACTGGACCTGTCGCTGGAGTCCGGCTTCACCGTGCTCACCGGCGAGACCGGTGCCGGCAAGTCCATCCTGATCGACGCGCTGCAGCTGGCGCTCGGTGGCCGCGGCGACGCCGGTGTCGTGCGCGAGGGCGCGCCGCGCGCCGAGATCAGCGCCGAGTTCGACGCCCCCGCCTCGCTGGCCGGCTGGCTGGCCGACGCCGGCTTCGACGCCGACGACGGCAGCCTGCTGCTGCGGCGCAGCCTCGACGCGCAGGGCCGCAGCCGCGCCTGGATCAACGGCAGCGCGGCCACCGTCGGGCAGCTGCGCGAGGCGGCCGAGCACCTGGTCGACATCCACGGCCAGCACGCCTGGCAGGGCCTGACGCGGCCGGCCTCGGTGCGCGCGCTGCTGGACGCCCAGGCAGGCGTCGACACCGCCGCGCTGGCGGACCTGTGGCAGCGCTGGAAGGCCGCCGGCGACGCGCTGGCCGAGGCCGGCGCCCGCCAGGCCGAGCTGCAGCGCGAGCGCGACCGCCTGGCCTGGCAGATCGCCGAGCTGGACAAGCTGGCGCCCGGCACGGACGAATGGACCGAGCTCGATGCCGAGCACCGCCGGCTGGCGCACGGCCAGGCCCTGATCGACGCGGCCCAGGCGGCGCTGCAGCAGGTGAGCGAGGCCGACGTCAATGCGGAGTCCCTGGTCGCCCGCGCCGCCGACGCGCTGGACGCGGTGGCCGAGGTCGACCCGCGGCTGGGCGAGGTGGCCCGGGTGCTGCGCGACGCCGGCGTGGCGCTGCAGGACGCGGCGCACGACCTCAACGGCTACCTGCACCAGGTCGAACCGGACCCCGACCGTCTGGCCGCGGTCGAGGCCCGGCTGTCGGAATGGATGGGGCTGGCGCGGCGCTGGCGCCGGCCGCCGGCCGAGCTGCCCGCGCTGCTGCAGCAGTGGCGCGAGGAACTGGCCGCGCTGGACGCCTCGGCCGACCTGCCCGCGCTGGAACGGGCGCGCGACGACGCCGAGGCCGCGCTGATCGGCGAAGCCCGTCGTGTGTCCACGTTGCGGGCCGCGGCGGCGCCGCGGCTGGCCGAGGCCGTCACCACCGCCATGCAGCAGCTCGGCATGGCCGGCGGCCGTTTCGAGGTGGCGCTGCAGCCGCTGCCGGCGCCGCAGTCGCACGGGCTGGAGGCGGTCGAGTTCCTCATCGCCGGCCATGCCGGCGCCACCCCCGCGGCCGCTGGCCAAGGTGGCCTCCGGCGGTGAACTGTCGCGGCTGGCGCTGGCCATCGCCGTGGTCACCGCGCGGCAGGACGCCGACGGAGCCGGCACGCTGATCTTCGACGAGGTCGACGCCGGCGTCGGCGGCACGGTGGCGGACACCGTCGGACGGCTGATGAAGCAGCTCGGTCGCGAGCGCCAGGTGATGGCCGTCACCCACCTGCCGCAGGTGGCCGCCTGTGCCGACCACCACCTGGTCGTCGCCAAGCAGTCCGTTGGCGAGGCCACGCTCAGCCGGCTGGCGCCGGTGACGGGCGAGGCGCGCGTCGGCGAGATCGCCCGCATGCTGGGCGGCGGCGAACGCCTGTCCGGCGCCAGCCGCGCCCATGCCGAGGCCCTGCTGACCGAGGGCGCCGCCGGCACGCCGGCCAAGGCCAGGCGGAGCAAGGCATGACGGGGCCGGCCAGTGGCCTGCGCGAGTTGGTGCTCGTCACCGGCATCTCCGGCTCGGGCAAGTCCATCGCGCTGCACGCGCTGGAGGACGCCGGCTTCTTCTGCGTCGACAACCTGCCGCCCGAGCTGCTGCGCGAGTTCGTGCGGGTGGAGCGTCAGCGCGCCGCCGAGCAGCACCCGGACCGCCGGGTGGCGATCGCGGTGGACGTGCGCAGCGCCGGCTCGCTGCCGCACCTGCTGCCGCTGCTGGCCGAGCTGAAGGGCGAAGGCGTGGCGATCCGCTCGTTCTTCCTCGACGCCAGCACCGAAGCGCTGGTGCGCCGGTTCTCCGAGACGCGGCGGCCGCACCCGTTGTCGCAGACCGACGACGGGCCCGGCGCCGGCGACGGCCGGCGCGCGCTGGTCGACGCCATCGAGCTGGAGCGCGAGCTGCTGACCGACCTGCGCGAGGCCTCGTCGGTGCTGGACACCAGCCACCTGCGCCCGGCCCAGCTGCGCGCCTGGGTGCGCGACCTGGTGCAGGCCGACCGCTCGCGGCTGACGGTGGTCTTCGAGTCCTTCGCCTTCAAGCACGGCGTGCCGCGCGACGCCGACTTCGTCTACGACCTGCGCGTGCTGCCCAACCCGCACTACATCCGCGAGCTGCGCGCCCTCACCGGCCGCGACGCCGCGGTGGCCGCCTACCTGGAACAGCAGCCGGAGGTGGGCGAGATGCTGTCGCAGATCGAGACCTTCCTGCGCCGCTGGCTGCCGGCCTTCGCGCAGGACCAGCGCGGCTACCTCACGGTGGCCATCGGCTGCACCGGCGGCCAGCACCGCTCGGTCTACGCGGTCGAATGGCTGTGCCGGCGCTTCGGTGCCGAGGTGTCGGCCCTGGTGCGGCACCGCGAACTGGATGCGCGCGAGTGACACCGGACGTGCCCGACGACGCGCCGTCGCTGCCGCTGTTCCCGCTGCGCAGCGTGCTGTTCCCTGGCGGGCTGCTGCCGCTGAAGGTGTTCGAGGCACGCTACCTCGACCTCATCGGCCGCTGCCTGCGCGGCCAGGAGCCCTTCGGCGTCGTCTGCCTGCGCCAGGGCACCGAGGTGCAGCTGCCCGGCCGGCCGCCGGCGCGCTTCGAGGCCGTCGGCGTGCTGGCCGAGATCCTCGAGGTGGACAGCGAGCAGGCCGGCATCCTCAAGGTGCAGTGCCGCGGCGGGCAGCGTTTCCGCATCGGTGCGCCGACGCAGGCCGCCGATGGCCTCTGGCAGGCGCCGCACCGGCGGCTGCCCGCCGACGCCACGCTGGCGCCGCCGCCAGAACACCTGCCGACCGTGAAGGCGCTGGCGCAGGCCATCGCCTCGCTGAAGGGCCAGGGCGCGGCGCCCTTCCTGGAGCCCTACCGCTTCGACGATGCCGGCTGGGTGGCCAACCGCTGGTGCGAGCTGCTGCCCATCCCGATGAGCGCGCGGCAGCAGCTGATGGCGCTCGACGAACCGCTGGTGCGGCTGCGGCTGGTGGACGAGTTCCTGCGTTCGAAAGGCGTGCTGAGCGACCCCGAGCCCTGAGGTCGCGCGTCAACCGCCCAGCAGCTTGCGCACCGGCGCCGGCAGGCCCAGCGCCAGCGCGTCGTCGCACGACACCCAGCGGCCGGGCGGCAGCGCTGCCTCGACCTCGAGCACGGCGGCCGCCGGCACGTCGTCGGGCAGGCGGTGGCACCACGGCGCCAGCCGCCAGTCGAGGTGGGTCAGCACATGCTCGATCGCCGGCAGCGGCCGGCCCTCGCCGGGCCAGGTGCCGGTCAGCGCCTGCAGTTCGGCCTCGCTGGCGTAGTCGGGCAGGCTCCACAGCCCGGCCCACACCCCGGTGGCCGGGCGCTGCGACAGCCACAGCGTCGACCCCCGCTGCAGCCACAGCAGGCTGCTCTCGCGCCGGCCGCGCTTGAGCTTGCGCGTCTTCACCGGGTAACGCTCGGGCGCGCCCTCGCGGCGGGCGATGCAGCGCGCCTGCCAGGGGCACAACAGGCACTGCGGCCGCCGGGCCAGGCACACCGTGGCGCCCAGGTCCATCAGGCCCTGGGTGTAGGCGGGCATGTCGGCGGCCCATGGCGGCAGCAGCGCCTCGGCCTGCGCCCACAGCCGGCGCTCGGCCGCCGGCTGCGCCAGGTCCTCGCCGAAGCCGAGCAGCCGCGTCAGCACCCGCTTGACGTTGCCGTCGAGGATGGCCGCGCGCTCGCCGAAGCAGAAGGCGGCGATGGCCGCCGCGGTGGAACGGCCGATGCCGGGCAGCGTGGCCAAGGCCGCCGCCGTCGTCGGGAAGGCGCCGCCGTGCTGCTCGACCACGACCTGCGCGCAGCGGTGCAGGTTGCGCGCGCGGCTGTAGTAGCCGAGGCCGCTCCAGCGCGCCAGCACGTCGTCCAGCGGCGCGGCGGCCAGCGCCCGCACGTCGGGGAACCGCTCGAGGAAACGGTCGTAGTAGGCGAGCACCGTGCTCACCTGCGTCTGCTGCAGCATGACCTCGGACAGCCAGACCCGGTAGGGCTCGCGGCTGGCCTGCCACGGCAGGTGGTGGCGGCCCTGCCGGCGTTGCCAGTCGACCAGTTCCGCGGCCGGCGTTCCCGCCCGGGGCCGGGCGACCGGTTCGGCGGCCGGCGTCGCCGCCTCCGGCGTGACCCGGCTCACCGGCCGGCGCGGCCGGCGCTCACCAGCGTCAGCACCGGCGGCGCGGCCCAGGCGGGGTCGTCCTCGGCACCCTGCGGTGCCTGCGTCGCTTCGTCGATGGCGGCGGCGAGCGCGGTCAGGCGGGCCTGCAGCCGCTGCAAGTGCTGCTCCTCGGACTGCAGCTCGCCGATGCGCTGCTCCAGCTCGCCGGCGGCCTGGCGGATGCGCAGCAGCGCCTCGCGGCGGCGCTTGAAGCCGCGGCGGCGCTCACGCAGCTGCGCGTCGACCTGCGCCGCGGCGTTCTTGCTCCACAGCTCGAGCTCGGCGCTGGCGCTCTCGAAGACCATGCGCAGCTTGGACAGCAGCATGCGGCGGAACTGCTCGCGAAAGCGCGCATCGGCCAGGCGCAGGGCCTGGGTCGGGCCCAGGTAGTGGCCGTAGTTGCGGGCGATGAGGTCGAGCTCGCGGCGGTAGCGCTCCAGCCCCGGCGTGCTGCCGAGGGTCAGGGCGAAGCCGAACTCGCTGTTGAGCTGCTGGAAGGTGGCCTGCAGCATGGTGCCCACCTCCTGCGCGCCGACGCCGGCCTGTGCCAGCAGCGCGTGCAGCCGCTGGCACAGCGACTGGAAGGCCTTGCGGGCGCCCAGGCGCAGCAGGCCGCTGTCGAGGTCGGCCTGCAGCCGCACCACCTCCTCGCGCAGGCGTTCGCTGGCCAACGGCAGCAGCGCTTCCTTCAGCAGCCGGGCGTGCACCGAGCGCATCGCGGTCAGCCGAGCGGTGGAACGCTCGAAGTCGGCCGCCTCCTGCTCGACTCGGCGCAGCAGCGCCTCCGTGCGCACCGCGCTCTTGCCGCGCAGGCCCTTCAGCTCCAGCAACTGCTCGGCGTTCTGCCGGCGCTGGTCGGTCAGGCGGCGCAGCACGGCCGACTGCACCCGGTCGCGGCCTTCCACCACCGCCTGGGCCAGGATCTGCCGGCGCAGGGGCAGCAGCTGGCGGCCGATGGCGGCCTCGAGCGCCGGCACGCCGCTGGCGTGCAGCAGGAGCTCGTCGCCGGCGATGCGCGCGGCCAGCGCCTGCCGGGCCGACAGCGGGAACACCCGCTGCAGGTCCAGGCCCAACGCCTGCGCCGCCGCGGCGCGCTGGGCGGCGACCTGTTCGCGCACCTGCTCGGCGGTGGCCAGCGGGTCGGCCAGCGTGTCGACCTTGTTCAGCACCGCGTAGCGCACCAGCGACGGCGAACCGAGGTGCTCGCGCCAGACGGCCAGGTCGCTGCGGGTGACGCCGGTGTCGGCGCCGAGCAGGAAGATGGCGGCATGGGCGCTGGGCAGCAGGCCCAGCGTCAGCTCGGGCTCGGCGCCGATGGCGTTCAGGCCGGGCGTGTCCAGCACCACCAGCCCGCGCTTGAGCAGCGGGTGCGGGTAGACGATGCGGGCATGGCGCCACGCCGGCACCTCGACCAGGCCGTCGTCGCCCTGGGGCGGGTTGTCCTCGGGCCGCTCGTCGTCCCAGAAGCCGAGGGCCTTGGCGTCGGCGACCGGCACGCGCAGCGTGCGCGTCACCTCGCGCAGGGTGGTGGCCAGCCGGTCCGGCGAGCCGTCCAGTTCGTGCCGCGTCCACGCGTCGGGGCGATCGCGCAGCTCGGCCAGCGACAGGCCCTGCAGCCGCGTCTGCACCGGCAGCAGCGACAGGCCGGGCGCCTCGCCCTCCTCGTGGAGCAGCTCGACCGGGCACATGGTGGTCCGGCCGGGCGTGGCCGGCAGCACCCGCTGGCCGGTGTCGGCGAAGAAGATGGCGTTGATCAGCTCCGACTTGCCGCGCGAGAACTCGGCGACGAAGGCCAGCACCAGCTTGTCGCCGGCCAGCCGCTCCTGCAGCGCGGCAAGACCGGTCTCGGCGCCGTGTTCCAGCAGGCCGTGCTCGGCCAGCAGCCGGCCCCAGTCCGCCAGGTGCCGCTGCAGCCCGGCGCGCCAGTCGGCGAGGGCGTCGAGGCGGGCGGCGAAGGTGGGCAGGACGGCGGGCATCGGGCGGGTGGGAGACGGGGTCACCGGGAGGCGGGGCATGCTAGCGCAGGGGGTGGCGCGGGGTGTCACGCCTGGCAACACCGGGCGCCGCGGGTGGCCGGAAGCGGCAGTCCTGCACTGCAGACGCTGCCTGCAGCGCCCGTCAGCGCCGTTCAACGCTTCTGGCAGCCCGGGCAGAAGAAGCTGGACCGCTGCTGCTGGACGATGCGCCGCACCGGCGTCCCGCAGCGTGGGCAGGGCTGGCCTTCCCGCCCGTAGACGCCCGCCGACGACTGGAAGGCACCGGCCATGCCGTGGGCGTCGCGGAAGTCGCGCAGGGTGGAGCCGCCGAGCGCCAGCGCCCGGTCCAGCGTGGACCGCAGCGAGACCAGCAGCCGCTCGGCGCGGGGCCGGCTGAGCCGGTCGCTGCGGGTGCGCGGGTCGATGCCGGCCGCGTGCAGCGCCTCGCAGGCGTAGATGTTCCCGGCGCCGACGACGATGTCGCCCGCCAGCAGCGCCGCCTTCACCGCGCTGCGGCGGCGCCTCAGGCCGTCGTGCAGCAGGGCGGGCGTGAGGGCCGGGTCGAAGGGCTCATGGCCCAGGCGGGCCAGCAGCCCGGCGGCCGGCGGCTGGTCCAGCGCTGCCGACCACACCACCGCGCCGAAGCGCCGCGGGTCGGTCAGCGCCAGCAGCCCGCGGTCGGTGAGCAGCTCGAAGTGCACATGCCGCGGCCGCGGCTCGGGCAGCGCGCGGGCGGCCTCGTCGAGGTGCAGCGAGCCCGACATGCCCAGGTGCAGCAGCAGCCCGCCGGGCGCCGGGCCGTCCAGCGGCAGCCAGAGGTACTTGCCCCGGCGCTGCAGCGCACCGGCCAGATGGCCGGGCAGGCTGTCGACCTCACGGCCCAACGGCCACCGCAGCGGCGCGCCCAGCCGGGCGGCCAGCACCTGCGCGCCCTGCAGCCGGTCGGCCAGGCTTCGTCTCGTGACCTCGACCTCGGGCATCTCGGGCATGCCGTGCATTATCGAAGGGCCGTCCCGACCGCTGCCGCGGCCGGGACAACACGCTCCATAGAATGGTCCGGACCCTCCCAGGAGAGCCGATGTCCCCGCCTTCCCCGCGCCGACCGTTCCGCAACGCCGGCGCTTTCCGACCGACGACGCTGGCCGTGGCCCTGGCCCTGTGCCTCGGCGCCAGCGCGCCGCTGCGGGCGCAGGCCCCGGCCCCGGTGACCGAGGCCGCGCCGGCGGCCACCGCCGTGCAGCCGTCGGGCCTGGACGCGCCGCTGTTCTACCAGCTGCTGGTCGGCGAGATGGAGCTGCGCAGCGGGGAGCCCGGCACGGCGTTCCAGCTCCTGCTCGACGCCGCCCGGCGCACCCGTGACCCGGCGCTTTTTCGTCGCAGCGTCGAGATCGCGCTGCAGGCGCGGGCCGGCGCGCAGGCGCTGGAGGCCACCCGCGCCTGGCGCATCGCCCTGCCGGTCGATCCCGAGGCGATGCGCTTCGAGGCGCAGCTGCTGGTCGCGCTGAACCGGCCGGCCGAGGCGGTGGTGCCGCTGCGCGCGCTGCTGTCGGCCAGCACCGGCGACGAACGCGGCGGCCTGATCGCCTCGCTGCCCGGACTGCTGCTTCGCGGCAGCAACCGGCAGGAGGCCGCCACGCTGGTGCAGGACCTGCTCGGCCCCTACCTCGAGGCACCGCCCACGGCCGCCGCCGCCCGCACCGCGCTGGCGCGCGTGTGGCTCGGCGCCGGCGACAACGCCCGGGCGCTGGAGGAGGCCACCAAGGCGCAGGCGGCGGACCCCGGCGCACCGGGTCCCGCGCTGGTGGCGATGGACCTGCTGCCGGGCCTGCCGGCCGCCGAGGCGGTGGTGCAGCGCTACCTCACGCAGCCCGATGCGCAGGAAGCGGTGCGGCTGGCCTACGTGCGGTTGCTCGTCAACGCGCAGCGGCATGGCGAAGCCGCCGCGCAGCTGGAACGGCTGACGCGCAGCACGCCGGACCGCCCCGGGCCCTGGCTCAGCCTGGGCGCGCTGCAGGTGGAGCTGAAGCAGAGCCAGGCCGCGCAGCAGTCGCTGCAGCGCTACCTGCAGCTGGTCGAGTCGGCGCCGGACAGCGAGGATCTGCGTGCCGAACGCACGCAGGCCTGGCTGCTGATGGCCCAGGCCGCCGAGCAGCGCGGCGACCTGGCCGGCGCCGAGGGCTGGCTGTCGCGCATCGCCGACCCGCAACAGGCGCTGACGGTGCAGCTGCGCCGGGCGATGCTGAAGGCCCGGGAGGGCGACGTGCGGTCCGCCCGGGCGATGGTCCGGCAGGTGCCGGAACGCAACGACGACGACGTGCGCGCCAAGCTGCTGGCCGAGGCGCAGGTGCTGCGCGAGGTCAAGCGCTGGCGCGACGCGGCCGAGGTGCTGGCCGCGGCCAACAAGCGCTTCCCCGACAACCCGGACCTGCTGTACGAGCAGGCCATGATGGAAGAGAAGCTGGAGCGCAACGAGGCGATGGAGCGGCTGCTCAAGCGGGTGATCGAGCTCAAGCCCGACCACCAGCACGCCTACAACGCGCTGGGCTATTCGCTGGCCGATCGCAACCAGCGGCTGCCCGAGGCCAAGGCGCTGATCGAGAAGGCGCTGTCGATGGCGCCCGGCGATCCCTTCATCACCGACAGCCTGGGCTGGGTCGAGTTCCGGCTCGGCAACCGCCAGGAGGCGCTGCGCCTGCTGCGCCAGGCCTACACCGCCCGGCCCGACGTCGAGATCGCCGCCCACCTCGGCGAGGTGCTGTGGGTGGAGGGCCAGGCCGACGAGGCGCGCCGGGTGCTGCGCGACGCGCGGGCCAAGGAGCCCGACAACGAGGTGCTGCGAGAGGCCGTGCGGCGGCTGAAGATCGACCTGTGAACCTTGCACGTCGCCCGCTGCTGGCGCTGGCCGGCGTGTTGCTGCTGGCCGGCTGCACCAGCGTCCCGCGGCAGCAGGACGGTGCGCCCGTCGAGCCGCTGAACGGCCGGCTGTCGCTGGCGGTGGACGCCACCGGCGAGCAGCCGGCGCAACGCATGAGCGCCGCCTTCGAACTCCAGGGCGACGCCCGCAACGGCACGCTGCGCCTGGCGACACCTTTGGGCAACGTGCTGGCCGAGGCGCAATGGACCGAGCGCCGCGCGGTGCTGCGCGACGGCAGCGGCGAGCGGCAGTTCGAGTCGCTGGCCGCGCTGGCGCAGGCGCTGCTGGGCGAGCCGCTGCCGCTGCAGGCGCTGGTCGACTGGCTGCGCGGCATGCCGTGGCCGGGCGCCGCCAGCCGGCCGGTGGACGGCGGCTTCGAGCAGCTGGAGTGGCGGGTGGACACGCAGGGCCTGAGCGAAGGACGGCTCGACGCACGTCGGGAGCGGCCGCCGGCCGTGCAGCTGCGTGTGCGGCTGGACCGGTCGTCATGAGTGCCGCCATGAACTCGCCGCTCGGCCTGTACGAGCTGCCGGCGCCGGCCAAGCTCAACCTCTTCCTGCACGTGACCGGCCGGCGCGACGACGGCTACCACCTGCTGCAGTCGGTGTTCGTGCTCCTCGACTGGTGCGACACGGTGCACCTCGAACTGCGCCGCGACGGTGCCCTGCGGCGCCACGACCTCGCCGAGGCGGTGCCCGAGGACGACCTCTGCCTGCGCGCCGCCCGCGCATTGCAGCAGGCCAGCGGCTGCGCCCTCGGCGTGGACATCCACCTGCACAAGCGGCTGCCCAGCGGTGCCGGGCTGGGCGGCGGCAGTTCGGACGCGGCCACCGTGCTGCTCGGGCTGAACCGGCTGTGGGGCCTGCGCTGGCCGCGCGAGCGGCTGCTGGCGCTGGGCCTGACGCTGGGCGCCGACGTGCCCTTCTTCATCGGCGGCGACAGCGCTTTCGTCGAGGGCATCGGCGAACGGCTGACGCCGCTGCCCACGCTGGCGCCCATGCACTTCGCGGTGGTGAAGCCACCCGCGCACATCGCCACCGCGGACATCTTCCGCAGCCCGCAGTTGGTGCGGAACACCGAGCCTGTTATAGTCACGGGCTTTCCCGCAGACGCGAGTGGTTTCGGTCGAAACGACCTGGAGCCGGCCGCGAAGGCGCTCGAGCCGCAGGTCGGCCAGGCGCTGGAGTGGCTGACGGCGCGCTTCGGCAACGCCCGCATGACCGGTTCCGGCAGCGCGGTGTTCGCCAGGCTCCTGCCGACGGCGCGGTATGCGGGGGAAGGCGGCACAGCCGATGCTTCATCGGCGACCGGACCGGCAAAGCGGTTGCAAGACCTGCCGCCGGGCTGGGTGGGTCGGATGTGCCGCAGTCTGGACCGGCATCCCTTGCGGGACTGGTCGGACTGAAGGGTTGTGAAGGCGTGGGCTGCGAAGCCGGCGCCTGTGTAGGGGAGTCGCCAAGTTGGTTAAGGCATCGGATTTTGATTCCGACATGCGAGGGTTCGAGTCCTTCCTCCCCTGCCAAAGCTTCTCGACGTCGCCGGTCCGTTCCCGTTCCAGCATCCGCCGGCGCTGACCTTTCCCGGTGCGGGGCACCGCGTCGAGCGTCCCCTCCATCGCCTTGCCACGAGAGTCCACCGTGCTGTTCAACACCGTGCTGTTCACCGGCAATGCGAATCCGGCGCTGGCGCAGGAGATCGCCACCCACCTGGGTGTCGAACTGGGCCGGGCGCAGGTGGGCCGCTTCTCCGACGGCGAGGTGACGGTAGAGATCCAGCAGAACGTGCGGGCACGCGACGTCTTCGTCGTCCAGCCCACCTGCTGCCCGACCAACGAGAACCTGATGGAACTGCTCATCATGGTCGATGCGTTGAAGCGCGCCAGCGCCCGACGCATCACCGCGGTGATGCCGTACTTCGGCTACGCCCGCCAGGACCGCCGTCCGCGCTCGACGCGGGTGCCGATCAGCGCCAAGGTGGTGGCCAACCTGCTGGAGACCGTGGGCGTCGAGCGCGTGCTGACGATGGACCTGCACGCCGACCAGATCCAGGGCTTTTTCGACATCCCGGTGGACAACATCTACGCGTCCCCGGTGCTGCTGTCCGACCTCAAGAGCAAGGCCTACCCCGACCTGGTGGTGGTGAGCCCCGACGTCGGCGGCGTGGTGCGCGCCCGCGCGCTGGCCAAGCAGCTGGGCTGCGACCTGGCCATCATCGACAAGCGCCGGCCCAAGGCCAACGTCTCCGAGGTGATGCACGTCATTGGCGAGATCGAAGGCCGCAACTGCGTGGTCATGGACGACATGATCGACACCGCCGGCACGCTGGTGAAGGCGGCGGAGGTGCTGAAGGAACGCGGCGCCAAGCGCGTCTTCGCGTACTGCACCCATCCGGTGTTTTCCGGTCCGGCGATCGAGCGCATCAAGGCCTCGCAGCTCGACGAGGTGGTCATCACCAACACCATCCCGTTGAACGATGCCGGCCAGGCCTGCCCGAACATCCGCCAGCTGTCGGTGGCCTTCCTGTTCGCGGAGACCATCCGCCGCATCTCCGATGGCGAATCGGTGACGTCGCTGTTCGCGGAGCAGAACAGCAACTTCTGATGAGACAGCGGGCCCCGCGTTGCGAGGCCCTTTTCGGTGGGCGGGCCGTTGGCCCGCTTCTAACTAGGGCGCCTGGTCGCGGGCGCCCCAACATGGAGTTGAACCATGAAGTTCGTCGCTTTCGAGCGCACTCAGCAGGGGACCGGAGCGAGCCGCCGCCTGCGCCATGCGGGCAAGGTGCCCGGCATCGTCTATGGCGCCGGCGAGCCGCGCATGATCGAGCTCGACCACAACGCGCTGTTCCACGCGCTGAAGAAGGAGGCCTTCCACGCCTCCATCCTCGAGATGGAACTGGCCGGCGCGACCGAGAAGGTCCTGTTGCGCGACTTCCAGATGCACCCCTGGAAGCCCATCGTGCAGCACATCGACTTCCAGCGCGTGGACGCCACCACCCGCATCACCAAGAAGATCCCGCTGCACTTCACCAACGAGGAGAACTCCCCCGCGGTGAAGACCGACAAGTGCCTCGTCAACCACGTCGCCACCGAGCTGGAGATCCAGTGCCTGGCCTCGCAGCTGCCCGAGTTCCTCACCATCGACCTCGGTGAACTGCAGAAGGGCAGTTCGCTGCACGTCAACGACCTCAAGCTGCCCGCCGGCGTGAAGGTGGTGACGCACGGCAAGCCGAACCCGGTGATCGTGTCGGTCACCGAGCCGGTGGTCGAAGAGGAAGTGGCGCCCGCCGCCGCGGCGCCGGCGGCCGCCCCGGCGAAGAAGGCCAAGGGCAAGAAGTAAGCCCCGCCTCCGGTCTCCCTCCTGCAGGGGGGACCCTCCCGCCCCAAAGCCCCACCTCGGTGGGGCTTTGTCTTGTGGGCCGTCGCTGAATAATCCCCATCATGATTCGACTGCTGGTCGGCCTGGGCAACCCGGGCCCCGAATACGACGACACCCGCCACAACGCCGGCTTCTGGTGGGTCGATGCGGTGGCGCGCCGCCTCGACGCCCGGCTGGTTCCCGACCGCAGCTACCACGGCCTGGTGGCGAGGGTGAACCGGCCGGCCGGGCCGGTCTGGCTGCTGCAGCCGCAGACCTACATGAACCTGTCCGGCAAGTCGGTGGCGGCGCTGGCGCGCTTCTTCAAGATCGCCCCGCACGAGGTGCTGGTGGCCCACGACGAACTGGACCTGCTGCCCGGCCAGATGAAGCTCAAGCAGGGTGGGGGGCCACGCCGGACACAACGGGCTGAAGGACATCCACGCCCAGCTGGGCAGCGCCGACTTCTGGCGGCTGCGCCTCGGCATCGGCCACCCCGGTGTCAAGGCCGAGGTGATCCACTACGTGCTGCGCAAGCCGCCGCTGTCCGAGCGCGAGCTGATCGACGGCTGCATCGACCGCTCGTTGTCCTCGCTCGACGGCCTGCTGGCCGGCGAGATGGAACGCGTGGCCATGCAGCTCAACGCGCGCCCGGCGGCGCCGAAGCCACCGAAGCCGCCACGGCCCGCCCCCCGGCCCCCGTGCCGGTGGGCACCGACGCCGAGCCACCGCCGCCCACGCCCACGCCCTGACCGATCACCTTGCTCCGCAGGAGGCCGTCATGTTCCGTCTGCCCCTCTTCCTTGCGACAGCGGTCCTCGCCCTGGCCGGCGGCCCGGCGCTGGCCACGACGGTCTACCGCTGCGGCCCCGAAGGCCGCATCTACCAGCAGACGCCCTGCGCCGGCGGCGTCGGCGTGGATGCCGCCGACGCGCGCAGCGTGCAGCAACGGCAGGCGGCGGCCGAGACCCACCAGCGACTGGCGGCGACGGCGGACGCGCTGGCACGGGAGCGGCAGCAGCGGGAACGGCTGCAGTCCCGGCAGCTGGCGCTCGCCGCCTCCGCCGAGGCGCCCGGCATCCCCGCCCGCCTGCCGTTCGCGCAGGCACCCGCGGTCCGGCCGGGACCGGTGCTGCCCTGGCGGGCGCCGGGCGTTGGCCCCCGGGTGATCCGACCGCTGGACGGCGTTGCGCCGATGTCGGCCCCTTACCGGGCGACGCTGCCGGGGCAGGCGCCGGCCGCCGGGCGCTGAACGGCGCCTCAGCCGACTTCGGTCGTGCCGGTCGTCGCGTTGCTGGCGGCCACGCCGGACTGCAGCCGACGGTACTTCGCCCAGAGCACCGGCTGCGGCTCCACCCGCTGCGGGTTCAGCGGGATGCACTCCACCGGGCACACCTGCACGCACTGCGGCTCGTCGAAGTGGCCGACGCATTCGGTGCAGCGGTCGGGGTCGATGAGGTAGTGCTCCTCCCCCATGGCGATGGCCTGGTTGGGGCACTCGGGCTCACAGACGTCGCAGTTGATGCACTCGTCGGTGATCATCAAAGCCATGGTGGGCGGGTCCGGTCGGCGTGGAAGGGAAGAAGCGCGAAGCGGTCCGACTCAGGCGCGGCCGACTCGTTCCTTCAGCCGCTGCAACACGGTGGGCGCGACGAACTTGGAGACGTCGCCGCCCAGCGTGGCGATCTCGCGCACGAAGGTGCCGGAGACGAACTGGTACTGGTCGCTGGGCGTGAGGAACAGCGTCTCCACGTCGGGCATGAGCTGGCGGTTCATGCCCGCCATCTGGAACTCGTACTCGAAGTCGCTCACCGCCCGCAGGCCGCGCACCACCACGCTGGCGCCCTGCCCGACCACGAAGTCGCGCAGCAGCCCCTCGAAGGGGGTGACGTCGACGTTGCCATAGGGCCGGGCCAGCTCGCGCACGATGTCCAGCCGCTCGTCGAGGTTGAACATGGTGCGCTTGTGGTGGCCGGCGGCCACCGCGACGATGACCCGTTCGAACAGCCGGGCAGCGCGCCGCATGAGGTCGACGTGGCCGAGGGTGAAGGGGTCGAAGGTGCCGGGGTAGACGGCGGTGATGCGCACGGCGGTGGTCACGTTGGCGGCTCCGGCGGTCATGCGGCGAAGGCAGTTTAGCCCTCGCGTTGCAGCAGGTGGAAATGCACCGCCCCGGCGCGGCCGTCGCGGTGCAGGCGCCAGCCGGTCGCGCCGGGCGCCACGGTCGGCAGCGGCTCGGGCGCTTCGAGGTAGGCCCAGCCGCCCGGCGGCAGCAGCCGCGCGGCGGCGTCGAGCGCCGGAGCGAACAGCCCGGCGTCGAACGGCGGGTCGAGGAAGACCAGGTCGAAGCGGTGGGCGGGCTGGGCGGCCATCCACTTCAGGGCGTCGGCGCATTCGATGCGCACCGGCGGCCCGGCCTGCAGCCGCTCGCGCACCTGGCGCAGGCTGGCGGCGAGCGCCGCATCGCGCTCCAGCAGCACCACCTCCACCGCCCCGCGGGAGGCGGCCTCGAAGCCCAGCGCCCCGCTGCCGGCAAAGGCGTCCAGGCAGCGCCAGCCGGTGAGGTCCTGGCCCAGCCAGTTGAACAGCGTCTCGCGCACCCGGTCCGGGGTGGGCCGCAGGCCCGGCCGGTCGGCCACCGGCAGCTTGCGGCGCTTCCATCGCCCGCCGATCAGCCGCACCTCGCGCGGCACGGTGCGGCCGGCGGCCGGTGTCACTGGCGCACCGGCACGCCGCGTTCGGCCAGCAGCGCCTTGGCCTGGCCGACGGTGAACTCGCCGTAGTGGAAGATGCTCGCCGCCAGCACGGCATCGGCACCGCCGACCTGGATGCCCTCGGCCAGATGCTCCAGCGCGCCGACGCCACCGGAGGCGATCACCGGCACCGGCACCGCGTCGCTGACCGCGCGGGTGAGCTCGAGGTCGAAGCCGACCTTGGTGCCGTCGCGGTCCATGCTGGTGAGCAGGATCTCGCCGGCGCCGTGCTCGGCCATCTGCCGGGCCCAGGCCACCGCGTCCAGCCCGACGTTCTTGCGCCCGCCATGGGTGTAGACGTCCCAGCCCGGGCCACGGGCCGTGAGGTCGTCGGCCTGCCGGCGCTTGGCGTCGATGGCCACCACGATGCATTGCGCGCCGTAGCGGTCGGAGGCGTCGCGGATGACCTGCGGGTTGGCCACCGCCGCCGAGTTGAAGCTGACCTTGTCGGCACCGGCGTTGAGCAGCCGGCGCACGTCGTCCACCGTGCGCACGCCGCCGCCCACGGTGAGCGGGATGAACACCTGCGAGGCCACCGCCTCGATGATGTGCAGGATCAGGTCGCGGCCGTCGCTGGTGGCGGTGATGTCGAGGAAGGTCAGCTCGTCGGCGCCCTGCTCGTTGTAGCGGGCGGCGATCTCCACCGGGTCGCCGGCGTCGCGCAGTTCGACGAAGTTGACGCCCTTGACCACGCGGCCGCCGGTCACGTCGAGGCAGGGAATGATGCGTTTGGCCAGCACGGCGGGGCTTTCACCGGGCGCACCGGCCCGAAGGGAGAGGAGGCGGAGGACGCGTCGCGCGTGGCGTCAGGCGACGTCGCTCAGTTCGTCCGCGCGGGCCTGGGCCTCGGCGAAGTCGAGCGCACCGGTGTAGATGGAGCGGCCGCAGATGACGCCGGTCACGCCCTCGCCCTCCACCGCGCACAGGCGTTCGATGTCGGCCAGGTCGGACAGGCCGCCGGAGGCGATCACCGGGATGGTCAGCGCCTGCGCCAGCTTGACCGTCGCCTCGATGTTGATGCCCGAGAGCATGCCGTCGCGGCCGATGTCGGTGTAGATCACGCCCTCGACGCCGTAGTCCTCGAACTTCTTCGCCAGGTCGACCACCTCGTGGCCGGTGAGCTTGCTCCAGCCGTCGGTGGCCACCTTGCCGTCCTTGGCGTCGAGCCCGACGATGATGTGGCCGCCGAAGGCGGAGCAGGCGTCCTTGAGAAAGCCCGGGCTCTTCACCGCGGCGGTGCCGATGATGACGTAGCTCAGGCCGTCGTCGAGGTAGCGTTCGATGGTGTCCAGGTCGCGGATGCCGCCGCCCAGCTGCACCGGGATCTCGTCGCCCACCGCCTTGATGATGGCCTTGATGGCCGGCTCGTTGACCGGCTTGCCGGCGAAGGCGCCGTTCAGGTCCACCAGGTGCAGCCGGCGGGCACCGGCTTCGACCCAGCGCCGTGCCATGGCGGCGGGGTCCTCACCGAAGGTGGTGCTGTCGTTCATGTCGCCCTGTTTGAGGCGCACGCACTTGCCGTCTTTCAAATCGATCGCCGGGATCAGCAGCATGGCGGGGGTCGTTGGGACAGGGGCGCCGAGAAGGCGAGAAACTGTGCTCAGGGCTTCCAGAAAAGGAAGTTGCGATACAGGGCCAAACCGTGCGCCGCGCTTTTCTCGGGATGGAACTGGGTCGCAAAAATGTTATCCCGGGCCACCGCACTGGTAAAGCGCGCCCCGTAGTCGGTTTCCCCCGCGCTGTGACAGGTGTCCGCCGGGACCGCGTGATAACTGTGGACGAAGTAGAAATAGGCACCGTCGGGCACGCCGGCCCACATGGGGTGCGGGCCACCGCCATGGTCGCGCTGGAACACCCGGTTCCAGCCCATCTGCGGCACCTTGTAGCGGCTGCCATCCGGCTGGAGCTGTCCCTCGAGGCGGAAGCGTGCCACCACGCCGGGGATCAGGCCCAGGCCCGGCGTGTCCTGCTCCTCGCTGTGGTCGAGCAGCATCTGCATGCCGACGCACACACCCATCAGCGGCTTGCCGGCGGCGGCTTCCAGCACCGCCTCCTTCACGCCGGATTCGGCCAGACGCGCCATGCAGTCGCGCATCGCGCCCTGGCCGGGCAGCACCACACGTTCGGCGGCGCGCACCTCGTCGGGCCGGTCGGTGACGACCACCTTCGCGCCGGTGCCGGCCGCCGCATGCAGCACCGCCTGCGACACCGAGCGCAGGTTGCCCATGCCGTAGTCGACCACCGCCACGAAGCCCATGGCTACAGGCTGCCCTTGGTCGAGGGCACCACGTTGGCGGCGCGCGGGTCGATGGCCAGGGCCATGCGCAGCGCACGGGCGAAGGCCTTGAACACCGTTTCGCACTGGTGGTGCGCGTTCACGCCCTTGAGGTTGTCGATGTGCAGCGTCACCAGCGCGTGGTTGGCGAAGCCCTGGAAGAACTCGAAGGCCAGCTGCGTGTCGAAGCCGCCGATCATGCCGGCGGTGAAGGGCACGTCCATGTGCAGGCCGGGCCGGCCGCTGAAGTCGATCACCACCCGCGACAGCGCCTCGTCCAGCGGCACGTAGGCATGGCCGTAGCGCACCAGGCCCTTCTTGTCGCCGACGGCCTTGGCCACCGCCTGGCCCAGCGTGATGCCCACGTCCTCCACCGTGTGGTGTCCGTCGATGTGCAGGTCGCCTTCGACCTGGATGTCGAGATCGACCAGCCCGTGGCGCGCGATCTGGTCGAGCATGTGGTCGAAGAAGCCGATGCCGGTGTGCAACGTGGCCGCGCCGGTGCCGTCGAGGTTGACGGTGACGCTGATGCGCGTCTCTTGGGTGTTGCGGGAAACCTGGGCGGTGCGCATGGCGGATCTGTACCGGAGGGCGGGGGTCAGGAATCGGTGGGCGCGCCGAGCACCCGGTCCAGCGCGGCCAGCAGGGCGTCGGTCTGCTCGTCGGTGCCCACGGTGATGCGCAGGAAGGGAGCGATGCGCTGCGGGCGCGCGAAGTGTCTCACCAGCACCCGCTGTTCACGCAGGGCCGCGGCCAGCGCCGCCCCATCGTGCCCGGGAAAGCGGGCGAAGACGAAGTTCGCCGACGAAGGCAAGACCTCGGCGCCCCGCCGCGCCAGCGCGGCCGTCATGCGCTCGCGGGTGGCGATGACCCTGCGGCGGGTGGCGTCGAACCAGGCCTGGTCCTCGATCGCCGCCACACCCCCGGCGATCGCCAGCCGGTCGAGCGGGTAGGAGTTGAAGCTGTCCTTGACCCGCGTCAGCGCCTCGATGAGTGCCGCGTCGCCCAGCGCATAACCGACCCGCAGGCCGGCCAGCGCGCGCGACTTCGACAGCGTGCACACCACCAGCAGTTGCGGGAAGCGGTCGACCAGCGTGGCCGCCGACTCGGCGCCGAAATCGACGTACGCCTCGTCGATCACCACCACCGAGTCGCGGTTGCCCTCCAGCAGCCGCGTCACCTCGGACAGCGGCAGCGCCACGCCGGTGGGCGCGTTGGGGTTGGGCAGCACGATGCCGGCGTTGCGACCGGCCGCGAGGTAGTCGTCGACGCGCACCGAGAAGTCGCCGGCAAGCGGGATCTCGCGCGTGTCGATTCCGTACAGCCGGGCGTACACGGGGTAGAAGCTGTACGAGATGTCCGGGTACAGCAGGGGTGCGGCGTGGCGCAGCAGCGCCATGAAGGCATGCGCCAGCACCTCGTCCGAGCCGTTGCCGACGAACACCTGCGCCGGCTGCAGGCCGTGGTGGCGGGCGATGGCCTGCTTCAGCGCCAGCGCCTGCGGATCGGGGTACAGCCGCAGCGCTTCGGTGGCCTGCGCGGCGATGGCCTTCAGCACCAAGGGGCCGGGGCCGTAGGGGCATTCGTTGGTGTTGAGCTTGACCAGGCCCTCGATGCGCGGCTGCTCGCCCGGCACGTAGGGCGTCAGGGTGTGGACCACCTCGCTCCAGTAGCGGCTCATCGCAGGGCCTCCGGCTGGTCCAGCAACTCGGGGCCATGGCCGAACGGGCTGACGACCTGCACGGAGCCGTAGTCCTGGCCGTCGGCCATGTCCTCGCTCAACACGTAGCGGCAGCCCATGTGCTGGGCGGCGGCGATGACCAGGCTGTCCCAGAAGTGCAGGCCGAACCGGCTTTCCACCGCCCATGCCGATTCGAGCGTGGCCGCGTCGATCTGCCAGGGCTGCCAGGCGGCGAAGCGGCGCACCTTGGCGCGCGCCTCCCCGGCCGGCAGGGCCGGTCGGATCTTGCGCGTGGCGTTGACGTAGAACTCGCTCAAGGTCTGGCTGGACAGCCGGCCGCACTGGCGCTGCCACAGCGTGTCCAGCCACTTGAGGGCGGCCTGCTGCTTGACCGGGTCGCGCCCGTCCTCGCTGTAGAGCAGCACGTTGGCATCGACGAAGACGGACGCGGCGCTCACAGGGGCCCCCCGGTTTCGGCGCGACGGTGCGCAAACGCTCACTGCCCACTCCGTTCGTAGGTCTGCTCCCGGCTGGGGTAGGGGGTGCCGTCGCTGACCCAGGTGCGGGTGTCGGACTTCCAGGCCTCGTAGGCGCGCAGGTAGGCGTCGTCGCGTCGCCGCATCTCGGAGATGAAGCCACCGACCAGGCGAGAGACGCTGGTGCCCTGGCGGGCCGCCTGGATGCGCGCCCACTCCAGGTCGGGGTCGTCGACGGTGATGGTGAGGTTTTTCATGTCGTCTCCAAGGACACAATCTTCGTGTTGCACGAATTTCGTGTCAACCTTTGAGGCGAAGTTCCGCCGCCCGGGCGTGGGCCTGCAGGCCCTCGCCGTGGGCCAGTTCGGCCGCGATTGGCCCCAGCACCTGCGCGCCCGCCTCGCTGACGCCGATGAGGCTGCTGCGCTTCTGGAAGTCATAGACCCCCAGTGGCGAGGAGAACCGCGCGGTGCCCGACGTGGGCAGCACGTGGTTCGGTCCCGCGCAGTAGTCGCCCAGGCTTTCGCTGGTGTAGGCGCCGAGGAAGATGGCGCCGGCGTGGCGCAACAGTGGCTCCCAGCGCTCGGGTTGGGATGCGCTCACTTCGAGGTGCTCGGGCGCGATGCGGTTGCTGATCTCGCAGGCCTCGTCCATGTCGCGCGTGAGGATCAGCGCCCCGCGGCCTTCGAGCGATGCGCGGATGACGTCGCGCCGCGGCATGTCGGGCAGCAGGCGGTCGATGGCCCGCTGCACCGCGTCCAGGTAGGCGGCGTCGGGGCAGAGCAGGATGCTCTGCGCCAGTTCGTCGTGCTCGGCCTGGCTGAACAGGTCCATCGCCACCCAGTCGGCCGGTGTGCTGCCGTCGGCCAGCACCAGGATCTCGCTCGGGCCGGCGATCATGTCGATGCCCACCTGACCGAAGACCCGTCGCTTGGCGCTGGCGACGTACGCGTTGCCCGGTCCCGTGATCTTGTCCACCGCGGGAATGGTGGCGGTGCCGTAGGCCAGTGCGCCGACGGCCTGCGCGCCGCCGACGGTGAAGGCGCGGTGCACGCCGGCCACCGCGGCGGCGGCCAGCACCAGGGGGTTGCGCTCGCCTCGGGGGGTGGGCACCACCATCACGATGTCGGGCACCCCGGCCACGTGCGCCGGGATGGCGTTCATCAGCACCGACGACGGGTAGGCCGCCTTGCCGCCCGGCACGTAGATCCCCACCCGGTCCAGCGGCGTCACCTTCTGGCCGAGCAGCGTGCCGTCCTCGTCGCGGTACTGCCAGCTGCGGCCGCAGGCCTCGAGCTGCCGCTCGTGGTAGCGGCGCACCCGGTCGGCGGCCGCCTGCAGCGCGCGGCGCTGGGCGGGCGTGACGAGGTCGAGCGCCGCATGCAGTTCGGCCTGCGGGATCTCCAGCGCGGCCACCGACGCGGCCTGCACGCCGTCGAAGCGCGCGGTGTACGCCAGCACCGCCGCGTCGCCGCGGGTGCGCACGTCGGCCAGGATGTCGGCCACCCGCTGCTCGATCGCGGCGTCGTCTTCGGCCGACCAGTGCTTCAGCGCCTGCAGGTCGGCGTCGAAGCCGGCGTCCGCGGTGGACAGGCGGCGGACCTTCACGCCGTTCACGACGGCGCCCCTTCGCGCCTGGCGATGGTGGCCGCGAAGGCGTCGATCAACCGCCGGATCGGCTCGCGCTTCAGCTTCAGCGAGGCCGGGTTGACCACCAGCCGCGAGGAGATGTCCATCACCTTCTCCACCTCCACCAGGTGGTTGGCCTTCAAGGTGCTGCCGGTGGACACCAGGTCGACGATGGCGTCGGCCAGGCCGGTCAGCGGTGCCAGCTCCATCGAGCCGTAGAGCTTGATCAGGTCGACGTGCACGCCCTTGTCGGCGAAGTGCTGCCGCGCCGTGTGGGTGTATTTCGTCGCCACCCGCAGGCGCGAGCCCTGGCGCACCGCCCGCGCGTAGTCGAAGTCGGCGCGCACCGCCACGCTCATGCGGCAGCGGGCGATCTGCAGGTCCAGCGGCTGCACCAGCGCGATGGCGTCCGACGCCGCGGCGTGTTCCAGCAGCACGTCGCGCCCGGCCACACCCAGGTCGGCCCCGCCCTGCTGCACGTAGGTGGGCACGTCGGTGGCGCGCACCAGCACCACCCGCAGGTCGGGCCGGTTGGTCGGCAGGATGAGCTTGCGCGAGGTCTCGACGTCCTCGCCCACCTCGATGCCGGCGGCCGCCAGCAGCGGCAGCGTCTCGTCGAAGATGCGGCCCTTCGAGAGCGCGAGGGTCAGTTGTGGGCTCATTGGATGCGCTCGATGTCCGCGCCCAGCCGGCGCAGCTTGGCTTCCATGCGGTCGTAGCCGCGGTCCAGGTGGTAGATGCGGTCGACCACGGTCTCGCCCTCGGCCACCAGGCCGGCGATGACCAGGCTGGCGGAGGCCCGCAGGTCGGTGGCCATCACCGTCGCGCCGGACAGCTGTGGGATGCCGTGCACCACCGCCGTGTGGCCGTCGATCTCGATGCGGGCGCCCAGGCGGATCAGCTCGTTGACGTGCATGAAGCGGTTCTCGAAGATGGTTTCGTCGATGCGCGCCGTGCCGTCGGCGATGCAGTCGACCGCCATGAACTGCGCCTGCATGTCGGTGGGAAAGCCGGGGTACTCGCGGGTTCGCAGGCTCACCGCACGCGGCCGGCCGTCGGCGCGCACGCGCAGGCCCCCCGTCCACCGCCTCCACCTGCACGCCGGCCTCGACCAGCTTGTCGATCACCGCGCCCAGGTGCGCGGCGTTGGCGCCCAGCAGCCGCACGTCGCCGCCGGCCGCGGCGACCGCGCAGGCGAAGGTGCCGGTCTCGATGCGGTCCGGGATGATGCGGTGCGGTCGTTGCGGCGGGTGCAGCGCGTCCACGCCCTGCACATGGATGCGGCCGCTGCCGTGGCCCTCGATGCGCGCGCCCATGGCGATCAGCAGCTCCGCCAGGTCGGTCACCTCCGGCTCCTGGGCGGCGTTCTCCAGCACGGTCTCGCCGTCGGCCAGCACGGCGGCCATCAGCAGGTTCTCGGTGCCGGTGACGGTGACCATGTCGGTGGTGATGCGCGCGCCCTTCAGGCCCCGCGGCGCCTCGGCGACGATGTAGCCATGCTCCACGGCGATGGTCGCGCCCATCGCCTGCAGTCCCTTGATGTGCTGGTCCACCGGCCGCGAGCCGATGGCGCAGCCGCCGGGCAGCGACACCCGGGCGCGGCCATGGCGCGCGACCAGCGGGCCCAGCACCAGGATGGAGGCACGCATGGTCTTGACCAGGTCGTAGGGCGCCTCCGGCCGGTCCAGCGCCGCAGCGTCCAGCACCACCCGGTCGCCGTCGCCCTCGCGTTCGGCCTTGACGCCCATGTTGCGCAGCAGCTTCAGCGTGGTGGCCACGTCCTGCAGGCGCGGCACGTTGTCCAGCACCACCGGTGCGCCGACCAGCAGCGCCGCGCAGAGCTCGGGCAGGGCGGCGTTCTTGGCGCCGGAGATCGGCACCTCGCCTTGGAGGCGGCGGCCGCCTCGGATGAGCAGTTTGTCCATCGGTGCTGGTCGGTGGCGCCGAAACCGCAGGCCGGGAACCGTCAGGCGCTGGCAGCGCCGTGGCCGGTCACCCGCCGCGCGAGGCCGGCAGGTGATCGGGTCAGTGGGGGTGGTGGCTGGGGGCGACGGCCTCGGCCGACCATTCGGCGGGGGTCAGCGTCTTCATCGACAGCGCATGGATCTGCTCGCGCATGCGGTCGCCGAGCGCCGCGTAGACGCGCTGGTGGCGACGCACACGCGACAGCCCGTCGAACTCGGCCGAGACGATGGTGGCGAAGAAGTGCCGGCCGTCGCCCTCCACCGCCAGGTGCGTGCAGGCCAGGCCCTGCGCGATGAAGCGCTGCACGTCGTCGGCGGTGGGGTCGGCCATGGGCCCGATTCTAGTGGCGCGGGCGGCCGCGGCCCGGGGCGAGGGGCATGCGGGGCCGTCCGCCGCGGGGCGTCACCCGCCCTCGCTGCGCCGGCGGTGGACGTCGTGGGTGACGAAGGGCTGGTGCTCGGGCGGCAACTGCAGCCAGTCCTGGTGGGCCAGGGTGCGCCTCACGTCCTCCAGCCCGCTGTCCCAGTGGTTGCGCATGGTCAGGGCGCCGAACTCGTAGTCCTTGGCCAGGCCGTCCCACTCCTTGTCCTGGTAGATCAGGTGCAGCACCGCCACGCGGGCCACCTGCAGGCGGCGCTGCAGTTCCCGGCAGGTGGCGTCGTGCTCGCGGCGTTCGGGCGGGATCAGCTCGATCAGCCGCTTCAGCAGTTCGCGCTCCTCGTGCTCGGTGCGCAGCCGGTCGGTGATCTGCCGGGTGCGGCTGGAGTACTGGATGTCCTTCGCCCGCTCCTGCGCGTCCAGCAGGTGGCGCGGCATCGCGCCCTTGGCGCTCCACAGGTCGACCTGGAAGACCAGCGTGTCGCGCCGCGGCTCGTCGTCCAGCACCAGCGACAGCGGGGTGTTGGACAGCAGCCCGCCGTCCCAGAACCAGCGCAGCCCGATGCGCACCGGCGGGAAGCCCGGCGGCAACGCGCCGGAGGCCAGGATGTGCTCCGGCCCCAGCCGCTGGCGGGCGCTGTCGAAGACCTCCAGGTTGCCGCTCTCGACGTCCACCGCCAGCACCGACACCCGGGTCGGCCCGCGGTTGAGCAGGTCGAAGTCGACCAGCCGCTCCAGCGTGGCCTTCAGCGGCGCGGTGTCGTACAGGCTCACCTGCGACGGGTCGTCCGACGGCCACCAGGCCACCGGCCCGCGCGGGGTGAAGAAGCCGCGCTGGCCCTCGGTGACCGCCCGCCACGCGTGCAGCCCGTTGAACCACAGCCGGGCGATGCCCCCAGCGGCTCGACCGCGGCCTCCAGCGTCGACGAGGTGGGCTGGCCGTAGGCCGGGCGGCAGATCGTCTCCCAGAACTCGCGCAGCCGGGCCAGCCGGCGCTCGGGCGGGTTGCCGGCGATCAGCGCCGCGTTGATGGCGCCGATCGACACGCCGGCGACCCAGTCGAGGTGCAGGCCGGCCTCCAGCAGTCCCTGCGCGACGCCGCCCTGGTAGGCCCCCAGCGCGCCCCCGCCCTGCAGCACCAGCGCCACACGCTGGAACGGCAGGCCGTCCTGACGGTTCATGACAGCCCCCCGTCCGTCGGGTGCGCCGGCCGATCCCCCATGGGGATGCGGGCCGGCTTGGGAGCGGCCCGGCGCTCGGCCCGTGACGCCCTCATGCCCGCAGCTTGTACCCGCGCCGCAGCAGCGACAGCGCGAGCGACGCCACCAGCAGGAAGCTGCCGCCGACGATGGCCAGGCTGAGCCAGGGGGAGACGTCGCTGGCGCCGAAGAAGCCGCGTCGGAAGCCGTCGATCATGTAGAAGAAGGGGTTGAGGTGGCTCAGGCCCTGCCAGAACGCGGGCAGCGAGTGCACCGAGTAGAAGACGCCGGCCAAGAAGGTCATCGGCATGATGATGAAGTTCTGGAAGGCGGCCATCTGGTCGAACTTCTCCGCCCACAGCCCAGCCACCAGCCCGAGCGATCCCAGCATGGCGGCGCCGAGCACCGCGAAGGTCAGCGTCCACCACGGCTCGGCGAAGGGTGGCGGGCCGAACCACAGCGTGACCGCCAGCACGCCCAGGCCGACCATCAACCCGCGCACCACCGCCGCGCCGACGTAGGCGGCGTACCAGGCCCAGTGCGACAGCGGGCTGACCAGCAGGAACACCAGGTTGCCGGTGATCTTGCTCTGGATCAGCGACGACGAGCTGTTGGCGAAGGCGTTCTGCAGCACGCTCATCATCACCAGCCCCGGGATCAGGAAGGCGGTGTAGCTGACGCCGGGGAACACCTCCACCCGGTCCTCCAGCACATGGCCGAAGATGAGCAGGTAGAGCACTGCGGTGAGCACCGGCGCGGCCACCGTCTGGAAGCTGACCTTCCAGAAGCGCAGCACCTCCTTGCGGAACAGCGTCGAGACGCCGGCAAAGGGACCCGACACCCGGTCGAGCGCGTCCGCCGCTTCGGTCTTCACGCTCATGGGCGCCCCCCATCGCTTCGCTGCGTCCCGCCAAGGGCGACGCAGCGCTCCTCTTGGAGCGGCCGTGCGGGAGCGCTCATACCGCCATCTCCATCGGCGGCGTCGGCTGCGGCGCCACGGCGGGCGGCGTGCCGCCCTGCATGATCTGCAGGAACACGTCCTCCAGGTCGGCGCGGCCGATCTCCAGGTCCTCGACGCGCACCTCGTGTTCGCGCAGCAGGCGCAGCACCGCCTCCACCTCGGACGCGTCGTGCGCCGTGATCTGCACGATGCGCCCGGTGACGCGGGCCTGCGCCTGCAGGGCGACGGGCAGCGGCTGGTCGGTCTTGAAGGTCAGCATGGTGCTGGCGGTGCCGGCGAGCAGGTTGGCGGTGCGGTCCAGCGCCACGATGCGGCCCCTGCTTGAGCATGGCGATGCGGCTGCACAGCGCCTCCGCTTCTTCCAGGTAGTGCGTGGTCAGCAGCACGGTGTGGCCTTCGCGGTGCAGGCGGGCGATGAACTGCCACAGCGTCTGCCGCAGCTCGACGTCCACGCCGGCGGTGGGCTCGTCGAGCACGATCACCGGTGGCCGGTGCACCAGCGCCTGCGCCACCAGCACCCGCCGCTTCATGCCGCCGGAAAGCTGGCGCATGTTGGCGTTGGCCTTGTCGGCCAGGCCGAGGTGGGTGAGCAGCTCGTCGATCCAGTCGTCGTTGCGCTTGACGCCGAAGTAGCCGCTCTGGATGCGCAGCGTCTCGCGCACGCTGAAGAAGGGGTCGAACACCAGCTCCTGCGGCACGATGCCCAGCCGGCGGCGGGCGCGCGCGTAGTCGGTGCGCACGTCGTGGCCCATGACGCTGACGCGGCCGCTGGTGGCGCGGGTCAGCCCGGCCAGGATCCCGATCAGCGTGGTCTTGCCGGCGCCGTTGGGGCCGAGGAGGCCGAAGAACTCGCCCTCCTCGATGCGCAGGGTGACGTCCTGGAGGGCAATCACCGGCCGGCCGCCGCTGTCGTAGCGCTTGCCGACCTGCTCGAAGGAGACGGTCATAAGCGGTCGATTCTAGGAGGCCGGCCCTGCCCCTGCGCCCGGAAGCGCCTTGTCGACATAGTGCAGGCCCCATGGCGGGGCCCGGGGCGCTCCACTAGTGTCCGGCCGGTGACCCCGAAGCCGCCCCGCCGCACCGCCGAACGCATCCTGCTGGTCACGCTGGACCTGTTCAACCGCTTCGGCGAGCCGAACGTCTCCACCACGCTGATCTCGGCGGAGCTGAACATCAGCCCCGGCAACCTGTACTACCACTACCGCTCGAAGGACGAGCTGATCGACGCCCTGGCCGCGCGCTACGAGCAGGCACTGGCCCCGGTGCTGGCGCAGGCGCCGGCGGTGGAGGACGAGGCCGGCGCCCGGCGCTTCGTCGCCGCGCTGCTGCAGCAGGTGTGGGCGCACCGCTTCCTCTACCGCGACCTGAACGACCTGCTCGGCCGCAGCCGCGGGCTGGAGCAGCGGGTGCAGGCGCTGGTGCAGCGCCAGCAGTGCGCGCTGCGCACGCTGCTCGACCGGCTGGCCGACGCCGGCGTGCTGGCCCTGCCCCAGGCCCGCCGCGAGCCGCTGGCGGAGGCGATGCTGGTGCTGCTCAGCCACTGGCTGAGCCATGCGTACGTGCTACAGCCGCGCCAGGCGCTGGAGCCGGCGCATGCGGCCGACACGCTGGAGCGCGGCACCGACCAGGTGATGGGGCTGCTCGAACCCTGGCAGGCGATGCTGCCGGGCGGGCCTGCCACACTGGCGCACCTGTCCCAACCCTCGACCCCACGATGAGCGATCTGCAACGCCGTTTCGAGCAGGCCTTCGCCGAGTCCAAGCAACTGCCCGAGAAGCCGGACAACATGACGCTGCTCAAGCTGTACGCGCTGTACAAGCAGGCCACCCAGGGCGACGCCCAGGGCGAGCGGCCGGGTTTGACCGACTTCGTCGCCCGCGCCAAGTTCGACGCCTGGTCGCAGCTCGGCGGCACCGTCCGCGAGCAGGCGATGCAGGACTACGTCGACCTCATCGAATCGTTGAAATGAGGCCCCCACGCTCACGCTGTTCGCTGCCCCCCGCGGGGGCGCTCAGTGCCTTCGGGCGGCCGGGCGGCACTGAAGTGACGTTCGCCTCGTCCAGCGCCTGCATCGCCTTGTCACGCGCCGGCCGCGGCAGGTCGGCCAGGCGCTTGACCTCGGCGTAGAAGCGCCTGAAGTCGCCGCCCTCGCGGGCGAACAGCCGCTCGAAGCGCGGCACCTGGTCGTCGTAGGCGCCCAGCACCGCCAGGGAGGCGTTGTTGGCGCGCTCGAACCAGGCGTCGTAGCCGGCGAAGCCGCGCCATTCCCCAGCCTTCAGCGCCTGGTGCTGCGCCCGCAGCCGCGCGAAGACCGCGGCCTTGGCGGCGAGCTTGTCCGCCTCCGGCCGATCGCTGTCGTACACCGCCTGCAGCGCCTCGCGGGCCTCGCGGGCCAGCGCGCGGAACTGGCGGCGCCGGCCGTCGTAGCGGGCGTAGTCCTCGCGCGCCGGCTCGCCGGCCCGGCTGCGCAGCCAGCGCTCGCCGCCGAGGCGCTCCACCGTGGTGGCGAAGGACTCGTTGAAGGGCGTGTCGCCGGCCGCGTAGACGACCTGGTGCGCCAGCTCGTGGAACAGCAGCCGCGCCAGTTCGCCCTCGGGCAGGCCGAGGAAGGTGTTGAGCAGCGGGTCGCCGCCGAACCAGTTGGTCCAGCCCAGGGTGGAATAGGCCGGGACCGGATACACCGCCACCTCGAGGCCCTTGGCGCGCAGGCGCTCGGCCTCGGCCTGCGCGTCGGCCAGTGCGTAGTAGCCGCGGTAGCCGACGCAGCCGACCACCGGGAAGCAGTGGTTCTCCAGCTTCAGCGACAGCGGCGGCGCGGCGACCACGTTCCACACCGCGGCCGGCCGCTTCAGGTCGGCGTAGCGCCGGTAGCTGTTGTTGTCGGGCAGGTGCAGCTCGGCGATGGCGTATTCGCGCAGGCGCTGGGTCAACTGCAGCCGCTCGCGCAGGGCCGCCGGGGGTGGCGGGGTCGTCCAGCCAGTCCTGCACCGGCCGGGCGGCCTGCATCAGCGCCAGGTGGCCCTGCACCGACTGCGCCAGGTAGCCGACGGTGCTGCAGCCCGCGCTGCCGAGCACGGCGGCCGCCGCGGCCGCCCAGACCAGGCGCCTCATGTCGCGGTCCGCACCTCGACCAGGCAGTCGTAGAAGGCCGGCGCGCGGCCCAGGTCGGTCAGCCGCTGGTGCGTCAGCTCGTTGACGTTGCGGCCGTCCAGACCCAGCTTGCGCCACCACACGCCCAGGCCGACCACCAGCCCGGCGCGGGTGCGGTCGGTGACCTGGGCGACGCAGCGCAGGCGTCCGCGGTCGTTGAAGGCCTCGACCGCGTCGCCGTCGGCGATGCCGCGGGCGCGGGCGTCGTCGGGGTGGATCTCCAGCCGCGGCTCGCCCTCGATGCCGCGCAGGCTGGCCACGTTGACGAAGGTGGAGTTGAGGAAGTGCCGCGCCGGCGGCGAGATCATGGCCAGCGGGTAGCGCGCGGCCAGCGCCGGGTCGGACTCGGCGCTTTCATGGTTGGGCAGGTGGGTCGGCACGCCCAGGCCGGGCGCCGTGACCCGCGCCTTGCCCGACGGCGTGGGAAAACCGCCCTCGGCGAACGGCAGCGCGGGCAGCGCCAGCGGCTGCCAGCCCTGCGCGCGCAGCCGCTGGAGGTCCACCGTGCCGGGGCGGAAGGCCTGTTGGGCGAGCTGCTCGTCGGTGTCGGCGAAGCAGGGCTCCTGGAAGCCCAGGCGCGCGGCCAGTTCACGAAAGATCTGGCTGTTCGGCTTGCACTGCCCGGCCGGCGGCACCACCGGCTCGTTCCACACCACGTCGGTGTGGCCGTAGGTGGTGTGCACGTCCAGGTGCTCGGGCTGCATGGTGGCCGGCAGCAGCCAGTCGGCGAAGTCGGCGGTGTCGGTCTGGAACTGCTCCAGCACCACGGTGAACAGGTCCTCGCGGGCCAGGCCGCGCGCCACCTTGGCCGACTCCGGCGCCACCGCCAGCGGGTTGCTGTTGTAGACGACCAGCGCCTCGATGCGCGGGCCGAAGTCGGGCGACGCCTCGCGCAGCAGGTCGTTGCCCAGCGTGCTCATGTTGACCGTGCGCGGCTGGCGGCCGGCCAGCAGGTCGGGCCGCTGCAGCGCGGCGTCGTCGCGCGGGAACCAGCCGCTGCTGGACATCAGCAGGCCGCCCCCGGCGCCCGCCAGGCGCCGGTCAGGCAGGGCAGCAGCGCGACCAGCCGGGTGGCGTTGCCGCCGCCGCGCGCGCGCTGCATGCCGTAGTTCAGGCGGATCGCCGCCGCGCGCGTGGCGCCGTAGTCGTGCGCCAGGTCGCGCACCTGCTCGGGCGCCAGGCCGCAGACCTGCGCGGCGCGCTCGGGCGGCCACTGCAGCGCCTCGGTGCGCAGCGCGTCGAAGCCCTCGACGTGGCGGTCCAGGTAGTCGTGGTCCAGCCGGTCGTGGGCGATCAGCTCGTGCATCAGGCCGAGCGCCAGCGCGCCGTCGGTGCCGGGCTTCAGCGCCAGGTGGCGGTCGCAGTGGGCGGCGGTCTCGCTGCGCCGCGGGTCGATGCAGACCAGCTTGGCGCCCTGGCGCTTCGCCTGCTGCGCCAGCCGCCAGAAGTGCACGCTGGAGGTGATCGGGTTGCTGCCCCAGATCAGGATCAGCCGGGCGTGCACGACGTCGCCCACGTGCATGCCCACCTTGCCGCCGTAGGTGGCCGTCATCCCGGCGCCGCCGGCGCTGGCGCAGATGGTGCGGTCGAGCTTGGACGCGCCCAGCCGGTGGAAGAAGCGTCCAGCCATCGCCTCGCCCTGGATCAGCCCCATGGTGCCGGCGTAGCTGTAGGGCACGATGGCCTGCGCGTCGCGCGCGGCGATCGCCTTGAGCCGGGCGGCGATGTCGTCCAGCGCCTCGTCCCAGGTGGCCGCCTCGAAGCGGCCCTCGCCCTTGCGGCCGATGCGTTTCAACGGCGTGAGCAGCCGGTCCGGGTGGTTCACCCGCTCGGCGTAGCGGCTGACCTTGGTGCACAGCACGCCGGCGGTGTGCGGGTGGTCCGCCGCGCCCTGCACCTTCACCACCCGGTCGCCGTCGGCGGTGACGATGAGCGCGCAGGTGTCGGGGCAGTCGTGCGGACAGGCGCCACGGGCGGTGCGAAGGCTCATGCCGGCGACTATTGCACAGGCCTCCCGCCGCCGCCCACGGCCACCCCCCAACAGCCGCTTTTCCCTCGCCCCGATCGGGCACGGGCCGCCGCGTAAACTGGTCCGCCCAGGGGGAGACCTCAGTCCCAGAGGATTGGCAATGGAACTGCTCGAACCCATCGTGAACGACAGCGCCGAGATCGCCTGCCTGCGGCGCGACCTGCACGCCCACCCGGAGCTGTGCTTCCAGGAACACCGCACCGCCGACGTCGTCGCGCGGCAGTTGCAGGCCTGGGACATCGAGGTGGTGCGCGGCCTGGGCCGCACCGGCGTGCTGGGCATCGTGCGGGGCCGGCCGTCGCCGCGCACCGTGGGCCTGCGCGCCGACATGGACGCGCTGCCCATCACCGAGGGCAACACCTTCGCCCACGCCAGCCGCCACCCGGGGAAGATGCACGCCTGCGGCCACGACGGCCACACCGCCATGCTGCTGGCGGCGGCCCGCCACCTGGCGCGCACCCGCGACTTCGACGGCACCGTCTACCTCATCTTCCAGCCGGCCGAGGAGGGCGGCGGCGGCGCCCGAGAGATGATTGCCGACGGCCTGTTCGACCGCTTCCCGATGGAGGCGGTGTTCGGCGCCCACAACTGGCCGGGCCTGCCGGCGGGCGACTTCGCGGTGGCGCCGGGGCCGGTGTTCGCCTCCAGCAACGAGTTCAGGATCACGGTGCACGGCAAGGGCTCGCACGGCGCCATGCCGCACCTGGGCATCGACCCGGTGCCCGTCGCCTGCCAGCTGGTGCAGGGCCTGCAGACCATCATCAGCCGCAACAAGCGGCCGATCGACACCGGCGTCATCTCGGTGACGATGATCCACGCCGGCGAGGCGACCAACGTGGTGCCCGAGCGCTGCGAGCTGCAGGGCACGGTGCGCACCTTCACCACCGAGGTGCTGGACCTGATCGAGCAGCGCATGCGCACCATGGCCGATGCGACCTGCGCCGCCTTCGGCGCCACCTGCAGCCTCGAGTTCAGGCGCAACTACCCGCCCACCATCAACCACCCCGCCGAGAGCGAGTTCGTGCGCCGGGTGATGACCGGGGTGGTGGGTGCCCATCGGGTGCACGCCTTCGAGCCGACGATGGGCGCCGAGGACTTCAGCTTCTTCCTGCAGCAGGTGCCGGGCTGCTACTTCGTCATCGGCAACGGCGACGGCGACCACCGCGACGGCGGCCACGGGCTGGGACCCTGCATGCTGCACAACCCGGCCTACGACTTCAACGACGCGCTGATTCCCGTCGGCGCCACGCTGTGGGTGAGGCTGGCCGAGGCCTGGCTGGCCGCGCCGCGGCCCGGCCCCTGACGCCCGCGGGCGCCGGGATGGACCGCTTCTTCTGCCATCGCTACGCGCAGGCGCGCGAGCGCTTCCTGGTCGAGGCGCAGATCGCGGGCGCCGAGCTGCAGTCCATCACCCACCCGCTGCCCGGGCGCGACGGCGAGGTGCTGGCGCTGGACGTGGCCCGGCTGGGGCCGGCCGACGCCAGGCGCCGGCTGGTCGTCTCCAGCGGCTGCCACGGCGTCGAGGGCCCGGCCGGCGGGGCGGTGCAGCTGGCGCTGCTGGCCGAGGCAGCGCCGCTGCGCGAGGCGCTGGACGGCCGGGGGGTGCGGCTGCTGCTGCTGCACGGGCTGAACCCGTGGGGCTGGTCGCACGGCCGGCGCCAGGACCACGAGAACATCGACCTCAACCGCAACTTCGTCGACTTCGAGGCCGCCGTGCCGCCCAACGGCGGTTACGACGCGCTGGCCGCGCTGCTGGTGCCGGGGCAGTGGCCGCCGCCGCCGGACCGCGAAGCGCAGCTCTTCGGCCGCATCGCCGAACAGGGCGAGCGCGCGGTGCAGCAGGCGGTGAGCGCCGGCCAGTACGACCACCCGGGCGGCCTGTTCTACGGCGGCCGGGCGCCGAGCTGGGGCCGGCTGGCGCTGCAGGCGCTGCTGGACGCCGAGCTGCGGGGCGTGGACGAATGCCGCTGGGTCGACCTGCACACCGGGCTGGGCCCGCGCGGCAGCGGCGAGCGCATCCACGCCGGGCCCGACACGGCCGAGGCGCTGGCCCGTGCGCGGGCGGTGTGGGGGCCGTCCATCACCTCCACCGCCGACGGCAGCTCGGTGTCGGCCCTGCTGCACGGCGAGCTGCAGCCCTGGTTCGCCGTCCGCCACCCGGGCCTGCGCTTCGCCGGCCTCACGCTGGAGTTCGGCACCCTGCCGCTGCTGCAGGTGGTGCAGGCGCTGCGCGGCGAGGCGTGGCTGCGCCAGCATGGCGACGCGCCGGCCGCGGTGCGGGAGGAGGCCATCGACGGCGCCCTGCGCGACGCCTTTGCGCCGGCCGACGGACAGTGGCAGGACGACGTGCTGCGGCAGGGCCTGGACGTGCTGCAGCAGGCGCTGCACGCCCGCTGGGGGCGCTGACGGCGGCCGGGCCCTGGCGGGCCCGCCGACGCTACAGCCAGCCGGTCTCGACGAGGATCCGCTGCGCCGCGGCGGCGTCGCTGAAGTGCACCGCCTGCCAGCCGGCACGACGCGCCGCCTCGACGTTGGCCAGCACGTCGTCGAGGAACACCGTGCGCGCGCCGTCGAGCGCGAAGCGCTCGGTCATGTGATCGAAGATCTGCGGCTCCGGCTTCAGCCAGCCCACCCGCGACGAGAAGACGCCGCCCTCGAAGCGGCGCAGCACCGGGCTGTCGCGCTCCAGCGCCTCGGCATAGGGCTTGGGCATGTTGGACAGGAAGAGCAGCCGGTGGCCGGCCGCCGCCAACCGGTCGATCAGTGCCACCGTGTCGGGCAGCGGCTGCAGTTCGGCCATCACCGCCCGTTCGACCAGCGCCAGCACGCCGTCGCGCGGCAGGCCGGTGCGCCGGGCCAGCCGGTCGATGAGGTCCGGCACCTCCACCGTGCCGCGGTCGAACTCGCCCCAGTCGCCGCCGAAGCCGAGGAAGAAGCGCTGCGCCCACTCGACGGCGAGTTCGGGCGTGCTCGCATGGTCCGGGAAGCACTGCGCCATCAGCACCGCAGGGCGGAAGCGGTAGACGACGGCCCCGAGGTCGAAGACGACGGTCCGCATCGACTCACTCACCTCGCAGGCGCTTCAGCAGCCCGGCGGTCGAGGCGTCGAGACCGGCCACGTCACCCGAGGCCAGCCGCGGCAGCAGGTCGCCGGCCAGCGCCTTGCCCAGCTCCACGCCCCATTGGTCGAAGGAGTTGATGCCCCACAGCGCGCCGCTGGTGAAGACGCGGTGCTCGTACAGCGCGATGAGCGCGCCCAGCGCCGCGGGCGTCAGCTGCTCGGTCAGCAGCGTGGTGCTCGGCCGGTTGCCGGGGAAGCTGCGGTGGCGGGCCAGCACCTGCGGGTCCAGACCCGGCGCGGCGGTGGGCGCCTTCTCGGCCAGCGCCTGGTCGGCCGTCTTGCCCAGCATCAGCGCCTGCGCCTGCGCCAGGCCGTTGGCCATCAGCTTGGCCTGCAGGTCGGCATGGCCGTGGGTGGGCCGGCGGGCCAGGATGAACTCCACCGGGATGACGTCGGTGCCCTGGTGCAGCATCTGGAAGAAGGCGTGCTGGCCGTTGGTGCCCGGCTCGCCCCACACCACCGGGCTGGTGGCGAAGGGCAGCGGCCGGCCGTCGGCGTCCACGCACTTGCCGTTGGACTCCATCTCCAGCTGCTGCAGGTAGGCCGGCAGGCGCTTCAGGCCCTGGTGGTAGGGCGCGACGCAGCGGCTGCCGAAGCCGTGGAAGTTGCGGTACCAGACGTCGAGCAGGCCGAGCTGGGCCGGCAGGTTGGCCTCCAGCGGCGCCTCGGCGAAGTGGCGGTCCATGGCATGGGCGCCGGCCAGCAGGTCGCGGAAGTGGTTCTCGCCGATGGCGATGGCGATGGGCAGGCCGATGGCCGACCACAGCGAGTAGCGGCCGCCCACCCAGTCCCAGAAGCCGAAGGTGCGGTCGATGCCGAAGGCCGCGGCCGCCTTCACGTTGGTGGTGGTGGCCACGAAGTGCCGGGCCACATCGTCGCCGCCCTGCTGCAGGAACCAGTCGCGTGCCACCTGCGCGTTGGCCATGGTCTCCTGCGTGGTGAAGGTCTTGGAGGCGACGATGAACAGCGTGCGCGCCGGCACCAGCCGCCGCAGCACCGGCTCGATGTCGTGGCCGTCGACGTTGGAGACGAAGTGCAGCCTCAGGCCCGGGTGCACGAACGCGTCGAGCGCCGGCACCACCATCTGCGGCCCGAGGTCGGAGCCGCCGATGCCGATGTTGACGACGTCGGTGATGCCGCTGGCCGCGGTGTCGCGCACCTCTTCGGCAAAGGCCAGCAGCGGCGTCAGCACGCCCTGCACCTCGGTGCTGAACAGGCCCTGCCCGGCCGGCGCGCGCAGCGCGGTGTGCAGCACGGCGCGGCCCTCGGTGCTGTTGATGGGCTCGCCGCGCAGCATGGCGTCGCGCCGGGCTTCCAGGCCGCACTCGCGCGCCAGCTCCAGCAGCAGCCGGCGGGTGGCGATGTCCCAGCGGTTCTTCGACAGGTCGGCGAACCAGTGCGGCGCCTCCAGTCCGAAAGCGTCGAAGCGGCCCGGGTCGCGGGCGAAGGCTTCGCGCAGGTCGAGCTCGCGGCCATGGGCCTCGAAGTGGCCCTGCAGCGCGGTCCACGCGACGGTTTCGTCACAGCGACGGAAGCTCATTGCAGGCCCTCGATCAGCTTGTCCAGCTTCACCGCATCGGCGGCGAAGGCGCGGATGCCCTCGGCCAGCTTGTCGCTGGCCATGGCGTCCTCGTTCAGCGCCCAGCGGAAGCCGGCCTCGTTGAACAGCACGGCGTGCAGGTCGCCGTCGGCCTGGGCCTCGGCCGCGTCGAGCTGGCGCGGCACCGGCCCCTCGGCCTGCTGCAGCCTGGCCAGCAGGTCCGGGCTGATGGTGAGCAGGTCGCAGCCGGCCAGGGCCAGGATCTGCCCGGTGTTGCGGAAGCTGGCGCCCATGACCTCGGTCTCGACGCCGAACTTCTTGAAGTAGCGCCAGATGCGGCGCACCGACTGCACGCCGGGATCGTTCGGTCCGGCGTGGGCCGCCTCGTCCCACGCCGCGCCGGCGGCCTTCTTGTGCCAGTCGTAGATGCGGCCGACGAAGGGCGAGATCAGCTTCACGCCGGCCTCGCCGCAGGCCAGCGCCTGCACGAAGGCGAAGACGAGCGTCAGGTTGCAGTGGATGCCCTCGTGCTCCAGCGCCTTGGCCGCCTGGATGCCTTCCCAGGTGGCGGCGATCTTGATCAGCACCCGGCCGCGGTCGGTGCCGGCGCGTTCGTACAGCTCGATCAACCGGTGCGCCCGCGCCACCGTGGCGGCGGTGTCGAAGGACAGACGTGCGTCGACCTCGGTGCTCACCCGACCGGGCACCACCTTCAGGATCTCGCTGCCGAAGCGCACCAGCACCTCGTCGACCACGCGGTCCAGCGGCTCGCCGCGGTGGGCGGCGACGGCCTCGGCCAGCAGCGGCGCGTAGTCCGGCTGCTGCACCGCCTTCAGGATGAGCGACGGGTTGGTGGTGGCGTCCTGCGGCGCGAAGGCCGCGAGCTCCTTGAAGTTGCCGGTGTCGGCGACGACGGTGGTGTGCTGCTTGAGCTGTTCGAGCTGGTTCATGGCGTTGGGCGGTGCTTCAAGGGTCGCGCGGCGCGCAACCGCGATTAGAGCAAGCCGGTGGCGGTGCCGTCGGCCCGCTGGCAAGCGGAAGTCGTGCCCGCGTCGGCGCCGGCGTCGCCGGGCGGGCATCGGGCTTGCGGCATGATGACCGCTCCCACCCACGCCCCTCGCCTGCACCCGCATGTCCTTCGACCTCGTCCTCTTCGGCGGCACCGGCGACCTGGCCTGGCGCAAGCTCATGCCGGCGCTGTTCCAGGCCCACCGCCACGGCAAGCTGCCGCCCGGCGGGCGCATCCTCGGCGTGGCGCGCGACGACCGCGACGACGAGCACTACCGCCGGCTGATGGGCGAGCGGCTGCAGGAGGTGGACCCGGGCAAGCGGCCGTCGGCCGAGGAGTGGTCGCGCTTCGCCGAGCGGCTGCACTACCGCCCGATGGACCTGTCGCAGCCCAAGGACTACGCCAAGCTGCGCGCCTGGCTGGCCGAACGCGACGCCGACACGGTGGTGTTCTACCTGGCGACGGCGCCGCACCTCTTCCCGGTGGTGTGCGAGCAGCTCGGCCGCGCCGGGCTCAACGGCGACCGGGTGCGGGTGGTGCTCGAGAAGCCGCTCGGCCACGACCTGGCCAGCGCGCAGGAGATCAACCGGGTGGTGCGCTCGGTGTTCAACGAGCGGCAGGCGCTGCGCATCGACCACTACCTGGGCAAGCCGGCGGTTCAGAACCTGATGGCGCTGCGCTTCGGCAACGCGCTGTTCGAGCCGCTGTGGCGGCGCGAGGCCATCGCCAACATCCAGATCACGCTGGCCGAGAGCCTGGGCGTGGGCACCCGCGGCGACTTCTACGACCGCACGGGGGCGCTGCGCGACATGATCCAGAACCACGCGCTGCAGCTGCTGACCATGATCGCGATGGAGCCGCCGCCCAGCTCCGACGCCTTCGCGGTGCGCGACGAGAAACTCAAGGTGCTGCGCTCGCTCAAGCCCTTCACCCGCGAAAGCGTGCTGCGCGACGTGGTGCGCGGCCAGTACCGCGCCGGCAGCATCGACGGCACCAAGGTGCCCGGCTACCTCGAAGAAGAGAAGGTGCCCGCGGGCAGCCGCTGCGAGACCTTCGTCGCCCTGCGCACCGAGGTCGACAACTGGCGCTGGGCCGGCGTGCCCTTCTACCTGCGCACCGGCAAGCGGCTGGCGGCGCGCGACGCGCACATCGTCGTCAACTTCCGGCCGGTGCCGCATGCCATCTTCCCCGGCGCGCTGCCGGCCAACAAGCTGGTCATCAAGCTGCAGCCGGAGGACGGGCTGGAGCTGCACCTGATGGCGGCCAAGGGCGGTGCGGCGGGCGAGGCGCTGGCGCCGGTGCAGCTCGACCTGGACTTCGACAAGGCCTTCCCCACCGAGCGGGTGGGCGCCTACGAGCGGCTGCTGCTGGACGCCATCGCCGGCCGGCTGAACCTGTTCGTGCGCAGCGACGAGCAGGAACAGGCCTGGCGCTGGGTGGAGCCCATCCTGGACGCCTGGCGGCAGGACGACGGCCAGGGCCCCAAGCCCTATGCCGCCGGCACCTGGGGACCGGCCGCCGCCAGCGCGCTGGTGGCGCGCGACGGCTTCGCCTGGGATGAAGAAACCTAGACCGACACGGGGCTGCGGTCGTCGTGTTCGGCGACGCCGGCGCTGCGCAGGTTGAGCAGCACGTCCACGCCGTAGAGGCCGGCCAACGACACCAGCTGCGCGGGTGGCGCCTGCACGGTGAAGGCCTTGCCCCAGTCCTGCGCCAGCCGGCGGCAGGCCAGCAGCACCGCCAGCGCCGCGCTGTCGAAGTCGCGCAGGGGGGCGGCGTCGACCACCACGCTGTCGGTGCCGTCGCGACGCAGCGCCTGGCGCAGCATGCGCAGGGTGTCGCGCGCCTCGCGCACGGTCACCGTCGCCGGGAGCACGAGGACACCGGTCATGGCATGAGCCCCTCGCCCGAGGAGGGCGTCGGACGATCCCCCGTGGGGATGCGGGCCGGCTCGGGAGCGGCCCGGCGCTCGGCCCGCGCCATCAGCTCTTGGCGCCGCCGGCGCCCTTGTTGCGCTGGGCGAGCTTGGAGATCAGGCCGTCGATGCCGTTGGCGCCGATCTCCTGCGCGAAGCTGTTGCGGTACTGGTCGACCAGCCAGACGCCGAGCACGTTGACGTCGTAGATCTTCCAGCCGTCGCCGGCCTTCTCCAACCGGTAGTCGAGCTGGATCGGGTCGCCCGAACCGCGCACCTCGGTGCGCACCACCACCTCCTGGTCGCCGGGGTTGCCGCGGAAGGGCTTCAGCTGCACGGTCTGGTCCTTGACCTGGGTCAGGGCGCCGGCGTAGGTGCGCACCAGCAGGGTCTTGAACTCGGTCTGCAGGCGCTGCTGCTGCTCAGGGGTGGCGGTGCGCCAGTGGCGGCCGACGGCCGAGGCGGTCATGCGCTGGAAGTCGACGTGCGGCATCACCTTGCTGTCGACCAGCGCGTTGATGCGCTGCACGTCGCCGGACTGGATGGCCTTGTCGGACTTGACGGTGTTGATGACGTCGTCGGACAGCGTCTTGATCAGCGCGTCCGGCGCGGTCTGGGCCCACGAGGCGGCGGCGACCAGGGTCATGGCGACGGCCAGCAGCAGGCGCCAGCCCTGGGATTTCAACGACAGCAACATTCGGACTCCTTCAATGAAAAGCCGGTGCTTGACCGGCGCTGGCCGTTCGACCGCCGGGGCGCCCCAAGGTTCAACGCCGGCACCCGGCGCCGGGCCTACCGCGCCGGTGCGCTGGCCGCGGCCGGCGGCGGCGCGGGCTCCTCGTCCTCGGGCGGGTTGCCGTCGAAGACCAGGCTGCGCCGGCGCGTCAGGTAGGCGTCGCGCACGAAGCTGTACTTGTCGAGCGCGATGTCGTCGAGCAGCCGGGTGGCGTCGAGGTAGTTCGCCCGGGTGTTGATCAGCTGCAGCGCGAAGAAGCCGGCCGCCGGTCGCACGTCGAGCACGGTGCCCGGCGAGGCGGACAGGTCCAGCGGCAGGCCGATGGAATCGCGCACCGACGAAGGGCCGAACAACGGCCAGACGATGTACGCGCCGGCCCCCCATGCCCCAGACGCCCAGCGTCTGGCCGAAGTCCTCGGGCCGCTTCTCGAGGCCGGCCTCGGTCGCCACGTCGGCGATGCCGGCGAACCCGAGCACGGTGTTGGTGGCCACCCGCATCACCATCAGGGTGCCGCTTTCGCCCTTACCCTGCAGGAAGTGGTTGACCGCCGACCAGCCGTCCTGGATGTTGCCGATGAAGTTGCCGAAGGACTGGCGCACGAAGGGCGGCACCACCCGCTTCCAGGCGGTGGCCACCGGCTTGATGATGGCCTCGTCGAGCTGCTCGTTGAAGCCGAACACCTTGCGGTTCCAGTTCTCCCACGGGTCGAGGCGGTCGGCCTCGGTAATGCGCGGCGAGGTGGTGGCGCAGCCGGCGAGCACCAGCGCGGCGAACAGCGGCGCCAGGCGCAGGCCGACGGTCTGCCGCCTCACTTCTTGCCTCCCGCGGCCGGCGCGGTGGAGCCGGCATCGGCCGCCTTGCTGAACAGGAACTGCCCGATCAGGTTCTCCAGCACGATGGCGGACTGGGTGCGGGCGATGGTGTCGCCAGCGGCCAGGGTCTTCTCGTCGCCGCCGGGCTCGATGCCGACGTACTGGTCGCCGAGCAGGCCGGAGGTGAGGATCTTGGCGCTCGAGTCGCGCGGGAACTGGTAGGCCTTGTCGAGGTCGAGCGTGACCAGGCCCTGGAAGGTGGTGCCGTCCAGCATGATCGAGGTGACCCGGCCGACGGTGACGCCCGCGCTCTTGACCGGCGCGCGCACCTTGAGCCCGCCGATGTTGTCGAAGCGCGCCTGCACGGTGTAGCCCGCGCCGCCGCGGCCGAAGCCCTGCGTCAGGTTGGCCGCCTTGAGGGCGAGGAACAGCAGCGCCAGCGCGCCCAGCAGCACGAACAGCCCGACCAGGGCCTCGGTTCCTTTTTTACTCATGGTCGGCCGGAGTGTGTCATGGGGTGGAGAACATCAGCGCGGTGAGGACGAAGTCCATCGCCAGCACCCCGAGCGATGCGAGCACCACGCCGCGGGTGGTGGCGTAGGACACGCCCGCCGGCGTGGCCTCCGCGTGCGCCCCCTGGTAGAGCGCCGTGTAAGTGCACAGCACGCCGAACACCACGCTCTTGAGCATGCCGTTGCCGACGTCGCGCCAGACGTCGACCCGGTTCTGCATGATCGCCCAGAAGTTGCCGTCGTCCACGCCGATGAGCAGCACCGCGACGACGTAGGCGCCGAGGATGCCGACCGCGGTGAACCAGGCGGTGAGCAGCGGCAGCGCGATGCTGCCGGCCACCAGCCGCGGCACCAGCACCCGCGAACGGGGGTCCACGCCCATCATCTCCATCGCCGCCAGCTGCTCGCCCGCGCGCATGAGTCCGATCTCGGCGGTGAGCGACGTACCGGCCCGCCCGGCGAACAGCAGCGCGGCGACCACCGGCCCCAGCTCGCGGGTGAGCGACAGGTTGACCACCAGGCCGAGCTGCTCCGCCGCCCCGTAGGTCGCCAGCGCGTAGTACATCTGCAGCGCCAGCACGAAGCCCACCGCCAAGCCGGACGCCCCGATCAGCGTCAGCGAGCGATTGCCGAGCACGTAGAGCTGCTGCGCCACCAGCGAGAAGCGGCCGAGGGCCAGCGGCACCCGACGCAGCAGCTGCACGAAGAACTGCGCGGCGTGGCCGAGCGCGGCCAGCCAGGCCAGCGTGGCGGCGCCGAGGGCGGTCAGCGGCGTCAACATCAGCCGGTCAGCCCCAGGTCCTGCGCCAGCGTCGGCGCGGGATGGTGGAAGCCCACCGGGCCGTCGGGCTCGCCGCGGATGAACTGCCGCACCAGCGGATCGGTCGACTCCAGCAGGTCGGCCGGCCGGCCCTGTGCCGCGATACGCCCGCCCAGCAGCAGCACCACGTGGTCGCAGATCTGGAAGCACTCCTGCACGTCGTGCGTCACCACCAGCGAGGTGGCGCCCGTGGCGTCGTTCAGACGCCGGATGAGCTGCGCGGTGACGCCGAGGGCGATCGGGTCCAGCCCGGTGAAGGGTTCGTCGTACAGCATCAGGTCGGGGTCGAGCGCGATGGCGCGGGCCAGCGCCACCCGGCGAGCCATGCCGCCGGACAGCGACGCCAGCTTCATGCGCGCCGCGCCGCGCAGCCCCACCGCCTGCAGCTTCATCAGCACGATGTCGCGCACCATCGGCTCGTCGAGGTCGGTGTGCTCGCGCAAGGGAAAGGCCACGTTCTCGAACACGTCGAGGTCGGTGAACAGCGCACCGAACTGGAACAGCATGCCGATGCGCCGGCGCAGGGTGAACAGCGCCTGCGGGTCGTCCACCGGTACCGGCCGGCCGTCCACCCGCACCTCGCCGGCGGTGGGCCGCACCATGCCGCCGATCAGCCGCAGCAGCGTGGTCTTGCCGCCCCCGGAGCCACCCAGGATGCCGCTCACCTTCCCACGCGGGAAGGCGAGGTCGATGCCCTGGAGGATGAGGCGGCTGGCGTCGTAGCCGAAGCTGACGCGCTCGAAGCGGATGAAGGCGTCGTCGGGCACTCGGGTGGTGGGGTGGTGGGTCGACCGGATGGCGCAAGGACCAAGGCGACCCAGAAGGAGAACCGGCACCGCGGCAGATCCCTGCCGACGGCGAGGTCATTCTCGCATGGGGGCTGTCCGTCCGCCGACAACCGGACGGAGCCGGCGGCTCACCAGGGGACGCCGGCGTCCCGTGCTTCGAAGGCGACCTCCACCCGCAGCCGCGAGCGCACCGGCCGCCCGTCCAATTCGCCGGGCCGGAAGCGGGCTTTCAGAAAGGCACTGCGGGCCGCCTCGCGAAACACGGGCGGCAGGCTGTCGTCCTCGGCGTGCACCTCCCGAACGAAGCCGGACTCGTCGATGAACAATGCCAGCGTGCCGGTCAGGTGCAGGCCGACCGCGCCGCCGAGTGCCGCGTCCTCGGGCCAAGGCAGTTGCACCTCGTCGAGGGCCACCGGTCCGGCGCTGAGCAGCGACCGAGGCAGGAAGGCCGCGGGCTCCACCGACACGGTCGGCACGGCGTCGCTCGAGATCCCATCCAGCGCAGGTCCGGCGACCGAGACGACCTCGCTCACGGGCAGGGCCGGCGCTTCGACGGGCGGCGAGGAACCGCGGACCGACCTCGACGGGGTCGCCGTCCCCGGACGACCCGGCGACGCCAAACCAGGATCCCGCTCCACGGTCGCCGTGCCGACGGCAAGCTCGGGTTGACGGGGAACGGGTCGCAGTTGCACGACCCGCGGCGCACCCGCGGCGACGCTCAGCGCGTCCCGCGACGGGCCGGGGACCACCGCGGACAACAGCGCCGCGTGTCCGGCCAAGGACAGGACCACGAAGGCGCGCAGACGTCGAGCGGAGTTCAATCCGCCAGCTCCCGCCAGGCCGTCCGGCGCGTCTGCGCGATGCCACTGCTGCCGGAATGCAGCTTGAGCGTGATGCCCAGCTTGGAATCGTTGACGTACGTGCCGCCCTGGTTGCCACCGGTGCCGTCCGAGTTCGAGCCCAGGATCACCGAGGTCATGCCGACCACCAGCGCGCCGGTCTTGAACTCGCCTCTGGTGTCGCCCGAGGCGACATCCAGCTCGTACAGCCAGGAGTCGCCGCCGACGGCGCAGGGCTCATCGGAGGGCACGTTGGCACCGGCGGTGAGGGTGTTGAACGCCAGGCTCATGTCCACGTTCACCCGTTCGCCGGCCGGCAAGTCCACGTACCACCCGCGCTTCTGGCTCCAGTCCACCGGGTTCAGGCTCGTCACCCGCCGCACGGTGCTGCCGGTGTCCAGGGTCTGTCGCACCAGCACGTTGGCCTGACGCACGTCGCCGAGGCCGTTGACCTCGCTTTTGTCTTCAATGGCGTAGATGCTCTGCACCGAGGTGTCGGACAGGTCCGCCGTGCCCAGGTAGCGCCCGGTGGCGACGAACACCACCTCGCGGTCGGCGCCATTGGCCGTCACCATGCCCAGAAGGGGCCGGGTGGTGATGGGCTGCGGCCGCGGCGCACTGGCGACCTGGAACTTGGCCAGCTTCTGGACCGCGTAGGACGGGGAGGTGCTGCGGTCGAGGTCGAAGCGCCACAGGTTGCCCTCCATGTCGCCGCCATAGAACCGCCGTGCCGTGTTGTCGATCGGCGAATCGATCCAGGCGTTGATCTTGGCCAGGCCGAAGCCTTCGGGCGTGGCCAGGTGGTTGACGCCCCCGAAGGTGTGCGGCGTGCCGGTGTTGGCATTGAGCACGAACAGCTTTCCGGGGTTGGTTCCGTTGTAGCCCGATGCGAACACCACCACCCACTCGCCCGAGGCGCGCTTGGTGATGATGGGGTTGCCGAAGCTCAGGCCCAGGTTGGCGTCGGTGAACTCCCACAGCAGCTGCGGGGTGGTCGGGTCCGTCACGTCGAGCGCGTAGTACCCGCGACCGCCGCCATTGAATCCGCCCACCAGAATGGTCTTCCAGCCCACGCCGGGCACGTGGATGTCGGCGATGGTGGGGGTGCCGTCGACGAAGTACTCGTGGTGCGCGGGGTAGCTGCTGTCAGCCAGGCGGTAGAGCTTGGGCAGCATGAGCGAGGGCACGAACGCCCAGCGCTCCTCGCCGGTGGCCGCGTCGAGGGCATGGAGCATGCCGTCGTTGCCCCCGAAGAAGACCGTCCGCGCTCGGTTCGCCTTCTGGCTCTTGAATGTCCCATACCCGTTTTCCGTGTACAGGAAGCTCGGCTTGCTCAAGTGGACCGGCGCACCATTGACGACGTCACCCAGCACGGCCGTGCGCTGTCGGTACAGCGGGTTGGCCTTGCCGCGCAGCCAGGCGACCAGGTTCGCGCCGTCGTTGGCGGCCGCGACGTTGAAGTTGTCGCCGGTGCATTGCCCCGGTCGGGCCGCGCCGCCCACGCCGGGTTTGTTGCAGAAGCCATCGAAGTGGCCGGTCGCCTGCGCGTTGGCGTGGGTGAAGGGCTGCAGGCCGCCGCTGGCGCCTCCGGCCATGTAGATGGTCCGTGACTCGACGCTGCTGGTCGAATCCGCGCTCACCCGGGCGCCCAGCTTGTCGCGCGCCGACCAGAGCACGACGTTCTTGTTCACCGACCCGGTGTTCGGATCGATGTCGTAGGCCTTCACATCGCCGATCCATTCGCTGGACTTGAACTCGGCCACGAAGATCTTGTTGTCACCTTGCACCGGCCGCAGCGTGCTGGTGGCCGCGGAGGAGGCGCCACCGGTGATCGCGTTGATCGAGATCAGCGCATCGGTCAGGCTGCGTGCCAGGCCCTGCGGATCCTTCGCGTTGAAGTACTTCCCTCGGCCGTTGACCGCGGCATGCCACAGGTCATCGACGTTCTTGATGGTGTTGTTGGCCGGCGTCGGCCAGTTCAGGGTGCCGTCCTTGAGCCGGTTGAAGTCGGCGGAGCCGCCCTGGTCGTAGTTGCTGGTGTAGCCCAGCAGACCATCCAGTCCCAACCCGAGGGTGAAGGTCTTCATGTGCTGCCACGTCGCGGGATCCGCGGCGCTGCCTTCGATCTTGTCGTTGGCCGCCACGTTGAGACCGCGAGAACCCATGGCATTGCCCAGTTCGGCGCTGCGCAGGTCCGTCTTGTAGTAGTACATGGCCACGTCGGCCAGGGTGTTCGTCGCCCCGTTGGCCGTGCTGCTGCTGCTGCTCGGTGTGCCGGCCACCGCCGTGCCTTGGGCCGTCGGCGAGTAGGTGTAAGAGGTGGCGCCGCTGGTCGACGGGCCGGAGATGCGTTCCTCGGCGCTGGGGGAGGCGGGCGCGGCGTTGAAGGTGCAACTGCTCTGGCTCGGCCCGTTGCGGTCCGCCCAGCCCGTCGGGCTCACCGCCCCCGCATCGAGCACGGTGGTCGTCGCCGGGTTCAGGTCGGTCCAGGAGCCACAGACCGGCGTGCCGTTGGTGTCCGAGTTCGGCACGCCGTCGACGACGGTGCTGGTGCGGATGTAGTAGCAGCTGCGGCGCTGCTGAAGCACCACCTGCTCGCGACGCTGCGTCGTCTGCCGCTGCTCCTGCGTCACGTTGCGGTGTCGGCCGCCCGTGCAGTTGGACGGGATCTCGCTGTACAGGTAGCGGCGGTAGGTGCTGGTCGTGACCGGCAGTGCGGTCCGTTCCCGGGTCTCGTTGTAGTCGTACCGGGTCGTCGTGGTGACCGTGGTCGTTTCACCGTCGTACATCGGACGGGCGGTGCCGCCTCCGTCCTGCTGCCCGATGTCGGTGGTGCCGTCCAGCTGCTTCGGGCTGCCGGATTCGTTCCAGTAGCCGTCCGTCGACAGCAGCGTGACGTTCTTCTGGCAGGCGTACTGCACCGGGTCCGCGGTCTGACCGCTCGCCTTGTTCGCGAAGTACTGCCCGGCGCGTGACAAGGCGCCCCGCAGCGGTGTCGCGCCGCCCGGGTTGGCCCCATTCAGCTTCGAGTAGAAACTGTCCTTCTGGGCCTGGTCGAAGTCCGAGACGTTGAGGAAGTTCGACCCCGACGCGCTGGTGTTGTTGATGGTGGTGAAACCCACACGGAATTGCGAGTCGAGCGTTCGGAACGCCCGGCTCACCGCCGTTCGCATGGTGAGCATGCGCTTGCGGTGGTAGGTGTACCAGTTGGCGTAGTTCTGCGCCTCGGCCGCATCGGCGGCGACGATCACTTGCTGGAAGTTGCCGGTCCCGGTGGCACCGCTGCACTCACGGTAGAAGTCGGTCGTGGTGACCGGAGCGCCGCTGGCGGTGTAGGTGTAGCCCAGCGCCGGGGTGAGCGCGCCGACGTAGCGGTAGTAGGTCCGCGCCGGCGAACCGACCTGCACGCGGATGTTGGACAGGTCGCCGCTGCCCAGGGAGCCCGTGACCTGCATCGTCAGCGTGCGGGGGTTGCCCGACGTGGTCCAACCGGTGATGGTGCCGATCATCCAGCGGTTGGTGTCGCCGTTCTGGTAGACGGTGACCGCGTCACCCACCGAGAAGAGATTCGAGCTGGTGTTGAAGCTGAAGGTCAGCGTGCCGCCCGAGGAGATGGCCACGGTGGTCGCCGTCGGCGCCTGGGCGGTGCCCGCATCGCGCAGGAAGGCGGTCGGCAGGGTGCCGGCGGCCACCTCGACGCCGTTGGAGGCCAGCGGGAGTTGGTAGGTGACCGCCGGGTTGTAGGCCAGACCGTTGCACTGCGCGGACAGCCGGGCCGCGGCCGAGGTGACATCGCCGGCGATGTCCGGCAGGTAGTTGAAGTCCATCGACCCCGAATCGTCCAGCACGAACAGCAGGTTCGGCTTGACCAGGGCGTTGGACGAGGTGAACAGCGGCACGTTGGCCAGGTCCACCGTGCTGGCCACCACGCCCTGGCAGGCGATGCAGGAGGCCAAGAGCGCCGCCAGGGCTTGCTTGCCGTTCAAGGAGCGTCGGGCAGCTGTCATGGAAGGACCCTCGGTCGTCGGCATCAGAATCGGACCAGTGTTTCGGTGAAGCTCACCGTGCCGCGCCCGCCCTGGGTGCGCACGAGGATGCGGTAGTAGGGCGACGCGGGCGTCGGGTTGCCCACGGGCTCGGGCATGCTGGCGTCGATCGCACCGCGGCCGATGGCGGCGGAGGTGCTGACCGCCGCAGGCCGGCTGCACACCACCGGCGCGCCGGTGGCGTCGGTGCCGCTCGGCGGGCCGTCCGCGCTGCACAGGCGGGTGATGAGGTAGTGCGAACGGTAGTTGGTGTCGCCGGCCGGGTTGAACGGCCCGAACGGCGTGATGCAGGCGCTGTACTCACTGGCCGAACGGCCCAGGCAGCTGCCGTCCCAGTTGACGATGGCCCGCGTCGCGTCGCGCGTCGCGCCCGTCACATCCAGCTGTGCCAACGCGCTGGCGGAGTAGCCGCTGCCGGTCGAGCTGGTGTTGAGCGCACTGGCATTGGCCCGCAACCAGTCGATCGCCTGCTCGGCCGCCGCGGCGCTCGCGGTCGTGGCGTCCTGCTTGAAGCCCAGGTTGCCGAGCAGCAGCGTCGTCGTGTCCACCGAACGGACCAACGCCACCGAGCCCAGCGCCAGGATGGCCAGCGCCATCAAGGCGAACAGCATGGAGGAGCCCTTCTGGGTCTTCCTGACGACATGCGGCGGGACTTGTTGGTGGTGCATGGCTTGCCGCCTCACGAGCGCCACAGCAGGTTGACCAACGGCACCACCGTGTCGTAGACCTTGTAGCGGTAGTGCCGTGCTTCCGAGCCGGCGGTGTCGGCGCCCACGTCCAGCGTCACGCACTTGCTGCTGCCGCAGGTGACAGCACCGTCGACCTCTGCCGCCGTGCCGACGTCCCACACCGGGTTGCTGGTGGTGACCTCTTCCTTCTCGTAGTGACCGCTGCGGGCGACGATGGCGATCCGAACCGACAGGAGGCGCTGCCAGTCCGCCGCTGTGGTGGGAACCTTCGCCGCGTCGAGGGTGTAGGTGTCGACGCGGGTCTGTCCGGTCCCCGCCGCCAGCTGGGCGGCCGTCGCCGCACGGTCCAGGCCGTAGAAGGCCCGCATCAGCACGATGCCGGGTTGCACGTCGGTCACCACCTGCGTGCGGGTGGTGGTGTCAAAGGACACGCGCTGCAGCACGGCGCGAGCCGCATCGACGCGGTAGGTGTGGTCGAGCAAGGTGCCCAGGTTGATGAGCTGGCTGCCCTCGGCGATCTCGACGTTCGGTTGCCCGGCCCCGTTCCAGCCCGCATCGTCGGCGCGCGGGATCTGCGCGACGCTGCCGGTCGGGTTGGCCGTGACCCGGAAGAGGTGGCAGGGTTCGCCGGTGGCCCGGAAGGCCAGCATCAGGTCGTTCTGCGCCACGCCCAGCGTGGACGCCACCGAGAACCACTGGTCGTTCGGCTGGTACCGGGGCGGCATGACCCGGATCGGCACCGAGAACCCGGCCTTGTTGCTCGCGAGGATCCGAAGCGTGTCCGAAGCACCGCCTGCGCCCGCAGTGATGCTCACCGGCAGAAGGGTGGTGGGCATGTTGGCCACCACGGCGCCGTTGTAGCGGGCGGTGATGGCGCAGGCCAGGGCTTCGCGGGTGCTCGACAGGCCATAGCCCGCACTCTTGAGGTCGCGCTCCAGCGCATAGAGACCCAAGGCGCCGGACACTTGCGCATCGGCGCCGCTGGTGGTGGTGCGGCGCTGGCCCTCCGACACCGCCAGCACTTGGACGACGGCCAGCGTGGCGATCAGGCCGAGCGCGATGCCGACCATCAGCTCCACCAGCGTCAGGCCGCGCGCGGCACGGGCGCCGTGGCAGGGGAACGTCCTAGGCATTGAGGGCGCTCCGCGTGGTGTAGGCATGGGCGGCGTCGCCCGGTGGCGTCCAGCGGATGGTGATCACAACGGTGCCGCTGTTGACCGTCACCTCGGCCTGGCCTTGCGGCAGCGTGCTCGCCACTTTGCGCGCCCAGTCCAAGCATCGGGTCGCCGTGCAGGGCGTGGCGCCGTCGCCGGCGTACTGCGACAGATTGCCCAGGTCCGACCACATCAGGCCGACGAGTTCGGCGGCCAGGTACGCCGCGTCGCCGCGGTACTTGGCCGCCCCCTGGGCTTGGACCATGCTGGCCTGGGTGCCGACCAGGCCGAGCACGCCAACGGCCAGGATGAGCAGACCGACCAGCACTTCGATGAGGGCGAAGCCGCGGCCGGCCGACACGGCGCGGCGCGGCGCGCGACGAAGGACACCGTGCATCGCCCGGCTCCTCACAGCATGCAGCGACGGGGATCGTCGCTGGCCACGTGGGGATCGCACATGCGGATGCTGCCGCCGGGCAGCACCTCGACGCGCAGGGTGCGAGCGTCGGCGTCGGCATGTGTCAGCGAGATGACAACCTGGCGCAGCGGCGTGGCCGACCCCGGCAGCACCAGTTGCCCGAAGCCGTTGAAGGCGATCCGGCTGGCATTGCCAGCAGCGCCGTCGGTGGTGGTCTGCACGGACGCCACGGTCACGCCCGTGGCGGTGGCAGCACGGCCTTGCTTGTTGACCACCGCGGTGCTAGCGCACGCCGTTGCCGGGTTGGCGGTCGACACCACCCACGATGGTGACGCGGACGACGCGCTGCAGTCGGCCGCGTCGGCGTCCGAGACCAGCCACAGCGACACCACCTCGTTGCTGCGCAGCGCCTCCATGCGGGCCAGTTGCAGGCCGTTCTGCAGCGACTCGGCCACGCCGCGAATGCGAAGGTCACGCAGCCAGGCGGCGAAGCTGGGCAGGACGGCGAAGAGCAGCAGCGCCGAGACGGTCAGCACGACCATCATTTCGATCAGCGTGAAGCCTCGTGGTCGACGCAGGAGGTGGCGGGACATGGCCATCCCTCCTCAGCAGTCGCCGTCCTTGGACGCCCAGCAGGTCTTGCTCACCTCCACGTTCTTGAGCTTGGTCGTGCGCTTGGCGTTGCTGGAGTCCAGGGTGTAGACGTGGCCGACGGCAGCACCCGTGGTACCGGTGGCGGTCAGCACATAACCCTGCCCGCTCGAGGTCAGCGCGCAGGTGAAGCCGAAGTACCGGGCATCCGCCGGCGCGAAGGTCCTCCACGTCGGGGCTGGCGTGCCGTCGGCGCAGTCGCTGGCGCCGTAGTTGCGGTGATCCTGGTAGTACTGCTCCATCTTCACGCGGTAGTCCGCGAGGGCGCTGAACGCCTCCGGCAGCGTGCCGCGCCGCACATAGTCCGAGTAGGACGGCAGTGCGACGCTGGCCAGGATGGCGATCACCGCGACGGTGATCATCAGCTCCAGAAGCGTGAAGCCGCGAGCGATGAACGATGGGATTGGGCGTGTCACGGGAAGGACCTCGCAGGGTTGCTGCGGATTCTTCGGCACCCCCCCTCATCCTCGCCGTGTCGGATTTCGCAGCTGGCCGGCGGCCGCCGAAGAGCGGTCCTTGACAGCCGATGAGCGGCGGCGCAGACACAAAGAGAAACGCGGGCCCGAAGCCCGCGTCCGCCGTGAACGGTGCAGCGGCGACTCAGCGCGGCAGGTCGCTCTCGCCCATCAGGTGCTCGTCCACCGCCCGCGCGGCCTGGCGGCCTTCGCGGATGGCCCAGACCACCAGGCTCTGGCCGCGGCGCATGTCCCCGGCGGCGAACACCTTGTCGACGTTGGTGCGGTAGCCGCCGGCGGCCTCGGTGCCGGCGCGGGCATTGCCGCGGTTGTCCTTGGCCACGCCGAAGGCGTCGAGCACGCTGCCGACCGGTTGCACGAAGCCCATGGCCAGCAGCACCAGGTCGGCCTTGAGCACCTGCTCGCTGCCGGGCACCTCGACCATCTTGCCGCCCTGCCACTCCACCCGCACCGTCTTCACGCCGGTGACCTTGCCGCCCTCGCCGAGGAACTCCTTGGTGGCGATCGCGAACTCGCGCTCGCAGCCCTCCTCGTGGCTGGAGGAGGTGCGCAGCTTGTACGGCCAGTAGGGCCAGGTCAGCGGCTTGTCCTCGGTCTCGGGCGGCATGGGCATCAGCTCGAACTGCGTCACGCTCTTCGCACCGTGGCGGTTGCTGGTGCCCACACAGTCGCTGCCGGTGTCGCCGCCACCGATGACGATGACGTGCTTGCCGGTGGCCATGATCTGGTCGGGCACGGCGTCGCCGGCGACGACGCGGTTCTGCTGCGGCAGGAACTCCATCGCGAAGTGGATGCCGGCCAGGTCGCGGCCGGGCACCGGCAGGTCGCGCGAGACCTCCGAGCCGCCGGTGAGCAGCACGGCGTCGAACCGGGCCTTCAGTTCGTCGGCGCTGATGGTGGTCTGCGCGTGGTTGGTGACCTTGCTGCCCTCGGGCATCGCGCCGACCAGCACGCCGGTGCGGAAGACCACGCCCTCGCCTTCCATCTGCTTCACCCGACGGTCGATGTGCGACTTCTCCATCTTGAAGTCGGGGATGCCGTAGCGCAGCAGGCCACCGATGCGGCTGTTCTTCTCGAACACGGTGACGTCATGGCCGGCGCGGGCCAGCTGCTGCGCGGCCGCCAGGCCGGCCGGGCCGGAGCCGACCACCGCCACGGTCTTGCCGGTCTTGACCTTGGCCGGCTGCGGCTTGACCCAGCCTTCTTCCCACGCACGGTCGGCGATGGCGTGCTCGATGGACTTGATGCCCACCGGATCGTCGTTGACGTTCAGGGTGCAGGCCGCCTCGCAGGGGGCGGGGCAGATGCGGCCGGTGAACTCGGGGAAGTTGTTGGTGGTGTGCAGCACGCGGATGGCGTTGAGCCAGTCGTTGCGGTACACCAGGTCGTTGAAGTCCGGGATGATGTTGTTGACCGGGCAGCCGCTGTTGCAGAAGGGCGTGCCGCAGTCCATGCAGCGCGCGCCCTGGATGCGCGCCTGCTCGGCGTTCAGGCCGATGACGAATTCCTTGTAGTTCTTCAGCCGCAGCTCGACGGGCTCGTAACCCTCCTCCAGCCGGTCGTACTCCAGGAAGCCGGTGACTTTTCCCATGGCGATGTGTCCGTGTCGTGTCGTTCGAGGCCCAGCCCTCGGGGGCCGCCGCGGCCAGCGCCGCGGCGGGGGCTCCAGTTACTTGGCGGCGACCGTCTTGCCGCCCTTGGCCTTGGCCTTCGGCGCCTCGGCCGGTTTGGCCGCGGGCGCGGGCACCGGCTTGGCTTCGCCCTTCATCTCGCCCAAGGCGCGCTTGTACTCGTGCGGGAACACCTTGACGAACTTCGGCAGGCTGGCCGCCCAGTGGTCGAGGATCTCGCGGGCGCGCAGCGAGCCGGTCCAGCGGTGGTGGTCCTCGATCTTCTTCTTCAGGATCAGCTCGTCGGCCGCCTGCAGGTGCCAGGTGGCCGCCTCGCCGGGCTGTTCCTTCTCGGGCAGCAGCTTCTCCAACGCCACCATGCTGGTGTTGCAGCGCTGGGCGAAGCTGCCATCCTCGTCGTAGACATAGGCCACCCCGCCGGACATGCCGGCGGCGAAGTTGCGGCCGGTCTTGCCCAGCACGACCACGGTGCCGCCGGTCATGTACTCGCAGCCATGGTCGCCGGTGCCTTCGACCACCGCCGAGGCGCCGGACAGCCGCACCGCGAACCGCTCGCCGGCCACGCCGCGGAAGAAGGCCTCGCCGCTGGTGGCGCCGTACAGCACGGTGTTGCCGACGATGATGTTCTTCGTCGTGTCGCCACGGAAGTCGATCGACGGCCGCACCACGACGCGCCCGCCGGACAGGCCCTTGCCGGTGTAGTCGTTGGCGTCGCCGATCAGGTACAGCGTGATGCCCCGGGCCAGGAAGGCGCCGAAGCTCTGGCCGCCGGTGCCTTCCATCTGGATGAACACGGTGTCGTCGGGCAGGCCCTCCGGCCGATGCCGCACCAGCTCGCCCGACAGCATCGCGCCCACCGTGCGGTTGATGTTGCGCACCTGCTCGATGAGCTGCACCCGCTCACCGCGCTGAATCGCCGGCTGGCACTTCTCGATCAGCCGCATGTCCAGCGCCGAGGCCAGCCGGTGGTCCTGCTGGTCCATGTGGTGGCGCGCCAGCGGCGAGGGGCCGTCGGGCTGCCAGAACACCCGGCTGAAGTCCAGGCCGCGCGCCTTCCAGTGGGCGATGCCCTTCTTGGTGTCCAGCAGGTCGGCCCGGCCGATGAGGTCGTCGAACTTGCGGATGCCCAGCTGGGCCATGATCTGGCGCGCTTCCTCCGCCACGAAGAAGAAGAAGTTGACGACGTGCTCGGGCTGGCCGGTGAACTTGGCGCGCAGCACCGGGTCCTGCGTGGCCACGCCCACCGGGCAGGTGTTGAGGTGGCACTTGCGCATCATGATGCAGCCCTCGACCACCAGCGGCGCGGTGGCGAAGCCGAACTCGTCGGCGCCCAGCAGCGCGCCGATGACCACGTCGCGGCCGGTCTTCATCTGGCCGTCGGCCTGCACCCGGATGCGGCTGCGCAGGCGGTTGAGCACCAGGGTCTGCTGCGTCTCGGCCAGGCCCAGCTCCCACGGCGTGCCGGCGTGCTTGATCGACGACCAGGGCGAGGCGCCGGTGCCGCCGTCGTGGCCGGCGATCACCACATGGTCGGCCTTGCACTTGGCCACGCCCGCGGCGATGGTGCCCACGCCCACCTCGGAGACCAGCTTGACGCTGATGTCGGCCCGCGGGTTGGCGTTCTTCAGGTCGTGGATGAGCTGCGCGAGGTCCTCGATCGAGTAGATGTCGTGGTGCGGCGGCGGGCTGATCAGGCCCACGCCCGGCACGCTGTAGCGCAGGAAGCCGATGTACTCGCTGACCTTGCCGCCAGGCAGCTGGCCGCCCTCGCCGGGCTTGGCGCCCTGCGCCATCTTGATCTGGATCTGGTCGGCGCTGACCAGGTACTCGGTGGTCACGCCGAACCGGCCCGACGCCACCTGCTTGATCTTTGAGCGCAGGCTGTCGCCTTCCTTCAGGGTGTAGTCGACGGCGATGACCTTGCTGCCGACCACGTCCGACACCTTGGTGCCGGCGGTGATCCGGATGCCCTTCAACTCGTTGCGGTAGCGCGCCGGGTCCTCGCCGCCCTCGCCGGTGTTGGACTTGCCGCCGATGCGGTTCATCGCGATGGCCAGCGTCGAATGGGCCTCGGTGGAGATCGAGCCCAGCGACATGGCGCCGGTGGCGAAGCGCCTGACGATCTCGGCCGCCGGTTCGACCTCCTCGATGGGAATGGCCTTGGCCGGGTCGACCTTGAACTCGAACAGGCCGCGCAGCGTCATGTGCCGGCGCGACTGGTCGTTGATGATCTGGGCGTATTCCTTGTAGGTGTCGAAGGTGTTCGCCCGCGTGCTGTGCTGCAGCTTGGCGATCGCGTCCGGCGTCCACATGTGCTCCTCGCCGCGGACACGCCAGGCGTACTCGCCGCCGGCGTCCAGCATGCCTTCGAGCAGCGGGTCGTCGCCGAAGGCGTCGCGGTGCATGCGAAGCGCCTCCTCCGCCACCTCGAAGACGCCGATGCCGCCGATCTGCGAGGCGGTGCCGCGGAAGTACTTGTCCACCAGGTCGCGGTTGAAGCCGATGGCCTCGAACAGCTGGGCGCCGCAATAGGACATGTAGGTCGACACGCCCATCTTGGACATGATCTTCGACAGTCCCTTGCCGATGGCCTTGACGTAGTGGTAGATCGCCTTGTCCGCCGACAGGTCGCCCGGCAGGTCCTTGTGCAGCGACGCCAGCGTCTCCATCGCCAGGTAGGGGTGGACGGCTTCCGCGCCGTAGCCGGCGAGCACCGCGAAGTGGTGCACCTCACGCGCCGAGCCGGTCTCCACCACCAGGCCGGCGGTGGCGCGCAGGCCCTCGCGCACCAGGTGCTGGTGCACCGCCGACAGCGCCAGCAGCGCCGGAATCGCGACGCGGTCGCGGTCCATGTGGCGGTCGGTGACGATGATGATGTTGTGGCCGCCCTTGATGGCGTCCACCACCTCGGCGCACAGTGAGGCCAGCTTGGCCTCGACCCCCTCGTGTCCCCAGCCCACCGGGTAGGTGATGTCCAGCTCGTAGCTCTTGAACTTGCCGGAGGTGTGCGCCTCGATGGCGCGCAGCCGCGCCATGTCGTCGAAGTCGAGGATGGGCTGGGTCACCTCCAGCCGCATCGGCGGGTTGACCGCGTTGATGTCCAGCAGGTTGGGACGCGGGCCGATGAAGCTGTTCAGGCTCATCACGATGGCCTCGCGGATCGGGTCGATCGGCGGGTTGGTGACCTGGGCGAACAGCTGCTTGAAGTAGTTGTACAGCGGCTTGTTCTTGCTCGACAGCACCGCCAGCGGGCTGTCGTTGCCCATCGAGCCGATGCCCTCCTCGCCGGCCTGGGCCATGGGCGAAAGCAGGAACTTGATGTCCTCCTGGGTGTAGCCGAAGGCCTGCTGCCGGTCGAGCAGCGTTTCCTTGAACTGCAGCGGCTCGCCCGGCACGTCCAACGTGTCGAGCTTGATGCGCACGTTCTCGATCCACTGCCGGTAGGGCTTGGCGGCCGCGAACTGGTTCTTCAGCTCCTCGTCGTCGACGATGCGGCCCTGCTCGAAGTCGATGAGGAACATCTTGCCCGGCTGCAGGCGCCACTTCTTGACAATCTTGTTCTCAGGGAACGGCAGCACGCCGGACTCCGACGCCATCACCACCAGGTCGTCGTCGGTGACGAGGTAGCGTGCCGGGCGCAGGCCGTTGCGGTCGAGCGTGGCGCCGATCTGCCGCCCGTCGGTGAAGACCATCGCGGCCGGACCGTCCCAGGGCTCCAGCATGGCGGCGTGGTACTCGTAGAACGCGCGGCGGCGCTCGTCCATGCCCTCGTGCTGCTCCCAGGCCTCGGGAATCATCATCATCGCCGCCTGCGCCAGCGGGTAGCCGGCCATGGTCAGCAGCTCGAGCGCGTTGTCGAAGGTGGCGGTGTCGCTCTGGCCCTCGAAGCTGATGGGGTACAGCTTGGTCAGGTCGTCGCCCAGCACCGGCGACTTCATCACGCTCTCGCGGGCGCGCATCCAGTTAAAGTTCCCCTTGACGGTGTTGATCTCGCCGTTGTGCGCGACCATCCGGTAGGGGTGCGCCAGCGGCCACTCCGGGAAGGTGTTGGTCGAGAAGCGCTGGTGCACCAGGCCGAGGGCCGACACGGCGCGCGGGTCGCGCAGGTCCAGGTAGTACTGGCCCACCTGGTCGGCCAGCAGCAGGCCCTTGTAGATGATGGTGCGGCAGCTCATGCTGGGCACGTAGTACTCGCGGCCGTGCGTCAGCTGCAGGTTCTGGATGGCGCGCGAGGCCGTCTTGCGGATGACGTAGAGCTTGCGTTCCAGCGCATCCGGCACGATGACGTCGGGGCCGCGGCCGATGAAGATCTGGCGGATCACCGGCTCCTTGGCGCGCACGGCCGGGCTCATCGGCATGTCCCGGTCCACCGGCACGTCGCGCCAGCCGAGCAGCACCTGGCCCTCGGCCTTGACCGCCCGTTCCAGTTCCTGCTCGCAGGCCAGCCGAGAGGCATGCTCCTTCGGCAAGAAGATCATGCCCACGCCGTACTCGCCGGGCGCCGGCAGCTCGACGCCTTGCGCCGCCATCTCGGCGCGGAAGAACTCGTCGGGGATCTGGATCAGGATGCCGGCGCCGTCGCCCATCAGCGCGTCGGCCCCCACCGCGCCGCGGTGGTCCAGGTTCTCCAGGATCTTCAGGCCCTGCTGGATGATGGAATGCGCCTTCTGGCCCTTGATGTGGGCGACGAAGCCGACGCCGCAGGCGTCGCGCTCGTTCTTCGGGTCGTACAGGCCCTGCCCTTCGAATAGGTCACGTTCGGCTTGAGAAGGTCCGGCGAGGGCGTCGTGCATGGGAAGCTCCGGGGCACTGGGGTTAACGCGCAAGCGTACCCGAGCAAACGAGCGCGCTCAACCGATATCAAATGGGGTCAGACACCTTTGATCACCAGCCCCGCAGAATTAAATCTCTAAACGGGGACAGTCTTCTTTCCGCGCGGGCGTCCGGGCGCTCGCGGAAGCAAGGGCCGGGCCGTCGCGGCCTGGAGCGCCGAGACGAAGGCGGCGGAGCCGTACGCCCAGCCGTGCAAGGTGGCGCTCTCCAGCGCACGCGCGTCGTCCTGCGACTCGCCTTCGGCCAGCCACGCGCGGTACGCCGCCTCCCGTTCGAAGGGGGTGTTCCCCAGGCCCCAGTAGCGGGCGTGCGGCGCCAGCAGCGGGTCTCGCCGGACGCCGAGGTGGGCCATCGCACTGCTCCAGGGCCAGTCGGCGGCCGTGGCAGCCAGCCCGGCATGCACCGCCGCGAGGTCCAGGTGGCGCAGGGCGCCCAGCACCCGCTCATCGTCGACCACCGTGGCGCGGTAGCGGCCCTCCCACAGGGTGCCGCGGGCACCATGGCGGCGGTTGAACGCCGACACGTACCGGCGGCCGAAGCTCTGCAGCGTGCGCCCGAGCGCGGGCCCCTCCGGCGGCGTCACCAGCAGCCACAGCGACTCGGTGAGCAGCGCGTAGCCGTGCACCGCCACGCCGGTGACCCCGGCCGCCTCGCGCAGCATGTCGATCGCCGCCTGCCGGTCGTGGTCGTCCTCGGCGATCGGCCGACCGCTGTGACCGCGCAGCGCCACGCAATGGGCCAGGCCGGCCACCGCCAGCCGCGGCAGCCGCGCCATCAGAACTCCCCGGGACGCTGCACCAGGTCCCCATCAAAGTGCATGCGCCCCGTCAACCGCCGGTGCTCGCGGATCGCGAAGCGGTCCGTCATGCCGGCGACATAGTCGGCCACCGCGCGCGCGGGGTCGGCCCGTTCGCGGTGGTCGGGCGGCAGTTCGCCCGGCGCCCGGCGGTAGGCGTCGAACAGCTCGGCCACCGTGCGCCGGGCGGCGTCGGTCATGCGCAGCACCTGCGGATGGCGATAGAGGCCGTGCAGCAGGAAGCGCTTGAGCCCGTCGACCTCGGCGCGCATGGCGACGCTGAAGCACACCAGCGGCCGATGCTGCCGCACGCCGTCGACGTCGGCCGGGGCCGCCTCGCGCAGCCGTTCGGCGGTGGCCTCGATCAGGTCGTGCACCTGGGCCGACAGCATGCGGCGCAGGGTTTCGGCCAGCAGCCGCTTGGCCAGCGCCGGGGACGCCAGCGCGGGGTGTTCGGCCAGCGCCGCGACACGGCAGCGATCGAACAGCGGCACCTGCCCGGCCAGCTGAGACTCGGTGAGCAGGCCCGAGCGAACACCGTCGTCGATGTCGTGTACGTTGTAGGCGATCTCATCGGCCAGGTTGGCCACCTGCGCCTCCAGCGAGGGCTGGTGGCCGTCGAGGAAGCGCCGGCCGACGCCGCCGGGCTCGGCCGCCTCCAGCGCCCGGGCATGGCCGGCCGAGCAGTGTTTGAGGATGCCCTCGCGCGTCTCGAAGCACAGGTTCAGGCCGTCGAAGTCGGCGTAGCGCTGCTCCAGGCGGTCGACCACCCGCAGGCTCTGCAGGTTGTGCTCGAAGCCGCCCTGTCCGCGCATGCAGGCGTGCAGCGCGTCCTGGCCGGCATGGCCGAACGGCGTGTGGCCGAGGTCGTGGGCCAGGGCGATGGCTTCGACCAGGTCCTCGTGCAGCCGGAGCGACCGCGCCACCGAACGCGCAAGTTGCGCCACCTCCAGCGAATGCGTGAGCCGGGTGCGGAACAGGTCGCCCTCGTGGTTGATGAAGACCTGCGTCTTGTAGACCAGCCGGCGGAAGGCGGTGCTGTGGACGATGCGGTCGCGGTCGCGCTGGAAGTCGTTGCGGTCGCGCGCCGGCGGCTCGGGCCGGCGACGGCCCCGGCTGCGCGCGGGGTCGCAAGCCCAGGGGGCGAGCGCGGTCTGCATGGTGGGCGGAAGGAAGCCTGGCCGGTCAGCCGGCGTGGGCGGCGATGACCTCGCGCACCAGCGCGTCCGGCGCCGGCCGCATGGCGGCCCGGCCGGGCGACTCGATCACCACGAAGCGGATCTCGCCGTCCTGCGCCTTCTTGTCGAGCCGCATCAACTGCAGCCAGCGGTCGGCACCCAGCGCCGGGCCGCGCACCGGCAGGCCCGCCGCCTCGATCAACGTGCGCAGCCGCTGCACGAACGCCGCGGGCACCAGGCCCAGCCTCGCCGACAGGTCGGCGGCCATCACCATGCCGCAGCCCACCGCCTCGCCGTGCAGCCATTCGCCGTACCCCAGGCCGGCTTCGATGGCGTGGCCGAAGGTGTGGCCGAAGTTGAGGACGGCGCGCAGCCCGCCCTCGCGCTCGTCGGCTCCGACGACCGCCGCCTTGATCTCGCAGGAGCGGCGCACCGCGTGGCGCAGGGCGTCCTTGTCGCGCCGCCGCAGGGCGCCGATGTTCCGCTCGGTCCAGTCGAGCAGCGCCATGTCGGCGATGGGGCCGTACTTGATCACCTCGGCCAGGCCCGCCGACAGCTCGCGCGCGGGCAGCGTGTCCAGCGTGTCGAGGTCGCAGACCACGCGCTGCGGCTGGTAGAACGCGCCCACCATGTTCTTGCCCAGCGGGTGGTTGATGCCGGTCTTGCCGCCCACCGACGAGTCCACCTGCGCCAGCAGCGTGGTCGGCACCTGCACGAAGGGCACCCCGCGCATGAAGCAGGCCGCGGCGAAGCCGGTCATGTCGCCCACCACGCCGCCGCCGAGGGCGAACAGCACGGTGCGGCGGTCGGCACCCCCTCCAGCAGCGTGTCGAAGACGCGGTTCAGGGTCGGCCAGTCCTTGTGCGACTCGCCGTCCGGCAGGGCCAGCTGCAGCACCCGCTTGTAGTGGGGCGCCAGCGCCGCCTGCAAGGTCTGCGCGTACAGCGGTGCGACGGTGGTGTTGCTGACGATCAGCGCCGTGCCGGCCTTGGGCAGGCCTTCGTAACTCGCCGGATCCCCCAACAGGCGGCTGCCGACCAGGATGTCGTAGGCCCGGTCGCCGAGCGGAATGCCGACGACCTCGGTCGAGGCGCGGGGGGGGGCACAGCGGTCATGCCGCCAGTGTAAGAAACGCGGCCGTGCGGGGGCGCTCAGCCGCCCGGCGGCTCGTTCGACAGCGCCGCCATGTCCAGCTGCATCTGGATCATGTGCACCAGCGCCGGCACCGACGGCCGGCCGGTCTCGATGACGAAGTGCGCGCATTCCCGGTACAGCGGGTCGCGCTGATGGTAGAGCTCGCGCAGCTTGCGCAGCGGGTCGGGCACCTGCAGCAGCGGGCGCTGGGTGTCGTGGCGCAACCGCCGGAACAGTTCCTCCGGCGAGGACCGCAGGTAGACGACGCTGCCGGCGGCACGCAGGACGCGCCGGTTGGCCTCGCGCAGCACCGCGCCGCCCCCGGTGGCCAGCACCCGCCCGCCACCGTCCGCCGCCAGCGCGGCCAGCACCTGCTGCTCGATGTCGCGGAAGCGGGCCTCGCCTTCGGCCGCAAAAAGTCACGGATCGGCATGCCGAGGCGCTTCTCCACCTCGGTGTCGGCGTCGACGAAGGACCGGTGGAGCTGCCGCGCCAGGTGACGCCCGACGGTGGACTTGCCGCCGCCGGGCATGCCGATGAGGGTGATCAGGCGACCTCCGTGGCAACGGCCTCAGTTGACCTGGCTGCAGCTTGGCCTTTGGCCAAACGGACTGACCAAGCCGGCCGGCGGGCCACCCGTCTTGGTGAAGTCCGACCGCAGGCCCACCACCCAGAAGGTCGACTGGTTCGACGACTCGGTGCCCGCGACGGTCGCACTGCCCCTGAGCGTCACCTCCACCCAGGAGGCGTAGGACTCGGCGTACTTCAGGTCGACGTAGGCGAAGCCGTTGGCGTCGGTGGTCACCGTCGTGACGCTGCTGTTGTTGGTGAAGGTGATGACGTTGCCGGGCTCCAGACGATTGCTGCCGTTCGTGTCCTTCGCTCCGGTGAGCACGCCGCTGTAGTCGGTGTCCTCGTTCGCGCAGGAGATGTAGCTGCCGGCCGGGAGGTAGCCGTCCGCGGTCAGGGTGACACCGTCCCAGGGGCCGTAGACGTAGTCGTCGCCCGACAGGATGTAGCTGCCCTTGCGGTAGCGATTGGGCAACAGCGAAATGGTGACCGTTTGACTTGGCACCGGCGCCCCGCTGGCGTCGGTCACGTACACGGTCCAGTTCTTCACGTAGATGGTGTCGTTGCTGCCGGCCAGGTTGGTGATGGTGTTGCCGGTGCCCAGCGCCACGAAGAGGGCGCTCTGGTTGACGGTGAGCGTGACATCGCCCTGCACCGACGTGCCGGCCACCGTCGCGCGCAACCGCACGGCGTTGGCCGAGGTCGCGGTGGCGCCGGCGATGTACTGCACCGACGCCTGGCCGTTGGCATCGGTCAACGCCGACGCCTGGCTGAGGTTGCCCCCGCTCGGGTCGGCGACACGGGAAAAGTTCACCGTCTTGCCCTGCACCGGGTTGCCATTGGCATCGACCACCGTGGCGCGCACCAGCGCTTGCTTGGCCGTCGAACCCGCGCTGTTGGTGCCCAACGCAGTGGGTGTCGATTGCAGGGTCAGGGTGTTGGGCGTGTCGGCGACGAACTGCACCGCGACCGTCGCCTTGGCCAACACGGCGGTGGTCGTGGTGTTGATCAGTTCGGCCTGGACCGTGGCGGGGCCGGCAAAGGTGGATTGCAAGTCCGCCGACGCCACGCCGCCGACCAGGGTCACGCCGGAGGCCGCGCCTGCGGGCGAGAAACTGCCCGCGGTGGAGGTGAAACGCACCGCATACGGACCCGACGCCGGGGCCCCATTGATGCGGTAGCGGGCGGTGATCGTTTGCGCCGTTCCGATCGGAATGGCCTGACCCGCGGTGGCCGGGGTGATGATGCCGAAGTCCTCGCCGCTGACGGTTATTGTGGGCGCCACCGTGGCGCCCAGCGCCGAGAAGGTGATCTTGTCCGCACCGGAATTGGTGGCCGTGTAGGTCACGCTGACATTGCCCGCCGCATCCGTGGTCGCCGTGGCGACGGACAGGCCGTTGCCCAGGCTGCTCGTGATCGCGACAGGCCTGCCGGAGATCGCTGCGCCATTGGAATCGGCCAGCTTGGCGCTGAGGGTGGCCGTGCCGCCGATCTGCAGCGTCGTGGGGCCGGAATAGGCCAGCGTGGTGCCGTTGATGTCCACCGCCACCGTGCCCGTCACGCTGCCCGAGGTGACGGTGATGGTGGCCGTTCGGTTGCTCTTGTCGGCGCCGACCGAGAACTTGGCGGTCGCCACGCCGGAGGCGTTGGTCGTCGCCGGATAGTCGCTGACCGTGCCGCTGCTGGTCACGAAGCTGATCGGAGCCGATGCCAGGCTGGTGTTGCCCGCGCCCTTCACCGTCGCGGTGATGGTCACCGGAACACCGCCACTGCCCACCGCCGTGCTGTCCGCAACCACGTCGATGGTGGCGGCACCGCTGCTGGACGAGGGCGTCCCGCCCGTCGGCGCCCCCAGCGACGGCGTCCCGGCGCTGCCGCCGCCACCGCCGCAGGCGGCCACCGCTGCCACCAGCACGGCCGCCAGGCCGCGCTTGAGCCACGTTCCCATCATGAGCTTGCCCTCACCTCGACATTGCATTGTTCGAAGACCGACGACGTGGCGTTCAACGCAGCGCCGCCGTCGACCGATTGTCCGTCACCACCTTCGGCGTGATGAAGATCAACAGCTCGGTCTTGTTCTGCTGACGCGTCGTATTTTTGAAGAGGTTGCCCACCACCGGCACATCGCCCAGAAGGGGGACCTTGTTGACGTCGTTGCGCTCGGTGACGGTGAAGATGCCGCCGATCACGACGGTACCGCCGTTCTCCACCAGCACCTGCGTCTGCACGTGCTTGGTGTTGATGGCGAAGCCGGCGTTGGTGACGCGGCCGACGCTGTCCTTGTTGACGTCGACGTCGAGGATCAGGTTGCCTTCCGGGGTGATCTGCGGCACCACCTCGAGCTTCAGGTTGGCCTTGCGGAACTGGATCTGCGTGGCGCCGCTGGAGGTGCCGGCCTGGTAGGGCAGCTCCTCACCCTGCTCGATCAGCGCCTTGATCTGGTTGGCCGTGATGACGCGCGGGCTGGAGACGATCTTGCCGCGGCCCTCGGCCTCCAGCGCCGACAGCTCCAGGTTCAGGAAGCGGTTGGCCGTTGGGCTGAACAGCGAGATGGCGAAGTTGGCGGCATTGGCCGCACCGAGCGCGCCCGCGTTGGCCGGCAGGTTGACGAACTGCGTGTTGGTGAAGTCCACCTGCGGCGACTGGCCGGTCTGGTAGCCGACGGCGCTGTAGTTGCCGCCGATGGTCACGTAGTTGCTGCCGCCGATGTTGTAGCCGGGGATGCCGCCCTGCAGGCCGCGGTTGTCGGCGGCGCCGAGGCGGGCACCGAGCGATCGGCCGAAGGTGTCGTCGGCCTCGACGATGCGTGCCTCGATCAGCACCTGGCGCACCGGGATGTCGATGCGGGTGATCAGGGCCTGCACCTCCTCCAGCTTCGACGGGATGTCGGAGACGAAGAGCTGGTTGGTGCGCGCCTCGAAGAACACGCTGCCGCGCGGCGAGAGGATGCGGGTGACCGACGACTGGGCGCCCGTCACGCCGGGCAACGGGGCCGCGACGGCAGCGCCGCCACCCGGCGCACCGGCCACCCGGCCGAGCAGGCCGTTGGCCACGTCCTGCGCCTTGGTGTAGTTGAGCTGGAAGGCCTGCGTGCGCACCGGTTCCAGGTCGGAGATCTTCTTCTTCGCCTCCAGCTCCACCTGTTCCTTGGCCAGCAGTTCATCCTTGGGCGCGATCCACAGCACGTTGCCGGTCTTGCGCACGCCCAGGCCCTTGGCCTGCAGGATGATGTCCAGCGCCTGGTCCCACGGCACGTCCTTCAGCCGCAGGGTGACGTTGCCGGTGACGGTGTCGCTGGTCACGACGTTGAAGTTGGTGAAGTCGGCGATGACCTGCAGCAGCGCCCGCACCTCGATGTTCTGGAAGTTCAGACTGAGCTTCTCGCCGCTGAAGCCGGGGCCCTGCACCAGCTTGTTCGGGTCCACCGCGAGGGGGCGCACCTCGACGACGAACTGGTTGTCGCTCTGGTAGGCGCTGTGCTCCCAGTTGCCGCGCGGCTGGATGACCATGCGCACGCGGTCGCCGGATTGGGTGGTGGTGATGGTCTGCACCGGCGTGCCGAAGTCGGTCACGTCCAGTCGGCGGCGCATCGGCTCCGGCACGCTGGTGCGCAGGAACTCCACCACCAGCGTCTGGCCCTGCTGGCGGATGTCGACACCGATCTGGTTGCTCGGCAGCGAGACCATGACACGGCCGGCACCGTCGTTGCCGCGGCGGAAGTCGACGTCTCGCAGCGCCTGCGGATCCTGGTTCAGGCTGGGGGCGAAGTGCTCGGCCGGCGTGCCGGTCGAGGCGGCAACCGTCGGCGATGTCAGCACCACGAGCAGCGTCTTGCCCTCGAGGCGCGTGGTGTAGGTCGCCGCCTGCTTGAGGTTCAGCACGAGGCGGGTGCGCTCGCCGGCCTGTGCCACGCTGACCGAACGCAGGTTGCCCTGGTTCAGCTCGACGTTCGGCCGGCCCAGCGCGCTGGCGACGTTGGGCAAGTCGAGCGCGATGCGCGGTGGCGCCTGCGTGGCGAAGCCGGCCGGCACGGCGGCCAGCGGTTCGCTCAGCTCGATGCGCAGCAGTTCGCTGCCGCCCTGCTGCTGGCTGGTGATCGACTGGATCATCGCTTGCGCCCAGCCGCTGCCGGGCAGCGCCAGGCCGACCAGCATGGCGAAGACGGCACTGCGCCAGTTCCTCATGGTGCCCCTCGTGTGTGTCATCGTGCTCGCCCCTGCTGCTCCTGCAATTGCAGGGTCGTCATGCGTTCGATCCATTCGCCGGCGGCGTCCTGCACGATCTCGCGCAGCGCCACCTCGGTCTCGGTGATGCGGGTGACGCGGCCGTAGTTCTGGCCCATGTAGTCGCCCACCTTCACCTGGTAGAGCAGGTTGTCCACCCGCAGCAGCGCCTGGGGCCGTCCTTCTTTGGCGACGCTGCCCACCATGGTCATGCTGTCCAGCGGGAAGGCCTCCAGCGGTTCGCGCCGGCGGTTCATCTCGCCGGCGAGCAGCGAGCTGGGCTGACGCGCTTCCTGCTTGATGGCCACCGTCAGCTTCTGCGCGCTGAACGGTTCGACCCCTTCGGCCGTCGCATAGGGCTCCGGCGTGAACTTCTTCGGCGGCACCAGTGGCGGAACGTTCGGCTTGACCTCGCGGCGCTGCTGCTCCATCCACTGCTGCAGTTCGTCCTCGTCCGCGCTGCAGCCGGCCAGACCGGCGACCAGCAGGGCGGCGGACAGCACCGCCACACGACGCCGCGCGCTCATTTCTTCGCTCCCTTGGCCGCGGCCGCCGACTTGCGCTGCGCCGCCTGCTCCGCCTCGTCGAGGTAGCGGTAGGTGCGGGCGGTGGCGTCCATGCTCAGCATGCCGTTGGCGTCCTTCGCCGTCGCCGGCTGCACGCTGAGGTTGTGCAGCGTCACGATGCGCGAGAGGTTGGCCACGTCGGCGGCGAAGGCGCCGACGTCGTGGTAGCGGCCCGACACGCGGATGGCGATCGGCAGCTCGGCGTAGTAGTCCTTCACCGCCACCTGGCCCGGCCGGAACAGCTCGAACTGCAGGCCGCGGCCGAGGCCCGCCTGGTTGATGTCCGACAGCAGCGCGTCCATCTCGGCCTTGCCGGGCAGCTGCTTCTCAAGCTGGGTCACGTACTCCTGAACCTGCTGCTTCTGCTTGACCAATTCGGCCAGGTTGACGGCCTGCACCAGCTTGCTGCGGTAGTCGGTCTTCAGCGCGGGCTCGCGGTTGCGCTCGGCCTCCAGTTCGTCGGCGGTGGCCGAGACGAGGCCGAACCAGCCGGCGATCACCGCCACCAACGCCACCGCCGAGAAGGCGGCCAGCTTGGGCAGCAGCGGCCACTGGCCGGGCTCGTTCATGTTGAGGCCGCGGAACTGGCCCTGCGCGTCCTCGAACCATCGGGTCAGCTCGAAGCTGCGGGGTGTCTTGCTGGAGGTCGCCATGGCGCCGTCTTCCCGTCAGGACTTGCGCGCCGCCGGGGCGGACGCGGCGGCGGCCGCCGCGGCGGCGCCGGGGCGCTTCAGCGTCAGGCGCATGGAAAAGTCGAACAGCCGGCGCTGGTCGCGGCCGGCGGTCGTCACGTTGGCGGCCTTGATCTCCACCAGCTCGGGCCGCTCCAGCCAGGGCGAGTTGTAGAGCGCGTTGCGCAGGAACTCGCTGACGCGCTCGTTGGTCTGCGCGACGCCGGTCACCGACACCACCTGCTCGCTCTGCTTGATGGAGGTGAGGTAGACGCCCTCCGGCGTCTGCCGCACCAGCTCGTTGAGCAGGTAGACGGGGATGTTGCGGTCGGTCTGCAGGTCCTCCACCGCCTTCTGGCGCGCCTTCAGCGCCTCGATCTCGGACTTGAGGTTGGCGACTTCCTTGATCTGCGTGTCGAGCTTGGCGATCTCGGCCGTCAAGAAGGTGTTGCGCTGCTGCTGGCCGTCGATCAGCTGCTGCAGCACCGTGTACCAGACGCCGGTGATGGCGGCGCCGGCCAGCACCGAGATGCCGATGCCGGTGTAGAAGGCCGCCTTGCGGCGCTTGCGCCGCTCTTCGCGGTGCGGCAGCAGGTTGATGAGGATCACTGCACGAATCTCCGCATCGCCAGGCCGCAGGCGGTCAGGTAGGAGGCCGCCTCTCGGCGCAGCTTGGACTCGCGCACGCTGCGGCCCAGCTTCATGTTGTCGAACGGATTGACCACCATCGACGCGAAGCCGGTCAGCTCGGTCACCCGGTCCTTCAGGCCGGGCAGGGTCGCGGTGCCGCCGGCCAGCATCACGTAGTGCACCTTGTGGTGCGGCGTGCTGGTGAAGAAGTACTGCAGCGCGCGGCCGATCTCCTGCGACAGGCTGTCCACGAACGGCTCCAGGATGCCGCCCTCGTAGTCCTCGGGCAGGTCGCCGGCCAGCTTCTTGTGCTCGGCCTCCTCGTACGAGAAGCCGTACTGGCGCGAGATCAGGTGCGTGAGCTGCGACCCGCCGAAGGCCTGGTCGCGGTCGTACAGCATCTCGTCGTCGCGCAGCACCTTGAGGCTGGTGGTGTCGGCGCCGATCTCGAAGAGCGCGACCAGTGCGTCCTTGCCCGCGTTGGGCAGCGCGCCGATGACGCGGCCCATCGCCAGCCGGGACGCATGCGATTCGATGTCGAGGATGACCGGCTTCAGGCCGGCCGCTTCGGCCAGGCCCTGCCGGTCCTGCACGCGGTCCTTGCGCGACGCGGCGATCAGCACCTCGACGTCGCCGGCCGAGCTGGCACTGGGACCGATGACGCTGAAGTCCAGGCTCACCTCGTCGAGCGAGAAGGGGATGTACTGGTTGGCCTCGGACTCGACCTGCAGCTCCATCTCGTCCTCGCGCAGGCCGGCGGGCAGCATGATCTTCTTGGTGATGACGGCCGACTGGGGCATCGCCATCGCCACGTTCTTCGTCCTGGTCCCGCACTTCTGCACCAGCCGCCGCACGGCGTCGGCCACCTCGTCGAACTTCTCGATCTGGCCGTCGGTGATCCAGCCCTGTTCAAAGGGTTCGGAGGCGAAACGCTCCAGAACCACCTCGCCGCCCGCCGTCTGGTCCAGTTCGACCAGCTTGACGCTCGACGAGCTGATGTCCAGACCGATCATCGGCGGGTGCTTGCGACCCAGCAATGTGTCCAGAAAGCTCAAGCGGCGCCCCTCCAGGCAGTCGTGCAAAACGTCGCACAACTGTTAATAAGTTACTTCAATGCTAGCAGTAAAGCCTTTGTGGAACCACGAAAAATGCCCGGTGTTGTGGGCGCCTTACCTCGTGAAACCAGGCCGCTGCAGACCCGTTTTCGGCCGCCGCTGGACGGGTCTCAAGGCGTCTTTCGCGTCAGATTGAAACCGGCGCCGACGGGCCGTCGCGACAGGACCCGGTTTCTATAATCGACGGCCGTCACCCCCGCACAGCGCCCTTGACCAAGACACCTCCCGCCCCCGCAGGCGGCCGCCCCTGGCTCCGCCGCCTGCTGCGCTGGGGCGGCATGGTGCTGGGGCTGGCCGCCGCGGCGACGTTCGCGGGCGCGGCCCTCCTGGCGGTGGCGCTGGCGGTGGCCTACCCCAACCTGCCGGAGGTCAGCGGCCTCACCGACTACCGGCCCAAGCTGCCGATGCGGCTCTACTCCGCCGACAACGTGCTGCTGGGCGAATACGGCGAGGAGCGGCGCAACTTCGTGCCCATCGGGCAGATCCCGAAGGTGATGCAGGACGCGGTGCTGGCCATCGAGGACGCCCGCTTCTACGAGCACGCCGGCGTCGATTACCTCGGGGTCCTGCGCGCCGGCCTGGCGAACTTCGGCGAGGTCCGCAGCCAGGGTGCGTCCACCATCACCATGCAGGTGGCGCGCAACTTCTACCTCTCCACCGAGAAGACCTTCACCCGCAAGATCTACGAGATCCTGCTCGCGCTCAAGATCGAGACGCTGATGAGCAAGGAGCAGATCCTTGAGGTCTACATGAACCAGATCTACCTGGGGCAGCGGGCCTACGGCTTCGCCGCCGCCAGCGAGACCTACTTCGGCAAGCCGCTGGCGCAGCTGACCGTCGCCGAGGCCGCGATGCTGGCCGGGCTGCCCAAGGCCCCTTCGGCCTACAACCCGGTCGTCAACCCCCGACGCGCCACCGTCCGCCAGCGCTACATCGTCGACCGCATGCTGGACAACGGCTTCATCACGGCGGAGCAGCACGAGCAGGCGCTGAACCAGACGCTGCGCTACCGGCCCCCGCAGACCACCGTGGTGCACGCCGAGTACGTGGCCGAGACCGCGCGCCAGCTGGTGTTCAGCCAGTACGGCGACGAGGCCTACACCCGCGGCCTCAACGTCTACCTCACCGTCAATGCCGAGGAACAGGCCACCGCCTACCGGGCGCTGCGCCGCGGCCTGCTCGACTACGAGCGGCGCCAGGTCTACCGCGGGCCGGAGGCCTACGTCGAGCTGCCGGGCGACCCCAAGCAGCTGGACACGCGCATCGCCGAGGCCCTGGTCGACCACCCCGACAACGACGAGCTGAAGGCGGCCGTGGTGCTGGAGGCCTCGCCGAAGAAGGTGGTGGCGGTGCTGCAGTCGGGCGAGTCGGTGACCGTCACCGGCGACGGCCTGCGGCCGGTGGCGTCGGGCCTGTCGGAGAAGGCCGGCCCGAAGGTACAGATCCGCCGCGGCGCGGTGGTGCGCGTGGTCAAGGGACCGAAGGACGCCTGGACGCTGACGCAGGTGCCCGAGGTCGAAGGCGCCTTCGTCGCGCTGGACCCGCGCACCGGCGCCATCCGTGCGCTGGTCGGCGGCTTCGACTACAGCAAGAGCAAGTTCAACCACGTGACGCAGGCCTGGCGGCAGCCCGGCTCCAGCTTCAAGCCCTTCATCTACTCGGCGGCGCTGGAGCGGGGCTACACGCCGTCGACCGTGGTCAACGACGCGCCGCTGTTCTTCGACGCCGGCTCCACCGGCAGCCAGCCCTGGGAGCCGAAGAACTACGACGGCACCTTCGAAGGTCCGATGACGCTGCGCCGGGCGCTGGCCAAGTCGAAGAACATGGTGTCCATCCGGGTGCTGCAGGGGGTGGGCCCGCAGAACGCGCAGACCTTCCTCACCCGCTTCGGCCTGGAGCCGGAAAAACACCCGGCGTACCTGACGATGGCGCTGGGCGCCGGCTCGGTCACGCCGATGCAGATGGCCACCGCCTACGGCGTCTTCGCCAACGGTGGCCACCGGGTGGCGCCGATGCTGATCACCAAGCTCACCGACACCAAGGGCCGGTTGCTGCACGAAGCCAAGCCGCTGCCGCTGGACGAGGAGAACCGCACGCTGGACGCGCGCAATGCCTTCGTCATGAGCAGCCTGCTGCAGGAGGTGACGCGCAGCGGCACCGCGGCCAAGGCGCAGGCCACGCTGAAGCGGCCGGACCTGTACGGCAAGACCGGCACCACCAACGATTCGATGGACGCCTGGTTCGCCGGCTACCAACCCAACCTGGTGGCGGTGGTGTGGATCGGCTACGACACGCCGCGCAAGCTGGGCGACCGCGAGACCGGCGGCGGGCTGGCCCTGCCGGTGTGGATCGAGTACATGCAGCAGGCGCTGCGCAACGCGCCGGTGCAGGAACTGCAGCCGCCCGAGGGCGTGGTCAACCTCAACGGCGAGTGGTACTTCGAGGAATACGCGCCCGGCCGCGGCGTGGCCAGCGTGGGCGTGGAACCCACCCCGGCCGCGCCCGCCGCGTCACCGGAAGAGGAGCGGAACAGCATCCTCGACCTCTTCCGCCGCTGACCGAAACTCAAGTCGGGCTGAACCGCAGCGGCTGACCCGCCTGGGCGCTGGCCTGCTCCGACAGCAGCTCGAAGAACTCGCGCCCCGTGCGCTCGCGCCAGACGCCGTCGGCATGACGGAAGTGGTAGCCGCCGCCGCGCGTGGCCAGCCAGAGCTCGTGCAGGGGCGGCTGGGTGTTGACCACGATCTTGCTGCCGCCGGGCAGGCTGAGCTCCAGCAGGCCGCCGGTGCGGCGGGTGTCGATGTCCACCACGTCGTCCTGCAGCCAGCGGTCGGCCTGCGCCTCGACGCGGGCCAGGATGGCGTCGGTGAGGCGGTGGTACTCGGCGTCGGTGAGCGGGGCGGTGGTGGGATCGGTCATGGCGGGTCGAAACTAGAATGGCCGCCCATGCAACAGCACAGCGGCCGAACCAGTTTAGCCAGCGGCGCCCGCCCTTCCGGGCGTCGGGGCGTCGGCCTCATCGCTGCGGCGGCGGCCCTGGTGCTGGCCGGCTGCGGCCAGAAGGGCCCGCTGGAGCTGCCGCTGCCGGCAAGGCCGGCCCCCGCCACGGCCGACGTCCCACCGCCCCCGGTGCTGCAGCCCTCGACGCCCGCCTCGGCGCCCTCGTCCCGCCGCTGACCACCACCCCATGACCCTTCCCGGCGCGCCCTTCGTCGGCTGGCGCGGCGATGCGCTCCACCTCGAGGACTGCGACCTGCAGGCCCTGGCCCGTGAGCACGGCACGCCGCTCTACGCCTATTCGCGCAGCGCGATGCGCAGCGCCCTGGCGGCGTACGAGCAGGCGCTGGCCGGCCGGCCGCACCTGGTCTGTTATGCGATGAAGGCGAACTCCAGCCTGGCGGTGCTGCAGACCTTCGCGCAGGCCGGCGCCGGCTTCGACATCGTGTCCGGCGGCGAACTGGCGCGCGTGCTGGCCGTGGGCGTCGAGGGCTCGCGCATCGTCTTCTCCGGCGTCGGCAAGACCCGCGCGGAGATGCGCCGGGCGTTGCAGGCCGGCGTGCGCTGCTTCAACATCGAGAGCGAACCCGAGCTTCGTGTGTTGGCCGAAGTGGCGCGGGACCTGGGCGTGCGGGCCCCGGTGAGCCTGCGCGTGAACCCCGACGTCGACGCCGGCACGCATCCCTACATCTCCACCGGCCTGCGCGACAACAAGTTCGGCATCGCGCACGAGCGGGCGCTGGCGGTCTACCGCGAGGCGGCCTCGCTGCCGTCGCTGCAGGTGGTCGGCATCGACTGCCACATCGGCTCGCAGATCACCGAGACCAGCCCCTACCTGGACGCGCTCGACCGCGTGCTGGACCTGGTCGAGGCGCTGGCCCGCGACGGCATCGCCCTGCAACACCTCGATGTCGGCGGCGGCCTCGGCATCACCTACCGCGACGAGCAGCCGCCGGCCGCCGGCGACCTCGTGCGCCAGGTGCTGCAGCGGCTGGACGCGCGTGGCCACGGCGCGCTGGAGCTGCTGCTCGAGCCGGGCCGCTCGCTGGTCGGCAACGCCGGCGTGCTGCTCACCGAGGTGCTGTACCTCAAGCCCGGCGCCGAGGCGGGCACGGCCGGGCAGGGCAAGAACTTCTGCATCGTCGACGCCGCGATGAACGACCTGATGCGCCCGGCGATGTACGAGGCCTGGATGGGCATCGTGCCCTGCCGACGCCGCCACGAGCCGGCGGCCACCTGGGACGTCGTCGGCCCGGTGTGCGAATCGGGCGACTGGCTGGGCCGCGACCGCGAGCTGGCGGTGCAGCCCGGCGACGTGCTGGCGGTGCTGTCCGCCGGCGCCTACGGCATGACCATGGCGAGCAACTACAACACGCGCGGCCGGGCGGCCGAGGTGATGGTCGAAGGCGACCGCCAGTGGCTGATCCGCGAGCGGGAAGACGTGAAGTCGCTGTTCGCCGGGGAGCGGCTCATCGACTGAATCGGACAGGCCTCTCCACCTGCGTGGAGAAGCCTGCCTACGAAGGCCTGGTCTCTCTGCGGTCCTGGCTGAGCCGGCGGGGATCGGGCACCGCCTCGATCAGGGCGCGCGTGTAGGCGTGCTGCGGCCGCTCGAACACCGCCTCGGCGGTGCCCGCCTCCACCAGCCGGCCGCGCAGCATCACGCCCACCTGGTCGCTGACCTGCCGCACCACCGCCAGGTTGTGCGAGATGAAGACCAGGGTCAGCCGGTGCTCCTGCTGCAGCTCGCGCAGCAGCGCCAGCACCTGGGCCTGCACCGACACGTCGAGCGCCGAGGTGGGCTCGTCGCAGACCAGCAGCGCCGGCGCGGTGATCAGCGCCCGGGCGATGGCGATGCGCTGGCGCTGGCCGCCGGAGAACTCGTGCGGCCACCGATGGCGGTCCTCGGCCGCCAGGCCCACCCGCTGCAGCAGCGCCACCACGCGGGCCTCGCGCTCGTCGGCCGGCAGCGCCGGCTGCAGTTCCAGCAGCGGCTCGCCGACCAGCGCGCCCACCCGCCAACGCGGGTTGAGGCTGGCCATCGGGTCCTGGAAGACCATCTGCAGGCGCCCCCGCAGCGCCGGGTTGGGCCGACGTCCCAGGTGCAGCGGCTGGCCGTTCACCTGCACCTGCCCGGCGTCGGGCCGCTCCAGGCCGACCAGCAGCCGGGCCAAGGTGCTCTTGCCGCTGCCGGATTCACCGACCACGCCCAGCGTGCGGCCGGCGGCCAGCCGCAGGTCCACCTTGTCGACCGCCTGCAGCCACTGGCGCCGGAACCGGCCCCGCAGCCAGCGCTCCAGCCAGGGGCCGGACAGCTCGTAGCGGCGCACCAGGCCGTCGGCCTGCAGCAGCGGCGCGTCGTTCGCCGGCGTGGTCACGGCGCCGCGCCCCCGCCCTCGTGAAGCCAGCACGCCGCATGCGCCCCACCGGCCGCGAGCAGCGGCGGCACCTGCTGCACGCAGCGCTCGAAACGGTGGGGACAGCGCGGATGGAAGGCGCAGCCCGGCGGCCGGTCGCCAGGCGCCGGCATGCGACCGGGGATGGCGGTCACCGGCCCACCCTGCAAGGTCGGGATCGCGGCCATCAGCGCGGCGGTGTACGGATGGGCTGGCAGGCCGACCACCGACGCCACCGGACCGGTCTCGACGACGCGGCCGGCGTACAGCACCGCGACGCGGTCGCACATCTGGGCGATGACGCCCATGTCGTGGCTGACCAGCAGCAGCGCCACGCCCTGCTGTCGGCACAGCCCCTGCAGCAGCGCGAGCACCTGCGCCTGCACCGAGACGTCGAGCGCCGTGGTGGGCTCGTCGGCGATCAGCAGCCGCGGCCGCCCGGCCAGCGCCAGCGCGATGACCACCCGCTGCCGCATGCCGCCGGAGAACTGGTGCGGGTACTGGCCGAAGCGCGCGGCCGGCTCGGACAGGCCGACCGACGACAGCAGCGCCAGCGCCTCCTCGCGCGCGGCGTCCGCGCCCAGCCGGTGGTGCACCCGCAGCGTCTCGACCAGCTGCGCGCCGATCGACTGCAGCGGGTTCAGCGCGGCCAGCGGGTCCTGGAAGATGGCGCCGATGTGGCGCCCGCGCAGGCGTGCCCAGTCCTTCGGCGGCAGCCCGTCCAGGCGCCGGCCGTCGAAGCGGATCTCGCCGGCGGCCTGCCGCACCCCGTTCGGCAGCAGCCCCAGCACCGCCTGGCCGGTCAGCGACTTGCCGGCGCCCGATTCCCCCACCAGGCCGAGCACTTCGCCGGCCCGAAGCACCAGGTCCACGTCCTGCAGCAGCGGGCGCCTTCGAGGGCCGTCGACCGCCTCCAGGTGCAGGCCCCGCACCTGCAGCAGCGGCTCGGCGCGGCTCATGGTGCCCGCCCCAGCCGCGGATCGAAGGCGTCGCGCAGCGCATCGCCGATCAGGTTGATGCTGACCGCCACCAGCAGCAGGGCGGCCCCCGGCACCGCGAAGATCCACCATTCGCCGGAGAACAAAAAGTCGTTGCCGTTGCGGATCAGCGTGCCGAGCGACGGCGCCGTGGGCGGCACGCCCACGCCGAGGAAGGACAGCGTGGCCTCCAACACGATGGCCGACCCCACCTGCAGCGTGCCCAGCACCAGCACCGGCTGCAGCACGTTGGGCAGCACGTGCCGGCGCAGCAGACGCACCGGCCGCAGCCCCAGCAGGCGGGCGGCACTCACGTAGTCCTTGCCGCGCTCGATGCGGGTCGCGGCGCGCACCGTGCGCGCGTAGGGCACCCAGCCGGTGAGCGCGATGGCCAGCACCAGCACCGCCAGCGCCAGCGCGGTCGGCGCCTCGGGCCACAGCGCGCGCGCCACCCCGTCGACCAGCAGCGCCACCAGCAGCGACGGGAACGACAGCGCGACGTCGCACAGCCGCATCAGGACGGCGTCGACCACGCCGCCCGCCCAGCCGGCCCACAGGCCGACCGCGATGCCGACCAGCAGCGACAGCAGCACCGCGGTCACCGCGACCGCCAGCGAGACCTGCAGCCCGAACAGCACCGCCGACAGCAGGTCGCGTCCCTGGTCGTCGCTGCCCAGCGGGTAGGCGGCCAGGCCGTCGGCCATCCAGGCCGGCGGCCGGCGGGCGTCCATCAGGTTGAGCGAGGCCAGTTCGGACGGGTCCTGCGGTGCCAGCCAGGGCGCGAAGAGCGCGCCGACCACCGCGCACAGCAGCAGCGCGGCCGCCAGCGTCGGCAGCACGCCCCAACGGCGGCGCCACCCGTCGATGCGCGCGGCCAACGGGAGCGGCGATGCGGAGACCGCGGCCGGGTCGCTCACGCCGTGGTCCCGCGCCAGCCCAGCCGCGGGTCGACCGCCGCATAGAGCAGGTCGACCACCAGGTTGATGGCGACGAACACCGCCCCGATCAGGCAGAGGTAGGCCGCCATCACCGGGATGTCGGAGAACTGAACCGCCTGGATGAACAGCAGGCCCAGCCCGGGCCACTGGAACACCGTCTCGGTGACGATGGAGAAGGCGATCAGCGAGCCCAGCTGCAGACCGACCACGGTGATCACCGGCACCAGGGTGTTGGGCAGCGCATGGCGCAGCAGGATGCGGCCCTCCGGCAGGCCGCGGGCGCGGGCAAAGCGGATGTGGTCGCGCTGCAGCACCTCCAGCATTTCCGCGCGCACCAGGCGCAGCACCAGGGCGAGCTGGAACACCGCCAGCGTCACCGCCGGCAGCAGCAGGTGGCGCCAGCCGTCGGCACTCAGCAGGCCGGTGGTCCAGCCGCCGAGTGCGACCACCTCGCCGCGGCCGAAGCTGGGCAGCCAGGGCAGCAGCACCGCGAACAGCAGGATCAGCACGATGCCGATGAGGAAGGTGGGCACCGACACGCCGAGCAGCGACAGCGCCATCACCGCCTCGGCCAGCGGCCGGCCGCGCCGCACCGCGGCGTAGGCGCCGAGCGGAATGCCCAGCAGCAGGGCCAGCACGGCGGCCAGGCCGGCGAGCTCCAGCGTGGCCGGCAGGCGTTCGGCCAGCAGCGTGGCCACCGGCCGTCCCTGGCGCAGGCTGATGCCGAAATCGCCCTGCAGCGCCTGGCCGACGAAGCGGGCGAACTGCACCGGCACGGGCTGGTCCAGTCCCAGCTCCGCGCGCAGCGCCTGCCGCTGCTGCGGCGTGGCCTCGGTGCCCAGCACCTGCAGCACCGGGTCGCCGACGAACTGGAACAGCAGGAAGGCGCCGAAGGCCACCACGAGCAGGACCGCCGCACCCTGCAGCAGGCGGCGGATCAGGAAGGCGAGCATCGGCAGGGTCGATGCAAAGCGCGGGCCGAGGCCGTCGACGGCCTCACGGCAACAACTCGACCTCGCCGTACCAGGCCTCCGCGCTGGTGCCGGTGTTGTCGCTGTCGGTCATCAGGGCGATGCCGATCAGGGGGCCGGGCTCTTCGTCGAAGGCCGCGCGGAAGTCGGCGGCGATGTCGCGTTCATGGCGCTGCCAGCGGCCGAGCCGGGCCCGGCCGCTCTCGACGACGATCTTGCGGATGCGGTCCGAGCGGCCGCTGCGCACCACGCTGCCCACCGGCAATTGCTCCGACCAGACGTACATCATGGTGGCGTAGGGCGGCTCCTCCCCCGCTCACGGCCTCGGCCAGTTCGAACAGCATGCGGTTGCGCGCGGACAGGCGCGAGCGGTCGCCGTCGAAGGCCAGCACCAGGTTGACCGGCGAGTCGGAGCGGTCGACGTCGCGCAGGTCGGCGCCCGGCACCAGACGGTCCACCAGCCATTCGAAGCGCACGCGGCCGAGCGCCTGCGGTGGCACCCTCAGCCGCTTGCGCCACATGCTGGCCGACGCCTGCGACCGGGCCCGCACCACCGAGCGGCCGTCCAGCGACAGCGGCTCGTAGACCGTCGGCCGCTTGCCGGGCAGCGGATAGTGCTTCCACTGCTCGGGCTGCGGCAACGCCACGGCGGCCGGCCGCTTCGGCATCGGAGCGCAGCCGGCCGCGCCGATCGACGCCGCCGCCGCGAGCCAGCGGCGCCGCGCGAGGGAAATGGGGTTTGCGCTCATCCAACAAAAAGGGCTGCCCGAAGGCAGCCCTGCAACCTGCATCGAAGGCCCGCGGGACGCGGGCTTCCGATCAGAAGACGTGCTTGACGCCGGCTTCGACGCCGGTGGTGCGGGTCAGGTTCTGGGTCTTCGCGGTGCCAACGTCGGCGTGGACGCTGGTGCGCTTGCTCAGGAAGTACTCGTAGCCGAGACCGAACTTGGTGGTGTTGTTGTTGCCACCGTCCGGGTTCTTGCGGGCCGCGACCGCCTTCAGGCGACCACCACCCAGGGGCGCGGTGGCGCCGACCAGGTACGACGTCGTGTCGACGGTGCCGACGGTCGTGCGGGAGTAGGCGACCACCGGGCGGACGAAGCCCAGGTCATAGGCGACGAACGAGTTCCAGTAACGCTGGGTCGCCACCGTGTCGGTGTCGTTGTAGCCAACGCCGGCAGACAGAGGGCCGCCGCTGTACATCACGTTCGCACCGACGTTGCGACGGTTGCTGATCTCGGCAGCGCTGCCTTCGCCGGCCGCGACCTGGACTTCAGCCGTGAAGCCGCTCAGGTTCGGCGTCCGGTAGCCGACCGCGTTGGGCGAGCGGGTGACATCCGTGCCGCCGGTGGCGCCACGGGTGAACAGGTTGGCACCCGCCACGTTGTAGTCGTAGCCCCAGGGATCCGACGCCAGGCCGATGTAGAAGGCCGGCACGTACTGACGGCCGAGGCGCACTTCACCGAAGTTGCCGCTCAGACCCACCCACGATTGACCTTGCCAGAAGGTCGTCGAGGATTCGAGGGTGCCGTCATCCGGACGGAAGCGATGCTCGATGACGAAGTTCGCCTTCAAGCCGCCGCCGAGGTCTTCGGTGCCACGGAAGCCAAGACGGTTGCTGGTGGACGGCTTCACGGAGTAGCCGTCACGGATACCGATGGTGCCGGCCGGGCCGCCGTTGAGCACGCTCGTGCCGCCGTTGAGCTTGGACACGCCGACATCGATGATGCCGTAGATGGTGACCGACGACTGGGCCGAGGCGGCGCCGGCGAACGCGCCGAGCGCGGCGAGGGCGATCAGGGATTTTTTCATTGCACTATCTCTCCAGGTTGGAACAACAGAGGTCCCGAACGGCACGCCCTTGGCAGGGTGGTCGGGCCGACCTCCTTTGCGGAAGCTGGCCCTATTCCAACAGAGCACTGAACGGCTTGGAAAGCGCCGAGGCCGTTTGGGCCCTCGGTTTGTTGCCTCCCCACAACGGTGCCTAGGGTTCACCCTGGGTCACCGCTGCACCATATTGCACCGCCGACTATCCTCAATCGAATGCCTACCACCCTGAGCGACCACCTCCTGAGCCAGCTCGACGCCGCCCTCCGGGCAGTCTCCGGCGGCACGCGGGCCGTTCGGCCGACGCCGTCGGCCGAGGTGTCGGACCTGCCGCTTGCACCGGGGGCGCGGCGCGAATCCGGCACCCTGATGCGCGTCAACCACGTCGGCGAGGTCTGCGCGCAGGCGCTGTACCAGGCTCAGGCGCTCACCACCCGCTCGCCCGCCCTGCGCGAGCAACTGCTGGCGGCGGCGCGCGACGAGCAGGACCACCTGGCGTGGACCGAGCAGCGCCTGGCCGAGCTGGGCAGCCGGCCCAGCCTGCTGAACCCGCTGTGGTACGCCGGCGCCTTCGCCATCGGGGCGGTGGCGGGCCGGCTCGGCGACCGGGTGAGCCTGGGCTTCGTGGTGGAAACCGAGCGCCAGGTCGAGGCCCACCTGGACGGACACTTGGCACGACTGCCCGCGGAAGACATGCGCTCGCGGGCCATCGTCGAGCAGATGAAGCGCGACGAAGCCGGACACGGCCAGGCGGCGCGGGCCGGCGGCGGGGTCGACCTTCCAGCCCCCGTGCGCTGGGCGATGCGGGCCGCCGCGAAGGTGATGACGGCGACCGCGCACCGGATCTGACCGGCGCCCGGATGTCCGGGGCCCGGGCATCCGGGCGGGTCGAAGGGCTCAGCCTTCCGGGGACGGGACGGTCAGGGCAGTTCGACCACCTCGTGGGTGGTCACGATCTCGGCCGTCTTGGCGAGCATGATGGTCGCCGAGCAGTACTTGTCGTGTGACAGCTGGATCGCGCGGGCCACGGCGTCGGCGGGCAGCTTGCGGCCGGTGACGGTGAAATGCAGCGCGATGCGGGTGAAGACCTTCGGGTCGCTCGGCGCCCGCTCCGCGTGCAGGCGCACGCTGCAGCCGGTCACGTCGTGGCGTCCACGCTTCAGGATGAGCACCACGTCATAGGCGGTGCAGCCGCCCGCGCCGGCCAGCAGTGTCTCCATCGGCCGCGCGGCCAGGTTGCGACCGCCCCCGTCGGGGGCGCCGTCCATGGTGATGAGGTGCCCGCTGCCCGTTTCGGCGACGAAGCCCATGCCGGTGGCCGGCACCCAGTTGACCGTGCAGTCCATCTGCGTCCTTCTTCACGAGGGGAATCACGGGATTGTGCCGATGGCCCAACAGCGCCGCCCGTGGTGCGACAGGGATATTGCAGCGCAGCATGACGACGCCTACAATCACCTCAACGCATCAGGCTGACCTGGCCCACTGCCAGGCGCCCCGGGAAGCCAGTTCCCCGACCGGTTGTCTCCTCCACCCCCCAAAGGTGGTTTGAGCCCGGGACCTCACGGTCCCGGGCTTTTTTCTGTCCCGCTTTCGTATCATCCGCGGCCCTGCTCGAGACCCCATGCCCCGCGCCGCCGACCGCCCCTCGTCCCGCCCCGCCGCCGCCGCGCGCCGCCGCACCGGTACCGCGTCCCAGGACTACCTGCGCCGCATCCTCACGGCCAAGGTCTACGACGTGGCGATCGAAACGCCGCTGCAGCGGGCGCCGTCGCTGTCGCAGCGGCTGGGCAACGAGGTGCTGCTCAAGCGCGAGGACGAGCAGCCGGTGTTCAGCTTCAAGCTGCGCGGCGCCTACAACAAGATGGCGCACCTGCCGCGGGAGGCGCTCAAGCGCGGCGTGATCTGCGCCTCGGCGGGCAACCATGCGCAGGGGGTGGCGCTGTCGGCGGCGCGGCTCGGCTGCAAGGCGGTCATCGTGATGCCGGTGACGACGCCGCAGGTCAAGGTCGACGCGGTGCGGCAGCTCGGCGGCCAGGTCGTGCTCGAAGGCGAAAGTTATTCCGACGCCTACCTCCACGCCAAGCAGCTGGAGGCGGCCAAGGGCCTGACCTTCGTCCATCCGTTCGACGACCCGGACGTGATCGCCGGTCAGGGCACGATCGCGATGGAGATCCTGCGCCAGCACCCGGGCCGGCTCGACGCCGTGTTCGTGGCCATCGGCGGCGGCGGGTTGATCTCCGGCGTGGCGGCCTACCTCAAGGCGGTGCGGCCGGAGGTGCAGGTGATCGGCGTGCAGACCACCGACTCCGACGCCATGGTGCGCTCGGTGCGCGCCGGGCGCCGCGTGCAGCTCCACGATGTCGGCCTGTTCTCCGACGGCACCGCCGTCAAGCTGGTCGGCGAGGAGACCTTCCGCATGACGCGCGAGCTGGTCGACGACTTCGTCGTCGTCGACACCGACGCCGTCTGCGCCGCCATCAAGGATGTGTTCCAGGACACCCGGCGCATCGTCGAGCCGGCCGGCGCGCTGGGCGTGGCCGCGGTCAAGCAGTGGGTGCAGGAGAAGAAGGCCAAGGGGCAGACCTTCGTCGCCATCACCTGCGGCGCCAACATGAACTTCGACCGCCTGCGCTTCGTCGCCGAGCGGGCCGAGTTCGGCGAGCAGCGGGAGGCGCTGTTCGCCGTCTCCATCCCGGAAGAGCGGGGCAGCTTCCGACGCTTCTGCGAGGCCGTCGGCCCGCGCAGCGTGACCGAGTTCAACTACCGCATCGCCGACCCCAAGGTGGCGCATGTGTTCGTCGGCATCGCCATCGGCGAGCGGGCCGAGGCCGACAAGCTCGAACGCACCTTCACGCGCCAGGGCTTCGCCACCGTCAACCTGACGGACAACGAGATGGCCAAGGAGCATGTGCGCCACATGGTCGGCGGCCGCTCGCCGCTGGCCGTGGACGAGCAGCTCTTCCGCTTCGTCTTCCCCGAGCGTCCGGGGGCCCTGATGCGATTCCTGAGCGCGATGCACCCGGACTGGAACATCAGCCTCTTCCACTACCGCAACCAGGGCGCCGACTACGGCCGCATCCTGGTCGGGCTGCAGGTGCCCAAGGCCGACCGCCGCGGCCTCAAGCGCTTCCTCGACGGGCTGGGCTACCCCTTCGTCGAGGAGACGGACAACCCGGTGTACCGCGGGTTCCTGCGCTAGCGAGACGCCGGTCTTGTCGCCGCCGGTGCCGGGCACCGACAATCCGGCCGCCACCACGTCCGGCACCGGCCGGCCCCGATGACCACCTCCCCGCACTCGCTGATTTCGCCGACCGCCAACCCGGTGCTGGAGCGGGCCTTGCGCGACAAGCTGCGCCGGCGCAGCCAGGCCGCCGGCAGCCTGGGTGAACTGGAGCCCCTTGCCATCCGGCTCGGGCTGATGCAGAACACGCTGAAGCCGCGACTGCACGAACCGCAGATCGTCGTCTTCGCCGCCGACCACGGCCTGGTGGTCGACGGCATCGTGCCGCCGGAACAGCCGCCGACGCACGAGACGGTGCGCCGGCTGCTCGCCGGCCGGCTCCCCCTGCCGGTGTTCGCCCGGCTGCAGCACATGCGGCTGACGGTGGTGGACGCCGGCATGGCCGACGCCGTCGCCCTGCCGCACGAACACCTGCTGGTGCGCAAGATCGCCCACGGCACTCGCAACTGCCGCGTGGGCGCGGCGATGAACCTCGACCAGGCGCACGCCGCCCTGCGCGCCGGCATGGAGATCGGCGACGCGCTGGACGGCAACGCGGTGGCGTGCGCCGGGCTGGGCGTCGGCGCCTCGGAATCGGCGGCGCTGGTGCTGTCGCGGCTGTGCGATCGGCCGCTGCGCGAGCTGCTGCTGCGCTCGCCCGACATGCCGGCCGAGGAACTCGACCACCTGCTGCTCGTCGGGCAGGCCGCGCAGGCGCGCCACCGGGAGGTGCAGGACGCGATCGAGGTGCTGGCCAGCTTCGGCGGTTTCGAGATCGCCATGATCACCGGCCTCATGCTGGTGGCCGCCAGCAAGCGGCACCTCGTCCTGGTCGATGGCCTGCCGGCGCTGGCGGCGCTGGCCGTCGCCTGCCGCGTCGCGCCGCCGGTGATCGACTACTGCGTCTTCAGCCGCAGCCACGGCCGGCCGTCGCTCGACCATGCGCTGCAGTGCCTGCACGCCAGCGCGCTGCTGGAAGTCGGCCTGGACAGCGTCGACGGCACCGGCGCGCCGCTGGCCTGGCCGCTGGTGCGCGGCGCCGCGGCGCTGCTGACCGAGGTGGCGGAGGGTGAAGAGGCGGGGCCGTCGCGGCCCGGCGTGAGCGCCTCGCTGATGCCGACGCTGTCCGACGAGTTGCCGACCGTGGGCGTGCCGACGGTCGCTTGACCACCGGCCGAGGCCGTCAGCGAACCGCTTCGGGACGCGGCGGCGGCACCAGGATCGGTTGCCCCGCGCCGGGCGGCAGCGAGCCGATCGGCGACGGCGGCACGGACGGCGGCACCGACGGCACCCCCGAGGCCAGGCCGGACGCGCCCGGCAGGCTGCCGGTGGCCGGCGGCGGCAGCGGCGGCAGTTCGAGCTGCACCTGGGCCTGGCCCTCGCGCGGACCCAGCGCCGCGCTGCGGGCGGCCACCGTCTGCAGCACCATGTCGCCATCGACCACCGCGCCGATGCGGTAGGCGCGCGCCGGCTTGTTGTCCACGGCGATCAGCGCCACGGCGACAGACGTCGCCGAGCCGCGCGGCGCGACGACGCCGACCAGCTTGAAGCGGCTGGACGCGGGCGAGGCGGCCGGCGCATCGGGGGTCGCGGCCACCGGCAGGGCCTCTTCGCCCAGCACCCGCGACAGCGGCCCGCGCTGGGCCACGGTGGACGGGGCCACGCTGGCGTGCGCCGGCACCGACGGGCCGCCGCCGGCCAGGCGGGCGAGCCAGAACATCGCCCCGGCTCCGACGACCGCCCACACCAGAAACGCCAGCCAACGTGCCGCCATGATGCGGCGATTATCATGGACGGCATGCCGGGCAAAGGCCGGATGTGGCGGCCTTCGGCGCGTCATATGCCGCTGCCCGCCGCCCGCGCCGGCGCCACACTGTCGGCCCGGCCTGCGCCTCGCGCCTTCCTCTCCTGCAGCCGATGGGGCCACCCGCCCGCCATGCGATGACGTTTTCCCGTGCTTTCCTTCTGTCGCCCCGGCGGCTCGGCCGCGGCTTCACGCTGATCGAGCTGATGGTCGTGGTGGTCATCATCGGCGTGCTGGCCGCGCTGATCGTGCCCAACGTGCTCGACCGGGCCGACGACGCCCGCGTCACCGCCGCCCGCACCGACGTCAACAACCTGATGCAGGCGCTCAAGCTGTACCGGCTGGACAACCAGCGTTACCCCAGCGGCGAGCAGGGCCTGCAGTCGCTGGTGCAGCGGCCGACCGCCGGGCCGGTGCCCGCGAACTGGAAGCCGTACCTGGAGAAGCTGCCCAACGACCCCTGGGGCCGGCCCTACCAGTACCTGAACCCGGGCGTGCGCGGCGACATCGATGTGTTCAGCTTCGGCGCCGACGGGCAGGCCGGTGGCGAGGGCAAGAACGCGGACATCGGCTCCTGGCAGTGACGCCCCGCGCCGCAGGGCGCGCGGCTTCACGCTGGTCGAGCTGATCGTCGTCGTCGCCTTGATCGCCATCGCCGTCGGCGTGGCGTCCCTGGCCTTGCGCGATCCGGTGGCCGGCCGCCTCGAACGCGAGGCGATGCGCCTGGCGGCGCTGCTGGAATCCGCCCGCACCGAGGCGCGGTCCGCCGGCCTGGTCGTGCGCTGGCGGCCGGTGCCGGCCGACGACCGCGGCACGCCGGCCGGCTTCCGCTTCGAAGGCCTGCCGCCGCAGCTGAAGCTGCCCCAGCGCTGGCTGGCGTCCGAGGTCCGCGCCGAGGTGATCGGCCGCCCGGTGCTGCTGCTCGGCCCAGAGGCGATGATCCCGGCGCAGCGCGTGCTGCTGCGGCTCGGCGCCGAGCAGCTGCTGCTGGGCACCGACGGGCTGGCACCCTTCGCCGTGGTGCCGGAGACCGCGCCGTGACGCCGCACCATCGCCAGCAGGGCTTCACGCTCGTCGAGGTGTTGGTGGCGCTGGCCATCGTCGCCATCGCCCTCGGCGCCGGCATCAAGGCGGCCGGCGCGCTGACCGACAACGCCGAACGCCTGGCCGACATCACCGGCGCGCAGTGGTGCGCAGACAACCAGCTGACCGGCCTGAAGCTGCTGCGCGGCCAGATGCCGGGCGTCGGCGACAGCGACTTCGCCTGCGAGCAGCTGGGCCGCACCTACCGCGGCCGGCTCATCGTGCGGCCCACGCTCAACCCGAACTTCCGCCGCGTCGACACGCAGATGAGCGACGCCGAGGGCCGGGTGCTGCTGACGCTGTCCACCGTGATCGGGCGCAACCAGTGACCGCGCCGGCACGGCACCGCGCCCGCGGCTTCACCCTCGTCGAGGTGCTGGTGGCGCTGATGGTCATGGCGGTGATGGCGGCGATGGCGCAACGGGGCGTGCAGGCGCTGCAGACGGCCAACCGCGCCGGCCAGGACCGCATGGAGCGCAGCCTGCGCCTGGCCACCGTGCTGACCCAGTTCGAGCAGGACCTGGCGGCGCTGTACGACGCGGAGGCGGAGCGGGCCCCACCCGCGGTGGCCTTCGACGGCGCCACGCTGCGCCTGCTGCGGCGGACCGCGGACGGTGCGCAGCTGGTGGCCTGGAGCTTCAAGGGCGGCCGCTTCCTGCGCTGGGCCGGGCAGCCGCTGCTGAGCTTGGGCCAGCTCGACCAGGCCTGGCAGCGCAGCCAGCTGCTGGACGGCAGCGAACGCGAGCAGGTGGTCGCGCTCGACGGGGTGCAGGCCGTGCAGGTCTACTTCTGGTGGGGCAGCGCCTGGAGCAACGCACAGTCCACCGGCAACCTGGCGGTGGCCGGTGGCAGCGTGCAGGCGCCGCCACCGCCGGCCTCGGGGGCGTCCGCGCCGCGCCCGCCGACCACCCGCCAGGGCGTTCCCCGCGGCGTGCGGCTGGTGCTGACGCTGGCCGGCGGCGGGCAGGTCACCCGCGACGTGCTGATGGGGCCGCAGCCGTGAGGCGCACCGCTTCCCGGTGGCCGGCACCGACGGCCCAGCGCGGCGCCGCGCTGCTGGTCGCCATGGTCGTGCTCACGCTGGTCACCACGCTGGCGTCGGCGATGGTCTGGCAGCAGTGGCGCGGCGTGCAGGTCGAGGCTGCCGAGCGTGCCCGCACGCAGGCCGCCTGGATGCTGATCGGCGCCGCCGACTGGGGCCGGCTGCTGCTCAGCGAGGACGGCAAGACCTCCAGCGTGGTCGATGAACTCGGCGAGACCTGGGCCACGCCGCTGGCCGAGGCGCGGCTGTCCAGCTTCCTCGCCACCGACGGCAACGCCGCCGGGGACGGGCCGGAGGCCTTCCTGTCCGGCCGCATCGTCGACCTGCAGTCGCGCTACAACCTGCGACGGCTGGCGCGGCCGGGTGCCTTCGAGGAAGAGCGCCGGGTGCTGCGCCGGCTGTGCGGGATGGCGGGACTGTCCGCCGCCGATGCCGACCAGTTGGCGCAGCGGCTGGCGCAGGCCTGGGACCTGCAGGCCACCGACGGGCCGCTGCGCCCGCGCTCGGTGGACCAGCTGGCCTGGTTCGGCGTGCCGCCGGCCGCCCTCGCCCGGCTGTCACAATGGACGACGGTCCTGCCTCGCGACGACACCGCCGTCAACGTCAACACCGCCTCTCGTGAGGTGCTGCTCGCGGTGGTCGAGAACCTGGACCCGGCCACGGCCGACCGCCTCATCGCCAGCCGACCCCACAAGGCGTTGCCCGCGCTGCCGCCGACGGCGCAGGTGGGCGCCGGTCAGCTCTCCGTCAACACCAGCTTCTTCGAGATCCTCGCCCAGCTGCGGCTGGACGACCGGGTGCTGCGCCAACGCACCGTGATCCAGCGCAGCGGCAGCACCGTCACCGCGTTGTCGCGCGAACCGCTGCCGCTGGAGGCCGAGGTCGACGTGCCCGGCTGGACACCCCGCTGACGCCCGCGCGCCGCGCCGAAGAAGCTGCAACAACACGGTTTAAGTCGTTGATTTGCCTGCATTCAAGATTGCCGCTGTCAGACAAAGTCGATAGCCTCGGTTGTTCATGTCCACCCTCGTCGTCCTCCTTCCGCCACGCGGCCGCCTGAGCGCCGCCGAGGCGCCCGCGTCCGCGCCGGCGCGCGAGCTGGTCTACGCCCTCAGCCAGGACGGCCTGCTCGTGCACAGCAGCGGCCGCTGCGCGCCGTCGCTGCTGCCGCGGGCCGACACCGTCGTCGCCGTGCTGGCCGACGCCGACGTCGCCTGGCACCGGGTCACCGTGCCGAAGGCGCCGGCCGGCCGGCTGCGCGCGGCCCTCGGCGGCCTGCTTGAGGACGGGCTGCTCGACGAGCCCGAGCAGGTCCACCTCGCCCTCGCCCCGGACGCCGACGCCGGCAGCAGCGCCTGGGTGGCGGTGGTCAACCGGCCCTGGCTGGCCGGCGAACTGGCCGCCCTGGAACGCAACGACCGGGTGGTCGACCGCGTGGTGCCGATGTCCTGGCCGGACGAACTGGCGCAGGGCCACTTCGAGGCCCTCGACGAGGGCGCCACGCCGGACAGCGTGCACCTGCGGCTGGTCTGGTCCGACGCCAACGGCGTCGTGCCCATGCGCCTGCAGGGCACGCTGGCCCGCGCGCTGCTGTCGCCCGAGGTGACGCAGGCCGCCCGCTTCACCGCGGCGCCGGCGGTGGCCGCCCAGGCCGAACGTTGGCTGGGCCTGCCGGTGTCGGTGATGAGCCCGGAAGAGCGCGGCCTGCAGGCCACCCGCTCGCTGTGGAACCTGCGCCAGTTCGACCTCGCGGTGCGCCACCGCGGCGTGCGCGCGCTGCGCACCGCCTGGCAGCGCTGGCGCACGCCGGCCTGGCGTCCGGTGCGCTGGGGCCTGGCCAGCCTGGTCGTGCTGCAGCTGGTGGGCCTCAACGCCTACGCCTGGCACCAGCGCGGCGAGGTGGCGCAGCGCCGGGCCGCCATGGCCGACCTGCTGAAGCAGGCGCATCCGCAGGTGCCGGTGGTGGTCGACGCCGCCGTGCAGATGCGCCGGGAGACCGAACTGCTGCGCGCCGCCGCCGGGCGCAGCGGCGAAGACGACCTGGAGGCCCTGCTGCAGGCCGCCGCCGCCGCGTGGCCCCCCGGCAAGGGACCCACGGACGCCCTGCGCTTCGAGCCCGGCCGGCTGACGCTGGGCGTGGCCGGCTGGTCCGACGCCGAGGTGCAGCAGTTCGCCAGCCAACTGGCGGCGGCCGGCTGGCGGCTCGACCGCTCCGCCGAGCAGCGCGTGACGCTGCAGCGCCCCCAGCCGCGAAGGTTGCGTTGTGAGCAGCAGGTTCCCCCCGTCCACGTTCTCCGCGCCGCGCCGTCCGGTGCTGCCGCCGGCGCTGGCCGCGCGCCAGGCGCAATGGCAGGCGCGCTGGCGCCTGCTCGCGCCGCGTGAGCGCCGCCTGCTGACGATCGCGACCACCGTCATCGGCCTGCTGTTGCTGTGGAGCCTGTTCGTGCAACCGGCCTGGCGCACCGCGCAGGCCGCGCCGCTGGAGCTGGCCCGCCTGGACACCGAACTGCTGCAGATGCAGCGCTTGGCCGCCGAGGCGCGCGAGCTGCGCAACACGCCGCCGCTGCCGCCCGGCCAGGCGGTCGGCGCGCTGCAGGCAGCCACCGCACGGCTGGGCGAGAAGGGTCGGCTGCAGGTGCAGGGCGACCGCGCGGTGCTCAGCGTCAACGGGGCCGGACCCGGCCCGCTGCGCGACTGGCTGGCCGAGGCGCGCAGCGCCCGCGCGCGCGGCCGGTGGACGTGCAGCTCAGCCGCGGCCCGAACGGCTTCTCCGGGACCCTGACCGTCGCGATGTCGGAGGGCGGGCGGTGAAGGCCGGCTGGCTGGTCTCGCGGCTGCCGGTGCGCCGCCGCACCGTCGCGCCGCAACGCGCGGGGGCGCGCAGCGCCTTCGCCGAATCCACGCTGATGGAGCTGGCCTGGCAGAAGACGCGCAAGGCGGCCTTCCACGCCGGCCGCTGGGGGCTGATCGTCGGCCTGCTGGTCGGGCTGCTCGCGTTCGCCCCGGCAAGCTGGCTGGCCGCGGCGGTCAACCGGGCGACGGAAGGCCGGCTGCTGCTGACCGAGGTGCGCGGCAGCGTCTGGTCGGGCAGCGCCCTGCTGGTGCTGACCGGTGGTGCCGACAGCCGCGACGCCACCGCCCTGCCCGACCGCCTGCACTGGCGGCTGGGCACCGAGGGGCTGGCGCTGGCGCTGCGGCTGACGCAGGCCTGCTGCCTCAACGGCGAGCCGCAGCTGCTGCTCAGGCCGGGCTTCGGCCGCCTGCAGTGGACCCTGGTGCCGCCGCCGGCCTCCCGCGAGGCGGGCTGGGTGGTGCAGGTGCCGGCGTCGCTGCTGTCGGGGCTGGGCACGCCGTGGAACACGCTGCAGCTGAACGGCCTGGTGCGGCTGTCCTCGCCCGGCCTGGTGGTGGAGACGGTGGAAGGCCGCTGGCGCGTCGACGGCCGCGCCGACCTGCTGCTCATCGACGTCGGCTCCCGCGTCTCCACGCTCGAACGGCTGGGCAGCTACCGCCTGACCGTGCAGGGCGAGAACGAAGGCGGCGCGGCCGTCTCGCTGACGACGCTGGAAGGCGCGCTGCAACTGCAGGGCGACGGCCGCATCACCGCCGGGCGGCTGCGTTTCCGCGGCGACGCGCGGGCCGCCCCGGGCCAGGAAGCGGCCTTGAACAACCTGCTGAACATCATCGGCCGGCGCCAGGGCGCGCTGTCCCTCATTTCGATCGGATGACCGCATGACCCAGCGCCCGAAGCAACCGCCGGCCGGCCGCCGACACCGATTCACCGCGGCCGCGCTGGCCGCCGCGCTCACCCTCGCCGCCGTGCCGCCGGTGCTGGCCCAGGGGTCCGCGCCGCGTGGCCGCGTGGCGCCGGCCACGCCGTCGGTCACGCTCAACTTCGTCAACGCCGAGATCGACTCGGTGTCGCGCGCCATGGCCGCGATGATGGAGCGGCCGATCGTCGTCGACCCCCGCGTCAAGGGCCAGATCACGCTCTACAGCGAGCAGCCGCTGACCGTGCGCGAGGCCTACCTCAACTACCTGTCGGCGCTGCGCGGCCTGGGCTTCGCGGTGGTGGAGAACAGCGGCCTGCTCAAGGTGGTGCCGGAGGCCGACGCCAAGCTGCAGGCCGGCACGGTGACGGTGGGGCCGACGACGCCGATGCGCGGCGACCAGATCGTCACGCAGGTGTTCCGACTCAACTACGAGAACGCCAACAACCTGGTCACCGTGCTGCGGCCGCTGATCAGCCCGAACAACACCATCAACGCCAACCCCGGCAACAACTCGCTGGTCATCACCGACTACGCCGACAACGTGCAGCGGCTGGCGCGCATCGTCGCCGCGCTGGACGTGCCCGCGGGCACCGACGTCGACGTGGTGCCGCTCAAGCACGCGGTGGCCGCCGACATGGCGGCCCTGGTGCAGCGGCTGGCCGACGGCGGCGCCGGCGGTGCTGCGGCCGCTGGCGCGGCGCCGACGCCCGGGACCGGCGGCGGTGCGGTGTCGGTGTTCGCCGACGCGCGCAGCAACGCGCTGATCCTGCGCGCGGCCAATCCCGCGCGCCTGGGGCAGCTGCGCGCCATCGTCGAGCGGCTGGACCAGCCGCAGGGGCCCGGCAACGCGGCGGGCAACATCTACGTCGTCTACCTGCGCAACGCCGACGCGGTGCGGCTGGCCACCGTGCTGCGCGCCGCCTTCAGCAGCTTGAACACCGGCGGCGGCGCGGCCGGCGGCGGCACCTCGCCGTTCGGCGGCGCCGGCACCGTGCCGACCACCGGCTTCGCCAGCAACGCCTCGCTGGCCGGCGGCAACGTCACCTCGCTCGGCGGCACCACCGCCGGCGGGACCGCCTCGGTGCAGAGCAGCTCGCCGGTGGCGCCGTCGGCGCAGCCGTCGGTGGGCGGCTTCGTGCAGGCCGATCCGGCGACCAATTCGCTGGTCATCACCGCGCCCGAGCCGCTGTACCGGCAGATCCGCGCGGTGATCGACCAGCTCGACTCGCGGCGCGCCCAGGTGTACGTCGAGGCGCTGATCGTCGAACTCGACGCCGGCAAGGCGGCGGAGCTCGGGCTGCAGTGGCAGCTCGGCGGCCAGTCGAACAACGGCAACACCACCGCGGCCGGCGGCACCAACTTCGGCACCGGCCTGACCAACATCTTCGGCGTCGCCGGCACGCTGCTGTCGGGCACCACCGCGGCCGCCCAGGCGGCGGCCAACGCGCCCAACGGCTTCAACTTCGGCCTGCTCAGCCGCAACGGCGGGCTGGCCGTGCTGGCCCGCGCGCTGGAGACGAACACCGGCGCCAACATCCTGTCCACGCCCAACCTGCTGACGCTGGACAACGAGGAGGCGAAGATCGTCGTCGGCCGCAACGTGCCCTTCATCACCGGCCAGTTCACCTCCACCGGCACCGGCACCACCAACCCGTTCCAGACCATCGAGCGGCGCGACGTCGGCCTGACGCTGCGCATCAAGCCGCAGATCGGCGAGAACGGCACGGTGCGCATGACGATCTACCAGGAGAACTCGCAGCTCTCCACCGAGTCGATCGTCGGCGCCACCAACGCCGGCCCCAGCACCACCAAGCGCTCGATCGAGTCGACGGTGGTGGTGGACGACGGCGAGGTCATCGTGCTGGGCGGCCTGATCGAGGACAACTACCGGACCGACCGCGCCAAGGTGCCGCTGCTGGGCGACCTGCCGGGCGTCGGCGCGCTGTTCCGCTCCGAGAGCCGCAGCCGCAACCGCACCAACCTGATGGTGTTCCTGCGGCCGGTGGTGATGCGCGACCAGGTGGCCAGCAGCGCCATCTCGCTGGACCGCTACGACATGATGCGCAACCTGCAGATCCAGGCCCAGCCCGAAGCGCGGCGCCTGCTGCCGGTCAACGAGTCGCCCGTGATGGCGCCGGCGACCAGCAACCTGCCCGGTGCCCGCAACGGCGCGCGGCCGGTGCCCGCGCCGCTGAACCCGCCACGCGGCAACGAGCCCGATGCGCAGGTGCCGTCGTCGTCGCAGGTGCCGACGACGGCCGAGCCGGTGCCGCCGCCGCTGCCGGCCTCGCGGTAACAGGAGTCCCCCATGGCCATGCGCCATCCCCTGCCCTACGCCTTCGCCAAGGCGCACACCCTGCTGCTGGAGAACGACGGCCAGGCGCTGACGCTGTGGGCCGGCGAGGGCACGCCGCTGGCCGCGCTGTCCGAGGTCACGCGGCTGTACGACATCGACCGCTTCGAGCGCGAGCCGTCGGCCACGCTGGCGCAGCGCATCGCCTCGGCCTATGCCGGCGGCGAGTCCAGCGCGGCCACGGTGGTCGGCGAGGTCGAGAGCGCCGTCGACCTGTCGCGCCTGATGCAGGACCTGCCCGCGGTGGAGGACCTGCTCGAAGCCGCCAACGACGCGCCCATCATCCGCATGTTGAACGCGCTGCTGACGCAGGGCGTGAAGGACGGCGCCAGCGACATCCACATCGAGCCCTACGAGCGCAGCTCCAGCGTGCGCTTCCGCGTCGACGGCACGCTGCGCGAGGTGGTGCAGCCCAACCGCGCGCTGCACGCGGCGCTGATCTCGCGCCTGAAGATCATGGCCGAGCTGGACATCGCCGAGAAGCGCCTGCCGCAGGACGGCCGCATCTCGCTGCGCATCGGCGGCCGGGCGATCGACGTGCGGGTCTCCACGCTGCCGTCGGCTCACGGCGAACGCGCGGTGCTGCGCCTGCTCGACAAGACCGAATCGAAGTTCAGCCTGGAAAGCCTGGGCATGAGCGGCGAGACGCTGAGCCGCTTCAACCGACTGATCAACCAGCCGCACGGCATCGTGCTGGTCACCGGGCCCACCGGCTCGGGCAAGACGACGACGCTCTACGCCTCGCTGGCCCGCATCGACACCGCCACCACCAACGTGCTGACGGTGGAGGACCCGGTGGAGTACGAGCTGCCCGGCATCGGCCAGACGCAGGTCAACGCCCGCATCGAGCTGACCTTCGCCAAGGCCCTGCGCGCCATCCTGCGCCAGGACCCGGACGTCATCATGATCGGCGAGATCCGCGACTACGAGACCGCGCAGATCGCCATCCAGGCCTCGCTCACCGGCCACCTGGTGCTGGCCACGCTGCACACCAACGACGCGCCGTCGGCGGTGACGCGGCTGACCGACATGGGCGTCGAGCCCTTCCTGCTGTCGTCGTCGCTGCTCGGCGTGCTGGCGCAGCGGCTGGTGCGCAAGCTGTGCGGCGAGTGCAAGCGCCAGGACGACCGCGGCCGCTGGCACCCGGTGGGCTGCGAGGCCTGCGGCCAGACCGGCTACCGCGGCCGCACCGGCGTCTACGAGCTGATGGTGGCCGACGACAAGGTGCGCTCGCTGATCCACAGCCGCGCCGCCGAGAGCCAGCTCTTCGTCGCCGCCGAGGGCGCCGGCCTGAAGCCGATGCGCGAGGACGGCGAGCGCCTGGTGGCCGAGGGCATCACCTCGCCGGAAGAGGTGATGCGCGTGACCCGAGAGTGACGGCCTGAGGTCGCCGCGTGCCCGCTTACAAGTTCGAAGCCCTGGACAGCCAGGGCAAGACCCGCAACGGCCTGCTCGACGCCGACAACGCGAAGGCGGCGCGCGCCCAGCTGCGCGGCCAGGGCCTGGTGCCGCTGTCGGTGGAGCAGGTGGCCCACGGCCGCGCCGCGGCCAACTCGGGCCAGCTGTCGCTCAGCCGCCGCGTCTTCAGCCCGACGACGCTGGCGGTGTGGACACGGCAGATGGCCGGCCTGGTCGGCGCCGGCCTGCCGCTGGAGCGCGCCTTGACGGCGCTGGCCGACGAAGCCGAGGACCCGCGCCAGCGCGAGCTGCTGTCGCACCTGCGCAGCGAGGTCAACGCCGGCTCGCCCTTCGCCCGCGCGCTGGCCGGCGCGCCGCGCGAGTTCGACGAGGTCTACCGCGCGGTGGTCGCCGCCGGCGAGCAGAGCGGTGCCCTGGGCAACGTGCTGGAACGCCTGGCCGACGACCTGGAAGAGCGCCAGGCCCTGCGCGCCAAGCTGCTGGGCGCGATGCTGTACCCGGCGATCGTCTCGCTGATCGCCATCGTCATCGTCGTCTTCCTCGTCAGCTACGTGGTGCCGCAGGTGGCCTCGGTGTTCACCAGCAGCAAGCGCGCGCTGCCCACGCTCACGGTGGTGATGATCGCCATCAGCGACTTCGTGCGGGACTGGGGCTGGCTGGCGCTGCTCGGCCTGCTGCTGGGCGGCGGCGGGCTGGGCCTGGCCCTGCGCAACGAGGGCTTCCGCCAGCGCTTCGACGCCGGCTTCCTGGAGGTGCCGCTGATCGGCCGCCTGGCCCGCGGCTACAACGCCGCGCGCTTCGCCGGCACGCTGGCCATGCTGGCCGCCGCCGGCGTGCCCATCCTGCGCGCGCTGCAGGCGGCGGCGGAGACGCTGTCCAACCGGGCCATGCGCGCCGACGCGATGGACGCGCTGGTGCAGGTGCGCGAGGGCGCGCCCCTGGCCTCGGCCCTGGGGGCCAAGAAGCGCTTCCCCGGCCTGCTGTCGATGTTCGCCCGCCTGGGCGAGCAGACCGGCCGCCTGCCCGCCATGCTGCAGCGCGCGGCCGCGCAGATCAGCCAGGAGGTGCAGCGCCGCGCCATGGCGGCGGCGACGCTGCTGGAACCGCTGCTCATCGTCGCCATGGGGCTGGTCGTGATGCTGATCGTGCTGGCGGTGCTGCTGCCGATCATCCAGCTCAACACCTGGGTGAAGTAGGTCCGCGCCGCGGCCCCGGCCTCGGGCCCCGGCCTTGATTTCGGGCCCGGGCCTTGCTACACATCGGCACAGAGAAGCGGCGGCGTGCGCCCGCTCATCTGCCCGTGGCGCCGCCGACCGTCTGCTCGAATGAACCGTCAACGACGAAGGAGCAGGCAAGCAATGAGCGTGTCGTCGACCGACCTCGTGCCCATGGCGCGATCCCAGGCCATCCCCATCGCGGCCATGCGCCGCGTCTACCGGGTCGAGGAAGTGGAGCGGCGACTGGGCAAGCTGCCGCCGAAGGAACATGAAAGCCTGCGCTCCACCTACGAGCGCATGATCGAGAAGGGGCCGGAGCGCTTCCAGGTCAAGCCCAACGGGCTGCCGGCGATGGAGCACCTCTACGAGGAGCTGCCCAACTTCCACGAGGTGCTCGACGACGTGAAGCGGCAGCTGGCGCTGTGCCAGGACAGCCGCGACGCCCTGCAGATCACGCCCATGCTGCTGCTCGGCCCGCCCGGCGTCGGCAAGACCCATTTCGCGCGCGAGATCGCGCAGCTGCTCGGCACCGGGATGGGCTTCGTGTCCATGAGCTCGCTCACCGCCGGCTGGGTGCTGTCGGGTGCGTCCAGCCAGTGGAAGGGCGCGCGGCCCGGCAAGGTGTTCGAGACGCTGGTCGAAGGGCAGTACGCCAACCCGGTGATGGTGGTCGACGAGATCGACAAGGCCCGTGGCGAACACGCCTACGACCCGCTGGGTTCGCTGTACAGCCTGCTCGAGATCGACACCGCCGGCAGCTTCACCGACGAATTCGCCGAGGTGCCGATCGACGCCAGCCAGGTGGTGTGGCTGGCCACGGCCAACGACGAGCGCGCCATCCCGGAGCCCATCCTGAACCGGATGAACGTCTACGAGGTGCAGGCGCCGGACGCCGAGGCCGCCCGCGCCATCGCCCGCCGGCTCTACGAGGGCATCCGCAACGGTCACGACTGGGGGAGCCGCTTCGAGCCGTCGCCCTCGTCGGCCGTGCTGGACCGGCTGGCGGACATGGCGCCGCGCGAGATGCGACGCGCCTGGATGACCGGCTTCGGCAACGCCAAGCTGGCCGGCCGCGACCGCATCGAGCTGGCCGACCTGCCCGACGCCACCGCGCGCCGGGCCCCCATCGGCTTCGTGCAGTAGGCCCGCGTTCTCGGCGACGGCCCTGCCGGGGCGCCGCGCGTCTTTCTGCCTATCATCGGCCATGCCCGCCTCCCTGGACGGCCGCCTCGTCGTCGCGATCTCGTCGCGCGCCCTCTTCGACTTCGAGGAGGAAAACCTGCTGTTCGAAGCCGGCGACGACCGCGCGTACATGCGGCTGCAGCTGGAGCGGCTGGACCGGCCGGCGCTGCCCGGCGTGGCGTTTTCGCTGGTCAACAAGCTGCTCGCCTTCAACGCACAGGCACCGCTGGTCGAGGTGGTCATCCTGTCGCGCAACGACCCGGTGTCCGGCATGCGGGTGTTCCGGTCGGCCCAGCACTACGGGCTGCCGGTGGAGCGCGGGGTGTTCACCCGCGGCACCAGCCCCTGGCGCTACCTGAAGCCGCTGAAGGCGCACCTCTTCCTGTCCGCGAACGAGGCGGACGTGCGGTCGGCGCTGGCCGCCGGCGTGCCGGCGGCCCGGGTGTATCCGCAGTCGGCCCGGGCGTCCGACGCCCACCCGCGACAGGTGCGCATCGCCTTCGACGGCGATGCGGTGCTGTTCTCGGACGAGGCGGAGCAGGTCTTCCAGCAGTCGGGCCTGCAGGCCTTCCAGTTGCACGAGCGGGACCAGGCCGGCACCCCGCTGGCGCCGGGGCCGTTCAAGCCGCTGCTGCAGGCGCTGCACCGGCTGCAGCAGCTGTCGCGCGACGGCATGGGGCTGCGCACGGCGCTGGTGACCGCGCGCAGCGCGCCGGCGCACGAGCGCGCCATCCGCACTTTGATGAACTGGCAGATCGACGTCGACGAGGCGATGTTCCTCGGCGGCCTGTCCAAGGGCGAGTTCCTGCGCGAGTTCGAACCGGACTTCTTCTTCGACGACCAGACCGGCCACATCGAGAGCGCCGCCCTGCACGTGCCGGCCGGACACGTGGCCGCCGGCATCGCCAACCGGCGCGGCGCCGAAGCGGCGCTTGTCCCATGAACGACGACTTCCTCGCGCCGCCGCCCTTCCAGCCGGACGCGGCCCTGCAGCGCCTTCACCGCGAGCTGCGCGACCTCGGCCTCACGCAGCGGGCCGACGCGTGGGAATGGAAGGGGCGGCCGGTGTTGACGGTGGTGGTGGTGGACGGTGTCCTGAGGGCCAGCGTGGCCAAGCGGCCTGCGCGCACCCCCGACTGGCAGGTGCACCGGCTGGCGGACCATGCCCGCGTCCGCTGGCTGGTCGAGCACCTGCGGGTGTCGATGCGCGGCTGGCAGCCGGACGACTGACACCAGCCTGACACGGAGGCCTCGCCGCGGGCTAGGCCTTACGTAGTTCCCGGCACATCCGGACCTGCAGCGCTGCCTACCATGGACGGGCCTGACCACCCTGGAGTTGCAGATGAAGAAAACCGTCCTCCTTGCCGCCGTCGCGACCCTGGCCAGCGCCAGTGCGTGGGCCGAGTTCCCCGAGAAGCCGGTGACCATCGTCGTGCCGTTCGCGGCCGGCGGCCCGACGGACAAGGTCGCCCGCGACTTCGCCGACGTGCTGCGCAAGTCGCTGAACAACCAGACCATCGTCATCGAGAACGTTGGCGGCGCCGGCGGCACCCTGGGCGCGGGCAAGGTGGCGAAGGCCGCACCCGACGGCTACACCCTGCTGCTGCACCACATCGGCATGGCGACCTCGCCGGCGCTGTACCGCAGCCTGCCGTACAAGACCGAGGAGTTCGAGTTCCTCGGCCTGATCAACGAGGTGCCGATGACGCTGATCGGCAAGTCCACCCTGCCGGCCAACAGCTATGCCGAGCTGAGCAAGTGGATCAGCACCAACGGCGCCAAGGTCAACCTGGCGAACGCCGGCCTGGGCTCGGCGTCGCACCTGTGCGGCCTGCTCTTCCAGAGCACGATCAAGGTCGACATGACCACCGTCCCCTACAAGGGCACCGCGCCGGCCATGACCGACCTGCTCGGCGGGCAGGTGGACATCATGTGCGACCAGACCACCAACACCACCTCGCAGATCGAAGGCGGCAAGGTCAAGGCCTTCGCGGTGACGACGAGCAAGCGCCTCACGTCGCCCGCGCTGGCCAAACTGCCGACGCTGGACGAATCGGGCCTGAAGGGCTTCAACGTCAGCATCTGGCACGGCCTGTACGCGCCGAAGGGCACGCCCAAGCCGGTGGTCGACAAGCTGAACACGGCGCTGAAGGCCGCCCTGAAGGATCCGGAGTTCATCAAGCGCGAGGAAGCACTGGGCGCCGTGGTCGTCACCGACAACCGAACCAACGCGGCCGAGCACAAGCGCTTCGTCGAGTCCGAGATCGCCAAGTGGACGCCGGTGATCAAGGCCGCCGGGCAATATGCCGACTGAGGACGAGCGGATGGGCCAGTGCACACGTCCGAACGCCTGAGTCGGGGCCTGAGCTCCGCGAAGGCGCGGCCGGCAAGGCCGACCGACCTGCCGGCCACCTGAACGAAGAAGCCGCCCTCGGGCGGCTTCTTCGTTGGCGGGTCGCGTCGCAGGCCGGCTCAGCTCAGCGTGACGCGCGCGAACTTACGCTTGCCGACTTGCACCACGAAGCGGCCCGGTGCGAGCTTCAGCGCCTTGTCGCTCACCGTGTCGCCATCGACGCGCACGCCGCCCTGCTCGATCAGGCGCAGCGCCTCGCTGGTGGACGGCACCAGGCCCGCCTGCTTGAGCAGGGCGCCGATGGCCAGCGGCGCACCGGACAGCGTGACCTCGGGGATCTGGTCGGGAATGCCGCCCCGGGCCCGGTGCTCGAAGTCCGCCAGTGCGGCCTCCGCGGCCGCAGCGCCATGGAAGCGCTCCGTCACCTCCAGCGCCAGCATCACCTTGGCGTCCTTCGGGTTGCGGCCGCCGTCGACGTCCGCCTTCAGCCGCGCGATCTCCGCCTCCGGCCGGAACGACAGCAGGGTGAAGTACTTCCACATCAGCGTGTCGCTGATGGACAGCAGCTTGGCGAACATGGTGTTGGCCGGTTCGCTGATGCCGATGTAGTTGCCCTTGCTCTTGGACATCTTCTCGACGCCGTCCAGCCCTTCGAGCAACGGCATGGTGAGGATGCACTGCGGCGCCTGGCCGTACTCCGACTGCAGGGCCCGTCCGACGAGCAGGTTGAACTTCTGGTCGGTGCCGCCGAGTTCCAGATCGCTTCTCAGGGCCACCGAGTCGTAGCCCTGCATCAGCGGATACAGCAGCTCGTGCACGCTGATCGGCGTGCCGGCCTTGAAACGCTTGGTGAAGTCGTCGCGCTCCAGCATGCGCGCGACGGTGTACTTCGCGGCCAGCTCGATCATGCCGCGCGCCCCAAGCGGGTCGCTCCACTCGGAGTTGTAGCGGATCTCGGTGCGCGCCGGGTCGAGCACCAGGCTGGCCTGGGCATAGTAGGTCTTCGCGTTGGCCTCGATCTGCTCGCGCGTCAACGGCGGCCGGGTGGCGTTGCGTCCCGACGGATCGCCGATCATCGAGGTGAAGTCGCCGATCAGGAAGATGACGGTGTGGCCCAGGTCCTGCAGCTGACGCAGCTTGTTGAGCACCACCGTGTGGCCGAGGTGGATGTCGGGGGCGGTGGGGTCCAGGCCGAGCTTGATGCGCAGCGGCTGTCCGGTGGCTTCGGAGCGTGCGAGCTTGGCCACCCACTCCGCCTCCGGCAGCAGTTCGTCGCAGCCGCGCCGGGTGACGGCCAGCGCATGCCGCACCTCGTCGCTCAGGTCGGGCGCAGGATCGGTGGTTCCGCCGGGAGCAAGGGGGCTGCGTGGGGACATGTCAAGCGGCGGAATTCCGAGAAGTCAGGCCGGTTTCCGCAGGAAAGGCGGTTGTTATACTGGTCAAGGCTTTGCGCCAGGTGCCGAAGCCCTCTGTAGCAGTACCGGAGCAGCCGACGATTCTAGGTCAGCCCTCCGTTCATCGCGGCGCCGCCGCCTGCTGTGATCCCGAGCGCTGTCGTCGCCTCACCGGCACCGGCAGCTTCTCCCAACCTCCACCGGAAGCCCGCCGGCTTCCCACAAGGTACTCGTGACTGGAGTTGACCCTCTGGCCGGAGCGCTGTCCTGGGCCTTGCAGCATGCGCAGCAGCATCGCCGCGCGCTCGTCGGCATCGTCTTCACCCTGCTCGCCGGAACCGGCATCACGGCCTTCGGCATCGCCCCGTTCGCGCCGGACGCCAGCCAGTTGCCGCGCCGCATGGTCGAGCAGTCGATCGCACCGGGCGACCTCAACGCGCAGCTGGAGGCCCTGGCCGCCGAGACCCTCAAACTCACGCGCAACGACACCACCCGCGCCGGCGACACCGCCGACACGCTGCTGCGGCGGCTTGGCGTCAACGACCGCCCCGCGGCCGACTTCCTGCGGCGCGACGCGGCCGCACGCATGCTGCTCGAAGGTCGCGCCGGCAAGCTGGTGCAGGTCGAGGCCAGCGAAGACGGACGCCTGCTCAGCCTCGTCGCCCGCTTCCCGGCGCTGAAGCCGGAGCTCGTCGACAGCCATTTCACCCGGCTGCGGGTCGAGCGGGGTGAACGCGGCCTCCAGGCCTGGATGGACACCGCGCCGCTGAAGGCCCAGACACGGTTGGGCAGCGGCACGATCAACACGTCGCTGTTCGCCGCCATCGACGAGTCCGGCCTGCCCGATGCGATCGCCGGCCAGCTGGCCGAGATGTTCGCGGCGGAGATCGACTTCCACCGCGACCTGCGCCGCGGCGACACCTTCAGCATCGTCTACGAAGCCATGACGGCCGACGGCGAACCCATCCCCTGGAACGCCGGCCGCGGCCGGGTGCTGGCCGCGGAGTTCGTTAACGACGGCAAGGCGCACCAGGCGATGTGGTGGAGCGATGCCACCGGACGCGGCGCCTACTTCGGCTTCGACGGCCAGAGCAAGCGGCGCGCGTTCCTCGCCAGCCCGATGGAGTTCTCGCGCATGACGTCGGGCTTTGCGATGCGCTTCCATCCGATCCACCAGACCTGGCGGCAGCACCTGGGCGTCGACTACGCGGCGCCGGTGGGCACACCGGTGCGCACGGTGGGTGCCGGGATGGTGGAGTTCGCCGGCGTGCAGAACGGTTACGGCAACGTGGTGCAGATCCGCCATGGCAGCAACCGCAGCACCCTGTACGCCCACCTGAGCCGGGTCGACGTGCGCAAAGGGCAGGCGGTGGAACAGGGTCAGCGCATCGGCGCCGTCGGCGCGACGGGCTGGGCCACCGGGCCGCATTTGCACTTCGAGTTCCGCGTCGGCACCCAGCACGTCGACCCGCAGCGCATCGCGCGCGAGGCGGAGACGGTGGCGGTCAGCCCCTCGGCACGGCCGCAGTTCCTGGCCCAGGCGAGCGGCGTGCGGTCGCAGCTGCAGACGGCGCGCAACGTAGGCGCGGCACGCAGCCACGCCGATTGAGCCTGACGTTCCGGCGCACCGAGCCTCGTCGGTCCGACGCGCCGCTCAGCCTCGACGTGGCACCCACCACCCTCTGATCCCGTGGAGCGGTACATCGGCCTCATGTCCGGCACCTCGCTGGACGGCGTGGACGGGGTGCTGGCCGTTTTCGAGCCGCAGCTCCAGGTGCTGGCGCATGTGCACCGCCCTTTCAGCCAGCCGCTGAAGCAGGAACTGCTGTCGCTGGTCCGCCCGGGCGGCGTGGACGAACTCCACCGCGCCGCGCGCGCCGGCATCGCGGTGAGCGAACGCTATGCGCAGGTCGTCCAGGCCCTGCTGTCGGATGCAGCGCTGGTGCCGGGCGACGTCCACGCGCTCGGCGCGCACGGGCAGACGGTGCGCCACCAGCCTGCCGACTCCGGGGCGAACGAGCCGGGCTACACCCTGCAACTGCTGCAGCCGGCACTGCTGGCCGAACGGACCGGCATCGACGTGGTGTGCGACTTCCGTTCGCGCGACGTGGCGGCCGGCGGCCAGGGGGCGCCGTTGGTGCCGGGGTTTCATGCCGCCGTCTTCGCCCGCGCCGGTGAGGCGGTTGCGGTGCTGAACCTCGGCGGCATCGCCAACCTGACCCTCGTCGACGAAGGCGCCCGGGTGCAGGGTTTCGACTGCGGGCCGGGCAACGCCTTGATGGACGAGTGGGTCCAGCGGCACCGCGGCGAACCCTTCGACGCGCACGGCGCATGGGCGGCCAAGGGTCAGGTGCTGCCGGCACTGCTGGCGTCGCTGCGGTCGGAGGCGTTCCTGCAACTGCCGCCGCCCAAGAGCACCGGCCGCGAGCTGTTCCATGAGGCGTGGCTGGCGCCGCACCTGCGACGCCACGCCGACGGCGCCAGGACGCAGGACGTGCAGGCGACGCTCGCCGAGTTCACCGTCTGGTGCGCCGTCGACGCGCTGCATCGTCATGCGGCCCCCACGACACGGCGACTGCTGGTGTGTGGCGGCGGCGCCCTGAACCATCACCTGATGCACCGGCTGGTGGCGCTGCTGCCCGGCTGGCAGGTGACCGACACCGACGCCGCCGGCCTTCCCGCCCAGCAGGTGGAGGCCGGCGCCTTCGCCTGGCTGGCCAAGGCCTTCGTCGAGGCTCAACCGGCCAACCGGCCGGAGGTCACCGGCGCTCGAGGCGCGCGTCGGTTGGGCGCGTTGTACCCGGCGCGCTGAACCGGAACGCAGCGCGCCGGGCCATGAAAAAGGCCACCCGAAGGTGGCCTGGTCGCCGATGTCGCCGCGGGCGAATCGCCCCGCGCGTGGGCTCAGACGGAGAAGCTCGAGCCGCAGCCGCAGGTGGTGGTGGCGTTGGGGTTCTTGATGACGAACTGGGCGCCCTGCAGGTCTTCCTTGTAGTCGATCTCGGCGCCGACCAGGTACTGCAGGCTCATGGCGTCGATCAGCAGGGTGACGCCGTTCTTCTGCATCTGCGTGTCGTCCTCGTTGACCACCTCGTCGAAGGTGAAGCCGTACTGGAATCCGGAGCAGCCGCCGCCCTGCACGAAGACGCGCAGCTTCAGGTCCGGGTTGCCTTCCTCGGCCACCAGGTCGGCCACCTTGGCCGCCGCGCTGTCGGTGAAGACCAGCGGGACGGGCATCTGTTCGGTTTGCGGCAGGGCTTCGGCCAAGGCGCTCATGTCGTCATCTCCATCGTCGGCAGTGGGGCAATGATGGCACGGCCGCCATCCCCTTGGAGGGGCTGCGGCCTTGCCACCCCCATGCAAGAGCGGCGAAAGCCGCGCAGCGGCGGCTTTCGATCAGCCGAACCCACCGGCCGGCACAAAGGGCCGGGCGTTGAACCGCCCGGCGTCCGAGATCAGCGCTTGCTGAACTGCTTGCGGCGGCGGGCGCCGTGCAGACCGACCTTCTTGCGCTCGACCTCGCGCGCATCGCGGGTCACGAAACCGGCCCGCGACAGGTCCGGCTTGAGCGTCGCGTCGTAGTCGATCAGCGCGCGGGTGATGCCGTGGCGCACCGCGCCGGCCTGGCCCGACTCGCCGCCGCCATGGACGTTCACCTTGATGTCGAAGGCTTCGACGTTGTTCGTCAAGAACAGCGGCTGCTTGACGATCATGATCGACGTCTGGCGGCCGAAGTACTGCTCCACCGGCTTGCCGTTGACGACGATCTGGCCCGAGCCTCGCTTGATGAACACGCGAGCCACCGAGGACTTGCGACGGCCGGTACCGTAGTTCCAATTTCCGATCATCGCCGCTCCTTAGATGTCCAGCGTCTTGGGCTGCTGGGCGGTGTGCGGGTGCGATCCACCGGCATACACCTTCAGCTTCTTCACCATGGCGTAACCCAGCGGGCCCTTGGGCAGCATGCCCTTGACCGCCTTTTCAAGGGCGCGGCCGGGGTGCTTGGCCTGCATGTCCTTGAACTTGGTGGCGTAGATGCCACCGGGGTAGCCCGAATGCCGGTAGTAGATCTTGTCGTTGGCCTTGTTGCCGGTGACACGGAGCTTGTCGGCGTTGACGACGATGATGAAGTCGCCGGTGTCCACGTGAGGCGTGTAGATGGCCTTGTGCTTGCCGCGCAAACGGAGTGCCACTTCGCTGGCAACACGTCCGAGCACCTTGTCGGTGGCGTCAATCACAAACCACTCGTGCTTCACTTCGGCCGGCTTGGCGCTGAAGGTCTTCATGAGGGACTTTCTGAAACCGTCCGACCCGCAGGCCGGCGGCAGTTGGGGACCGGCCGCCACAAGGCGACCGCCGTGCACCGCGGCATCGGTGCCGCTTGTCGGCCGCCCCACGGATGGAAGCGACCTGCGGCCTCTCAGCGGGAAGGCGCTCCGGCGCTGACCGGATGTGCCCTCCTTGCGGTGTCTGCTGACTGCCACGTCGTTCGTGGCCCATGCAGCCCGCAATGGGCCGCTGGAACGCCAGCAAAGCCCGCGAGTATAGCGCACGCGACCGACGTTTGGCCGGGATCGCCGGCGGCACCGGGCGCAGCGGCCCGCCGACCACATCCTGCGGACGCAAAGCACGGCGGCGATCGGTGCGTCCTCGCCGCAGTAAGCTCCCGGATCCGCCATCGAACCCCGGTGTCTCGGGGGATGCGGCGCCGTCCAGCCCGCCGCTAACATGGGGAATTGAAACCACATGTTGCCGCAGGGCCTGCGGCGATGGCCGGCGAATTCCGATGCAGCCGATGCTCCCCTGGATTGTTGCCCTCGCAGCGGCCGCACTGGCCGTGGTGCTCGCGGGGCTTCTGCTGCTCGCCCGCAGGGCTCCCCGGCCCAAGCCGCTGCCCACCGAGTGGGCGCTGACCCCGCGGCCGGTGTTCAGCGCCGAGGAACGCCGGGTGTACCGTCAGCTGCGCGAGGCGCTGCCGCACCACATCGTGCTGTCCAAGCTGCCGCTGGTGCGCTTCTGCCAGCCCGACGACCCGGAGGAAGTGCGCTACTGGTACGAGCTGCTGGGCAGCACGCACGTGACCTTCGCCGTGTGCAGCGCCAACGGCCGCGTCCTGGCGGCCGTCGACCTGCACAACGACCGCGCCAACTCCCGGCGCGTGCTGCAGATCAAGCAGGCCGTGCTGGCGGCATGCCGGGTGCGGTACCTGCGTTGCCCGGCCGACCACCTGCCCTCGATCCCCGAGCTGCAGTTGCTCGTCCCCAGCGGCGCCAACGCGACGCGGGGTCCGCAGCCGGCCCCCAGCGTTCGGCCCGCACGCGAGCCGTCGGGCGAGATCGCCGGCACGCGACGTCGAGAGCGGGCCCCGTTGTGGCAGGACTCGACCGCATTCCAGGATTCCTTCTTCAGCCCGGACCTGCGGCAGGACGCTGGTGGCCCGGGAAGCGCCGGCTTCGGCCCGTCGACCATGCCCTCGACCCCCGCCCAGCCGGTCCCGGGCGAGAGCCCCGACGACATCGTTGGCATCGTCGTCGACTCGCCGCGCACACCGCCCGCCGGACGCGCCTGAAGGGCCAACACCGCCCCGTCGTAGCATGGGGCGATGGACGCCCATCCGCCCACCACCAGCACCCGGCCGGCGTCGTCGCCACGCGACAGCTATGCGGGACTGACACCGCCCAAGGTCCTCGACGCTTTGGAACAGGTCGGCCTCTACGGCGACGGCCGCCTGCTGCAGCTCAATTCCTACGAGAACCGCGTCTTCCTGCTCCACCTCGAGGACGGCTCAGCGGTCGTCGCCAAGTTCTACCGCCCGGGACGCTGGAGCCGGCAGCAGATCCTGGAGGAACACGCGCTGGTGCGCGAACTGGCCGACGACGAAGTGCCGGCGGTGCCGCCACTGGCGCTGCCCGACGGCGGAACGTTGGGCAGCGTCCGCCTGGGCGACGGGGTCGACATGCTCTTCAGCATCAGCGCCCGCCACGCCGGCCGCGCGCCGGAATTGGAAGACGACCAGACCCTGCGCTGGTTGGGCCGCTTCATCGCCCGTCTGCATGTCGTCGGCGGCCGGCGGCCCTTCGAGCACCGGCTGACCCTCTCACCGGCCACCTGGGGCCGGCGCGCCCAGGCACTGTTGCTCGACAGCCCCTGGCTGGACGAACCGCAGCGGCGGCCCTGGGCGGCGGCCTGCGAGGCCGCCTTGCAGGCGGTCGAAGGCGCCTTCGCCGCCGCGGCCGACGTGCCGCGCCTGCGGCTGCACGGCGACTGCCATCCCGGCAACGTGCTGTGGCGTGAGGCGGAGGGGCCGCACTTCGTCGACTTCGACGACGCCTGCACCGGCCCGGCGGTGCACGACCTGTGGATGCTGGCTTCACCCGGCGATCCGGTGCAGTGGGCGGCGCTGCTCGACGGCTACACGCAGATTCGTCCGCTGTCGCAGCGCGAGCTGACGCTGGTGGAACCGCTGCGCACGCTGCGGATGGTGCACCACGCCGGCTGGCTGGCCGCGCGGTGGGACGACCCGGCCTTCCCGGCCGCCTTCCCCTGGTTCGGCACGCCGGCCTACTGGAGCCAGCAGACCCAGCAGTTGCAGGAGCAACTGGAGGCGATGTCCGCCCCGCCCGTCGCGCCGTGACCGGCCGCCGCTGGCCGGCCTCAGGCCGGCGGCGTCAGCCGCTAACCGGCTCCAGCAGCAGCCGGGTCACCCGCCGGACATGCGCCGCGGGGTCCTCCAACTGCCCGCCCTCGGCCAGCCAGGCCTGGTCGAACAGCAGGTGCGCCAGGTCGTCGAACCGGGGATCACTCTCCAGCCGCTTGACCAAGGGGTGCTCGGCGTTCACCTCGAGGATGGGCTGGCTGGCGGGCGCCTGCTGCCCCGCCTGCTTCAGCAGCCGCGCAAGGTGCGCGCTCATGTCGCCCTCCTCGACGACCAGGCAGGCCGGCGACTCGACCAGGCGGCCGGTGACGCGGACGTCCTTCGCGCGGTCCTTCAACGCCGTCTTCAGCCGCTCGATCACCGGCTTGATCGCCTTGGCCGCCTGATCGGCCTGCTGCTTCTCGCCTTCGTCCTGCAACGCGCCCAGGTCCACGGCGCCCTTGGCCACGCTCTGCAGCGGCTTGCCGTCGAATTCGTAGAGGTGGCTCAGCATCCACTCGTCCACGCGGTCGGTCAGCAGCAGCACCTCGATGCCCTTCTTGCGGAAGATCTCGAGCTGGGGGCTGCTCTTCGCCGCCGCCAGGGTGTCGGCGGTGATGTAGTAGATCGCCTCCTGCCCCTCCTTCATGCGGCCCGCGTAGTCGGCGAAGGACACGCCGGCGTCGGCGTGCGTCGAGGCGAAACGCAGCAGCTTGGCCAGCCGCTCGCGGTTGGCGTTGTCCTCCCCGATGCCCTCCTTCAGCACGGCGCCGAAGTCCTCCCAGAACTGGGCGTAGCGGTCCTTCTGGTTCTCGGCCAGGTCCTCCAGCATCGTCAGGACGCGCTTGGTCGAGCCTTCGCGGATGGCCTTCACGTCGCGGCTTTCCTGCAGCAGCTCGCGGCTCACGTTGAGCGGCAGGTCGGCCGAGTCGATGACGCCCTTGACGAAGCGCAGGTACACCGGCATCAGCGCCTCGGCGTCGTCCATGATGAAGACGCGCTTGACGTACAGCTTCACGCCGCCGCGCTTGTCGCGGTTCCAGAGGTCGAACGGCGCCTTGGCCGGGATGTAGAGCAGCTGGGTGTACTCGCTGCGGCCCTCCACACGGTTGTGGGTGTAGGCCAGCGGCGGCTCGGTGTCGTAGGTGAGCTGCTTGTAGAACTCCTGGTACTCTGCATCGGTGATGTCGGCCTTCGAGCGGGTCCACAACGCGGCGGCCTTGTTGACCGTCTCCCATTCGTCGGTGTCGCGCTGCTCCCCCTTGTCGCCGTCCCAGACCTGCTTTCGCATCAGGATGGGCAACGAGATGTGGTCCGAGTAGCGGGACACGATGGAGCGCAGCTTCCAGGGCTGCAGGAAGTCCTCTTCGCCCTCGCGCAGGTGCAGGATCACGTCGGTGCCACGGGTGGCCCGGGTGATCGGTTCGACATCGAACTGGCCGGTGCCATCGGAGGACCAGCGCACGCCTTCCTCCGGCGACAGCCCGGCGCGCCGCGACTCGACGGTGATGCGGTCGGCGACGATGAAGCCCGAATAGAAGCCCACACCGAACTGGCCGATCAGGCTGGCGTCCTTCTTCTGGTCGCCTTCCAGGCGGGACATGAACTCCCGCGTCCCGCTCTTGGCGATGGTGCCGAGGTGGGCCACGGCCTCGTCCCCGCTCATGCCGATGCCGTTGTCTCGGATGGTCAGCGTCCGCGCCGCCTCGTCCACCAGCAGTTGCACCTTCAGGTCGGGCGCGTCCTCCAGCAACTTGGCCTCGTGCAGCGCCTCGAAGCGGAGCTTGTCGCAGGCGTCGGACGCGTTCGAGATCAACTCGCGAAGGAAGATCTCCTTGTTCGAGTACAGCGAGTGCGTGACGAGGTGGAGGATCTGCTGCACCTCCGCCTGAAAGGACAGGGTCTGTTTCGGTTGGGTCATGGGCACGCGGTGGTGTTGAGGGACACGACTGGCGCCGGACATGAGGACGCCGCCGCACCTTTCAAGTGGTGATGTCTTGGGGGCATGGCCGGCTGGGCTCTCCGGGATCGCCCGCACTCAAGTGTCGGCGCAGACGACCGAAGTAATGGCGTCACCCGTGGAAGTGCCATGACGTCTCGATCGCTTCCCCCTGCTGGACCGACCGCTGCCCGACCTGGCCGCATGGACGCGCCATTTCGAAGCGGCCGACATCCCGGTGCTGCGCACCACCGCCGAAACGCTGGAAGGGCTGGCGGGCCGGGAGGATGCCGTCGACGCCAACCTGCTCGGCGAGACCATCGCGGACGACCCGTTGATGGCGCTGAAGGTGCTCGTGACCGTCGCCCGGCTCCACGGCGACCGCATGGTCACCAGCGCCGAGACGGTAACGGCCGCGCTCGTCGTCATGGGCATCTCGCCGTTTTTCCGGGAGTTCGGCGCCCTGGCGACGGTGGAGGAGCGGCTGGCCGCCGCCGGCCCGCACGCCCTGGCAGGGCTGCGGGCGGTGTGGCGGCGTTCTGCGCGCGCCGCGCGGTTCGCGCTGGGCTTCGCTGTGCACCGGCTCGATCACGACGCCGCCGTCATCCACCAGGCGGCGCTGTTGCACGACTTCGCGGAGATGCTGTTGTGGTGCCATGCCCCCGCGCTGGCACTGGCCGTCGTCGAACAGCAGCGCCTTCGTCCCGGGCTGCGATCGCACGAGGCCCAACGGGAAGTGCTGAAAGTCGAACTGGCCGACCTGCAGCAATCGCTCATGAAAGCCTGGCGCCTGCCCGAACTGCTGGTGCGCATTGCCGACGACCGGAAGGCCGATGCGCCGCAGGTCCGCAACGTTCAAGTGGCCATTCGCCTGGCGCGGCACAGCCGGGACGGCTGGGAGCACCCCGGGTTGGCCGACGATCTGCGTGACGCAGGAGAACTGCTGCACCTGCGCCCCGATGCCGTCCTGGCGCTGGTGTGCGGACTGGACGACGACCTGCCGGCGTAGCGGCCGAGGCCTCGAACCGGCTCAGGCGGGCCGGGCGAGTTCCAGCACCGTCCTCAGCACGTCCGGATGCCACGCGAGCTGAATGTGGGCCTGCCCCGGCAGGTGGCGGTTGTCGGCTCCTGGAAGCGCGCCGCACGCGGCAGGGAAGACGACGTTGTCGCAGTTGCTGAAGAAGCAGACCCAGGGGAAGCTGCGCGCCGGCCGCCGCGTCTCGCGGCGATGCAGTTCTCGAAGCCAGTCGCTGCCGAGCCGCATCTGCCGGCCGTTCGGTTGGCGACTCCAGCGGGCCAGCCACGTTCCTTGATGAGGAGATCCGATGGTCACCACGGCGGTGGGTGCGACGACCGACGGCGGCCTCGAGGCCAACCAGTCGCGAACGGCCAGGCCTCCCATGCTGTGCGCGACGATGACCGGCGGGCAGCCCGTCAAGCCGATCAGGTGCTCGAACGCGGCGTCGATGGCCTTGCGGTGCTGTTCTATCGGTACGAAGGCCGGTGCCAGGGTGATGGCCATGCTGCCATGGCCTGCGTCGAGCAATCGACGCCGCCATGGATTCCAGAATCCCCGATTGCACAGGTACCCATGGATGAGCAGGACGGCCGGAACTGAGTGCTGACGGCCGGCCACGCAATGCGGGAACGCATCGAATCGAAATGGCTGCTCCCAATAGAACACCCGTGTCGACGCCCCGACTTCATGCAGCCACGCGGTGAGCCGTGTCGTCCGACGTGCCGCAGGGACCTGCCCGCCGTCTTGCGACAGCGCGGCGGACGTCAACTGCTCGATCAGCAACGCGGCCGCGTGCAAGAACGGAATCAGTGACACAACGACGAGAGCGGTGAACCAGCGTCCGCTGTGGACCAGCCAGCCTGCAGCACCGCCAATCGCCAGAAGGGTCAGCGCCGCGACAAGCCGCTGTTGCTTTTCCAAGGCGCTGGCCGCCGGCTCGTGGCCTGGGAGTTCCCGGTTCATCTTCGGCGTCGGCCGTGCCGGCCATTGCGTGACGAACCGAAACGGCTGCGTGACCTTACGTCAGGAAGCGGTCGCTGCATTATCCCAAGCCGCCAAAAACAAAACCCCGGTTCATCAGTGATGTACCGGGGTTTTGGGGAATAAATAGCCTGACGATGACCTACTTTCACACGGGAATCCGCACTATCATCGGCGCTGAGGCGTTTCACTGTCCTGTTCGGGATGGGAAGGAGTGGGGCCACCTCGCTATGGTCATCAGGCTTGACTTGTTGCTGCGTGGCGTTCTTGAGCGCGCCGCGGCAGCCAATTCACAGAATCGAATTCAGCGTTCAGGCCGTCACCGCTGTGGTGAGGGTCTGGGTATTTGATTGCGTCGCCTTTTGGGCATAACGTCTGACTCACGGTCTTTGGCCTGTGCGCTGGGCACGGCATCAAAGTTATAGGGTCAAGCCTCACGGGCAATTAGTACTGGTTAGCTTAACGCATTACTGCGCTTCCACACCCAGCCTATCAACGTCCTGGTCTCGAACGACCCTTCAGGGGGCTCAAGGCCCCGGCAAGACTCATCTTGAGACGAGTTTCCCGCTTAGATGCTTTCAGCGGTTATCTCTTCCGCACTTAGCTACTCGGCAATGCCACTGGCGTGACAACCGATACACCAGAGGTGCGTCCACTCCGGTCCTCTCGTACTAGGAGCAGGCTCTCTCAATCTTGCAGCGCCCACGGAAGATAGGGACCAAACTGTCTCACGACGTTTTAAACCCAGCTCACGTACCTCTTTAAATGGCGAACAGCCATACCCTTGGGACCGGCTACAGCCCCAGGATGAGATGAGCCGACATCGAGGTGCCAAACACCGCCGTCGATATGAACTCTTGGGCGGTATCAGCCTGTTATCCCCAGAGTACCTTTTATCCGTTGAGCGATGGCCCTTCCATACAGAACCACCGGATCACTTTGTCCTACTTTCGTACCTGCTCGACTTGTCAGTCTCGCAGTCAAGCACGCTTATGCCAATGCACTATCAGCACGATTTCCGACCGTGCCTAGCGTACCTTCGAACTCCTCCGTTACGCTTTGGGAGGAGACCGCCCCAGTCAAACTGCCCACCATACACTGTCCCCAACCCGGATCACGGGCCAAGGTTAGAACCTCAAACACACCAGGGTGGTATTTCAAGGACGGCTCCAAGGCACCTAGCGGCACCGCTTCAAAGCCTCCCACCTATCCTACACAGATCTGTTCAAAGTCCAATGTAAAGCTACAGTAAAGGTTCATGGGGTCTTTCCGTCTTTCCGCGGGGAGATTGCATCATCACAAACATTTCAACTTCGCTGAGTCTCTGGAGGAGACAGTGTGGCCATCGTTACGCCATTCGTGCAGGTCGGAACTTACCCGACAAGGAATTTCGCTACCTTAGGACCGTTATAGTTACGGCCGCCGTTTACTGGGACTTCAATCAAGAGCTTGCACCCCATCATTTAATCTTCCAGCACCGGGCAGGCGTCACACCCTATACGTCGACTTTCGTCTTTGCAGAGTGCTGTGTTTTTAATAAACAGTCGCAGCCACCGATTCTCTGCGGCCTCATTGGGCTCCCCTTGTACAGGTTCACCTACTAAAGGCACACCTTCTTCCGAAGTTACGGTGTCAATTTGCCGAGTTCCTTCTCCAGAGTTCTCTCAAGCGCCTGAGAATACTCATCTCGCGCACCAGTGTCGGTTTGCGGTACGGTCGTGTGCAGCTGAAGCTTAGTGGCTTTTCCTGGAAGCAGGGTATCACTCACTTCGGCGGCAAGCCGCCTCGTTATCACCCCTCATCTAAGACCCCCGGATTTGCCTAAGGGCCACGACTACAGGCTTGAACCGGGATATCCAACACCCGGCTGAGCTAACCTTCTCCGTCCCCACATCGCACTGCACATCGGTACAGGAATATTGACCTGTTTCCCATCAGCTACGCATCTCTGCCTCGCCTTAGGGGCCGACTCACCCTACGCCGATGAACGTTGCGTAGGAAACCTTGCGCTTTCGGCGAGGGGGCTTTTCACCCCCCTTTAACGCTACTCATGTCAGCATTCGCACTTCTGATACCTCCAGCAGCCTTCACAAGCCACCTTCACAGGCGTACAGAACGCTCTCCTACCACGCACATTGCTGTGCATCCGCAGCTTCGGTAACTGGCTTAGCCCCGTTACATCTTCCGCGCAGGACGACTCGATCAGTGAGCTATTACGCTTTCTTTAAATGGTGGCTGCTTCTAAGCCAACATCCTGACTGTTTTAGCCTTCCCACTTCGTTTCCCACTTAGCCAATTTTGGGGACCTTAGCTGGCGGTCTGGGTTGTTTCCCTCTTGTGTCCGGACGTTAGCACCCGGTGCACTGTCTCCCAAGCTGTACTCATCGGTATTCGGAGTTTGCAATGGTTTGGTAAGTCGCCATGACCCCCTAGCCATAACAGTGCTCTACCCCCGACGGTAATACTTGAGGCACTACCTAAATAGTTTTCGGAGAGAACCAGCTATTTCCAGGTTTGTTTAGCCTTTCACCCCTATCCACAGCTCATCCGCTAGTTTTGCAACACTAGTCGGTTCGGACCTCCAGTGCGTGTTACCGCACCTTCATCCTGGCCATGGATAGATCACCTGGTTTCGGGTCTACACCCAGCGACTGAACGCCCTATTCGGACTCGATTTCTCTGCGCCTTCCCTATTCGGTTAAGCTCGCCACTGAATGTAAGTCGCTGACCCATTATACAAAAGGTACGCCGTCACCCTTGCGGGCTCCGACTTTTTGTATGCATGCGGTTTCAGGATCTATTTCACTCCCCTCCCGGGGTTCTTTTCGCCTTTCCCTCACGGTACTGGTTCACTATCGGTCGATTACGAGTATTTAGCCTTGGAGGATGGTCCCCCCATCTTCAGACAGGATTTCACGTGTCCCGCCCTACTTGTCGCACGCCCAGTTCCACACCCGACATTTCTCATACGGGGCTATCACCCGCTATGGCCGGCCTTTCCAAACCGTTCTGATATGCCAGATGCTAAAACGTGCAGGCTCCTCCGATTTCGCTCGCCACTACTTTCGGAATCTCGGTTGATGTCTGTTCCTCGAGCTACTGAGATGTTTCAGTTCGCCCGGTTCGCCTCGCATGACTATGTATTCATCATGCGATACCCTTGCGGGTGGGTTTCCCCATTCGGAAATCTCCGGATCAAAGCTAATTTGCCAGCTCCCCGAAGCTTATCGCAGGCTATCACGTCCTTCGTCGCCTGTAATCGCCAAGGCATCCACCACATGCACTTAGTCACTTGACCCTATAACTTTGATGCCACAAGGCACCCGGATCCAGGACCGTCGAGCCGACCTCTCGGCTCGTTTGAGTATTACGCGTTATGCCGTTCAACCCTCGTTCGAGTTGAAGTTTGGTGACGCAATCAAAATGTCGCCAGCAGCGCACCCTCAGGGCACGTCGCCGACAACGCTGATTCGACTCTATGAATTGTTAAAGAACGACAGTCGGTCTTCGAGGACCGAACACCCAAGCCCTTGATCCAAGGGCTTGGGTGTTCGAACGTCAAAGACGCAGGCACCAGGCGTGGTGGAGGTGAACGGGATCGAACCGATGACCCCCCTGCTTGCAAAGCAGGTGCTCTCCCAGCTGAGCTACACCCCCATCGAAGCGCGATGCTTTCGGGTGGTGGGTCTGGTTGGATTCGAACCAACGACCCCCGCCTTATCAAGACGGTGCTCTAACCGACTGAGCTACAGACCCTTGATGCCTGTCGTCAACGTACAGCCGATAAGTGTGGGCGCCCAAGACTCGCGACCCATGTGGACTCAGCTCTCAAGCAGCGCTGCAAGCAGCGTCGCTTCGGCTTCGTCATTTCCAGAAAGGAGGTGATCCAGCCGCACCTTCCGATACGGCTACCTTGTTACGACTTCACCCCAGTCACGAACCCTGCCGTGGTAATCGCCCTCCTTGCGGTTAGGCTAACTACTTCTGGCAGAACCCGCTCCCATGGTGTGACGGGCGGTGTGTACAAGACCCGGGAACGTATTCACCGCGACATTCTGATCCGCGATTACTAGCGATTCCGACTTCACGCAGTCGAGTTGCAGACTGCGATCCGGACTACGACCGGTTTTCTGGGATTAGCTCCCCCTCGCGGGTTGGCAGCCCTCTGTACCGGCCATTGTATGACGTGTGTAGCCCTACCCATAAGGGCCATGAGGACCTGACGTCATCCCCACCTTCCTCCGGTTTGTCACCGGCAGTCTCATTAGAGTGCCCTTTCGTAGCAACTAATGACAAGGGTTGCGCTCGTTGCGGGACTTAACCCAACATCTCACGACACGAGCTGACGACGGCCATGCAGCACCTGTGTTCTGGCTCTCTTTCGAGCACTCTCGCATCTCTGCAAGATTCCAGACATGTCAAGGGTAGGTAAGGTTTTTCGCGTTGCATCGAATTAAACCACATCATCCACCGCTTGTGCGGGTCCCCGTCAATTCCTTTGAGTTTCAACCTTGCGGCCGTACTCCCCAGGCGGTCAACTTCACGCGTTAGCTTCGTTACTGAACAGCAAGCCGTCCAACAACCAGTTGACATCGTTTAGGGCGTGGACTACCAGGGTATCTAATCCTGTTTGCTCCCCACGCTTTCGTGCATGAGCGTCAGTGCAGGCCCAGGGGATTGCCTTCGCCATCGGTGTTCCTCCGCATATCTACGCATTTCACTGCTACACGCGGAATTCCATCCCCCTCTGCCACACTCCAGCCGTGCAGTCACAAGTGCAGTTCCCAGGTTAAGCCCGGGGATTTCACACCTGTCTTGCACAACCGCCTGCGCACGCTTTACGCCCAGTAATTCCGATTAACGCTTGCACCCTACGTATTACCGCGGCTGCTGGCACGTAGTTAGCCGGTGCTTATTCTTCAGGTACCGTCATCCCTTCAGAGTATTAGCCCAAAGGATTTCTTCCCTGACAAAAGCGGTTTACAACCCGAAGGCCTTCTTCCCGCACGCGGCATGGCTGGATCAGGCTTGCGCCCATTGTCCAAAATTCCCCACTGCTGCCTCCCGTAGGAGTCTGGGCCGTGTCTCAGTCCCAGTGTGGCTGGTCGTCCTCTCAGACCAGCTACAGATCGCAGGCTTGGTAGGCCTTTACCCCACCAACTACCTAATCTGACATCGGCCGCTCCAATAGCGCGAGGCCTTGCGGTCCCCCGCTTTCACCCGTAGGTCGTATGCGGTATTAATCCGGCTTTCGCCGGGCTATCCCCCACTACTGGGCACGTTCCGATGTATTACTCACCCGTTCGCCACTCGTCGCCAGGTTGCCCCGCGTTACCGTTCGACTTGCATGTGTAAGGCATGCCGCCAGCGTTCAATCTGAGCCAGGATCAAACTCTTCAGTTCGATCTGCTGTTTTCACTCAAGGAATCGAAGTGAACTTCACTTCTGTTTCCATGAGCGTTCGAAGCGCCAGAAGTCCGAAAACTTCCAACCCCTCAGGCTTTGCAGCCTTCGGGTCACTCGCCTCAAACGCCCACGCTTATCGGCTGTATGTTTTTAAAGAACTGCTTGCTCGGACCCGCAGCCTAAGGCCGCTTTGTCTTTCACAAGAGACGCTGCGTTTTCAGCAGCGAAGCCCGCTATTGTGGACCGAATCGGAAACCATGTCAACCAGTCGGTCTTCACGATCACCCGCCCCATCCGCCAGCCACCCTTTCAGGCAAACCCGCCCAGCAGGCGCGCCAAACACCGCAACACGGCATCTGGCATCACTCCCCTCATCCCCCGACAAACGTCAGGCGTGAAGAGCGAAGTCCATGACTATAGCAGGAAGCAGGCAGGGGCAGCAAGTGCGCTGATGCCGAACGGGAGGAGGTACCCGGCCAGCAGCACCACGCCGCCGACGGTCTCGTCTCCCGTTCCGTCCAGGCGGGGCGGCCCTTGGACCCGACGCTAAGCAGCCGCTTCCAACGGCACCAGCGCCAGCCGCCACGCCTGCTCGGGTTCGTCCGATGCCAGGACCTGCGAGAGGCAAGTGCGCAGCCGCCGGGTATCCGCCCGCAGGACGCGTTGCTTGACGGCGGCGATCTGCGACGGATGCATGGAGAAGCTGCGCAGACCCATCGAGAGCAGCAATTCGGTGAACGCGGGGTCGCCCGCCATCTCGCCACACACGCTGACCGGCTTGCCGGCTCGTGCCGCCTCTTCGATCGCCCGGGCGAGCAACTGCAGCACCGCGGGGTGCCACGGGTCGTACAGGTGCGCCACGGCCTCGTCGGCCCGGTCGATGGCAAGCGTGTATTGGATGAGGTCGTTGGTGCCGATGGAGACGAAGTCGAAGTGCTGCAAGAACAGCGGCAGCACCAGGGCGGCCGCGGGCACCTCCACCATGGCCCCGACCATCACGTCGCCCGCAGGTTGTCCGCTCAGGACCAGCGCCTGCCTGGCACGGGCCACCGCCGCCAGCGCCGCTTTCGCTTCGCCGAGGTGCGCGACCATGGGGATCAGCAGCCGCACCGGCCCGTGGGCCGCGGCCCGGAGGATGGCGCGCAGCTGCTGCATGAACATCTCGGGCTCGGACAGGCTCCAGCGGATGGCGCGCCGGCCCAATGCCGGGTTGAGGGCATGCTCGTGCCGCAGCTCCTGCAGCGACATGCGCTCCAACGGCTTGTCCGCACCGACGTCGACTGTCCGAATGGTGACGGGCAGCCCCTTCATCGCCAGCACCGCGTCACGGTAGGCGGCGTACTGTTCGTCCTCGTCGGGCAGGTGGCCGTTGCGATTCATGAACAGGAATTCGCTGCGGAACAGGCCGACACCCACCGCGCCCGCCGCCAGCGCGGCCGGTGCATCGGTGGGCAGCTCGATGTTCGCCATCAGTTCGACGACCTGCCCGTCCAGGGTGACCGCCGGCGTGTGGCGCAGCCGATCCAGTCGCGCCCGCTCCAGGTCGCTCTGCCGCTGGCGGAACCGGTATTCCTCCAACACGATGGGCGAGGGATCGACGATGACGACGCCGGCATCACCGTCGATCACGACCCAGTCGTCCTGACGGATGAGCCGGCTCGCCTCCCGCGCGCCGACCACCGCCGGAATGTCCATGCTGCGCGCGACGATGGCGGTGTGCGACGTGCGACCGCCCACGTCCGTGATGAACCCGGTGAACACGCTGCCCTTGAACTGCAGCATGTCGGCCGGGGCGATGTCGTTGGCCACCAGCACCAGCGGGTCCTCACCGGCGAAGTCGCGTGGATGGGCCGTCGTCGCCACCAGCGAGCCGGCGCCACGCGACAGGGCACGCAGCAGCCGCTCCACCACCTGCTCCACGTCCGCCTTGCGTTCGCGCAGGTAGTCGTCCTCCATCTCGTCGAACTGGCGGGCCACCACCTCCAGCTGGGCCGCCAGCGCCCATTCCGCGTTGTAGTGGCGCTCGACGATCCACAGCTTGGTGGCGTCCGCCAGCAGCTCGTCGTGCAGCAGCATGATGTGCACGTCCAGCAGCGCGGACAGCTCGGCGGGCGCATCGGCGGGCAGCTCGCGCTGCAGCGCGGTCAGTTCCCCCGCGACGACGTCGCGGGCGTGCCGGAGACGGCCGATCTCGTGCTCGACCTGGGTCGCCTCGACGAAGTAGTGCGCGACATCGATCGGACTCGACGCCACCAGCACCGCGCGCCCGATGGCGACGCCACGGGAAACCGGTAGACCGAAGACCTGCAGACTCATGCAGGCCAATTTAGCAGTGCAGGGTGACCGGCGGCAGGCGGGTTGACCGCAGGCCCATCGGCTACTCGCCCTCGCCGAACTTGTCCTCGATCAACGCCACCAGCGCGTCCATGGCCGCCTGCTCGTCGACGCCCTCGGTTTCCAGCACCACCTCGCTGCCCAGACCCGCCGCCAGCATCATCACCCCCATGATGCTTTTGGCATTCACCCGCCGCCCCGCGCGGCTCATGAAGACCTCGCAGCGGAAGCTGCCGGCCAGCTTGGTGAGCTTGGCCGAGGCGCGGGCATGAAGGCCGAGCTTATTGCTGATGCTGATGGTTCGACGGATCATGGATCGATGGCTTCTGCGCCTGGTTCTGCGGCCGCACCACTGCGACCTGCATCACGCCCTGCGTGGCACCGGCGATGGCACGGGTGACCACCGCGTCCAACGGCTCACCGGCGTAGCACAGCGCGCGCCAGAGCATCGGCACGTTGACGCCGGTGACCACCTTCACCCGCTGGCCGTCCGCCAGGCGCTGCGCCACGTTGCTCGGCGTGGCACCGAACACGTCGGTGAGGATCAACACCTCGTGCGGTGCCAGGCGTCGCAGCGCCTCCTGGCCCGCCGCCTCGACGGCCTCCGGCGACATGTCCGGGCGGACGTCCACCGCCTGCAGCAGGTACTGCGCCTCGGGATAGGCATGGCAGGCCACCTCGCGCAGCGAGCTCGCCAGGGGCGCATGGGCAAGAAGGAGAAGGCCGGTCATGGAAAGGGGCGAGCCCATTATGTGGGGCCGTCACCCCGGGTTGGCCGTCAGGGTCGTCGGCCCAGGCCGATGCCCGAGAAGAACCCGTCGACGCCCTGCTCCGACAACTGCGTGCCGAAGACCGTCGCCTGGTAGACCGTGCCGCCGGCGCGAAACGTGAGCAGCTGCTGGCGGACCGCCACGCCATCGGGTGTCCGCCCGGACAGCTGAAGCCGCTGCGCCGCTGCGCCGTTCAGGCCGGCCGGCGTTTCGGCAGACACCACCGGCTCGCCAGCCTGAAGCGTCCGCGCCGCCGCCCGGTGCAGCACCGCCTCGGCCCGCTGCGCCCGAGCAGGGTCGCCGGCGTCCAGTCGGCTCAAGGCATAGTGGCTGCCCCCCGGCCTCGCAGACCCACACGGTCATCGGCAGGCCCTGGCCTTCCAGCGCCACCGTCCGACTTTCAGTGGTCGGCCGGCAGGGGAAGAGCACGACAAGCCCGCTGCCGTCGGGGCGCAGCTCCCGCCAGTTCAGGGTGGGCGAGCAACCGGTCAGGGCCGCGAGCAGGCCGAGCATGGCCGCGGTGAGCGAGGGGCAGGGGCGCACCGGAGGATTATCGGCAGTGGCCCAACGCGACCGACGGGCCACCGGTCATCGCCGCCGGGCGGCCCGGCACGCGCAGTGCCGGACGAACCCCGGGTGCGCCCCTCGCCCGTGAGCCGCCGCACCCGTCAGACGTCGGGCCACCGTGCGGTTGTGCCGCTTCAGGCGCCTGGGCAACGGCCTCCCCGGGGTCACGGGATGGACCGGGGCGGGTCGCCACTTCGACCATCGCCTCCACTTCGGTTACATCAGGAAACGTTCGCTCTCACCAGCGCCATGGACATGTCCGAGTTCGACGCCACGGATCTCGACGACGCTGACGATCAAGGCGCGAAACGCCTTGGCGACGGCTCGCGCCGCGGCATGGACGGGCATTGGCACGAGCTGCTGACCCAGGTCGGCCGCGAGATCGCCTCGCCCCTCACGTCCGCACTGGACCGCCTGCAGGCCCTGACCGCCACCGGCCGCATCGACCGCCAGAACCTGCGTGCCCTTCGCGAGGAGGTGGAGAGCGCACGGCGGGCCGGCATCGCCGGCCAGCAGCTGGCGCGCTTCGCGTCGGGACGGGTGCGCCAGGCGCCCGAGCGGCTGCCGCTGGGCCGGTTGTTGGGCGAGCTGGTGCAGCAACGACGCGCCGACCTGCAGGCCAGGGGCGTGGTCGTGCGCCCGTCGCTCAAGGACGTGGACGTCGTCACCGACCCCGCCCTGCTGTTCGGACTGTGCAACGCGCTGCTCGACTGGGGCGGCGAATGCGCGCGCAACGCCATCGACCTGCGGGTGTCGCTCAAGGCCTGGCCGGTGCAGGCCCAGCTCACCTGCCGCTTCGCCTGGCGCAGCGCCGACGACGACGCCCTGCCGGTCGACCCCGCGGTGCTCGACAGCCTGAACTGGCGGTTGGTGCAGCACATGGCATGGGCCATGGGCCTGCTGGTCGACCGCGACGACACCGGCATCGAGACCATCGCCACGCTGCAGTTTCCGCGGGCGCTGCGGGACGACGTCGACGCCGACGATGGCCTTGCCGCCGCCTCGCCCCCGCCGTCGGCCGAGGCGGCGCCGTCCACCCTCAGCTCGCGGCCGCTGGCGGGCAGCGTGGTGCTCACCATTGCGCGCGACGCCGCCCTGCAGGCCGCGGTCCGCGAGGCCGTGGCCCACATGGGACTGCTGCTCGACTTCGCCGACGACGCCGGCGAGGCTCGCCGCTACTGCGCCGAGGGACCGCCGCATGCCGTGGTCTACCTCGCGCCGGTCTCGCCCGAGGAAGCCGAGGACATCGAGGACCTGCGCCAGTCGCTGCGCGCCCACATGCCCGACCTGCCCTTCATCGAGCTCGCGCCGGACATGGACGGCATCGACCTGGCGCACGTCGCCGGTCAGCCGGTCACCCGCGTGGGGCTGACGTCGCTGCGCGGGGGTCTGCCGTCGGCGCTGATCCTGGAGCTGTCGCGCGCCACATAGGGCCGCGGGGCCGGGCGTGCCGGCCGATGCCCCGCATCGACCCGCGCCGCAGCGGGCGTCCTACACTCCCGCCTGGCCCGGCGTGGCCGCCCAACGCCTACCCGCACCCGGAACGCGCCCGATGAAACCGCTCCTCACCCGCCCCTTGCCCCTGCTCGTCGCCGCCGTGCTGCTGGCCGTGGCCGGTTGGCTGGGTTGGCAGACCCTGGCCGCCCGAGAGCCGCTGCCCGAGGTGGCCTACACCCGCTTGGACGGCAGCCGCAGCGGCACGGCCGACCTCAAGGGCCAGGTGCTGCTGATCAACTTCTGGGCGACCAGCTGCACCACCTGCGTGGCCGAGATGCCGCAGATGGTCGCCACCCACCGGCGCTTCGAGGGCCGCGGCCTGCAGACGCTGGCGGTGGCCATGCAGTACGACCCGCCGGCCTACGTCGCCCGCTTCGCCGAGACCCGCAAGCTGCCCTTCCAAGTCGCGATCGACAACACCGGCGAGATCGCCAAGCGCTTCGGCGACGTGCAGCTCACGCCCACCACCTTCGTCGTCAACCGTCGCGGCGAGATCGTCAAGCGCTACGTCGGCCAGCCCGACTTCGCCTCGCTGCACGCACTGCTCGACAGCCTGCTCGCCGAACCGGCTTGATGGCGGCCGCCCCCGCTCCGGTGTCGCTGGGCACGCCGCTGTCGTCGGCCGCCACCCGCGTCCTGCTGCTGGGCGCCGGCGAACTCGGCAAGGAGGTGCTGATCGCGCTGCAGCGCCTGGGCGTGGAGACCCTCGCGGTCGACCGCTACGACCATGCGCCCGGCCACCAGGTGGCGCACCACGCGCACACCATCGCCATGAACCACCCCGCCGCGCTGGAAGCCCTGCTGCGCCGGGAGCGGCCGGCGCTGGTGGTGCCCGAGATCGAGGCCATCGCCACGCCGGTGCTGCAGGCGCTGGAGGCCGAGGGGCTGCTGCGCGTGGTGCCCACCGCCCGCGCGGTGCGCCTGACCATGGACCGCGAAGGCATCCGCCGGCTCGCCGCCGAAACGCTCGGCCTGCCGACCAGCCCCTACCGCTTCGCCTCGTCGCTGGACGAACTGCGGGGCGCGGCCGAGGCCATCGGCTTCCCCTGCATCGTCAAGCCGGTGATGAGCAGCTCCGGCAAGGGCCAGAGCTGGGTCGATTCACCGGCGGACGTCCACGCGGCGTGGGACGCCGCCATGGCCGGCGGCCGCGTGAGCCACGGTCGGGTGATCTGCGAGGGCGTGATCCGCTTCGACTTCGAGATCACGCTGCTCACCGTGCGGGCGCTGGGGGCCGACGGCCAGGTCGAGACCCGCTTCTGCGAAGCCATCGGGCACAAACAGGTGGCCGGCGACTATGTCGAAAGCTGGCAGCCGCAGCCGATGTCCGCCGCGGCGCTGCAGAAGGCGCGCGACATCGCGCTGGCCGTGACCGCCGACCTGGGTGGCCTGGGCCTGTTCGGCGTCGAACTCTTCGTGCAGGGCGACGAGGTCTGGTTCAGCGAAGTCAGCCCGCGCCCGCACGACACCGGCCTGGTGACGCTGGTCACGCAGTGGCAGAACGAGTTCGAACTGCACGCCCGCGCACTGCTCGGCCTGCCGGTGGACACGTCGATGAAGAGCCCCGGCGCCAGCGCCGTGGTCTATGGCGGGGTGGATGCCGGCGCGCTGGTCTTCGACGGCGTGGCCGACGCGCTGCGGGTGCCGGGCACCGAGCTGCGCCTGTTCGGCAAGCCGGAGAGCTTCGTCAAGCGCCGCATGGGGGTGGCGCTGGCGCACGACGAGGACCTGGCGACCGCCCGCTCGCGCGCCAAGGAAGCGGCCGGCCGCGTCCGACCGCGGCCGGCTTGACGCCTCCCGTCGGCCACCGCCGACTCAGTGCATGCGCACCTGGCCGCGGTCGCCCATGTCGGTGGGCGGATGGCCGGTGACGGCGGCCTTCGCCATCTTGAACAGCTGCACCACCTTGCTCTGCTTCACGTCCCAGTAGTCGGCATGGGTGATGCGCACCCGCACCAGCGCCACGTCGGGGTCGTCCGGGCCGTTGGGGAACCAGGCCTCGTTCATCGAGGACCACAACGCCTTGCGTTGCTGTGCGTCCTCCACCGGCTCCGCCACGCCTGACACCGAGACGTAGCTGTCGCTGCCCGGGTCGGCGTAGCCCACGTTGACCTGCGGCTCGCGCTGCAGGTCCGCGAACGGCTCGCTGCTGCGCGACATGAAGAACCACAGGCTGTCGTCGGTGTCGCCGCGGCGGTTCTGCGTCGTCATCGGCCGCGAGTGCAGGTGGCCATTTTCGTGGCGCGTGGTGAACATGCCGAAGCGCATGTCCTTGATCAGCTTCCACAGGCGGTCGGTGTCGTGCGCCTCGTGGGCGGCGTCGTGGTCGTGGTGCATCGGGGAGCTCCAGAATGAATGGGCTCGAAAGCCCGGTCCCCCCCGGGGCGGCAAGCCCCGTTCCTGTCGGGATGCGCTGACGACTCGGCGCCCTGGCTACTCGACGGTCACGCTCTTGGCCAGGTTGCGCGGCTTGTCCACGTCCGTGCCCCGCGCCACGGCGGTGTGGTAGGCCAGCAGCTGCAGCGGCACCACGTGCAGGATGGGCGACAGCGCACCGTAGTGCTCTGGCATGCGGATCACGTGCAGGCCGGGTTCGCTGTCGATGCGGGTGTCGTTGTCGGCGAAGACGAACAGCTCGCCGCCGCGGGCCCGCACCTCCTGCATGTTGCTCTTGAGCTTCTCCAGCAGCTGGTCGTTGGGCGCCACGGTGACCACCGGCATGGCGGCGGTCACCAGCGCCAGCGGGCCGTGCTTCAGCTCGCCGGCCGGGTAGGCCTCGGCGTGGATGTAGCTGATCTCCTTGAGCTTGAGCGCCCCTTCCAGCGCCACCGGGTAGTGCAGGCCGCGGCCGAGGAAGAGCGCATGGTCCTTGGCCGCGAACTCCTCGCTCCAGGCGATGACCTGCGGCTCCAGCGCGAGCACCGCCTGCACCGCCACCGGCAGGTGGCGCAGGTCCTTGAGGTGGCGCGATTCGTCGCCGGCGCTGAGCCGGCCGCGGCCCTTGGCCAGCGTCAGCGCCAGCAGGAACAGGCCGACCAGCTGGGTGGTGAAGGCCTTGGTGGAGGCGACGCCGATCTCGACCCCGGCCCGCGTCAGGAAGGCCAGCCGGCATTCGCGCACCATGGCGCTGGTCGGCACGTTGCACACGGTCAGCGTGTGGGGCATGCCCAGCGACTGCGCGTGCTTCAGCGCCGCCAGCGTGTCCGCCGTCTCGCCGCTCTGGCTGATGGTGACGACCAGCGTGCGCGGGTGCGGCACGCTGTCGCGGTAGCGGTACTCGCTGGCGATCTCGACGCTGGTCGGGATGCCGGCGATCGACTCCAGCCATTGCCGGGCCACCAGGCCGGCATAGGCGCTGGTGCCGCAGGCCAGCACCAGCACCCGGTCGATGTCGGCGAACACCGCCGCGGCGCCTTCGCCGAACAGCTCCGGCGTGACCTCGGTGATCTCGTCCAGCGTGTCGCCGATGGCGCGCGGCTGCTCGAAGATCTCCTTCTGCATGTAGTGGCGGTAGGGCCCGAGCTCGGCCGCGCCGCTGTGGGCCTGCACGGTGCGCACCGGGCGCTGCACCGTCCGCCAGCCGCTGCCGTCGTGCGCGGTGACGCGGGCGGCATCACGCTGCACGTCGACCACGTCGCCCTCTTCCAGGTAGACGATCTGGTCGGTCACGCCGGCCAGCGCCATGGCGTCGGAGGCCAGGTAGTTCGCGCCCTGGCCCAAGCCCAGCACCAACGGCGAGCCCTTGCGCGCGCCGACCACGCGCTGCGGCTCGTCCTTGGCGAACACCGCGATGGCGTAGGCGCCGCGCAGCCGGCGCACCGCCCGCTGCACCGCGTCCAGCAGGTCGCCGTCGTAGAGCTGGTCGACCAGGTGCGCCAGCACCTCGGTGTCGGTCTGGCTTTCGAAGGTGTAGCCGCGGGCCTTCAGCTCGGCGCGCAACTCGTCGTGGTTCTCGATGATGCCGTTGTGGACCAGCGCGATGCGGCCGTTGGAGAAGTGCGGGTGCGCGTTGTGCACCGCCGGTGCGCCGTGGGTGGCCCAGCGGGTGTGCGCAATGCCGGTGCCGCTGGCCAGGTGCTCGTCGGCCACCGCCTGCTGCAGCTCGGCCACGCGGGCGGTGCTGCGGGCGCGCCTGAGCCCGCCGTCCTGGTGCACCGCCACGCCGCAGGAGTCGTAGCCGCGGTACTCCAGCCGCTTCAACCCCTCGACGAGGATGGGGACGATGTTGCTCGGGCCGACGGCGCCGACGATGCCGCACATGGTGTGCCTTCCCTCGGTTCGGAAATGTCAGATCGTAAGCCCCCGCCCGGCGGGCGCAGGCCGCGAAAAGCTCAGAGAAAGCGCTCCAGCAACCGCCGCGAGGGCCGGTCGAGCGCAAAGCGGTCGGTCACCGAGAACAGCACCCCGCTGCCGGCGCTGATCAGCAGCGCGCCGCCGGGCAGCCGGCGGATGTCCTCTTCGGCCTTGAGCTGGAAGTCGGTCGGCCCGCGGTCGGTCTCCACCGTCCAGGTGCAGGGCGTGATGAAGCTGCTCACCGCCACCAGACGCTCGATGCGCGGGATGAACTCGCGCGGGGCGAGCTCCTCCTCCAGCAGCCGGCGCTGCCCGGCGTCGAGCTCCGCGAGGCGGTGGACCCAGGCCACCTCGCGGCCCTCGGCGCTGACCAGCGACAGGCCCTCCTCCGGCGCCGCCAGCGGGAAGGCCCGCACCGGCACCACCCCCTCGTGGCGGGTGCCGTCGGGCAGCGTCAGCACCAGCCGGCCGAGGGCGTTGCGGTGCAGCGTCAGCGCGGCGGTCATGGCGTGTTCTCCATCGCCTCGGCGGCGCCGTGAGGCCGGGGCGCCGGTGCCAGCGGCGGGGCGGCGGGTGCGTCGGCGTCCACCCGCGCGTCGACGCCGTCGTCCTGTGTCTCCGCGGTGCGGGCCTGCGCCTCGTACAGCCGCCAGTAGGCGCCGCGGCGGGCCATCAGCTCGTCGTGCGGGCCCACCTCGACGATGCGGCCGCGGTCCATCACCACCAGGCGGTCGGCCTTGCGCAGCGTGGACAGCCGGTGGGCGATGGCGATGGTGGTGCGGCCCTGCACCAGGTTGTCCAGCGCCTTCTGGATCTCCTGCTCGGTCTCGGTGTCCACCGCGGAGGTGGCCTCGTCGAGGATGAGGATGCGCGGGTCGATGAGCAGCGCGCGGGCGATGCTGATGCGCTGGCGCTCGCCGCCGGACAGGCCCTGGCCGCGCTCGCCGACCAGCGAGTCGTAGCCCTGCGGCAGCCGCAGGATGAACTCGTGCGCATGCGCGGCGCGGGCTGCGGCCACGATCTGCTCGCGGGTGGCGTCGGGCCGGCCGTAGGCGATGTTCTCGGCGATGGTGCCGAAAAAGAGGAAGGGCTCCTGCAGCACCAGGCCGATGTGGCGGCGGTAGTCCGCCACCGCGAAGCGGCGCACGTCCACGCCGTCGAGCTGCAGGGCGCCGTCGGTGGGGTCGTAGAAGCGGCAGATCAGGTTGACCAGGGTGCTCTTGCCCGAGCCGCTGTGCCCGACCAGGCCGACCATCTCGCCGGGCCGGATCTCCAGGTCCAACCCGCGGATGACGGTGCGGCTGCCGTAGCGGAAGCCCAGGCCCTTCAGGCTCAAGGCGCCCTCGACCCGCGCCACCTTCACCGGCTGCGCCGGGTCGGGCACGCTGCTCTGGTGGTCGAGGATGTCGAAGATGCGCTTGGCCCCGGCCGCCGCCTTCTGCGTCACCGAGACGATGCGGCTCATCGAGTCCAGCCGGCCGTAGAAGCGGCCGATGTAGGCGATGAACGCCGTCAGCACGCCGACGGTGATCTGCCGCTGCGACACCTGCCAGATGCCGAAGCCCCACACCACCAGCAGGCCCAGTTCGGTGAGCATGGACACCGTGGGCGTGAACAGGCTCCAGGTGCGGTTGAGCCGGTCGTTGACCTGCAGGTTGTGGACGTTGGCCTCCTTGAAGCGCTGCGACTCGCGCGCCTCCTGGGCGAAGGCCTTGACCACCCGGATGCCGGGAATGGTGTCGGCCAGCACGTTGGTCACCTCGCCCCACACCCGGTCGATGCGCTCGAAGCCGGTGCGCAGCCGCTCGCGCACGGTGTGGATCATCCAGCCGATGAAGGGCAGCGGCAGCAGCGTGACCAGCGCCAGCCAGGGGTTGATGGAGAACAGGATGACGGCGGTCATGCCGATCATCAGCACGTCGGTGGCGAAGTCCAGCGCGTGCAGCGACAGGAAGACGTTGATGCGGTCGGTCTCCGAGCCGATGCGCGCGATCAGGTCGCCGGTGCGTTTGCCGCCGAAGTAGTCGAGCGAGAGCTTGAGCAGGTGGTCGTAGGTGGCGGTGCGCAGGTCGGCGCCGATGCGTTCTGACACCAGCGCCAGCAGGTAGGTGCGGGCCCAGCTCAACACCCAGGCGAACAGGGCTGCCGCCAGCAGCCCGCCGAGGTACAGCGTCACCTTGCCGCGGTCGATGGCCTGGCCGTTCTGGAACGGGATCAGCACCTCGTCCATCAGCGGCATCGTCAGGTAGGGCGCCACGAGGGTGGCGCCGGTGGAGGCCAGCGTCAGCAGGAAGCCGGTGAGCAGCTGCCATCGGTAGGGCCGGGCGAAGCGCCACAGCCGCAGCAGCACCCAGGTCGACGGCACCGTCACCGGCTCGCGGTCGCAGGCGGGGCAGTCCTCGCTGTCCGGCGGCAGGGCGGCGCCGCAGCGGGCGCACAGGCCCTCGTCGTCCGCCTCGGCTGCCACGCCCGCCGCCCGCGCCTGCTGCACCCGCGCGAAGCGGTCGGCCAGGCGCAGCGCCTGCGCCTGCAGCGCCAGGGTGAAGCGCCAGGTCGCCAGCCGCCGGCCGTCGGAGCACAGCTCCAGGCTGCCGACCCCGGCGTGGTCGCTCAGCTTGAGCTGCAGGCCGGGGACGAGCGCCCATTCCTGCAGCGCAGAACCGTCGGCCTGCCACAGCAGCCGGCGGTCGGTGAGCAGGAGTTCGCCGTGCCCGAAACGCAACCCGGTGGCTTCCCCGAGCAGGTCAACCGACAGCGCGGCCTGGGCGTTCTCGTTCCCAAGCAGGTTCGCTTCCAAGGTCCCGCCGGCCGCCGTGTCCATCCCAAGCGGCGTCGTGATCGGGGTCTTGGGAGGGTGATGTGGCATGGGTTGACGTCGCTTTAAGCCCCCGTACCGGGGTTTTTTGCGGCCGAAGCGGCGAATTCTCGCCGATTTGGTCACGAATGATCGCCGTCCCACCCCACATCGCCGCGAAACGGCAGCGCTTGTGCCCGGGTTGACCGGGCCGGCGCCAAGACACAAGACAACCGCTGGGGACTCCCCGATGAACCCGAAGAACGACATCCAGCTGCTGCGCATCAACTATTTGCGCGGCCCCAACCTCTGGACCTACCGACCGACGCTGGAGGTTTGGCTGGACCTGGGCGAACTGGAAGAGCTGCCCTCCAACAAGCTGCCCGGCCTGAACGACCGGCTGGTGGCCTGGCTGCCGCAGCTGGCGGAGCACCACTGCGGCGTCGGTGAGCCGGGCGGTTTCCTGCAGCGCCTGACCGAAGGCACCTGGGCCGGCCACATCCTCGAGCACGTGGTGATCGAGCTGTTGAACCGTGCCGGCATGCCCACCGGGTTCGGCCAGACCCGCAGCACCACCCGGTACGGCGTCTACCGCATGGTGTTCCGCGCCCGCGACGAGCAGGTGGCCCGTGAGGCGCTGGCCTGCGGCCACGGCCTGCTGATGGCGGCGATCAACGACCTGCCCTTCGACGTCGCCGCGGCCATCGAGCGGGTGCGCGAGAAGGTGGACGGCTGCTACCTCGGCCCCAGCACGCAGAGCATCGTCAACGCGGCCACCGACCGCCGCATCCCGCACATCCGCCTCAACGACGGCAACCTGGTGCAGCTGGGCTACGGCAAGGCGCAGCGCCGCATCTGGACCGCCGAGACCGACAAGACCAGCGCCATCGGCGAGGCCATCGCCGGCGACAAGGCGCTGACCAAGCGCCTGCTCGCCACCTGCGGCGTGCCGGTGCCGGAAGGGCGGCGCGTGGCCTCGGCCGAGGAAGCGTGGGAAGCCGCCCAGGACATCGGCCTGCCGGTGGCGGTGAAGCCGCGCGACGGCAACCACGCCCGCGGCGTCAGCCTCGACCTGCGCGAGCGCGACGACATCGAGGCCGCCTACGAGCTGGCCTATGGCCAGGGCAGCAGCGTGATGGTCGAGCGCTACATCCGCGGCGACGAGCACCGGGTGCTGGTGGTCGGCGGCAAGGTGGTCGCCGCCACCCGCGGCGAATCGGCCTGGATCACCGGCGACGGCCAGTCCACCGTCGAGCAGCTCATCGCCTCCCAGATCAACAGCGACCCGCGCCGCGGCGACACCGAGGACTTCCCGCTCATGCCCATCCGCCTCGACGACCCCGAGACCTCGGTGCGCCACGAGCTGAAGCGCCAGGGCCTGGCCGGCGATGCCGTCGTCGAGTCCGGTCGCCGCGTGCTGGTCATGCGCAACGGCAACCTGTCCATCGACTGCACCGACGAGGTCCACCCCGAGGTCGCGCACCTGGCGGTGCTGGCCGCCAAGGTGGTGGGCCTGGACATCGCCGGCATCGACATGGTCTGCGAGGACATCGGCCGCCCGCTGCACGAACAGGGCGGCGCCATCGTCGAGGTCAACGCCGGCCCCGGCCTGCTGATGCACCTGAAGCCGGCGCAGGGCATGCCCCGGCCGGTGGGGCAGGCCATCGTCGACCACCTCTTCCCGGCACAGGACAGCGGCCGCATCCCCATCGTCGGCATCGCCGGCGCCAAGGGCACCGCCACCGTCGCCCGCCTGGTGGCCTGGCTGGTCCACCTGCACGGCCGCAAGGTCGGCCTGGCCTGCCAGGACGGCCTGTTCCTCGGCAGCCGCAAGGTCGAGCGCGGCCCGAGCAACGACCACGCCAGCGGCGAGCGCCTGCTGATCAACCGCGAGGTGGAGACCGCCGTGCTGGAAGCCGGCGCCCGCTCCATCCTGCGCGACGGCCTGGCCTACGACCGCTGCAGCGTGGGCGTGGTGACCGACCTCGGCGGCGCCGAGCAGCTGGCCGAGTTCGACGTGCACGACACCGAGCAGGTGGCGCGGGTGCTGCGCACCCAGGTCGACGTGGTGCTGCCGGACGGGGTGGCGGTGCTCAACGCCGGTGACGAACGCATCGCGGCCATGGCCCGGCTGTGCGACGGCGAGGTCATCCTCTACGCCGCGGACCCCGCCAACCCGGCGCTGGCCGCCCACCGCGCCGAGGGCGGCCGTGCCGCCTTCATCCGCGGCGAGCGGTTGGTCTTCGCCCAGGGCGCGACCGAGACGCCCTTCGCTTCGCTGTCGGCGCTCGGCCGGCGCCACGGCGCCGCGCGCGCCGCCCAGTGCCGGTTGTCCGTGCTGGCCGGCGTGTCGGCCGCCTGGGCGCTGGGCATCGCGCCCGAGCTGATCGCCATCGGCCTCGAGACCTTCGACCCCACGCTGCCCGAACTGGGCCGCGCCCCGGCCGCGGAAGCCGACGCCCCGGCCGACGCCCTGACCGCCGAAGTCGCCGCCGCCTGAGGCGACCGACCCGCACCGAACGCCACAACGCCATGAACATCTCCCGCGTGCGCGCCCTGCGCGGCCCCAACCGCTGGAGCCGCCACACCGCCATCGAGGCCACCGTCCACTGCGAGGCGGCCGAATGCGCGCTGGCCACCCAGCCCGGCCTGGAGGCCCGTGTGCGGGAGCGCTTCCCGCAGCTCGGCACCCTGCGCCCCACCGGCCGCGACCCGCAGCTGTCCGTCGCCCATGTGCTGGAGGCGGCCGCGCTGTCGCTGCAGGCGCAGGCCGGCTGCCCGGTGACCTTCAGCGCCACCGTGCCCACCGCCGAGGCGGGCACCTACCACGTGGTCGTCGAGTACAGCGAGGAATGCGTCGGCAGCCTCGCCTTCGAGCTGGCCGAGCAGCTGCTCAACGCCGCCAGCGCCCAGGCGCCGTTCGACCACGAGGCCGCGGTGGCGCGGCTGCGCGAGCTGGACGAGGACGAGCGCCTCGGCCCGAGCACCGGCTCGATCGTCAACGCCGCGCTCGCCCGCCACATCCCCTTCACCCGCCTGACCAGCGGCAGCCTGGTGCAGTTCGGCTGGGGCGTGAAGCAGCGCCGCATCTGGGCCGCCGAGGTCGATTCGACCAGCGCGGTGTCCGAGTCGATCGCCCAGGACAAGGACCTGACCAAGCGCCTGTTGCACGCGGCCGGTGTGCCGGTGCCGATGGGCCGCCCGGTGGCCACGCCCGACGAGGCCTGGACCGTGGCGCAGCAGATCGGCCTGCCGGTGGTGTGCAAGCCGCAGGACGGCAACCAGGGCAAGGGCGTGACGGTGAACATCACCAGCCGCGACGCGCTGGACGCCGCCTTCGCCAGCGCGGCCGAATTCGGCAGCGTGATGGTCGAGAAGTTCCTGCCCGGCGACGACTTCCGGCTGCTGGTGGTGGGCGACCAGTTGGTGGCCGCCGCGCGCCGCGACCCGCCGCAGGTCTGCGGCGACGGCCGCCACACCGTGCGCGAGCTGGTCGACCTCGTCAACGCCGACCCGCGGCGCGGCGAGGGCCACGCCACCTCGCTGACCAAGATCCGCTTCGACGACATCGCCGTCGGCCGGCTGGCGCTGCAGGGCCTGACGCCCGAGTCGGTGCCGGAGAAGGGCCAGCGCGTCGTCCTGCGCAACAACGCCAACCTGTCCACCGGCGGCACCGCCACCGACGTCACCGACGACGTGCACCCCGAGGTGGCCGCCCGCGCCATCGCCGCGGCGCAGATGGTCGGCCTGGACATCTGTGGCGTCGACGTGGTGTGCGAGACGGTGACCAAGCCGCTGGAGGCGCAGTCCGGCGGCGTGGTCGAGGTCAACGCCGCGCCCGGCCTGCGCATGCACCTGGCGCCGTCCTACGGCAAGGGCCGGGCGGTGGGCGAGGCCATGGTCGACCACCTGTACCGGCGCGGCGACGACGGCCGCATCCCGCTGGTCGCCGTCACCGGCACCAACGGCAAGACGACGACGGTGCGGCTGATCGCCCACCTGTTCGCCGCCGCCGGCAAGACCGTGGGCATGACCAACACCGACGGCGTCTACGTCGGTGGCCGGCAGATCGACTCCGGCGACTGCTCCGGCCCGAAGAGCGCCAAGAGCGTGCTGGCGCACCCGATGGTCGACGCCGCCGTGCTGGAGACCGCCCGCGGCGGCCTGCTGCGCGAAGGCCTGGGCTTCGACCGCTGCGCGGTGGCCGTGGTCACCAACATCGGCGAGGGCGACCACCTGGGCCTCAACCACCTGCACACCGCCGAGGACGTGGCCGGCGTCAAGCAGGTCATCGTGCAGAACGTGGCGGCCGACGGCTACGCGGTGCTCAACGCCGCCGACCCGCTGGTGGCGGCGATGGCGGCCCAGTGCCCGGGCAGGGTCATCTTCTTCGCCGCCGACCGCAAGCTGCCGCTGATGGCCGCGCAGATGGCGCAGGGCCTGCGCACCGTGCACCTGGACGGCGACGCCATCGTCGCGGTCGAGGGTGCCTGGCGCGAGCGGCTGCCGCTGGCCGACATCCCGATCACCCGCAGGGGCACGGTGGGCTTCCAGGTGCAGAACGTGATGGCGGCGGTTGCCGCGGCCTGGGCCGTCGGCCTGGACTGGGACACCGTGCGCCGCGGCCTGGCCACCTTCGTCAACGATGCGGACAACGCGCCGGGCCGCTTCAACGTCATGGACTACCGCGGTGCCACCGTGATCGCCGACTACGGCCACAACCCGGACGCGATGCGCGCCCTGGTGGCCGCGGTGGAAAGCCTGCCGGCGACCCGCCGCTCGGTGGTGATCAGCGGCGCCGGCGACCGTCGCGACGAGGACATCCGCGCGCAGACGGCCATCCTCGGCCGCGCCTTCGACGAGGTGGTGCTGTACGAGGACGCCTGCCAGCGCGGCCGCGCCGACGGCGAGGTGGTCGGCCTGCTGCGCGAGGGCCTGCGCGACGCGCCGCGCACCCGCCACGTCGACGAGGTGCGCGGCGAGTTCAAGGCGGTGGACCTGGCGCTGTCGCGCCTGCAGCCCGGCGAGCTGTGCCTGGTGCTGGTCGACCAGGTCGACGCGGCGCTGGCACACCTGGCCCAACGCTGCGCCGAAGCGAACGCCGCGGTCGCCGCCTGAGCGTCGTGACCCCGACCAGCGGCCCGCCTCGTGCGGGCCGCGGCGCTTTCAGGCCTGCTTGAGCAGCGCCAGCCCCTTCAGGTACTCGCCTTCGGGGAACACCAGCGTGGTGGGGTGGTCGCAGGCGCCCTCCAGGCGGGCCAGGATGGCGGCGTCGACCTCGGCGTCGATGCCGGCGCCAGCGACGATCTTGTGGAACAGGTCGGCGCCGATGCCGCCGGAACACGAGAAGGTGAGCAGCAGCCCGCCCGGCTCGAGCAGTTTCAGCGCCAGGCGGTTGATGTCCTTGTAGGCGCGCGCCGCGCGCTCGGCGTGGTGGGCGGTGGGCGCGAACTTCGGCGGGTCGAGCACGATGGCGTCGAAGCGCCGGCCGGCCTTCAGCGCGTCGCGCAGGAAGGTGTTGACGTCCGCGTCGGCCACCTCCGAGCGCGACGGCTCGAAGCCGTTGAGCGCCACATGCGCCTGCACCCGCTGCAGCGCCGGCGCCGACGAATCGACGCTGGTCACCTGCGCGGCGCCGCCCTGCAGCGCGGCGATGGCGAAGCCGCCGGTGTAGCTGTAGCAGTTGAGCACTTGCCGGCAGCCGAAGTGCCGCACCCACTCGGCGAAGCGGCGGCGGTTGTCGCGCTGGTCGAGGTAGTAGCCGGTCTTGTGGCCGTGCGCCACGTCCACCGTCAGCCGCCAGCCGTGTTCGTGCATCGTGAGCTCGGTCGGCCCGTCGCCACGCAGCCAGCCGCTGGCCGCCGGCAGGCCCTCCAGCGTGCGCACGTTGGCGTCGGAGCGTTCGTACAGCCGGGCGCTGCCGCTGAGCTTGAGCAGCGCGTCCGCGATCACCGCCTTCCAGCGTTCGGTGCCGGCGGACAGGAACTGCGCGCTCAGGGTGTCGGCATAACGGTCGACGATCAGGCCCGGCAGGCCGTCGGCCTCGCCGTGCACCAGCCGCACGCCGTCGCTGTCGATGGGCAGCCGCTGCCGCAGCGCCAGCGCGGCGGCCAGCCGGCGCTCGAAGAAGGCGGCGTCGATGCGCTCGCCTTCGTCGAAGCTCCACGCCCGCACGCGGATCTGCGAGCTGGGGCTGAACGCGCCCCAGGCGAGGAAGGCACCGTCGTGGGCCTCCACCCGCACCGTCTCGCCGGCGTCGCCGCCGCCCTTCTGGATGCTGCCCTGGAAGACCCAGGGATGGCGGCGCTGCAGCGAGCGCTCCTTGCCCTCGCGAAGCCGGATCGATTTCATCCGGCCATTGTCATCGTCGGCTACTTCTTCTTCGCCCGCGGGTGCGCCGCGTCGTACACCTGCGCCAGGTGCTGGAAGTCGAGCCGGGTGTAGACCTGCGTGGTGCGGATGCTGGCGTGGCCCAGCAGCTCCTGCACCGCGCGCAGGTCGCCGCTGGACTGCAGCAGGTGCGAGGCGAAGCTGTGGCGCAGCATGTGCGGGTGCACCGGCACCGGCAGTCCGGCCTGCTGGCCGATGGCGCGCAGCCGGGTGCGCACCTGGCTGGTCGACAACCGGGTGCCGTGCCGGGTGACGAACAGCGCCGGTTCGTCCGGCCGGGCCAGCTCGCCGCGGCAGGCCAGCCAGGCCCGCACCGCCGCCAGCGCCGGCGGCCCCAGCGGCACGCTGCGCCGCTTGCGGCCCTTGCCCAGCACGTGGGCGGTGGCGTCGTCGAGGTCGATCCAGCCGGCACCGGCCCGGTCGTTGGGCCGCAGGTCGAGCCCGACCAGCTCCGCCACCCGCAGGCCACCGCCGTAGAGCAGCTCGACCAGGCAACCGTCGCGCGCCGACAGCGCCGGGTGCAGCGCGTCGGGCACCTGCTCGGCCAGCGCCACCGCCTGGTCCACCGACAGCGCCTTGGGCAGCGGCCGGCCGGCCTTCGGCGCGCGCACGCCCTGCACCGGGTTCTGCGCCAGCGCCGGCTCGCCCAGCGTTCGCCCGTGACGGCCCCACCAGGCGTAGAAGCCGCGCCAGGCCGACAGCAGCAGCGCCAGGCTGCGCGGGCCGAGCCCGCCGGCATGGGCCTCGGCCATCCAGCGCCGCACGTGGTGCGGCTGCACGTCGGCCAAGGCGAGGGGCAGCGCCTCGGCCGCCGACTGCAGGCGGGCCAGCGCATCGGCGTAGGCCGTCAGCGTGCGGTCGGCCAGCCGCTTCTCGTGGCGCAGGTGGTCGAGGTAGCGCAGCACGCGCGGCTCGCTGGGCGTGCCGGCCATGGCGCGCTCAGGCCGCGGGCGGTGGCAGAAGCCGCGACAGCCCGGCGGCCGCGATCTCGCCGATGCGCATCAGGAACTCGGTGCCCATGTCGGCGCTGTAGCGCGTGGGGTCGGGCGAGCCCAGCACCAGCAGGCCGACCGCGTCCTCGCTGCTGCCGTGGCGCAGCGGCACCATGGCCAGCGAGGCCACCGTGGCCGCGTCGTCGAGCCAGGTCGCCGCCTCGAAGCCGGCGTTGGGGCCGCAGTAGGGCATGGTGAGGCTGGAGGCGAAGCTCTTGACGTCGTCGCTGGCGCCGACCGCCCAGGCGGCGTCGGCATGCAGGGGCGCCACCCGCCACAGCTTGAGCGCCGCCTGCGGGATGAGGAACTGGTGCTTCAGCTGGCCCACCAGCACCTCCGGCAGTTGCGCCGCGTCGGTGGTCAGCAGCAGCGACCGCGTCCAGCGGTGCAGCCGGTCCGCGATGGCCACGTTCTCCTGGCCGTTGCGGATCATCTCGACGATCTTGAACTCCAGGCCCTTGATCTTGTCGCGCAGCATTTCCATCTGCCGCTCCTGCAGCGAGACGGCCCGCTGCCCATGCGGGCTGGTCAGCTGCACCGAGGCCAGCAGCTCGGCATGGCGCTCGAAGAACCCCGGCGTGTTGGCCAGGTAGTTGGCGATGTCGTGCTCCGTGATGCCTCGCACGTCAGCAGTCATGTTGGCCCTTCGTGTTCACAGCTCGATCTCTCCTTCAAAGACGGTGACGGCCGGCCCGGTCATCAGCACCGGCGAGTGCCCGCCCGCCCATTCGATGCGCACCGCACCGCCGCGGGTCTCGACCTCGACCGCGGCGTCCAGCCAGCCCAGGCGGATGCCCGCCACCACCGCCGCGCAGGCGCCGGTGCCGCAGGCCAGCGTCTCGCCGGCGCCGCGTTCATAGACGCGCAGCTTGACGTGGCCGGGGTCGACCACCTGCAGGAAGCCCGCGTTGACGCGCTTGGCGAAGCGCTCGTGGCCTTCGATCTGCGGGCCTTCCAGCCCCACGGGGGCATGGGCCACGTCCTCGACCCGGCGCACCGCGTGGGGGTTGCCCATGGACAGCACCGCCACCTCGACCGCGTCGCCGTCGGCCAGGGCCAGCGGCCACAGCTCGAAGCCGTTGACGGTGCGCGGCGTGAGGCCGGACGCATCGAACGGCAGGTCGGCATGGGCGAAGCGGGGCGGCCCCATGTCCACCGTCACCCGGCCGTCGTCCTGCAGGTGCAGGTCGAGCCGGGCGTTGACGGTCTCGACCCGCACCCGGCGCTTGTCGGTCAGGCCGTGCTCGTGCACGTAGCGCACGAAGCAGCGCGCGCCGTTGCCGCAGTGCTCCACCTCGTCGCCGTCGATGCCGTTGAAGATGCGGTAGCGGAAGTCCACCCCCGGCGTTTGGCTCGGCTCGACGAACAGGATCTGGTCGGCGCCGACGCCGAAGCGGCGGTCGGCCAGGCGGCGCAACTGCTCGTTCGACAGCGACAGCGGACCGCGGGTGGCGTCGAGCACGACGAAGTCGTTGCCCGCGCCGTGCATCTTGGTGAAGCGCAGCTTCATGGTCCGCGGATTATCCGCCCGGGACCTCGTACAACGACGGCTGGCCTGGCGGCCGCGTCTTGAAGCGCTTGTGCACCCACAGGTACTGCGCCGGGTTGGCGCGCACCTCGTCCTCGATCCAGCGGTTCATGCGCGCCGCGTCGGCCACCGGGTCGTCGGTGGGGAAGTCGGCCCACGGCTCGCCGAAGCGCACCGTCCAGCCGGCGCCCTGCGGGTGCTCGGCCCCGCGCATGCGCACCACCACCGGCTGCACCGCCATGCCCAGCGCGCGGGCCATGCGCGAGGGCGCCAGCAGGGTGGCCGCCGGCACGCCGAAGAAGGGCACGAAGGCGGCGTCGCGCTCGCCGAAGTCCATGTCCGGCAGGTTGAGGAAGAGGTGGCCGTCGCGGATGGCGCGCATCAGCGGCCGCGCGGTCTCCCGGCGCGAGAACAGGATGCCGCCGTTGAAGCGCAGCCGGCCGCGGCGGATCGCCTCGTCGAAGACCTCGTTGCTCTGGGTCTGGTACATCGAGACCACCGGGCGGCGCTGGCCCAGCTGGCTGGCGGTGCCGGCCGCCTCCAGCCCGACGAAGTGCGGCACCAGCCACATCACCGGCTGCTGCGGATGGCGCTCGGCGAAGCCGATGTCGCCTTCGATGACCAGGTGGCGCTGCAGCCGCCCGGCACTGGCGAACCACAGCAGGCCGCGTTCGAGCAGGCTGCGCGCCAGCCATCGGAAATGGGCGCGGGCGATGGCCTCGCGCTCGGCCTCGGGCAGGTCCGGCAGGCAGAGCTGCAGGTTGCGCAGCGCCACCCGCCGCCGGGCGCCGGCCAGGCGGTAGAGCAGGCGGCCGACCCCGCGGGCCAGCGCGTCCTGCAGGCCGAACGGCAGCCAGTGCAGGCACCACAGCCCCACGATCACCACCTGCGCGGGCCAGCGGCGCAGTGCCCTCGCCACTGTCGACGTCATGCCACCGACCCGAAGATGCCGGGCAGGCCCCGCGGGTGCTTGTAGCGGTCGTAGCCCCAGAGGTACTGGCCCGGGCATTGCGCAATCACCCGCTCCATCTCGCGGTTGATGGCGCTGGCCGCGGCCAGTTCGTCGTCGGCGACCCGGTCCAGCGGTTCCGCCGGCGCCGACACGTGCAGCACGTGGCCGCGGCCACGCGGCAGCCGCTCGCACCACATCAGCACCACCGCGGCGCCGGTCTGCCGCACCAGGCGGTGCGCCAGCGTCATGGTGTAGGCCGGGTGGCCGAAGAAGGGCGCCCAGACGCCCAGGCCCTCGGGCGGCACCTGGTCGGGCAGCAGGCCGACGGTCTCGCCGGCGCGCAGGGCCTTCAGCATCTGCCGCACCCCTGCCAGCGACGCCGGTGCGGCCTTCATGCCCGGCCGCTCGCGGCCCCGGCGCTGCAGGTCGCGCAGCCAGTCCTGCCGCGCCGGTCGGTACAGCACCGTGGCCGGCGCCAGGTGGCCGAAGCGCTCGGCATAGGCCTGGGCACAGACCTCGAAGGACCCCATGTGCGGCGTCAGCACCAGCAGGCCGCGGCCGGCCGCCAGGCCCTGCTCGATCAGCGCCTCGCCATGCCAGCGGCAGCCGCCGGCCAGGCGCGCGTCGTCGTGCGGGCGCAGCCACAGCCAGGGCAGTTCGGCCAGCATGCGGCCGGCTTCGGAAATCGCCTGTCGGCGCTGCGCCGGCGTGACGCCGCCGCGGCGGGCGTTCTCGGCGAGCAGGCGGCGGTAGCCGGGCGAGGCCCACCACGCGCACCAGCCGAGGAAACCGCCGAGGGCGTGCAGGAACGGCAGCCGGCGGCGGGCCAGCCAGCGGGCGATGGACAACTGCGGCAACGGGCTTCCTATAATCTGCGGCAGTCGCCGAGTTAACTGAACAACTTGCGGGGCGACTCGAGCGGCCGGTGTGACAACCGGTCCCAAGGCGTGCAGCGATGCGGGCCTTGCAAGTACCGCTAAAGCGTTCGCCGCTTCCCGGGCAGTGCAGTCGCCTCCGGGGCCTCGGCGACGCGAGGCTCCCTCAACTGCAACCCAGGAGTTTAAGGAAGTGGCGAACGACTATCTCTTCACCTCGGAGTCGGTCTCCGAAGGCCATCCCGACAAGGTCGCCGACCAGATCTCGGACGCGATCCTCGACGCGATCTTCCAGCAGGACCCGCGCAGCCGCGTCGCCGCCGAGACGCTGACCAACACCGGCCTGGTCGTGCTGGCGGGCGAGATCACGACCAACGCGCACGTCGACTACATCCAGGTCGCGCGCGACACGATCAAGCGCATCGGCTACGACAACACCGAGTACGGCATCGACTACAAGGGCTGCGCGGTGCTGGTGGCCTACGACAAGCAGTCGAACGACATCGCGCAGGGCGTGGACCACGCCAGCGACGACCACCTGAACACCGGGGCCGGCGACCAGGGCCTGATGTTCGGCTACGCCTGCGACGAGACGCCCGAGCTGATGCCGGCGCCGATCTACTACGCGCACCGGCTGGTCGAGCGCCAGGCGCAGCTGCGCAAGGACGGCCGCCTGCCCTTCCTGCGGCCGGACGCGAAGAGCCAGGTGACGATGCGCTACGTCGACGGCAAGCCGCACTCGATCGACACCGTGGTGCTGTCCACCCAGCACAGCCCCGACCAGAGCGAGACCGCGACCAAGCTCAAGCCCAGCTTCTACGAGGCGGTGATCGAGGAGATCATCAAGCCGGTGCTGCCCAAGGAATGGCTGAAGGAGACGAAGTACCTGGTCAACCCGACCGGCCGCTTCGTCATCGGCGGCCCGCAGGGCGACTGCGGCCTGACCGGCCGCAAGATCATCGTCGACACCTACGGCGGCGCCTGCCCGCACGGCGGCGGCGCGTTCTCCGGCAAGGACCCGAGCAAGGTGGACCGCTCGGCCGCCTACGCCGCGCGCTACGTGGCCAAGAACGTGGTCAAGGCCGGCCTCGCCCGGCAGTGCCAGGTGCAGGTCGCCTACGCCATCGGCGTCGCCCGGCCGATGAACGTCACCGTCTACACCGAGGGCACCGGCGTCATCCCCGACGAGAAGATCGCCGCCCTGGTGCAGGAGCACTTCGACCTGCGGCCCAAGGGCATCATCCAGATGCTCGACCTGCTGCGGCCGATCTACACCAGGACCGCCGCCTACGGCCACTTCGGCCGCGAGGAGCCGGAGTTCTCGTGGGAGAAGACGGACCGGGCCGAGTCGCTGCGCCACGCGGCAGGCCTGAAGTAGCCGCACCGCGCCTGCCATGGACAAGGGCCGCCGCGTGCGGCCCTTTGTCATGGCTCAGACGCCCAGCGCGTCCAGCGCCTCGCCGCTGCGGTGCAGCCACAGCTTCAGCCGCTGGCGGTCGAGCAGGCCGAGGGCGCCCGGCTGCAGCGCGGCCCAGAAGCTGGCACCCTGGCCGTCGACCTTCTGCAGCAGCGCATCGGGCAGCTTGCGCAGGCGGAGGGTGCGGGCCCCGGCGGCCTCGGCACGCGCGAGCAGGCCGCTGTCGGTCAGCTGCTCGAAGCCGTCGCCGCGCACTTCGTTCAGCACCACGACCAGCGGCAGGCCGGCGTTCGGCCCGTCCAGCCAGCGCTGCAGCGGCGGCAGCGAGTCGCGCCCGCTGTCCAGCACGTGCCAGACGGTGATGCCGGCGCCGACCTCGGCCGCCACTTCGGCGACGCCGGCGTCGTGGAACCAGCGGTCGAGCGAGGCCTGCGTCTGTGCGGCCAGGTCGACCACCACGTTCAGGTCCGGGTCGGCCGCGGCGGCCTCCAGCACCCGGTCCAGGCTGTCGTGGCCGTCCAGCGGCGCGGGTTCGGCGTAGTCGGCGTAATAGCGCAGCAGCGAGCCGTGCGAGCGGTCGGTGTCGAAGCAGCGCAGCGGCTTGGCGCGGTCGATCAGGTGCTGGGCCAGCAGGCGGGCGAACAGCGACTTGCCGACGCCGCCTTTCTCGCCGCCGACGAAATGGAGGTGACTCATGGGAGGAGGGCCGGCCGTGGCCGGCCGTGCGGGGGAAGGAGGGAAGGGCGAACCGCCAAGCAAGATTCACGCAGCGGGCGCGCATCATCCCCCAGCGGCGGACCCGGCCATGCCCGCCGCTGCTAGGATGCGCACCCAGTTCCGAGGAGCGTTGCAAGGTCGCCCCCCGACCCCAGGCTCGGAACGCTTGCATGCAACGGCGCTCACCCGCATCGTCTCGTCGTGGGTGAGTGGCGGCCGCCAGGCGGCCTTCGACTGTCTCTCCCTCGGCAGGCGGCGGGTTCCCAGATCCACGGAGCCACCTTCATGAACGCTGTCCTCAAGCCGCTGCACGACACGCAGTACGCCATCGCCGACCTGTCGCTCGCCGACTGGGGCCGCAAGGAATTGACCATCGCCGAGACCGAGATGCCGGCGCTGATGGCCATCCGCAAGGAATACGCCGCCAGCCAGCCGCTGAAGGGCGCGCGCATCACCGGCTCCCTGCACATGACCATCCAGACCGGCGTGCTGGTCGAGACCCTGCAGGCGCTGGGCGCCGAGGTGCGCTGGGCGTCGTGCAACATCTTCTCGACGCAGGACCACGCCGCCGCCGCGCTGGTGGCCGCCGGCACCCCGGTGTTCGCCTACAAGGGCGAATCGCTGAAGGACTACTGGGACTACACCCACCGCATCTTCGAGTTCGGGCCCAAGGGCTCGAAGGCCGAAGGCCCGAACATGATCCTCGACGACGGCGGCGACGCGACGCTGCTGATGCACCTGGGCAAGAAGGCCGAGACCGACCCGTCGGTGATCGCCAACCCGGGCAGCGAGGAAGAGCGCGAGCTGTTTGCCTCCATCAAGGCCAAGCTGGCCGAGGACGGCACCTGGTACAGCCGCAAGAGCGCGCAGATCCTCGGCGTGACCGAGGAGACGACCACCGGCGTGCACCGCCTGAAGGAGATGAGCGCCAAGGGCACGCTGATGTTCCGCGCCATCAACGTCAACGACTCCGTCACCAAGAGCAAGTTCGACAACCTCTACGGCTGCCGCGAGTCGCTGGTCGACGGCATCAAGCGCGCCACCGACGTGATGATCGCCGGCAAGATCGCCGTGGTGGCCGGCTACGGCGACGTGGGCAAGGGCTCGGCGCAGGCGCTGCGCGCGCTGTCCGCCCAGGTCTGGGTGACCGAGATCGACCCCATCAACGCGCTGCAGGCGGCGATGGAAGGCTACCGCGTGGTGACGATGGAGTGGGCCGCCGACAAGGCCGACATCTTCGTGACCACCACCGGCAACAAGGACGTCATCACCCACGACCACATGAAGGCGATGAAGCACAACGCCATCGTGTGCAACATCGGCCACTTCGACAACGAGATCCAGGTCGCCGCGCTGGAGCAGTACCAGTGGGAGGAGATCAAGCCGCAGGTGGACCATGTGATCTTCCCGGACGGCAAGCGCATCATCCTGCTGGCCAAGGGCCGCCTGGTGAACCTGGGCTGCGGCACCGGCCACCCGAGCTACGTGATGAGCAGCTCCTTCGCCAACCAGACGCTGGCGCAGATCGAGCTCTTCACCAAGCCCGACGCCTACCAGGTTGGCGAGGTCTACGTGCTGCCCAAGCTGCTGGACGAGAAGGTCGCGCGGCTGCAGCTGACGACGCTGAACGCGCAGCTCACCGAGCTGACGCCCGAGCAGGCGGCCTACATCGGCGTGAGCCCGCAGGGCCCGTTCAAGCCCGACAGCTACCGGTACTGATCCGGCGATGCGCGCCGACCAGCTGCTGGTGCACAGGGCCCTGGTGCCCACCCGGTCGGCGGCGCAGCGGCTGATCGAGCGTGGCGCCGTGCGGTGGCGGGGCCCCAAGGGCTGGGCCGTCGTCGGCAAGGCCGGGCTGGACGTGCCGGAGGACGGCGAGGTCGAGATCACCGACGACGCGGAGCTGCGCTTCGTGTCGCGCGGCGGGCTCAAGCTCGAAGGGGCGCTGAAGCGCTGCGGCCTCGACGTCGCCGGCTTCACCTGCCTCGACCTCGGGCAGAGCACCGGCGGCTTCACCGACGCGCTGCTGCAGGCCGGCGCGGCGAAGGTGGTCGGCATCGACGTGGGCCACGGCCAGCTGCACCCGAGGCTCGCCGCCGACGCGCGCGTCGAGCCCCACGAAGGCCTGAACGCGCGCGACGTGCGCGGCAGCGGCTTCGCCGCCGCACACGCGGAGCACAGCTTCGACCTCGTCACCGGCGACCTGTCGTTCATCACCTCCACGCACGTGCTGCCGACGATGGTGGCCTACCTGAAGCCGGGCGGCCACCTGCTGCTGCTGGTCAAGCCGCAGTTCGAGCTGCAGCCGGCGCAGATCGGCAAGGGCGGCATCGTGAGGGACCCCGCCCACTTCGCGGAGGTGGAGACCCGCCTCTGGCAGGCCTGCAAGGGCTTAAGCCTCCACGTGCAGCAGTACTTCCGCAGCCCGATCCAGGGCGGCAACGGCAACACCGAGTTCTTCGTGTGGGCGCGCCAGCCCGCGTGAACGGCACCGCATCCATGACCATGACCCCGCTTCCGATCAGCCTGGAGTTCTTCCCGCCCAAGACGCCCGAAGGCGTCATCAAGCTGGCCGGGGTGCGCGAGCAGCTCTACGCGCTGAAGCCGCAGTTCTGCTCGGTGACCTACGGCGCGGGCGGCTCCACGCAGGACGGCACGCTGGCCGCGGTGCGCGCCATCCTCGCCGAGGGCCGCGAGGCGGCGCCGCACTTCTCCTGCATCGGCGCCGAGCGGGCCTCGGTGCGCGCGACGCTGGCGCAGTTCCGGGCCGACGGCATCCGCCGCATCGTCGCCCTGCGCGGCGACCTGCCCTCGGGCTACGGCGGGTTCGGCGAGTTCCGCTACGCCAGCGACCTGGTGGCCTTCATCCGCGCGGAGACCGGCGACCACTTTCACGTGGAAGTCGCGGCCTACCCGGAGATGCACCCCCAGGCGCGCAGCCCGCGCGACGACCTGGCCGCATACCTCGCCAAGGTGAAGGCGGGTGCCAGCTCGTCGATCACGCAGATGTTCTTCAACTCGGACGCCTACTTCCGCTTCGTCGACGAGGCGCACGCGCTGGGCGCCGACATCCCGGTGGTGCCGGGCATCATGCCCATCACCAACGCCAGCAACATCATCCGCTTCGCCGACGCCTGCGGCGCCGAGATCCCGCGCTGGATGCGGCTGCGGCTGCAGGGCTTCGGCGATGACGTGGAGTCGATCAAGGCCTTCGGCCTGGACGTCATCACCGACCTGTGCGACCAGCTGCGCACCGCCGGCGTGCCGGGGCTGCACTTCTACACGATGAACCAGTCCGGTCCGGTGCTGGAGATCTGTCGGCGGCTGGGGTTGTAGCCCGCGTCAGCGGGTCGCCGGTGGCGGCGCGTCGCGCTCCCACACGCAGCCGTCCTCCGTCAGCATCGCGTCCAGCGGCACGTCGTGCGGCTCCGGCTGCAGCCAGGGCAGCCAGCCGTGGCCATAGCCCACGCCGACGGTGAAGGGCTTGGGCTGCAGCGTGGCCAGCGTGCGGTCGTAGAAGCCGCCGCCGTAACCCAGTCGCACGCCGTGGGGCCCGAAGCCCACGCAGGGCACCAGCAGCAGCTGCGGCTCGAAGGCCTCGGTGTCCTTGGGCTTGGGGATGCCGTAGGCGTCGTCCTCCATCGGACAGCCGGGGTACCAGACGTGGAAGCGCAGCCGCCTGGTGTCGCGGTCGATCACCGGCAGGCCCATGCGGCGCTTCGGGTCGGCCTCGCTCCAGCGGTACAGCGCGGGCAGCGCGTCGAACTCGCCCTTGATCGGCCAGTAGGCGCCGATGGTGGTCTCCTGCCGTCCGACCAGCCACACGCGCAGGCTGCGCTGCAGGTTCACCGCGCGCTCGTGGCGGTCCACCATGGCCTGGCGCTCCGCCTGCAGTTGCTTGCGCAGCAGCTTCTTGTCCTGGTTGAGCGTGAAGGGCAGGCCCGGGACGCCGGGAGGCGGTGACGGCGTGTTCATGGCCCGGGATTGTGCCGGGCCTGGCAGACTGGCCCCATGGCCGCGCCGCCCTTCGTCGAGCACTGCATCGAGCTGATGTCCACCGCCGGCGCGGTGCGGGCCAAGCGGATGTTCAGCGGCCACGGCCTGTACCTGGACGGCGTGTTCGTCGCGCTCATCGTCGGCGAGGTGCTGTACCTCAGGACCACCGACACCACGCGTCCCGCCTTCGAGGCGGCCGGCTGCCGACCCTTCGCCTTCACCAAGGCCGGCCGCACCATGGAGACGAGCTACTGGTCGGCCCCGGCCGAGGCGCTGGAGTCCCCGCCGGCGCTGCAGCCGTGGCTGGCGATGGCGCTGCAGGCGGCGCTGGCCGCCCGCAGCGCCACGCCGGTCAGGCGGCCCCGGTCGGCAGCGCGCCGCGCGGCAGGCGCCGGCGCCACCACGCCCGCACGCGGCAAGCGATCCTGAACCAGCCCGGCGCCGGCTGCGGCAGCGGCGCCAGCAGCAGCTCGAAGGCCGCCTCGGGCCAGCCTTCGACCACCGCCGACGCGCCGGCCGGCAGCGTCCAGCGCTCGCCGGCGGCCAGCCAGTGGTCGCCCACCGCGCCCGGCGGGTCGGCGGTCAGCCACAGCCGGCCGCTGACCACCCGCAGGCAGGTCGGCTGGCGCTGCGCCGGAATGCGCCGCGCCCGGCCGGCGGCCAGGACCCAGGCGGGCGCCGTCGATCCTTGAGCATCGGTCATCAATCGGCGGGCCATGGCAGACTCCTTCGATCTGCGGCAATCCCGAAGCGGGCTGCCAGGACGATCGATTCTCGTCAGCGGCGGCCGGCTGTCCAATGAGGTCGAGCGCCTTCACTCATTCCCGATGCGCATCAATCCACTGCGCTCCCGACCGTTGGCCATCGGCCCGTTGCGCGCCTTCGAGGCGGTCGCGCGGCTGTCCAGCTTCCGCGCCGCGGGGGACGAGCTGTTCCTCACGCAGTCGGCCATCAGCCGACAGATCCGCGCGCTGGAGGACGAACTCGGCGCGCCGCTGTTCAACCGCGGCACCCGGCATGTGGAGCTGACGGCGGCCGGCCACACCCTGCTGCGTGCGCTGGCCCCGCTGCTGGCGCGGCTGGACGGCACGGTGCGCCAGATCCGCAGCGCCCGCGCCCGCCAGCGGGTGAGCCTGAGCACGCTGGCCTCCTTCGCCTCGCTGTGGCTGCTGCCGCGGCTGCAGGACTTCCAGCGCCGGCACCTGGACATCGACATCCGCATCTCGGCCAGCGACAACCTGGTCGACCTGGACGACGCGGAGCTGGACCTGGTCATCCGCCACTGCCGCGACGGCACCGCACCGGCCGGCGCCCGCAAGCTCTTCGGCGAGGTGGTGACGCCGGCCATCGGCACCGCGCTGCAGGCGCTGGCCGCGCGCGGCGAGGCGCCGCCGCTGTTGCAGCCCGACGACCTGGCCGGCCACACCCTGCTGGAGGAGGACGACCACCACCCGGCGTCGGCCTTCCTCAGCTGGCGGCACTGGCTGCAGCAGCACGGCCTGCCCGGGCTGGAGCCGGCGCGCTGGCTGTACCTCAACTTCACCTACCAGCAGGTGCAAGCCGCACTGGCCGGCCAGGGGGTGACGCTGGCCCGGGTCGGCCTGGTGGCCGACGCCCTGCAACGCGGCGAACTCGTCGAGCCCTTCGGGCCCGGCATGCGGGTGCCCGTGCCCTGGGCCTACTGGGTGGCGCCGACCACCGAAGGCGCCCACCGGCCCGAGGTGCAGCGCTTCGTCGACTGGGTCTGCGAGCAGGCGGCGCAGACGCGGCTGGCCACCGGCGAGGCCTGACCACGGCGCCCTCCGGCGCGCACGATGTCGCGCGCCGACACCACACGGTGCCCGCGATGCCGACCCCGCCGATGCGCCTGCGCTAAATTGCCCTGCGTCACGCCCTGAAACCGTCCGCCGCCCGCCGCCGCCGAATGCGCCCTGCTGTCCTCCCGCTGTTGTCCGGCCTGGCCGCGGCGTTGCTGTCCCTGGCCTGTGCCCTCGCGCCCCTGCCGGCGTCGGCGCAGGCCACGCCCTTCCCCGCCCCACCCGGCACCACGGTGCGCGACCCGCTGGTGCAGGAGGCGCGCGAGGCCTGGGGCCGCCGCGACCGCGTGCGGCTGTCGGCGCTGAAGGCCGCCGCGCTGGCGATGAACCACCCGCTGGCGTCGTGGGTGGACTACTGGGAGATCACCCCGCGGCTGGGCGAGGTGGGCGTGCCCGAGGTCGAGGCCTTCTACGCCCGCTGGCCCGGCAGCTACGTCGAGGACCGGCTGCGCAACGACTGGCTGCTCGAACTGGGCCGTCGCCGCGACTGGCCGGCGCTGGCGCGCGACTTCCCGCGCTTTCGCATGAACGACGACCGCCAGGTCACCTGCTACTGGCTGATCACCGAGCACCTGGCCGGGCGCAACGTGCGCAACGAAGCGATGGCCGCGTGGCTGGCGCAGCGCGAGGGCGACGACGGCTGCGCGCTGATGGCCGCCACGCTGCACCAGGCCGGCGTGCTGCGCGACGACGACGTCTGGCGCGGCCTGCGCCAGGCGGTGGAGCTCAACCGCCGCGGCTGGGCGATGAAGGCGGCGCCGCTGCTCGGCTCGCCGGCCACTGGCGCGATGGCCGAGGTGCTGGACCAGCCGCAGCGCTGGCTGAGGCGCGGGCCGCGCATGGGCCGGGCCTACGACGAGCTGGGCGCGCTGGCGCTGATCCGCGTCGCCGGCGGCGACCCGGCCGCCGCCGCCGCGGCGATGGAGGAGCGCTGGGAGCGGTCGATGCCGCACGCGCTGGCCGGCGACGTCTGGGCGCAGATCGCCAAGCAGTCGGCCTGGCGCCTGCTGCCGGAGGCGCTGCCGCAGTACCAGCGCGCGGTGGCCACCAAGCTCAAGGGCCGGCGAGACACGCTGGACTGGGGCGACGACCTGCTCGGCTGGTACGCCCGCGCCGCACTGCGCAACGGCCGCGGTGCCGAGCGCTGGACCGCGGTGCAGCAGGCCATCGACGCAATGAGCCCCACCGAACAGCGCGACCCCACCTGGGCCTACTGGAAGGCGCGCGCCCTGCGGGCGCTGGCCAAGCCCGGGCCGGACGGCGACGCCCAGCGCGCCGAGGCCCAGGCCGCGCTGCAGGCCGTCGCCTCGCCGCTGCACTTCTACGGCCAGCTCGCCGCCGAGGACCTGGGCCAGCCGCTGGCCCTGCCGCCGAAGCCGGCGCCGGTCACCGCCGCCGAACGCGAGGCGGCGCGCAGCACCGCCGGCCTGCAACGCGCGCTGCAGCTGATCGCGCTCGGCCTGCGCAGCGAGGGCGTGCGCGAATGGAACTTCATGCTGCGCGGCCTCGACGACCGCCAGCTGCTGGCCGCCGCGCAGTGGGCCTGCGAGCGCGAGGTCTGGGACCGCTGCATCAACTCCAGCGACCGCACCCGCGCCGAGGTCGACCTCGACCAGCGCTACCCCATGCCCTTCCGGCAGGACGTGATCGCGCAGTCGCGCGAGACCGGCATCGACCCCGCCTACGTCTACGGCCTGATCCGGCAGGAGTCGCGCTTCATCCTCGACGCGCGTTCGCACGTCGGCGCCTCCGGGCTGATGCAGGTGATGCCGGCCACCGCGCGCTGGACGGCCAGGAAGCTGGGCCTGGCCTTCACGCCGGACATGATCACCGACCGCGAGATGAACCTGCGCATCGGCACCGGCTACCTGAAGCTGGTGCTGGAGGACTTCGGCGGCTCGCAGGCGCTGGCGGCCGCGGCCTACAACGCCGGCCCCAGCCGGCCGCGCCGCTGGCGCGAGGGCCCGGTGCTGGAACCGGCGATGTGGGCAGAGAACATCCCGTTCAACGAGACGCGCGACTACGTCAAGAAGGTGCTGGCCAACGCCGCGATCTACTCGGCGCTGATCAAGGGCGAGGCGCTGGCGCTCAAGGGCCGGCTGGGCAGCGCCATCGGTCCGCGCGAGGGGCCGCCCAACCCGCTGGATGCCGAACTGCCCTGAAGGGGGTGCCATGAAACTGTTCGTCGGCGACCGCAACCTGTCCTCCTGGTCGATGCGCCCCTGGGTGCTGATGCGCGCCCTGGGCCTGGCCTTCGACACCGAAGAACTGCGCATCACGCCCGGCCTGTCGGAGGCCGACAGGGCGCGGCTGCGCGCCCTCGGCGGGCCGGCGCGGGTGCCGGTGCTGGTGCTGGACGACGGCGCGGTGGCCTGGGACAGCCTGGCCATCGTCGAGACGCTGGCCGAGTGCTTTGCCGACCGCGGTGTCTGGCCGGCCGACGCCCGCGCCCGCGCGCAGGCCCGCAGCCTGTGCGCCGAGATGCACAGCGGCTTCGCCGCGCTGCGCGGCCACTGCCCGATGAACATCGCGGCCACGCTGCCCGAGATGGGCGAATGCGTCTGGGCCGCCAACCCCGCGGTGCGCGAGGACCTGCAGCGCATCGACGAGGCCTGGCGCACGGCGCTGCAGGCCCACGGGGGGCCCTTCCTGTTCGGCGACCGCTTCGGCGCGGCGGACGCCTACTTCGCGCCGGTGGTGTCGCGCGTGCGCAGCTACCGGCTGCCGCTGAGCAGGCCGGCCGCCGCCTACGCCGAGCGGCTGTGGTCCACGCCCGCGGTGCAGGACTGGGTGCAGGCGGCCATCGCCTCGGTGCAGCGACCGGTCGACGAGGGCTGACCATGGCCGCGCCGGCGCACTGGCGGGCCGAGCGCCGGGCCGCTCCCAAGCCGGCCCGCATCCCCGCGGGGATCGGCCGACGTACCCGTCGGGCGAGGGGCGGGCATGAAACGGTACGTCGTCGGCGGCGCGGTGCGCGACGAACTGCTCGGCCTGCCGGTGCAGGACCACGACTGGGTGGTGGTCGGCGCCACGCCCGACGAGCTGCTCGCCGAAGGCTACGAGCCGGTGGGCCGCGACTTCCCCGTCTTCCTGCACCCCCCAGACGCACGAGGAGCACGCGCTGGCCCGCACCGAGCGCAAGACCGCGCCCGGCTACCGCGGCTTCGTCGTGCACACGGCACCCGACGTCACGCTGGAGGAAGACCTGCAGCGCCGCGACCTCACCATCAACGCGATGGCGCGCGACGACGAAGGCCGCTTGGTCGACCCCTACGGCGGCCGGCGCGACCTGCAGGCCAAGGTGCTGCGCCACGTCAGCCCCGCCTTCGCCGAGGACCCGCTGCGCATCCTGCGCGTGGCCCGCTTCGCGGCGCGCTTCACCGACTTCACCGTCGCGCCCGAGACGCTGGACCTGATGCGCGCCATGGTCGAGGCCGGCGAGGTGCAGCACCTGGTGCCCGAGCGGGTGTGGAAGGAGGTGTCGCGCGGGCTGATGGAGGACAAGCCGTCGCGGCTGTTCGACGTGCTGCGGGCCTGCGGCGCGCTGGCGGTGCTGGCGCCGGAGGTCGACCGCCTGTGGGGCGTGCCGCAGCCCGAGGCCCACCACCCCGAGGTCGACACCGGCGTGCACCTGATGATGGTGCTGGACCTGGCGGCGCGGCTGCAGGCGCCGCTCGCCGTGCGCTTTGCCTGCCTGGGCCACGACCTGGGCAAGGGCACGACCCCGGCCGAGGTGCTGCCGCGCCACCTGGGCCACGAGGGCCGCAGCGTGACGCTGGTGCAGGGGCTGGCCGAGCGCTGGAAGGTGCCCACCGCCTGCCGCGAGCTGGCCGAGGCGGTGGCGCGCGAGCACGGCAACGTGCACCGCAGCGGCGAGCTCAACGCCGCGGCGGTGCTGCGCCTGCTCGAACGCTGCGACGCGCTGCGCCGGCCCGATCGCTTCGACGAGTTGCTGCTCGCCTGCGAATGCGACGCCCGCGGCCGGCTGGGCCTGGAGGACCGGCCCTACCCGCAGCGCCCGCGGCTGGCGGGCGCGCTGCGCGCGGCGCTGTCGATCGACGCCGCGGCCGCGGCCGCCGAGGCGATGGCCCGCGGCGCCCAGGGCCCCGCGGTGGGCGAAGCGGTGCGGCGGGCGCGGCAGGCGGCCATCGAGGCGGCGCTGTCGAGCTGACCCGTCACGGCCGGCTCAGAGCACCCAGCCGATGAACCCCGCGATCAGGCTGAGCAGCAGGCTGGACGCGAACGGCAGCCAGACCTCGCGACCGCGCCAGCGGAAGTGCAGGTCGCCCGGCAGCCGGCCCAGGCCGACCTTGCGCAGCCAGCCCTGCAGGCCGTTGAAGATGAGGAAGGCGGCGAGGAAGACGAGCAGCCAGCGCATGCCCCCAGTGTCACACCGGCTCAGGGCGGCGCGGCCAGCCCGTGCGCCGCGTGCAGGATCTGCGCCGCCCGCTCGGCGATGACCACGGTGGGCGCCATGGTGTTGCCGGTGGCGATGGACGGCATGATCGACGCGTCGGCCACCCGCAGGCCGGCCACGCCGTGCACGCGGAGTTGGCCGTCGACCACCGACTCGCGGTCGTCGCGGCCCATGCGGGCGGTCCCGCTCTGGTGGAAGTAGGTGCCCGAGGCGTCGCGCACGAAGCGCTCCAGCGCCGCGCCCGTCAACGGCCCGGGAAAGGCCTCGCGCGCACGAAACGGCGCCACCGGCGCGGCGTTGCCGATCTCCCGGCACAACTCGACGCAGCGCACCAGCGCCCGCACGTCGGACGGCTCGGACAGGAAGTTGGCGTCGATCAGCGGCGCGTCGCGCCAGTCGGCGCTGGCCAGCCGCACCTGCCCGCGGCTGTCCGGCCGCGCCAGGCCGGGCGCCAGCGTCCAGGCGTGGGCCGCGCCCGACGGCACGTCGAACTGCAGGGCCACCGCCTCGCTGGCGAAGGGCGTCTCCTCCAGCACCGGCATCAGGTCCGGCGTGCGCCGCGACGCCTCGCTCTTGGCGTAGAACACGAACTCGGCGGCGTTGTTGCGCGGCGGCTCCGGCGTCACGTAGGTCCAGCAGCAGCCGGCCAGCAGGATGTGGTCCTGGAAGTGGCGGCCCACCGCCGGCAGGTGGCGGCGGGTGGCCAGGCCGTGGCGGCGCAGCACGGCCGCGTCGCCGAGGCCCGACAGCATCAGCAGCTTGGGCGTGTTGATGGCGCCCAGCGAGACCACCACCTCGCGGCCGGCGGTCACCCGGTGCGGGCGGCCGCGGCGCACGAATTCCACCCCGCCGCAGCGCAGGCCGTCGCCCGCGCCGTCGAACAGCAGCTGCGTCACCTCGGCGCACAGCAGCACGTCGAGGTTGGGCCGGCCCAGCACCGGGTGCAGGTAGGTGGCGGCCACCGACTCGCGGGCGTTGCCGTCGCGCACCAGCAGGTTGGCCAGGCCGCAGCCGCCGTCGCCTTCCATCGCCGCGCCGTTGATGTCGTCCACCGCCGGGATGCCCAGCGCGTCGGTGGCCTCGATCAAGGCCGGCACCAGCGGCACCGGGTCGCGCGGCGGCTCGACGTTGAGCAGCCCGCCGCGGCCGCGGCGCTGCGCATCGGGCGGGCCCTGCCAGTCCTCGATGCGGCGGTAGATGGCCAGCACCGAGGCGTAGTTCCAGGCCGGGTCGCCGGCGGCCTCGGCCCAGTCGTCGTAGTCGTGGCGGTGGCCGCGCGCCCAGATCGAGCCGTTGATGCTGGAACCGCCGCCCAGCACCTTGCCCATCGGCAGCACCGGTGTGCGGCCGTTCAGCGTCGCGCTGGGCTGCGCGCGATAGCCCCAGTCGCGTTCGCTGCCGATGTTGGACATCCACCGCGTGGTGTCGATCACCGCCGGCACCTGGTCGCTGCCGCCGGCCTCGATCAGCAGCACGCTCACGCCGGGGTCGTCGGACAGCCGGCGGGCGATGACGCAGCCGGCGGTGCCGCCGCCGCAGACGACGAAGTCGTAGTGGTCGCGGGCGCCGTCGGCGTAGGGGCGGCGCGGCGGCGTCATGCGGCGGCGGGGCCGGCGCCGAGCCGGGCGGCCACGTCGCACAGCACGTCGGCCAGGGCCTGCGGCGCGCTGAGGAAGGGCGAGTGGTCGGCGTCGAGGCTGTAGACGTGCTCGCAGGGCGTGCGCTGCACCATCAGCCGCTGGTAGGCGGGCGACACCGCACGGTCGTCGCGCCCCTCGACGTAGAAGCGCCGCACGCGGCCGAAGCCGTCGTCGGTCAGCGGCGGCGGCTCGGCGTAGACCGCGGTGGCCTGCGCCGTCAGGCGCGACGCCGCCCAGGCCGCGTCGGCGGGCGCGCAGCGGTGGTAGAAGACCGGCGCCGCCGCCTCGACGGGAAAGGTGGCCCGCGTGCCGTCGGCCGACACCTCCATGTGCTTCAGCACCAGGTCCTCCACCTGCAGGTGCGCGGCGGCGGCGAGGAAGGACTGCAGCGTCTGCCCGCGCGGCAGCAGCAGGCCGTTGACGTACACCAGGCCGGCCAGCCGCGCCGCCTCGCGCTCGGCCACCGCGCTGGCGACGATGCCACCCATGCTGTGGCCGACCAGCACCACCGGCGCGCCGGCGCGGTCGGCCTCGGAACGCACCACCGCCGCGATGGCGTCCGCATAACCGGCCAGGTGCGCGCGGTCGCGGCCGGCCGCGTCGTCGCCGCTGCCCGGCAGGTCGGGCGCCACCGCCCGGTGGCCGGCGGCCTGCAGCCGGGGCAGCAGGTCGCGCCAGCACCAGGCGCCGTGGAAGGAGCCGTGGACGAGGACGAAGGTGCTCACCGCACGACCCTCCGGTCGCTGTGTGCCGACCTTCGGGACGGCGGCACGCGCCCTCTTCGGAGCGGCGGTGCGGGGAGCGGTCATGCGGGAGCCAACAGGTTGGGCAGCGCCGACTTGGGCAGCATGCAGTGCACGCCCTTGTTGACGTCCACCATCTGCGTGACGCGCAGGTCGGCGGCGATGCTGCACAGCGTGTAGGCGTCGACCGCCGGCAGGCCGGACAGCTCGGTGATCCAGGCGATCATCTGCCGCAGGGCCTGCCGCGCCGCGTCGTCCAGGTCCTCGTTCAGGCCCATGGCGATGTAGTGCGTGGCCGTCTCGGCGCGCGGCAAGCGCAGCTGCAGGTCCTTGCGCACGACGAACTCGAAGGTGCCGGTGAGGCTGGTCTCGATGGCGGTGAGGCAGACCTCGCCGTCGCCCTGCGCGGCATGGCCGTCGCCCGCGGAGAACAGCGCGCCGCGGTTGAACACCGGGAAGTAGACGGTGGTGCCGGCGGTCAGCGCCTTGTTGTCGAGGTTGCCGCCGAACTCGCGCGGGATGATCGACGTGACGCGGCCGTACTGCGGCGGCGGGGCCACGCCGAAGTTGCCGAAGAACGGGTCCAGCGGCAGCTCCAGCCCCCAGGGCAGGCTCGCCGTGCGCTTCGTCCGGTCCAGCGGGATGTGCAGCCGGCGCGACAGCGGGAAGTCCTCCGGCAGCGTGCCGAGCAGCGGCTCGATGATGTTCCAGCCCCAGTCCTGGCGCAGCGTCACGTCGTGGATGCGCACCTCCAGCACGTCGCCGGGCTCGGCGCCCTCGACGTGGACCGGCCCGGTGAGCAGGTGCGGTCCCGAGCCGCGCGGGCTCTCCGCCAGGACCGCGCGGTGCTCGGGCAGCAGCAGCGCGGCGTCGGGGTGCAGGTCCTCCGGCTCGCCGGACAGGGTGTCGATGGTCACCGTGTCGCCCGAGGCGATGTGCAGCACGGGGGCGCGGGCGGCGTCCCAGTAGCCCCAGTGGACGGTCTCGGCGGTGGCAGGCAGGTGGTGGTGGGAGGCCATGTGGTGTCCAGGCAGGGGGGAGTGGAGGATCGGCTCAGCCCTTGACGGCGCCCATGGTCAGGCCGCGCACGATCTGCTTCTGCAGCAGGAAGACGGCCAGCAGCACCGGCACCAGCGCCGCCATGCCGACCACCGCCATCTCGCCCCAGCGCACGCCCTGCGCGGTGATGAGCAGCGGGATGGCGACCGGCAGCGTCTTCACCTCCTGCCCGCCGAGCATGAAGGCGAACAGGAACTCGTTCCACGCGAAGATGAAGCACAGCATGGCGGTGGAGACGATGCCCGACTTGAGCAGCGGCAGCACCACCCGCAGGAAGACGGCGAAGCGGGTGTGGCCCTCCACCATCGCCGCCTCCTCCAGTTCCACCGGCAGGTCGCGGCAGAAGCTGCGCAGCACCCAGATGTAGAACGACAGGTTGAAGGTGAGGTAGGCCACCGTCAGCCCGACGAAGGTGTCGAGCAGTTCGAGCTGCGAGAAGATCAGGTAGAACGGGATGACCAGGCAGATCGGCGGCGCCATCCTGGTCGCCAGGATGAAGAGGAAGAGGTCGTCGCGCGCCCGCAGCTCGAAGCGCGCGAAGGCGTAGGCGGCCGGCGTGCCGACCAGCACGACGAGCAGCGTGCTGGCGCCGGCCAGCGCGATGGACCACAGCAGGTAGCGCAGGAAGCCGAGGTCGATGACGTAGGCGAAGTGCTTGAGCGTCGGCTCGAAGCGCCAGACCGTCGGCCGGGCGAACATCAGTTCGTCGGGCTTGAAGGCCATCGCCGCCAGCCACGCCACCGGGAACAGCAGCAGCGCGGCCAGCAGCGCGGTCAGCAGGGTCCAGCCGATCGAGGACCGCGGGCCACGGGTCGGCGACGCCGGCGCCGCGGCCGTCGGCGCCTCCGGCCGCAGGGCGGGCTCGACCGTCGACAGGGTGGAACTCATGGCCAGGTCCTCAGAAGGCGTTGAGCCGCTTCTTTGCCAGCTGGTAGAACAGGTTGCACACGACGAAGAAGGCCAGCCACACCAGCACCGCCAGCGCCGCGGACTCGCCGATGCGCCACTGCTCGAAGGTCATCTTGTAGGCGAGGATGCTCGGGCTCTCGGTGCTGACGCCCGGGCCGCCCGAGGTCAGGATGAAGATCGAGTCGAAGACCTTGAAGGCGTCGATGAAGCGCAGCATGCCGATGACCACCAGCAGCGGGGTCATCATCGGCAGCGTCAGGCGGAAGAAGGTCTGGAAGGCGTTGGCGCCGTCGACCGCCGCGGCGCGGTACGGCTGCAGCGGCAGCGCCTGCCGGCCGGCGAAGAAGGCCAGCATCATGAACGGCGTCCACTGCCAGACGTCGACCAGCGCCAGCGCCACCAGCGCGTGGTCGGCGGAGGCGAACACCGACGTGCCGGCCAGCCAGCCGAAGCGCTCGATCAGGTTGTGCGACAGCAGGCCCCAGGAGCCGGCCAGCATGACCTTCCACAGCAGCCCGACGACGATGGGCGCCATCATGCTGGGGATGAAGAGCAGCGGCAGCCAGACGCTGCGGCCCCACACCGCCTGGTTGAGCACCAGCGCGCCGCCGAGCCCGAGCACGAACTCCAGCGGCACCGCGATGGCCATGAACACCGCGGCCACGCGCAGTGCGTTCCAGAAGCGGTCGTTGGCCAGCAGCCGGGCGTAGTTGTCCCAGCCGTTCCACTCGCCGACCTGCCCGTACGCGACGTCGTGGACGCTGAGGTAGACCGCGTAGCAGAACGGCACCAGGCTGACGATGACCAGCACCGCCAGCGCCGGCGCGATCAGCGCGTACGGGTAGGCGGCCGTGTCGCTGAAGCGCCGGCGGCCCGCGGGCGGCACCGTCGTCGCGGCGGTGGCGGCCAGCGTCACAGCGCGCACTTCTTGCAGATCGCCAGCATCTTCTCCTGGCCCTGCTTGGCGCCCTGCTCGGGCGTGAGCTTGCCCTGCCCCACCTGCTGCACGATCGGACCCAGCGCGTCGTAGATCTCGAAGATCTTCGGCACCTTGGGCTTGGCCTCGGCCACTTCCATGGTGCTCTTCATCGCGCCGTAGAAGGCCGCCTGCGCGCCGCCGAACTGCGGCATCTGGAAGGTGGACTGGCGGATCGGCACACCGCCCTTGCCCGCCTCGACCAGCTTGCGCTGCGTGTCCTTGTCGACCAGCCACTGCAGGAAGAGGAAGGTGGCCGGCTTGTTCTTCGACGCCCGGTTCATCGCGATGGTCGACGGCTCCGACGCGGCGCTGCGCTTGCCCTTGTGGTCCGCATTGACCGGGATGCCGGCGTAGGTGAACTTGCCGGCCAGCGGCGAGGCGCCGGGCTTGTCGATGCCGAGCACGAAGTCGCTGTAGGCGATGGCCTGGGCGGCGATGCCGTTGCCCATCACGGTGGGCACGTCGACCAGCGAGTACTCGGCCTGCCCCGGCGGCGAGTACTTCCACATGCGCTGCCACAGGGTGAGCGCCTGCACGTTCTGCGGCGAGTCGAACACCGGCACGCCGGCGGCGTCGAACAGGCCGCCGCCGTAGTTCTTCAGCATGTTCTCCCACACCGACACCAGGGTCGCGCCGCCGGTGATGCCCTCGTGCAGGATGCCGTAGAAGTCGGTCTTCAGCGGCTGCCCGGCCAGCGTCTGGCCGGCCTTGCGGGTGAAGAACTCGCCGATGTCGAGGAACTGCTTGAAGTCCTTCGCCGGCCCGAGGTCGTAGCCGTACTTGGCCTTGAAGGCGCTCTTCTCGCCGGGGTCGTTGAGCAGGTCGGCGCGCGCCCAGTACACCATGTTGTAGTTCCAGTTCAGGAAGCCGTACGTCTGGCCCTTGAACTGGGTGAGGCTGCGGTTGGCCGGCTCGATGAGGTCCTTCAGGTCCAGCGCCGGGTTCATCAGCTTGCCGTCCTTCATCAGGGCGTCCAGCGGCTCCAGGGCGTTGCCCGCCAGCATCTGGCCCATCTGCACGCCGTGCAGCATCACCGCGTCGTAGTAGCCGCGGCGCGACAGCAGGTCGGCCTGGCCCTTGTTGATGACCTCGAAGTGGTTGAGCAGCTCGTACTCGACCTTGATGCCGGTCTCCGCGGTGAACTGCGGCACCAGCGTCTTCATCGCCTCCTGCAGCGGCGTGATCTCGTCGAGCACGCGGATGGTGGTGCCGGCATAGGGCTTGGCCGCTTCCTTGTAGGACCAGGTCTGGGCCTGCGGCGCGGCGCAGGCGATCGCCAGCGCCGCGGCGACCAGGGTCCGGCGCATCGTCCGTTCGCCAATCGGGTGGTGGGTGGTGTTCATGCTTTCTCGCTCCTGTGAAATCGGATCGGGGCTACACCGCGGCGAGGGGCACCGCGAAGGGCGCGCCGTCGTGGACGACCAGGTCGCCGGTGCCGGCGCTGAAGCCGAGCGCCCCCTGGGGATCGAAGGCCAGCGCCACGCGCTGGCCGATGGCCCACGACACCAGGCCAGGCAGCTTGGCCTTGACCCGCACCGTGCCGACCGCCACCGTCAGCAGCGTGTGCTTGCCCAGCGGCTCGACCGCGTAGACCTCGCCGTGCAGGGCGTCCGCCGGCGCGGCGTCCGGCGGCAACGGCCGCAGCGCCGTCGGCCGCAGCCCGAGCAGGCCGCCGCCGGCCAGCGCACCGGCGAAGCGGCCGTGCAGCGCCGCCGACGCCGGCTGCGGCGGACCACCGGCCAGGCGCACCTGCCCGGGCAGGCCCTCGACGAAGTCCAGCGGCACGATGTTCATCGCCGGGTCGCCGATCAGCCGGGCCACGCGCACGTTGGCCGGCCGGGCCACCACCTCGTCCGGCGTGCCCACCTGCTGCAGCCGACCTTCGATCAGCACCGCCACGCGGTCGGCCACGGCCAGTGCCTCGATGCCGTCGGGCGTGAACCAGAGCGTGGCCTGCGGCTGCCGGCGCTGCCGCCGGCGCAGCGCGGCGCGCAGGCTGTGGCGCAGGCGCGCGTCGAGGTGGCCGATCGGCTCGTCGAGCACGAACAGCGACGGCGCCTGCACCAGCGCCCGGCACAGCGCCACCCGCTGCTTCTGGCCGCCGGACAGCTGCGACGGCATGCGGTCGCGCAGCGCCGACATCTCGGTCAGCGCCAGCACCTCGTCGATCCGCGCCGCACGCTGCGCCGCATCCCACCGTCCGCCGCTGGTGGGTGCCAGCAGCGGCGAGGCGATGTTCTGCGCCACGCTGCGCGTCGGGTACAGCGCATAGGACTCGAACATGTGCGCCACCCGCCGGCTGCGCGCCGGCCAGCCGTCGATGCGCTGGCCGGCGAGCGCGATGCGGCCGGCGTCCGGCCGCTCCAGGCCGCTCAGCAGCCGCGCCAGCGTCGACTTGCCCGCGCCCGACGGACCGGTCACGGCCAGCACCTCACCCGGCGCCACCGACAGGTTCACGTCGTCGACGGCCACCGTCGGGCCGAACCGCTTGCACAGGCCGGCGATCTCCAGCACGCCCGGCGCGACCCCCTCGCCGGACGGCGCTTCGCGGGTCGCCATCAGCACGGCCGCCCCCGGTTCAACGCGACGCCGCTCTCCGCATCGAAGACATGCAACCGGGCGGCCGGCAGCGTGCACGACAGCGTGTCGCCGGTCCGCCAGGGCGATGGCGACGGCTGCTCGGCATGCAGCCGCCGACCGCCGGCGACCTGCACGGTCAGCACCTCGCGGTCGCCGCAGCACTCGCGGTCCAGGACCTCGCCGTCCAGGCGCAGCGCCGGCCCGGTCTCGGCGGGGCTGCCGAGCACCACGTCCTCGGGACGGATGCCGAGGTCCACGCGCCCCCCGGCGGCCGACAGCGCCAGCGCCAGCGATTGCGCCGCGTCGCCCACCAGGTGCACCCGGCCCGCCGCGGCATCGTGGACGGCGTCGAGCAGGTTCATCGGCGACTCCCCGATGAAGCCGGCGACGAAGCGGTTGGCCGGTCGGACGTAGAGGTCCTCCGGCGTGCCGACCTGCTGCAGCACGCCGTCGTTCATCACGGCGATGCGGTCGGCCATCGCCATCGCCTCGGTCTGGTCGTGCGTGACCAGCACCGAGGTCAGCTTGGCCAGGCTCTGCAGGCGGCGGATCTCGGTGCGCAGCACCACCTTCTGGTCGGCGTCCAGGTGCGACAGCGGCTCGTCGAACATCACCAGCGCCGGGTCGCGCACCAGCGCCCGGCCGATGGCCACCCGCTGCTGCGCGCCGCCGCTGAGCGCGCGCACCGGCTGGTCGAGCAGCGCCTGCAGGCCGAGCAGGTCCACCGCCTCGCCGACCTTTCGCCGCACCAGCTCGCGCGGCACGCCGCGCACGCGCAGCGGGAAGGCGATGTTCTCGAAGGCCGAGAGGTGCGGGTACAGGGCGTAGTCCTCGAAGACCATCGCCACGTTGCGGGCGGCGGCGTCGTGCGCGGTGACGTCGGCGCCATCGAACTGGATCACGCCGGAGGTCACCGGCTCGATGCCCGCCACCATCTTCAACGTCGACGACTTGCCGCAGCCGGACGGGCCGAGCAGCGCGAGCATCTCGCCCTGCGGGCAGTGCAGGTCGAGCCGGTGGACCGCGTAGGAACGCCCGTCGTACGACTTGCTCACACCTCGGAGTCGGACCTCTGCCATGCCACCGACTTCGCAACATCCATGCCGCTGAAGGGCCGGCCTTCACGGGCTCATGGCGGTGGGACGCGGCCTCGGAAGGCACCAACAGCGACCGCTCCACCGGCCCCTGCGCCACATCGGATCATCTTCAGGATCCCGATTGGGGCGCGGGCTGCGCGCGCGTCAGCGCGACCGCGGCCACCAGCCGTCGTCGCGGCGTTCGAGCAGGGGCGAATCGAACACCCCGTGCACCTGTGCGGACCGTGCCTCGCCGAGGGTCTCGCGCCAGGCGTCGCCCTGCCGCATGGCCACCAGCAGGCCGACGACCTGCAGGCCCAGGCCTTCGAGCAGCCGCCACGCCTGCAGCGCGGTCCGCCCGCTGCTGACCGCATCGTCGACCAGCAGCGCACGGCGGCCCTGCAGCAGCGGCAGTTGGTTCGGGTCGAGGTACAGCCGCTTGCCGGCCCCCGGCGTGGTGATGGACGACACCGGCGTGGACAGCGCCTCGTCGTACCAGAACTTGCGGGAGTAGCCGAGCGGCACCCAGCGCGGGTGGCTCAATCCTTGAGCCACACCGGGCGCGAACACCATGCCCAGCGTCGGCAGGCCGACGACCACCTCGGCCCCCAGCGGCCGTGCCAGCGCCAGCATGGCCGCCGTGAGGCGGTCGACCACGGCGAAGGACGCCTGGTTGGCGATGAGCGAGGCCACCGCATGGTCGGCCGACAACGGCAGGCGACGGATCGGCAGCCGCAGCACGTCGCCGTCGGGCAGCGCGACGGGCACGCCGTGACGCCAGGGCGGCGACAGCCGCCCGTGCCAGTCCGACGCGGGCTCGATGCGCTGCCAGAAGGACGTCGTCGGCACCGTGGCCGACGGGTCGTCCGGCTCAGGCGTGGCCATGCACCGCCTGCGCGAACAGCGAGCGCGGCGGCCGGTACAGCCCGCGGCCGACGAAGCCGCGGCGGCCGTCGGCGCCCAGCATGGCCAGCGCCACCAGCGGTGGCCGCCCGGTCGCCACCACCCTCGCCGCATCGAGCGCCACCGGGCGCTGCAGCAGCGGGTGCGGTGCGGCGAGCAGTGCCTCGGCCAGGGTTTCATGGTCCGCCGGCAGGTGGCCGTCGAAGGCCTGCAGGGGCTCGGGCGCGCCGGCCAGCGCCAGGCCGCCGCAGCCCAGCAGGTCGATGACGGCGCTGTCGCCGATGGCCCCGCAGACCGCGGCGTCGCCGGCCGTGTCCAGCCGCCGGCCCTGCGGCGGCTCGGCCGCCGTGGTGATCCAGCGCCCCGGGTCCGAGGCCAGGGCGATGCCGAAGCGCTCGCCGTTGCCGCCGCCGCGCGTGACCAGCGTCGGCGCGTCGCCCTGCTCGGCGGCGCGCAGCACCGCGGCGCTGGCCGCCATCCACACCGTGAGGAAGAACAGCGGGGTGGCGGTCAGCGCCTGCGCCAGGGCCGGCTCGCCGCACGACGCGACCCAGGCGGCCAGCGCCTCGTTGGCGGCGGTGGTGCGGCTGTGCAGGTCGTCGCCGTGCGCCAGACCGTGGGCGGCCAGGGGCAGCAGCGGCAGGGGGCCGCGCGCGGCCAGCAGGCGCCGCCACAGCGGCGCCTGCTGCGCGTCACGCTCGCGCAGCCGCGGCAGCAGCGCCGGATCGCGCATCCCCATGCGGGTGTCCGGCCCGCCCAGCGTGGACAGCGGCGCCTGCACGGTGGGGCCGCCCGGCTCGCCGACCGCGAACAGCGGCGTCGTGGCGGACACCACCGCCGCCAGCGGCACCACGCAGCCGCGCGACTGCGCCGGCGACAGCCGCAGCACGCCGCGCCGCACCTGGGCCTCGGCGTCCTCGGCGCTGGCGGCCCAGCCCTCGTGCAGCGCCGTCATCACCGCCGACGACAGCAGCACCGGCGGCGGGTCGCAGGGATCGGCCAGCGGCGGCCCGGCGTGCAGCAGCTCCCGGTCGGCCAGTCCCAGCGCCTCGCCGGCCGCGGCCACCCCCAGCAGCCGCGGCCGCGCCGCGAGCAGGCGGTCGACGGCACCGGCCATCACAGGCCCATGTAGGCGGCCCGCACGCGCGGGTCGCGGGCCAGCTCCGCGCTCGGGCCGGCGAAGGCCACACGGCCGGTCTCGACCACGACCCCGCTGTGCGCCAGCTCGAAGGCGGTGAACACGTCCTGCTCGACCAGCAGGATGGTCAGGCCGGTGCGGTTGATCTCGAGCAGCGACTGCGACAGCTTCTCCACCGCGCGCGGCGCCAGGCCCAGCGACAGCTCGTCGATCATCAGCAGCGTCGGCCGCGACATCAGCCCGCGGCCGATGGCGCACATCTGCTGCTCGCCGCCGGACAGCGTGGTGGCGTCCTGCTGCTGGCGGTCGTGCAGGATGGGGAACAGCGAGAACACCTGGTCGAGGTCGCGCTGGATGTCGGCGCGGGCATCCCGCCGCAGGTAGGCGCCGAGCAGCAGGTTGTCGCGCACCGACAGGCCGCGGAACAGGCGCCGGCCCTCGGGCACGTGCGCGATGCCGGCGCGCAGCACCGCCTCGGCGCTGGCGCCGGTGAGGTCCTGGCCGGCGAAGTGGATGTGGCCGCTGCGCGGCCGCAGCAGGCCGGAGATGGTGCGCAGCAGGGTGGTCTTGCCGGCGCCGTTGGAGCCGACGACGCAGGCGATCTCGCCCGCCCGCACCACCAGGTCGACCCCCCACAGCACCTGCACGTCGCCGTAGCCGGCCTGCAGGTTCTGCAGTTGCAGCAGCGGCACGGCGCCAGTGCCGGCCGTCCGGTCCTCCACCGGCCGGGCCTCCATCACGTCGCTCATGCCGCGGCCATCCTTTCGGCGTACTTGGTGCCGAGGTAGGCCTCGATCACCTTGGGGTCGGCGGCCACCCGCTGCGGCTCGCCGCGGGCGATCAGCTCGCCGTGGTGCAGCACCAGCAGTTCGTCGCACAGCGAGAACACCACCTTCATGAGGTGCTCGATCAGCAGGATGGTCACGCCGCGCGCGGCGATCGCGCGGATGAGGGCGATGGCCTCGACGATCTCGGCGCTGTTGAGCCCGGCATTGACCTCGTCGAGCAGCAGCAGCTTCGGCCGCATGGCCAGCGACTTCGCGAGTTCCAGCCGCTTGCGCGACGGCAAGGTGAGCGATGACGCCGGGCGATCCGCCAGCGGCGCCAGGCCGACGAAGCGCAGGTGCTCCATCGCCTGCTCCGCGGCCTGCGCGCGGTTGGCCGCGCCGCCGGCGTACAGCGCGCCGGCGACGACGTTCTCCAGCACCGTCATCTGCGGGAAGGGCTGCACGATCTGGAAGGTGCGCGACAGCCCGCGGCGCGCCGACTCGAAGGGCCGCTGGCCGCTGACGTCCTCGCCGGCAAAACGCAGCCGGCCGGCGTCGGCCCGGTGCACGCCGGTGACCAGGTTCACCAGCGTGGTCTTGCCGGCGCCGTTGGGACCGATGAGGCCGACGATGCGCCCCGGCTGCAGTTCGAAGCCGACGTCGTGGATGGCGGCGACGCCGCCGAAGCGCTTGGTCAGCCCCTGGACCACCAGCAGCGGCTCGCTCATGATCCCTCTCCCTGCGGCGTCGGCTGGCGACCCAGGGCGGCGGGCGCCGACGACGGGGCCGGGGCCGGCGCGGTCTTCCTCGACGGCCGGCGCAGCCGCCCCAGCAGGCCGCCCGGCAGGAAGAAGATCAGCAGCACGACGACGATGCCCAGCGCCGCCTGGTTGTAGTCGAGGAAGCGCGACCACACCGTCTGCTCGATGAGCACGAAGCTGGTCGCCCCCACCACCGGTCCCAGCAGCGTGCCGGGGCCGCCGAGCAGCACCATCACCGGCACCTTCAGCGTCATCAGGATGGAGAAGGCGTCGGTGGGGGCGATGTAGGCGGTCCACGACGCCGAGATGGCGCCCACCGTGCCGCACAGGAAGGCCGACAGCGTGAAGCCGATGGTCTTGTAGCGCACCACGTCCACGCCGACCATGTCGGCCGCGTCCTCGTTCTGCTGGATGCACTGCAGGCCGAAGCCCAGCCGGCTGCGGTGCACCAGCACCGTCATCGCGAAGGCGATGACCATCACCGCGAACAGCGCGTAGAAGAACACGCGGCCGGCGAACGCCGGACCGCCGGGCAGGATGGGCAGGTTCAGCCCCTCGCCGCCGCCGGTGAGGCCCGACCACGACGAAGCCACCAGCCGCAGCACCTCGACGATGGAGATGGAGCCCACCGCAAAGTAGTGGCCCTTCATGCGCAGCAGGCCCCAGCCCAGCAGCGCGGCGAAGGCGCCGGTCACCACCGTGGCGCCCACCCAGGCCGCCACCATCGGCCAGCCGGCGTTCTGCAGCAGCGCGCCGGCGTACGAGCCGAGGCCGACGAAGGCGGCGGTGGCGAAGGACGGGTAGCCGGCGTAGCCGCCGATGATGTTCCACGACAGCGCCAGCGCGCAGAACAGGCAGACGAAGCTGGCCTGCTGCACCACGTGGTTGTCGCCGACCCAGGGCAGCAGCGCCAGCACCAGGGCGAAGACGGCGAACAGCACGAGGGAGCGGTTCATTCGTACCCCCGGCGCCCGAGCAGCCCGGTAGGCCGGGTCATCAGCAGTCCCAGCATCAGGACGAAGCCGATGAGCACCGCGTTCTGCGGGCCGAACCAGTGGCCCGACAGCGATTCGATGAGGCCGAGCGCCATGCCGCCCACCAGCGCACCCGGGACGGTGCCCAGGCCGCCGATGACACAGACCACGAAGGCCTTGCCCAGCAGCAGGCCCGACAGGTTGGTGGTGACGGGGAAGACCATCGCCATCAGCGCGCCGCAGGCGCCGGCCAGGCCGGCGCCGATGGCGAAGGTGGCGGCGTAGATGCGGTTGATGCGGATGCCCATCAGCGCGGCGGCGTCGCGGTCCATGCGCACCGCGACGATGGCGCGGCCGGCCCGCGAGCTGCGCATCACCCCGTACAGCAGCGCGGTCAGCGCCAGCGCCAGCGCGAAGGCGACGACCCGGTCCCAGGCGATGACGACGTCGCCCAGCACCAGCGTGCCCAGGTCCAGCGTCACGCGGCGCGGCGTGGCGTCGAACAGCACGTTCATCGCGTTGTAGAGGATGAGGTCGAGGCCGAAGGTGAGCGTCAGCGTGGTCAGCACCGGCCGCTGCACCAGCCGGTTGACCATGCCGGCCTGCAGCGCCCAGCCGAGGGCGAACAGCAGCGCCGACACCGGCAGCAGCGCCACCAGCGGATGCACCTGCCAGTGCAGCCAGGCGAAGTAGGTGAGGTAGCCGCCGAGGATGATCATCGAGCCGTGCAGCATGTTGATCACGTTGAGCACGCCCCACACCAGCGAGAAGCCCACCGCCAGGCACGCGTACAGCGCGCCCAGCGTCAGGCCGTTGACGAGCACCTGGAGGTAGACCATCAGACGCCGTCGGGCATGGTCGTCAGCGAGCCGGCCTTGATGGCGGCCGGGAACAGCGGGACCACCTTGCCGTTCTGCACCTGGATGATGGGCAGGTCGCGGCCGCCGTTCATGCCGTTGGCGCCGAACTTGATGGGGCCGTAGAAGGTGGTGATGTCCAGCGCGGCGAGCGCGTCGCGCACCTTGGCCTTGTCGAGGGTGCCCGCCTTCTCGATCGCCTTCTGCAGCGCGATGAGCGCGGCGGCCGCCGAGGCGTGCACGTAGTCGGGGTCCTTCTTCTCGCGCGCCAGGAACTCCTTGTAGAAGGCCTCGGTGGAGCCGAACACGTCGTCGGACTTGTAGTTCAGCGAGTGGTGCCACCACGACGCGCTGGTGACGCCGTTGGCCTGCTTGCCCAGCGCGTCGATGAACTCGCGGTAGGACGGGCCGGTCACCATGGTGACGATGGGCGCCGCCAGCTTGATGTCGCCCATCTGCTTGCGCGCCAGCACCAGGTCCTGGGTGTAGCCGGAGACGAAGATCCACTGCGGCGCGGCGGCCTTGATCTTCGACAGTGCGGCCGCGTGGTCCAGCGTGCCGACGGGGTAGAACTCGCTGTAGACCACCTGCAGGCCGGACGCCTCGGCCGCCGCCTTCATCTCGGTGGCCATGGCGCGCGGGAAGACGTCTTCGCGGCCGAGGATGGCGATCTTCTTGACGCCGGGGATCAGCCGGGTGAACAGGCTGGTCATGTTCTGCACGATGCCGCCGTTGGGCGCCAGCGTGCCGAACAGGTACTTGTAGCCCTGGTTGAACACCGACTCGCTGGACGCCACCGACGCCATCACCGGCACGCCGTAGCGCTCGGCCACGCCGGCCACCACCTTGGTGTGGCCGGAACCGAAGGGCGAGGTCAGGAAGTCCACCTTGTCCTGTGTGATCAGGCGCTCGGCGATCTGCTGGGCGCGCTTCTCGTCGGACTGGTAGTCGTAGGTCAGCAGCTCGACCTTGAGCTTGCGGCCGCCGACCGCGATGCCGCCGGCGGCATTGACCCGCTTGAGCCACATGTCGTAGGCGACCTGCTGCTTCTTGCCCTCGTCGGCCAGGCCGCCGGTCAGCGCCAGCGGCGCGCCGATGCGGATGACCTCCTGGGCCTGGGCGGCCAGGGCCAGGCTGGCCGCCCCGAGGGCGACGGCGGCACGCAGCAGCGCACGGTGGAAGGTTCTGCGGGACATGGGCGGAACTCCTGGATGGATCGATGGGGGGAGTGGACGGGGACGGGGACGGGGACGACGTCAGGGGGCCGGCGCCATGTCGGACGCCTGCTTCACTTCGCCGTCGCGGTAGGCGCCCCAGGACGACTGCAGCTGCGCCATCGCCACAGGGTCGAGGTCGAAGCGCGGCAGGTCGTCCGGCTGCCAGTGGCCGTGCACGTCGCGCCCGCGCACCAGCGTCGCGCGGCCCCGCCCCTTCACCGGCCGCACGTGCGCCGGGATGAAGAAGAAGGCGAAGCCGATGCGCCGGGCGGTGGAGCGGTTGGGCAGCGAGCTGTGCGCCGTCTGCTCGTGGTGCAGCGAGAACTGGCCGGCGTGCAGCGGCATCTCCACCGCCTGCGACTCGTCGATGCCCATCAGCGCCTGGCCCTTGGCCAGCATGTTGTCCTTGGCATGGGTCTCGACGTGCTTCAGCGCCGGGCCGCGGTGGCTGCCGGGCAGCACGCGCAGGCAGCCGTGCAGCGACGACGCCTCGGTCAGCGCCACCCAGGCGGTCACCTCCTCGTGCGGGGTGAGGCCGAAGTAGGCCGAGTCCTGGTGCCAGGACACGTAGCGGGGGTCGCGCCCGTCCTTGGCGAAGATGGACGCGCCGAACAGCAGGATGTCCGGGCCGATGAGGTCCTCCACCGCGTCCAGCAGCGCCGGGGCGGTGGCGATCTCCATCAGCCAGGGGAAGGCCAGGTGGCCCTTGATCTTGAGCGTGCGGTTGGCGTCGTGGCCGACCTGGCGTTCGTAGGCCTCGATGCGCTCGCGGTAGGTCGCGGCCTGCTCGGGGGAGAAGAGGTCGAAGGGGAAGGCGTAGCCCTGCTCCCGGAACTGGCGGTGCTGGGCGTCGGTGAGGACCTTCGGCATGGCGCGCTCCCCGGTCACTTGGCCGTCGCCGCCAGCGGCTTCAGCGCCGCCTGCTGCATGTCCAGCGGGAACAGCACCATCGGCTTGCCGCCCTGGATCTGGATGATGGGCAGGTTGCGGTTCTCGTTCATGCCGTCGCCGCGGAACCGGATCGGGCCGTAGAACGTCTGCAGGTCGGTCTCGGCGATGGCCTTGCGCAGCGCGTCCGGCGACAGCGAGCCGGCCTTCTCGATCGCCTTCTGGATGACGATCAGCGCCGCCGCCGAGGAGGCATGCACGTAGTCGGGGTCCTGGCCGGTCTTCTTGCGCACCGCGTCGGCGAAGGCCTGGGTGGTGCCGAACACGTCGTCGGCCTTGTAGGTCTGCGACGGGTGCCACCAGGTGGCGGAGGTGACGTTCTCGGCCAGCGGGCCCAGGCTGTCGACGAACTCGCGGTAGGCCGGGCCGGTGATCATGGTCACCACCGGCGCCGCCAGCCGCAGGTCGGCCATCTGCTTGCGCACCAGCACCAGGTCCTTGGTGTAGCCGGTGACGAAGATCCAGTCTGGCGCGGCGGCCTTCATCTGCGTCAGCGCGGCGGCATGGTCGAGCGTGCCCACCGGGTAGAGCTGGTTGTAGACCACCTCGTAGCCGGCCTTCTGCGCCTGGCCGGCCATGGTGGTGGCCATGACCTTGGGGAAGACGTCGTCGCGGCCGAGCACGGCGATGCGCTTGGTGGCCGGCAGCTTGTCCTTGACCTGCGCCAGCATGGCGTCGATGAGGCCGATGGACGGCGCCAGGGTGCCGAACAGGTTCTTGTAGCCCTGGTTGTGCACCGGCTCGGCCGAGGCCACGGCCACGATGGGAATGCCGTAGCGCTCGGCCACGCCGGCCACCACCTTGGTGTGGCCGGAGCCGAACGGCGCCGTCATGACCTGCACCTTGTCGACGTTGATCAGCCGCTCGGCCAGCTGCTGCGCGCGCTTCTCGTCGGTCTGGTAGTCGTAGAACACCAGCTCGACCTTGCGCTTCTGGCCGGCCACGGCGATGCCGCCGGCGGCGTTGATGCGCTCCAGCCACAGCTCGTAGGCGGCCTGCTGCTTCTTGCCTTCGTCGGCCAGGCCGCCGGTGAGCGCCAGCGGCGCGCCGATGCGCACGGCCTCCTGCGCGGGGGCGAGCGCCGGCAGGCCGGCGGCCACCAGGAGCAGGGCCTTCAGGCCGAGGCGGCGGAGGGAATCGTGGGGCATGACAACTCCTAGGGTCGGGACATCAGGGCTTGTCGGGGGCGCCGGCCCAGCGCTTCTTCAGCGCCTGCACCAGCAGGCCGCCGGCGGACAGCGGCGCGGTCGCCTCGCCGGGCGCCGGCTCGCCCTCGGGCGACGCCGCCAGCCGGGCCTGCAGCCGGGCGGCGAACTGCGCGCTCAGGGCGCCGGCGATCTCGCGCACCAGCGCGCCGCGGCTGAACTGCGCCAGCGCACCGGTGAGGGCGTAGTCGACGTCCACCACCACGGTGGTGCCGCCGCCGGGCCCGTCGGCGAGCGCGAAGTCGGCCACCCCCTTGACCCGCGACTGGGTGCGGCGGTCGGCGGCCGCGCCTTCGAAGCGGCCGCGGCGGGCCGCCTCGTCCAGCGACAGCGTGCCCTGGCCCTCGAAGCCGGCGGTGATGGGGCCGAGCTTCACCTCCATGCGCAGCGGCGCGCGGCCGTCGGCCACGGGGCCGGTGAGCGCGGCGCCGGGCAGGCAGTCGACCAGCAGGCCCAGGTCGTGGAAGGCCGGCCACACCGCGTCCGGCGGCAGCGCCAGGTCGAAGCGCTGTTCAAGCTGCACCGGCGGCCTCCGCGGTGGCGGTGGGGGGCGGTGCGCTGCTCGGCCAGCACCCGCTGGATGGCGCGCACGATGCCGCGGTAGCCGGTGCAGCGGCACAGGTTGCCCGACAGCTCCAGGCGGATGCGGGCCTCGTCGGCCTGCGGCAGGCGGCGCACGATGTCGCGCGCGGTGACCAGCATGCCGGGGGTGCAGTAGCCGCACTGCAGCGCGTGCTCGGCGCTGAAGGCCTCGCGCAGGCGGGCCATCACCTCGTCGTCCGCAAAGCCCTCGATGGTGCGCACCGCGCGGCCCTCGCAGGCCACGGCATAGGTGATGCACGAGCGCGCCGGCGCGCCGTCGAGTTCGACGGTGCAGGCGCCGCAGACGCCATGCTCGCAGCCGAGGTGCGTGCCGGTCAGGCCGTGGTGCTCGCGCAGGTGGTCGGCCAGCGAGCAGCGGTCGTCCGCGTCCGCGGCCGCGGGCCGCCCGTTGAGGTGCAGGGTGATGCGGGTCATGCGATCGACAGCTCCACGCCGAGCCGGCGCAGCAGCGTGCGGTGGCGCTGGCGGTCGACGTCGTCGTCCACCCCGGCGGCGTCGAGCAGCGCGTCGGCCCGCGACGGCTCGCGCAGCAGCGCCAGCGCGTCGTCGCCGGCCACAACCTGCGGCATGCCGGGCAGCGCGCCCAGCACCACGCGGGCGATGCCGCGCGAGGCGTCGAGCCAGGCGGCGGCCAGCGCCTCGGCGAACTCGCCGGGCTTGCGGCAGACCTTGCGGTAGGCCCAGCGGGCGGCGGGCGAGAAACACGGCACCTCGACGGCGGCGAGCACCTCGTCGGGGGCCAGCGCGGTGGTGAAGGCGCCGAGGAAGAAGTCGCCGGCGCGCAGCGTGCGCTCGCCGCCCGGGCCGGCCAGGACCAGCGTGGCGTCGAGCAGGGCCATCGTGCTGACCCAGTCGGCCGCCGGGTCGGCGTGCGCCAGGCTGCCGCCCAGCGTGCCGCGGTTGCGCACCGCGCGGTAGGCGATGCCGGCGGCCACGTGGGGCAGCAGGCCGCGGGTGACATCGGGCAGCTCGCCGTCCTCGAGGCGGGCATGGGTGACCGCCGCGCCGATGCGCAGCGCGTCGCCGCGCAGCGCCGCCCCGCGCAGGGCCGGCAGGCGGCTCAGGTCCACCAGCAGCGGCGGCTGCGCCAGCCGCAGGTTGAGCATCGGGCCCAGCGACTGCGTGCCGCCCACCGGCTTGGCCAGGCCGTCGGCCTCGGCCAGCAGCGCCAGCGCCTGCGGCAGGTCCTGCGCGGCGTGGTAGGCGAACGGCGCGGGCTTCATGCGGCGACCCCCGCGCGGGCGCGGCGGGCCCGGGCCAGCGCCTGCAGCACGCGCCGCGGCGAGGCCGGGCACTCCAGCAGCTCGGCGCCCAGCGGCGCCAGGGCGTCGTTGATGGCGTTGACGATGGCCGCCGGCGGCGCGATGGCGCCGCCCTCGCCCACGCCCTTCTGACCGAACTCGGTGTAGGGCGAGGGCGTCTCCAGGTGCTCGATGCGCACCGGCGGCAGCTCGGTGGCGCCGGGCAGCAGGTAGTCGGCCAGCGTGGAGGCCAGCGGCTGGCCCTCGGCGTCGTAGGGCATCTCCTCGTACAGCGCGGTGCCGATGCCCTGCGCCAGGCCGCCGAGGATCTGGCCGTCCACCACCATCGGGTTGAGCAGCACGCCGCCGTCCTCGCAGACGACGTAGTCGAGGATCTCGACCGTGCCCAGTTCGGTGTCCACCGCCACCACGCAGGCATGCGCGGCGTAGCTGAAGGTGCCGGTGTCGCGGCGGGCCTTGTAGCCGGCGGCCACTTCCAGCCCCGCGGGGTCGAGGCCGGCCGGCAGGCGCTGCGGCTGGCGGTACCAGGCGTGCGCGACCTCGGCCAGCGTCAGCCGCTGTCCGCTGGCCGGGTCGGTGACGGCGCCGTCGCCCAGCCGCAGGCCGTCGGCCGGCACGGCCAGCAGCGCGGCGCCGATGGCCAGCACGCGCTGCGCCAGCGTCTTGCACGCGGTGGCCACCGCGCCGCCGGACATCACCGCGCAGCGCGAGCCCCAGGTGCCGGTGGAATAGGGCGACAGCGCGGTGTCGCCGTGCACCAGCCGCACGTCGGCCTCGTCGATGCCCAAGGTGCTGTGCGCCACCTGGGCCATGGTGGTCTCCAGGCTCTGGCCGTGCGAATGGGCGCCGAGGCGCAGCTCCAGCCGGCCGTCGGGCGTCAGCCGCGCGTTGCAGCCCTCGTGGCCGGGCACCATCGGGATGCCCCAGCCGGAATAGACCGAGGTGCCGTGGGCCGCCTGCTCGCAGTAGATCGAGTGGCCGAGGCCGATGCGGCGGCCGTCGGGCTCGCCGGCGCGCTGACGTTCGCGCCAGCGGTCGACGTCCAGCGCGGCCAGGGCGCGGCGCAGGGCCTGCGGGTAGTCGCCGGAGTCGAAGTGCTTGCCGGTGATGTTGTCGTAGGGCATGGCCTCGGGCGGCACCAGGCTGGCCAGGCGAACCTGCTCCGGCGGCACGCCGGCTTCGCGTGCCACCAGGTCCAGCATCACCTCCAACGCGAAGCACACGCCGGTGCGGGCCACGCCGCGGTACGGCAGGATGGGCGGCTTGTTGGTGGCCACCGACCAGGTGCGGCACTGGAAGGCGTCCATCACGTAGGGGCCGGGCAGGATGGAGCCCACCTGCGCCGCCTCGAGGCAGGCCGCGAAGGGGTAGGACGAGTAGGCGCCGGAGTCCACCGTCGCGTCGCAGTCGATGGCCAGCAGGCGGCCGGACGCGTCGGCGTACAGCGTGATGTCGTAGTGGTGCTCGCGGCAGTTGGTGTTGGCCACCAACTGCTCGCGCCGGTCCTCCAGCCAGCGCACCGGCCGCTTCAGCTGCAGGGCCAGCCAGCCGAGGCACACCTCCTCCGGCAGCAGGATGCCCTTGTAGCCGAAGCCGCCGCCGACGTCGGGCGAGACGACGCGGATGCTGGCCTGGTCCAGCCCCAGGCATTCGGACAGGCCGGCGCGGTTGATGTGCGGCATCTGCGCCGCGCTGTGCATCACCAGCTGCTCGAGGCGGGTGTCCCACTGGCAGACGACGCCCCGGCCCTCCATCGGCGCCATGCTCTGCCGCGCCGTGCGCAGCTGCCGCCGCACGACCACCGCGGCCCGCGCCTTGACGGCGGCCAGGTCGTCCTTCACATGGGTGTGCAGGAAGACGTTGTCACCCCATTCGTCGTGCACCAGGGCCGGCGGTGCGTCGCGCGCGGCCAGCATGTCGACGACGGCGGGCAGGTCCTCGATGTCGACGACGACCTCGGCCGCCAGGTCCTCCGCCTCGGCGCGGGTGGCGGCCACGCACATGGCGATCGGCTCGCCGGCCTGGCGCACCTTGCCGCGCGCCAGCGGCCACTGCTCGCTGGGCTTGAACCCCGGCAGCGTGGTGTTGGCGCGGATGGGCTGCACGCCGCGCAGGTCGTCCATGGTGAAGACGCGGTGCTCGGCCCCCGCGGGCTTGTGGACGGCGAGCAGCCGGCCGTGCGCCACCGGCGAGCGCACGAAGGCCACCTCCAGCATGCCGGGCAGGCGCAGGTCGCCGACGTACTGGCCCTCGCCGCGCAGGAAGCGCGCGTCCTCCTTGCGGCGCAGCGAGGCGCCCACGCCATGGCCCGGTGCGGCCACCCGCTCGGCGATGTGCTGCTGGTCGCTTTCGTTCATGCAGCGGCCCCGCCGAGCACCTCCAGCGGCGGCAGGATCGAGGCGTCCGCGTCGAAGCGCCGGCCCTCTCGCAGGCAGAAGTCGGGCGTCAGCGCGCGTTCGCCGACCAGCTGCGTGCCCTCGTTGTCCTTCAGCGCGAAACGGCCGCGCCGGTCGTGCAGCACGGTGATGTCGGCCGGGTGGCCGGGCTTCAAGGTGCCCAATTCGTCGGGCAGGCCGAAGACCTCCACCACGTTGCAGGTGACCATGCGCACCACCTGCGCCAGCGGCAGGCCCAGCGCCAGCATGGCGGTCATCGCGGAGGCCAGCGAGAAGCGCTGCTGGCCGAAGAACATGTGCTCCTTGTCGGGGTGCTCGTCCGGGGTGCCGGGCGCCCGGGGCACGGCGGTGTTGTAGCCGTGCATGTCGGCGCCGAGCGTGTGCGGCACGATGCCCGCGTCCAGCGCGATGCGCGCCATGCGGTAGCTGAAGTGGGAGCCGTGGCCGACGTCGACCTTCAGGCCGCGCGCCAGCGCCTCGCGCACGATGGCGTGCACCTGGCCCTCGCGGTTGACGAAGCCGCCGGGATGGCGGGTGAACGGATGCGCCAGGATGTCGCCGGCCTTGAGCAGCGGCACCACCTGCGCCAGGATGGTGTCGGGGTCGACGCCGTTGGTGCCCTCTTCCGGCAGCGGCCAGAGCTGGCCGAAGTGGATGTACAGCGGCAGGTCGGCGCGGCGGGCGATCTCGGCCGACTGGCGCATCACCTCGATGCCCCAGCGGGCGAAGCCGCCGAGCTCGGCGTGGGCCTTGAAGCCCTTGACGATGTCGCGGTTGGCGAGCGCCGCCTTGACGGTGGCGTCGACGTCCAGGCAGTCGGGCTTGTAGAGCGAGGGGTAGTAGTGGCCCTCCATGCCGCCCACCAGGTAGGCCGACAGGTAGGCGAAGACGCGGCTGGCCTTGGGCTTGACGACGTACTCGCGGAAGGCGGGCAGCGTCATGCACGACGGGCCACCCTGGTCGATCAGCGTGGTGACGCCGGACCGGACGCCGCAGAGGTCGGCCTCCAGCCCGAAGCGGCCGGTGACGTGCTCGAAGACATGGGCGTGGGTGTCGATCATCCCGGGGATGACCAGCCGGTCGCGGACGTCGAGGCGCTGGGCCGCCGTCCACGGCGAGGCGCCCGCCGGCTGCAGCGCGGCGATGCGGCCGCCGCGGATGGCGATGTCGTAGGCGCCGTCCAGGCCCTGCGCCGGGTCGACCAGGTGGCCGCCGGCGAGGACGATGTCGAAGCTCGTGTGAGGGGTCGTCATGCGCGCACTCCGGGGGTCACGCGGGGGTCGGGTCCTGCCGGCGCGCGGCCGCCTGCGACAGCCGGTGCAGGGTGATGTGGCGGATCTCGGCGCGCGAGGCGTCGATGTGGGCGCGGATCAGCAGCTCGGCGTCGCCGCTGCGCCGGGCGATGAGCGCGCGCAGCAGCTTGGCGTGCTCCTCGTAGGCGGAGACGATGCGCTCCGGCGCGATGAAGTCGAGCCGGCGGATGATGCGAATGCGCTCGGTCAGGTCGGCGTGCGTGCGGTGCATCTCCACGTTGCCGGCCAGCGCGACCAGGGTGCCGTGCAGCCGCTCGTCCTCGCGCGCGACCACGTGGCCGTCGAGCACGCGCTGGCGCTTGGGCACCAGCCAGAAGGCGCACAGCTCTCGCAGGTCGGGCGCCGGATCGAGGGCGCACAGCCGGCGCACCGCGATCAGCTCGATCTGCGTGCGGAAGTCGTAGAGGTCCTCGTAGTAGCCCAGCTCGAAGGGCTTGACCTGCCAGGAGGCATGTCCCTCCAGCCGCACCAGGTAGCCCTCTCGCGCCAGCACGTGCAGCGCGAAGCGCAGCGGCGTGCGCGACACGCCCAGCCGGTTGGCCAGCTCCTGCTCGGCGTACCGCTGGCCGGGGGCCATGCGGAACTCGAAGATCTCGTCCTTGATGCGGGCGTAGGCATGCTGCGCCAGCGTGGACTTCTCGGCGGCGGCCTCCTCGGTGCCGGCACCCCGAGCGGCCGGCGGCGCCTCGTGCACCAGTTCAAGCGCCTGTCCCGGCTTTCGTGCGGTTCGTTGACCCATCTTGGTACGTCGTTCTGGATCCCGATCTGAAAACCGACCGGGCGCCAGGACTTACGCACCATCCGTGCCATGCGGCACGCGGGAACGACTCAAAGGCGGTGGGTGCGATCGCCCTCGGCGAACCCGAGGGCGTCGAAGAAGCGGCCCCCGGCGCCGAGGCCGATGACCTTGAACAGCTCGCCCATCTCGTGCTCGTGCAGCAGGCGCTGGGCGGCGACGCGGTCCTTCAGGTCGGCGTCGGCCATCAGTTCGACCAGGCCGCTGTTGATGAGGAAGCGGCCCTGCGAGGTGTAGCCCAGCACGGCGAGGCCGGCCTGCTGCGCGGCGACGGCGATGCCGGTGAAGTTGACGTGGGCGGTGATGTCCTTGGCGCCCAGGTCGGCCAGCGGGTCGGTGTCGGCGATGTGCCCTCGGTGGCACATCAGCGTGCCGCCGTGGCGCTGCGGGTGGTAGTACTCGGCCTCGGGGAAGCCGTAGTCGAGGAAGAAGGCGGCGCCGCGCTCCAGCGTGCGGCCGAGGGTGGCGACGAAGGCCTCGGCCTGGCGGTGCACCTCGGTCACCGTGCCGGGCAGGAAGGGCCCGTCCACCGGCGGCCGGGCGTCGGTGGGGCGGTCGGCCCAGTGCAGGCGACCCTGTACCCAGGTCACGCCGCGCTCGTACCAGCGGGCGCCGTCGAAGTGCAGCAGCTGCACCGGCATGGCGTCCAGCACCTCGTTGCCGACCACCACCGCGACCAGCCGGTCGGGCAGCGCGTCCCACCACTCGACGCGTGCGCCGAACCGCTGCAGCCGTTCCTGCTGCCGCGCGCGCAGCGCGCCCGACAGGTCGACGATGGCGTAGCGGCGCACCGCCGGACCGAGCGCGTCCAGCAGCTGTTCGGCCAGCGCGCCGGCGCCGGCGCCGAACTCGACCACCGTGTCGCAGCCGGTCTCGCGCAGCGCCTGCGCGAGCGGCGCGGCCAGGGCGCGGCCGAACAGCGGCGTCAGCTCGGGCGCGGTGACGAAGTCGCTGCCCGACTGCGGCATGGCGCCGAAGACCTGGCGGCCGGCGGCGTAGTAGCCCAGGCCCGGCTCGTACAGCGCCATCGCCATCAGCCGCTCGAAGGACAGCCAGCCGCCGCCGTCGTCGATGGCCTCGCGGACCCGGTCGCCGAGGGCGGCCACTACACTGGCGGATTCGTCCTGCGGCCGCACGCTGTCACTGCCCATGGCCGCATTAGACCGCAGCGTGCCGCACGCGCCGCCCGCCCCCATGACCCGCACCGACCGTCCCGCCGTCCTCGTCACCGGAGGCGCCCGCCGCCTTGGCCGCGAGATCGCGCGCACGCTGGCCGCGGCCGGCTGGGACGTCGCCCTGCACTGCCACCGCTCGGTGGACGAAGCCCAGGCGTTGGCGGCCGACCTGCGCGCGCTGGGCGTCGACGCCGACGTCTTCGCCGCCGACCTGTCGGACGAGGCGGCCTGCCGTGCGCTGCTGCCGGCCGCGGCGGCCCGCTTCCCGCGGCTGCAGGCGCTGGTCAACAACGCCTCCACCTTCGAGCACGACGACGCCTTCTCCACCGGCCCCGCGTCGATGGCCCGCCACTGGCAGGCCAACACCGCCGCGCCGGTGCTGCTGGCGCAGGCGCTGCATGCGCACCTGTCCGCGCCAGCGGGCGGCCAGGGCTGCGTGGTCAACCTGCTCGACCAGAAGCTGTGGAACCCCAACCCCGACCACTTCGCCTACACCCTGTCGAAGGCGGCGCTGCGCGAGGCCACGGTGATGCTGGCCCAGGCGATGGCGCCGCGGCTGAGGGTGTGCGGCGTGGCGCCGGGGGGTGACCCTGCCTTCCGGCCCGATGACCGAGGCCGAGTTCAACCGCGCACACGCGATGACGCCGCTGCAGCGCTCGTCCACGCCCGAGGACGTCGCCCGCGCCGTGCGCTTCCTGCTCGAGTCCCCGGCCGTCACCGGCACCACGCTGCTGGTCGACGGCGGCCAGCACCTGTCGCCGCAGCCGCGCGACGTCTACTACCTGGTCGCCGACCCGACCTGAACCCCCCACCCGCCATGCACAGCCTGCTCAGCCACCCCAGCCTGATGGACTGCCGGCGCCTCTTCCTGCGCGACTACGAGGTGTGGATCAACATCGGCGTGCATGCCTTCGAGAAGACCGGCGAGCAGCGGGTGCTGATCAACGTCGACCTCTACGTGCCGCTGGCCGAGTCGACGCCGAAGGAGGACGAGCTGGACGAGGTGCTGGACTACGACTTCATCCGCCGCACCATCGCCGAGCGGGTGTCCCGCGGCCACATCCACCTGCAGGAAACGCTGTGCGACGACGTGCTGGGCCTGATGCTGGCCCACCCGAAGGTGCGCGCGGCGCGCGTGTCCACCGAGAAGCCCGACGTCTACCCCGACTGCGACGCGGTGGGCTGCGAGGTCTTCGCCGTCAAGGAGGCCGCATGAAGGCGACCCAGCTCCAACCCCCGCGCGGCTCCCACGACGCGGCCGTCATCCGCCGCAGCAAGCCGCTGAAGGAAGAGCACGAGCTCAACAAGCTGTCCAAGCGGCTGCACCGGCAGGTCGGCCAGGCCATCGCCGACTTCAACATGATCGAGGCCGGCGACAAGGTCATGGTCTGCCTGTCCGGCGGCAAGGACAGCTACTCGATGCTCGACATCCTGCTGAACCTGCAGCAGCGCGCGCCGGTGCGCTTCGAGCTCGTCGCCGTCAACCTCGACCAGAAGCAGCCGGGCTTCCCGGCCGACGTGCTGCCGCGCTACCTGGCCGAGCGCGGCGTGCCCTTCCACATCGAGAACCAGGACACCTACAGCATCGTCAAGAAGCTGGTGCCCGAGGGCAAGACGATGTGCAGCCTGTGCTCGCGGCTGCGGCGCGGCATCCTCTACCGCGTGGCCGGCGAACTGGGCGCGACCAAGATCGCGCTCGGCCACCACCGCGACGACATGGTGGTCACGCTGCTGATGAACATGTTCTTCGGCAGCCGGCTCAAGGGCATGCCGCCCAAGCTGGTGAGCGACGACGGCAAGAACGTGGTCATCCGGCCGCTGGCCTACGTGGCCGAGACCGACCTCGAACGCTGGGCCGCGCACCGCCAGTTCCCCATCATCCCCTGCACCCTGTGCGGCAGCCAGGACAACCTGCAGCGGGTGCAGGTGAAGAAGATGATCCGCGAGTGGGAGCGGCAGTACCCGGGGCGCATCGACAACATGTTCAGCGCCATGGGCAACCTCTCGCTGTCGCACCTGATGGACCGGCGGCACTACCCCTTCGAGACGCTGAAGGCCACCGGCGTGGCCGACCCCGAGGGCGACATCGCCTTCGACGAGGACGAGGCGGCCTGCGGGCCGTCCGCCCCGGCCGCGGCGCAGGGGGCGTCGGCGTCGGGCGACGTGGTGCGGTTCCATCCGCGGAACCCGGCGGACGGCGACGACATCGAACCGGCATAGCGCCGGGCATGACAGTCGCCGCTGTCGGCCCGCAGACCGCCCCACTGTCCTGGAGAGCACCATGTCCCGCCTGATGCGCACCGCCGTGCTGGCCGCCGCCGTCCCCCTGGCCGCGATGGGCCTCGCCGGCTGCTCCACCCTCAACGCCGTGCGCAGCGACGTCAGCGCCTTCGGCGACTGGCCGGCCGGGCGCGCGCCGGGACGCTACGTCATCGAGCGGCTGCCCTCGCAGCAGACCGCGCGCGAGACCCCCGTGCTGGAGGCCGCCGCCCGCGCGTCGCTGGAACGCGCGGGCTTCCAGCCGGTGGCCGACCCGGCGCAGGCGCAGGTGGTGGTGCAGGTGGGTGGCCGCATCACCGAGGTGCTGCGGCCCTACCACGGCGATCCGTTCTGGGGTGGGCGCTTCGGTTTCGGCGGCTTCTACGGCCGTGGCGTGGGCGTGGGCATGGGCTTCGGCGCGCCGTTCTACAGCAGCCCGACCTACGACCGCGAGGTCAGCCTGCTGCTGCGCGACCGGGCCAGCGGCCGGGTGCTGTACGAGACGAAGGCCAGCAGCTACGGCGCCACGCCGGGCGACGAGGCGGTGCTCGGCGCGATGTTCGACGCCGCGCTGGAAGGCTTCCCGCAGGCGCAGCCCGGCCCCCGCCGGGTGGCCGTCGAACTGGGCGGCGGCAACGTCATCGGCAGCAGCCGCGTGGTGTCGCCGGCGCCGGCCGCCTCGGCGCCGCGCTGAGGCGCCGCCGCGATCAGGCGCCGCTGACCAGCAGCAGCAGGTCGCCTTCCCAGTCGCGCAGCTTGCGCTGCGCATGCTCGCGCTGCGCCGGGCTCATCGTGTTGTGCATCTGCGCGATGAGCGCGCAGTCGTGTTCGCGGGCGCTGTCCTGCTGCGCACGCCAGGCCTCCCGCGGCGAGTGCAGCGCCTGTTCGCCCAGCCGCCGCAGCAGGGCCTCGGCCTGCGGCTTCAGCGCGGCGACGTTGGCCACGCCGGCGCGCTGCGCCTGCAGGCTGCGCAGGCTGCGCAGCACCTCGGCCTGGGCCGCGCGGCGCTCGGCCAGCCAGGCCTCGCCGTCGTGCGGGCTGGCGGCCAGCGCCTGCCGCAGCCGCTCCTGCTGCGCGCCGTCGAGGGAACCGTAGACCATCTCCAGCCGCTCCTCCCACTGCTTGGCGCGGGCCTTCACACGGTCCTGCGGCTTGGGCGGCAGGAACTTGTCGCGGTACTTGTCGTCGTTCTTGGCGAAGCGCTTTTCCATGCGGTTGAGCTGCTCCGGCTCCAGCGTCAGCGCCAGGTCGGCCAGCGGCGGGATGGCCTGCTGCCAGGCCACCTGGGTCAGCCGCCGGCCCTCGGCCTGCCACCGGCACACCGCCTGCGGGGTGATGGTGGGCTGCTGGGCCTCGACCCGCAGCCGCTCGACGCTCCGGGCGATCTCGGGCAGCTGCTCGGCGCGGTGCCAGCGGAACCACTGGTCGATGGCGCGCTTGGCCTGCCGGCTCTGCGCATCGTCGAAGTCGACGTACCCGTTCAGCCACCAGTAGGCCAGCGTCGGGCCCTGGTTGTAGCCCAGCTTGAGCGCCATGCCGCAGCCGGCCAGCAGCAGCGACAGCGCGATGAAGACGCCGCCGATAATCCGCGACCGTCCCCCCGCCGACCGCCCGGTCGACCGTCCAGTCGTTTGCGAAGAAGGCTGCTCCATCACATGGTCCTCCAGATCGTCATCATGGCCGCCGGCAAGGGCACGCGCATGAAGTCCGCACGGCCCAAGGTGCTGCACCGGCTGGCCGGCCGCGCGCTGCTGGACCACGTGCTCGCCGCCGTGGCGCCGCTGGAGGCGGCGCGCACCGTCGTCATCACCGGTCACGGCGCCGACGCGGTGGAACGGGCAATCGCCGGGCCCAACCCGGGTCCGGCCTTCGCGCGCCAGGAACCGCAACGCGGCACCGGCCACGCGGTGCAGCAGGCGGTGCCGCAGCTGGGCGACGACGGCACGGTGCTGATCCTCAACGGCGACACGCCGCTGATCGCCACCGCCACCGCGCGGGCGCTGGCCGAAGCGGGCGCCGGCACGCGGCTGGCACTGCTCACCGCCACGCTGGACGACCCCACCGGCTACGGCCGCATCCTGCGCGACGGGCAGGGCCGCATCCAGGGCATCGTCGAGCAGAAGGACGCGACGCCCGAGCAGCGCGCCATCCGCGAGGTCTACACCGGCGTCATGGCCGCGCCGGCCGCCTGGCTGAAGCGGGCGGTGATGGCGCTGACCGATCACAACGCCCAGCGCGAGTACTACCTGACCGACCTGGTCGCCGCGGCGGTGCGCGACGGCCTCGAGGTGGTGTCGGCCCAGCCCGCCGACGTGGTCGAGGTGCTGGGCGTGAACAGCCCGGCGCAACTGGCCGACCTCGAACGCCGGCTGCAGCGACGGCAGGCCGAGGCGCTGATGGACGCCGGCGTGCGGCTGGCCGACCCGGCGCGGCTGGACATCCGCGGCGAGCTGGTCTGCGCCGCCGATGTGGAGATCGACGTCGGCTGCGTCTTCGAAGGCCGGGTGGTGCTGGGCGAGGGCGTGACCATCGGCGCGCACTGCGTGCTGCGCGACTGCGAGCTCGGCGCCGGCACCGAGGTGCAGCCGTTCTGCCACCTCGACGGCGCCACCGTCGGCGACGGGGCGCGCCTCGGCCCCTACGCCCGGCTGCGGCCCGGCGCCGACCTCGGCGCCGAGGTGCACATCGGCAACTTCGTCGAGGTGAAGAACGCCACCCTGGCTGCCGGCGCCAAGGCCAACCACCTGGCCTACCTGGGCGACGCCACGGTGGGCGAGCGGGTCAACTTCGGCGCCGGCTCGATCACCGCCAACTACGACGGCGCCAACAAGCACCGCACGGTGATCGGCGCCGACGTGCACGTCGGTTCCAACTGCGTCCTGATCGCGCCGGTGACGCTGGGCGACGGCGCCACCATCGGCGGCGGCTCCACGATCGCCAAGGACGCGCCGGCCGGCGAGCTGACGGTGGCGCGGGCGCGGCAGGTGTCGCTCAAGGGCTGGAAGCGGCCGAAGAAATGAGGCCCCCGGCCCCGGAGTACCGGGACCGCCCCCCGCGGGGGCGCTCGGCCGGCTTGGGGCGGCCCGGCGCCGGCCGAGACACGCTAAGGGGCTGAGGCGCCCTGCTGTTCGGCGACCGCCGCCGCCAGGCACAGGTCGTCCCAGGCCTTCGCTTTCTCCAGCGGCGAGCGCAGCAGGTAGGCCGGGTGGTAGGTGACGATCAGCGGCACGCCCTGGTAGTGGTGCACCCGGCCGCGCAGGCGGCCCACCGGCTCGTCGGTCTTGAGCAGCGTCTGCAGGGCGAAGCGGCCCATGGCGAGGATGAGCTTCGGCCTCAGCAGCGCGATCTGGCGCTGCAGGTAGGGCTCGCAGCGCAGCAGTTCCTCCGGCGACGGGTTGCGGTTGCGCGGCGGCCGGCACTTCAGCGTGTTGGCGATGTAGACGCCACGGCCGGCCGGCGCGTCGGCGGCGCGGCTGCGGCCCAGCGCGGCCAGCATGCGGTCGAGCAGCTGGCCCGACGGTCCGACGAACGGCTCGCCCTGCAGGTCCTCCTGCTCGCCGGGCGCTTCGCCGACGACCAGCCAGTCGGCCTGGCGCGGGCCGACGCCGAACACCGGCTGGGTGCGGCTCTCACACAGCGCGCAGGCGCGGCAGCCGGCGACGGCGGCTTCGAGTTCGGGCCAGTCGAGCGAGGCGGCGGCGCCGGCCGGCACTGCCACCGGCGCCTCGGCCACCGCCGGCGTCGTGACGGGGGCCGACGGCCTGACGGTCGCCGGTGGCGGCGTGGGCCGCGTCGGGGCCTTGGCCGCGGGCCGGTCCGCGGCCGCGGGCGGCACCTCCACCGTCGGCACCGTCGGCACCGCGGCGGCGTCGGGGGCCCACAGCCGCAGTCCCATCTCGGCCAGCATCGCCTGCTGGCGCGGGTCCCAGCGGGTCATGTCGCCCCCTGGCTCGGGTGCGTCATGTCCCGCCCTGCTCGTCGACCGCGGCCGCAGGTCCGCTTGCGCCGCGCCCCAGGTCGAGGCTCATCACCATCGCGTCCTCGCGTTCGCCCAGCGGTGCCGGGTAGTAGCCGCGGCGCACGCCGATGGCGCGGAAGCCGCGCTGCTCGTACAGCCGGCGCGCCGGCTCGTTGCTGCCGCGCACCTCCAGCCACAGCGTGCGCGCGTTGAGCTGCCGGCCGCGGCCGATGATGCGTTCCAGCAGCGCCCGGCCGTGGCCCTGGCGCTGGTGGGCCGGCGCGACGGTGATGTTCAGCAGGTGCAGCTCCTCCACCCCCGGCATGGCGACGTAGTAGCCCACCGGCAGCGCCAACGAGTCGCCGAGCAGCACCTCGCCGAGGTACCCGGCGGCCAGGCTGTCGACGAAGTTGCCGCGGCTCCAGGGAAAGGCATAGGCCGCCTGCTCCACCGTCGCCACGCCGTCGAGCAGGGCCACGGTCATCGGCCGCAGCGTGAGGCCGGTGGCCGGCATGGCGCGCAGCGGCGCCGGGGGGCGGGACCACAGGCGGCTGCTCATGACGCGGTCGGCGCCGCGGCGCCCGCGGTGGCCGGGGCGGGGCGCTGCGCCCGCTCCGCGGTGGTCAGCGCCACCTTGTCGCGCAGGTACAGCGGCAGGGCCTGTTCGGCGGGCACGGCCTCGCCGAGGGCCCAGCGCTCGAGGGCCAGCGTGGCCAGCGCCTCGGCACGGCGGGCGTCGCCGTCGACGGCGCGCGCGGGCGACGGCAGCCGGCCGGCGAAGCGCGACAGCGCGTTGCCGGCGGCGACGGCGGGCGCATCGGCCCGCCAGCGCGCGGCCAGGGCGTCGGCGGCGTACAGCGCCGGCGCGGCGATCACCTGCCAGGCACCGGCCCGGCGGCCATACGCAGCGGCGTAGATCTCGTCCATGCGGGCGTCCACCGCGGCCCAGCAGGCAAAGTCCTCGCCCGGTGGAGCCGCAAGGCGGGCGGGGTCGCCCGCCGCGGCCTCCAGCCGCGCGGCCTCGGCGACCAGCATCAGGCAGTCCAGCGGCAGCAGGGGGCGGTCGAGCCCGAAGCCCAGGCCCTGCGCCACCGAGCAGGCGGTGCGCAGGCCGGTGAAGGCGCCGGGCCCGCGGCCGAAGGCGATGCCGTCGAGCCGGGCCCAGGTCAGGCCGGCGGCGTCGAGCAGGCCGCGCGCAACGGGCAGCAGGCGGGCGGAGGCGCGGGGGCCGCCGGCCTCGTCATGCCAGCGCCGGGCGCCGGACGGCTCGCACAGCGCCACGCACAGGCGCTCGCCGGCGGTGTCGAGCACGAGGAGGCAGGGCGCAGGGGCGGGCGGCACGGGCGGGCAGACGGCGGGGCAGGGGCGGCGAAGGCGCCGCGGACGACCGCCGGGGGGCGGCAGTGTAGCCGTGCCATCATGCCGCGGGCCCGGCGCCCCCGTTGGCCCGTTCCCGTTCCCGTTCCGCTTCCGTGCACGCCCGACACCCGATGCGACGCCCCCACCCGCCAAGCCGGTGGTGGGCCGGCCCTGCCGCCGTCCTGCTGCTGCTCGTCGCCCAGGCCCTGCCGGCCACGACAGCGCGCGCCCAGGCGCCCGCCGCGCTGCCCCCCGAGGTACTGACCGCCCTGCGCGACGCCAAGGTCCCGCCGGAGGCGCTGTCGGTGCTGGTGCAGGACGCCGCGGGCAGCGCGCCGCCGCGGCTGGCCTGGCGCACGCGGCAGCCGGTCAACCCGGCCTCGCTGTTCAAGCTGGTGACGACGGCGGCGGCGCTCGACCTGCTCGGCCCGGCGCATGCGTGGACCACGCCGGTGTGGGTCCAGGGACCGGTCGAGGGCGGCGTGCTGCGCGGCGACCTGGTGATCAAGGGCCAGGGCGATCCCAAGCTGGTGCTGGAACGCGTGTGGGCGCTGCTGCGCCGGGTGCGGGCGCAGGGCGTGCAGGAGATCCGCGGCGACATCGTGCTCGACCGCAGCGCCTTCGCCGCCGAGGACGGCTCGCCGGCCGACTTCGACGGCGAGGGCCTGAGGCCCTACAACGTGCGGGCCAACGCGCTGCTGCTCAACCAGCGGTCGGTGCTGCTGGGGCTGATCCCGCAGCCCGGTGCCGGCGTGGCGCTGTTGCAGGCCGAGCCGCCGCTGGCCGACGTGCAGGTGGACGCCAGCGTGCCGCTGGCCAGCGGCCCCTGCGACGACTGGCGCGGTGCGCTGCAGCTGCAATGGGCCGACCCCAACCGGCTGCGCCTGGCCGGCCGCTACCCGGTGGCCTGCGGGGAGCGGCAGTGGCCGCTGGCACCGCCCGACCCCGCGGCCTACGACGGCCGGCTGCTGCGCGCGCTGTGGCGCGAGCTCGGCGGCAGCCTGAGCGGCGCGGTGCGCGACGGTGCCGCGCCGACGACGACGCCGAGCTTCGTGGTCAGTTCGCCGTCACTCGCGGAGGTGGTGCGCGACGTCAACAAGTTCAGCAACAACCCGATGGCGCAGCAGCTGTTCCTCAGCCTGGCGCTGCCACCCGCCGACGCCGCCGGCGTCGTGGCCGGCGCCCCGGCGACGAGCACGGCCGCCCGCGAGCGGCTGCGCCAGTGGCTGGCCCTGCGGCTGGGCGCCGAGCTGGCGCAGGAGGTGGTGGTCGACAACGGCTCGGGGCTGTCGCGCGACCAGCGGGTCAGCGCGGCGCTGCTCGGTCGGCTGCTGCAATGGGCGTGGGCGTCGCCGGTGATGCCGGAGCTGATGGCCTCGCTGCCGGTGGCCGGGCTGGACGGCACCGCCCGCCGCAGCCGCGGCGCGGTCGGCCGGGCGCACCTGAAGACCGGGTCGCTGCGCGACGTTGGCCGCGGTGGCCGGCTACGTGCTCACCCGCGGCGGCCAGCGCCAGGTGCTGGTGGCGATCATCCAGCACCCGAACGCCAACGCGGCACGGCCGGCGCTGGAGGCGCTGCTGCAGTGGACGCTGGACGACGCGCGCCTGGCGCGTTGATCAGAGGGGCAGGACGGCCAGCAGGTTCTGGACGCGCAGCCCGATGCGCGCGTGCATCTGCGGCCCCAGCGTCACCGCGCCCGACCACAGGTAGAGGTTCACGTTGGTGATGCCGGCACGCGGTGTCACGCAGGCGGGCAGGTCGGGGTCGGTGGGGTCCGGGTTCGCCGGGTTGAGCGTGGCCGTGGAATTGGCACACAGCGGCGTCGTCCAGTCGCCGATGCCCACGTTGGCGCGCGCCGTGCCGTTCTCGACCACCTGTTGCACCTCGCTGGCGGCGTCGTACCAACCGACCTTCCGACCGTCCAGGCCCGCGCCCTGGAAGGTGATGGCCGCCTGGATGTTGAACGACTCGGTCAGGGCCCGCAGCACCCCCGCGACGTCGACGCCGGGATTGGCGTTGCGCTGCGCCTGACCCCACGGGCTGTACACCGGGTTGAACGTGGTCACGACCAACACCCGGACACCGGCGTTGGAGAGCCTGACGATCTGCTGCCCGAGTTGCTGGCCCCGCACCTTGGCCTGCTCGTTGGCCTGCGCCAGCGACAACCGGCCGTCGCGCACTTCGACGTAAAGGTCGATCAGGTCCCAGGTGCCTGCCATGACCGTGGCGAGCATGCGGTCGGTGGGACCGGTCGCCAGGTAGGCGTCGACCTGGGCGGCGACGTCCGCCAACCGGGCCCGAGGCCGGGCCTTCATGCCGCCGGCGGTGACCGCGGTGTTGGCCGGCGCGCATTCGGCGAACGAGTAGCCGCGCACCCGCAGGAGGTACTGCGTCCACAGCTCGCTGGCGCTGCAGTTGTCACCCACGTTGTAGCCGTACTTGCGTCCCGTGGGGTACGTCGCCCCGGTGGCCGGGTCGGTGGTCCCCAGCACGAGACTCTGTTCGTCGCCGAAGACGACGAAACCGGCGGGCACGAAGGCCTGCTCCAGGCTGCCGCCGCCGCAGCTGGCCAGCAGGGCCAGCGCGCCGGCCGCCAGGGCGGCGCGCCAGCCGCGGGCGATGGCGATGGCGGCCGCGGGTGCCCGGTTCGGATTCACGTTCACTTGCTTCTCCATCTTCGTTTGCCTTGGTGGCCCGTCAGGCGGCCGCGCGCTGCAGGCGGTCGCGCACCCCGTCCCAGTCGGCGTCGGCCGGCGGGGCCTGGACCCAGATCTCGGTGGCCCCGTCGGCGTCGAGCGCGCGCAGGGTGTCGAACAGCTGATGCGCCGCCGCCGCGGCGTCGGTGGGCATCTGCCGCGCCCAACCCGGCGCCGCCGGCAGGGTCTGCGGGGCGCGGGAATATACCGCCACGGTCCGCCGCGCCGCGGCCGGCAGGTTCTGCAGCGCCTCGGCGAGGGCCGGCCCGTCGGCGAACAGCCGCAACCGGGCGCGCGGCGCGTAGTGCGAGGCCAGCGTGCCGGACGCGCGCGGCGCCCCGGCATCCGGCGCCAGCAGCGGTGCGCCGAGCACCGCCTCGATGGCGTCGCGCCCCAGCCCGCCCGGTCGCAGCAGCACGGCGCGGCCGCGCGACAGGTCGACGATGCTCGATTCGATGCCCACCGCGCAGGCGCCGCCGTCGAGCACGGCGAGCGCCGGGCCGAACTCGTCGACCACGTGGGACGCCCGGGTCGGGCTGAGGCGGCCGAAACGGTTGGCGCTGGGCGCCGCGACACCGGTCACGCCGAGCCGCTGCGCGGCGATCAGCAGGGCGTGCGCCACCGGGTGCGCCGGGCAGCGCAGGCCCACGCTGGACTGGCCGCCGGCGCGCCACCGCCACGCCGTCGCGCCGCGGCAGGATCAGCGTCAGCGGGCCGGGCCAGAAGGTGGCCATCAGCCGCTCGGCGGCGGCCGGCAGGGCGGTGGTGAAGGCAGCGGCCGCGGCGGCGCCGGTGACGTGCACGATCAGCGGGTGGTCGGCCGGCCGGCCCTTGGCGGCGAAGACGGCGGCCACCGCCGCGTCGTCGTCGGCCCGGGCGCCCAGGCCGTAGACCGTCTCGGTGGGAAAGGCCACCAGTTCACCGGCGGCCAACCGCTCGGCGGCCTGCTGCACCGACCGCCCCTCGTCGCCCGACCACACCGGCATGGCGCTGGCCCTACGGCGGCGGCAGGCCGAGCGCGACCGCCGCCCGGGCCGCCACCGCACGGGCGGCGGCCGCGTCGGCGGCGGTGACGGTCAGGTGGCCCATCTTTCGGCCACGCCGCGCCTCGGCCTTGCCGTACAGGTGCAGGTGCACGCCGGGCAGCGCCAGCACCGCGTCCCACGGCGGCGTGCGCGGCGCGCCGTCGGCGCCGAACCAGAGGTCGCCGAGCAGGTTCAGCATCAGGGCCGGGGAATGCAGCCGCGGCGCCGTCAGCGGCAGCCCGGCCATCGCCCGCACCTGCAACTCGAACTGCGAGACGTCGCAGGCGTCGAGGCTGTGGTGGCCGGAGTTGTGCGGCCGCGGCGCCATCTCGTTGGCGACCAGGCGCTGTCCGCCCTGGCCGTCGGCGACGACGAAGAACTCGACGCACAGCACGCCGACGTAGCCGAAGCCGTCGGCCAGCCGCAGCGCACCCTCGCGGGCCTGGCGCTGCAAGTCGGGCGAGGCATCGGGCGCCGGCACCTCGGTGACGGCGAGGATGCCGTCACGGTGCAGGTTCTGCTGCACCGGCAGCGACACCATGTCGCCGTCGCGGCCGCGGGCGACGACCACGCTCAGCTCCAGCAGCAGCGGCAGGCGCTGCTCCAGCACGCAGGCCACGCCGCCGAGCGTCGCCCAGGCGGCGGCCAGCGCCGCGCGGTCGGCCACCCGCACCTGGCCCTTGCCGTCGTAGCCCATGCGGGTGGTCTTCAGGATGCCCGGCAGCAGGTCGTCGGGCACCGCGGCCAGGTCGGCCTCGCGCTCGATCACCGCATGCGGCGCGCAGGGCACGCCGCAGCGTTGGAAGTGGGCCTTCTCGGCGGCGCGGTCCTGGCACACCGCCACCGCCTCGGCCGCGGGCGACACCGGCAGCCGCTGTGCCAGGCGCTGCAGCGCCGCGGCGGGCACGTTCTCGAACTCGGTGGTGACGGCGGCGGACATCGACGCCAGCCGGTCCAGCGCCGCGGGGTCGTCGTAGGCGGCCCGAAGGTGGTGGTCGGCGGCCTGGCCGGCGGGGCTGCCGGCGTCGGGTTCGAGCACCGCCACCGCGTAGCCCATCGCCTGCGCGGCATGCACGAACATGCGGCCCAGCTGCCCGCCGCCCAGCACGCCGAGCACGGCGCGCGGCGACCCGTTCGGCAGCAGCGGTGACCCGTTCACGTGAGGTCCGCGCTCATCGCGCGGGCGGCCTCGGTCTGCCGCTGGCGGTAGGCGTCGAGCTGGGCGCGCAGCGCGGCGTCGTGGTTGGCCAGCATGGCCACCGCGAACAGCGCCGCGTTGGCCGCGCCGGCCGTGCCGATGGCGAAGGTGGCCACCGGGATGCCCTTGGGCATCTGCACGATGCTGTGCAGCGAGTCCACGCCCTGCAGGTGGCGCGAGGCCACCGGCACGCCCAGCACCGGCACGGGGGTCTTGGCGGCCAGCATGCCCGGCAGGTGCGCCGCGCCGCCGGCCCCGGCGATGATGGCCTGGAGGCCCCGACCGGCGGCCGCCTCGGCATAGGCGAACATCTCGTCCGGCATGCGGTGCGCCGACACGACCCGTGCCTCGTGCGGGATGCCGAACTCGGCGAGAATCCGGGTCGCGTGCTGCAGGGTCTCCCAGTCGCTGGACGACCCCATCACCACGCCGACCACGGGGGGCTGTTCGGGCGTCACGTCCTGAGGCTCCGGTGGCATGCAGTAAACCTTGAATTGTAGGCGGCGCACTCCCTTCGCATGATCGACATCACCCTGCAGAACTTCGAGAGCGAGCTGCTCCAGGCCTCCATGCGCCAGCCGGTGCTGCTGGACATCTGGGCGCCATGGTGCGGCCCGTGCAAGGCGCTGGGGCCGCTGCTGGAAAAGCTGGAGGTGGCCTATGCCGGTCGCTTCCTGCTCGCCAAGCTGAACAGCGACGAGCAGCCGGAGATCGCCGGCCAGCTGAGCCAGGCCTTCGGCGTGCGCTCCATCCCCTTCTGCGTGCTGTTCGACCGCGGCCAGCCGGTGGACGGTTTCGTCGGCGCGCAGCCCGAGGCGCAGATCCGCGCCTTCCTCGACAAGCACGTGCCGACCGCCGACGAGATGGAGGCCGAGGCCGAAGCGGAGGAAGCCGCCGAACTGGCGGCCGAGGGCGATGCACAAAGCGCCGTCGAGCGGCTGCAGCAGGCGGTGGCGCTGGACCCGGGCAACGACGCGCTGCGCAGCGACTACGTCAAGCTGCTGCTGGAGACCGGCGCGGTGGGCCCGGCCCGCGCGGCGTACGAACCGATTGCTGGCAAGGCGCTGGCCGACGCACGCATCAGCGCCCTGGGCCTGTGGCTGGACGCCAGCGAGAAGGCCGCGTCCGCCCGCAGCGCCGACGCCCTGGCCGCGGCCATCGCCGCCAACCGGCGCGACTTCGACGCCCGCTACGAACTGGCGCAGACCCACTTCGCCGCCGGCCGCTTCACCGAGGCCATGGACGAGCTGCTGGAGATCGTCATGCGCGACAAGGGCTGGAACGACCAGCTCGCCCGCAAGGCCTACGTCGCCATCCTGGAGCTGATGACCAAGCCGGCGCCGAAGCCGGCGGCGGAGCAGGCCAAGGGCACGCTCGAACTCACCGGCAAGGCGGCCGTTCAGCCGGCCGACCCGGTGGTGGACCAGTACCGGCGCAAGCTCAGCATGGCGCTGTTCTGACGGCGCCTCAGCCGGTCAACCGGTCGAAGGCCTCCCGGTACTTGGCCGCGGTCTTCTCGACCACTTCGGCCGGCAGCGCGGGCGCCGGCGCCTTCTTGTTCCACGGCTGGCCGTCGACCCGGGCCTGTTCCAGCCAGTCGCGCACGAACTGCTTGTCGTAGCTGGGCGGGTTGGCGCCCTGGGCGCGGGCGGCCTCGTAGCCCTCCACCGGCCAGAATCGCGACGAGTCCGGCGTCAGCACCTCGTCCATCAGCACCAGGCGGTCCTGTGCGTCGAGGCCGAACTCGAACTTGGTGTCGGCGATCAGGATGCCCTTGCTCAGCGCGAAGTCGGCGGCGCGGCGGTACAGCTCGATGGCGACGCGCTTGACTTCCTCGGCGCGCGCGCGGCCGACGATCGAGGCGGCGCGCTCGAAGTCGATGTTCTCGTCGTGGTCGCCCATCGCGGCCTTGGTGGCCGGCGTGAAGATGGGCTCGGGCAGCTTGGCCGCGTTGCTCAGGCCGGCCGGCAACGGCACGCCGCAGACCGAGCGGGTCTGCTGGTACTCGGCCCAGCCGGAGCCGGCCAGGTAGCCGCGCACCACCGCCTCGATCGGCAGCGGCGTCAGCCGCCGGACCAGCATCGAGCGGCCGCGCACCTGGGCCACCTCGTCCGGCGCCACCACGCCCTCGGGCGCTTCGCCGGTGAGGTGGTGGGGCACCACGTCCTTCAGCTTGTCGAACCAGAACAGCGCCATGCGCGTCAGCAGCTCGCCCTTGCCGGGGATGGGCTCGCCCATGACCACGTCGAAGGCCGACAGCCGGTCGCTGGCCACCATCAGGATGCGGTCGTCGCCCACCGCGTAGTTGTCGCGCACCTTGCCGCGGGCGAGCAGCGGCAGGGAGTGGAGGGACGAGGTGAGCAGCGGCGAGGTCATGGGCGATCGGGGCGCAGGAAACAAAACGGCCGGCATGGCAGCCGGCCGTCATGGTGACACGGGCGCGGTCAGGCGAACGTCAGGCGACGACCTGCGCCAGTTCGCCGCTGGCGTAGCGGCGCGCCATGTCCTGCAGCGGCACCGGCTTGATCTTGGCGCCCTGGCCCTCGCAGCCGAACTGCAGGTAGCGCTCCTTGCAGATCAGGCGGGCCGCCTCGCGCGCCGGCTTCATCCACTCGCGCATGTCGAACTTGTCCGGGTTCTCAGCCTGGAACTTGCGCACCGCGCCGGTCATCGCCAGGCGGATGTCGGTGTCGATGTTGATCTTGCGCACGCCGTGCTTGATGGCCTCCTGGATCTCCTCGACCGGCACGCCGAAGGTCTCCTTCATCTTGCCGCCGTACTGGTTGATGATGGCCAGCAGGTCCTGGGGCACCGACGACGAGCCGTGCATCACCAGGTGGGTGTTGGGGATGCGGCGGTGGATCTCCTTGACCCGGCTGATGGCGAGGATGTCGCCGGTGGGCTTGCGGCTGAACTTGTAGGCGCCGTGGCTGGTGCCGATGGCGATGGCCAGCGCGTCGAGCTGCGTCGCCTTGACGAACACCGCCGCCTCCTCGGGGTCGGTGAGCATCTGGCTGTGGTCGAGCTTGCCCTCGGCGCCGATGCCGTCTTCCTCGCCGGCCTCGCCGGTTTCGAGGTTGCCCAGGCAGCCCAGTTCGCCCTCGACCGTGACGCCGACGGTGTGCGCCATCTGCACCACCTTGCGCGTCACGTCCACGTTGTAGTCGAAGGACGCCGGGGTCTTGCCGTCCTCCTTCAGCGAGCCGTCCATCATCACCGAGCCGAAGCCCAGCTCGATGGCGCCGGCGCAGATGGCGGGCGTCTGGCCGTGGTCCTGGTGCATGACCAGCGGGATGGTCGGGTAGGCCTCGACCGCCGCCTGGATCAGGTGCTTGATGAACGCCTCGCCGGCGTACTTGCGGGCACCGGCGCTGGCCTGCAGGATCACCGGCGCGCCGGTCTCCTTGGCGGCTTCCATCACCGCCTGGACCTGCTCCAGGTTGTTGACGTTGAAGGCCGGGATGCCGTAGCCGTGTTCGGCGGCATGGTCCAGCAGCTGGCGCATCGAGACGAGGGGCATGGTGAAGTCCTGCTGAGTGGTTGTTCGTGGCGCCGCATCCGGCAAGCGCCCGCCGCCCGGGCGGCATGTTGGGAAGATTGTAGGTGTCGCCCCCGGGCGGGCGGCCCTGCGGACCCCTCGGCTGGAGGGCCGCCGCCTGCCCCTGCGGCGGACATTCGTCACGCCCCGGTCGGCGAATTGCGCGCGATAGAGGGCACTTTTCGTGCCCATGCGCCGGGCGGCCCTGCTCAACACTGGCGCGACCTTCCACTGCCGGCGCCTCCTCGGCGCCTGCCGGCCATGCCCACAATCGCCGACGCCGTCCTCCTGCGCTCCCTCAGCGCCGACGCCCTGTTGCACGGCGGCAGCCTGCCCGACGTGCTGGCCGGCCGCCACGGCATGAGCCGCCGCACCGTGGTGCAACGGCTGAACCGGCTGGCCGCCGCCGGCTGGTTGGTCAAGGAAGGGCTGCGCCGGCCCCGTTGGCAGCCCGGAGTGCTGCGCCAGGTGAGCCAGCGCTACCCCCTGCACGGCTTGCAGGAACACCTGGTCTGGCAGCGCGATTTCGCGCCAGTGCTGGACCTGCCGGCCGCCGCCGGCAGCCTGGCCGAGCACGCCTTCACCGAACTGGTCAACAACGCGGTGGACCATTCCGGCGGCCAGTTCGTCGACGTCTCGCTGCGCCGGGACGGGCAGCGCCTGCAGTTGCTGGTCGCCGACGATGGCTGCGGCGTGTTCGCCCGCGTGCACCAGACCTTCGGCATCGAGGACGCGCAGGAGGCCCTGCTCGAACTTGGCAAGGGCCGGCTGACGACGCAGCCCGACCGCCATCTCGGCCAGGGCCTGTTCTTCACCTCCCGGCTGGCCGACCTGTTCGACCTGCACGCCAACGGTCTGACCTACCAGCACCGGCTGTGGCAGCGCCGCGACTGGCTGCGCCAGGCGCCGCAGGCCGGCCGGGGCACGGTGATCTTCATGAGCGTGGCGCTGGACACCACGCTCAGCCTGGCGCAGGTGATGGCCGAGCACGGGCGCGACGGCCTGCCCGGCCGGCTGGCGCGCACGGTGGTGCCGCTGCGCCTGCTGTCGGGGCCGCACCACCCGCTGCTGTCGCGTTCGCAGGGGCGCCGCGTGGTCACCCGGCTGACCGAGTTCCTCGAGGCCGAGCTCGACTTCGAGGGCGTGCCGGAGATCGGCCATGCCTTCGCCGACGAAATCTTCCGCGTCTTCGCGCAGCTGCACCCGCAGGTGCGGCTGTCCCCGCGCAACATGGCGCCGGGCGTGGCGCGGGTGATCGACGCGGTCAGAGCGGGCGCCTGAGAAGAACCGTCGCGCAGCAGGTTCTTCAGGCGACCTCGACCACCTTCAGCATGTTGGTGCCCCCCGGATAGCCCATCGGCTCCCCGCAGGTGATGGCGTAGGTGTCGCCGGGCTTGAGCAGCCCGCGCTCCTTGAGCAGCGCCTCGGCCGCGGCCAGCGCCTTGTCGCGGTCGTCGAAGCTGGGCAGCGACATCGGGGTGACGTTGCGGTACAGCGCCATGCGGCGCTCGCTGGCCGCCTGCGCGGTGAGCGCGTAGATGGGCACGTCGGCGCGGTAGCGGCTCATCCACAGCGCGGTGGAGCCGCTTTCGGTGAGCGCGATGATGGCCTTGCAGTCCAGGTGGTGGGCGGTGAAGAGCGCGCCCATGGCGATCGACTGGTCGATGCGGCCGAAGTGCTTGCCCATGAAGTCGGCGTCGAGCGCGGCCTGCTCGGCCCGCTCGGCCTCCAGGGCGATGGCGGCCATGGCCTCCACCGTCTCGACGGGGTAGCGGCCGGCGGCGGTCTCGGCCGACAGCATCACCGCGTCGGTGCCGTCGAGCACCGCGTTGGCCACGTCGCTCACCTCGGCGCGGGTGGGCACCGGGTTGACGATCATCGACTCCATCATCTGCGTCGCGGTGATGGCGATCTTGTCCATCGCCCGGGCCATGCGGATCATGCGCTTCTGCAGCGCCGGCACCGCCGCGTTGCCCACCTCCACCGCCAGGTCGCCGCGCGCCACCATGATGCCGTCGCTGGCCTTCAGGATGGCGTCGAGCACCGGGATGGCCTCGCTGCGCTCGATCTTGGCGATCATGCCCGGCTTGTGGCGCCAGGGCTCCCCGGCGACGTTGGCCAGCTGCCGCGCCATCTCCATGTCGGTGGCGTTCTTCGGGAAGCTGACCGCCAGGTAGTCGCACTGGAAGGACATGGCGGTCTTGATGTCCTCCATGTCCTTGGCGGTGAGCGCCGGGGCAGTCAGGCCGCCGCCCTGCTTGTTGATGCCCTTGTTGTTGGACAGCTCGCCGCCGACCTTGACGGTGCAGTGCACCGCGGCGCCCTTGACCGCCTCCACCGTCATCACGATGAGGCCGTCGTTGAGCAGCAGGGTGTCGCCGGGCTTCACGTCGCGCGGCAGATCCTTGTAGTCCAGGCCCACGCCGTCGCCGTCGCCGGGCGTGGTGCGGGCGGCGTCGAGGACGAAGGGCTGGCCGTTGGCCAGCTGAACCTTGCCCTCGGCGAACCGGCCGACGCGGATCTTCGGGCCCTGCAGGTCGGCCATGATGGCCACCGTCTTGCCGCAGGCGGCGGCGGTCTCGCGCACCAGCTTCGCGCGGTCGATGTGGTCCTGCGCGCTGCCGTGCGAGAAGTTCAGCCGCACCACGTCCACCCCGGCGCGGATGATCCGCTGCAGCACCTCGGGCGAGGAAGAGGCGGGACCGAGGGTGGCGACGATCTTGGTCTGGCGGGGCATCGGGCGGTTCGGTGTCGGCGAGGCCGCCAGTATGTCTGTGCCGAGCCCCCCTCGGGGGCGGCCGCCGGCATGCCGGCGGCCTGTCGGTGGGCGATCCCCGCTTCAGCGCAGCGCCGCCACGTCCGCCACCGCCAGCGCCGTCATGTTCACCACCCGCCGCATCGTCGCCGCCGGCGTGAGGATGTGCGCCGGCTTGGCGGCGCCCAGCAGGATGGGACCCACCGTCACCCCCTGGCCGCCGGTCATCTTCAGCACGTTGAACAGGATGTTGGCCGCGTCGAGGTTGGGCAGCACCAGCAGGTTGGCCTCGCCCTTGAGCGTGCTGCCGGGCAGGAAACGGTCGCGGATCTCCTCGGACAGCGCGGCGTCGCCGTGCATCTCGCCGTCGCATTCGACGTCCGGCTCCATGCGGCGGAAGAGGTCGGCCGCCAGCCGCATGCGCTTGGCCGACGCGCGGGTGCTGGCGCCGAACATCGAGTGCGAGACGAAGGCCACCTTCGGCGGCAGGCCGAAGCGCTTCAGCTCGTCGGCGGCCATGGAGGCGATCTCGGCCAGCTGCTGGGCGCTCGGCTCCTCGTTGACGAAGGTGTCGGTGATGAAGAGGGTGCGCGTGGGCAGCAGCAGCGCGTTCATTGCCGCGAAGCCGCTGATGCCGGTCGCCAGGCCGATGACCGAGCGCACGTGCTCCAGGTGATGCTCGTAGCGGCCGACCAGGCCGCACAGCAGCGCGTCGGCATCGCCCCGGCGCACCATCATCGAGGAGATCAGCGTGTTCGACCGCCGCAGCGCCGACTTGGCCATCGCCGGGGTGATGCCCTCGCGTCCCATCACGCGGTGGTAGTCCTCCCAGTACTCGCGGAAGCGCGGGTCGTCCTCGGGGTCGATGACCTCGAAGTCCACACCGGGCTTGAGCTTCAGCCCGGTGCGCTGCACCTGCAGCGCGATCACGCCCGGGCGGCCGACCAGCACCGGCTGCGCCAGCCCTTCGTCCAGCACCACCTGCACCGCACGCAGCACACGCTCGTCCTCGCCCTCGGCGTAGACCACCCGCGCCGGCCGCGCCTTGGCCAGCGAGAACACCGGGCGCATGACCATGCCGGTCTGGTAGACGAAGCGGGTGAGCGACTGGCGGTAGGCGTCCAGGTCCTGGATCGGTCGCGTCGCCACGCCGCTGTCGGCCGCCGCCTGCGCCACCGCCGGCGCGATCTTCAGGATCAGGCGCGAGTCGAAGGGCTTGGGGATGATGTAGTCGGGGCCGAACTTCAGCTCCTGGCCCTGGTAGGCGGCGGCCACCTCGTCGCTGAGCTCGGCCTTGGCCAGGGCGGCGATCTCGCGCACGCAGGCCAGCTTCATCTCCTCGGTGATGCGGGTGGCGCCGCAGTCCAGCGCGCCGCGGAAGATGTAGGGGAAGCAGAGGACGTTGTTGACCTGGTTCGGGTAGTCGGACCGGCCGGTGGCGACGATGCAGTCGGGCCTGGCCTGCTTGGCGAGTTCGGGCCGGATCTCCGGCTCCGGGTTGGCCAGGGCCAGGATCAGCGGCTGGGCCGCCATGGTCCCGACCATCTCGGGCGTCAGCACGCCGGCGGTGGAGCAGCCGAGGAAGACGTCGGCGTCCTTCATCACGTCGGCCAGGGTGCGGCCCGCCGTCTTCTGGCAGTAGCGCTGCTTCGATTCGTCCAGCTTGCCGGCCGCCGCGTCGGCGCGCTCGTGCTGGATCACACCCTTGGAATCGACGACGAAGATGTTCTCGCGCCTGACGCCCAGGCCGACCATGATGTCCAGGCAGGCGATGGCGGCCGCGCCGGCGCCGGAGGCGACCAGCTTGATCTCGCCGATGCGCTTGCCGACCAGCTCCAGCCCGTTGAGCAGGGCCGCGCCGGAGATGATGGCGGTGCCGTGCTGGTCGTCGTGGAAGACCGGGATCTTCATCCGGTCCTTCAGCGCGCGCTCGATGTAGAAGCACTCCGGCGCCTTGATGTCCTCGAGGTTGACGCCGCCCAGCGTGGGTTCGAGCGCGGCGATGATCTCGATCAGCTTGTCCGGGTCCTTCTCGGCCAGCTCGATGTCGAAGACGTCGATGCCGGCGAACTTCTTGAAGAGGCAGCCCTTGCCCTCCATCACCGGCTTGGCCGCCAGCGGGCCGATGTCGCCCAGGCCGAGCACGGCGGTGCCGTTGGTCACCACGCCGACCAGGTTGCCGCGGGAGGTGTACTCCGCGGCCATCAGCGGGTCCTGCTCGATGGCCAGGCAGGGGTAGGCCACCCCCGGCGAGTAGGCCAGCGACAGGTCGCGCTGGTTCGACAGCGCCTTGGTCGGGGTGACGGAGATCTTGCCCCGCGTCGGTGCGCGGTGGTAGTCGAAGGCGGCTTCGCGCAGCGCCTGCTCGGCGGGCGACAGGGTGTCGGCCATGGTGCGGCTCCCGGTGTGTGGGCTGGAGATGAGCCCAGCGTACTGCGCGGCATCGCCGCACCCGATCAGCACTTGCCACACGTTGCGCAGGCACGCCGGCTGCGCCAGGCCCCTCGGGCGGACACGACGACGGGGCCCGCAGGCCCCGTCGCGCCGTGGGCCGACCGTCAGCCGGCCGCGCGCTTCTCCAGGATCTCGAAGGCCGGCAGCGTCTTGCCTTCCAGCACCTCGAGGAAGGCGCCGCCGCCGGTGGAGATGTAGCCCACCCGGTCCTCGATGCCGTATTTGGCGATGGCGGCCAGGGTGTCGCCGCCGCCGGCGATGCTGAAGGCGGGGCTGTCGGCGATGGCACGGGCGATGGCTTCGGTGCCGTTGGCGAAGACGTCGAACTCGAACACCCCCACCGGGCCGTTCCAGACGATGGTGCCGGCGGCCTTCAGCTGCAGCGCCAGCTTGGCCGCGGTCTTGGGGCCGATGTCGAGGATCAGGTCGTCCTCGGCGACGTCGGCGGCCGCCTTGACGGTGGCGTGGGCGTGCGGCTTGAACTCCTTGGCCGTCACCACGTCCTCCGGGATCGGCACCTCGGCGCCGCGCGCCTTCATCGCGTCGATCACCGCACGCGCCTCGGCCACCAGGTCCGGCTCGGCCAGGCTCTTGCCGATCGGCAGGCCGGCGGCCAGCAGGAAGGTGTTGGCGATGCCGCCGCCGACGATCAGGCCGTCCACCTTCGACGCCAGCGCCTGCAGGATGGTCAGCTTGGTCGACACCTTGGAGCCGGCGACGATGGCCAGCAGCGGCCGCTTCGGGTTGGCCAGCGCCTTGGCGATGGCGTCGATCTCGGCGGCCAGCAGCGGGCCGGCGCAGGCCACCTTGGCGAACTGCGCGATGCCGTAGGTCGAGGCCTCGGCCCGGTGCGCGGTGCCGAAGGCGTCGTGCACGAAGATGTCGCACAGCGCGGCCAGCTTGCGCGCCAGGGCCTCGTCGTTCTTCTTCTCGCCCTTGTTCAGGCGGCAGTTCTCCAGCAGCACCACCTCGCCGGGCTGGACCTCGACGCCGTCGACCCAGTCGGCCTTCAGCGGCACCGGCACGCCGAGCAGGTCGGACAGCCGCTTGGCCACCGGTTTCAGCGAATCGGCGGGCTTGAACTCGCCTTCGGTGGGCCGGCCGAGGTGGCTGGTCACCATCACCGCGGCGCCGGCGTCCAGCGCCATGCGGATGCAGGGCACCGAGGCGCGGATGCGGGTGTCTTCGGTGATGCGGCCGTCGTCGTCCTGCGGCACGTTGAGGTCGGCGCGGATGAACACGCGCTGGCCGCGCACCTTGCCTTGGGCGACCAGGTCGGAGAAGCGGATGACGTTCATGGAATCGGATGGCCTCGGGCGAGGCGGTTGGAGGGTGGGAAGGGGAATCGGTTGATTCTATGAACCGCCTCCCGCCGCCCGCTCCGGCTCACCAGCCCAGCCCGAGGCGCAGCGCGAGGAACACGGCCGTGCCGCCGAGGATGGTCAGCAGCAGGTCGCGCCGCCAGGCGTAGAGCGCCACGGCGGCGACGGCGGCGAAGGGCCGGGCGTCGGCCCAGTGGTCGATCAGGCCGCCGCCCTGGCCGAGCACCTCGGGCGCCACCACGGCGACCAGCGCCGACAACGGCGCCACCTTCAGCCCGCGGTCGAGCCACGCCGGCAGCGGCAGTTCGCGATCGGCGATGAGGAAGAAGCTGCGGGTGACGACGGTCACCAGCGCCAGCGCCAGGATGGCCAGGGCGGCATACCCGGGGTCGATGCGGTTCATTGCAGCCCCCGGTCGGCGGCTGGCCCACGCCGCAGCAGCCGCTCGATCAGCAGGCCGGCAACCACCGCCGCGGCGATGGCGGCGACCAGGTTCAGCCGCAGCGGCAGCGCCTGCGCGGACAAGGCGACGGCCGCAGCGACCGCGGCACAGGCCACCGCGAGCCGGTCGCGCACCAGCGCGCAGGCCACCGCCAGCAGCGACAGCGTGCCGGCGAACTGCAGGCCCCAGGCGGCGGGGATGGCCTCGCCGAGCAGGATGCCGGCGATCGACGCCCCCTGCCAGGCCGCCCAGTTGACCGCCCCGCCGCCGACGAAGTAGGCCACCTGGGTGGCGTTCGCCGGCTGGTCGCGGTACCGCGCGGTGAACAGCGCCAACATGTTGTCGGTGGCCAGGTAGGCGAGGCCGATGCGCTGCCGACGCGGCAGCCCGCCCAGCAACCGCCGCCACTGCACGCTGAAGATGACGAAGCGCAGGTTGACGCAGAACGCGGTGGCCGCGATCAGCCACACCGGCGCGCCGGCCACCAGCAGCGGCAGCGCGGTGAGCTGGGCGCTGCCGGCGTAGACCAGCAACGTCATCGCCAGCGCCAGCGGCAGGCCGAGGCCGCTCTTGGTCATCGCCACGCCGGTCACCAGGCCCCAGGCGCCGAGGCCGGCGGCCGCCACCGCCATGTCCCGGGCGCCGAGGCGGCACGCGGGATCGCGCCAGACCGAGCCCGGTCCGCGCCACTGCACAGGATTCATTGGGCGGATTCTGCCGCCCGCACGAGGCGGGCGCCGGTCAGGACTCGCGCGGCTTCTTGGCGGCCTTGGCGGCCGGCTTGTCCGCCGCCTTCTCGGCCGGCAGCTCGGCCGCGGGCGTGGCGGCCACCTCGGTGGGCGGTGCCTTGCCCAGCTGCGGCGCCACCGTCTCGAGCTTGTTCTCGCGCATGTAGTCGTTCATCTCGCGCCAGCCGGCGAAGACGGCGGCCTTGTCGGCCTTGCGGTTCAGGCTGTAGCAGTCCTCGATCGCCCGGCCCGCATGGCGGCAGGCGCCGCCGATGGCCCGGCCCTCGGCCTCGCGCCGCTCGGCGACGGCCTGCGTCGACTCGATGCCCAGTTGCTCGCAGCCGGCCAGCAGGGCGCAGGCGGCAAGCAGGGGCGCGGCGAGGCGGCGAAGCGATGACATGGCGGGACGGCGCTGTGGCGGGTCCTCTGCATATCGGCCGGCCGGCCGCCGCACTTGAGGGCCCGAGGGCGGCGGCGCAGCCGCCCCGAGGACCGATCAGTACCGACCGCCGGCCATGGCCATCAGGCGCGCCACCCGCTCCTCCGTGGAGGGATGGGTGGAGAACAGGCCGCGCAGGCCGCCGCCGGACAGCGGGTTCATGATCATCATCTGCGCGGTGGCGGGGTTGCGCTCGGCCGCCTCCATCGGGATGCCGCCGTGGGCGTAGCGGTGGATCTTCTGCAGCGCCGAGGCCAGCGCGGCCGGGTCGCCGGAGATCTCGGCGCCGCCCCGGTCGGCCTCGAACTCGCGGGCGCGGCTGATCGCCATCTGGATCAGGCCGGCGGCCACCGGCGCGAGCATCGCCACCAGCAGGCCGGCGATCGGGTTGGCCGGGCGGCCTTCCGAATCGCGCCCACCGAAGAACATCGCGAAGTTGGCCAGCATGCCGATGGCACCGGCCATGGTGGCGCTGATGGTGGAGATGAGGATGTCGCGGTGCTTCACATGCGCCAGCTCGTGCGCCATCACGCCGCGGATCTCGCGCTCGGACAGCAGCCGCAGGATGCCGGTGGTCGCCGCGACGGCGGCGTTCTCCGGGTTGCGGCCGGTGGCGAAGGCGTTGGGCGCGTTCTCCTCGATCAGGTAGACGCGCGGCATCGGCAGGCCGGCGCGCTGGCTCAGCTCCTGCACCATGCGGTAGAAGTGCGGCGCCGAGGTGGCGTCGACCTCCTGCGCGTTGTACATCTTCAGCACCAGCTTGTCGCTGTACCAGTAGCTGAAGAAGTTCATCGCCAGCGCGACCACCAGCGCCAGCACCATGCCCTGCTGTCCGCCCAGCATGGCGCCCAGCGCCATGAAGAGGGCGGTGATGGCCGCCATCAGCACGGCGGTCTTCAACAGATTGAACATGCGTCGGGTCCTTTGTGGGCGCCGCACCGCGGCACCCGCGGTAGATGCGGACGCCGGCCGGGAAGTTCAACCACCGCGGCACACTGCGCCATGCCCACCCCTGCCCTGCCCGACGAGCCGCGCGCGGCCGAACTGGTCGCGCTGCTGCAGCTGCAGCCGCACCCCGAAGGCGGCTGGTACCGCGAGACCTTCCGCGCCGCCGCCCAGGTGCAGCCGGCCGATGGCCGACCGGCGCGCAGCGCGATCACGACCATCGACTTCCTGCTGGCGCGCGGGCAGGCCTCGGCCTGGCACCGGGTGGTGTCCGACGAGGTGTGGCACCTGCTCGAAGGCGGGCCGCTGGTGCTGTGGCTGATGCCGCCGTCGCGGGACCGGGTGGACCGGGTGGTGCTGGCGGCGGCCGATGCGCAGGGGCGCCGGCCCTGCCACACCGTGCCGGCCGGCTGGTGGCAGGCGGCACAGCCCGAGGAAGGGTATGCCTATGTCGGCGCCACGGTGGGCCCGGGCTTCGACTTCGCGGACTTCGCCTTCCTGCGCGGTGATGCCGCCGGCGAGGCCGCGCTGCGCCGGCTCGCACCGACACTCGTCTCGCTGCTGTAGGTCTTAGGCCAGCCGCCGGCCGACCTCGAGCGGCCGCGCCTGCAGGAACTCGGCTGCGGCGACGCGCCGCCCGCCCGGCCGCTGCAGCTGACGGAGCAGCAGGGCCCCGCCCTCGCCGCAGGCGATGGCGCGCTCGCCGGCGCCGGCATCGAGCACCTCGCCCGGGGCGCCGTGCAGGTCGGGCCGCAGCGCCGCCTGCCAGAGCTTGACGACCTCGCCGTCGAGCGCGAAGGCCGCGCCGGGGAACGGGTCGAAGGCCCGCACCCGGCGCTCGAGCACCGCCGCCGGCTGCCGCCAGTCGAGCGCCGCCTCGGCCTTGTCGACCTTGTGGGCGTAGGTCACGCCCGCGGCGGGCTGCGGCGTGCGGGGCAGCGCGTCGACCGGCAGGGACTGCAGGCCCTGGACCACCAGCCGCGCGCCGAGGGCGGCCAGCCGGTCGTGCAGCGTGCCGGTGGTGTCGTCGGGCCGGATCGGCTCGCGCGCGATGAGCAGCATGTCGCCGGTGTCCAGCCCCTCGTCCATCTGCATCAGCGTGATGCCGGTCTCGGTGTCCCCCGCCTCGATGGCGCGGTGGATGGGGGCGGCGCCGCGCCAGCGCGGCAGCAGCGAGGCATGGATGTTGAGGCAGCCGTGGCGCGGCAGCGTGAGCACCCAGGCTGGCAGGATCAGCCCGTAGGCGGCGACCACCATGGCGTCCAGGCCGGCCACGGCAAGCACCTGCTGGGCCGCGCGGGCGTCCTCGGGGTGCTTGCCGTCCAGCCGCAGGCTGCGCGGCTGCAGCACCTCGGCGCCGGCCGCCAGCGCGCGCTGCTTGACCGGCGACGGCTGCAGCTTCAACCCGCGGCCGGCGGGCCGGTCGGGTTGCGTCAGCACCAGCGGGATGTCGTGGCCGGCGGCCAGCAGCGCATCGAGCGCCACGGCGGCGAAGTCCGGCGTGCCGGCGAAGGCGAGTCGCATCGGCGAGCGTCAGCGCGTCGCCGGCTGTTCGTCGCGCTGCTTCTTCAGCATGCGGGTCTTGATGCGGTCGCGCTTGAGCGAGCTCAGGTACTCGACGAACACCTTGCCCAGCAGGTGGTCCATCTCGTGCTGCACGCACACCGCGAGCAGGCCGTCGGCGTCGAACTCGTAGGGCTCGCCGTCGCGGCCCAGGGCCCGCACCCGCACGCGGGCATGGCGTTCGACCTTGTCGTAGACCTGCGGCACCGACAGGCAGCCCTCGTCGGCGACCACCCGCTCCTCGCTGCGTTCCAGGATCTCGGGATTGATCAGCACCCGCGGCGTGTCACGCCCCTCGGAGGTGTCGATGACGATCACCCGCTCGTGCACGTCGACCTGCGTAGCGGCGAGGCCGACCCCGTCGGCCGCGTACATCGTCTCCAGCATGTCGTCGACGAGCCGGCGGATGCGCTCGTCCACCTGCTGCACCGGCTTGGCGACGGTGTGCAGGCGGGGATCGGGGTAGCGCAGGATGGGCAGCAGGGCCATGGTGGTGACGACCTCGTTCACCCTTTGACACGACCGCTACAGCGCCGGCACCAGCCGCCGACCGATCGTGTGACCAGGTTCTCGCGCGGGCGTGCAACGGGCCGTTTTGTTTGCGGCGTCAGGGGCTTATCGGCAGAATCTATTGAACTGGCTGAGCATTTTCGCCGAAGCACCCAACGCCATCGGCCCCTCTTGGCCAAGCCCTTCGGGCCAGGTCCTTATTCCGTGAAAGCCCCGACGATGATGCACCGCCTGCGCCGCCCGCCCGCCTTCCGCGCCGTTCTGCTGGCCTTGGCGGCGACCGCTGCAGCGGGGTCGGCCACCGCCACCGACTACCCCATCACCCCCGGTCAGCGGGCCACCGCCCAGCAGGTGGCCCAGGCCGGCGTGCCGTTGTCCGAGCTGGCGCCCAACGCGCCCGACAGCCACACCGTCAAGCCCGGCGACACGCTGTGGGACATCTCGCAGCTCTTTCTGCGCAGCCCGTGGCGCTGGCCAGAGCTGTGGGGCATGAACCTGGACCAGATCCGCAACCCGCACCTCATCTACCCCGGCCAGGTGCTGGTGCTGGAGAAGGTGGACGGCCGCGCCCGGCTGAGGATGGGCGCGGCGGTGGGCAGCGGCGGCGAGCCGCCGGTGGTCAAGCTGTCGCCGCGGGTGCGCAGCCAGGCGCTGCCGGGGCCGATCGCGTCGATCCCGATGCACCTCATCGCCGCCTTCCTCGACGAGGCGGTGGTGCTGGACACCAACAGCCTGGCCGCCGCGCCGCGCATCGTCGCCGGGCCCGAAGGCCGGGTGGTGATGGGCACCGGCGACACCGTCTACGCCCGCGGCGAACTGGAGGGTGTGCGCAGCTTCCGCCTCTTCCGCGAGCCGCGCCCGTTGCGCGACCCGGCCACCGGCCAGGTGCTGGGCTGGGAGGCGCGCTACGTCGGCCGTGCCGAGCTGCAGCAGCCCGGCGGCACGATGACGGTGTCGGCCAAGGACAAGCCGCTGGAGCAGGCGGCCAGCCTGCGGGTGATCAGCAACCGCATGGAGGTCAGCCTGGCCGACCGGCTGGCCCCGGTGGTCGCGCAGGATTTCAGCGCCTATGCGCCGCACCCGCCCGCCGCGCCGCTGTCGGGCCAGATCGTCGGCCTGTACGGCGACGCGCTGAACGGCGGGCAGAACCAGATCGTCTCGCTGAACCGCGGCAGTGCCGACGGCGTGGAGCGCGGCCATGTGCTGGCGCTGTGGCGCAGCGGGGCCGTCACGGTCGACCGCACCGATCCCAAGCGCGAGCGCATGAAGCTGCCCGACGAGCGGCACGGCCTGCTCTTCGTCTTCAGCGTCTTCGAGCGCGTGTCCTACGCGCTGATCCTGCAGGTCCAGCAGCCGGTGGTCGCCGGCGACCGCTTCACCCAGCCCTGAGGGTCCCGCCCCGGCGGCCATGGACGCCGAACGCACCGCCTGGCTGCGCCTGGTGCTGAGCCCCGGCCTGGGCCGGCGGCGTGCGCGCCGGCTGCTGGCGGCGTTCGGCAGCGCGCAGGCGGTGCTGCAGGCGGACCCACCGGCCGTTGACGCCGTGGCCGGCGCCGCGGCCGTCGAGGCGCTGCGCCACCCCCGCCCGACTGGCCACGGCCCGCCGACGACGCCGCCCGCTGGCTGGCCGGCGACGGGCACCGCTCGCTGGTGCTGCTCGGCGAAGCCGACTACCCCGCGCTGCTGCTGCAGACCGCCGACCCGCCGCTGCTGCTGTTCACCGAGGGCCGGCTCGACCTGCTGCAGGCCCGGTCCGTCGCCATCGTCGGCAGCCGCCGGGCGACGCCGGGCGGCCTCGAGACCGCCCGCGAGTTCGCCGGCGCGCTGGCCGCGGCGGGCTGGACGGTGGTGTCGGGCCTGGCCGAAGGCATCGACGGCGCGGCGCACGAGGGCGCGCTGGACCGGCCGGGGTCGACCGTGGCGGTGGTGGGCACCGGACTCGACCTCGTCTACCCGCCGCAGCACGCCGCACTGGCCCGCCGCATCGCCGCGCAGGGGCTGCTGATCAGCGAGTACACGCTCGGCACCCCGCCGAGGGGCGAGCACTTCCCGGCGCGCAACCGGCTCATCGCCGGCCTGGCGCGTGGCACGGTGGTGGTCGAGGCGGCGCTGCGCTCGGGGTCGCTGATCACCGCCCGGCTCGCCGCCGAGATGGGGCGCGACGTCTTCGCCGTGCCCGGCTCCATCCGCGCGCGCAGTGCCGAAGGCTGCCACGCGCTGCTGCGCGACGGTGCCGTGCTCGCCACCTCGGCCGACGACGTGCTGGCGGAACTGCAAGGGCTGGGCGCCGCACGACCGACCGCGGTGCCGGCGGCCGAGGTCGAGCCGGCACCGGCCGACGCGCCCGATGCCGACCCGCTGCTCGCCGCCCTCGGCCACGACCCGGTGTCGATGGACGCGCTGGTCGCGCGCACCGGCGAGCCGGCCGCCCGGCTGAGCGTCCGGCTGCTCGCGCTTGAACTCGACGGTCGGGTGGCGCGGCTGCCCGGCGGCCTCTTCCAGCGGCAGGACCGCGCGTGACGGCCGGCGGCGGCGGCTTGCCGAGCCAAGCCCCTCGGTTATAGTGGTCCGATGTTCGATGTGCTCGTCTACCTCTACGAGAACTACTGGAGGCCCGACGCCTGCCCGGACCACGACCAGCTGACCCGCAAGCTGTCGGCCGTGGGCTTCGAGTCCGACGAGATCGAAGAAGCGCTGAGCTGGCTCGACGGCCTGGCCAGCGCCGCCGAGTCGCATGCCGGCGAGCAAGGCGAGGCCAGCCGCCGCGTCTACCTGCCCAGCGAACTCGACCACCTCGGGGCCGACTCCATCGGCTTCATCAGCTTCCTCGAAGCCGCCGGCGTGCTGCCGCCGCCGATGCGCGAGATGGTGGTCGACCGCGCCAACGCGCTGCCGGGGCCGGTCGAGCTGGAGGACCTCAAGATCATCGTCCTGATGATCTTCTGGAGCCTGGGCGAGGAGCCCGACGCGCTCATCCTCGACGAGCTGTTCGTCGACGCCGAAGACCGCCTCATTCATTGACCACCCCCGTACCGCCTGACGGCGGCCCCCTCAAGGGGGCGCAACCGACGGCCCGGCAAAGCCGGATCCGTGGTTGCCGCTTGAAGGACGCCGTGCGCTAAGGCGCGACGGCTTCCACTCAGTTGACGAGTCGGCCCGGGTCGACGTCCAGCTTGGCCAGCGCGGTGCGCGTGGCGCGCACAGTCAGCGCCTCGTCCTGGGCCGGCAGCAGCAGCCCCGCCTGAAGGAACGACGCCAGCCGGTGCTGCTGGAACAGCACCGCCCGGCCGTGCGGGTTGACGAACAGCGACAGCCGCCGGCGCATGCCCTGCCAGGCCAGCTGCACCGCCTCGTTGCGGTTGCGGTAGTCGAGCATGAACCAGGCGCCGACCTGCAGCTCGCGCGCCCAGGCCAGCATGGCGGCGGTGGGCATCGAGCCGCCCTCGCCCACCACCTCCAGCGCCTCGCTCTCGTGGTCGGCCAGGTTGGGCACCAGCGAGTCGTCGATGTCCAGCTCCGCGCCGTCCGGCAGCATCGCCTCCAGCGCTTCCAGCCGTCGCGTCAGCTCCTCCAGCCGCTCCTGCGGGATGGCGGCGGCCTTGGCGCTGAAGGCCGCGGCGAGCGAGTTGTTCAGCGCCTGGATGTGCTCGTCCTGCTTGTCGGCGGCCACGCCGGCGGAGGCCATGCCCTCGCGCAGCGTCTTCAGCAGCGGCGGCAGCCGGCGCAGCACCTCCGCGCGCTCCTCGCGGGAGACCTTCGCACCGGCCGACCAGATGAGGTCGGCGGCCGCACGCTTCATCGCCCGGGTCTCGTCGCCCTGCGCCCCATGGCGCAGCGCGGTGGTGGCCAGCACGTCGGCCCAGACCTGGAACAGGAACTGGCGCACGCCGTCCTGCACCGGCACCTCGTCGAGCATCTTGCGCAGCTCGATGGTGTACTGGATGGCCAGCGTCTCGCGCTGCTCGACCTGCTGGGCCAGCGAGACGCCACGCTTGCTGGCCTCGTTCTCGTGGCGGAAGTAGTGCTCGAGGAAGGTCTCGAACTCGGTCAGCACCGTCTGGAACACGCGGCGGCCGGTGTCGGGGTAGGCCTCGACCACCTGCACCACCCGCTTGATCTCCTTCTCCAGCGCATCGCCGATGGCGCGCGCGGCGTCGAAGCCCATGACGCAGGCGCCCATGCGGTCGATCAGGCGACGGGCCGGGTGGTCGAGCGTCGCGAAGAAGTCGGGCTCCACGATGGCCACCCGCAGCACCGGCATCTGCAGCCGGGCGAACCACACCCGCACCGTGGCCGGGATGCGGTCCTCGGTGAGGATGCTCTGGAACAGCAGCGCGACGATCTCGATGGTGGCGCGCTCGACCGGCGTCTCGGCGGCGTTCTTCAGCGCCTGCTTGTTGCGGTGCAGTTCGTCCAGCAGCACCGGCGCGGTGGGCGGCGCCAGGCCCTGCTGGCCCTCGTGCTCCAGCCGCTGGCGCAGGCTGACCTGCACGGCGTCCATCGCCTGGCGCAGCGCCGGCGACGCCGGCCGGGTGGTGCGCGCCGCATCGCCGAAGCCGGGCAACTGGCGTCCCACCAGTCGGTTGAGGCGGCCGAGCACCTCGCGCGCCTGTTCACCGATCGGCGACGCGGTCGGGCCGCTGCGTGTCATCAGGCGGGTCTCGTCCTGCACGCCGACCCGGCCCGGCACGGTCCGGCTGCCGAGCAGGCCGCCGCTGCGGGTGGTGGCGCCGGGCGAGAGCACGCTGGGCTGCGTGGTGGGCACGTCGCCACCGCGGGTCGACGGGCGGCCACCCGCGTGGCCGGTGTCCGCGGCGCCGCCGCCGCCACGGCCGAAACCCGAGGCGCCGAAGCCGCCGGCCGCGCCACCGCCGGCGCCACGCGCCAGACCGCCGAAGCGGCTGTCGCCCCCAGGACCGATGGCGGGGTCGCTGCCGTGGCGGGTCGTCGTGCCGCCCGCGCCGGTGTCCCGGCTGCGGCGGATGAGCGGCCGCAGGTCGACCTCGGGCAGCACGCCGCGCTCCTTCAACCAGCGGTTGGTCTCGTGGTAGGTCTCCTCGACCAGCGCCGCGAACTCCTGGTGCAGCGCCGGCTGCAGCTCGCGCCAGGCGGCCAGCGGCAGCTCGGCGGCACGCCAGGCCTCCACCGCCAGCCGGGCCAGGACGTGCGCGCGCAGCAGGTCGTGCGGCTCGAGCTCGCCGCGCGACTCCAGGGCGGCGACGCGCGAGCGCAGGTCGGTGAACTCCCACGCGGCGCGGTCCATCACGGCGAGGGCCAGCCGTGAACCGAGGATCTCGCGCTCGATGGTGTCGTCGTCGACCAGCGCCAGGCCGGGTGCCGCGCGGCTGGCGCCCGGCCAGGGCAGGTCGTCGAAGCGGGTGGCGGAGCCGCCCGCGGCCAGCGCGCGTTGCAGGGCGTGGACCAGCGTGTCGTGCCACACGCCGGTGCGGCGCGGCACCTCGATGGCCACATCGCGACGGCGCTGCATCACCGCATGCTCGGCCGGGCGCTCCAGCAGTGCCAGCGCCGCGGAGTTCACCGCCTGCACGATGGCCGGCAGCTGGCGCACCACCTCCTCGGTGTAGCGGCGGCGCGCCTGCTGGGCCAGGTTCAGGTTGGCGGCGCCGGTCGCCATGGAGGGGGTGGACTGTGGGGTGGGCCGGGGGGGTCGAACGACTCTACACCACCGCCCCGGCGTTGGGGTCCGCCGGGTCGCCGGGTTTGGCGGCGCTGCCCGGCTTGACCAGGTCCTCCCGCTTGACGCCCAGCCACATGGCGATGGCCGCGGCGACGAACACCGACGAATAGATGCCGAACAGGATGCCGATGGTCAGCGCCAGCGCGAAGTAGTGCAGCGTCGGCCCGCCGAACAGCAGCATCGACAGCACCATCAGCTGCGTCGAGCCGTGAGTGATGATGGTGCGGCTCATCGTGCTGGTGATCGCGTGGTCGATCACCTGCGGCGTGGTCATCTTGCGGTACTTGCGGAAGGCCTCGCGGATGCGGTCGAAGATGACGACGGACTCGTTGACCGAATAACCCAGCACCGCCAGCACCGCCGCCAGCACCGACAGCGAGAACTCCCACTGGAAGAAGGCGAAGAAGCCCAGGATGATGATGACGTCGTGCAGGTTGGCGACGATGGCCGCCACCGAGAACTTCCACTCGAAGCGCAGCGCCAGGTAGACCATGATGCCGAGGATGGTCATGCCCAGCGCGAGCGCGCCGTTGGTGGCCAGCTCCTCGCCGACGCTCGGGCCGACGAACTCGCTGCGGGTCAGGTGCAGCGGCTCGGCGCTGCCGGCGACGCAGGCCGCGCGGCTGACCTGCTCGCCCTTTTCGGTGGTGTACTGGCGGTCCTCCACCCGGCCGTTCTCGGCGGCGCACAGCGCCTGCACCACCCGGGCGGTCAGCGTGGCCTGCTGCTCGCCGGGGCGCACCGGCACCCGGATCAGCACGTCGCGCGAGCTGCCGAAGTTCTGCACCTGCACCTCGCCGAAGCCCAGGCCCTCGACGGTGGTGCGCACCTTCTCCAGCGGCGCCGCCTCGGCGTACTGGACCTGGATCAGCGTGCCGCCGGTGAACTCGATGGACAGGTGCAGGCCGCGGGTGGCGAGGAAGAACACCGCGGCGAGGAAGGTGACCAGCGAGATCGCGTTCAGCACCAGCGCATGGCGCATGAACGGGATGTCGCGGCGGATGCGGAAGAACTCCATGGCGTGGTCCTCAGGTGGCGGCGGTCAATGGACCACCCTGCGCGCAATGCGCTGCGGGATTCGCCCTTGGGAGCGGCCCGGCGTGCTCATGCCTTGTTCGGTGCGCCGTCCGGCCGCCACACCTGGCCGATGGACACGCCCTTGAGCTTGCGTTGGCGGCCGTACCACAGGTTCACCAGCCCGCGCGAGAACATCACCGCCGAGAACATCGACGTCAGGATGCCCAGGCAGTGCACCACCGCGAAGCCGCGCACCGGGCCCGAGCCGAAGGCCAGCAGCGCCAGGCCGGCGATCAGCGTGGTGATGTTGGAGTCGAGGATGGTGGCGAACGCCCGCTCGTAGCCGGCGTGGATGGCGGTCTGCGGTGCGCTGCCGTTGCGCAGCTCCTCGCGCACCCGCTCGTTGATCAGCACGTTGGCGTCGATGGCCATGCCCAGCGTCAGCGCGATGGCGGCGATGCCCGGCAGCGTCAGCGTGGCCTGCAGCATGGACAGCACCGCCACCAGCAGCAGCAGGTTGAACGCCAGCGCCAGCGTGGAGAACAGCCCGAACAGCAGGTAGTAGGCGCACATGAACACCGCGATGGCGGCGAAGCCGTAGAGCAGGCTGTCGAAGCCCTTCTCGATGTTGTCGGCGCCCAGGCTCGGGCCGATGGTGCTTTCCTCGATGATCTCCATCGGCGCGGCCAGCGAGCCGGCACGCAGCAGCAGCGCGGTGTCGCTGGCCTCCTGCGTGGTCATGCTGCCCGAGATCTGCACCCGGCCGCCGGAGATCTCGCTGCGGATCACCGGTGCGGTCACGACCTCGCCCTTGCCCTTCTCGAACAGCAGGATGGCCATGCGCTTGCCGACGTTCTCCCGCGTCACGTCGCGGAAGATGCGCGAGCCCTTGGCGTCCAGCGTCAGGTGCACCGCCGGTTCCTGGGTCTGGCCGTCGAAGCCCGGCTGGGCGTCGGTCAGGTTCTCGCCGGTGAGGATGACCTGGCGCTTGACGATCAGCGGCGCGCCGCCGCGCTCGACGTAGCGCTCGGTGCCGAAGGGCACCGCACCGCCGGCCAGGGCGCCTTGCGCCTCGGCGCTGTCGTCGACCAGGCGCACCTCCAGCGTCGCGGTGCGGCCGATGATGTCCTTGGCCTTGGCGGTGTCCTGCACGCCGGGCAGCTGCACCACCACCCGGTCGGCGCCCTGCTGCTGGATCACCGGTTCGGCGACGCCGAGTTCGTTGACCCGGTTGTGCAGGGTGGAGATGTTCTGCTTCAGCGCCGCGTCCTGCACCCGGCGCGCGGCCTCGGGCTTGAGCACGCCGACCAGGCGCAGCTCGCCGTCGCCGCCCGCCGGCGTCCACGTCAGGTCGGGCAGCTGGTCGGTGAGCAGGTTCAGCGCCGCGCTGCGCTGGGCCTCGTCGCGGAAGCGCACGTCCACCGCGTCGCCGTTGCGGGCGATGCCGGCGTGGCGGATCGACTTGTCGCGCAGCAGCTGGCGCACGTCGCCGGCCAGCGCCTCGGCGCGTTTGGTCAGCGCCGCCTTCATGTCCACCTGCATCAGGAAGTGCACGCCGCCGCGCAGGTCCAGGCCCAGGTACATGGGCAGCGCGCGGATGCCCGCCATCCACGCCGGCGAGCGCGACACCAGGTTCAGCGCCACGATGTACGACGGGTCGGCCGGGTCGGGGTTGAGGGCGCGCTGCAGCGCGTCCTTGGCCTTGAGCTGGATGTCGGTGTCGGCGAAGCGCGCGCGCACCGAGTTGCCGTCGAACTGGACGTAGTCGGCCGGCAGGCCGGCCTCCTTCAGCACCGATTCGACCCGCGGCACCAGGCCGGCGTCGACCTTCAGCGTGGCCTTGCCGCTGGACACCTGCACCGCCGGCGCCTCGCTGAAGAAGTTGGGCAGGGTGTAGAGCAGCCCGATCAGCAGCGCAACGCCGAGGATCGCGTACTTCCACCAGGGATAGCGGTTCATGGAGGCTCCTCGGGCGCCGGGGGCGGTCACGGCCGGCCCGCCGACGGGCCGGCCGCAGGCCTTACTTCAACGTGCCCTTGGGCAGCACCTGCGAGACGGCGCTGCGCTGCACCTGCAGTTCGACGCCGTTGGCGACCTCGATGTGGACGAAGGTCTCGCCCAGGCGGGACACCTTGCCCAGCACGCCACCGGCGGTGACCACCTCGTCGCCCTTGGCCAGGGCTTCGATCATGGCCTTGTGCTCCTTCTGCCGCTTCATCTGCGGGCGGATCATGATGAAGTACAGCACCACGAACATGAGCACCAGCGGCGCCATGCTGAGCAGGGTGGATTCGGTGCCGCCGGTCGCGGCCGGGGGGGCCGCTTGGGCAAAGGCTTCGGTGATGAACACGGCAGGCGTTTCCTGGTGACCCAAAGCCGCCGATTGTAGTCGCCGACCCTTGGCAGACGGATTGCCCCTGGCGTCCCGCCGGACGGGGCGCCCGCACCGGGCGGCGGCGCCGTTCAAGTCGGGCCGCAGGGCGACCGATATTGCCGGCAACGAGCCGTGCCATGACTGCGCCCACGACCGATCTGCCGCCCGCGGACGACGACCCGCGTCAGCGGCACTTCGTGACCCAGTCCCTGCTCGGGCTGGTGCTGTATGGCGGTTACTCGCTGACCACCACCATCGCCGCGCTGGCGGGGCTCCTGCCCCTGTCGCATGCGCTGCTGATCTCGGGGCTGATGCTCGGCGGCGGGGCGCTGGCCTACGCGGCGATGCGCGCCGGGCTGAACCGGCACTCGTCCAGCGATCCGTCGCTGACCATGCCGCAGTGCATCTGGGGCCTCTGCTGCACCGGTCTGGGCTACGGCCTGCTCGGCGACGCCCGCGGCGCCGTGCTCACGCTGCTGCTGCTGATCCTGGCGTTCGGCATGTTTTCGCTCACCCCCCGGCAGTCGCGGCTGCTGAGCGTCATCGCGGCGATCACGTTGGGCCTGGCGACGGGCCTCACCGCCTGGCGCGACCCCGATGCCCCGCTCGCCCTCGAGGGAACGCACCTGCTCTTCGGCGCCACGGCGATCTGGGGCATCACCGTGCTGTCCGAGCGCATGAGCGGCCTGCGCTCGCACCTGCGCCAGCAGAAGGCCGAACTGCGCGAGGCGCTGGCACAGATCCGCCGCCTGGCCACGCAGGACGAACTGACCGGGCTGCACAACCGCCGCCACATGCGCGAGCTGATGGCCCGCGCCTGCGGCGAGGGCCGCACCATGAGCCTGGCGCTGATCGACATCGACCATTTCAAGCGCATCAACGACGGCCACGGCCACGCGGCCGGCGACCGGGTGCTGGCGGCCTTCGCGACGGCGGCACGCCAGGTGTTGCGCGACGGGGACGTCGTCGCGCGCTGGGGCGGCGAGGAGTTCCTCGTCATGCTGCCGGCCACGCCGGTCGATGCCGCCGAGCGGGTGCTGCAGCGGCTGCGCGAGCGGGTGGCGGCGCTGTCGCTGGCCGGCGTGCTGGACGAGCGGTGCCTGACCTTCTCCGCCGGCCTGGTCGCCTGCGGCCGCGGCGAGACGCTGGATGCGGCCATCGAGCGCGCCGACCGACTGATGTACGAGGCCAAGCGGGCCGGCCGCGACCGATTGGCGGTCGACCCGGCGGCCGCGGCCGCCTGAGGGCGCAGCCGCCGCTGACCGCATACTGCCGGCCCCGGCCGACCTCGCGGCCGCAGGAGTCCGCATGCAGCAGCGAGAGATCGTCGTCACCAGCGGTGTGCGCACCGCCATCGGGTCCTTCGGCGGCAGCCTGAAGGACCTCACCCCCAGCCAGCTCGGCGCGCAGGTGCTGCGCGAGGCGCTGCGCCGCTCGTCGGTGGCCGGTGCCGACGTCGGCCACGTGGTCTTCGGCCACGTCATCAACACCGAGCCGCGGGACATGTACCTGGGACGCGTCGCGGCGTTGGAGGGCGGCTGCCCGGCCGAGACGCCGGCGCTGACGGTGAACCGGCTGTGCGGGTCGGGCCTGCAGGCGGTCGTCAGCGCCGCGCAGGGCCTGCTGCTGGGCGAGTACGACATCGCGGTGGCCGGCGGCGCGGAGAGCATGAGCCGCGGGCCGATGAACCTGCCGGCGGCGCGCTGGGGCACCCGAATGGGCAACGCCACCCTGGTGGACATGATGATCGGCGCGCTGCACGACCCCTTCCACGCCATCCACATGGGCGTGACGGCGGAGAACGTCGCCCGCGAGCACGGCATCTCGCGCGCCGAGCAGGACGCGCTGGCCGCCGAGAGCCACCGCCGCGCGGCCGCGGCGATCGCCGAGGGCCGCTTCGCGTCGCAGGTGCTGCCCGTCGAGCTGAAGACCCGCAAGGGCACGGTGCGTTTCGCCACCGACGAGCATGTGCGCGCGGACACCACGGCCGAGCAGCTCGCCGGCCTGAAGCCGGCGTTCCAGAAGGAGGACGGCACCGTCACCGCGGGCAATGCCTCCGGCATCAACGACGGCGCCGCCGCGCTGGTGCTGATGGAGCGGCGCGAGGCCGAACGCCGCGGCCTGCAGCCGCTGGCCCGGCTGGTGAGCTACGCGCATGCCGGCGTGGACCCGAAGACCATGGGCATCGGCCCGGTGCCGGCCTCGCGCAAGGCACTGGACAAGGCCGGCCTGAAGGCGCGCGACCTCGACGTCATCGAGTCCAACGAGGCCTTCGCCGCCCAGGCCTGCGCGGTGGCGCGGGCGCTGGACCTCGACCCGGCGAAGGTGAACCCGAACGGCTCGGGCATCTCGCTCGGGCACCCGGTGGGCGCCACCGGCGCCATCATCACCGTCAAGGCGCTGTACGAGCTGCAGCGGGTGCAGGGCCGGCATGCGCTGGTCACGATGTGCATCGGCGGTGGACAGGGCATCGCCGCGGTGTTCGAGCGGCTCTGAGCGACGACGCCGTGTCCGCCGGCCGCTACACCGTGGCGGTGCGCGCGCTGTGCGAGTTCGCCGCCAAGGCCGGCGACCTGGACCTGCGCTTCACGCCCTCACCCACCGCCGAGGAGGGCCAGGCCGGCCATGCGCTGGTGCGGCAGCGCCGCGGCGCGGGCTGGCAGGCCGAGCTGCCGCTGCAGGCCGACCACCACGAGCTGACCGTGCGCGGCCGCGCCGACGGCTTCGACGCCGCGCGCGGTCGGCTGGAGGAGGTGAAGACCTTCCGCGGCGACCTGGCCCGGCAGCCCGAGCGCCACCGCGCGCTGCACTGGGCCCAGGCCCAGGTCTACGGCGCGCTGCTGTGCCGTGAACGCGGGCTGGCATCGGTCGAACTGGCGCTGGTCTACCTCGACCTCGGCTCGGGCCGCGAGACGGTGATCGCCGAACGCCACGACGCGGCCTCGCTGCAGGCCCGGTTCGAGGCGCTGTGCGACCGCTTCCTGGCCTGGGCGCGGCAGGAGCTGGCGCATCGGCAGGCCCGGGACGAGGCGCTGGCCGCGCTGGCCTTTCCCCATCCCGGCGGCTTCCGCCGCGGCCAGCGCGAGCTGGCGGAGTCGGTCTTCCGGGCGGCGCGCGGCGGGCGCACCCTGCTGGCCCAGGCGCCCACCGGCATCGGCAAGACCGTGGGCACGCTGTTCCCGCTGCTCAAGGCCATGCCGCACCAGTCGCTGGACCGGGTCGCCGTGCTGACCGCGCGCACGCCCGGCCGGGCCCTCGCCCTGCAGGCGGTCGCCACGCTGCACGCCACCCGACCCGGGCTGCCGCTGCGCACGCTGGAACTGGTCGGCCGCGACACCGGCTGCGAACGGCCCGACGCCGCCTGCCATGGCGAGTCCTGCCCGCTGGCGCGCGGCTTCTACGACCGGCTGCCGGCGGCGCGCCAGGCCGCCGTCGCGCTGCCGATGTGGGACCGCCCCAGCCTGCGGGCGCTGGCGCTGGCGCACGAGGTCTGCCCGTACCACCTGAGCCACGAACTGGCGCGCTGGGCCGATGTGGTGGTCGGCGACTACCACCACTGGTTCGACGGCCACGCCCTGCTGCACGCCCTGGCGCAGCAGCAGGGCTGGCGCATCGGCCTGCTGGTGGACGAGGCGCACAACCTGGTCGAGCGCGCGCGCGGCATGTACTCGGCCATGCTCGACCCCGCCACGCTGGGTGCGGCACGCCGTCAGGCCACCGGGCCGGTCAGGCGATCGCTGTCCCGGCTGGCGGCGACGCTCAAGGCCGTGCAGCGCGCGGCCGATGCGGCGCCGGGCGGCGGCTGGGCCGAGGCCGATGGCAGCGGCGGTTGCTACCGCCTGCTGCCGCCGCCGGACGGCGCGCTGCTGCAGGCGCTGCAGGCGGCGGCCGGCGCCGTGAGCGAGCACCTGGCCACCCCGCCGGCCGAGCGCAGCGGCACGGCCGAGGCGCGGCCGGGGCCGGGCGAACCGGCGGTCACCGAGGCCGACCTGCAGGCGCTGCTGTTCGACCTGCTGGCGTTCGCCCGCCGGCTGGAGGACTTCGGCGACCACGCGCTGTTCGACGAGACGGCGCAGCGCCAGGGCAGCCGGCTGACCGTGCGCAACGTGGTGCCGGCGCCCTTCGTCGCGCCCCGCCTGGCGGCGGCCCACAGCGCGACGCTGTTCTCGGCCACGCTGGCACCGACGGACTACCACCGCCGGCTGCTCGGGCTGCCGGCCGACACGGTGGAGGTGGACATCGCCTCGCCCTTCGACGCCGCACAGCTGGCGGTGCACGTGGCGCCGCTGTCCACCCGGTGGCAGCACCGGTCGGCGTCGATCGGGCCCATCGTCTCGCGCATCGCGGCGCAGTACGACCGCCAGCCCGGCCACTACCTGGCCTTCTTCAGCAGCTTCGACTACCTGCAACGGGTGGCCGACGCGCTGGCCGAGGCGCGGCCGGACGTGCCGCAGTGGTGCCAGTCGCGCGGCATGCCGGAGGACGCGCGCGAGCGCTTCCTGGCGCGCTTCGTGCCCGGTGGCCGGGGCATCGGCTTCGCGGTGCTGGGCGGCGCCTTCGGCGAGGGCATCGACCTGCCGGGCGACCGGCTGGTCGGCGCCTTCGTCGCCACGCTCGGCCTGCCCCAGGTCAACCCGGTCAACGAGCAGATCCGGCTGCGGCTGCAGGCCTGGTGCGGCGACGGCTTCCGCTACGCCTACCTCTACCCGGGCGTGCAGAAGGTGGTGCAGGCCGCCGGCCGGGTGATCCGCACGCCGCAGGACCGCGGCGTGGTGCACCTGCTGGACGAGCGCTTCGCCCGCGGCGAGGTGCGCGCGCTGCTGCCTCGGTGGTGGCCGGCGCCCGCCGTGGCGGACGGTGCCTTGCGCTCGCCGTGAAGCATCTGCCGTCAATGGCCGGGGCCGGGTGAGCGCCCTTGAGGAGCGGCCATCGTCGGCGGGGTCAGCGCGACGCCGTCTCGATGTCGGCCGGCAGGTGGCGCGCGGCGCGCTGCGCCAGCCAGGCGCCGGCCAGCAGCACCACCGGGCCTGCCAGCAGCGCGACGCGCAATGCCTGATCCTGCAACGCGGGCGTCAGCGCATCGCTGAGCAGGCCGACCACCAGCGGCCCCAGACCGAACCCCAGCATCGTGGTGGTGGCCATGTTGAGCGCACCGGTCAGCGCGCGCAACCGCGGCCGGGTGGCCGACTGCAGGGCCGCGACGAAGGGGCCGATCTGGAAGCCCGAGCACAGCGTGGTCAGGGCCAGCGCGGCCAGCGCCAGGCCAGGTGTCGGGGCGAAGCAGAACAGCACCATGGCAGGCGCCGCGACCAGCAGCGAGATGGCGTTGGCCCACAGCGTCCAACGCATGTCGCGCCGCGACAGACGGGTCATCAGCGCTGCGGCCAGCAGGCCGCCGGCGATGCCCGCGCCGCCGAGGATGGGCCCCACCGTCAACCCGGCCTGCAGGTTGGACAGGCCGTGCACCCGCTGCAGCAGCGGCGCCACCCAGGCCATGATGGCCCCACTGGCGAACGAGGCGCAGCAGAACGCCAGCGTGCCCAGCACGATGCTGCGCCGGGCGCGCAGGAAGGCCAACGCCTCGTGCAGCGGCACCACCTCGGCGCGGGCGGCGGGGCGTGGGGTCTCGCGCACGGTCAGCGCGAACAGCAGCGCCAGCAACAGCCCGGGCAGGCCCACCATGATGAAGGCCATGCGCCAGCCGTGGGCCTTGTTGATGGCGCTGCCCAGCACGAAGGCAAGCGTGACCCCGAGGAAGGTGGCGGTGGACAGCAGTGACATCGCGCGGGCCCGCTTCTCCTTGGGAAACACGTCGGCCAGCAGCGCCTGGCCGGGGCCGCCGCTGCCCGACTCGGCCACGCCCACGACGCAGCGCGCCAGCACCAGTTGCAGGGCGCTGCCGGCCAGGCCGCAGACGGCGGTCATGGCGCTCCACACCGCCAAGCAGCCGCTGATCACCGGCACCCGTCCCGCACGATCGGCCAGCCGCGCCAGCGGCAGGCTGGCCAGCACGTACAGCGTGGTGAAGCCGATGCCGGACATGAATCCCAGCATCGTGTCCGACAGCTCGAACTCCTGCTTGATCGGCTGCAGCAGGACGTTGAGGATGTTGCGGTCGATGAAGTTGACCGCATAGGTCAGCGTGACCAGCAGCAGCACGTAGTTGGCACGTGCCGCGCTGGCCGGCACGGCCAGCGGCGGGGTGAGGGGTTGGGGGGCGGCGATCATGGTCAGAAGCGGAAGGTCGCCGTGACGCCGTACGTGCGCGGGTCGGCAATGTTGGCGTAGTGCGCCGGCGCCGAGCCGCCGGCCCCGCCGCCCACCGCGCCGCGGGTGATCACCGCCACGTTGGTGACGTTGCGTACCCAGCCGTTGAGCGAGAACCTGCCGCTCTGCGAGGTGTAGCCCAGCCCCAGGTCGCCGCGGAAGTACGCCGGCTGGCGCTGCGGGTCGTACAGGTGGTAGTTGACGTAGGACGCGGTCTCGTAGTGGCCGTCGATGGTGAAGGTGACGATGGCGCCGTCGCTCAGGTCGAAGTAGCGGGTGTAGCCCAGATTGAGCTGCAGCGTGGGCGAGAACGGCAGCGTCCGGCCCGACACGTCGGTGGCGGCCTCCAGCGGCACGTACAGGCTGCTGGAGGGTCCGGTGGGGATGACAAACTGGGTGGCGTTGATCTTGAAGCTGCCGTTGCGCGCCCGTAGCAGCGCCAGCGAGGCGTTGATGCGGTCGTTGTTGGTGACGGCGAAGGCGGCGTCGAGGTCGATGCCGGTGATCTTGGACGGGCCGGGGTTGTTGATGAACAGCAGGTTGGCGACGGGCGAGGCTGCGCCGGTGCCGCTGCGGTCGAACTGGTCGACGATGGCCACCTGCTGGTCGCGGTACAGCCAGTGGAACAGCTCGGCGCTGTACTGCAGCCGGCCGTCCAGCGCGCGGCCCTTGCCGCCCATCGACAGCGCGGTCAACTTCTCGGGCTTGAAGCGGGCCCGGCTGTCGGCGAGGCCGTTGTCGGGCATGAAGTTCAGGCCGCCCGACTTGTAGCCGGTGGACACCGCGGCGTAGACCATGGTGGACTTGTCCAGGTCGTAGTCCAGGCCGACCTTGTAGTTCACCGCGCTGTCGCCGAACGTGGTGGCGACCGGGATGTTGGCGTTGGCGTAGGGCGCCCACAGGCCGGCGCAGTTGGCGCCGCTGCCATCGGTGGCGATGGCGCTGCGGCAGTAGATGTTGCCGTTCTGGTCCTTGTCGTCACGGGTGTAGCGCAGCCCGGTGGTCAGGCGCAGCGATTCGGTGGCCGCCCAGGTGGTCTGGCCGAACAGCGACTTCGACACCGCGTGCACCCGCGACATGCTGGTGTAGGTCGAGGTGCCGGTGGTCAGCGTGGCGCTGTTGGGCGAGCGGGCGATCTGCGTGGTCGGTGCGTTCTCGTCGATCCAGAAACCGCCGACCAGCCAGCGCAGCCGGCGGGCCGCCGCCGAGGCCAGCCGCACCTCCACAGAGCGCTGCTCCTGGTCGATGATGCTGTAGGCCGGGATCAGCAGGTTGCCGCTGGTACCGCTCTGGTTGGCGACGTAGCTGCGGCGCCAGGCCGGCAGCACCGTCAGCGTGGCGCCGCCGAGGTCGGCGTTGACCTCCAGCGCGGCGCCGTCGTTGGCGATCTTCAGCCCGCCGTTGGGTGGCTCGGCATGGCCGGTGCCGGCATGGTTGGCGCTGTTGAGGCCGGTGGTGGCGGGGGCGTTGTAGCAGCCGGGCGTGGTGCAGGGCGTGGGCACCACCGGCGTCAGCGTCCAGGGGTTGCCGCTGTCGCGCGCCGGTGTGTGCACCTGGGTGTCGGCATTGGTCCAGGGCACCGCCGGGTTCACCCGCGGCGTGCCGTTGGCGTTGAAGTTGGCGATGGTGCCGGTGAAGATGTTGCCGCCGCCGTTGCCACCGCGGTGGTAGTGGTCCAGCGTCAGCAGCGCCGAGAAGCCCTTGTTCGGCTCCAGCAGCAGCTTGAAGCGGGCGGCCTCGTCATCGGCGTCGTTGTAGCCGTCGCTGAGGTAGCCGTCGCGCTTGACCTTCTGCGCCGCCAACCGCATGCGCAGCATGTCGTTCAGCGGCACGTTGACCGCCGCCATGCCACGCCGCAGGTCATAGTTGCCCACCTCCACCGTGACCTCGCCCTCGAGACGGCTGGTCGGACGACGGCTGATGACGTTGACCGCGCCGACGGTGGCGTTGCGGCCGTACAGCGTGCCCTGCGGCCCCTTGAGCACCTCCACCCGCTCGAGGTCGAAGAAGGAACCGAAAGCGCTGCCGCCGCGCGACTGGTAGACCCCGTCGAAGCTGAGCGCGACGCTGGGGTCGATGTTGCCGCCGCCCGGGTTGGAGCCCACGCCGCGGATCTGGATCGACGCCGCCGGGCCCTGCTCGACCACGGCCACGCCGGTCACCGCCTCGCGCAGCTTGACGGCGTTGTTGATGCCGCTGGCCTGCAGGTCGTCGCCGCCGATGGCCGACACCGAGCCGGGAATGCGCAGCGGGTTCTCCACGGTCTTCTGCGCGGTGACTTCCACCGTCTGCAGGGTGGCGCGGCCGCCGCTGCCGGCGGAGCCGGCCGCCGCCGGCTCGGGCTGGGCATGGGCCTGGTGCAGGACCAGCAGGCCGGCGGCAGCGGCCGTGGCGCTCAGGCGCAGCCGGCGCGGGGATCGGGCGTTCATCGGTGTCTCCTTGTTGTGGGCTCGGGTGTGGGCTCGGGTGTGGGCTCGGGTGTCGGGATGGGTGTGGGGGGTGGGTCAGGCGGGTGGCAGCAGGTCGTTCAACGCCGCCCATGTCGGAATCTCGCCGCGCCCGGACGGACGCCTCAGCGTGCGCAGGTAGGCGAACTCGCGCAGCGTGTGCACGCAGTGCTCGCGGCCGTAGCCGCTGGCCTTGGTGCCGCCGAAAGGCGAGCCCATGAAATTGCGGTTGTAGTTGTTGACCAGCACGAGGCCGGCGTCCAGCCGCGCGGCAACGCGATCGGCGCGTGCGGCATCGCGGCTGAACACCGCGGCCAACAGGCCGAAGTCGGTGTCGTTGGCGATGGCCGACGCCTCGTCCTCGTCGTCGAAGGGGATGGCGCAGGTCACCGGCCCGAAGATCTCCTCGCGCGCGACGCGCATCGCCGGGGTGACGTCGGCGAACAGCGTCGGCGGCACGAAATACCCGCCGGCCAGCGCAGGGTCGGTGGGCAGCGGCGCCTGTGCGGCCAGCCGTGCGCCCTCGGCCACGCCGATGGCCAGGTGGTCCAGCACGCGGGCCTGCTGCTCGCGGGAGACCAGCGGCCCGACGTGGGTGGCGCCGTCCAGGCCATGGCCCACGCGCAGGCGCATCACCGCCGGTGCCAGTCGCTCGAGGAAGCGTGGGTACACGCCGCGCTGCACCAGCAGGCGCGAGGCGGCCGTGCAGGCCTCGCCCTTGTTGAAGAAGGCGCCCTCCAGCGCGGCGGCCACCGCGGCGTCGAGGTCGGCGTCGTCGAAGACGATGAGGGGGTTCTTGCCGCCCAGTTCCATCAACGCCGGCGTGTGGCGCGGCGCGATGGCGGCCAGCACGCGTGCGCCGGTGGACGGCGCCCCGGTGAACGACACCTTGCGCACCAGCGGGTGGGCGACCAGCGCCTGCCCGGTCGGGCCGCGGCCGGGCACCACGTGCAGCACGTCGTCGGGCAGCACCTCGGCGCACAGCTCCGCCAGCCGCATCACCGTCAGCGGCGCCTGCTCGCCGGGCTTGAGCACCAGCGCGTTGCCCATGGCCAGCGCCGGCGCGGTCTTGGCCCCGAAGTGGATGGGCGGCCAATTGAAGGGCAGCACGCCGGCCACCACGCCGTACGCCACCCACTGCTCCTCGCTGTCGATGGGACCCAGTGCGCGGCGCGCGCCTTCGAAGGCTTCGAGCTGGCCGGCGAAGAACTCGAACGAGCCGATGCAGGCCTCGATGTCGGCGAAGCGCGCCTGCCCGAAGGGCTTGCCGTTCTCCCGCGTCTCCAGCGCCGCCAACGCGTCGGCCTCGGGGCGCAGCCGCGCGGCGATGGCGCGCAGCACCGCGGCCCGGTCGGCCGCCGTGCGCCCGGCCCACCGTCGCTGCGCGGCGTGGGCGGCCCGCACGGCGGCGTCCACCTCCGCCGCGGTGCTCGCCTGCACCTCGCTCAGCACGGCGCCGGTGGCGGGGTCGTGCACGGCGAAACTCTCACCGTCGGCGGCGCACGCCCATCGCGTGCGGCCATGGGGCACCACATCAGCCATCACTGCGTCTCCATGCGGAAGGGCCGGCCGGCCAGGCTGAGCAGGCGTTCGGCGTTGCCGGCGTGCAGGGCCAGCCGATCGTCGTCGCTCAGCCCGGGCACGGCGTCGATGAGGCCGTGAACGTCGTAGTGGCCCATGTCGAAGGGGTAGTCGGTGCCCACCACCACCTGCCGCACGCCGACGTGCTCGATCAGGGCGGCCAGTTGCCGGGGCTCATAGACCAGGCAGTCGTGCACCACCCGGCGCAGGTAGTGGCTGGGCGGCTCGGGGGTGCGGCGGGCCTCGGGGCGCACGCGCCAGGCGTGGTCGGTGCGGCCCCAGTACGCGCCCAGGTAGCCCCCGCCATGGCAGGCGCACAGCTTCAGCCCGGGGTGGCGCGCGAGCACGCCGTCCAGCGCCAGCTGGGACAGCGCGATGGCGGTTTCCAGCGGCTGGCCGACGGCGTTCCAGAGGTAGTTCGACGCCAGGCGCGTGCCCATCTGCGTGCCCAGCGGGTGGATGAGCACCACGCAGCCCAACTCGGCGGCGCGCGCCCACAGCGGCTCGAAGGTGGGATCGGACAGCGGCCGGCCGCCGACCTGGGTGGACACCTCCACGCCGCGCAGGCCGAGGCGGCCCACCGCCTCGTCGAGTTGCACCAGCGCCAGCCGCGGGTTCTGCAGCGCCAGCGTGCCCAGCCCGGCCAGGCGGTCGGGCCGCTGCGCGCACAGCGCGGCGATGTGCTCGTTCTGCAGCCTCACCAGCCGCTCGGCCAGGTCGTCCTCGGCCCAGTAGTGGTACTGGTTGGGCGCTGGGCTGAGCACCTGCACGTCCACGCCCATGGCGTCCATGTCGGCCAAGCGCTGATCCAGCCGGGTGAGCCGGCGGCCGGCTTCGGCCAGCATCGTGCGGTTGTGGGCCACCGACGCCGCACCCTGCGCGGCGTCCATCGCCTCCTGCTCGTCGCGCCTGCGCGGATGGCCAGCCACCAGCGCCTCCACCGCCGGGCACAGCGCGTGGCAGTGCATGTCGACGGTGCGCCGGCGCGTGCCACGGGCACCGGGCCTGGCGCCCGTCACCGCGTCGGGGATCGGCAGGCCGCAGGTGAACAGCGGTGCCACCAACGGGTCGGACGCGGAGTCCAATGGAGCCGGGGTCGGGCTCACAGCAGCTGGTAGTAGCGGGTGAGGTTGCCCTGCTGCAGGCGCTCGCCGATGCCGATGAAGACATTGCGCGCGAGCCAGTCGTAGGGTCCGGCCTCGACCTCGAAGCGCGTGGACACGCGCATGTAGACCTGCGACGGGTCCACCGGCTCGCCGCGCTTCAGGCGCTCGGCCACTTCCGGCGCGCTCCACCGGTAGCCGCGGCTTTCCAGGTAGATGAGCACACCGTCATCGGTGCGCAGCATGTAGCGGGCGTCGAAGTCCAGCACGCCGTCGGGACGCAGCGCGGCGTAGTCCCCGCCGCTGGCGCCCACCACCTCGCCTCGCACGCGCGGACCCTCGAAGCGGCCGTGGGTGACGAAGACGCCCGCGCGCTCGCGACCGATCTGGTGGCTGCGCACGATGTGCGGCGGCGTCAGCGTGGTATGTGCCGCGAAGGCGAACTCAAGCCGCGGCTCGGGACGGGGTTCGTTGAACGGTGAGGACGACATGGACGCATTTATTGTTTGGTCGAACGTATGATAAGTAGCCGACCTTGAGCCTGCCAATGGGCGAAGGCCTCATTGCAGCTAGGAAACTTACCTACGGGATATCGCTGAATTGAAGAGGGCTGACGCTGCCAATGCGCCGCATCTACAATTTGGTCGATCGTATGACATCAGGCCTGTCCAAGCCTGTCTTCACCGTCGACACCGCGTCCATGCCCATGCCCATGCGTTTCCCTGACTCACCGGTCTTCACCGGCTACCAGGCGCCCTCGCGCGTCGAAAGCGATATCGGCGATCTGGAGGTGCTGGGCACCCTGCCCCCCGAGTTGCGCGGCACCTTCTATCGGGTGGGTCCGGACCCGCAGTTCCCGCCGAAGCAGGGCAACGACATCTTCTTCAACGGCGACGGCCTGGTGCACATGCTGCGGTTCGCGGACGACGGCCGGGTGGACTACCGCTCACGCTACGTGCGCACCGACAAGTTCGTCGCCGAGCGCCGCGCCGGCCGCGCGCTGTTCGGCGCCTACCGCAACCCGTACACGGACGACGACTCGGTCAAGGGCATGGTGCGCGGCACCGCCAACACCGGCGTCTGCCTGCATGCCGACAAGCTGTGGGCGCTGAAGGAGGACTCGCCGCCGGTGCTGATGGACCCAGAAAGCCTGCAGACCCTGGGCTACCACACCTTCGACGGTGCGCTGAAGAGCAAGACCTTCACCGCGCACCCGCACTTCGACAGCGAGACCGGGGAGATGTTCGCCATCGGCTTCGCCGCCAAGGGCGAGGCGACGCCGGACATCGCCTACTACGTCATCGACAAGGACGGCCGGATCACGCACGAAGCGTGGATCAAGGCCCCCTACTCGGGCATGGTCCACGACTTCGCGGTCACGAAGGACTACGTCGTCTTTCCCATCGTGCCCATCACCAGCAACGAGGCGTGGCTGCGCCAGGGCCGGCCGCACTACCACTGGGATCCGCGGGTGCCGGTCTACATGGGCGTGATGCCGCGCTACGGCCGTGCCGAGGACCTGCGCTGGTTCAAGGGCCACAACCGCTACAGCACGCACATCTTCAACGGCTGGAACGAAGGCCGGCGCATCTTCGTCGACACCGCCGTGGCCAAGGGCAACCCCTTCCCCTTCTTCCCGGACATCACCGGTGCACCGTTCGACCTGGGCGCCTCCGCGCCGCATGTGTCGCGCTGGATCATCGACCTGGACCGCACGGACGACGGCTTCGACGAGGAGTGCTACGACCACGAGGTGTGCGAGTTCCCGCGTGTGGACGACCGCCTGCAGACGCGCCGCCACCGCTACGGCTACATCAGCAGCCTGGACGTGTTCAAGCCCTGGACCCGCTCGGTGGCCACCGAGCGGCCGATGATGATGTTCAACAGCATGAGCCGCTTCGACTTCGAGGAGAAGAAGCACGAGCGCTGGTTCATCGGCGAAGCCAGCACGCTGGAGGAAGTTCAGTTCGTGCCGCGCAGCCGCGACGCTCCGGAGGGCGACGGCTTCCTCATCGCGCTGCTGCTGCGCCACGGCCAGCCCCACACCGACCTGGCGGTGCTGGACGCGATGAACGTGACGGCAGGTCCGCTGGCCCTGGTGCGCATCCCGGTGCGCCTGCGCCCCGGCCTGCACGGCACGTGGGTGCCGCACTGGAAGCGGCCCGCCAACCCGCTGCGCCGTTGACCAGACCCCGTCTCCATCCCCCCACGACCGAACCCCATGAAATTCGTCACCTTCAAGACCGACGCCGGACGCACCTCGCCCGGCGTGCTCACCGACTCGCTCGACGGCGTCGTCGACCTCGGCGACCGCTTCCGCGACATGCTGTCGCTGATCGACGGCGGCGCCCCGGCGCTGGCGCAGGCCGAGGCGCTGCGACGCTCGCCGGGCCGCGTGCACCCGCTGTCGCAGGTGACGCTGCTGGCGCCGTTGCCCAACCCGCGCCGGCTGCGCGACTGCTCGGTGTTCGAGGAGCACATGCAGGGCGGAGTCAACTTCGTGCGCAAGATGGGCATCGACCCGAACGCCAAGATCCCCGACGTCTGGTACCAGAAGCCCATCTACTACAAGGGCAACCACCTGTCGGTGGCCGGGCCCGAGGCGGAGATCGTGCGCCCCTGCTACGGCGAAAAGCTGGACTACGAGCTGGAGATCGCCTGCATCACCGGCAAGCGCGGCACCACGATCCCGCGCGAGCAGGCGCACGAGCACATCTTCGGCTACACCATCTTCAACGACGTCTCGGTGCGCAACACCGCCGCCGGCGAGCTGCAGGGGGGCTGGGCATGAGCAAGAGCAAGGACTTCGACGGCGGCAACGTGCTCGGCCCCTGGATCGTCACGCCGGACGAGATCCCCGACGTCTACAACCTGAAGATGGTGGCGCGGCTGAACGGTGAACCCATGGGCCGCGGTGGCAGCAACACCAGCGGCATGTACCACCGGTGGGACGCCATCCTCGCCTACGCCTCGGAGGGCGAGACCCTGTATCCCGGCGAGGTGATCGGCTCCGGCACCGTGGGCGGCGGCACCCTGGTCGAGACAGGCCGCTTCCTGGCCGACGGCGATCTGATCGAGCTGGAGATTGAGCACCTGGGCGTGCTGCGCAACCGCGTCGTCGCGGCCACCGCCTGAGGGCGGACGACCGCGCCCGCCGCAACAACCTGCACCCTCATTGGAGACAAGGATGATGGGCCTGTTGAATCCGCTGCGTCGTGCCTGCGCCCTGCGCGCACTGGCGTTGTGTCTCGCCGCGGCCGCGCCCGCGGCCTTCGCTCAAAACGGCGCCGCGCCGGCCCCGGCCGCCACCGCGCCTGCGCCGTCGACCGCGCCCGCCGCCAAGCCGGCCGCGGTCAAGGTCGACAACCCCTACGGTCTGGACGCGCTGTGGACGCAGAGCGATGCGGTGGCCAAGGCGGTCCTGCTGATCCTGGCCGTCATGAGCATGGGCAGCTGGTACGTCATCGTCACCAAGCTGCTGGAGCAGGGGCGCATGGGACGTCAGGCGGGCAAGGCGGAGCGCGACTTCTGGAACGCCGGCTCGGTGCAGGCCGGCGCCGAGCGGCTGGCCGAGAGCAGCCCCTACCGCTTCATCGCCGAGGCGGGGCTGCAGGCAAGCAAGAAGCACGGCGGCCTGCACGCCAAGGTGGACTTCGCCGACTGGGTGGACCTGTCCATCCACCGCGCCACCGAGCGCGTGCAGCGCCGCCTGTCCGGCGGCATGAGCCTGCTGGCCACGGTGGGCTCGACCAGCCCCTTCATCGGCCTGTTCGGCACGGTCTGGGGCATCTACCACGCGCTGACCGCGATCGGCATCGCCGGCCAGGCCAGCATCGACAAGGTGGCCGGCCCGGTCGGCGAGGCGCTGATCATGACCGCCATCGGCCTGGCCGTCGCGGTGCCCGCGGTGCTGGGCTACAACTGGCTGCTCAGGCGCAACACCAGCGTCATGGACGACGTGCGCGACTTCAGCAACGAACTGCACTCGGTGCTGCTGGCCTCGGGCCAGCCGGCCTGACCGCCGCACCCCGCGGAGCGTTCCATGGCCATGCAACTGCCCGCCGCCGGCGGCGAGGACGAGGTCGTCTCGGCCATCAACACCACGCCGCTGGTCGACGTGATGCTGGTGCTCCTGATCATCTTCCTCATCACCATCCCGGCGGTGAACTATTCGGTGCCGGTGGAGCTGCCCAAGGAGCGCAACCAGGTGCGCGAGACCAAGCCCGAGGACATCGTGATCTCGGTCGACGGCCGCGGCGGCGTCTTCTGGTTCGACGCCCGCGTCAAGGATCAGGAGCAGCTGATCGAGCGGCTGAAGAAGGTCGGGGCGATGGACCCGCAGCCCGAGGTGCACATCCGCGGCGACTGGAAGAGCGATTACGAACCGGTCGGCCGCATCCTCTACGCCTGCCAGCGCGCAGGCATCACCAAGGTCGGCTTCATCACCGAGCCGCCCGCCCGGCCGTAGCCCCATGCGCCGCCACTCCCCGAAGGCCCACCGCGGCCCCGCCCGCGACGACGCCCCGCTGGTGGACATCAACACCACGCCGTTGATCGACGTGATGCTGGTGCTGCTGATCATGCTGATCATCACCATCCCCATCCAGTTGCACTCGGTCAACCTCAACATGCCCACCGGCAGCCCGCCGCCCAGCGCCCTCAAGCCGGAGGTGCTGCGCATCGACGTCGACGCGGCGAGCGTGGTGCTGTGGGACGGCGAGGCACTGACCACGCGCGAGGAACTGGAGCGCCGCATGGCGCGCGAGGCCGAGCGCGCCGTGCAGCCCGAGGTGCACCTACGGCCCGACCGCAAGGCGCGCTACGAGGTGGTGGCCGCGGTGCTGGCCTCGGCCCAGCGGCTGGGGCTGTCCAAGATCGGTGTGGTCGGCTCGGAGCAGTTCGTTCGATGAGCACCCCCGCCGTGACCCTGCGCGGACCGACCGCCGTGCACCGCAAGGCGTTCGCCCCGCGCAGCCGGTTCGCGCCGGCGGGCGTGGCGGTGATGGTGGCCTTCCACGCCCTGGTGGGCTGGGCGCTGTGGTCCGGGCTGGGCCAGCACGCCATCCAGATCGTCAAGAAGCCGCTGACGGCGACCCTGGTGGAGGAGGTCAAGCTACCACCACCACCGCCGCCACCGCCGCCACCCAAGCAGGTCGTCAAGCAAGAAGTGCCCAAGCCGCAGGCCCCGCCGCCGCCGGCCTTCGTGCCGCCGCCGGACGTGACCCCGCCGCCCGCGGCCAACCCGGCCCCCGCCCTCACCGCGGTGCAGAGCACGCAGCCGGTGGCCCCACCACCGGCTGCACCGCCGTCCCCACCGGTGGTTGAGGCGCCGAAGCCGCGTCCGGACCGGCTGGAGGTCGGCGTGGCCTGTCCCGGCTACCAGGACACCCTGCAGGGTTCGCTGTCCAGCCTGTACGAGCGGGTGGGCGTGGCGGGCACGGTGAAGGTGCGCTTCGTCGTGCGGCACGACCGCGTGGCCGACGCGCAGGTGTTGTCCGGCCCGCGCGACTACCAGCGCGCCGTGCTGGCCGCGGTCCGCCGCTTCGAATGCCGGCTCGACGGCGTGGACGAGGTGGCGGTGGAGTTCGACATCAGCTTTCGCGAATGAGGCCCGTCTCGTGCCATCGGTGCGCTTTGCTAGCATCGATCGAGCGTCCGCCATGCGCGCGGCGGGCAGCCCGTCGCCGAAGGCCGGACCTGTGAACAGGCCCCCATACGCCTTGATGACGACCATGACCACCGCCGCCAAGACCGCACGCCGTGCCCGTCCCGCCGAAAGCGCGCGTGCGCGGTTCCTCGACGCCGCCGAACGGCTGTTCAGCGAGCGTGGTTACGACGGCACCTCGGTGCGCGCCATCGCCGAAGCCGCCGGCGCCAACCTGGGCGCGCTGCACTACTACTGGGGCTCCAAGGAGGCGCTGCTCGAGGAGATGTGCGAGCGCCGGCTGCGGCCGGTGGCCGAGGAGCGCATCCGCCGGCTCGACGAGTGCCTGGTCCGCGCGGCCGGGGGCGTGCCCGACCTGCGCGAGGTGCTGGAGGCCTTCCTCGCCCCGGCGCTGCTGCACGAGGACCAGTCCGAGCAGGAGCGCCAGCAGGTCGGCCGCCTGCTCGCCTGCCTGAACACCAGCGCCGCACCGGAGGTGCTGCGGGTGCGCGCGAACCTCATCGACGAAACCTCGCTGCGCACCGTTCGGCTGCTGCGGCAGGCCTGCCCGCAGCTGGACGACGAGTCGTTCTACTGGCGGCTGCACGCGGTGTTCGGCACCTTGCAGCATGCGGTCAGTAGCCGCGACCGCCTGCAGCGGCTGTCGCGCGGCGCCTTCGACGGACTGGACCAGCGCCGCGGCCTGGACGAGTTGATCGCCGGCCTGTGCACCCTCATGAGCGCGCCGCCACAGCGCACCTCCCGTCCGTCCGCACGCAAGAACAGGAACACCGCATGACGACCTACACCAAGGGCCTGCACGAGTTGGGCAACGGCGCCTGGGCCTGGCTGCAGCCCGACGGCGGCTTCGGGTTGTCCAACGCCGGCCTCATCACCGACGGCGACGAATGCCTGCTGGTGGACACGCTGACCAACCTGCCGCTGACGCAGGAGATGCTCGACGGCATGCGCGCCCAGATCCCGGCGGCGCGCCACATCGGCACCGTGCTCAACACCCATGCCCATCCGGACCACACTGCGGGCAACCTGCTGCTGCAGGAGGCCGAGATCATCGCCTCGGTTGAGGCCGCCGCCGAGATGCTCTTCATCGACGGCCCCGACAATCCGATGAAGCAGATGCTGCAGCACTGGCAACGCTTCGGCGAGGCCGGGCAGTACATGCACGAGGTGATGGGCCGCTTCGGCGTGCACACCACCGAGCAGCGGATGCCCACCCGCACCTTCGACCAGACCTTGACGCTCAGCGTCGGCAACAAGACGGTGGAACTGATCAAGGTCGGCCCGGCGCACACCCGCGGCGACGTGGTGGCCTATGTGCCCGCCGATCGCCTGGTCTTCACCGGCGACGTGCTCTTCCACGAGGTGCACCCGCTGCTTTTCCCGGGCGGTGTGGACAGCTGGCTGGCCGCCTGCGATCGCATCCTGTCCTGGGACGTGGAGCAGGTGGTGCCGGGCCACGGGCCGCTCACCGACAAGCGCGGCGTGCAGGGCCTGAAGGACTACATCGCCTACTTCCGCACCGAGGCTCGCAAGCGCTTTGACGCCGGCCTGCCCTACGAGGAGGCGGCCCGCGACATCGCGCTGGACGCCTTCGGCGGCTGGGCCGACGAGGAGCGCATCCTCGGCAACGTTCACACCTTCTACGTCGAGTTCGGCGCCACGCCACGGCCGCTGCTGGAGGTGATGGCCGAGTCGGGGCGGTACCGGCGCCTGAAGCTGGCCGGCTGCGCACGGCACGGTGCGCACTGCCCGCATCCCCACGACTGACGCGGTCCGCTCACGGCGGCAGGGCCACTCCCGCGAACCGTCGGCGGCAGAAGCCCAACGCCACCTTCATGCGGACCTTGAATGGCAAAGGCCCGCCGACGGTCGTTTGCCATCGGCGGGCCTTTGCTTCTGAAGCTGGTTGCGGGGGCAGGATTTGAACCTGCGACCTTTGGGTTATGAGCCCAACGAGCTACCAGACTGCTCCACCCCGCGACTGAAGGATGGGACTATAACACAGCGCGTCGTCGCGCACGGCCTCAACGCAGGAAGCGACGTCGCGTGAGGGCGAGCGCCAGCCCATAACCCAGCACCGCATAGGCCACCAGCACGGCCAGGGGTCGTGCCACCGCGGCGGGCGATTCGCCGATGACCAACGGCCGCACGAGCTCCACCGCCGCACCCAGCGGCAGCCAGGGCGCCAGGCCCTGGAGCCAGCCGGGCAGCTGCGCCACCGGGAAGTACACGCCGGAGACGAAGCTCATCGGCGTCAGCACCAGGGTGAAGTAGTAGGTGAAGAAGTCGTAGCCCTTGGCCAGCGCGTTGAAGACCAGCGCGATGGCCGCGAAGCTCAGGCCGGTGAGGAACAGCACCGGCAGCGCCAGCAGCAGGCCGGGCTCGCGGCTGACGCCCAGCACCGCCAGCACCAGGGCGATGGCGGTGGCGCTGAACAGCGCCTTCAGGCCGGCCCACAGCAGCTCGGCCAGCACGATGTCGTCCAGCGACACCGGGGCGTTGAGGATGCCCTCCCAGGTCTTCTGCACCTGCATGCGCGAGAAGGCCGAGTACATGGCCTCGAACGACGCCGCGTACATGGTGCTCATGCAGATGCTGCCCGAGGCCAGGAAGAGGATGTAGGGCAGCCCGCTGACCTCGCCGATCAACGGGCCCAGTCCGTAGCCGAAGGCGACCAGAATGATCAGCGGCTCGGCGATGTTGCCCAGCAAGCTGGGCAGCGCCAGCTTGCGCCACACCAGCAGGTTGCGCCGCACCACCGGCCAGGCGCGGCGTGTCGGTCGGGGCAGGACGAGCAGGGAGGTGGCCATGGTCAGCGCTTTCAACCGGTTCAGGCGTCGTCGCGGATCTGCCGGCCGGTGAGCTTGAGGAACAGGTCCTCGAGGTTGGAGGGCCGGTGCAGGGTGCGCAGCGACGGCTGCCGGCCCAGTTCACCGAGCAGCGGCCCCGAATCGCGCAGGTAGAAGAAGGCGGTCTCGCCGCTGACCTCTACCCGTTGCGCCAGGCCGCGGTGGGCCTCGGCGGCCGCCAGGGCGCCATCGCCGAAGACTTCGACCACCTCGGGTTCGAGGTGCCGCGCAATCAGCGCCCGCGGCTCGCCCTCGGCGATCTTGCGGCCCTGGTCGAGCACCAGCAGCCGGTCGCACAGCCGCTCGGCCTCGTCCATGAAGTGGGTGGTGAGCAGGATGGCCTTGCCCCGCTGCAGCAGCAGCTTCAGCCGCTCCCACATCAGGTGGCGGGCCTGCGGGTCGAGGCCCGTGGTGGGCTCGTCGAGCAGCAGCAGGTCTGGGTCGTTGACCAGCGCGCGGGCCAGGCTCAGCCGTCGCTTCATGCCGCCGGACAGCTCGCCCGGCTTGGCGTTCGCCTTCGACTGCAGGGCCGCGAACTCGAGCAGCTGCGGCACCCGCTCGGCCAGCACCGCGCGGCCGAGGCCGAAGTAGCGGCCATAGACCTGCAGGTTCTCGGCGCAGGTGAAGTCGGGGTCGAGGCTGTCGAACTGGCTGACCACGCCGAGCCGGGCCTTGGCCTCGCGCACCTTCTGCGGCAGCGGCAGGCCGAAGGCCTCGATGCGGCCCTCGTCGGGCGCGGTCAGCCCGAGGCACATGCGCAGCGTGGTGGTCTTGCCCGCGCCGTTGGGCCCGATGACGCCGAGGCATTCGCCGGCGCGGATCTCGAACGACAGGCCGTCGACGACGGTGTGGTCGCCGTAGCGCTTGCGCAGGTCGGTGACGTCGAGCAGGGCGGCGGCGGTCATGGTCGAAGGGGACTTGGCAAGAAAAAAGCCGGCCCTCGGGCCGGCTTTGTTGCGAGCGCTACCGGCAGCACCGGTGGGCGCGTCGTCACGAGCTCACTCGGCCGAAGCCGTCGCCTCGCCGTCGGCGGCCGCCGGCTCCGGCCGGTCGACCAGTTCGACGAAGGCCATGGGCGCGTTGTCGCCGACGCGGAAGCCCATCTTCAGGATGCGGGTGTAGCCGCCCGGGCGCGCGGCGTAGCGCGGGCCCAGCTCGTTGAAGAGCTTGCTGACGATGTCGCGGTCGCGCAGGCGGTCGAACGCCAGCCGGCGGTTGGCGAGCGTCGGCTCCTTGCCGAGGGTGATCAGCGGCTCGACGACGCGGCGCAGTTCCTTGGCCTTCGGCACGGTGGTCTTGATGGCCTCGTGCTGGAGCAGGGAGACGCACATGTTGCGCAGCATCGCCAGGCGATGCGAGCTGGTGCGGTTGAGTTTGCGGAGTCCGTGGCGGTGACGCATGGTGCTTTCCTTTCCTTCGTTGTTCCCCCGGCCGTGTCAGGTACCGGGGGTTGCACCTGCCGAGCGTTCAGCTCAGCGCTTGTCCAGGCCCTGCGGGGGCCAGTTCTCGAGGCGTGCGCCCAGCGTGAGACCACGCGAGGCCAGCACTTCCTTGATTTCGTTGAGCGACTTTCGGCCCAGGTTCGGCGTCTTCAGCAGCTCGGTCTCGGTGCGCTGGATGAGGTCGCCGATGTAGTAGATGTTCTCGGCCTTCAGGCAGTTGGCCGAGCGCACCGTGAGCTCCAGTTCGTCGACCGGGCGCAGCAGGATGGGGTCGAACTGCGCGGCGCGCTGCGCCGGCTGGTCGAAGGCGGCGATCTCGCTGCCCTCCAGCTGCGCGAAGACGGCCAGCTGCTCGACCAGGATCTTGGCCGAGGCGCGGATGGCCTCTTCGGGGCTGATCGCGCCGTTGGTCTGGATCTCCATCACCAGCTTGTCGAGGTCGGTGCGCTGCTCGACGCGGGCGCTCTCCACCGTGTAGCTGACGCGCGAGACCGGCGAGAACGAGGCGTCCAGCACGATGCGGCCGATCGCCTTGGTTGGCTCGTCGCCGTAGCGGCGCAGGTTGCCCGGCACGTAGCCGCGGCCCTTCTCGACCTTGATCTGCATGTCGAGCTTGCCGCCATGCGCCAGGTTGGCGATGACGTGCTCGGGGTTGATGATCTCGACGTCGTGCGGCGTCTGGATGTCGGCGGCCGTCACCGGGCCCTCGCCTTCCTTGCGCAGCACCAGCGTGACCTCGTCGCGGTTGTGCAGGCGGAAGACCACGCCCTTGAGGTTGAGCATGATGTGGACGACGTCTTCCTGCACGCCGTCGACGGTGGAGTACTCGTGCAGCACGCCGGCGATGGTCACCTCGGTCGGCGCATAGCCGACCATGGACGACAGCAGCACGCGGCGCAGCGCATTGCCCAGCGTGTGGCCGTAGCCGCGCTCGAAGGGCTCCAGCGTCACCTTCGCGCGGTGGCCGCCCAGCGGCTCCACATGGATGGCCTTGGGTTTCAGCAGATTGGTTTGCATTGGATCGTGTTCCTCTCAATACCCTCGGCTCGTTACACCGATAAGGCTGATGGACCCGGGTGGTGGATACGGTGCCCCGCGCCCGGTACGCGTGGCCAACTCATACGAAACAGCGGAGCCGCCGCGCGGCCCCGATCCGCTTAGCGCGAATACAGTTCGACGATCAGCGATTCGTTGATCTCGCTGCCGAACTGGTCGCGGTCCGGCGCCTTCTTGAAGACGCCTTCCATCTTGGTGGCGTCGACCTGCACCCAGTCGGGCATGCCGATGGACTGGGCCAGCTTGAGCGCGTCCTGGATGCGCAGCTGGGCGCGCTTGTTCTCACGCACGGCGACGGTGTCGCCGGCCTTGACCAGGTAGGAGGCGATGTTCACCACCTGCCCGTTGACCGTGATCGCCTTGTGCGACACCAGCTGGCGCGCCTCGGCCCGGGTCGAGCCGAAGCCCATGCGGTAGACCACGTTGTCCAGGCGCGACTCCAGCAGCTGCAGCAGCGTGGCGCCGGTGTTGCCCTTGCGGCGCTCGGCCTCGGCGAAGTAGCGGCGGAACTGACGCTCCAGCACGCCGTACATGCGCTTGACCTTCTGCTTTTCGCGCAGCTGCAGGCCGAAGTCGCTGGTGCGCGAGCCGGAGGTGCGGCCGTGCTGGCCCGGCTTGGTGTCGAACTTCGCCTTGTCGGCAATCGCCCGACGGGCGCTCTTCAGGTAGAGGTCGGTGCCTTCACGGCGGGAGAGTTTGGCCTTGGGGCCGAGGTAGCGTGCCACTTGCGGTTCCTTGGTTGAATCTGACGGCCGGCCCTGTCCGTACCAGGGGCCTGGCCGCGAGTCCTTGCGGGTGTTGTTGGAAGGCCGGCCGGGCGCTCATCGCGCCCGGTCGCCCGCCGCTTCGGACAGTGGGCTGGTGAAATGTCGGCGGCCTGCGCCGCCGGCGCCGATCAGATGCGGCGGCGCTTCTGCGGCCGGCAGCCGTTGTGCGGCACCGGCGTCACGTCGGAGATCATGTTGATGCGGATGCCGAGGGCGGCCAGGGCCCGCACCGACGACTCGCGGCCGGGGCCGGGGCCCTTGATGCGCACGTCCAGGTTCTTGATGCCCTGTTCCTGCGCGGCACGGCCGGCCACCTCGGCGGCAACCTGGGCGGCGAAGGGCGTCGACTTGCGCGATCCCTTGAAGCCCTGGCCACCGGACGAGGCCCACGACAGCGCGCCGCCCTGCCGGTCGGTGATCGTGATGATGGTGTTGTTGAACGACGCGTGCACGTGCGCGATGCCGTCCGCAACGTTCTTGCGGACCTTCTTGCGCACGCGCTGCGCGGCGGTGTTCTGCGGTGCTTTAGCCATGTTGACCTTCTTTCAATCGTCGTCGACGCCGTCAGCGCATCACTTCTTGATGGCGGCGCCGGACTTGCGCGGGCCCTTGCGGGTGCGCGCGTTGGTGCGGGTGCGCTGACCACGCACCGGCAGGCCACGGCGGTGGCGGAAGCCGCGGTAGCAGCCGAGGTCCATCAGCCGCTTGATGTTGATGGACATCTCGCGGCGCAGGTCGCCTTCGATCGTCAGGCGGCCGACTTCCTCGCGGATGCGCTCGAGGTCGGTGTCCGTCAGGTCCTTGATCTTCTTCGACAGCGGGATGCCGGCCGCCTCGCAGATCTTCTGCGCGGTGGGGCGGCCGATGCCATAGATCGAGGTCAGACCGATCTCGGCATGCTTGTGCGGCGGGATGTTGATACCAGCGATACGTGCCATGTTCTTGCCAATCGATTCTTACGTTGCGCGCACGCCCGGGGTCAGCCCTGGCGCTGCTTGTGGCGCGGGTCGGTGCAGATCACGCGCACCACACCCTTGCGGCGGATGATCTTGCAATTGCGGCACATCTTCTTCACCGATGCCGAGACTTTCATGGTCTTCTCCTTGACCTTCCACTGACGCCCCCCGGCGGTCAAAGACCGGCGGACGCAAACCAATCACACGGCGGGTCGATCGCTCAACCGGCCTTGAAGTTCGCCTTCTTCAGCAACGACTCGTACTGCTGGCTCATCACGTAGCTCTGCACCTGCGACCAGAAGTCCATGGTGACCACCACGATGATCAGCAGCGAGGTGCCGCCGAAATAGAACGGGACGTTGTAGCGCAGCACCAGGAACTCCGGCAGCAGGCACACCAGCGTGATGTACACCGCGCCGGCCAGCGTCAGGCGGGACAGGATGCGGTCGATGTGACGCGCGGTCTGCTCGCCGGGCCGGATGCCGGGGATGAAGGCGCCGCTCTTCTTCAGGTTGTCCGCCGTCTCCCGGCTGTTGAAGACCAGGGCGGTGTAGAAGAAGCAGAAGAACACGATCATCGCCGCGTACAGCAGCACGTAGATCGGCTGGCCGGGCGACAGCGCCGCCGACAGGTCCTTCAGCCAGCGCAGTCCCTCGCCGGTGGCGAACCAGCCCACCGCCGTCGCGGGCAGCAGGATGATCGACGACGCGAAGATCGGCGGGATGACGCCGGCCATGTTGAGCTTCAGCGGCAGGTGCGACGACTGGCCGCCGTAGACCTTGTTGCCGACCTGTCGCTTGGCGTAGTTGACGAGGATCTTGCGCTGCCCCCGCTCGACGAACACCACCGCGAAGGTCACCAGCAGCACGATGGCCACGATGAACAGCGCCGCCAGGATGCTCATCGCCCCGGTGCGCACCAGTTCCAGCAGGCCGCCGATCGCGCTCGGCAGGCCGGCGGCGATGCCGGCGAAGATCAGGATCGAGATGCCGTTGCCCAGGCCGCGCTCGGTGATCTGCTCGCCCAGCCACATCAGGAACATGGTGCCGGCGACCAGGCTCACCACCGCCGTCATGCGGAAGCCGAAACCCGGGCTGATGACCAGCCCCGGCGAGCCCTCGAGCGCCAGGGCGATGCCCAGCGACTGGAAGATGGCCAGGCCCAGCGTGCCGTAGCGCGTGTACTGCGTGATCTTGCGGCGGCCGGCCTCGCCTTCCTTCTTGAGCGCCTCCAGCGAGGGCACCACGTAGGTCATCAGCTGCATGATGATCGACGCGGAGATGTACGGCATGATGCCCAACGCGAACACGGTGAAGCGCGACAGCGCGCCGCCCGAGAACATGTTGAACAGGCTCAGGATGCCGCCCTGCTGGCTCTTGAAGAGCTGCTGCAGCTGGTTGGGGTCGATCCCCGGCACGGGGATGTGCGCCCCGACCCGGTAGACGACGAGCGCCAGCAGCAGGAAGACCAGCCGGCGACGCAGGTCGCCGAACTTGCCGCTCCTGGCGAGCTGATTGGCGTTGGTGGCCACGAACCCTCTTCGTCTAGCGCCGGTTCAGCGCGCTCAGGCGACCGAGCCGCCGGCGGCCTCGATGGCCGCCTTGGCACCCGCGGTGGCGCCGACGCCCTTGAGCACGACCTTCTTGGTCAGCTCGCCGGACTTGATCACCTTGACGACGCGCGCCAGCTCGCCGACCAGGCCGGCGGCCTTCAGCGACACCAGGCTCACCTCTTCGGCGCCCAGGCGCTCGAGGTCGGCCAGGCTGACCTCGGCGTTGTACTTCAGCGAGGCCGACTTGAAGCCGCGCTTGGGCAGGCGGCGCTGCAGCGGCATCTGGCCGCCTTCGAAGCCCACCTTGTGGAAGCCGCCGGCACGCGACTTCTGGCCCTTGTGGCCACGGCCCGCGGTCTTGCCCAGGCCGGAGCCGATGCCGCGGCCGACGCGGCGGCGCGGCTTCTTGGCGCCGTCGGCCGGCTTGATGGTGTTCAGTTCCATGTTCTTTCCCGGTCGGTGCGGCGCCTTACAGCACCTGCACCAGGTAGGCGATCTTGTTGATCATGCCGCGCACGGCCGGCGTGTCTTCCAGCACCGACTCGCTGCCCAGCTTGCGCAGGCCGAGGCCGCGCACGGTCGCACGGTGCGACTCGCGGGTGCCGATCGGGCTGCGGACCAGCTTGACCTTCAGGGTTTTCTTTTCGTCAGCCATGACGTGATTCCTTCCGGGCCGGTCAGTTGAAGAGGTCTTCGACCGACTTGCCGCGCTTGGCCGCGACCTCGGCCGCGGTGGTCGAGTTCTTCAGCGCGTTCAGCGTGGCGCGGACCATGTTGTACGGGTTGGTCGAACCGTGGCTCTTCGCCACGATGTCGGTCACGCCCATGACATCGAACACCGCGCGCATCGGGCCGCCGGCGATGATGCCGTCACCGGGCTTGGCCGGCGCGATCAGCACCCGGGCGGCGCCGTGCTCGCCCACCATGTTGTGGTGCACGGTGCCGTTCTTCAGGCTGACCTTGACCATGTTGCGGCGGGCCGACTCCATGGCCTTCTGCACCGCCACCGGCACTTCCTTGGCCTTGCCCTTGCCCATGCCGATGCGGCCGTCGCCGTCGCCGACGACGGTCAGCGCGGCGAAGCTCAGGGTGCGACCACCCTTGACGACCTTCGTCACGCGGTTGACCGCGATCATCTTTTCCTTCAGACCGTCCTCGTTGGCCTCGGTCTGCATGCGGGGCTGAAACTTTGCCATTTGTTCTTCCTTGGCTGGCCGCGCGTTAGAACTGGAGCCCGGCTTCGCGGGCGGCCTCGGCCAGCGCCTTGACGCGGCCGTGGTAGGCGAATCCGGCGCGGTCGAAGGCGACCTTCTCGACACCGGCGGCCTTGGCCTTCTCGGCGATGCGCTTGCCGATGATGGAGGCGGCGGAGACGTTGCCGCCCTTGCCGGCGCCGCCCAGCTGCTCGCGCACTTCCTTCTCGGCGGTGGACGCGGTGGCCAGCACCTTCTGGCCGTCGTCGGAGATGACGCTGGCGTAGATGTGCAGGTTGGAGCGGAAGACCGTCAGCCGGGCCATGCGCTGCGTCGCGATGCGCAGGCGCGTCTGGCGGGAGCGGCGGATGCGCTGATCCTTCTTGTTCAGGGTCGTCATGCTGCGGCTCCTTACTTCTTCTTGGTCTCTTTGAGGACCACGCGCTCTTCGGCGTAACGCACGCCCTTGCCCTTGTAGGGTTCCGGCGGGCGGATGGCGCGCACCTCGGCGGCCACCTGGCCGACGGCCTGGCGGTCGGCACCCTTGATGACGATCTCGGTCTGCGTCGGGCAGGCGACGGTCACGTCGGCCGGCATGTCCTTGACCACCGGATGCGAGAAGCCGATCTGCAGGTTCAGCTTGGCGCCCTGCGCCTGGGCACGGTAGCCCACGCCGACCAGGGTCAGCTTGCGCTCGAAGCCCTTGCTCACGCCGTTGACCATGTTGGCCAGCAGCGCGCGCACCGTGCCGCTCATGGCGTCGGCTTCGGCGCTTTCATTGGCCGGCGCCACGCTGAGCGTGCTGCCGTCCTTCTTGATCTCGACCAGCTTGTGCAGCGGGCGGGTCAGCGTGCCCTGCGGACCCTTGACGCTGATCTGCTCGCCGGTGATGGCCACGTCGACGCCCTGCGGGACGGCGATCGGCATTTTTCCAACGCGGGACATAGCGGTTACCTCGGTGTCGTCAGGCGACGTAGCACAGCACTTCGCCGCCCACGCCCGTCTGGCGGGCCTTGCGGTCGGTCATCACGCCCTTCGGGGTGGTGACGATGGCGACGCCCAGGCCGTTCATGACCTGGGGAATGTCGTGCCGGCCCTTGTAGATGCGCAGGCCGGGACGGCTCACGCGCTCGATGCGCTCGATCACCGGACGGCCGGCGTAGTACTTCAGCGCGATCTCGAGCTCCGCCTTGGCGTCGCCCTTGACGGCGAAGCCGTCGATGTAGCCCTCGTCCTTCAGCACCTGGGCGATGGCCACCTTCAGCTTCGACGCGGGCATCACGACGGTGGCCTTCTCGACCATCTGCGCGTTGCGGATGCGGGTCAGCATGTCGGCGATGGGATCACTCATGCTCATGGTGTGTTCTCCTGATCTCGCCGATTACCAGCTGGCCTTGACGACACCGGGGATGTCGCCACGGAACGCCAGCTCGCGGATCTTGTTGCGGGCGAGGCCGAAGGTGCGGAAGGTGCCGCGCGAACGGCCCGTGATGCCGCAGCGGTTGCGCAGGCGGGTCGGGTTCGCGTTGCGGGGCAGCTTCTGCAGTTCCAGGCGGGCGCCGTAACGCTCTTCCTCGGACCGCTTGGCGTCGTCGATGATGGCCTTCAGCTCGGCGTACTTCCGGGCGTACTTCGCGACCAGTTGCTCGCGCTTCAGCTCACGTTGTTTGAGCGACAGTTTTGCCACGGTGCACCTTCAGTTCTTGAACGGGAAGCGGAACGCCGACAGCAGAGCCTTGCACTCGTCGTCGTTCTTCGCGGTGGTCGTGATGCTGATGTTCAGACCGCGCAGCGCATCCACCTTGTCGTACTCGATCTCGGGGAAGATGATCTGCTCTTTCACCCCGATGTTGTAGTTGCCACGACCGTCGAAGCTGCGCCCGCTGATGCCGCGGAAGTCGCGCACCCGCGGCAGCGCCACGGTGACGAAACGGTCGAGGAACTCGAACATGCGCACGCCGCGCAGCGTCACCATGCAGCCGATGGGCACACCGTCGCGGATCTTGAAGCCGGCGATGGCCTTCTTGCTCTTGGTGACCACCGGCTTCTGGCCGGCGATCTTGGTCAGGTCACCGACCGCATGGTCCATGACCTTCTTGTCCGAGACCGCCTCGCTCACGCCCATGTTGAGCGTGATCTTGGTGATGCGCGGCACCTCCATGACGGACTTGTAGCCGAACTTCTGGACCAGGTCCGGCACCACCTTGTCGCGGTAGAACTCTTGCAGACGAGCCATTGCGCTACCCCTCAAGCCTTGATCTCTTCGCCGCTGGACTTGAAGACGCGAACCTTCTTGCCATCGTCCAGCAACTTGACGCCGACGCGGTCGGCCTTGCCCGCGGCCGCGTTGTAGATCGCGACGTTGGACTGGTGGATCGGCATGGTCTTGTCGACGACGCCGCCGGTCGTGCCCTTCATGGGGTTGGGCTTGACGTGCTTCTTCACCATGTTCACGCCCTCGACGATGACGTGGTCGTCATCGACGCGCTGCAGCACGGTGCCACGCTTGCCCTTGTCGCGGCCGGTCAGCACGATGACCTGGTCGCCCTTGCGAATCTTGTTCATGACCGGATGTCCTTTGGAGGCCGACGGCTGTCAGAGCACCTCGGGCGCCAGCGAGACGATCTTCATGAATCGCTCGGTGCGCAGTTCCCGGGTCACCGGGCCGAAGATGCGGGTGCCGATGGGCTCCAGCTTGTTGTTCAGCAGCACGGCGGCATTGCCGTCGAACTTGACCAGCGAGCCGTCCTGGCGGCGCACACCCTTGGCGGTGCGCACGACCACCGCGCTGTAGACCTCGCCCTTCTTGACGCGGCCACGCGGCGCAGCTTCCTTGATGCTGACCTTGATGATGTCGCCGATGCCGGCATAGCGCCGCTTCGAGCCGCCCAGCACCTTGATGCACATGACGGACTTCGCGCCCGTGTTGTCCGCGACGTCGAGCCGCGATTGCATTTGAATCATTTGTCAGTCCCCAACTTGTCCCGTTTCGCCGCACAGCACGTCGCTCGCGGCCAACCGGTCAGTCTTGGGCCCGTCGCCCGCCGTCCCTGCAAACCCGTTGCTGGACGTCGAACGCTTGGGGCGGATCCGCTTTCCGAGGATGGTGCCGTGAACACCCGGCCGTGCGGCCCGGTGCCTGTAGCCCCTGCGCTGCGCAGCGCGTCGGCTGCACCGCTCAAGGTCCGCGAAAAGCGGCGAAGCTTTGCAGTATAGCCCATTGCGAGACGGTCACGCAAGGGCCCCGGGAAGAAGGCCGCACGACGACCGTGCGCCGAGTCCGGCGGAAGTCCCGCCGGGCTCGGCCCGTGCCTCAGCCGCGCAGTGCGCGCGCCTGCGCCAGCAGCGTCCCCGCGTCGGAGACCTCGAACTTGCCGGGCGCCTCGACGTTCAACGCCTTGACGACACCATCCTGGACCAGCATCGAGTAGCGGTTCGAGCGCAGGCCCATGCCGCGCGCCGTCAGGTCCAGCGTCAGGCCGGTGGCGCGCGCGAACTCGGCGCTGCCGTCGGCCATCATGCGCACCTTGCCGGCGGTTTTCTGGTCCCGTCCCCAGGCGCCCATGACGAAGGCGTCGTTGACCGACACGCACCAGACCTCGTCGACCCCGGCCGCCTTGAACTCGGCCGCCTTCTCGACGTAACCGGGCACGTGCTTGGCGGAGCAGGTCGGCGTGTAGGCGCCGGGCAGCGCGAACAGCGCGATGGTCTTGCCCGCAGTTTCCTTGGCGATGTCGAAGCTGTTCGGGCCGAGCGAGCAGCCGTTGCCCTCGACCTCGATGAACTCCTGCAGCGTGCCGGCCGGCAGCCGGTCTCCCACCTTGATCGTCATGTCGCGCTCCAAATAAGAAAAAGGCCGGACGCCAGTATTCCAGCGTTCCGGCCGTTCGGCTCGATGGCGCGGACCGTCAGACGATCTGGGCCTTCTGCACGAGGCGGGTCACGACCCAGGACTTGGTCTTGGAGATGGGGCGGCCTTCGGCGATCTCGACGACGTCGCCCATCTTGTACTCGCCGTTCTCGTCGTGCGCGTGGTACTTGCGCGAACGGGCCACGATCTTGCCGTAGAGCTCGTGCTTGGCCCGGCGCTCGACCAGGACGGTGACGGTCTTGGCGCGCTTGTCGCTGACGACCTTGCCGACCAGGGTGCGGGTGTTCTTCTGCGGCGCGGCTTGCGCCGCGGCTTGGGTGGCGTCGGTCACTTGGCGGCCCCTTCCTTCTTCTTCTGCGCCAGCACGGTCTTGACGCGCGCGATGTCACGGCGCGTCTTGCCCAGTTGGGAGTGGTTGGTCAGCTGCTGCGTGGCCCGCTGCATGCGCAGGTTGAAGTGCGCGCGCAGCAGGTCCGACACTTCTTTCTCGAGCGCGGCCGTGTCCTTGCCGCGCAGTTCGGATGCTTTCATCGATGACTCCTCGTCAGGCGCCGACCTGGCGCGCGACGAACGTGCAGCGCAGCGGCAGCTTGGCCGCGGCCAGGGTGAAGGCCTCGCGGGCCAACGTCTCCGGCACGCCGTTCAGCTCGTAAAGCACCTTGCCCGGCTGGATCTCGGCCACGTAGTACTCGGGGTTGCCCTTGCCGTTGCCCATGCGGACCTCGGCCGGCTTCTGCGAGATCGGCTTGTCGGGAAAGATGCGGATGAAGATGCGACCACCGCGCTTGATGTGGCGCGAGATCGCGCGGCGAGCCGCCTCGATCTGGCGCGCGGTGATGCGGCCGCGCTCGGTGGCCTTGAGGCCGAACTCACCGAACGACACCGCGGCGCCACGGGTGGCGACGCCGGTGTTGCGGCCCTTCTGCTCCTTGCGGTACTTGCGACGAGCGGGTTGCAGCATGGCTTATTCTCCTTTCGCCTCGCCGGGCGCAGCGGTCTTGCGGACCACGCGCTTGGCGGCAGGCGGCTTCGGCGCATCGCCGGCCGGGGCCGGCTTGTCGCCACCGTCGGCGGGACCGCCGGCCTGGCGCGGGGCACCACGGTCGCGGTCGCCCGGGCGGCCGCGGCGGTCGCCGGGGGCGCCGGGACGCGGGCGGCGCGGGCCGCGGCGATCGTCCTCGGGCACGTCGCTCTTCAGCGTCGGCGCCTCGCCATTGGCCAGGCGGTCACCACGGTAGACCCACACCTTGACGCCGATGACGCCGTAGGTGGTCTTGGCTTCCGAGAAACCGTAGTCGATGTCGGCCTTGAGGGTGTGCAGGGGCACGCGGCCCTCGCGGTACCACTCGGTGCGGGCGATCTCGATGCCGTTCAGGCGGCCGGCGGACATGATCTTGATGCCCTGGGCACCCAGGCGCATCGCGTTCTGCATCGCACGCTTCATGGCGCGGCGGAACATGATGCGCTTCTCGAGCTGCTGGGTGATCGAGTCGGCGATCAGCTGCGCATCGACTTCGGGCTTGCGCACCTCTTCGATGTTCACCGCCACCGGCACGCCCAGGCGACGGGTCAGCTCGGCCTTCAGGTTCTCGATGTCCTCGCCCTTCTTGCCGATCACCACGCCCGGACGCGCCGAGAAGATGGTGATGCGGGCGTTCTTGGCGGGGCGCTCGATCAGGATGCGCGAGACGGCCGCGTTCTTCAGCTTGGTCTTGAGGTACTCGCGAACCTGCAGGTCCTCGGCCAGCATGCCGGCGAAGTTGCGGTTGTTCGCGTACCAGCGCGACGTCCACGCGCGGGTGACGGGCAGACGGAAGCCGGTCGGATGGATTTTCTGTCCCATGGTCTTCCTTTAGTTGCCCACGGTCACGTAGATGTGGCAGGTCGGCTTGCTGATGCGGTTGCCGCGGCCCTTGGCCCGGGCGGAGAACCGCTTCAGCGTGGCGCCCTGCTCCACGTAGATCGAGGTCACCTTCAGCTCGTCGATGTCGGCACCGTCGTTGTGCTCGGCATTGGCGATCGCCGACTCCAGCGCCTTGCGGACGATGAGGGCGGCCTTCTTCTGGGTGAAGTTCAGGATGTTCAGCGCCTGGTCCACCTTCTTGCCGCGGATCAGGTCGGCCACCAGGCGGCCCTTGTCGACCGACAGGCGGACACCGCGCACGCTTGCTTTGGTTTCCATGGCTTCTTACCTCTTCGCCTTCTTGTCGGCCGGGTGGCCCTTGAAGGTGCGGGTCAGCGCGAACTCGCCCAGCTTGTGTCCGACCATCTGGTCGGACACGTACACCGGCACGTGCTGCTTGCCGTTGTGCACGGCGATCGTCAGACCGATGAACTCGGGCAGGATCGTCGAGCGGCGCGACCAGGTCTTGATCGGCTTCTTGTCCTTGTTGGCGGACGCCTTCTCGACCTTGGCCATCAGGTGGTGGTCGACGAAGGGGCCCTTCTTCAGCGAACGGGTCATGTGGGCACCCCTTCCTTATTTCTTGCGACGCGAGACGATGAACGTCTGCGTGCGCTTGTTGCTGCGGGTGCGGTAGCCCTTGGTCGGCGTGTTCCACGGCGACACCGGCACCTGGCCCTCGCCGGTGCGGCCTTCGCCGCCGCCGTGCGGGTGGTCCACCGGGTTCATCGCCACACCGCGCACGGTCGGGCGGATGCCCTTCCAGCGGATGGCGCCGGCCTTGCCGTACTGGCGCAGGCTGTGCTCCTCGTTCGACACCTCGCCGATGGTGGCGCGGCAGTCGATGTGCACCCGGCGCACCTCGCCCGAGCGCAGGCGGACCTGCGCGTAGGCGCCTTCACGCGCCATCAGCACCGCACCCGCGCCGGCCGAGCGGACCATCTGCGCGCCCTTGCCGGGCAGCATCTCCACGCAGTGGATGGTCGAGCCGACCGGGATGTTGCGGATGGGCAGCGTGTTGCCGGCCTTGATCGGCGCGTCCGAGCCGCTCTGGACGGTCGAGCCGACTTCCAGGCCGCGCGGGGCGATGATGTAGCGGCGCTCGCCGTCGGCGTAGCACACCAGCGCGATGTGCGCCGTGCGGTTCGGGTCGTACTCGATGCGCTCGACCTTCGCCGGGATGCCGTCCTTGTTGCGGCGGAAGTCGACCACGCGGTAGTGGTGCTTGTGCCCGCCGCCCTTGTGGCGGATGGTGATGTGGCCGTTGTTGTTGCGCCCGGAGTTCTGCTTCTGCGGCTCCAGCAGCGAAGCTTCCGGCGCACCCTTGTGCAGGTGCTTGTGCACCACCTTCACCACGGCACGGCGGCCCGGCGAAGTCGGCTTGACTTTGATGACGGCCATTTAAGCGGCCTCCCCGGAGAAGTTGAGCTCCTGGCCCGGCTTGAGCGACACGTACGCCTTCTTGACGTGGTCGCGCCGGCCCGTGGTCTTGCCGAAGCGCTTGACCTTGCCCTTCTGGTTCACGGTCTGCACCGAGTCCACCTCCACCTTGAACATCAGTTCAACGGCGGCCTTGATCTCGGGCTTGGTGGCGTTGCGCAGGACCTTGAAGAGCACCTGGTTGTGCTTTTCGCCGATGGTCGTCGCCTTCTCGGAGACGATAGGGGCGACCAGCACCTGGGCCAGACGGCCTTGGTCGAATTTCGGTTGCGAGGTGCTCATGCGAACATCTCCTTGAGCTGTTCGATCGCGCCCTTGGTCACCAGCACCTTCTTGTAGAAGACCAGCGACAGCGGATCGGCGTAACGCGGCTCGACCACCAGCACGTTGGCCAGGTTGCGCGAGGCCAGCAGCAGGTTGTCGTCCACCTGGTCGGCGATGACCATCACCGACTCCAGGCCCATCTGCTTGAACTTCTGCGCCAGCAGCTTGGTCTTGGGCGCGTCGACCGCGAAGCTGTCGACCACCGCCAGACGGCCTTCGCGGGCCAGCTGCGAGAAGATGGCGGCCATGCCGGCGCGGTACATCTTCTTGTTGACCTTGTGGCTGAAGTTCTCGTCGGGGCTGTTCGGGAAGATGCGACCGCCCCCACGCCACAGCGGCGAGGAGGTCATGCCGGCACGGGCGCGGCCGGTGCCCTTCTGGCGCCACGGCTTCTTCGTGCTGTGCTTGACGGCCTGACGGTCCTTTTGGGCACGGGTGCCCTGCCGCGCATTGGCCTGGTAGGCCACGACGACCTGGTGCACCAGGGCCTCGTTGTAGTCGCGCGCGAACACGGTGTCCGGTGCGTCGACCTTCGAGGTGGCTTGGCCTTGTTCGTTCAGGAGCTCGAGTTGCATGTCAGGCCCCCTTCTTGGCGTCGGCATCGGGTCGTGCCTTGACGGCCGGGCGCACGACCACATGGCCGTTCTTCGCGCCCGGCACCGCGCCGCGCACCAGCAGCAGCTGACGGGCTTCGTCGACGCGCACGATGTCCAGGTTCTGGGTGGTGACGGTCTCGTCGCCCATGTGGCCGGTCATCTTCTTGCCCGGGAACACACGGCCCGGGTCCTGCGCCATCGAGATCGAGCCCGGCACGTTGTGCGAACGGCTGTTGCCGTGCGAGGCACGCTGCGAGCTGAAGTTGTGGCGCTTGATGGTGCCGGCGTAGCCCTTGCCGATGGAGCTGCCCTGCACGTCGACCTTCTGGCCGGCGGCGAACAGGGTCACGGGCAGCTGTGCACCGGGGGCGTACTGGCCCGCGGTCTCCGCGTCGACGCGGAACTCCTTCAGTACCTCGCCGGCTTCCACGCCGGCCTTGGCGAAGTGGCCGGCTTCGGGCTTGGTGACCCGTGATGCCTTGCGGGCGCCATAGGCGACCTGGAGGGCGGTGTAGCCGTCGGATTCGACGGTCTTGACCTGGGCCACGCGGTTGTTGGACACGTCCAGCACCGTCACGGGGATGGCGTCGCCATCGTCCGTGAAGATGCGCATCATGCCCACCTTGCGGCCCAGCAATCCGAGGCGGTTGCTAAGACTCATGTTTTTCTCCAGCGCACCCTGGGACGGGGCAGCGCCTTTGTTTCACATCCCCGGCAGCGATTGGCCGGGCTGATGGTGAGGCGGGTGCCCGAACGCTTTGACCCGAAAGTCTCGCGAAGAGGCCCAACCTTCTTTTTCAGCTTCTCTTCAAGCCACCGCGGCCCGCCGGGTCACCCCTGCAGGCCGCGTTGGCGGAAAAGCCGCAGATTGTAGCGCCTCGCGGGTCACCCCGGCAAGGCGCCACCCTCGACGGCCTTACTGCAGCTTGATCTCCACGTCCACGCCGGCCGGCAGGTCCAGCTTCATCAGCGCGTCGACGGTCTTGTCGGTCGGGTCGACGATGTCCATCAGGCGCTGGTGGGTGCGGATCTCGAACTGGTCGCGCGAGGTCTTGTTGACGTGCGGCGAACGCAGGATGTCGTAGCGCTGCATGCGCGTCGGCAGCGGCACCGGGCCGCGGACGATGGCTCCGGTGCGCTTGGCCGTGTCGACGATCTCCAGCGCCGACTGGTCGATCAGCTTGTAGTCGAACGCCTTGAGGCGGATGCGGATCTTTTGCTTTTGCATGGTGTCCGCCTTATTCCAGGATCTTCGCCACGACGCCCGCGCCGACGGTGCGGCCGCCCTCGCGGATCGCAAAGCGCAGGCCCTCTTCCATGGCGATCGGGGCGATCAGCTTGACCGTGATCGCCACGTTGTCGCCCGGCATCACCATCTCCTTGTCCTTCGGCAGCTCCACCGCACCCGTCACGTCCGTCGTGCGGAAGTAGAACTGCGGCCGGTAGTTGTTGAAGAACGGCGTGTGGCGCCCGCCCTCTTCCTTGCTCAGCACGTAGATCTCGGCCGTGAAGTGCGTGTGCGGCTTGACCGAGCCCGGCTTGCACAGCACCTGGCCGCGCTCGACGTCCTCGCGCTTGGTGCCGCGCAGCAGAATGCCCACGTTGTCGCCCGCCTGCCCCTGGTCCAGCAGCTTGCGGAACATCTCCACGCCCGTGCAGGTGGTCTTCTGCGTGGCGCGGATGCCGACGATCTCGATTTCCTCGCCGACCTTGATGATGCCGCGCTCGACACGGCCGGTGACCACCGTGCCGCGACCCGAAATCGAGAACACGTCCTCCACCGGCATCAGGAACGCCCCGTCGACCGCCCGCTCCGGCGTCGGGATGTAGGTGTCCAGCGCCTCGGCCAGCTTCATGATCGCCTGCTCGCCCAGCTCGCCCTTGTCGCCTTCCATCGCCAGCTTGGCCGAGCCCTTGACGATCGGGGTGTCGTCACCAGGGAAGTCGTACTTGGACAGCAGCTCGCGCACTTCCATCTCGACGAGCTCCAGCAGCTCGGCGTCGTCGACCATGTCGCACTTGTTCAGGAACACGATGATGTACGGCACGCCCACCTGGCGCGCCAGCAGGATGTGCTCGCGCGTCTGCGGCATCGGGCCGTCCGCGGCCGAGCACACCAGGATCGCGCCGTCCATCTGCGCCGCGCCCGTGATCATGTTCTTCACGTAGTCGGCGTGCCCCGGGCAGTCGACGTGCGCGTAGTGGCGGTTGGCCGTCTCGTACTCGACGTGCGCGGTGTTGATCGTGATGCCCCGCGCCTTCTCCTCCGGCGCCGCGTCGATCTGGTCGTACGCCTTGGCCTCGCCGCCGAACTTCGTCGACAGCACCGTCGTGATCGCCGCCGTCAGCGTCGTCTTGCCATGGTCCACGTGCCCAATCGTGCCCACGTTCACGTGCGGCTTGGTCCGTTCAAACTTGCCTTTTGCCATTGCTGATCTCCAGGGAAAGAGCGTTGCCAGTGCTCGGGTTTAACGTCTCGCGCGGTCACCGGTGTCCGGGACGTCACTGGCATCAGGCCGGAGTGACCGCGAAGACAGGGAATGGAAAGGGGCCGCCTGGCGGGCGGCCCCGCATCACCGCTTACTTGCCGCGGGCGGTGATGATGGCGTCGGCGACGTTCTTCGGCGCCTCGCTGTAGTGCTTGAACTCCATGGTGTAGGTCGCACGGCCCTGCGACATGGAGCGCAGCGTGGTCGAGTAGCCGAACATTTCCGACAGCGGCACCTCGGCCTTGATGACCTTGCCGCCGCCGGGCATGTCGTCCATGCCCTGCACCATGCCGCGGCGGGACGACAGGTCGCCCATCACGTTGCCGGCGTAGTCCTCGGGCGTCTCGACCTCCACCGCCATCATCGGCTCCAGGATCACTGGGCTGGCCTTGCGGCAGCCGTCCTTGAAGCCCATCGACGCGGCCATCTTGAACGCGTTTTCGTTCGAGTCCACCTCGTGGTACGAGCCGAAGGTCAGCGTGACCTTCACGTCCACCACCGGGTAGCCGGCCAGCACGCCGTTGGGCAGGGTGTCCTCGATGCCCTTCTTCACCGCGGGGATGAACTCGCGCGGCACCACACCGCCCTTGATGGCGTCGACGAACTCGAAGCCCTTGCCCGGCTCCTGCGGCTCGATGGTCAGCACGACGTGGCCGTACTGGCCCTTGCCGCCGGACTGGCGCACGAACTTGCCTTCCACGTCGGACACGTTCTTGCGGATGGTCTCGCGGTAGGCGACCTGCGGCTTGCCGACGTTGGCCTCCACGCCGAACTCGCGCTTCATGCGGTCGACGATGATTTCCAGGTGCAGTTCGCCCATGCCGGAGATGATGGTCTGGCCCGACTCCTCGTCCGTGCGGACGCGGAAGGAAGGATCCTCCTGCGCCAGGCGGCCGAGGGCCACGCCCATCTTCTCCTGGTCGGCCTTGGTCTTCGGCTCCACCGCCTGCGAGATCACGGGCTCGGGGAAGACCATCTTTTCCAAGGTGATGATCGCTTCCGGATCGCACAGCGTCTCGCCGGTGGTCACCTCCTTCAGGCCCACGCAGGCGGCGATGTCCCCGGCCAGGATCTCCTTGATCTCCTCGCGCTGGTTGGCGTGCATCTGCAGGATGCGGCCGATGCGTTCCTTCTTGCCGCGGATCGGGTTGTAGACCGAGTCGCCGGACTTCAGCACGCCGGAGTACACGCGCACGAACGTCAGCTGGCCGACGTACGGGTCGGTCATCAGCTTGAACGCCAGGGCGGCGAACTTCTCGTTGTCGTCGGCCTTGCGCACCACTTCCTTGTCGTCGTCGTCATGGCCGGGCACCGGCGGGATGTCGATCGGCGACGGCATGAACTCGATGACGGCGTCCAGCATGCGCTGCACGCCCTTGTTCTTGAAGGCGGTGCCGCACAGCATCGGCTGGATCTCGGTGGCGATGGTGCGCGTGCGCAGGCCGGCCTTGATCTCCTCCTCGGAGAGCTCGCCCGTCTCGAGGTACTTGTTCATCAGTTCCTCGGACGCCTCGGCCGCGGCCTCAACCATCTGCTCACGCCACTTGGCGCACTCGGCCGCCAGGTCGGCGGGAATGTCCTCGTAGGTGAACTTCATGCCCTGGCTGGCCTCGTCCCAGATGATGGCCTTCATCTTGAACAGGTCGACCACGCCGCGGAAGTTCTCCTCCGCGCCGATCGGCACGACGATGGGCACCGGGTTGGCCTTCAGCCGCGTCTTCATCTGGTCGTAGACCTTGAAGAAGTTGGCGCCGGTGCGGTCCATCTTGTTGACGAACGCCAGGCGCGGCACCTTGTACTTGTTGGCCTGGCGCCAGACGGTCTCCGACTGCGGCTGCACGCCGCCCACGGCGCAGTACACCATGCAGGCGCCGTCGAGCACGCGCATGGAGCGCTCCACCTCGATGGTGAAGTCCACGTGGCCCGGGGTGTCGATGATGTTGATGCGGTGCTCCGGGAAGGACATGTCCATGCCCTTCCAGAAGCAGGTGGTGGCCGCCGACGTGATGGTGATGCCGCGCTCCTGCTCCTGCTCCATCCAGTCCATGGTCGCCGCACCGTCGTGCACCTCACCGATCTTGTGGTTCACACCCGTGTAGTAGAGGATGCGTTCGGTGGTGGTGGTCTTGCCGGCATCGATGTGCGCCGAGATACCGATGTTGCGGTAGCGCTCGATGGGGGTCTTGCGGGACATGGTGGACTCCAAATGCAGGGGCCGCTGCCGGGTTGGTGTGAACCCTGAGAGCGGCCTTCAAGGGTGTCGACCCTTGCGCGTTGTGCGCGCCTCGGGCCTTGTCGGCTGGCGTCCGCGGCACCGGGCCCCGGACGTCAGCACCATCAGAAGCGGAAGTGCGAGAAGGCCTTGTTGGCCTCGGCCATGCGGTGCACCTCGTCGCGCTTCTTCATCGCGCCGCCGCGGCCTTCCGACGCCTCGAGCAGCTCGTTGGCCAGGCGCTGCGCCATCGACTTCTCGCCGCGCTTGCGGGCCGAGTCCTTGAGCCAGCGCATGGCCAGCGCCACGCGGCGGACCGGGCGAACTTCCACGGGAACTTGGTAGTTCGCGCCGCCGACCCGGCGGGACTTGACCTCGACCATCGGCTTGACGTTGTTCAACGCGGTGAGGAAGACCTCCAGCGGATCGCGGTTGGCCTTGCGCTCGACCTGCTCGAGGGCGCCATAGATGATCCGCTCGGCGACGGCCTTCTTGCCCGACTCCATGACGACGTTCATGAACTTCGACAGTTCGACGTTGCCGAACTTCGGGTCGGGCAGGATCTCGCGCTTCGGTACTTCGCGACGACGTGGCATTGGATTTCCTTCTCTTGCTTCAGTTGGCCCGGCCGTTGTGACCGGACCGCGAAAGGCCATGACGGCCCCTCACTTACTCGACCCGCCGGGGCGGGCCGGACTTCGCCGGCCGATGCGGCCGGCCCCTGGGCTTTACGCCTTCTTCGGACGCTTGGCGCCGTACTTGGAGCGCGCCTGCTTGCGGTCCTTGACCCCCTGCAGGTCCAGCGAACCGCGCACGATGTGGTAGCGCACGCCCGGCAGGTCCTTGACCCGGCCGCCGCGCACGAGCACCACCGAGTGCTCCTGCAGGTTGTGGCCCTCACCGCCGATGTAGGAGATGACCTCCTGCTGGTTGGTCAGGCGCACCTTGGCGACCTTTCGCAGCGCGGAGTTCGGCTTCTTCGGGGTGGTGGTGTAGACCCGCGTGCAGACGCCGCGGCGCTGGGGGTTGCCCTGCAGCGCCGGCGATTTCGACTTCGTGGTCTCGGTCTCGCGACCTTGGCGCACGAGTTGATTGATGGTTGGCATGTGTGGACTTGTTCCCGTTTGAAGTCACTCGGTTTTCGGGCACGTCGCCGAGGCGCTCGGGAAGCTTCAGTCGGGCCCGAAGCCGGAACGCAGCCCGCGGCGCATGGGGAACGCGCTGCGCGAGGGGTCCGGTGAGCCGCCAGCCAAAGAGCGCAGCAGAATGCCGAAAAGCCCGCCATTATAGGAAGCCGCGCAAGTCCCCGCAAGTTGTCCACAACCGGCGGACCGGGAGGACGCACGCACCGACGCTCCGCCATGACCGCTCCCCTGCCGAAGCCCGCCGCCGTGCTGGACACCAACGTGCTGCTCGACTGGCTGGTCTTCGGCGACGCCCAGGGCCGCCGGCTCGGCGAGGCGGTGACGGCCGGCCGCCTGCACTGGGCGGCGAGCCCGGCGATGGAAGACGAGATGGCCGAGGTGCTGCGGCGCGGCCTGCCGCCGCCGTGGGAGGACGCCGGCCGTGGCTGGCGCGACGCCTGGCGCCGGCACGCCGACCTGCGCCCCCAGCCGGCGCCCGACCTGGCCCGCCCCCGCTGCCGAGACGCCGACGACCAGAAGTTCGTCGACTTCGCCGTCGTCCACCGGGTGCGCTGGCTGATCAGCCGGGACAAGGCGCTGCTGGCGCTGCGCCGCCGGTTGCGGCCGCTGGGCGTGGCGGTGGTGACGCCCGACGAGTGGCTGGCCCACGAGCCACCCGTCGCCTGACGAAAAAAGGGGTGGCCGCAGCCACCCCTTGTCGGTCGCCAGACGGCGGATGCGGCTTATTCGCCGCCGCCCTCGCTGTTGGCGTCGACCTGCGCCATCTGCACGGCGGCCAGTTCCTCGGCCTCCTGCAGGGCGATCGCCCGGCGCTCGCTCTCGTCCATTTCCTCCTTGACCTTGCGGGCCTGGTGGAAGGCCATCCCGGTCCCGGCGGGGATCAGGCGGCCGACGATCACGTTCTCCTTCAGGCCCCGCAGCTCGTCGCGCTTGCCCATGATGGCCGCCTCGGTCAGCACTCGGGTGGTCTCCTGGAAGGAGGCCGCGGAGATGAACGAGTCGGTGGACAGCGACGCCTTGGTGATGCCCAGCAGGATGTCCTGGTAGGAGGCCGGGGTCTTCTCCTCGCCACGCAGCCGGTCGTTGGTGTCGAACAGCTCGCTGCGCTCCACCTGTTCGCCGGCGATGTAGCTGCTGTCGCCCGGGTTGACGATCTGCACGCGGCGCAGCATCTGGCGAACGATCACCTCGATGTGCTTGTCGTTGATCTTCACGCCCTGCAGGCGGTAGACGTCCTGCACCTCGTCGACGATGTAGCGCGCCAGTTCCTCGACGCCCAGCAGGCGCAGGATGTCCTGCGGGTCCGCCGCGCCGTCGACGATCAGCTCGCCGCGGTTCACCACCTGGCCCTCGTGCACCAGGATGTTCTTCTCCTTGGGCACCAGCTCCTCGTAGACCTTGCCGTCCGGGTCGGTGATCTGCAGGCGCACCTTGCCCTTGGTCTCCTTGCCGAACGACACCGTGCCGGTCTGCTCGGCCAGGGTGCCGACGTCCTTCGGCGAACGGGCCTCGAACAGCTCCGCCACCCGCGGCAGGCCGCCGGTGATGTCGCGCGTCTTCTGGCCTTCGACCGGGATGCGGGCCAGCACCTCGCCGGGGGCCAGGTCCTGGCCGTCACGCACCTGGATCAGCGCGCCCACCGGGAAGCCGATCGTCACCGAGTGGTCGGTGCCGGGGATCTTCACCTCGTGGCCGCCGGCGTCCAGCAGCTTGACCTGCGGGCGCACGATCTTCGTCGCGCCGCGGCGCTTCGGGTCGATCACCACCAGCGTGGACAGGCCGGTCACCTCGTCGACCTGCTTGGCGACGGTCACGCCCTCCTCGACGTTCTCGAAGCGCGCCTGGCCGGCGAACTCGGTGATGATCGGGCGGGTCAGCGGGTCCCAGTTGGCCAGCACGGTGCCGGCCTTGATCTGCTGGTCGGGCTTGACGTTCAGCGTCGCGCCGTACGGCACCTTGTGGCGCTCGCGCTCGCGGCCGTGCTGGTCGGAGATGATGATCTCGCCGGAACGCGAGATCACCACCAGCTCGCCCTTGCCGTTGGTCACGTAGCGCATCGTCGGGTTGAAGCCGATGAAGCCATCGGACTTCGCCTCGACGCTGGAGGCCACCGCCGCACGCGACGCAGCACCACCGATGTGGAAGGTCCGCATCGTCAGCTGCGTGCCCGGCTCGCCGATCGACTGCGCGGCGATGACGCCCACCGCCTCACCGACGTTGACCAGGCCGCCACGGCCGAGGTCGCGGCCGTAGCACTTGGCGCAGATGCCGAAGCGCGTGGCGCAGGTCAGCGGCGTGCGGACCTTCACCTCGTCGACACCGGCGGCCTCGATCTCGTCGAGCGCCTCCTCGTCGAGCATGGTGCCCGAGGGCATCAGCACTTCCTGCGTCTCGGGGTGCTGCACCTCGACCGCGGCGACGCGGCCCAGGATGCGGTCGCGCAGCGACTCGATCACCTCGCCGCCTTCGACCAGCGCGCGGGTGGCGAAGCCGTTCTCGGTGCCGCAGTCGACCTCGGTCACGACCAGGTCCTGCGTCACGTCGACCAGGCGGCGCGTCAGGTAGCCGGAGTTCGCGGTCTTCAGCGCCGTGTCGGCCAGGCCCTTGCGGGCGCCGTGCGTCGAGATGAAGTACTGAAGCACGTTCAGGCCTTCGCGGAAGTTCGCGGTGATCGGCGTCTCGATGATCGAGCCGTCCGGCTTGGCCATCAGGCCGCGCATGCCCGCCAGCTGGCGGATCTGCGCGGCGGAACCGCGCGCACCCGAGTCGGCCATCATGTAGATGGAGTTGAAGGACTCCTGGTCCACCTGCTTGCCGTGGCGGTCGGTGACCTTCTGCTTGGACAGCTGGGCCATCATGACCTTGCCGACCTCGTCACCGGTCTTGCCCCAGATGTCGACCACCTTGTTGTAGCGCTCGCCGGAGGTCACCAGGCCCGAGACGTACTGCTGCTCGATCTCCTTGACCTCCTTCTCGGCGCGCTCGATCAGCTCGTGCTTCTGCTTGGGCACCAGCATGTCGTCGATGGCGATGGAGATGCCGGCGCGCGTGGCCAGGCGGAAGCCCGCCTGCAGCAGCTTGTCGGCGAAGACCACCGTCTCCTTCAGGCCGCACTTGCGGAAGCTGACGTTGATCAGCTTGGAGATCTCCTTCTTCTTCAGCGCCTTGTTGATGTTGGCGAAGGGCAGGCCCTTGGGCAGGATCTCCGACAGCAGGGCGCGACCCACGGTGGTGTCGACCAGCTTGGTCTCCGGCGTGAAGCTGCCGTCCTCGGCCTTGACCCACTCGGTCAGGCGCACCGCCACCTTGGCGGTGACCTCGACCACGCCGTTGTCCAGCGCGCGCTGCACCTCGGCCAGGTCGGAGAAGATCAGGCCCTCGCCGCGGGCGTTGATGCGGTCGCGGGTGGCGTAGTACAGGCCCAGCACCACGTCCTGCGAGGGCACGATCGACGGCTCGCCGTTGGCCGGGAACAGCACGTTGTTGGAGGCCAGCATCAGCGTGCGGGCTTCCATCTGCGCCTCGATCGACAGCGGCACGTGCACGGCCATCTGGTCGCCGTCGAAGTCGGCGTTGAAGGCGGCGCAGACCAGCGGGTGCAGCTGGATCGCCTTGCCCTCGATCAGCACCGGCTCGAAGGCCTGGATGCCCAGGCGGTGCAGCGTCGGCGCGCGGTTCAGCAGGACGGGGTGCTCCTTGATCACCTCTTCCAGGATGTCCCACACCACCGGCGTGCCGCTCTCGACTTCCTTCTTCGCCGCCTTGATGGTGGTGGCGATGCCCATCGCCTCCAGGCGGCTGAAGATGAACGGCTTGAACAGCTCGAGGGCCATCAGCTTGGGCAGGCCGCACTGGTGCAGCTTGAGCGTCGGGCCCACGGTGATGACCGATCGGCCGGAGTAGTCGACGCGCTTGCCCAGCAGGTTCTGCCGGAAGCGGCCGCCCTTGCCCTTGATCATGTCGGCCAGCGACTTGAGCGCGCGCTTGTTGGCGCCGGTCATCGCCTTGCCGCGACGGCCGTTGTCCAGCAGCGAGTCCACCGCCTCCTGCAGCATGCGCTTCTCGTTGCGCACGATGATCTCGGGCGCCTTCAGCTCGAGCAGGCGCGCCAGCCGGTTGTTCCGGTTGATGACGCGGCGGTACAGGTCGTTGAGGTCGGAGGTCGCGAAGCGGCCGCCGTCCAGCGGCACCAGCGGACGCAGGTCCGGCGGCAGCACCGGCAGCACCTCCAGCACCATCCAGCTCGGCTTGATGCCCGACTTCTTGAAGGCCTCCATCACCTTCAGGCGCTTGGAGTTCTTCTTGACCTTCAGCTCGCTGCCGGTCATGTCGTTGCGCAGCTTGTCGATCTCGACGTCGAGGTCCATCTCCTCGAGCAGCTTCTTGATGCCCTCGGCGCCCATCAGGGCCACGAACTCGTCACCGTGTTCGACGCGCTTCGCGTCGTAGTCGTCCTCGGACATGATGCTGAACTTCTTCAGCGGCGTCATGCCGGGGTCCACCACCACGTAGGCCTCGAAGTACAGCACGCGCTCGATGTCGCGCAGCGTCATGTCGAGCACCAGGCCCAGGCGCGACGGCAGGCTCTTCAGGAACCAGATGTGCGCGCAGGGCGCGGCCAGGTCGATGTGGCCCATGCGCTCGCGGCGCACCTTGGTCTGGGTCACTTCGACGCCGCACTTCTCGCAGATCACGCCGCGGTGCTTCAGGCGCTTGTACTTGCCGCACAGGCACTCGTAGTCCTTGATCGGCCCGAAGATCTTGGCGCAGAACAGGCCGTCACGCTCCGGCTTGAAGGTGCGGTAGTTGATGGTCTCCGGCTTCTTCACCTCGCCGAAGGACCAGGAACGGATCTTCTCCGGCGAGGCCAGCCCGATGCGGATGGCATCGAAGTGCTCGTCGGGGGTGAACTGCTTGAAAAGGTCGAGTAGTCCCTTCATGCCTTTTCTCCTTTAGTTGCGCTCGAGCTCGATGTCGATGCCGAGCGAACGGATTTCCTTGACCAGCACGTTGAAGGACTCGGGCATGCCCGCGTCGATGGCGTGTTCGCCCTTGACGATGTTCTCGTACACCTTGGTACGGCCGTTCACGTCGTCGGACTTCACGGTCAGCATCTCCTGCAGCACGTAGGACGCGCCGTAGGCCTCCAGCGCCCACACCTCCATCTCGCCGAAGCGCTGGCCGCCGAACTGGGCCTTGCCGCCCAGCGGCTGCTGGGTGACCAGGCTGTACGGGCCGGTGGAGCGGGCGTGCATCTTGTCGTCGACCAGGTGGTGCAGCTTGAGCACGTGCATGTAGCCCACGGTGACCGGGCGCTCGAAGGCGTCCCCGGTGCGGCCGTCGTGCAGCGTGGCCTGCGTGCGCGTGTCGGTCAGCCCCTTGCGGGCGGCGATGTCGTCCGGGTAGGCGAGCTTGAGCATGGCGCGGATCTCCTCTTCCGCCGCACCGTCGAAGACGGGGGTGGCGAAGGGGACGCCGTGCTTCAGGTTCTCGGCCATCTCGACGATCTCGTCGTCCGACAGGTCGTCCAGCCGCTCGGTCTTGCCGCCGCTCTTGTTGTAGAGCTCGTCGAAGAACCGGCGCAGCTCCGCCGCGCGCGACTGGTGCTGCAGCAGGTCGCCGATGCGCTGGCCGATGCCCTTGCCGGCCCAGCCCAGGTGCACTTCCAGCACCTGGCCCACGTTCATGCGCGACGGCACGCCCAGCGGGTTGAGCACGATGTCGCACGGGGTGCCGTCGGCCATGTAGGGCATGTCCTCGACCGGCACGATCTTCGACACCACGCCCTTGTTGCCGTGACGGCCGGCCATCTTGTCGCCGGGCTGCAGGCGGCGCTTGACGGCCAGGTACACCTTGACCATCTTCAGCACGCCGGCGGGCAGCTCGTCGCCCTGCGTCAGCTTCTTGCGCTTCTCCTCGAAGGCCAGGTCGAAGCTGTGGCGCGTCTGCTCCAGGCTGTTCTTGATCGACTCCAGCTGGTTGGCCACGTCCTCGTCGGCCGGGCGCACGTCGAACCAGTGGAACTTCTCGATGCCCGAGAGGTACTCCTTGGTGATCGCCGCGCCGCGGGCCAGCTTGTTCGGGCCGCCGTTGGCGGGCTTGCCCACCAGCAGCTTCTCGATGCGGTCGAAGGCGTCGGCCTCGACGATGCGCAGCTGGTCGTTCAGGTCGAGGCGGAAGCGCTTCAGCTCGTCGTCGATGATCTGCTGGGCGCGCTTGTCGCGCTGGATGCCCTCGCGGGTGAACACCTGCACGTCGATGACGGTGCCGTTGGTGCCCTGGTCGACGCGCAGCGACGTGTCCTTCACGTCGGACGCCTTCTCGCCGAAGATGGCCCGCAGCAGCTTCTCTTCCGGCGTCAGCGTGGTCTCGCCCTTCGGCGTGACCTTGCCCACCAGCACGTCGCCGGGGTTCACCTCGGCACCGATGTAGACGATGCCGGACTCGTCCAGCCGCGCCAGCTGGTTCTCGCTCAGGTTCGGGATGTCGCGGGTGATCTCCTCGCTGCCCAGCTTGGTGTCGCGGGCCATCACCACCAGCTCCTCGATGTGGATCGAGGTGTAGCGGTCCTCGGCGACCACACGCTCCGAGATCAGGATCGAGTCCTCGAAGTTGTAGCCGTTCCAGGGCATGAACGCGACCAGCATGTTCTGGCCCAGCGCCAGCTCGCCGATGTCGGTGGAGGCGCCATCGGCGATGATGTCCTCGGCCGCCACCTTGTCGCCGCGCTGCACGATCGGCCGCTGGTGGATGTTGGTGTTCTGGTTGGAACGCTGGTACTTGATGAGGTTGTAGATGTCGACGCCCACCTCGCCGGCCACCGTCTCGTCGTCGTTGACGCGGATGACGATGCGGTTGGTGTCGACGTAGTCCACCACGCCGCCGCGGCGCGCCGCGACCACCGTGCCGGAGTCCTTGGCCGCCACGCGCTCGACGCCGGTGCCCACCAGCGCCTTCTCGGGACGCAGCGTCGGCACTGCCTGGCGCTGCATGTTGGCGCCCATCAGCGCGCGGTTGGCGTCGTCGTGCTCCAGGAAGGGCACGAGCGAGGCCGCCACCGACACGATCTGCGTCGGCGCCACGTCCATGTACTGGATGCGCTCGGGGCTGGTCAGCACCGATTCGCCGTTCTCGCGGGCGGAGACCAGCTCGTCGATCAGCTTGCCCTCGGCGTCGAGGCCGGCGTTGGCCTGGGCGATGACGTACTTGCCCTCCTGGATGGCCGACAGGTAGTCGATCTCCATCGTGACCTTGCCGTCCACCACCCGGCGGTAAGGCGTCTCGAGGAAGCCGTACTCGTTCAGCTGCGCGTACAGCGCCAGCGAGTTGATGAGGCCGATGTTCGGGCCTTCCGGCGTCTCGATCGGGCACACGCGACCGTAGTGGGTCGGGTGCACGTCGCGCACCTCGAAGCCGGCGCGCTCGCGGGTCAGGCCGCCCGGGCCCAGGGCCGAGACACGCCGCTTGTGCGTGATCTCGGACAGCGGGTTGGTCTGGTCCATGAACTGCGACAGCTGCGACGCGCCGAAGAACTCCTTCAGGGCCGCGGAGATCGGCTTGGAGTTGATCAGGTCATGCGGCATCAGCGCTTCGGTCTCGGCCTGGCCGAGACGCTCCTTGACCGCCTTCTCGATGCGCGCGAGGCCCGAGCGGTACTGGTTCTCGGCCAGCTCGCCCACGCAGCGCACGCGCCGGTTGCCCAGGTGGTCGATGTCGTCGACCTCGCCGCGGCCGTTGCGCAGCTCGACCAGGATCTTCACCACGTCGAGGATGTCCTCGTTGGACAGCGTCATCGCGCCTTCGGCCGAGTCACGGCCGACGCGGGCGTTGAACTTCATGCGGCCGACGCGCGACAGGTCGTAGGTGTCGGCCGAGTAGAACAGGCGGTTGAACAGCGCCTCGACCGCGTCCTCGGTCGGCGGCTCGCCGGGGCGCATCATGCGGTAAATGGCCACCCGCGCGGCCAGCTGGTCGGCCGTCTCGTCGGAGGCCAGCGTCTGGCTGATGTACGCGCCTTCGTCCAGCTCGTTGGTGTAGAGGACCTGCAGGTCCTTCACGCCGGCGGTGCGCAGCTTCTTCAGCAGCGTCTCGGTGAGCTCGTCGTTGGCCTTGGCGATGATCTCGCCCGTCTCTTCGTCGACGACGTTCTTGGCCACCACGCGGCCGATGAGGAAGTCCTCGGGCACCGACAGGAACTGGGTGCCGGACTGCTCCAGCGCGCGCACGTGGCGGGCGGTGATGCGCTTGTCCTTCTCGACCAGGACCTTGCCGTCCTTGTCGGTGATGTCGAAGCGCGCGATCTCGCCGCGCAGGCGGTCGGGCACGAACTCCATCTGCGCGCCCGCGTCCATCAGGCGGAAATTGTCGAAGACGAAGAAGTGCGCCAGGATCTGCTCGGGCGACAGGCCGATCGCCTTGAGCAGGATGGTCACCGGCATCTTGCGACGGCGGTCGACGCGGAAGTACAGCACGTCCTTCGGGTCGAACTCGAAATCGAGCCACGAACCGCGGTAGGGGATGATCCGCGCCGAGAACAGCAGCTTGCCAGAGCTGTGCGTCTTGCCCTTGTCGTGCTCGAAGAACACGCCCGGGCTGCGGTGCAGCTGGCTGACGATGACCCGCTCGGTGCCGTTGATGATGAAGGAGCCGTAGTCGGTCATGAGCGGCACTTCGCCCATGTAGACCTCCTGCTCCTTGATCTCCTTGACCGTCTTCGGCTGCGCCGACTCACGGTCGTAGATGATCATCTGCAGCTTGGCGCGCACCGCCGCCGCGAAGGTCAGGCCCCGCTGCTGGCATTCCCGCACGTCGAAGGGTGGTTTGGCGATGTTGAATTCGATGAACTTCATCTCCACGAACCCGTTGTGCGAGACGATCGGGAAGGTGGACAGGAAGGCGGCCTGCAGCCCCTCGGGCTTGCGCTGGGCCGGCGGAACATCCTTCTGCAGGAAGGCGACGTAGGACTCCCGCTGCATGGTGAGCAGGTACGGGACGCTGAGGACGCTTTCGCGCTTGCCGAAGCTCTTGCGGATTCGCTTGCGCTCGGTGTAGCTGTAGGAAGGGGATGCTTGCGCCATGAGGACTCCGTCTCGGGCGCAGCTCTGGCCGTGAGCTGCACCGCGTCGGCGACTGGCTTCTCGAACGTTGCGCTCGATGCTTGGTGGCGGGCCACTACCCACCGCTGGCGGACAACCCCGGCATTGCACCGGGGCCCGACCAAACCCGTTCTCTGCAGTCGGATCAGAGAACACTTGCAAGTGGCGACGCATGCGCCGCTTGCAAGTGCTCCCCGGGGTTGGCCCCCGGGAGCACCTGAGCAGAGCCTTTACTTCAGCTCGGCCTTCGCGCCGGCTTCCACCAGCTTCTTCAGCGCGGCTTCGGCGTCGGCCTTGGCAATGCCTTCCTTGACCGGCTTCGGCGCACCGTCGACCAGGTCCTTGGCTTCCTTCAGGCCCAGGCCGGTGATCTCGCGCACCGCCTTGATGACGGACACCTTCTGGGCGCCGGCGTCCAGCAGTTGCACGGTGAACTCGGTCTTCTCTTCGGCGGCCGGGGCGGCGGCGCCGCCGGCACCACCGGCGGCCGGGGCGGCCATGGAGGCGGCGGACACGCCGAACTTCTCCTCGATGGCCTTCACCAGGTCATTGAGTTCCATCACGGACATGCCGTCCAGGGCGGTCAGGAAAGCGTCTTTGTCGAATGCCATTTGGGGTTCCTCGAAATCAGGGAAAGGTGTTGAACGCGGGACTCAGGCGGCGGGCGCTTCGGCGGCGGCCGGGGCTTCCTCCGCCCCCCGCACCACGCTTCTCGGCCAGGGCGGCCAGCACGCCGGCCATGCGCTGCACGGGCGACTTCAGCAGGCCGGCGATCTGGGCCAGCAGCACTTCCTTGCTGGGGATCGAGGCCAGGGCCTTGACGCCTTCGGCGTCCAGCGGCTTGCCGGCATAGGCGCCGGCCTTGAGCACCAGCTTGTCGTTGGTCTTGGCAAAGTCCGCCAGGACTTTGGCCGCGGCCACCGCGTCCTCCGAAAAGCCGTAGATCAGCGGGCCGACCATGGCCTCCGACGCAACCTCGAACGGGGTGCCGGCGACGGCGCGACGGGCCAGGGTGTTCTTCAGCACGTGAAGGTACACACCCTTGGACCGCGCATCGACGCGCAGCTTGTTCAGGTTCTCGACGGTGAGGCCACGGTACTCGGCCAGGGCGAGCGTCTGCGAGCGGGCCGCCTGGGCCGCCACATCCGTCACCACGGCTGCTTTCTCGTTGCGATTGAGACTCAAAGGTCCACTCCTCACGAAACGTGCGTCCGGTCCGAGGACCTTCCGCACACCGGGTTTCAGCGACCTTCTGCTCGGAACCGCCCCGGTGAGCCGGGGCACATCCTTCACAGCGGGTGCGCCATCTGCGCTGGCTGTCGGGCGACTTGCGGCGCCGTCGATTTAAGGGACCTCGCGGGCCCCGCCAGCGGTCTTGGACGGCCTGCGGCGGTCAAGCGACCCCCGCAGCCCACCAATCCGTTGCCTGCCGGCCTGGGGCCGGCAGGGCTTCAAACCATCAGGCCTGCGCCTGCTGGGCGATGGTCGACGCGTCGACGCGGACGCCCACGCCCATGGTCGACGACACCGCCACCTTGCGCAGGTACACGCCCTTGCTCGACGCGGGCTTGGCCTTGTTCAGCGCGTCCAGCAGCGCGGCCAGGTTGCCCACCAGCTTGTCGGACTCGAACGAGCGCCGGCCGATGGTGGCGTGGATGATGCCGGCCTTGTCGACGCGGAACTGCACCTGGCCGGCCTTGGCGTTCTTCACCGCGGTGGCCACGTCGGGCGTCACGGTGCCGACCTTCGGGTTCGGCATCAGGCCGCGCGGGCCCAGGATCTGGCCCAGCGTGCCGACGACGCGCATGGTGTCCGGCGAGGCGATCACCACGTCGAAGTTCAGGTTGCCGGCCTTGACCTGCTCGGCCAGGTCCTCCATGCCGACGATGTCGGCACCGGCGGCCCGGGCCTCCTCGGCCTTCGCGCCCTGGGCGAACACCGCCACGCGCTTGGTCTTGCCGGTGCCGTTGGGCATCACGACGGCACCGCGCACCACCTGGTCGGACTTCTTGGCGTCGATGCCGAGCTGGACGGAGACGTCGATGGACTCGTCAAACTTCGCGGTCGCGAACTCCTTGACGAGCGTCAGCGCGTCGGCGATCGGGTAGAGCTTGGTGCTCTCGATGCGGCCCTGCTGGGCCTTCTGCTTCTTGGTCAGTCGGGCCATGGTCAGACTCCTTCCACGGTCACGCCCATCGAACGGGCGGTGCCGGCGATGATCTTGACGGCGCCGTCGAGGTCGGCGGCGTTGAGGTCCTTCATCTTGACCTTCGCGATGTCCTCCAGCTGGGCGCGGGTCAGCTTGCCGACCTTGTCCAGGTGCGGACGGGCCGAGCCCTTGTCCAGCTTGATCGCCTTCTTGATCAGCACGCCGGCCGGCGGCGACTTGATGACGAAGGTGAAGGACTTGTCCGCGAAGGCGGTGATCACCACCGGCAGCACCAGGCCCGGCTCCATCGTGGTGGTCTGCGCGTTGAACGCCTTGCAGAACTCCATGATGTTCAGGCCGCGCTGACCCAGCGCGGGGCCGATCGGCGGGGACGGGTTGGCCTTGCCGGCCGGGACTTGCAGCTTGATGAAGCCGACGATCTTCTTTGCCATGACTGGCTCCTCGAGTTCAAACGCCTGTGCGCCCTGCGGCGCTTCGGCTCCTCGTCAACATGGCCCTGACCGAACGACACGCGCCGTGCCGGGCCACCCCGCACAGCGCGCTGAAAAGACTCAGACCTTCTCGACCTGCGCGAAGTCGAGCTCGACCGGCGTGGCGCGACCGAAGATGGTCACCGACACCCGCACCTTGGACTTCTCGTAGTTCACGTCCTCGATGGCGCCGTTGAAGTCGGTGAACGGGCCTTCCTTGACCCGCACCAGCTCGCCCACCGTCCACTCGACCTTGGGCCGCGGCTTCTCGATGCCTTCCTGCATCTGGTTGACGATCTTCATCACCTCGGCTTCCGAGATCGGTGCCGGCCGGTTCTTGGCGCCGCCGACGAAGCCGGTGACCTTGCTGGTGTGCTTGACCAGGTGCCAGGACTCGTCGTCCATCAGCATCTCGACCAGCACGTAGCCGGGGAAGAAGCGGCGCTCGGTGACGGCCTTCTTGCCGTTCTTCAGCTCGACCACTTCTTCGGTCGGCACCAGGATGCGGCCGAACTTGGCCTGCATGCCGGCCCGCTCGATGCGCTCGCGCAGGTTGCGCTCGACCGCCTTCTCCATGCCGGAGTAGGCGTGCACGACATACCAGCGCATTGGCGAGGCGGAGGCCGCGCTGCTCGCGCCGGTGTCGGGGGCTTGTTGTTCGCTCATCACTTGGTGTCTCGCAGGGTCGCTTTCAGCGCCTCACGGCCTCATGTCCAGGATCAGGCTGTAGAGCAGCCACTCCAGGGTCTTGTCGGTGAGCCACAGGAACAGCGCCATCAGCACCACGAAGCCGAAGACGTACAGCGTCATCTGCATCGCCTCCTTGCGGGCGGGCCAGACGACCTTCTTGGTCTCGCGCACCGAGTCCTGGCCGAAGGCGATCAGCTGCCGGCCCGACTCGGAGGTGAAGAACACCGCCACGGCGGCGGCCAGCAACGCCAGCAGCGCGACGACGCGCAGCCACAGGTCCTTCTGGCCCAGCAGGTAGAAGGCGACCACGCCGCCGACCATCAACGCGGCGGCCGCGGCCAGCTTGGCCTTGTCCGCACCGCTGGAGACGGTCTCGACTTGAGGGTTGGTGGACATCGATTTCATTCGGTTCCCGATGGCGCCTGCCTTGCAGTGAACGCCGACGCCATCAGCAGCAAAGCCCGCCGGGCTGTTTCACCACCCGCGGGCTGCTTGTTCGGCCGCCAGACCCCTGGCAGTCAGGGGTCTGGCAGGGGCAGAGGGAATCGAACCCCCAACCTTCGGTTTTGGAGACCGACGCTCTGCCAATTGAGCTATGCCCCTGCGGCCTGCTTGCTAGAACGCTGTTTACTCGAGGATCTTCGCCACGACGCCCGCGCCGACGGTGCGGCCGCCCTCGCGGATCGCAAAGCGCAGGCCCTCTTCCATGGCGATCGGGGCGATCAGCTTGACCGTGATCGCCACGTTGTCGCCCGGCATCACCATCTCCTTGTCCTTCGGCAGCTCCACCGCACCCGTCACGTCCGTCGTGCGGAAGTAGAACTGCGGCCGGTAGTTGTTGAAGAACGGCGTGTGGCGCCCGCCCTCTTCCTTGCTCAGCACGTAGATCTCGGCCGTGAAGTGCGTGTGCGGCTTGACCGAGCCCGGCTTGCACAGCACCTGGCCGCGCTCGACGTCCTCGCGCTTGGTGCCGCGCAGCAGAATGCCCACGTTGTCGCCCGCCTGCCCCTGGTCCAGCAGCTTGCGGAACATCTCCACGCCCGTGCAGGTGGTCTTCTGCGTGGCGCGGATGCCGACGATCTCGATTTCCTCGCCGACCTTGATGATGCCGCGCTCGACACGGCCGGTGACCACCGTGCCGCGACCCGAAATCGAGAACACGTCCTCCACCGGCATCAGGAACGCTCCGTCGACCGCCCGCTCCGGCGTCGGGATGTAGGTGTCCAGCGCCTCGGCCAGCTTCATGATCGCCTGCTCGCCCAGCTCGCCCTTGTCGCCTTCCATCGCCAGCTTGGCCGAGCCCTTGACGATCGGGGTGTCGTCACCAGGGAAGTCGTACTTGGACAGCAGCTCGCGCACTTCCATCTCGACGAGCTCCAGCAGCTCGGCGTCGTCGACCATGTCGCACTTGTTCAGGAACACGATGATGTACGGCACGCCCACCTGGCGCGCCAGCAGGATGTGCTCGCGCGTCTGCGGCATCGGGCCGTCCGCGGCCGAGCACACCAGGATCGCGCCGTCCATCTGCGCCGCGCCCGTGATCATGTTCTTCACGTAGTCGGCGTGCCCCGGGCAGTCGACGTGCGCGTAGTGACGGTTGGCCGTCTCGTACTCGACGTGCGCGGTGTTGATCGTGATGCCGCGCGCCTTCTCCTCCGGCGCCGCGTCGATCTGGTCGTACGCCTTGGCCTCGCCGCCGAACTTCGTCGACAGCACCGTCGTGATCGCCGCCGTCAGCGTCGTCTTGCCATGGTCCACGTGCCCAATCGTGCCCACGTTCACGTGCGGCTTGGTCCGTTCAAACTTGCCTTTTGCCATGTTGAGCGCTCCTGCTGGCGATCAGATGATGCGTCGTCGGAAGAGAAGGCGGCACGAGGCCACCGAAGAAGGGGTTGGTGCCCATGGCGCGGATCGAACGCGCGACCTCTCCCTTACCAAGGGAGTGCTCTACCACTGAGCCACATGGGCATCGACACAGGTCTGGGCGCGGACACCCGCCGCACGCCCAGACCGCTGTCGATGTCGACCGACACCGCGAACCGCTCCGACCCGGCAGTCGCTGGAGCGGGAGACGGGAATCGAACCCGCGTCATCAGCTTGGAAGGCTGAGGTTCTGCCATTGAACTACTCCCGCCACGCCTTGTGCCCCGTCACCGCCAGGGCGCCGCGACGGATCCGCTCGCGCCGGTCGTCTCGTCTCGAACCTTCTTCGTCCGCTTGTTACGTCTGCCAGGCGATCGGCGCTTCGCACCGCCCGCCGTCCTTCACTTTTTGTATCGTTTCGCCGTGGTGGAGGAGGCTGGATTCGAACCAGCGTAGGCGTAAGCCAACAGATTTACAGTCTGCCCCCTTTAGCCACTCGGGCACCCCTCCGCGGCGAACCGCAGATTCTAGCAGCTTGTCGCGACACAAGCCAAGACGCGCGCTGCGCCAGTCGGCCGGGGGCGACGAGAACCCCAGCGCGCTACCAGCGGACCGGCGGCTCCTCGGGGCGTCGCACCGTCAGCCGCCGGTTCGCTTCGGCGAAATGGCCGCAGCCGATGAAGGGGATCGGCGGTCGACGCGCCGCGAGCGGCGACGGGTGGTTGGCCTCCAGCACGTCGTGACGCCGGCGGTCGACCAGCGCCGCCTTCGCCCGCGCCGGGTTGCCCCACAGCAGGAAGACCACCGGCCGGGGCTGATCGGACACCGCGCGGATCAGCGCGTCGGTCAGCCCCTCCCAACCGCGTCTGGCGTGGCTGTTGGGACGGCCGTCCTCCACCGTCAACACCGTGTTGAGCAGCAGCACCCCCTGTCGCGCCCACGATTCCAGGTCCGGCGCCGGTCCGGCGCCCTCGCCGCCGCAGGCGCGCACCTCGGCCGCGATGTTGCGCAGGCTCGGCGGCACGGCGCATGTGGGCGGCACGTGGAAGGCCAGGCCCTGGGCCTGCCCCGGCCCGTGGTACGGGTCCTGACCGAGCACGACCACCCGCACCGCCTCCAGCGGCGTCAGCCGCAGGGCCCGCAGCACGTCGGCCGGGTAGACGGTGGCGCCGTCCGCCACACGGTCGTCGACGAACTGGATCAACCGACGGCCCTCCGGCGAACGACGGAAGGGTTCCGTCACCGCGCGCCAGCCGCCCGGCACCTCGTCGAACAACGCGTCCAGCGGTCGCCGCAGGGCGCTGTCGGGACTGTCGGTGGCCGGCGCCTCGGCGGCGAACAGCCCGCCCTGCCGGTCGGTCATGGCGCTCAGCCGAAGAGCGCGGCCAACGCGGTGCCCGGATCCTCGGCCCGCATGAAGGCCTCGCCGACGAGGAAGGCATGCACACCGGCAGCGCGCAGGCGCTGCACGTCGTCACCGCTCAGGATGCCGGACTCGGTGACCAGCAGCCGGTCGGCCGGCACCCGCGGTTTGAGGCCGATCGTGGTGTCGAGCGACACCTCGAAGCTGCGCAGGTTGCGGTTGTTGACGCCGATCAGCGGCGTCTGCAGCCGCAGCGCCCGGTCCAGTTCCTCGGCGTCGTGCACCTCGACCAGCACCGCCAGGCCGAGGTCGCGCGCACAGACCTCGAGGCCCGCCATGGCCGCATCGTCCAGGCAGGCGGCGATCAGCAGGATGCAATCGGCGCCCATGGCGGCCGCCTCGATCACCTGCAGTTCGTCGACGATGAAGTCCTTGCGCAGCACCGGCAGCGAACACGCCGCGCGCGCCTGGCGCAGGAACGCCTCGTCGCCCTGGAAGAAGGGGCGGTCGGTCAACACGCTCAGGCAGGCCGCACCGCCGCGTTCGTAGGACGCCGCGATCTCCGCCGGCATGAAGCGCTCGCGCAGCACGCCCTTGCTGGGACTGGCCTTCTTCACCTCGGCGATCACCGCCGGCCGGCCGACGTCGGCGCGGGCTCGCAGCGCGCCGACGAAGTCGCGCCGGCCGGCGCGCTGGGCCTCGGCCTCGCGCCGCAGGTCGGCCGGCGGCCGCGCCGCACGCAGCGCCGCCACCTCCTCCCGCTTGACTGCGACGATGCGCTGCAGGATGTCGGTCATGCCGCGCCTTCCTTGACGCGACGGGTGAACGCGACGAACGCCTCCACCTTGGCCGCCGCCGCGCCGCTGGACACGGCGGTCCGCGCGCGGCCGATGCCGTCCTCGATCGACGACGCCACGCCGGCGCAGTACAGCGCCGCCCCGGCGTTGAGCAGCACGATGTCGCGCACCGGGCCGTCCTCGTTCGCCAGCGCGCGGCGGATGCAGGCCACCGACTCGTCGCGGTTGGCCACCCGCAGCACCCGGCTGTCGTAGACCGGCAGGCCGAAGTCGCTGGGGTGGAGGGTGTACTCGCGCACCTGGCCGTCCCTCAGCTCGCCGACCAGCGTCTCGCCGGACAGCGAGATCTCGTCCATGCCGTTCAGCCCGTGCACCACCATCACGTGGCGCGACTGCAGCCGCTGCAGCACGCGCACCTGGATGCCGACGAGGTCCGGGTGGAAGACGCCCATCAGCGTGTTCTCGGCGCCGGCCGGGTTGGTCAGCGGCCCCAGGATGTTGAACAGCGTGCGCACGCCCAATTCCTTGCGCACCGGCGCCGCGTGCTTCATCGACGCATGGTGGTTGGGCGCGAACATGAAGCCGATGCCGGTGGCCGCCAGGCACTGCGCCACCTGCTCGGGCGTGAGCTGGATGTCGGCGCCCAGCGCCTCCATCACGTCGGCGCTGCCGCTGGTCGACGACACGCTGCGCCCGCCGTGCTTGGCCACCCGGGCGCCGGCCGCGGCGGCGACGAAGGTGGCCGCGGTGGAGATGTTGAAGGTGTGCGCGCCGTCGCCGCCGGTGCCGACGATGTCGACCAGGTGCTGCCGGTCGGCCACCGGCACCGGCGTGGCGAACTCGCGCATCACCTGGGCCGCGGCGGTGATCTCGCCGATCGTCTCCTTCTTCACCCGCAGGCCGATGGCCAGCGCGGCGATCATCACCGGCGAGGTTTCCCCGCGCATGATGCGGCGCATCAGCGCCAGCATCTCGTCGTGGAAGATCTCGCGGTGCTCGATGACGCGGGTCAGCGCGTCGACGTCTGACAGGATCATGTCAAGCCCCTCGGGTCACGCGCGGCCCGCGCGCAGGAAGTTGCGCAGCAGCGCATGGCCATGCTCCGACAGGATGGACTCCGGATGGAACTGCACGCCCTCCAGCGGCGTGGCGGTGCCGGCCAGGTCCTTGTGACGCACGCCCATGATCTCGCCGTCGTCGGTGGCGCTGGCGGTCACCTCCAGCACCGTCGGCAGCGACTCGCGCTCGATCACCAGCGAGTGGTAGCGGATGACCTCGAAGCGCTCGGGCAGGTCGGCGAACACGCCCTGGCGGTCGGTGGTGATGGTGCTGGCCTTGCCGTGCATCTGGCGCTGCGCCCTCACCACCTTGCCGCCAAGCGCGGCGCCCATCGCCTGGTGGCCCAGGCAGACGCCGAGGATGGGCAGCCTGCCGGTGAAGTGGCGGATGGCGTCGATGCAGACGCCGGCCTCGGCCGGCGAGCAGGGCCCGGGCGACAGCACCAGGTGGTCCGGCCGCAGGTCGGCGATGCCTTCGAGCGTGATCTCGTCGTTGCGCACCACCCGCACGTCCTCGCCGAGTTCGCCGAAGTACTGCACCAGGTTGAAGGTGAAGCTGTCGTAGTTGTCGATCATCAGCAGCATGGCGGCCCCCTCAGAACCCTTCCTCGACCAGCTCGGCGGCGCGGATCAGCGCGCGCGCCTTCACTTCGGTCTCGCGCCACTCCATCTCGGGCACCGAGTCGGCCACCACGCCGGCCGCCGCCTGCACGTACAGCGTCTGGTCCTTGACGATGCCGGTGCGGATGGCGATGGCGACGTCCATGTCGCCGGCGAAGCTCAAGTAGCCGCAGGCGCCGCCGTAGATGCCGCGCTTGACGGGCTCCAGCTCGTCGATGATCTCCATCGCGCGGATCTTCGGCGCGCCGCTCAGCGTGCCGGCGGGAAAGGTCGCCTTCAGCACGTCCAGGCTGGTGGCGCCATCCTGCAGCAGGCCCTCGACGTTGCTGACCAGGTGCATGACGTGCGAGTAGCGCTCGACCACGAAGGCCTCGGTCACCTTCACGCTGCCGGTCCTGGCGATGCGGCCGATGTCGTTGCGCGCCAGGTCGATCAGCATCAGGTGCTCGGCGCGCTCCTTCGGGTCGGCCGTCAGCTCGGCCTCCATCAACCGGTCGGCCTCGGGCGAGGCACCGCGGGCACGGGTGCCGGCCAGCGGGCGGATGGTCACCTTCTGCCCGTCGGGCGTCGCCTCCTGCCGCACCAGGATCTCCGGCGAGGCGCCGACGATCTGGAAGTCGCCCATGTCGTAGAAGTACATGTACGGGCTGGGGGTTGAGCGAGCGCAGCGCCCGGTACAGCGCCAGCGGCGACTGGGTGTAGCGCTTGCGCAGGCGCTGGCCGACCTGCACCTGCATCATGTCGCCGGCGGCGATGTACTCCTTGGCCTTGAGCACCGCGGCCAGGTAGTCGTCCTTGGTGAAGTCGCGCTCCACGGGGTAGGCCGTGCCGCGCTGCACCGTCGGCGCGGTCACGCTGTAGCGCAGCTGGTCGGCCAGTTCGCCCAGGCGCTTCTTGCCGCGGAAGTAGGCCTCGGGCTGCGCCGGGTCGGCGTAGACGATGAGGTACAGCCGGCCCGACAGGTTGTCGATGACGGCCAGCTCCTCGGTCTGCAGCAGCAGGATGTCCGGCGTGTCCAGGCCGCCCGGCTTCTCGGTCTTGGCCAGCCGCGGCTCGATGTAGCGCACGGTGTCGTAGCCGAAGTAACCGGCCAGCCCGCCGCAGAAGCGCGGCAACCCGGGCCGCAGCGCCACCTTGAAGCGCTGCTGGTAGGCGGCGACGAAGTCCAGCGGGTTGCCCTCGTGCGTCTCCACCACCTGGCCGTCGGTGACCACCTCGGTGGTCCAGCCGGTGGTCCGCAGCAGCGTCTTCGCCGGCAGGCCGATGAAGGAGTAGCGGCCGAAGCGCTCGCCGCCCACGACCGACTCGAGCAGGAAGCTCAGGGGCCGGCCGCCGGCCAGCTTGAGGTACAGCGACAGCGGCGTCTCGAGGTCGGCGAAGGCCTCGGCGATGAGGGGGATGCGGTTGTGGCCCTGTTCGGCCAGGCTCTTGAATTCGAGCTCGGTGATCATGCGGTTCTGGTTCCTCGTCAGGGCCGGAGGGGCTCCGGCCGGGCGCCGTCCGCCGGCAAGGCGGTGGTCTTCGAGGCCGCGGGGTCAGCGCCGGGGAGGCCGGTTCACCGGCAGGGCCGGTCCGTCGGGACCGGGCGGTGAACGAGGGGCGTCAGGCGCTGGCGCGGCAAGCAGCAGCGGACGGTCGCCAGGGCCAGGCTCCCCGGTCGTGCGACCCCTTGATGTGCTTGCGCGTGATGAACATGGCCCGGGCAGTTTAGCAGCGGCCCTTTCAGCCGCAGTGCAGCCGGAGTTCAGTCAAAGGCCAGCGCGTCGAGCCGGCCGATGACGCCATCGGCGTCCTCCGCCCCCACCGGCCGGCCGTGGTTGTAGCCGTAGTCCACCAGCACCACCGGGCAGCCGGCGGCGCGCGCGGCCTGGGCGTCGTTGCCCGAGTCGCCGACCATCAGCGTCGCCGCGGGCGCCGTGCCGAGCGCCTTGCAGGTCTCGAGCAGCGGCAGCGGGTCGGGTTTCTTGCGCGGGAAATCGTCGCCGCCGAAGACGTGGGCGAAGTACCCCTCCAGCCCCAGCCGCTGCAGCAGCGGGCGGGCGAAGGCGGCCGGCTTGTTGGTCAGGCAGGCCAGCGGCAGGCCGAGCGCGCGCAGCCGCTGCAGCCCCTCCACCACGCCGGGGTAGACGGCGGCCGCGCTGCCGTTGATGCGCAGGTAGTGCCGCTGGTAGCGGTCCCAGGCCCGCGGCTGCAGGCCCGGCCCGGCGCCCGCCTGCGACAGCGTCGCCGCGATCAGGTGCTCCGAGCCCTTGCCCACGCTGCGTTCGATGAACGCCCGGTCCACCGCCGGCAGGCCGAGGTCGGCCAGCATGGCGTTGAGCGCCAGGTCGAAGTCGCCCAGCGTGTCGACCAACGTGCCGTCGAGGTCGATCATCACCGCGCGCGGCCTCGGCAACGGCCTCATGCGCGGTCCCCTCGCTGCAGCCGCCAGCCGCACCAGAACACCACCGCCGCCATCGGCAGCAGGGCGGCCGGCGACCACTGCCAACCGCCGAGGGCGGAGGCCAGCGCCGCCACGACCACCGGCGAGAACATCTGGCCGATGTGCGAGCACTGCACGACGAAGCCCATGGCGATCGCCGGCTCCGCCCCGGACTGCTGGCGCGCCGCGGCCTGCAGCCGCACGAAGACCGTCGCCGGCGGGATGCCCGCCACCAGCGAGAACACCAGCGCGCAGCCCACCCGCGCCGGCGCGGACAGGCCGCCGGCGTACAGCGCCAGCTCCATGGCGCCGATGGTCAGCGCCGCCGCCATCAGCAGCGTGCCGGCGCGGGCGCCGCGCTTGAACAGCCAGCCCGTCAGCGTGTTGCCCAGCGCGTTGAAGAGCACCGCCGTCGCGGTGAGCGCGGCGGCCGTCTCGCCGCGCATGCCGGCCTCGTGCAGCACCGTGGGCAGGAAGCCGAACACCGCCATGTACTGGTAGGCGTGGCAGAGGAAGACCAGGCCGAGCAGCTGGACCTCGCGCCGCCGCAGCACCACGGCCAGGCCGCGCACCAGCGCCGACAGCGGCTGCCCCTGCGCCGACCGCGGCGGCGCCTGGGGCCGGGCCACCCCCAGCGCCAGCGCCAGCAGCGCCAGCAGCGCCGCGTCCGCGCCCCACAGCCCGCGCCAGCCGCCCCAGGCCAGCAGCGCCGGTGCGGCGAACATCGCCGCCGCCATGCCCAGCCCCATGTAGGCGCCCCAGAGGCCGAAGACCAGCGGCCGGTCCGCCGCCGCCGAGTTGGCCGCCAGCAGGCCCGGCACCGCCACCACCGCGAACAGGAAGCCGGCGCCCTCCACCGTGCGGCTGGCCAGCAGCGGCGCGGGCGACGGCGACAGCGCGCCCAGCGCGTTGGCCGCGGCCATCAGCAGCAGGCTGCCCAGCACCACCCGCCCCGCGCCCCAGCGCGCGGCCAGCGAGCCGGCGAGGCTGCCGCCGAGCGCGGCGACGGCGCTGAGCAGGGCCAGCACCCAGGCCACCTCGACCAGGCTCATGCCGAGCGACTGCCGCAGCGCGCCGATGGCCGGCGGCACCTTGCCCACCTGCATGGCGCAGGCGATGCCCACGAGTTGCAGCAGGGCGACCTGGCCCCAGCGGGTGCGCGACAGCTCGGCCATGGCAGGGCCGTGGTTCAGCGCCGCACGGCCGCCCGAAAGCGCTGAGCGCCCCCATGGGGGGCAGCAAACGACAGTGTGCGTGGGGGCCTCATTCAGGCCCAGGTGCCGCGCGGGGGAAGGGCCTTCAGCTCGGCCCGCATGGCACCGACGACGGCGGCGTAGTCGGGCTGGCCGAAGATGGCGCTGCCGGCGACGAAGGTGTCGGCGCCGGCTTCGGCGACGCGGCGGATGTTGTCCACCTTGATGCCGCCGTCCACCTCCAGCCGGATGTCGCGGCCGCTGGCGTCGATCAGCTGACGCACCTGCTCGACCTTGCGCAGCGCCGAGGGGATGAACCCCTGGCCGCCGAAGCCCGGGTTGACGCTCATGATCAGCACCAGGTCGAGCTGGTCGATCGTCCACTCCAGCACGTCCAGCGGCGCGGCCGGGTTGAACACCAGGCCGGCCTTGCAGCCGGCGCCGCGGATGAGCTGCAGGGTGCGGTCGACGTGGGTCGAGGCGTCGGGGTGGAAGCTGATCAGGTCGGCGCCGGCCTGGGCGAAGGCCGTGGCCAGCGCGTCCACCGGCTGCACCATCAGGTGCACGTCGATCGGCACCGGCGTGCCGTCGGCCCGGACCGCATGGCGCTTCAGCGCCTGGCACACCATCGGCCCGAAGGTCAGGTTGGGCACGTAATGGTTGTCCATCACGTCGAAGTGAATCCAGTCGGCACCGGCCGCGATGACGGCCTTCATCTCCTCGCCGAGGCGGGCGAAGTCGGCCGAGAGCAGGCTGGGGGCGATGCGGAAGGTGGTCATGGCGAGGGTGCGACGGCGGCTGCGACGGACCCGCCACCTTTTTCTGGCAAGGATTCTAGGTGGCGACCCCAAGGCGGACGGGTGCGCTACCTAGAATGCCCCGATGGCCCGACCCGAGTTCACCGTCTCCGTGCAGGTCCGCTTCCTGCCGGAGCAAAGCCCCGCCGGCGGGCCCTTCGCCTACGCCTACACGATCACCATCGTGAACAGCGGCGACACCACGGCGCAGCTCATCGGGCGCCACTGGCTGATCACCGACGCCGACGGCAAGGTCGAGGAGGTGCGCGGGCTGGCGGTGGTCGGCCACCAGCCGCTGCTCAAGCCCGGCGAGCGCTTCGAATACACCAGCTGGACCCGCGTGGCCACCGCCACCGGCACCATGCGCGGCACCTTCTTCTGCATGACCGAGGACGCCCGGCCCTTCGACGCGCCGGTGCCGGAGTTCCTGCTGGCGCAGCGGCAGACGCTTCACTGACCGCTGCCGATGGTCGCCGGGGCCCGTCCCACGACGGCCTGGGACCTGACCGCGTTGCTCAACGCGGCCGATCCCGGGGCCGAACTCGCCGAACGTCACCTCTGGCTGGTGCGCCTGGCGCAGTGGCTGCGCCATCCCGCACCGTGGCGCGAGCGGCGCGAAGGCGGCGGCACGCCGATCGCGCTGCTGCGGCTGAAGCACCTGCTCAACGTGCTGGAGCAGAACGAGTCGCCGCGCGAGCGTGCGCGGCCTGCTGCACGCCTTCTGGCGCGAGGTCGACGCGCCGGCGCTGTTCGCCGACTTCGGCTTCGCGCCGCGCGCCGCGCTGATGAGCGAGCTGCGCCAGCGCCTGGTGCAGCGGGTGCTGCCCGGCACGCCGGCCACGCGCGACCTGGCGGCGCTGTTTCCGCTGCTCTTCGAGCCGCAGGACCTGGACTGGCTGGGCCGCATGGACGCCGCGCTGCTGGCGCGGCTGGCGGCGCTGCTGGCGCCCGCCGCCCCGGCCGCCGCATTGGCCGCCGAACAGGCCGCGCCGACGGCCCACTGGCGCATCGCCATGGCCGAGGCGCTGACCGTGCTGGTCAGCGAGATCCGCGCCGGCGGCTTCGCACCCGCCATGCGCCAGCGCATGAGCGCCGATCTGCTGGACGGCGACCCCTTCCGCCAGCTGGCACAGGTGGGCGACCGCTTCGGCGACGCGGTGCTGGCCGGCGATGCCGACGCCGCGCTCGCGCAGGCGCCCTACCTGCGCGCGCTGCTCGACCGCTGCCGCGCCGCCGCCGCCTCGATCCACGACCACCTGGCCGAGGCCGGCGTGTCGGTGGACCTGGTCTTCCGCATGGACCAGCTGCGCGCCCGCTGCGACCGGGTCGAGCTGCTGATGGACGCGCTGCTGGCACCCGACCCCGCGCCGGAGCTGCTGCGGCTGACGCGCTCGCTGGTGCAGGACGCGGCCGAACGCCGCGGCGTGCGCAGCCTGATGGCGCGCCACTACTCGCTGCTCGCGCGCAAGGTGGCCGAGCGCAGCGCCGAGACCGGCGAGGGCTACATCACCCGCACCCGCGCCGAGTACCGCCGCATGCTGGCCCGCGCCGCCGGCGGCGGCACCGTGCTGGCCGGCACCACCTTCCTCAAGTTCGCCATCGGCGGGCTGGGCCTGTCGGCGTTCTGGGGCGGCTGGTGGGCCGGCGTCAACTACGCGGCGAGCTTCGTGCTGATCCACCTGCTGCACTTCACCGTGGCGACCAAGCAGCCGGCGATGACCGCGCCGGCGATGGCGGCCCGGCTCGGCGAGGTGCAGAAGGCGGCGGCCACCGCCGGCGAGGGCGACGACGAGCGGGCGGCGGACGGCTTCGTCGACGAGATCGCCAACCTCATCCGCTCGCAGACGGCGGGCATCCTCGGCAACCTGGCGCTGGTGGCGCCGGTGGTGCTGGCCGTGCAGGCGGCGTCGCGCGCCGCCCTGGGCGAGCCGCTGGTCGGCGGGGCCACCGCCGAGCACATCCTGCACGACCTGACCGCCCTCGGGCCGACGCCGCTGTTCGCCGCCTTCACCGGGGTGCTGCTGTTCTCCGCCAGCCTGGTCGCCGGCTGGGTCGAGAACTGGTTCGTCTTCTACCGGCTGGACAGCGCCATCGCCTGGCACCCCCGCATCGTGCAGCGGCTGGGCGCCGCGCGGGCGCAGCGCTGGGCGGCCTGGGCGCGGGCCAATGTCTCCGGCCTGGCGGCCAACGTGTCGCTGGGGCTGATGCTCGGGCTGGTGCCGGCCATCGCGTCCTTCTTCGGCCTGCCGATCCAGGTGCGGCACGTCACGCTGTCCACCGGCCAGCTGGCCGCGGCCCTCGGCGCCGAGGGCATCGGCCTGCTGCTGGACGCCAGCTTCTGGTGGTGCGCGCTGGGCATCGTGCTCACCGGCCTGCTCAACGTCGGCGTCAGCTTCGCGCTGGCCTTCAAGGTGGCGCTGCGCTCGCGCGGCATCCGCGTGGGCGAGCGGCTGCGGCTGAATGCCGCCTTGCGGCGTCGGCTGTGGCGGCGGCCGTGGTCCTTCCTCTGGCCGCCGAAGGACCCGGCGCCTCCCGGCGGCTGATCCGGCGGTTCAGTCGCGCGGCGCGTCGTCGTCGCGCCGCTCGCCCTTGCGCCGGCCGGCGAACATCGTCCACCAGACGATGAACACCAGCAGGGCCAGCGCGCCGAGGGCTTCCAGCAGAATCAGGGCCATGGTGCGGACGGTGGTGGCGCGGCGGGATGGGGCAGGACCTTCGGGGCCGGCGATTCTAGGCAGCGGGCACCGGCGGCGGCGGGCGTGGGGCTGGGTCGCCACGCTGGCCGCGCTGCTCACCGCCTGCGGCACCGCGCCGCCGCCGCCCGCGCCGGCACCGGAAGCGCCGGCCAGCGTGCCGCCGGTCGCCACGGCACCCGCCGCGCCCGTGCCCGGCACGCTGCAGCGCAGCCGCTCGCGCTGGGTGCCCGTCGCCTTCGACGAGCTGCCCGGCTGGCGCGACGACCGCCTGGCCGACTGGTGGGTGGCCTTCCGCCGCGGCTGCGAACGCCCGGCGCCCGGGTTCGCCGGCCTGTGCGCCGAGGCGGCAGGGGCCCCGTCGGCCGACGATGGTTTCCTGAGGTTGTGGCTGGAACAGCGGCTGCAGCCCTACCGGCTGGAGGCGATGGACGGCAGCGCCGCCACCGGCCTGTTGACGGGCTATTTCGAGCCGCTGGTGGAAGCGGTGCGCAGTCCGCGGCCGACGCATGCGGTGCCGCTGCTGATGCCGCCGGCCGACCTGGCCAGCCGCAGGCCCTACTGGACCCGGCAGCAGCTGGACAGCCTGCCCGCCGCCCAGGCCGGCAGCCGCGGCCGGGAGATCGCCTGGGTGGCCGACCCGCTGGACGCGCTGGTGCTGCAGATCCAGGGCTCCGGCCGCTTGAAGCTGACCGAGCCCGACGGCCGCCAGCAGACGGTGCGCGTGGCCTATGCCGGCCACAACGACCAGCCCTACAAGTCGGTGGGTCGCTGGCTCATCGACCAGGGTGAGCTGAAGGCCGAGCAGGCCTCCTGGCCCGCCATCCGCGACTGGGCGCGGCGCAACCCGAAGCGCGTGCAGGAGATGCTGTGGGCCAACCCGCGCGTCGTCTTCTTCCGCGAGGAACCGCTGCCCGACCCCGGGATCGGCCCGCGCGGCGCGCAGGGCGTGCCGCTGACGCCGGGCCGCTCGATCGCGGTGGACCCGCAGAGCGTGCCCTACGGCACCCCGGTCTGGGTCGACGCCACCGAACCGCTGTCGGCCACGCCGCTGCGCCGGCTGGTCATGGCGCAGGACACCGGCTCGGCCATCGTCGGCGCGGTGCGCGCCGACTTCTTCTGGGGCTGGGGCGACGAGGCCGAGGCCAAGGCCGGGCGGACCAAGCAGCCGCTGCGCATGTGGGCGTTGTGGCCGCGATAGACGGACCACCCCCGTCGCGCCTGCGGCGCTCCTCCTCCACGGGGGCGCCACGAGCGGCCCGGCGAAGCCGGATCCGCCGTGGCCGCTTGAAGGACGCCCGCGCCTTCAGCGCTGGGCTTCGACCTTGACGCGCAGCACCGGCCCGGCGCGCCGGGCGACGGACCGCGTCGACAACTCGCCCGGCGCGGTGTGCACCGGCGCCGGCCCGAGGTCGGCCAGCGTCACCCATTCGCCCATCGGCAGCAGCAGCTGGGTCTCGACCTGGGCATGGGCCGGGGGACGGTCGCGCCGCTCGGGCCCGCCGAGGCGGGCCATCGACGCCATCTCGCCCGTCTCGCGGCCCTGCGGCAGCACGGCCGAGACCGACAGGGCGACGGGCGCCTGGCCGCCGGGCCAGACCGGGCGCAGCGTCAGCGCCGTGACCGCTTCGGTCCACGCCTGGCGCAGCACGCCCACGTCGCCGTCGGGCGTGCGCAGGCCCTCGGCCCAGACCACCTGCACCGGCCGGCCCAGGCGCGCGGTCGCCTGACCCCCGTTCACCACCCGCAGCCGCTGCACGCCGGCGGACCGGTCGGTCGGCGCGCTGCGCAGCACGGCACCAGGCTGCGCACCCGCCATGCCCTGGGTGGAGACCGCCCAACCGCCACCGGTCGACAAGCCGGCGGCGGCCGCCTGGCCTTCGACCACTTCCCAGCTGAGCAGCAGATTGACCGCCGGCAGGCGGGGCTGCGCAACCGCCGGCAGCGACAGGCCGGCCACGCCCAGCCAGGCGATCAGCCGGCGGCGGTGCCATGGCGGTGGGAACGGCGGGCGGGGAAACGTCACGATCGGCTTCGGCGACGGCGGTTCCTCAGGGTAGCCGATGGCCCGCCGCACGCCGCTTGCTTCCTAGACTGGACCGGCCCCGTTGCGTGAAGGCTGCCGCCACAAGCGGTGCCGCGCAGGCCACGGGGGCCCCACCGCCACCGGAGGTCCGGCATGAACGCTCCCCTTCCCGACGAGGTGCTGAAAGCCCTCGCCGAGGTCCGCCTCGACGACAAGTACCGGCTCGACCAGGGCCGCGCCTTCATGAGCGGCGTGCAGGCACTGGTGCGGCTGACGCTGCTGCAGCACGAACGCGACCGCCGCGCCGGGCTGGACACGGCCGGCTTCGTCAGCGGCTACCGCGGCTCGCCGCTGGGCACGCTGGACCAGGCGCTGTGGCAGGCCAAGGACCACCTGCAGCGCCACCAGGTCGTCTTCCAGCCCGGCGTCAACGAGGAGCTGGCCGCCACCGCGGTGTGGGGCAGCCAGCAGCTCGACCTCTGGCCGCAGGCGAAGAAGCACGACGGCGTCTATGGCCTGTGGTACGGCAAGGGCCCGGGCGTGGACCGCAGCGCCGACGTGCTGAAGCACGCCAACTACGCCGGCACCGCGCGCCACGGCGGCGTGATCGCGGTGGCGGGTGACGACCACGTCGCCAAGAGCAGCACCATCGCCCACCAGAGCGACCACCTGTTCAAGGCCTGCGGCATCCCGGTGTTCTTCCCGGCCTCGGTGCAGGAGATCCTCGACCTCGGCCTGCACGCCTGGGCGATGAGCCGCTACGCCGGGCTGTGGTCGGGCTTCAAGACCATCCAGGAGATCGTCGAGTCGTCGTCGTCGGTGGAGATCGACCCCGACCGCGTGCGCATCGTGCTGCCCGACGACTTCCCGCTGCCCGCGGGCGGGCTGCACATCCGCTGGCCGGACACGCCGCTGGAGCAGGAGGCGCGGCTGATGGACCACAAGTGGTACGCCGCGCTGGCCTACGTGCGGGCCAACCGGCTCAACCACGACGTCGTCGCCGGGCCGGCCGACCGCTTCGGCCTCATCGCCAGCGGCAAGGCCTACAACGACACCCGCCAGGCGTTGCACGACCTGGGCCTGGACGACGCCGCCTGCCGGCGCATCGGCCTGCGGCTGCACAAGGTGGCGGTGCCCTGGCCGCTGGAGGCGCGCACCACCCGCGAGTTCGCGCAGGGGCTGCAGGAGATCCTGGTCGTCGAGGAGAAGCGCCAGCTCATCGAGTACCAGTTGAAGGAGGAGCTCTACAACTGGCGGCCCGACGTGCGGCCCAACGTGCTGGGCAAGTTCGACGAACCCGACGGCGACCACAGCGGCGGCGAATGGAGCTGGGGCCAGCCGGCCGACCACTGGCTGCTGCGCGCCAAGGCCGACCTGACGCCGGCCCTCATCGCCCGCGCCATCGCCAGGCGCCTGCAGCGCCTGGGCGTGCCGGCGGACGTGCAGGCGCGCATGGCCGCGCACCTGTCGGTGCTGGACGCCGCCGCGCGCCGCGAGCAGGCGGTGCAGGCCTCCACCGCGGCCGGGGCCGGGGCGACGGGCGAACGCGCGCCCTGGTTCTGCGCCGGCTGCCCGCACAACACCAGCACCCGGGTGCCCGAGGGCTCGCGCGCGATGGCCGGCATCGGCTGCCACTACATGGCGCTGTGGATGGACCGGCAGACCGAGACCTTCAGCCAGATGGGCGGCGAAGGCGTGGCCTGGGTCGGTCAGGCGCCCTTCACGAAGGACGCCCATGTCTTCGCCAACCTGGGCGACGGCACCTACTTCCATTCCGGCGTGCTGGCGGTGCGGCAGGCGGTCGCGGCCGGGGTCAACATCACCTACAAGATCCTCTTCAACGACGCGGTGGCGATGACCGGCGGCCAGCCGGTGGACGGCACGCTGCGCGTGCCGGCGCTGATCCGCGAGCTGCAGGCCGAGGGCGTGACGCGGGTGGTGCTGGTCAGCGACCGCATCGACCCGTGGCGCGACGCCGGCCTGCCGGCGGACGTCGCCCTGCACCCGCGGGAGGACCTGGACGCGGTGCAGCGCACGCTGCGCGAGGTGCCGGGCTGCACCGTCATCGTCTACGAGCAGACCTGCGCCACCGAGAAGCGCCGGCGCCGCAAGCGCGGCACGCTGGCCGATGCCGGCGTCCGGGTGGTCATCAACGAAGCGGTGTGCGAGGGCTGCGGCGACTGCTCGGTGCAGAGCAACTGCCTGGCCGTGGAGCCGGTGGAAACGCCGCTCGGCCGCAAGCGCCGCATCAACCAGAGCGCCTGCAACCAGGACCTGTCCTGCCTGCACGGCTTCTGCCCCAGCTTCGTCACGCTGGAGGGCGCCGTGCCGCGCCAGCCGAAGGCCGCCGCTCCGGCCTCAGCGGCCGACGTCGATGCGCTGCCGCCGCTGCCCGAGCCCACGCTGCCCGACGCCGGCGCCGGCTGGCGCTGCGTGGTCGCCGGTGTCGGCGGCACCGGCGTCATCACGCTCGGCCAATTGCTCGGCATGGCGGCCCACCTCGACGGCAAGGCGGTGGTGACGCAGGACGCCGCCGGCCTGGCGCAGAAGGGCGGTGCCACCTGGTCGCACGTGCAGGTGGCCGGGGCCGCCGACGCCCTGCGCACGACCAAGATCGACGCCGCCCAGGCCGACCTGCTGCTGGCCTGCGACGGCCTGGTGGCGGCGCTGCCGGTCACGCTGCAGGCGCTGCACCCGCAGCGCAGCCGGGTGGTGCTGAACACCCACCCCACGCCCACCGCGGCGCTGCTGCAGCAGCCGGATTGGCAGTACCCCGCCGCCGCCTGCGAGCAGCGGCTGCGCGAGGCGGCGGCTCGCCTGTGGGCGGTGGACGCCGAGGCGCTGTCGGTGGCGCTGCTGGGCGACGCGGTCTATGCCAACCCGCTGCTGCTGGGCCATGCCTGGCAGCGCGGGCTGATCCCGTTGAGCCGCGCCGCCATCCGGCAGGCGATGGTGCTCAACGGCGTGCAGCCGCAGCGCAACCAGGCGGCCTTCGAATGGGGCCGGCGGGCCGCCCACGACCCGGCCTCGCTGCCCCGGCCGAACACCGGCGCGCAGGTCATCCAGCTGCACCGCAGGCTGGGCATCGAGGCGCTGATCGACGACCGCGCGCAGCGGCTGGCGGCCTACCAAAGTGCCGCTTACGCCGACACCTTCCGCGCCTTCGTCGCCCAGGTGCGCCTGGCCGAGGCGCCGCTCGGCTCGACCCGCCTGGCGCAGGCGGTGGCCGAGGGCCTGCACAAGCTGATGGCCTACAAGGACGAGTACGAGGTGGCCCGGCTGCACGCCGACCCCGCCTTCGCCGAGCGGCTGCAGCGCGAGTTCGACGGCGGCCGGCCGCACTGGCACCTGGCGCCGCCGGGGCTGGCCCGCCGGCTCGACGCGCAGGGCCGGCCGCGCAAGCTGCGCTTCGGGCCGTGGCTGGGCGCCGTCTACCCCTGGCTGGCGCGGCTGAAGGTGCTGCGCGGCACGCCGTTCGACCCCTTCGGCCGCACCGAGGAGCGGCGCACCGAGCGGGCGCTGGTCGGCGAATACCGCGCGGCCATCACCGAGCTGCTGCCCGACCTGCGCGCCGACAACCTGGCGCTGGCGCTGGAGATCGCGCGCCTGCCGGAGCGCATCCGTGGCTTCGGCCCGGTCAAGGCCCGCCACCTGGCCGAAGTGCGGCCGCGCTGGCAGGCGCTGATGACGCAGTGGCGCACGCTGGTGCGGCGCCCGCCGGCGCCGGCTCGGGCGCAGGGCTGAGGCGTCAGCCCTGGCGGCGGCGCCGCACCGCGGCGCCGAGCGCGGCCAGGCCGCCCAGCATCAGCGCGTAGGTCTCGGGCTCCGGGATGGCCTGCACCGGCGGGATGGTGCTGTCCACACCGCTCAGGTTGACGCGGAAGAAGGTGCCCATGCCGCAGCCGTTGGACGGCTGGCACCAGTTGGCCATGGCGATCGGCGCGGCGTTGTCGAGCACGAAGCCGTTGGCCAGGCTGGTGCCCCGGCGGTCGTTGGGGTAGGTGGCCACGGTGAAGACGTAGTCGCCGGCCGCCAGGCTCGAGAACACCAGGCCCGAGTCGTAGCGCGTCTGGCCCGGCGCGATGGCGGCGTTGTCGTCGTTGTCGGCGATGAAGGCCCCGGTGCGGCCGTTCCACACCGCGGTGATGGGATCGAAGTTCTGGCCGCCCATGAACGAATCGGTCCACACCCGCACGTTGGTCGCGTCCTGCGCCAGGCTGAAGCCGACGCGGATCACGTCGTTGTGGAAGCTGATGTTGCCGCTGTAGGTGAAGCTGGCGGCGGCGGCCGGGCCGGCCACGGCGAGGGCGGCGGCGGCCAGGGCGCTCAGGCGGGACAGGGCGGCCAGGGCGGGCAGGGCGGGCAAACGGATCGGGCGGGACGTCATGGTTTCCTCAGTCGTGCGTTCTTGTGGAAGGTGGGGGCCCGCCACCCGGCAGCGGCGCTGACGGGCTGGAGGCCGGTCGGCATGGTTCCCGCGACGGCCGCCCGCGGCCATGGCTGAAAAAGGGTAAATGGCCCCCGCGGCTTGGGGATTCCGTGCACGCCGACACCTTTGGAAACAAGGAAAATCCGCGGCCGCTTTCCCCCGGCAGGCCTGCCCGGCGCCGCAGGCCTGCTCGGGGTTTTCCGGCTGTTCCCGATGTCCCCGCCCTTCTCGCTGCGCCACCGGTTCCTGCAACCGGCCGACTTCACCGACGCCCTCGACCTGCTGCCCGCCTGGCTGCCGCTCTCGGCCGCGCAGCGCGAGGCGCTGCCCGCGCTGTGGCGCCGGCTGCTGCTGGAGCCCGGCTTCAACGCCGACGTCATCGAGGACCTCGCCGCCCCGCCCGGCCAGCGTCTGCTGGCCATGGGCATGGCCATCGCGCTGGACGACGGCTGGGCGCGGCGGCTGCGCGGCGGCGACGCCCCGCCCGGCGTGGCGCGGCATGTCTACGCCGACCTGCTGGCCGGCCGCCTGCGCCTGCCCGACGACGCCACGCTGGCCAGGCTCAACGGCGGCGAGGGCGACGGCGTGGCCTTCCTGGTGCTGCACTACCAGCAGCGGCACATGGCCTTCGACGACCCGCGCACCATGAGCCTGCTGTCGGTGGCGATGAGCGCCTTCCGCCACGCCCATGCCGGCCACCGCATCGGCGTGCTCTGGCAGGAGGCCTGGGGCCCCGAGCAGGACGTGATGCGCAGCATGGGCCACCGCGAGCAGCCCACCGCGCTGGCGCCCGGCGGCGCCGACGGGCCGCGCCTGTTCGGTCTCACCCGCGCCGAGGCGCTGGCGATGCTGCCCGGCAGCCACCTGCGCGACGTGTTCGAGCACCGCGCGCCGCGCTGCTTCTTCTCGGCGGCAGAGCGCCGCCTGCTGCGTCGCGCGGTGGGCGACGAATCCGACGAGGAGATCGCCGCCCTGCTGGACATCTCCATCCACACCGTGAAGAAGCTGTGGGCGGCGGTCTACGCCCGTGCCGCCCGCCAGATGCCCGAACTGCTGGGCGACGCGCCCGCCGCGGCCGTCGAAGGCGTGCGCGGGCCGGAGAAGCGGCGCTCGCTGATCGGCTACCTGCGGCAGCACCCGGAGGAGCTGCGGCCGCATGTGGTGGGGGTGGCGGGTGGGGTGGCTGCCCGTCGCGGGTGATGCGCGGCACGTCGCGCTGCATCGTCTTTCTTCCGACTACCCCTGCCGGCAATAGGCCGGTCCGCCGCATGAGGCCGCCGGTCGCTTTCGGGCATCCGGCGAACGGGGGAGCCTTTTGGTCTTCACGCCGAGCGGACCGCAGGGCAGCATCCGGGAATGGGAAGGAGCCCAGACACCGAGGGCAAGTACCGCGGTTCGCCCCTTCACGTCAGCGCTCGGAAGGCGCCATCCCGGGAGGCCCCATGACAACCGCCGACTACGAAACCTTCTGGAAGCTCATTCCAATCGTCACCTCGTGTCTTGCACTGGCGGTCGTTTATGCCAACACACGATTCGGTCTTCGAAACAAGCAGGCCGATCTTGTCATCCACTTTCACAAGCAGTTCGACGAGCTTCAAAAGAAGAGGACCGAATTGCTGACCGCACACCGAGAGCGTGACGCCAAGATGACCAGCGCTTGGTCGCCGCAGCGGATCGACATCGAATCCGACATGTTCTTCGACAGATTCTGGAGCCTGCAGTTCGATCAATTCTTGGCCTGGTACGAAGGCTACGTGCCGACGCGACTCTATGTTTACTGGGCCTTTTCCAGATGGCGCGAACTGCATAAGGCGAGCGACGAGTGGACCTTTGCCAGCAAGACCATGGCGTCCACCTTGGAGGATTTGAAGAATCGCTGGCAAAGCAATCCTGACAAGTCATCAAGCCTTTCCACCCACGTCACCAGCTTTCTCGGGCTCATGTTCGCACTCAAACAGAACGCAGCCTATGCGGACATTGGCGCTCTGCTGTCGACATACGGTCCGTCCAAACCACGTCGCTTGGCGCGCTGGCTTTTTGGCGCCGAGTGATCCATCGCAGCAGAACCGACTGTGGCGTTCGCCAATGCATGCAAGGGCGAACACCGCCGCGGCCAGATGGCGGGCACCGCAGGCCGCCACCCTGGCGAAAGGCACGCCCGGTAGCTCCATTCGTCGGCCGGCTGTTGAAGAACCTTGTCGTCGACCCGACACTGACCGCCGCCGCTTAGCCAACGGCTGACCCCCAGCCGTCCCGCCGGCCGACCCTCGCGTCAACGGCTCACGACCCTCCAGGAGGCCCCATGGACGACGCCCCGCTGTACCACGACGGCATGCGGCGGTTGCAGGACGCCCGGGAGACCCGGGCGCTGGCCGACCGTCTGCAACAGGTGACCTGCCGGCGGGCGTTCACCGAGGAGGACCGGGCCTTCATCGCACGCTGCCCGATGGTGTTCGTGGCCAGCGCCGACGCGCTGGGCCAGCCCGACTGTTCGTACAAGGGCGGCCTGCCGGGGTTCGTGCGCGTGCTCGACGACCGCACGCTGGCCATCCCCGACTACGACGGCAATGGCATGTACCGCAGCTGGGGCAACGTGCTGGTGAACCCGCAGGTCGGCCTGCTGTTCATCGACTTCCAGGCGCCGAAGCGGATCCGGGTGAACGGCACCGCGCAGGTCCGGGAAGACGACCCGCTGCGCGACGAGTTTCCCGGCGCGGTGTTCATCGTCCGGGTGACGGCCGGCCTCATCTTCCCGAACTGCCCCCGCTACCTCCACCGGATGGACCTCGTCGAGCACTCGGTGTACGCGCCGCGGCCGGCGTACGAGCCGCCGGTGCCGGCGTGGAAGACGTTCGACGTCTTCCGAGACGCGCTGCCGCCGCGCGACCGGGACGCGCCGCCGGCGGGCTGAGCCGGGGCGGCGGGCAAGGTACCGTTGTTGCCTGTCACCACCGGTGCGCGCGAACACCCTGCGCGCCGGAAGGACCGCATGACGACCGACGTTGCCGCCCCCGTCCCCGCTCGCCCCGATGGCCAGCCCGCCCTGCACCGGGTGATGGGCCCCTGGCTGCTGCTGCTGTTCATCGTCGGCGACATCCTGGGCACCGGCATCTACGCGCTGACCGGCCAGGTGGCCAAGCAGGTGGGCGGCGCGGTGTGGCTGCCCTTCGTCGTCGCCTTCGTGGTGGCGCTGATCACCGCCTTCAGCTACCTGGAGCTGGTGACGAAGTACCCCAAGGCCGCCGGCGCGGCGCTGTACGCGCACAAGGCCTTCGGCATCCACTTCGTCACCTTCCTGGTCGCCTTCGCGGTGATGTGCTCGGGCATCACCTCGGCCTCCACCGCCTCGCGGGCCTTCGCGGCCAACCTGTCGGGCGCCTTCGGGCTCGGGCTGTCGGGCGCCGGCATCACCGCCATCGGCCTCGGCTTCATGGCGCTGGTGGCGGCGGTCAACCTGCGCGGCGTGGGCGAGAGCGTGAAGTTCAACGTGCTGCTCACCTGCGTCGAGCTGACCGGCCTGCTCATCATCATCTTCATCGGCCTGGCCGCCATCGGCAGCGGCCAGGGCGACGTGTCGCGGGCGCTGGAGTTCGCCCCCAGCGAGCGCGGGCTGTTCTGGTCGGTGATCGGCGCCACCACGCTGGCCTTCTTCGCCATGGTGGGCTTCGAAGACTCGGTGAACATGGCCGAGGAGTGCAAGGACCCCGTGCGCCACTTCCCCAAGGTGCTGCTCACCGGCCTGGTGATCACCGGCTTGATCTACGTGCTGGTGTCGGTGTCGGCCATCGCGCTGGTGCCGGCGGCCGAGCTGGGCGAGGGCGAAACGCCGCTGCTGAAGGTGGTGCGGGCCGGCGCACCGGACTTCCCGCTGGCGGTCTTCGGCGTCATCACCATGTTCGCGGTGGCCAACAGCGCGCTGATCAACATGCTGATGGCCAGCCGGCTGGTCTACGGCATGAGCCGCGAGGGCGTGCTGCCCGCCGCGCTGGGCCGGGTCCACCACGGCCGGCGCACGCCGTGGGTGGCCATCGTCTTCACCACGCTGCTGGCCTTCGGCCTCATCACCTTCGTCGGCGAGGTGCCGGCGCTGGGCGGCACCACGGCGCTGCTGCTGCTGTGCGTGTTCACCGTCGTCAACGTGGCGGTACTGGTGCTGCGGCGCGACGCGGTGGCGCACCGCCACTTCCGCACGCCGACGGTGCTGCCGGTGCTCGGCGGGCTGTCCTGCGCCTTCCTGGCCGGGCCGTGGACCGGCCGCGCCATGGTGCAGTACGAAGTGGCCGGCGTGCTGCTGGCCGTTGGGGTGGCGCTGTGGGCGCTGACCTGGTGGGGCACGCGGCGCGTGGCCGCGCGCAGCGACCGCGACGCCAGGGCCTGAGGCGGCCGGGCGCTTCCCTGGGTGCAGTGCTTGCCCCCGCACGGGCGATGCCGATCCGCGCCCGCCTGCTTCACACCGCCCGCCGGGCGCTGGCCCGCCCGGGCAGCGCCGGCCTGCTGCTGCTCGCCCTGCTGGGGTGGCCGGGCGCCGCCGCCTGGGCCGCGCCGCCCGGCCCGGCCGCCGACTGGCCGGCCCGGCTGCAGGCCGCGCTCGCCACGCTGGAAGCCGCCAGCCCGCTGCAGTTCGGCGTCTACGTGCGCGACCTGGACAGCGGCGTCGCCGCCGGGCACCGCGCCGACGAGCTGTGGTACCTGGCCTCCACCGTCAAGCTGCCGGTGGCGCTGGCCGTGCTGCGCGACGTGCAGCATGGTGCCTACGACCTCGACACCCGCCTGACCCTGCGCGCCGACGACTACGTCGACGGCGCGGGCAGCACGAACCGGCACCCGGTGGGCACCTCGCTGACCGTGCGCGAGCTGCTCGAGCAGATGATGGTCTGGAGCGACAACACCGCCAGCGACATGCTGATCGGGCTGACCGGCCTGGACCAGGTCAACCGGCTGGTGCAGGACACGACGCAGGCCGCGGTGCCGGCCGGCTTCCGCCCCATCACCACGCTGGCCGACGTGCGACGCGAGGTCTACGGCCAGCTCACGCCGGCAGCGCGCAGCCTGAGCGGGCGCGACTTCCTGCTGCTGCGGGCGCAGCCGGGCGAGGCGGAGCGGCTGCAGGTGCTGGCGCGGCGGCTCGGCGTGCCGGCCGGCGAGTTCCGCCTGCCCGGCCTGCGCCCGGCCTACGACGCGTACTACGCCGGCGGGCTGAACTCGGCGCGGCTGGACGCGTACGGCGAACTGCTGACCCGGTTCGCCCGAGGCGAGGTGCTGGACGACCGCCGCACGCGCTGGCTGCTGGCGCTCATGGAGCGCTCGCGCACCGGCCCACAACGGGTGCGCGCCGGCCTGCCCAAGGGCGTGCGCTTCGCCCACAAGACCGGCACGCAGCGCGAGCGCACGTGCGACTCGGGCGTCATCACCGTGCCGCGGCTGGGCCGCGACCAGCGCATCGTGCTGGCCGCCTGCACCCGCGGCGAACCGTCGCTGGCCGCGGCCGAACGCGCGTTGCGCGGCATCGGCACCGCCCTCTGCCGCTCCGGATTGTTGGACCAGGGAACCCGCCATGACACCGTCTGCCCCGACGACCTTCCCGCCCTGCCGCTGGCGCCGCCGCGCGGCGCTGCTGGCCCTCGCCCCTAGCCTCGCCCTCGCCTCGGCCGGTGCCGCGGTCGCCCAGGCGGCCGACTGGACGCAGGCGCTGCGCCAGGAGGTGGAGCGCATCGACCGCAACACGCCGGGCGAGCTGGGGCTGTACGTCAAGCGGCTGGCCGACGGCCGCACGCTGTCCTACCAGGCCGGCGAGCCGTGGTACCTGTCGTCGTCGGCCAAGCTGCCGATGGCCATCGGCCTGCTGCAGGAGGTGCAGGCCGGCCGGCTGTCGCTGGACCAGCGGCTGGCGCTACAGGACGGCGACCGCATCGACGGCGCCGGCAACGTGGTCTGGCAGGCCACCGGCACCCGCTACAGCCTGGGCGCACTGCTGGAGCGCACGCTGATGCAGAGCGACAACACCGCTGCCAACATGCTGGTCCGCGCCATGGGGGCGGACACCATGCAGCAGCGGACGAAGGCGTTGATCGGCGGCGACGGCTTCAAGGGCCTGACCGACTTCGCCCAGGTGCGCCGCGACGTCTATGCCGAGCTGCACCCCAGGGCGGCCGAGCTGCCCAACGCCGCGCTGGTGAAGATCGCCGCCGCCAAGCTGGGCCCGCCGCGGGTGGAGGCCGTGCGGCGCACGCTGGGCGTGCCGCGCAGCGAGCTCAAGGTGCCGACCATGGAGGCCGCCTACGACCGCTACTACGCCAAGGGGCTCAACGCGGCCTCGCTGGAGGCCTACGGCGCCATGCTGGAGAAGCTGGTGCGCGGGCAGCTGCTCTCGCCCGAGCACACCACGCTGCTCTACAAGCGGCTGAAGTACGACACCTACGACGCCTACCGGCTGGAAGCCGGCCTGCCGCGCAGCGAACGCTTCATCCACAAGACCGGCACGCAGTACCGGCGGGCCTGCCACATGGGCGTGGTCAACCCGCAGGACGGCGGTCGCGACGCGGTGGTCGTCACCGCCTGCGCCAAGGGCCTGGACGAACACGACGGCGCGGCCGCCCTGTTCGAACAGGTGGGCCGCGCCATCACCAAGACCGTGCTGCAGCCCCCGGCCGCCGACCGGCGCTAGCGCGGTGCAGGCGCCGCGGGGGCGACGGCGGCGGCGGCCTGGGCCCGTTCGCGCCGCCGCTCGGTCCAGGCCTGGTACTCGCCGACGAAGCCGCGGCGGAAGGCCAGCACGCAGACCACGAAGATGGCGCCGATGATCACCGTCACCCAGGAGCCCACCCGGTCGGCCAGGTAGTTCTGCAGGCCGATGATGACGGCCGAGCCCACCACCGGCCCGGCGAAGGTGCCCAGGCCGCCGAGCAGCGTCATCAGGATGACCTCGCCGGACAGCGACCAGTGCACGTCGGACAACGTGGCGAAGCCCAGCACCATCGTCTTCAGCGCGCCGGCCAGGCCGGCCAGCGCGGCCGACAGCACGAAGGCCAGCAGCTTGTAGCGGTCGACGTCGTAGCCCAGCGAGACGGCGCGCGGTTCGTTCTCGCGGATGGCCTTGAGCACCTGGCCGAACGGCGAGTGCACCACGCGGATGATGAACAGGAACACCGCGACGAACACCGCCAGCACGACGAAGTACAGCACCAGGTCGCTGGCCAGCGGCAGCAGGCCGAAGAGGCGGCCGCGCGGCACGCCCTGCAGCCCGTCCTCGCCGCCGGTGAAGGGCGCCTGCAGGCAGACGAAATAGACCATCTGCGCCATGGCCAGCGTGATCATGGCGAAGTAGATGCCCTGGCGACGGATGGCGATGAAGCCGACCACCAGGCCGAGCAGGGCCGCCACCGCCACGCCGGCCAGCACGCCGAGCTCCGGCGGCCAGCCGGCCGAGCGCACGAACCAGCCGCAGGCGTACGCCGCCGACCCGAGGAAGGCCGCATGGCCGAACGACAGCAGGCCGGTGTAGCCCAAGAGCAGGTTGAAGGCGCAGGCGAAGATGGCGAAGCACAGCGCCTTCATCATGAAGACGGGGTACAGGCCGATGAAGGGTGCCGCGATCAGCAGGGCCAGCACCACCAGCGCGATCGCCTGCGCAGAACGGCGGCGCATCACTTCTCCTTCCCGAACAGCCCGGCGGGCCGCACCATCAGCACGATGGCCATGATGACGAAGACGACGATGTTGGAGGCCTCCGGGTAGAACACCTTGGTCAGCCCCTCGACCAGGCCGAGGCCGAGGCCGGTGAGGATGGAGCCCAGGATGGACCCCATGCCGCCGATCACCACCACCGCGAACACCACGATGATGAGGTTGCTGCCCATCAGCGGCGTGACCTGGATCACCGGCGCGGCCAGCACGCCGGCGACGGCCGCCAGCGCCGCGCCGCCGGCGTAGGTGAGCGTGACCATGCGCGGCACGTTGACGCCGAAGGCCTGCACCAGCTTCGGGTTCTCGGTGCCAGCGCGCAGCGTCGCGCCGAGCGACGTCTTCTCGATGACGAACCAGGTGGCGAAACACACCACCAGCGAGGCCAGCACCACCCAGCCGCGGTAGTTGGGCAGGATCATGAAGCCGAGGTTGGTGGCGCCCTGCAGCGCGTCGGGCACCGGGTACTGCTGGCCGGAGACGCCGAAGCGGTCGCGGAACACGCCCTCGAAGATCAGTGCCAGGCCGAAGGTGAGCAGCAGGCCGTAGATGGGGTCGAGCTTGTACAGGTGCTTGAGCATCGTGCGCTCGACCACCACCCCCAGCGCGCCGACCAGCAGCGGCGCCAGCAGCAGCGCCCACCAGTAGCCGATGCCGAAGTACTCCAGCGCCCCCCAGCCGACGTAGGCGCCGATCATGTACAGCGCGCCGTGGGCGAAGTTGACGATGCCCAGCAGCCCGAAGATGACCGCCAGGCCCAGGCTGAGCACGGCGTAGAACGAGCCGTTGACCAGCCCGAGCAGCAGTTGCCCGAGCAGGGCCGGCAGGGGGATGCCGAAGATCTCCGTCATGTCACGTCAGGTCACTTCCAGAGCGGGCACTTGGTCTCGGCCTTGGTGGTGAAGGCGTCGTCGCCCTTGATGGTGGTCACCACGTTGTAGTAGTCCCAGGGCTCCTTCGACTGGTCGGGCGCCTTGACCTGCATCAGGTACATGTCGTGCACCATGCGGCCGTCGGCGCGCAGGCTGCCGTTCTTCATGTACAGGTCGTTGACCTTGACCTTGCGCAGCTGCTCCATCACCTTGTCGCCGTCGTCGGTCTTGGCCGCCTTCACCGCGTTCAGGTAGTACATCGTGGCCGAGTAGTCGGCCGCCTGCAGGGAGGACGGCATGCGCTTGACCTTCTCGAAGAAGCGGCGGCTCCAGGCGCGGGCCTCCGGCGACTGGTTCCAGTACCAGCTGTCGGTGAGGTACATGCCCTGCGTCGACTTCAGGCCCAGCGAGTGGATGTCGTTGATGAAGACCAGCAGGCCGGCCATCTTCATCGTCTTGGTGATGCCGAACTCGTTGGCCGCCTTGATCGCGTTCACCGTGTCGCCGCCGGCGTTCGCCAGGCCGAGGATCTGCGCCTTGCTGGTCTGCGCCTGCAGCAGGAAGGACGAGAAGTCGCTGGCGTTGAGGGGGTGCCGCACCGCGCCGGCCACCACGCCGCCGGAGGCCTTCACGATGTTGGCGGTGTCGTTCTGCAGCGCCTGGCCGAAGGCGTAGTCGGCGGTGAGGAAGAACCAGTTCTTGCCGCCGGCCTTGACCACCGCGTTGCCGGTGCCCTTGGCCATGGCCACGGTGTCGTAGGCGTAGTGGATGGTGTAGGGCGTGCACTGGTCGTTGGTCAGCGCCGACGAGCCGGCGCCGATGACGATGAAGGGCTTCTTCTTCTCCTGCGCCACCTTGGCCATGGCCAGGCTGGCGCCGGAGTTGGTGCCGCCGATGAGCATGTCCATGCCCTGCTGGTCGAACCATTCGCGCGCCTTGGCGGCGGCGATGTCGGGCTTGTTCTGGTGGTCGGCAACCAGCACCTCCACCGTCTTGCCCTCGACCTTGCCGCCCAGGTCGGCGATGGCCATGCGGATGGCCTCGGCGCCCGCCGGGCCGTCGATGTCGGAATACAGGCTCGACATGTCGGTGATGAAGCCAATGCGGATCACATCGCCGGAGTACTGGGCGTGGGCCGGGGTCACGCCGAACATCGCGGCCAGCGCCAGGCCGCAGGCGGCCACGGTGGTCTTCAGGGTCCTCTTGCTCATGTCCGTCTCTCCTTGTGTTGCCAATCGAATGGCCCTAGACGCCCAGGGTCTGCTGGAGCTGCGCCATGCGCGCGGGCAGCTCCTCGCGGGTGAACTGCTGGGTGATGACGCCGTGCTCCATCACCAGGAAGCGGTCGGCCAGGCGGGCCGCGAAGCGGAAGTTCTGCTCCACCATGACCACCGTGTAGCCCTGCCGGCGCAGCTCGGTGACCATCTCGGCCAGCTTATGCACGATCACCGGCGCCAGGCCTTCCGAGATCTCGTCGAGCAGCAGCAGCTTGGCGCCGGTGCGCAGGATGCGGGCGACGGCCAGCATCTGCTGCTCGCCGCCGGACAGCCGCGTGCCCTGGCTGGACGCACGTTCCTTCAGGTTGGGGAACATGCCGTAGATCTGGTCCAGCCCCATGCCGCCCGGCGACAGCACCGGCGGCAGCAGCAGGTTCTCGTGCGCGCTCAGCGACGAGAAGATGCCGCGCTCCTCCGGGCAGTAGCCGATGCCCAGGCGGGCGATGCGGTGCGACGGCAGGTCGATGGTCTCGGTGCCGCGCACGCGCACCGAGCCCTTGCGCCGGCCGATCAGGCCCATGACGGCGCGCAGCGTGCTGGTGCGGCCGGCGCCGTTGCGGCCGAGCAGGGTCACCACCTCGCCCTCGTCGACGTGGAAGTCCACGCCGTGCAGCACATGCGATTCGCCGTACCAGCCCTGCAGGCCGCGGACTTCGAGGAAGCGCTGCGACATCAGTGGGCCCCCACGAGCTCGGTGTCCGCGCTGCCCATGTAGGCCTCGACCACCAGCGGGTTCTTCGACACCTCGGCGTACGGCCCCTCGGCGAGGGTGGCGCCACGCGCGAGCACGGTGATGGTGTCGGCGATGCTGGAGACCACGCTCATGTTGTGCTCCACCATCAGCACCGTGCGGCCGGCGGCGACGCGCTTGATCAGGTCGCGGATGCGGTCGACGTCCTCGGCGCCCATGCCCTGCGTCGGCTCGTCCAGCAGCATCAGCTCGGGCTCCATCGCCAGCGTGGTGGCGATCTCCAGCGCGCGCTTGCGGCCGTAGCTGAGGTTGACGGTCAGCGCCTCGGCGTAGCCCTGCAGGTCGACCGCGGCCAGCAGTTCGCGCGCGCGCTCGTCGAGCACGGCCAGCGATCGCTCCGGCTTCCAGAAGTGGAACGACGTGCCGAGCTTGCGCTGCAGCGCCACCCGCACGTTCTCCAGCACCGTCATGTGCGGGAAGACGGCCGAGATCTGGAACGAGCGGATGATGCCGCGGCGGGCGATGTGGGCCGGCTTCTCGCGGGTGATGTCGTCGCCGTTGAACAGGATCTGGCCGGCGGTGGGCTCCAGGAACTTGGTCAGCAGGTTGAAGCAGGTGGTCTTGCCGGCGCCATTGGGGCCGATGAGCGCATGGATGCTGCCCCGGCGCACGGTCAGGTTCACCTGGTTGACGGCGACGAAGCCCTTGAACTCCTTCGTCAGGGCGCGGGTCTCGAGGATGGTGGGGCTGGCGCTGTCCATGGCGGGTCCGTCAGGCCGGCGGCGGTGGCACGAGGCCGCCGAGGCGGCGGGTGAGCAGGCGGGCGATCTCGACCACGCCGTCGAGGTGGACGCCGCCGCGGCGCGAGGCCCACAGCGCCTTCTGCACGCAGGCGCCGACGCCGGCGATCGGCGTCCCGGCGGGACCGAACACCGGCGCGCCGAAGCAGAACACGCCCTCCCGAACGCCCTCGTCGTCGACGCTGTAGCCGCGCTCGCGGGCGGTGGCCAGTTCGTCGAACAGCGCCTTCAGCGTGCCGGCCCGGCGGCCGCGGAAGAAGGGCAGCTTGCCGTCCGGGTAGAGGCCGCGCACGAAGGCCGGGTCGTGCCAGGCCAGCATGGCCTTGCCCGAGGCGGCCAGGTGCGCCGGCAGCCGCATGCCCACGGAGAAGGCCAGGCTGAGCGGCCGCTCGCCGGGCCGGGTGGCGACATAGACGATGTCGGTGCCGTCGAGCACCGACAGGATCACCGTCTCCTCCGGCGCGGCGGCCAGGTCGGGCCACAGGCTGGCGAACTCGCGCGCCACGCTGGTGTGGCCGGTGAAGGCGTTGGCCAGGCTCATCACGCCCGGGCCGATGAAGTAGCGGCCGTCCTCCTCCCGACGCAGGTAGCCGCGGGCGGCCAGCGTGTTGCACAGGCCGTGCACGCTGCTCTTGGGCAGCTGCAACCGTTCGGCCAGGCGGGTGGGGGTCATCGGCATGCGTTCGGCGGCGAGCAGGTCCAGCAGGCTCAGGGCCCGGGTGACGGCCGGCACGCCAGGGGCGGTGGAGGGCGCGGCGCCGTGCGCCAGGACAGGAGACATGCGGCTGCAGCGGGAGGATCGATTCAACGGGCTGAATTGCATTCGGTTCGCTGAATCAGCGGCGGAGTCTAGGACCGGTGCCGCGCCTTGCGCATCCCTGGTGAACCCGAGGGCGGGTAAGCCCGGTCCCGACGGTCGCGCGACCCGACGGCCACAGCGCCGGCCCATGAAAAAAGGCCGGCGGGGGCCGGCCTTCGAGGGCTGCACCGGGCGCGTCGGCCCGCCGCGGTCGTCAGTGCGCCGCGGACACCTTCTCGCCGGCCTTCAGCCGGTAGACCGTGTTGCAGTAGGGGCACCAGCCCTCGCCGGTGCTCGTCACGTCGATGAACACCCGCGGGTGGTTGCTCCACAGCGGCATCTTGGGGTTCGGGCAAAACACCACGCCGGGGCCCTGCAGGTCGGCCGCCAGCACCTCGACGACGGCCTTGGGTTCCTTGCTGCTGCTCATCGCCGCCTCAGACCTTGGTCAGCCACTCGGCGTATTTGGCGTTGCGGCCGTTGACGATGTCGAAGAACGCGCTCTGGATCTTCTCGGTGATCGGCCCGCGCGAACCGCGTCCGATCTCGATGCGGTCGAGTTCGCGGATCGGCGTCACCTCGGCCGCGGTGCCGGTGAAGAAGGCCTCGTCGGCGATGTAGATCTCGTCGCGGGTGATGCGCTTTTCGACCAGCTTCAGCCCCAGGTCCTGGCAGATGGCGAAGATGGTGTTGCGGGTGATGCCGTTGAGCGCGCCGGCCGACAGGTCGGGCGTGTAGAGCACGCCGTTCTTGATCACGAAGATGTTCTCGCCCGCGCCTTCGGAGACGAAACCGGCCGAGTCGAGCAGCAGCGCCTCGTCGTAGCCGTCCTCGGTGGCCTCCATGTTGGCCAGGATGGAGTTGCTGTAGTTGCTCACCGCCTTGGCCTGCGTCATCGTGATGTTGACGTGGTGCCGGGTGTAGCTGGAGGTCTTGACGCGGATGCCGCGCTTGAGCCCCTCCTCGCCCAGGTAGGCGCCCCAGGCCCATGCCGCGATGGCGAGGTGGATGGTGTTGCCCTTGGGGCTGACGCCCAGCTTCTGCGAGCCGATCCAGGCCAGCGGGCGGATGTAACAGCTCTCCAGCCGGTTCTCGCGCACCACCTGCTTCTGCGCCTCGATGACCTGCTCGAACCCGAACGGCATCTTCATGCGCAGGATCTTGGCGCTGTTGAACAGGCGCTCGGTGTGCTCGCGCAGCCGGAAGATCGCCGTGCCGTTGACGGTGTTGTAGGCCCGCACCCCCTCGAAGACGCCGCAGCCGTAGTGCAGCGTGTGCGTCAGGACGTGGACCTTGGCGTCGCGCCAGTCGACCAACTGGCCGTCCATCCAGATCTTGCCGTCGCGGTCGTGCATGGGGAGCATGGTCAGGAGCGTCGTGCGGAAAGGCCGCATTCTAGGGCGGCGGCTGCGGCCGCCGAAGCGCCGGCGAGGTCGATGTCGCCGGCTTGGATCCCGGGGTCTGAAATGGGATCAACGTCCCAACTTCCCCCGAAAACGGGGGGGTGAGCGCCGCGCCGCCTTGGCTACATTTACCTACCCGCTCGGCAATCCGCAAGGCGATTTCCGGGCAACGGCGGGCCCATCCGGCGTCCCGCACCTAAGACTGGAGGGACCCCATGAAAAAGCTTCTGGCCCACGCGGCCTTGGCCGTCCTGGCGACGGCGAGCCTGCCGGCGCTCGCGGTGGACTGCAACGAAACCACCTGGACCGCGCTGGCCGCCAGCGACTGCCGCGGCTCGTTCAGCGGCAACATCAACGGCAGCGCCGGCGAACTGACGTACCTCGCCAGCCAGTGGGGCAGCACCTGGTCCTTCCTGGGCAAGAGCGACGACGCCGGAACCTTCGGCCCGTTCACCGGCAATCCCACCGTCGGCACCAACGGTACGCTGACGTTCGACACGCCGATCACCGGGACGTTCGTCATCGCCTTGAAGTCGTCCAACGACTACAGCTACTACCTGTTCAACGCGCTGTCGCCGGTGTCGAGCCTGACCTTCGACGACACGCTGGGAGTGACGGCCGGCGCCGGTCCGCAGGTGAACCCGAAGGCGCTGTCGCATGCGAACCTGTACGTGGCCGCCGCGCCGATCCCGGAGCCGGAAACCTACGCCCTGATGCTCGCCGGCCTCGGCGTGCTGGGCTTCGTCAGCCGCCGCCGCAGGCAGGGCTGAACCAGGCCCTCGTCGCAGAACGGCCCCCTCGGGGGCCGTTCTTCATGGCGTCGCCGAAGGTGGCAGCACCGCGGTGCCGGCGTCCTCCTCCGCTTCGGCCGACGGTCGCTCCAGCGTCCACCGCACCAGCGCCGCACGCTGGAACTCCAGCACCACCCGGCTGCCGCCCTCGTCGGTCCAGCGCCAGACCTCGGGGGACTGTGCGGGCGGGGAGACCTGCTCGCCCAGGCTGCGCGCCAGCGCCACCACCTCGATCATCTTCATGCCGCGCTTCAGGCGTGCGTTGAACATCACCGCGCTCGGCACATGCCCCACCGGCGACCGCGCCGCGCCGCGCATCACCTTCATCGCGCGGTTGAACTGCAGCAGCAGCCAGAAGACGATCACCGTCACCGCCGTCACCACACCCTGCCAGCCGTATTGCTGCCAGCCCACGCCGAGCAGCACCGCCGCCAGCAGCCATCCGATTCGAGCATCCATGGGGGGCGATTGTCCTCAGTCTCGTGCGTGATCAATCGAGGCCGCGCACCGCCTCGATGGCCTGCTCGATGCGCTCCACCGCGTGGATCGTCATGCCCTCGATCGGCCGCTTCGGCGCGTTGGCCTTCGGCACGACGGCCACCGAGAAGCCCAGCTTGGCCGCCTCCTTCAGCCGCTCCTGCCCCCGCGGCGCCGGCCGCACCTCGCCGGCCAGGCCGACCTCGCCGAAGGCGATGAAGCCGCGCGGCAGCGGCCGGCTGCTGAGCGAACTGCGGATGGCCAGCAGCACCGCCAGGTCGGCCGCCGGCTCGCTGATGCGCACGCCGCCCACCGCGTTGACGAACACGTCCTGGTCCATGCAGGAGACGCCGGCGTGGCGGTGCAGCACCGCCAGCAGCATGGCCAGGCGGTCGCGTTCCAGCCCCACCGACAGCCGGCGCGGGCTGGGCCCGCCGGCATCGACCAGCGCCTGCACCTCCACCAGCAGCGGCCGCGTGCCCTCCAGCGTCACCAGCACGCAGGCGCCGGGCACCGGCTCGCTGTGGGTGGACAGGAAGATGGCGCTCGGGTTGCTGACCCCGCGCAGCCCGCGCTCGGTCATGGCGAAGACGCCGATCTCGTTGACGGCGCCGAAGCGGTTCTTGATCGCCCGCACCAGCCGGTGGCTGGAATGGGTGTCGCCCTCGAAGTAGAGCACCGTGTCGACGATGTGCTCCAGCACCCGGGGCCCGGCCAGCGCGCCTTCCTTGGTGACGTGGCCGACCAGCACCAGCGCGCAGCCGGTGGCCTTGGCGGTGCGGGTGAGTTGCGCCGCGCATTCGCGCACCTGGGCCACCGAGCCCGGCGCGCTGGTCAGCTGGTCGGAGTACAGCGTCTGGATCGAGTCGATGACGCAGAAGGCCGGCCGCTCGGCCTCCAGCGTGGCGAGGATGGTCTCCAGCTGGATCTCGGCCAGCAGCCGCACCTTGGCGCCCGCGAGGCCCATGCGCTGCGCCCGCATCGCCACCTGCGCCGCGCTTTCCTCGCCGGTGACGTAGAGCACCGGCATCACGTTCGACAACGCGTCCACCGCCTGCAGCAGCAGCGTGGACTTGCCGATGCCCGGGTCGCCGCCGATCAGCACCACGCCGCCGGCGACGATGCCGCCGCCCAGCACCCGGTCCAGCTCCTCCAGCCCGGTGGGCGTGCGGGCCACGTCGCCGGCGGTGATGTCGCCCAGCGTCGACACCGGCTGCGAGCGGGCCAGCGACTGGAAGCGGTGCCGCACGCCACCGGTGGGCTCGGCCACCCCCTCCTGCAGCGTGTTCCAGGCGCCGCAGTGCGGGCACTTGCCCAGCCACTTCGGGCTGGCGCCGCCGCAGTCGGTGCAGGTGTAGACGGTCTTCGGTTCGCGGGCCATGGCGTATTGTCCGGGCATGGACCTCGCCGTCTGGCTCACCGCCTTCGCCGCCTGCTGGGCCATCAGCCTGTCGCCGGGCGCCGGCGCCGTGGCCGCGATGAACGCGGGCCTGCGTCACGGCGTCGCCCGCGGGCTGTGGTGCACCGTCGGCCTCGTCCTCGGCATCTGGACCCAGCTCGTCGTCGTGGCCGCCGGCCTCGGCGCGCTGATCGCCACCTCGTCGCTGGCCTTCTCGGTGATCAAGTGGGCCGGCGTGGCCTACCTCGTCGGCATCGGCGTGCAGCAGTGGCGGGCGCCGCCGCAGCCGCTGGCGGCCGCCGGCGAGGGCCCGGGCGAGGCGATGTCGCGCCGGCGCCTGGTGCTGCGCGGCTGGGCGGTCAACGCGCTCAACCCCAAGGGCACCGTCTTCCTGCTGGCGGTGGTGCCGCAGTTCCTCGACCTCGCGCGGCCGTTGACGACGCAGTACGCCGTCATCGGCGCCACCCTGGCCTTCACCGACCTGGTGGTGATGACCGGCTACACCGCGCTGGCCGCCCGGGTGCTGGGCGCGCTGCGCAGCGCGCGGTCACAGCGGCTGCTGCAGCGCGGCTTCGGCGGGTTGTTCATCGCCGCGGGAGTGCTGCTCGCCACCGTGCGCCGGAACGCCTGACGGCGTCCGCGCCTACTCCACCGCCGGGCTGCGCCGCCCGGCCTTGATCACCGCCCGCCGCCCCTTGGCCTCGACCCGACGTCGCTGCGAGGCGCGCGTCGGCCGGGTCGGCACCCGGGGCGTCGGCGGCTCGGCCACGCTGTCCACCAGCGCCTGCAGCCGGGCCATCGCCTCGGCCCGGTTGGCGGCCTGGGTGCGGTGGGTCTGGGCCTTGATGACGACGACGCCGTCATCGCCGATGCGGCGGTCGGCCAGCGACCACAGCCGCAGCTTCAGCGCCTCGGGCAGCGACGAGGCGCCGATGTCGAAGCGCAGCTGCACCGCGGTGGCCACCTTGTTGACGTTCTGACCGCCCGGGCCCTGCGCCCGGACCGCCGTCCATTCGACCTCGGACTCGTTGACCGTTGGCGCATGCGCCGGTCGGCGCTGGAGCGGGCGGCGAAGGATCATGCCGGGCCTCGCGCGTCAGCCGTCCACCGACACCGGCACGCGGGGTGCCAGCGCGCACATCAGCTCGTAGCCCACCGTGCCCGCCGCCTGCGCCACCTCGTCGATCGGCAGCACCGCGCCGTCGGCCGAGCGGCCCCACAGCGTGACCTCGCTGCCGATGCCCGACGCCGGCACGTCGGACAGGTCCACGGCGAGCATGTCCATCGACACCCGCCCGAGCAGCCGGGTGCGCCGGCCGTCGACCAGCGCCGGCGTGCCGGTGCCGGCATGGCGGGGGTAACCGTCGGCATAACCGCAAGCCACGATGCCGAGGCGCAGGGCGCGCTCGGCGCGGAAGGTGCTGCCGTAGCCCACCGTGTCGCCCGCCTGCAGCGCCTGCACCGCGATGAGCCGGCTGCGCAGGCTCATGGCGGGCTGCAGGCCCCAGTGCTGGATGCCGTGCGCCGGGAAGTCGGGCGACGAGCCGTAGCAGAGGATGCCCGGCCGCACCCAGTCGCCGCGCACCGCCGGCCGGTCGCCCTCGCGCAGCAGGGCCGCGCTGTTGGCCAGCGACCGTTCGCCCGGCAGGTCCTGGGTGACGGCCTCGAACACCTTCAGCGGGGCCTCGGTCCCGCCGTCGAGGTCGGCGTCGGCGAAGTGGGTCATCAGCGAGATCTCGTCGACCTGCGGCAGCGCGTTCAGCCGGGCCCACGCGCCGCGGAACGCGGCCGGGGCAAAGCCCAGCCGGTTCATGCCGCTGTTGAGTTTGAGGAACACGCGGTGCGGTTTGTGGGTCTTGTGGCGTCCCAGTGCGTCGATCTGACCTTCCTCATGCACCACATGCCAGAGATCCAGCCGCGAGCACAGCTCCAGGTCACGCGGGTCGAACACCCCTTCCAGCAGCAGGATGGGGCCGCGCCAGCCGAGGCCACGCAGCCGCCCGGCCTCGGCCAGGTCCAGCAGCGCGAAGCCGTCGGCCGCACGCAGCGCCTCGTAGGCGCGCTCGAGCCCATGGCCGTAGGCGTCGGCCTTGACCACCGCCCACACCCGCGCGTCCGGCGCCGCCGCGCGTGCGCGGGCCAGGTTGGCCGCCAGGGCGTCCCGGTGGATCACGGCGTGGAGGGGGCGCGGCATGGCGGACGGCGGCAGGGGCGCAGATTCTGCCAGCGACCCCCTGAGCGCAGGCCCCCGGCCGCGTGGCCGGGCCGGCCGCACCCCCGTGCTATAACCCCCGCCGCACAGCGACCGACAGACGTTGCGCCGGCCCGGACCGTTCCGCAGGGCTCGGTCTTCCGCAAGCCAGAGAGCGCATGAAAAAAGGCTTCTACACGATCATGTCGGCGCAGTTCTTCAGCTCGCTGGCCGACAACGCGTTGTTCGTGGCGGCCGTCGAACTGCTGAAGACCTCGGGCGCGGCAGAGTGGCAACGCGCCGCACTGGTGCCGATGTTCGCGCTGTTCTACGTCATCCTCGCGCCCTTCGTCGGCGCCTTCGCCGACGCGGTGCCCAAGGGCAAGGTGATGTTCTATTCGAACAGCATCAAGGTGGTCGGCTGCCTGATGATGCTGTTCGGCTCGCACCCGCTGATCGCCTACGCCATCGTCGGCCTCGGCGCCGCGGCCTACTCGCCGGCCAAGTACGGCATCCTGACCGAGCTGCTGCCGGCCTCGCAGCTGGTCAAGGCCAACGGCTGGATCGAGGGCCTGACCATCGGCTCGATCATCCTGGGCGTGCTGCTCGGCGGGCAGCTGGTCGGCCAGCGGGTGGCCGGCCTGCTGCTCGGCTTCGACCTGCCGCTGATCGACACCGGCATCGACACCGGGCCCGAAGCGGCGATCGCCTCGATGATCCTGCTGTACATCGTGGCCGCGCTCTTCAACCTGAAGATCCCGCGCACCGAGGCGCCGCTGCAGCCGCTGTCGCACAGCGTGGTCGCGCTGGTGCGCGACTTCTCGCTGTGCAATGCCCGGCTGTGGAACGACAAGCTGGGCCAGATCTCGCTGGCCACCACCACGCTGTTCTGGGGCGTTTCGGGCAACCTGCGCTACATCGTGCTGGCCTGGGCGGCGGCGGCGCTGGGCTACAGCACCACGCAGGCGTCCAGCCTGGTCGGCGTGGTCGCCATCGGCACCGCGGTGGGCGCGGTGGTGGCCTCGGTGATGATGAAGCTGGACAAGGCCACCGGCGTCATCCCGCTGGGCATCGGCATGGGCGTGGTCGTAATCGCGATGAACGCCATCTCGAACGTCTGGGTGGCCGCGCCCTTCCTGATGGTGCTGGGCGCGCTGGGCGGCTTCCTGGTGGTGCCGATGAACGCGCTGCTGCAGCACCGCGGCCACAACCTGATGGGCGCTGGTCGCTCGATCGCGGTGCAGAACTTCAACGAGCAGGCGGCCATCCTCGGCCTCGGCGCCTTTTACACCGGCATGACGAAGTTCGGCCTCTCGGCCTTCGGCGCCATCACCATCTTCGGCCTGGTGGTGGCCGGCACCATGTGGCTGATCGGCCGCTGGCACCGGCGCAACCTGGTGCAGCACCCGGCGGAACTGGAGCGCCTGCTGACCATCGCCCGCTCCGACCGGCACTGACCTCTCCTGCATGAGCCATCCACGCGCGGGCCGGGCCCTGCCGGTGTCCGCGCTGCTGTGCAACGCCTTCGTGTGGGGCGTGTCGTGGTGGCCGCTGCGGCAACTGGAGGCGGTCGGGATGCACCCGCTGTGGGCCACGGCGACCGTCTACGCGATGGCGCTGGTCGCCGCCGCGGGGCTCTGGCCCGGCGCCCTCGCCGGCCTGCGGCGCCGGCCGGCGCTGTGGGCGCTGGCGCTGGCCGCCGGGCTCACCAACACCGCCTTCAACTGGGGCGTCACCGTCGGCGAGGTGGTGCGGGTGGTGCTGCTGTTCTACCTGATGCCGCTGTGGTCGCTGGTGCTCGCCTGGTGGCTGCTGGGCGAGCGCCCGACCGCGGCCGCGCTCGGCCGCGTGCTGCTGGCGCTGGCCGGTGCGGCCCTGGTGCTGCGGCCGGAGGGCGGCGGCTGGCCGCTGCCGTCGTCGGGCGCCGACCTGCTGGGGCTGGCCGGCGGCCTCGGCTTCGCGGTGTCGAACGTGCTGCTGCGACGGCTGGGCGAGGGCCCGGCGGGACCGCGCACGCTGGCCATGTTTGGCGGCGGGCTGGTCCTGTCGGCGCTGGCGGCCGCCGGGCTCACCCTGGCCGGCGTGCTGCCCCCCGCCGCGGCCGCAGGCCGCGCTGTCGCTGGCGGGCGGGCTGCTGCTGTTCGGCTTCCTCGCCGGCAACCTGGCGCTGCAGTACGGCGCCTCGCGGCTGCCGGCGCAGCTGACCGCGCTGGTGATGCTCAGCGAGATCGTCTTCGCCGCCGTCAGCGCCTGGGCGATCGACGGCGCGGCGCTGACGGTGCCGCTGCTGGCCGGCGGGGCGTTGATCCTGGCCGCCGGGGTGTTGAGCGCCCGGGCACCGCCCGCCGCATAACATCCGGCCTCCCCATCCCAGGAGACGCGCATGACCGCCGGCACGATCCACGACTTCGAGGCGACGACCATCGATGGCGGCCGGCTCCGGTTCGACGAGCTGGCCGGCAAGGTGGTGCTGGTGGTCAACACCGCCAGCGCCTGCGGCTTCACGCCGCAGTTCGGCGGGCTGGAATCGCTGTGGCAGTCGCGCCGGGACCGTGGCCTGGTGGTGATCGGCTTCCCCTGCAACCAGTTCGGCGGCCAGGACCCGGGCGCCGAGGCCGAGATCGCCCAGTTCTGCCAGAAGAACTACGGCGTCACCTTCCCCATGATGGCCAAGGTGGCGGTCAACGGCGCCAATGCGCACCCGCTGTGGAAGTGGCTGACCGACAGCGCGCCCGGCGTGCTGGGCACCAAGGCCATCAAGTGGAACTTCACGAAATTCCTCGTCGGCCGCGACGGCCGCGTCATCCGTCGCTACGGCTCGGTGGACAAGCCGGCCGACCTGGAACGCGACATCGACGCGGCGCTCGCCGCCTGACCCTTTCTTCACGCGCCTGACCATGTTCGAACACGTGCCCGCCTACGGCGGCGACCCCATCCTCTCGCTCAACGAGGACTTCCAGCGCGACCCGCGGCCGCACAAGGTCAACCTGAGCATCGGCATCTACTTCGACGACCAGGGCCGCATCCCGGTGCTGGCCGCGGTGCGCGAGGCCGAGGCCCGGCTGGCCGCGACGGTCGGCCCCAAGCCCTACCTGCCGATGGAGGGCGCGCAGAACTACCGCGAGGCGGTGCAGGCGCTGCTGTTCGGCGCCGACCACGAGGCGGTGCGCAGCCGCCGCATCGCCACCATCCAGACCGTGGGCTCCTCCGGCGGGCTGAAGGTGGGGGGCCGACTTCCTCAAGCGCTTCTTCCCCGAAAGCGGGGTGTGGATCAGCGACCCCAGCTGGGACAACCACCAGTCGATGTTCGAAGGCGCCGGCATCGCGGTGCAGTCCTACCCCTACTACGACCCGGCCACCCAGGGCCTGCGCTTCGACGACATGCTGGCCGCGCTGGACCGGCTGCCGCCGCGCAGCGTGGTGCTGCTGCACGCCTGCTGCCACAACCCCACCGGCGTGGACCTGACGCCCGCGCAATGGGACGCGCTCATTCCCGTGCTGCAGCGCCGTGAGCTGCTGCCCTACGTCGACCTGGCCTACCAGGGCTTCGGCGACGGGCTCGAGGCCGACGCCCACGCCATCCGCGCCATGGCCGACGCCGGCCTGGCCTTCATCGTCACCAGCTCGTTTTCCAAGAGCATGAGCTTGTACGGCGAGCGCTGCGGCGCGCTCAGCGTCGTCTGCCCCGATGCGAAGCAGGCCGAGCAGGTGCTGGGGCAGCTGAAGTTCACCGTGCGCCGCAACTACTCCAGCCCGCCCATCCACGGCGGCCAGCTGGTCGCCACCGTGCTCGGCGATCCGGCGCTGCGTGCGCAGTGGGCCGAGGAGCTGGAGGGCATGCGCCAGCGCATGATCGCCATGCGACGGCAGGTGCATGCGGTGCTCGGCCGGCGCTGCCCCGGCCGCGACGTCGGCTACTTCCTCCGCCAGCGGGGATGTTCAGCTACACCGGCCTGTCGCCGGCGCAGGTCGACCGGCTGCGCGAGCAGCACGGCGTCTACCTGGTGCGGTCGGGCCGGCTGTGCATCGCGGGCCTGAACAGCGGCAACGTCGACGTCGCCGCCGAGGCGATCGCGACGGTGATGCGCGACGGCGTGCCGTCCGCGACCTGAGGCGGCGACGGCGGCTCAACCCCGCGGCGGCCCGAACGTCGGGTCGTTGGCCGGCGCCACCGCCGCCACCACGCGTTCGGCCACCCACTGCACCGTGGCCTGCGGCGGCAGGTGGTCGAGGAGGTCGGCCGGCAGCCAGCCCACCGACGGTTCGACCAGCATCAGGATGCCGACGAGGGTGTGGAACTCCAGCCCGAGCTCGGCCAGCGTCGCCGAGGCCTGCAGCCGCGGTGCACACGCGAGTCCCAGGTCGGCCGCGGCCTGCTGCATCAGGGTGCAGACGTCGGCGGCATCGGGCGGCCAGGGCGGCGGCAGCATCGGCGGGACGGGGCGTGGGCGACGACCCATGCTCCGCTCGCACCGGCTGTGCCGGCATCTGTCATTTGGTGGACGCGCACCGGGCGGGCCCCCCGCGTCCCGGGGGCGGCCTCGCTACCATGGGCCGCATGCCGCCGGAGATCCGCCCGCGATGACCACCCTGCACGAACAGAGCGCCACGGTGCTCGTCTCGCTGTACCGCAACCGGGCGGCGTCGCCGGTGGAGGTCACCCGCTCGGTGCTGGCGCACATCGGCCACTGGGAGCCGCTGCTCAACGCCACCTACGCGCTCGACCCCGAGGCCGCGATGGCGATGGCCCGCGCCTCCGAGCAGCGCTGGCACCACGGCGAGCCGCTGGGCCCGCTGGACGGCGTGCCGGTGACGATCAAGGAGAACATCGCCACCGCGGGTGTGCCGGTGCCGCTGGGCAGCGCCGCCACCACGCTGCAGCCCGCCATCGCCGACGCACCCCCCGCGGCGCGGCTGCGCGAGGGCGGTGCGGTGCTGCTCGGCAAGACCACCATGCCCGACCTCGGCATGCTGTCCTCCGGCCTGTCCAGCTTCCACCCGCTGACGCGCAACCCCTGGGACCTGGCGAAGAACCCGGGCGGCTCCAGCGCCGGCGCGGCGGCCGCCTGCGCCGCCGGCTACGGGCCGCTGCACCTGGGCACCGACATCGGCGGCTCCATCCGCCTGCCCGCCGGCTGGTGCGGCGTCGTCGGCTTCAAGCCCAGCCTGGGCCGGGTGCCCATCCAGCCGCCCTATGCCGGCCGCGTGGCCGGGCCGATCACCCGCACCGTGGCCGACGCCGCGCTGCTGATGGGCGTGCTGTCGCAGCCGGACTGGCGCGACGCCACCGCCCTGCCCGCACAGGCGACCGCCTGGTCGGCGCTGGAGCGGCCGCTGAAGGGGCTGAGGGTCGGCCTGTGGCTGGACGCCGGCTGGGGCCTGGCGCTGGAGGCGCAGACCGAGGCCGTGGTGCGGCGTGCCGCCGAGCGGCTGGAGGGCGAGGGCGCCATCGTCGAACCGCTCGGCCCCTTCACCACCCGCGCGATGGTCGACGGCCTGGACCGCTTCTGGCGCATGCGCGCCTGGCTGGACCTGCAGGCGCTGCCGGCCGGCCGCCGCCACCGCGTGCTGCCCTACATCCGCGACTGGGCCGCGCCGGCGCAGGGCTACAGCGGCGCGCAGGTGTTCGAAGGCTTCAGCCAGATGGCCGCGATCCGCGACGCGACCGTCGCCGCCACCCAGGGCTTCGACGTGGTGCTGTCGCCGGTGTCGCCGGTGCTGCCCTTCGCCGCCGAGGCCGCGAGCCCGCTCGACGACCCGGCGCGGCCGTTCGAGCACATCGCCTACACGCTGCCCTTCAACTTCAGCGAGCAGCCGGCCATCGCGCTGCCCGCCGGCTGGAGCGCCGATGGCCTGCCCATCGGCCTGCAGATCGCCGGCCGCCGGCACGACGACTTGGGCGTTCTGCAGGTGGCGCATGCCCTGGAGCGGCTGACGCCGCGGCGGGCCTGGCCGACGGCGCCGCTGGACGGCTGATTTCGGGGCGCCTGCCGCGCTTCAGCTCGGCTTGATGCCGGACGACCGGACGACCCGCGCCCACTTCGCCGATTCGCGCTCGATGAACCGGCCGAAATCGGCCGGCGACCCCGGCAGCGCGACGGCACCGAGCTCGGCCAGCCGCGCCTTCACCTTGGGGTCCGCCAGCGCCGCGTTGACCTCGGCGTTGAGGCGCTCGATCACCTCCGCCGGCGTGCCCCTCGGCGCCCCGAGGCCGGCCACGGTGGTGGCCTCGTAGCCGGGCAGCGTCTCGGCCACGGCGCTCACCGCGGGCAGCGATTCGGTGCGCGCCGGGGTGGTGACCGCCAGCGCCTGCAGCCGGCCGGCCCGCAGGTGCTCGATCGCCGACGGCAGGTTGTCCATCGCCGCGTGCAGGCGACCGCCGAGCAGGTCGGTGAGCATCGGCGCGCTGCCGCGGTAGGGCACGAGCACGGCGTCGATGCGGGCCTCCGACTTCAGCAGCTCGGCCGCCAGGTGCGAGATCGTGCCGTTGCCGAAGTGCCCCAAATTGAGCTGCCCCGGATGCGAGCGTGCATGGGCGATGAACTGCGGCAGCGTGCGGACGGCCGCCAGCTCGGGGCCGGCCGCCAGCACCAGCGGCTGGGTGGAGATGCCCGCCACCGGCGCGATGTCGCGCACGAAGTCGTACTTCAGGTCGTCGTACAGGGCGCCGTTGAGCAGGTTGCTGGTCGTGGTCTTGAGCAGCGTGTGGCCGTCGGCCGGCGCGCGCACCACCGCCTCGGTGGCCAGGTTGGTGGCGGCACCCGGCCGGTTGTCGACGATGAAGGCCTGACCCAGGCGTTGCTGCAGCCAGTCGCACATCAGCCGCGCGAGGATGTCCGCGCCGCCACCGGGCGGGAAGCCGACCACCACCCGCACCGGCCGCAAGGGGATAGCCCTCGGCGCGCGCCGGCGGCACCATCAGCGGCGAGGACAGCGAGGCGGCCCCCAGTGCAAGCAGGCGACGACGATCGAAGGCCATGGCGTTCTTCCAGGATGACGATGGCCGCGGGGGCGGCCGGTGCCCGAACGATGCCGCAGCCGGGGTGGGGCGTCATCGGCCCGGCGATGAAGCGCGCTGAAACAGCGTGAACCCGGCCGCCGCCCCACCGTCGGCGCAGGCGCTTCGCTTCGGCGGCTTTTGCCTGCTGCCGGGCCGCCGCGAGCTGCGCTTCGGCGAGGCGCCGGTGGCCATCGGCCACCGGGCCTTCGACCTGCTGCTGGCCCTGGCCACCCGCCCCGGCCAGCTGGTCGGCAAGGACACGCTGATGGCCGAGGTCTGGGCCGGCACGGTGGTGGAGGACAACAACCTCGCGGCCCAGGCGTCGGCGCTGCGCAAGGTGCTGGCGGCCGACCCGGCGCTGGCCGGCTGCCTGCAGGCGGTGCCGGCGCGCGGCTACCGCTTCACCGCGGAGGTGGTGGCGGACGCCGCGGGGACGCCCTCTCCGGCGGCCGACCCGCAGGCGCTGTCCCTGGTGGTGATGCCCTTCACCGCACTCGGTGCCGGCGACCAGGCGCACGTGGCCGAGGGGCTGAGCCACACCGTGGCCACCGACCTGTCGCGCATTGCCGGGCTGGACGTGGTCGCGTCGGCCAGCGCCGCCTGCCTGCCGGCCGGGCCGTTCGACGCCCGGCAGGTCAGCCGCGCACTGGGGGTGCGCTACCTGCTCGCCGGCAGCGTGCAGCGCCACGGCCCACGGCTGCGCGTCAACGCGCAGCTGGTCGACGGGCCGAGCGGCCGGCAGCTCTGGTCGGACCGCTTCGACGGCGACGACGGCGACCTCTTCGCGCTGCAGGACCGCATCACGGGCCGCATCGCCAACGCCATCGGCCGCGAGGTCTTCGTCGCCGCCGCCCGCGATGGCGAAGCACGCCCGGTGGCGTCCAGCGCCTTCGACCTGCTGATGCGCGGCATCGCCGCCGACAACCGGCCGCAGTCGTTGCCGGCGCTGCGTGAGCAGGCGGCCTGGTTCGCCCAGGCGGTGGCGCGCGACCCGTGCCTGGCCGAGGCCCACGCCCGGCTGGCGCGGGCCCTGCTGCTGCAGGTGACGCAGGCGCACGCCCCCACGGCCGCCGACGAGGACACGCTGGCGCGCGGCGTGGCCGCCGCCGAAGCCGCCGTGGCGCTGGGCCCGGCCAACGCCCGCGCGCACTGCGCCATGGGCCTGGTGCACGTGCTGCGCGGCGACTTCCCGCGGGCGGTGGGGGCCAACGAGGCGGCGATCGCGCTCGACCGCAACTTCGCGCTGGCGCACAACAACCTGGGCAATGCGCAGGTCCACCTGGCCGAGGGTGCGGCGGGGTTGCAGGCGGCCGACACCGCGCTGCGCCTGGACCCGCGCGGGCCGCAGCGCGGCGCGTTCTGCACCACCCGCGGCTTCGCCCTGCTGCTGCTGGACCGGCCGCAGGAGGCCGTGGCCGCCTTCGAGCAGGCCCGCACGGCCAACCCGCAGTTGCCGCGGGCGGCGGCCGGCCTGGCCATCGCGCACGTCCGGCGAGGCGATGCCGCGGCCGCGCGCAGCGTGGCGGCCGAGCTGCGGACGCTGGCCCCGCACTACCGGCTGTCGCAGACCATCGACGCCTGCCGACCCGGATCGTCCGACGGCTACCGCCGCTTCCACGACGAGGTGCTGCGGCCGGGCGCAGAAGCGGCCGGCCTGCCACCCTGAGCGCCCCGCCGCGGCGCCGACATTGCACCTTAGGGGGCGACATGGCCGCGGGCACGACCCTGGCGGCCTACGCTGGCGACCCCTCATCCCACAGGAGTCCGGCGATGACCGCTTCACCCTTGCGCACGGCCCTGGCCGGCGCGGCGCTGCTGCTGTGCAGCCAGGCCGCGCTGGCCGACATCACGCTGTACAGCCAGAACTTCGAGAACCCGGTCAACTTCGTCGACGACGGCGGCAGCGTCAACATCTTCCGCACCGTCAACGACCTCTACGGCAACCAGCCGCCGGGCTTTCTGTTCGCGCAGGACTTCACCGTCGAGACGCTGCGCGTCGGCACGCCGGGCGTGTGGACCTCGTTGTCCAACCCGAGCGGCGCCTTCCTCGACCCGCAGGGCGTCGCCGGCCAGTACGTGGTGAGCATGTTGTCGAGCGCGCAGAACGACCTGCTCGGGCTGTCGTTCAACGTCGGCGCCTTCAAGTTCTTCAACCTCCAGCTCGACATCTCGTCGATCGACCTGAACAACTGGGGCGGCCCCTTCTTCGACGGCACGGCGCCGACGTTCCGCCTGTCGCTCTACGACAACCCGAGCGGCGCCGTCGGCCTGGGCACCGGCGCGCTGCTGTCCAGCGCCGACATCACCGGCACCCTCGCCGCCAACCAGTGGACCTTCGACTGGTCGCGCCGCGTGGTGGGCCTGAGCACCGACGGCAACACCAACGGCAACGTGACGCTGCGCATCGACCTGCTCAACGGCGGTTATGCGGCGATGGACAACTTCCTGATCGCCGCGTCCGACGTGCAGGGCCAGGTGCCGGCCATCCCGGAACCGGGCACCTGGGCGCTGCTGGGCGTCGGGCTGGCCGGCGTGGCCTGGGCGGGCCGTCGCCGGCGCGCTTGACAGGGCGGCTCGCTCAGCGCGCGCCCAGCGCTTCCCAGCGCTCCAGCGCCGCCATCAGCTCGTCCTCGATGGCGGCGAAGCGGGCCTGCAGGGCCGGTGCCTCCTGCGCCGACGCGCCGGCGTAGAGGGCCGGGTCGGCCAGGCGCTCGGCCAGCCGCCGCTGTTCGGCCTCCAGCGACTCGATGCGCGCGGGCAGGTCGTCCAGCTCGCGCTGCTCCTTGTAGCTGAGCTTGGCCCTGGCTTTCGGCGCCTCCGCCTTCGGCGGGGTGGGCGCGGGCGCCGCGCTGCTCGGCTTCGCGGCCGCGGCGGCCCGTGACCGCGCGCGCTGCGCCAGCCAGTCCTCCACGCCGCCTTCGTACTCGCGCCAGCGGCCGGGCTGCACGTCGCCCTCCCAGGCGATGGTGCTGGTCACCACGTTGTCGAGGAAGCGCCGGTCGTGGCTGACGAGGAACACCGTGCCGCGGTACGACTGCAGCAGCTCCTCCAGCAGCTCCAGCGTCTCGATGTCGAGGTCGTTGGTCGGTTCGTCCAGCACCAGCACGTTGGCCGGCAGCGCGAACAGACGCGCCAGCAGCAGCCGGTTGCGCTCGCCGCCGGACAGGGTGCGCACCGGGGAGTTGGCGCGCGCCGGCGAGAACAGGAAGTCGCCGAGGTAACCGCTGACGTGCTTGCGCGCGCCGTTGACCTCCACCCATTCGCTGCCGGGGCTGATGGTGTCGGCCAGCGTGGCGTCGAGGCTGAGCCCGGCGCGCATCTGGTCGAAGTAGGCCACCTGCAGCCGACTGCCCAGCCGGACACTGCCGCTGGTGGGCTGAAGCTCGCCGAGCATGAGCTTGAGCAGCGTGGTCTTGCCGGCGCCGTTGGGGCCGATGAGGCCGACCTTGTCGCCGCGCAGCAGGGTGGCGCTGAAGCCGTCGACGACCACCTTGTCGCCGAAGCGCATGCCGACGTCCTGCAGCTCGCAGACGATGCGACCGCTGGACTGGCCGCTGTCGACCTCCAGCTTGGCGCGGCCGATGACGTCGCGCCGCTGCGCCCGCGCCTCGCGCAGCCGCTCGAGCCGGGCGATGCGGCTGACGCTGCGGGTGCGCCGGGCTTCGACGCCCTTGCGGATCCAGGCCTCCTCCTGCGCCAGCAGCTTGTCGGCGCGGGCGAAGGCGACCGCTTCGGCCTCCAGCTCGCGCTGCTTGGCGGCCTCGAAGGCGGCGAAGTTGCCGGGGTAGCTGCGAAGCTGGCCGCGGTCGAGCTCGACGATGCGGGTGGCCACCGCGTCGATGAACGCGCGGTCGTGGGAGATCAGCACCACCGCGCCGCGGAACGCGGACTTCGTGCCCCCAGACGCCTTCGTCGTCGGCCCCCGAGGGGCGCGGTCGGCTTGGGGCGGCCCGGCGCCGACCAACAGCTCCTGCAGCCAGTCGATGGCGTCGAGGTCGAGGTGGTTGGTCGGCTCGTCGAGCAGCAGCACCTCGGGCCGGGCCACCAGCGCACGGGCCAGCGCCGCGCGCTTGGCGGTGCCGCCGGACAGCGACTCGATGCGCGCGCCGCCGTCGAGCCGCAGGCGTTGCAGCGTCTCGTCCACGCGCTGTTCCCAGGTCCAGCCGTCGAGCGCTTCGAGCCGGCTCTGCAGTGCGTCGAGGTCCTCGTCCGGCGCATGGGCCTCGTAGCGGTCGCGCAGGGCGCGGGCCTCGGCGACGCCTTCGGCCACGGTGTCGAACACCGTGACGCCGGCGGTGAACTGAGGCTCCTGCGGCACGTAGATCCGGCGCACCGTCTGCTGGGCCTGCACCAGGCCGTCGTCGGGCTTCTCCAGCCCGGCCAGGATCTTCAGCAGCGAGGACTTGCCGGCGCCGTTGCGGCCGATGAGGCCGATGCGCTCGCCGGCCTCCAGCGAAAAGGCGGCGCCGTCGAGCAGCGGGACATGCCCGTAGGCAAGGTGGGCGTCGGTGAGGGACAGCAGGGCCATGGGCGGATTGTCCGCCGCCGACGGTGGCACCCTTCCTGCAACGGGCCTTCGCCGCCGTCCGGCGGCGTTGGAGCCTGCCGTGCGCGTCCGTCCCGCTGCCCTGTGGTGTGCCCTGGTCCTGGGGTGCGCCGGCCTGCCGCCGGCCACGGCGCGCTGCCTGTCGGACTGCACGCCGCGCATCGGCATCGTCTCGGCCTTCGGCGCCGAGGCCGACCTCCTGGTCGCCCAGACGCGCCAGGCACGCACCCGCACCGTCAACGGCAACCGCTTCACCACCGGCGTGCTGCGCGGCCGTCGGGTGGTCATCGTGCTCAGCGGGGTGAGCATGGTCAACGCCACCATGGTGACGCAGCTGATGCTGGACCACTTCCGCATCGAGCGGCTGGTCATGAGCGGCATCGCCGGCGGCGTGAACCCGGCGCACCGGGTGGGCGACGTCACCGTGCCGGAGCGCTGGGTGATGCCGATGGAGGTCTACTGGAACGGGGAGGCGCGCCTGCCCTCGGCCTGCGGTGTGCCCGGCGACCTGGCCTGCCTCGGCCTGGCGCTCGCACGGCAGCCCGACGGCACGCCGTGGCCGCCCTACCAGACCTGGTACCTGCGGCAGAACTTCGTCATGACCGCGGCCAACGCGCCCCAGGGCGAATACCGCTTCGACTACCCGGTCGATGCCGAGATGCTGGCCGTCGCCCGCTCCCTGCGCCCCCCGCTGCAGCGCTGCGGCCCACGGGCCAGGACCGCCCAGGGCGGCATCGACGACCCGCAGTGCGTGAAGGCCCAGCCGACGCTGGTGGTGGGCGGCACCGGCGTGTCGGGCACCGCCTTCCTGGCCAATGCCGACTACCGGCGCTACCTCTTCGACACGCTGGGGGCGCAGGTGGTGGAGATGGAGACCGCCGCCCTGGCCCATGTGGCCCTTGCCAACCGCGTGCCCTACATCGCCATGCGCAGCGTCAGCGACCTGGCCGGCGCCCAGGACTTGCATGCCGACGCGGTGGCGCTGTTCACCAGCGGGCTGGCGGAGGCGAACGCGGCGGCGGTGACGCTCTCCTTCCTCGAGGCCTGGTCGGCGCACCAGGCCTCGAAGCGGCGAGCGGTTAGGCCAGCGCCGCCTCCAGCGCGTCGATGAAGCGCGACGCCACGTCGAACCCGGTCTGCTCGGTGATCTCCTGGAAGCAGGTCGGGCTGGTGACGTTGATCTCGGTGAGGCGGTCGCCGATGACGTCCAGGCCCACCAGCAGCAGGCCGCGGGCCGCGAGGATGGGCCCCAGCGTCTGCGCGATCTCGCGGTCGCGCTCGGTCAGCGGTTGCGCCACGCCCTTGCCGCCGGCCGCCAGGTTGCCGCGCACCTCGCCGCCCTGCGGGATGCGCGCCAGGCAGAACGGCACCGGCTCGCCGGCGATGACCAGCACGCGCTTGTCGCCCTGCGCGATGGCCGGCAGGTAGCGCTGCACCATCACCGTCTGGGCGCCGTCGCGGTTCAGCGTCTCGATGATGGCGCCGAGGTTCAGCCCGTGCTCCGGCACGCGGAAGATGCCCATGCCGCCCATGCCGTCCAGCGGCTTGAGGATGACGTCGCGGTGCTCGGCATGGAAGGCGCGGATGGCCTGCGCGTCGCGCGTGACCAGCGTCGGCGCGATGAGCTGCGGGAACTCGAGGATGGCCAGCTTCTCGGGGTGCTCGCGCAGCGCGGCCGGCTTGTTGAACACCCGCGCGCCCTCGCGCTCGGCCTGCTGCAGCAGGTGGGTGGCGTAGAAGTACTCGGGGTCGAACGGCGGGTCCTTGCGCATCAGCACCGCGTCGAAGCCGTGCAGCGCGCGCTCGGCCTCTTCCTCCACGGTGAACCAGTCGTGCCCGCCTTCACCCGTGCGCCCGGTCAGCGCGATGCGCTGCACCCGTGCCTGCACCTGGCCGCCCTGCCGCCACTGCAGCGTCACCGGCTCGCAGGCCCAGATCGCGTGGCCGCGGCGGGCGGCCTCGCGCATCATGGCGAAGGTCGAGTCCTTGTAGGTCTTGAAGGACACGAGCGGGTCGACGACGAAGAGCAGGTCCATGGCGCCTTTCTAGATCTCGACTTTCGAGCCGAGCTCGACCACGCGGTTGGCCGGCAGGTTGAGGAAGTCGGCCGCATTGGAAGCGTTGCGGTGCATGCTGGCGAAGAGCTTCTCGCGCCACAGCGCCATGCCGTGGGCCACCGTGGGAATGACGATGTCGCGTGACAGGAAGTAGCTGGTCTCCATGTCGTCGAGCTGGACGCCGCGAGAGCACAGCAGCTTCAGCGCCTGCGGCACGTCGGGGTCGTTCTTGAAGCCGAAGCTGAGGATCACCGCCCAGCAGTCGCGGCCCAGCGGTTCGACCGAGATGCGCTGCTCGAACCGCACCCAGGGCACCTCGTGGTGGCGCACGGTGACGAACAGGTTCTGCTCGTGCAGCACCTTGTTGTGCTTCAGGTTGTGCATCAACGCGTTCGGCGCCAGGCCCGCCTCGGCGGACAGGAAGACGGCCGTGCCCGGCACCCGGGTGGGCGGGCTGATGAAGACGGCGTCGAGAAAGCTCTTCAGGTCGATCGCTTCGTCGCGCAGGCGTTCGCTGAGCAGGGCCCGACCCTGCTTCCAGGTCATCATCAGCGTGAACATGCCGACGCCGATGACCAGCGGGAACCAGCCGCCGGCGAACAGCTTGAGCATGTTCGAGGCGAAGAAGGTGATGTCGATGAGGAAGAAGAACCCGGTGGCCGCGATGCACAGCGCCAGCGGCAGACCCCAGCCGTAGCGGATGACGAAGAAGGTCATCACTGTGGTGATGGTCATGTCCAGCGTCACCGCGATGCCGTAGGCCGACGCCAGCTTGGACGACGAGCCGAACAGCGCCACCGCCAGCACGATGAACAGGTACAGCCCCCAGTTGACGAAGGGCACGTAGATCTGGCCCAGGTCGCGCACCGAGGTGTGCTGCACCTGCAGCCGCGGCAGCAGGCCCATCTGGATGGCCTGCTTGGTGACCGAGAAGGCGGCGGTGATCAGGGCCTGCGACGCGATGACGGTGGCCATCGTCGCCAGGCACACCAGCGGCAGGGTGGCCCAGGCCGGCGCCAGCTTGTAGAACGGGTTCTCGATGGCGGTCGGGTCCTGCAGCAGCAGCGCACCCTGGCCGAAGTAGTTGACGACCAGCGCCGGCATCACCACCGCGTACCAGGCGATGCGGATGGGCTTCTTGCCGAAGTGGCCCAGGTCGGCGTAGAGCGCCTCGCCACCGGTGACCACCAGCACCACCGCGCCCAGCGCGATGAAGGCGATCACCGGGTTGGCCAGGATGAAGGCCACCGCATGCGCCGGGTTGAGCGCGGCCAGCACCGACGGGTTGCCCACGATGTAGGGCAGCCCGAGCAGCACCAGCACGATGAACCACACCAGCGTGACCGGCCCGAAGAAGCGGCCGATGCCGCCGGTGCCGTAGCGCTGCACCGAGAACAGCACGGTCAGCACCACCAGCGTGACCGGCACGACGAACTTCTCCAGCCCGGGTGCGGCGACGCCAAGGCCTTCCACCGCCGACAGCACCGAGATGGCGGGCGTGATGACGCCGTCGCCGTAGAAGATGGCGGTGCCGAACATGCCGACCACCAGCAGCACCTGGCGCAGGCGCGGCTTCTCCTTCACCGCGGTGGTCGCCAGGGCCAGCATGGCGATCAGGCCGCCCTCGCCGTTGTTGTCCGCGCGCAGGATGAGCAGCACGTACTTCAGCGAGACGATGACCGTCATCGTCCAGAAGATGAGCGACAGCACGCCGAGCACGTTCGTCGGCGTCATCGGCACGTGGCCGGCGTGGAAGACCTCCTTCAGCGCGTACAGCGGGCTGGTGCCGATGTCGCCGTAGACGACGCCCAGCGCGCCGAGCGTCAGGGCGGCCAGCTGGGCCGGCGAGTGGGAGACTTCGCGCCTCACGGGTCCGACGTCTCAGCCGGGGACGCGGGCGGCGGCTTCGCCGGTGCGCCGCAACGGCCCCTCGAGGGGCACCAGGGGGAACCCGTCAAGGTCCCCGGGACCGCCGCCGGCGGGCGCCTGGGCGCTATTCATAGATCTCGGCGTCGGGGTCGTGCGCCTCCAGCTCGTAGCTGGCCGCCAGCATCGCCAGCCGGGCGATGACGCCGTACATGTAGAAGCGGTTGGGCGCGCTGGCCCCGGGCTTGGCCCCGGGCCGAGGCAGGTGCGACGGCTCGGCGAACGCCAGCGGCACGAAGTGCGCGCCGGGCGAGTTCAGGTTCTCGTCCACACCGCGCTCGGCGTGCACGCGGTAGAAGCCGCCGACGACGTAGCGGTCGATCATGTAGACCACCGGCTCGGCCACCGCCTCCTGCACCCGCTCGTAGGTGGGCACGCCCTCCTGGATGATCAGCTCGGACAGCTCCTGGCCGTCCTTGGTGGTGCTCATCTTGTTGCGCGTGCGGCGGTTGATCTCGTCGAGGTCCTTGGCGTCGCGCACCGTCATGATGCCCATGCCGTAGGTGCCGTTGTCCGCCTTGACGATGACGAACGGCTTCTCGTTGATGCCGTACTCCTTGTACTTGCGACGGATCTTGGCCAGCAGCGTCTCGACGTTGCTGCGCACGCAGTCCAGGCCCTCGCCCTCCTGGAAGTTGACCTTGCCGCAGTGGGCGAACATCGGGTTGATCAGCCACGGGTCCATGCCCAGCAGCTTGGCGAACTTCTTGGCCACCTCTTCGTAGGCCTGGAAGTGCTGCGTCTTGCGGCGCACCGCCCAGCCGGCGTGCAGCGGCGGCAGCAGGTACTGCTCGTGCAGGTTCTCCAGCACCTTCGGGATGCCGGCGGACAGGTCGTTGTTGAGCAGGATGGTGCAGGGGTCGAAATCCTTCAGCCCCAGCCGGCGCGGGGTGCGCAGCAGCGGCTCCAGCAGCAGTTCGCCGCCGTCGGGCAGCGGCAGCTTCACCGGCTCGGTCACCGCCTCGTCCAGCGAGCCCAGCCGCACGTTCAGCCCGGCCTGGTGGAAGATCTGCATCAGCCGCGCGACGTTGCTCAGGTAGAAGCTGTTGCGGGTGTGCTTCTCGGGGATGAGCAGCAGGTTCTTCGCCTCGGGGCAGATCTTCTCGATCGCCGCCATCGCCGCCTGCACCGCCAGCGGCAGCATCTGCTCGGTCAGGTTGTTGAAGCCGCCGGGGAACAGGTTGGTGTCCACCGGCGCCAGCTTGAAGCCGGCGTTGCGCACGTCCACCGAGGTGTAGAACGGCGGCGTGTGCTCCATCCACTCCAGCCGGAACCAGCGCTCGATGGCCGGCATGGACTCGAGGATGCGCTGCTCCAGCTCGTTGATCGGGCCGGTGAGCGCGGTGATGAGGTGCGGGACCATGGGACGGGGGGGTGGGTGGCAGGTGCCCCCGGGCCGACGGCAGCGCCGGGGGAGAGGGATTCTAGGCAGTCGGCCGTGACGACAGCGCCGGCAGCAATCGGACCGCCCGCCATGGCGCAGGCGCCCGATCCTGGCCCAGATGGCGGCGGTCCGCCAAAGAAAAAGGGCCACCTTGCGGTGGCCCTGCCCGTCCGGCACGGGGCCGGGCGGTCGTCGGCGGGTCGGCGCAACCGGCCCGGCCGACGAAGTCGTCAGCGGTGGTAGGCGGTCTCGCCGTGGGCGCTGATGTCCAGGCCCTCGCGCTCCTCCTCCTCGGTCACCCGCAGGCCGATCACCAGGTCGACGATCTTGAAGGCGACGAGGGAGACGATGCCCGACCAGACGATGGTCAGCAGCACGCCCTTGAGCTGGATCCACACCTGGGTGCCGATGGCGTTGGAACCGACCGTGGCCGTCACCCAGTCGGTGACGAGGCCGGGGCCGCCCAGCGCCTGGTTGTTGAACACGCCGGTGAGCAGCGCACCGACGATGCCGCCCACGCCGTGCACGCCGAAGACGTCCAGCGAGTCGTCCGCACCGAGGATCTTCTTCAGGCCGTTGACGCCCCACAGGCAGGCGAAGCCGGCGATGAAGCCGATGACGATGGCGCCCATCAGGCCGACGTTGCCGGCGGCCGGGGTGATGGCCACCAGGCCGGCGACGGCGCCCGAGGCGGCACCCAGCATCGACGCCTTGCCCTTCATCAGCGACTCGCCGATGCACCAGGCCAGCACCGCGGCGGCGGTGGCGGTGAAGGTGTTCATGAAGGCCAGCACGGCGGAGTTGCCGGCTTCGAGGGCGGAGCCCGCGTTGAAGCCGAACCAGCCCACCCACAGCAGCGAGGCACCGACCATGGTCAGCGTCAGCGAGTGCGGGGTGAAGGCTTCCTTGCCGTAGCCCACCCGCTTGCCCACCATGTAGGCACCGACCAGGCCGGCGACCGCGGCGTTGATGTGCACCACCGTGCCGCCGGCGAAGTCCAACGCGCCCCACTGCCAGATCAGGCCGGCCTTGCCGTTCATCTCGTCCACCACGCCGGCGGCGGAGTAGGCGTCCGGGCCCATCCAGTACCACACCATGTGGGCGATCGGCGCGTAGCTGAAGGTGAACCACAGCACCATGAACAGCAGCACCGCACTGAACTTGATGCGCTCGGCGAAGGCGCCGACGATCAGGCAGCAGGTGATGCCGGCGAACGTCGCCTGGAAGGCGGCGAACAGCAGTTCCGGCACGTAGACGCCCTTGCTGAACGTGGCGCCCATGGCGAAGGTGCCGTCGGCCGGGTTGAACAGGCCCTTCAGGAACAGCCGGTCCAGCCCGCCGATGTAGGCGTTGCCCTCGGTGAACGCCAGGCTGTAGCCGTAGATGGCCCACAGCACGACGATCAGCGAGAAGGTGACGAACACCTGCATCAGCACGGACAGCATGTTCTTGCTGCGCACCAGGCCGCCGTAGAACAGCGCCAGGCCGGGGATGGTCATCATGATGACCAGCAGGGTGGCGACCAGCAGCCAGGCGGTGTCGCCCTTGTTGGCGGTCGGCGCGGCGGCGGGCGCCGCATCGGCCGGCGCGGCCGCCGCAGGCGCTGCGGCGTCGGCCGCCGGCGCGGCCGCGGCCGGCGCGGACGCCGCGGCATCCTGCGCAGAGGCCACGCCGGCAAAGCCCAGCGCGGCCAGGCCCAGGGCCAGTGAAGCAATCAGTTTTCTCATGGTTGTCTTCTCGTCTTGGCAGCGCCGCGGCTCAGAGCGCGTCCTTGCCGGTTTCACCGGTGCGGATGCGCACCACCTGTTCGAGCGTCGACACGAAGATCTTGCCGTCGCCGATCTTGCCCGTGCGGGCGGCGGCCTCGACCGCCTCGATGACGCGCTCGACGATGGCGTCGTCGACCGCGGCCTCGATCTTGACCTTGGGCAGGAAGTCGACCACGTACTCCGCACCGCGGTACAGCTCGGTGTGGCCCTTCTGGCGGCCGAAGCCCTTGACTTCGGTCACCGTGATGCCCTGCACGCCGATGGCGCTGAGGGCTTCACGCACTTCATCAAGCTTGAAGGGCTTGACGATGGCGGTCACCATCTTCATGTCGGTTCTCCTAGACAGTGCGCTGGCCGATCAGAAGGTCTTCGACAAGGAGAGGACAGCCTTCGCCTTGCCAGCGCCCTCCGTGAAGCCGGAACGGGCCGTGGTGAACAGGTTCTTCTCGGTCGTGCCGATGACGGACGCACCGACCACCCAACCCGAAAGATCCTTGGTCACGCCGAGCTTGTAGTCGCCGACGGTGTCGTCGATCAGGCCGGCGGCACGGCCGTCCTTGATCTTCTGGTAGCCGTAGTGCGCGACAGCGCCCCAGCCGCTGCCGAGGTCGAAGTTCGCGTTCAGGTCGATGTAATACGACCCCTTGGTGTCGACGCCGGGCACGCCCTTGCCGATCGAGAAGAACTCGGTCGTGGCGTAGTAGAACTTCGCCGAGAAGACGCTGTAGGAAGCGCCGAGGTAAAGCTCTCCGTTCTTGATCTTCAACGTGCCGCCGGAGCCGGAGTTCGGGTAGTAGTAGTAGATGAAGCCCAGGTCGTAACCCAGCGGCCCGGCGGTGCCCTTGTAGCCGCCATAGAAATCCATTTCGAGGCTGGCGCCGTTGTACAAGCCCTGCTCGACGTTGGAGTTCCAGTTCCCGACGTAGAAGCCGGAGGAATGAGCGACGTCGAATCCGCCTTGGAACGCGGGCCGATAGCCGGTCTGGCTGAAACCGCGGAATCGGTAGTCGCTGTACAGACCAGCGTTGCCCGTGATCGTCCAGTCCGACGCGGGAGCGCTCTGAGCGAACGACGGCGCGGCGCTCACCGCCAGGAGGGCGGCCAGGGCGAGCATGCTTTTCTTCATGGGTTCTCCGAATCCTCTGTGGGTGTGAAAAATGAGGCCGGCCGCATTTGCATGATCCATGCCAATGCTCCACAAAGGGGAGCGGCGCCACAAAGCGGGGTGTCTGCGTGTGCGCATGCACCTTCATAAGGCAGATACGCCACCAATCTGCACCGATCGCGGGCGGTCGCGGACTCCGTGCAGCCACCGCGCCCCCTAGCCCATCGGGGGCGGTGCGCTGGCGGCGCTGGCACCATGCCCGCCCCATGTCGCTCGCCATCGTCCGCACCCGCTGCCTGATCGGACTGGAGGCGCGGCCGGTCACCGTCGAGGTGCACCTGGCCAACGGACTGCCGAGCTTCACCCTCGTCGGGTTGGCCGACACCGAGGTGAAGGAGGCGCGCGAACGGGTGCGCTCGGCGTTGTTGAGCAGCGGCCTGCCCTTCCCCCACAACAAGCGCATCACCGTCAACCTGGCGCCGGCCGACCTGCCGAAGGACTCCGGCCGCTTCGACCTGCCGATCGCGCTCGGCCTGCTGGCGGCCGACGGGCAGTTGCCGGTCGACGGGGTGCTGTCGCAGGCCGAGTTCGCGGGCGAGTTGTCGCTGGCCGGCGAACTGCGACCGGTGCGCGGGGCGCTCGCCATGGCGCTGGCGATGCGCCGGGAGGCGACTGCGCCCGTCGGGCCGTTGGTGTTGCCGACCGCCAGCGCCGCCGAGGCGGCCCGCGCCCGCGGCGTCGACGTCCGCGCCGCCGCCCACCTGCTCGACGTGGTGCGCGCCCTGACGCCGGGTGACGCGCCGCAGCCGCTGCCACCGGCCCGGCCTCCGGCGCAGAACGGTTCACCGCCGCCGCGGCCGGACCTCGCCGAGGTGCGGGGCCAGGCCGCCGCCAAACGGGCGCTGGAGATCGCCGCCTGCGGGCGGCACAGCCTGCTGCTGGTCGGACCGCCGGGCACCGGCAAGTCCATGCTGGCGCAGCGGCTGCCCGGCCTGTTGCCGCCGATGGACGAGGACGAGGCGCTGACCAGCGCCGCGCTGCGCGGGCTGTCCGCCGACGGCCTGGGCGGCGGCGAATGGGCGCAGCGGCCGGTGCGCGCGCCGCACCATTCGGCGACCGCCGCGGCGTTGGTCGGTGGCGGCTCGCCGCCGCGCCCGGGCGAGATCTCGCTGGCCCACGGCGGCGTGCTCTTCCTGGACGAACTGCCCGAGTTCGTGCGTCCGGCGCTGGAGGCGCTGCGCGAGCCGCTGGAGAGCGGTCACATCACCATCTCGCGGGCGGCACGCCAGGCGCGGTTTCCGGCCCGCTTCCAGCTCGTGGCCGCCATGAACCCCTGTCCGTGCGGCTGGCATGGCGCGCGGCCCGGCCTGGGCCGCGAGTGCCGCTGCACCACCGACGCGGTGGCCCGCTACCGCGCTCGGCTGTCGGGCCCGCTGCTGGACCGGCTCGACCTGCAGGTGGAAGTGCCGGCGCAGCCGCCGTCGGAAGTGCTGGCGGCGCCCGACGGCGAACCCACCGCCGCGGTGGCCCGACGGGTGGCCGCCGCGGTGGCCCGCCAGCTCGAACGGCAGGGCTGCCGCAATGCCGACCTCGACGGCGTGTCGCTGGACCGGCACTGCGCGCTGGACCCGCCGACGCGCGGCTGGCTGCAGACCACGGCGCAGCGGCTGGGGTGGTCGGGCCGGCGCCTGCACCGCACGCTGCGGGTGGCCCGCAGCGTGGCCGACCTGCGCGGGGCCGCACGCATCGACATCGAGGCGCTGGCCGAGGCGGTCCAGTACCAGCGCGCGCTGCGGGCGGACTGATTCCGCCCTGCGCTCAGAAGGTTGCGCGGTCGCTGGTTTGCATCACGCCGGGTTGCACGGCCGGGGCCGGATCGGCCTGCAGGGCCTGCAGGCGACCGTTGTCCACCGTCACCCGGCTGCCGACGGCCGGCGGCTGCTTCTGGGTGACCGTGCGCAGCGTGCCGTCGTCCATGCGCACGCGCACCTGGTAGACGGTGTCCGTGCGAACGCGCTTCTCGATCTCGTGGCCGGCATAACCACCGCCCACCGCGCCGAGCACGGTCATCGCCGTGCGGCCGTTGCCCTTGCCGACCTGGTTGCCCAGCACGCCACCCAGCACGCCACCGGCGACGGCGCCCAGCCCGCTGCCCTGGCCCTGCTGCTGCACGGCGTTGACCGATTCGACGCGGCCGCAGGTGGCGCACACCGCCACGGGGCGCGTGGGCAGCGGCGTGGCGGCCGGTTCCGCGGTCGCCACCGGAGCCCGCGGCGCCGGCGCGGTCCGGGGTGCGGTGCGCTGGCTGGGCGTGGGGACGGCCTGCTCGGCCACGAGGGCCGAAGGGGCCTGCGGGGCCGGCGTCGCCGCGCCCTGCGCGGCCACCGGCCCCTCGGCCGCGCGGCGGGCCTGGTCGCCCTTGATCAGCCAGCCGGCGGCGGCACCCAACGAAGCGACCAGCACGGCGCCGGCGACGAGGCCCGCGACCGGTACGCGGGCCGCGGGACGGACCGCCGGAGAAACGTCGGTGGAGGCAGTGGGGCTCATGGCGTTCATGGCGTGCTTGTTCGTGTTGTGGAGAAGGAGCAGGCACCGGGCCTGCCCTTCCTTCAACGCCCGAGACGCGTTCTCGGAGACCCCGGACAACGCATCAAAGGTAACGAGGTGTCATCCATGGTGCGCGGCCCTCACGCCATGAACCCGAGGTTGCGGCGCGACGCATCGAACGCGGTCAGCCGCGGGAAGATGTCGGCCAGCCCGCCGTCGCTGACGCCGAACCAGCGGCCGAGCGTGGCGCCCAGCTGCTCGACCGAGATCTCCGGCAGCAGCGAGCCGTTGCCGATCTGGTTCGGGCTGGTGAAGTCGCCGCGACTGTCGGGCAGGCCGTAGGCCGGGAAGTTGCCGTACACCTCGCGGCCGCGCACCGCGCCGCCCATGACGAAGTGGTGGGCGCCCCAGCCGTGGTCGGTGCCGTCGCCGTTGCTGGTGAAGGTGCGGCCGAAGTCGCTGGCGGTGAAGGTGGTGACGCTGTCGCGCAGGCCCATCGCGCCCAGCGTGTTGTCGAAGTAGACCAGGGCCTGCGACAGCCGTGCCATCAGGTCGGCGTGCTGCCGGTTCTGGTTGTCGTGCGTGTCGAAGCCGCCCATGCTGACGAAGAACACCTGGCGCCGCGTGCCGAGCGCGGTGCGGCCGGCGATGGTGCGTGCCACCACCTGAAGCTGCTGTGCCAGGCCGTTGTTGTTCAGCGGCGCCACCAGCGGCCCGTAGGGCGCGGTGTTGGCCGCCGGCAGCGCGGCACCGAAGGCCTGCTCGGCGTCGATCGAGCGGCCGACCACGGTGGCGTGGTCGCGCAGCAGCACCGAGTCGCTGCGCGCGTTGCGCATGACGCGCCGCATCGACTCCAGCGCCGGGCCGGAGCCGAACAGCGTCGTCGCCCCGTTGCCGCCGATGCGGATCGCGCCGTTGGTCGACACCTGGTACTGCAGCACGTTCTGCCCCGACAGCCACACCGCGTTGCCGCTGGCCGAGATGCTGGTGAAGAGGGCGTTGCCGTTGCCGGCGGCCAGCAGGTCGCCCATGCGCCCGCCCCAGCCGGCGGTGGCGCCCTCGGCGGCCAGCGTCTGCCAGGTCGATTGCTGGTCGTTGTGCGAGAACAGGCTGGCCGGCTTGGGCACCGCGCTGTTGCGGTAGTCGGCCTTGGTCAGCGGCCGCAGCAGCGGCCCGACGTTGGAGACGATGGCCAGCCGGCCCGCGGCGAAGAGGTCGCGTGGGCCGGTGAGCATCGGGTGCAGCGCGATGCCCCGGCCCTGCGGCGTGATCGGGTTCAGCGCCAGCACCCCGCCCAGCCGTGCCGGCGATCCGGCGCCCGCACCGGTGTTCTCCGGCGTGCCGGGGGCCAGCAGCGCGATGGAGTCCGGGGCCTGGTTGCGCACCTGCGTGTAGTTGGCCCAGGACGGCGCATCGGTGGCCAGCACGGTGTTGTAGGTGTCGTTGCCGCCGTAGAGGAACAGACACACCAGGGCCTTGTAGTCGCTGCCGGCGGACTGGGCGCTGGCCGTGCCCAGCGCCGCCAGGTTCAATGCCAGCGGTGTCGCCGCCATGCCCAGGGTCGACAGGGCGCCGGCGCGGCGCAGGAATTCGCGGCGGGAAGCGGATTTCGAGATGAAGCTCATGGCGCCCCTCACTGGATCAGGAATTCCGGCGACACCGCCGTCAGGTACACCGCCAGCAGCGCGCGGTTGCGCTTCGCGGTGTTGACCTGGTTCTGGTTGCCGCCGTCGGCGCGCAGCGCGGGCAGCGCCACCGATTCGACGGCCGTGCGGATCTCGGCCTTCAGCGCGTCGTTGGCGCCGCCCGGCAGCAGGCGCGCGGTGACGCGGTCGACCAGCGCCTGCGGCTGGTCGGCCAGCGCCAGTTCGGCGTCGAGCGGGATCTGCACGTCGTTGCGCGGCGCCTGGTGGTTGGTGCCGCGCTGGCCGAAGCCGCCCTGGATGCCGCCGCGCAGGTAGTTGGCATAACCGGCCACCGAGGTCTCGTGCGCGATCTGCAGTTCGGGCACCGTCATGCCCAGCGCGCCGGACAGCGTGCCCGGCGGCACGTAGCCCGGCCGGTAGAAGTTGAAGACCGACGGGCTGCGCATCGGCGTCTGGCCGAGCTGGGTGCCGGCGTCGTCGGTGGTGCCGATCAGCCACTTGCCGCTGTCCGACGTCGCGCCCATGCCGCGCAGCAGCGCGGTCAGCCGCAGCACCGGCTCGCGCAGCTTGCCGGCGTTGGCGTCGGTGCTACGCGCCTCGGGGTCCAGCAGCACGGCGCGCACCACGGCCTTCAGGTCGCCGCGCACGCCGCTGCCGTTGTTGTTGAAGGCGGCGGCGACGCGGGCCACGTAGGCCGGGCTGGGGTGGCTGGTGACCAGCCGCTGGATCAGCTGGCGGCCGATGAACGGCCCGACGTTCGGATGGTTGGCCAAGGTGTCCAGCGCCAGCGTCAGGCTGGCGTTCGGATCGGCCCGGCCCTGCGCGGGCACCACCTGGCCGAGGAAGCGCTTTTCCGAGATGGAGTGGAACTGGCTGTAGCCCTGCATCGGCTTCCACTCCCGGTCGGGGTCGCGCGTGGCGCCGTCCCAGCCCCAGAAGCGGCTGTCGGCGGTGTCGGGCCCGTCCCAGCTCCAGCCGGTGAACACCCGCGACAGGCCCGCCACGTCGTCGCCGCTGTAGGTGGCTCCGCCACGGGCGCTGCCGTCGAGGTTGAGCTCGACCAGGCCGATGCTGAACAACTGCATCACCTCGCGGGCGAAGTTCTGGTCCGGGATTCGGCCGGTGGCCACGTTCTCCTTCTGGTTCTTCATGTGCGACAGGTACACGCCCATCACCGGCGCGCGGGCCACTTGCTCCAGCAGGTCGCGGTAGCGGCCGAACGCGTTGGCGCCCAGCATGTCGAGGTAGCCGGCCACGCCGCGCGGGTTCTCTGAGACGCCGCCGTCGACCATCGAGACCACGAAGATCTGCGACAGCGCAAAGGCCACGCGCTGTCGCAGCTGGTCCGGCCCCCTGCACCGCCTGGCGGTAGAAGGTGTCGAGCACCTCCCGCGTGCCGGCGCCGCTGTTGGCCGCCTTCAGGGCCAGGTGCTCGGCGTCCCAGTAACCGCGGTGCAGCGTCTGCGGCAGCGCCATCTGCTCGTCGATCCAGCGGCCGTAGCCGACGGCCATCACGCGGTCGAGGTCGGCCTCGGTGGCGCCGAAGGTCGCCTGGTTGAGGAAGCGCACCGCCTCCTGCCGCGAGCCGGGCACCGACAGCGCCGACGCGGTGCCGTCCGCCCCGCCGGCATCGTCGCCGCCACCGCCGCCACCGCCACAGGCGGTGAGCAGGGCAACGACCAGCACGACGGCCCACCCGCGGTGGCGTCCGCGGGCGGCGTGGGGGCTCGGGGCGGTCGATGGCATGGCGGGTCCCTCCGTGTTCGCATCGCGACGCCCTGGTGGACGCCGCGGCGCGATTGTTCGGAGGACCCGGCCACGAAGGCCGCCAACTAAGTCGCGGCCGACACAGTGCTTACGGAAGCACGCAAATCAGTGCCGCACGGCTGAACGCTCGCTCGGACGAACGGCGCCCGGCCCACGGCCCGGAGGTCAGAGCTGCGGCGCCAGCAGCCGCCGCGCGTCGTCCAGCGCCAGGCGCTGGCGCTCGGCGAAGTCGGCGAGCTGGTCCTCGCCGATGCGGCCGACATTGAAGTACATCGCCTTCGGATGGGCGAGGTAGAAGCCCGAAACGCTGGCCGCCGGCATCATGGCCAGGCTCTCGGTCAGCGTCATGCCGATGTCCTCGGCCTGCAGCAGCTCGAACATGCCGCGCTTGACGCTGTGGTCGGGGCAGGCCGGGTACCCCGGCGCGGGGCGGATGCCGCGGTACTTCTCGGCGATCAGCTCCTCGGCGCTCAAGGCCTCGTCGGCGGCGTAACCCCACAGCTCGGTGCGCACCCGCTGGTGCAGGCGCTCTGCGAAGGCCTCGGCCAGCCGGTCGGCCAGCGCCTTGAACATGATGGCGGCGTAGTCGTCGTGGTCGGCCAGGAACTGGCGCTCCTTCTTCTCCACGCCGACGCCGGCGGTCACCGCGAACAGCCCGATGTAGTCGTCGGCCGCGCCCTTGGGCGCGATGAAGTCGGCCAGCGAGCGGTTCGGCCGCTTGACGCCGTCGATCACCGGCCGCTCGCTCTGCAGCCGCAGGGGCTGCCAGCGCAGCACCACGTCCTCGCGCGAGTCGTCGGCGTAGACCTCGATGACGTCGTCGTCCACCGTGTTGGCCGGGTACAGGCCGACCACGCCGTTGGCCTGCAGCCAGCGGCCCTCGACCAGCCGCTGCAGCATGCGCTTGCCGTCGCTGAAGACCCGCTGCGCCGAGTCGCCGACGATGTCGTCGCGCAGGATCTCGGGGAAGGGCCCGGCCAGGTCCCAGGTCTGGAAGAAGGGACCCCAGTCGATGAAGGCCGCCAGTTCCGCCAGGTCGTAGTTGCGGAAGACGCGGCGGCCGATGAACTTCGGCTTCGGCGGCGTGTCGTGCGACCAGTCCATCACCGCCTTGTTGGCGCGGGCGGCGGCCAGGCTGACCAGCGGCGTCTGCTTCTTGTTGGCGTGCAGCTGCCGCACTTTCTCGTAGTCGGCCTTCAGCTCGTCGATGAAGCGGGCGGCGCGCTCCTCGCTCAGCAGGTCGGCGCACACGCCCACCGACCGCGACGCATCCGGCACGTAGACCACCGGCCCTTCGTAGTGCGGCGCGATCTTCACCGCGGTGTGCACCCGGCTGGTGGTGGCGCCGCCGATCAGCAGCGGGATCTTCTTCAGGCGGAAGTGCTCGTCGCGCTGCATCTCGCTGGCGACGTACTGCATCTCCTCCAGGCTGGGCGTGATCAGGCCCGACAGGCCGATGATGTCCGCGCCCTCGACCTTCGCTTTGGCGAGGATCTCCTGGCAGGGGACCATCACGCCCATGTTCACCACCTCGAAGTTGTTGCACTGGAGGACGACGGTGACGATGTTCTTGCCGATGTCGTGCACGTCGCCCTTGACGGTGGCGATGACGATCTTGCCCTTGGGCTTGGCGTCGCCGCCGCCGGCCACCAGCAGCCGCTTCTCCTCCTCGATGTAGGGCAGCAGGTGGGCCACCGCCTGCTTCATCACGCGCGCCGACTTCACCACCTGCGGCAGGAACATCTTGCCCTGGCCGAACAGGTCGCCGACCACGTTCATGCCGGCCATCAGCGGGCCTTCGATGACGTGCAGCGGCCGGCCGCCGTCGGCGCGGATCTGTTGCCAGACCTCCTCGGTGTCCTGCACGATGAACTCGGTGATGCCCTGCACCAGCGCATGGGACAGCCGCTCGGCCACCGGCAGCGCGCGCCACGCCAGTCGCACGCTGTCGTCCTTGGCAGCGCCCTTGGCGCGCTCGGCGATCTCGATCAGGCGCTCGCCCGAATCGGGCCGGCGGTTGAGCACCACGTCCTCCACCCGCTCCCGCAGCTCCGGGTCGAGGTCGTCGTACACGCCCACCATGCCGGCGTTGACGATGCCCATGTCCATGCCCGCCTGGATGGCGTGGTAGAGGAACACGGTGTGGATGGCCTCGCGCACCGGCTCGTTGCCGCGGAAGCTGAAGCTGACGTTGCTGACCCCGCCCGACACCTTGGCGCCGGGCAGGTTCTGCTTGATCCAGCGGGTGGCGTTGATGAAGTCCACCGCGTAGTTGTCGTGCTCCTCGATGCCGGTGGCGATGGCGAAGATGTTCGGGTCGAAGATGATGTCCTCGGGCGCGAAGCCGATGCCGTCCACCAGCAGGCGGTAGGCGCGCTCGCAGATCTCGACCTTGCGCTCGTAGGTGTCGGCCTGGCCCTTTTCGTCGAAGGCCATCACCACCGCCGCGGCGCCATAGCGCTTGATGAGCTTGGCCTGGTGGCGGAACGGGCCCTCGCCCTCCTTCAGCGAAATGGAGTTGACGATGCCCTTGCCCTGCAGGCACTTGAGTCCCGCCTCGATCACCTCCCACTTCGAGCTGTCCACCATGATCGGCACGCGCGCGATCTCGGGCTCGGAGGCGATGAGGTTGAGGAAGCGCACCATGGCCGCCTTGCTGTCCAGCATGGCCTCGTCCATGTTGACGTCGATGACCTGCGCGCCGTTCTCCACCTGCTGGCGGGCCACCGCCAGGGCCTCCTCGAACTGGCCGTTGAGGATCATCCGCGCGAAGGCTTTGGATCCGGTGACGTTGGTGCGCTCGCCGATGTTGACGAACAGCGTGCCGGCGCCGATGGACACCGGCTCCAGGCCGGCGAGGCGAAGCGGCGGCACGGCCACCGAGGAAGCGGAAGCAGGGGATGGGGCAGTGGTCATGGCACGGGTCGGTGCCGGCGCCGGACCCCGGCCTGCGGCCCATCCGCAGGCCTGGGATCCAGGCCGGGATGAGCGCCGTTGCGTCGGTCCGACCGGCGCAACCTCCCCTCCGGCGAACCCGCCCGAGCCTGGCCGTCACACGGACGGTCGCAGCGCTCCTCGGGCAGGCAACCAGTTTATCCGCCACCATCGTGCACGCCCATTGCCACGCCCTGCGACATGACGCCTTCCGCCGCACGACACCGCCTTCGCTTGACCGGCCTGCTGCCGCTGCTGCCGGTGCTGGCTGCCTGCTCGTCCGTGCCACTGGGTCCGGGCCGCGGAGCGCCAGGGGCATCCACCGCCGCGCCGCCCTCGCTGGCCGCCGAGCAGCGCCGGCTGGCCGATCTGTTCCGTGGCACGCCTGTGGTGTTCACGCTGCTGCCCCACGGCGCATTGAGCACCGAGGTGCCGCTGGGCCACTGCTTCGACCGCGGCGCGGTGGTGGTGCGGCGGCCGCTGCAGGCGGTGCTGGACCGGCTGGCCGCCAGCGCGGCGGTGCGGGCGGCGGCGTCGGTGGAGACGCTGGCACCGTCGGACGCGGGCCGGCCCAACCCGGCGCTGGCCACCGAGCGTGCCGCCGCGGTGCGCGACTACCTGGTGGCCGGCGGGCTGATGCTGGTGCGCTTCAAGCCGCCGCGTGCAACCACCACGGAGGTGGTGCAGGTCATCGTCACGCCGTGACGCCGAGGGCGCCGGCGCGGGGCGTCAGGCCGCCTCGGCCAGCGATGCGAAGAGCGGGTCGTGCAGCCCGCGCGGGCGGTAGGCGCTGACGCGCTTCGCGATCTCGGCGATGTGCTCGGGCGTGGTGCCGCAGCAGCCGCCGGCGATGTTGAGCAGGCCCTGCCGCGCGAAGTCCTCCATCAGGCCGCCGGTCACGTCCGGCGTCTCGTCGAAGCCGGTTTCGCTCATCGGGTTGGGCAGGCCGGCGTTGGGGTAGCAGCTGATCCAGGTGTCGCCGGCCACCTTGGCCAGCTCCTCCAGGTAGGGCCGCATCAGCGCCGCGCCGAGCGCGCAGTTCAGGCCGACGGCGATCGGCTTGGCGTGTCGCACCGAATGCCAGAAGGCGCTGACCGTCTGGCCCGACAGGATGCGGCCGGAGGCATCGGTCACCGTGCCGGACAGGATCACCGGCAGGCGTTCGCCGGTCTCTTCCATCAACTCGTCGAGCGCGAAGATGGCCGCCTTGGCGTTCAGCGTGTCGAAGATGGTCTCGACGAGGAAGACGTCGCAGCCGCCTTCGAGCAGCCCGCTCGCCTGCTCGTGGTAGGCCGCGCGCAGGGTGTCGAAATCGACGTTGCGCGCGCCGGGGTCGTTGACGTCGGGGCTGATGCTGGCGGTGCGCGGCGTGGGGCCGAGCGCGCCGGCCACGAAGCGGGGCTTGTCCGCGCTGGTGAACCGGTCGCAGGCCTCGCGTGCCAGCCGGGCGGCGGCCACGTTCATCTCGCGCGCCACCTCGGCCAGGCCATAGTCCTCCTGCGCCACCGAGGTGGCGCCGAAGGTGTTGGTCTCGATGATGTCCGCCCCCGCGGCCAGGTAGGCCGCGTGGATCTCGCGCAGCACGTCGGGCCGGGTGAACTGCAGCAGCTCGTTGTTGCCCTTGAGGTCGCGCGGATGGTCCGCGAAGCGCTCGCCACGGTAGTCGGCCTCCGTGAGCTTGTGGCGCTGGATCATCGTGCCCATCGCGCCGTCGATGATCACGATGCGCCGGCGCAGCAGGTCCGGCAGGGCCTGCGCGCGGGTGTAGCGGACAGTGGGGGCGGGGGCTCGGTCCATGGTCCGGGGATTCTAGAGAGCGACGGCGGCTCATCGGGGGGCTGCGCCGTATGCTCGGGTACACCCGTTGCTTCGCGCCGGTAGCTTTTCAACACACCCAACCGTTGCCGAACGCCGCCCTCCCCGCCGCCGCGCACCCCGATCGGCCGCCCACCCCGGAACGGGCCGGCCAGCCCTGCCCCGACTGGGTGGCCTGCCACGACTGCGGCGCGGTGTGGCGGCGGCCGTCGCTGGACGCCAGCCAGCAGGCGCGCTGTGCACGCTGCGGCGCCCTGGTCGGCCGAGGCCACCGCATGTCGCTGCAGGGCGTGCTGGCGCTGAACATCGCGGCGCTGGTGGTGTATGCCGTCGCGCAGTGGCAGCCGATCTGCACGCTGGCCCTGGCCGGGATGGTCACCGACGCCAGCTTTCCGCAGGCGGTGGCCACCACCTGGGCCGGTGGCGAGCGGCTGGCCGCGTTGATGGCGCTGGCCGCCGGCAGCGTGTTTCCGCTGGCGGTGCTGCTGCTGCGGCTGGCGGTGCTGCTGCCGCTGGTGAGCGGACGTGCACCCGCCTCCTTCCTGCGCGCCTTCCCGCGGCTGCTGCGCGCGCTGGCCTTCAGCAGCCGCTGGAGCATGGTCGAGGTGCTGATGCTGGCCGCCCTGGTGTCGGTGGTGCGCATCGCCGACCTGGCGCGGCTGACGGTGCAGCCGGGCCTGATCGCCTTCGGGGCGCTGGCGCTGCTGATGGCGGCCCTCGACAGCGCCGGGGTCCACCGTTTGTGGGACGCTGCCAGCGACATGGCGCGCCGTGCGCGACCCGCGCCGCCAAGCCCGGCCCACGGCAAGGCCCTGGGCTGCCGGCATTGCGGCCTGGTCTCGCTGTGGCCCGCGGGCATGGCCGGGGTCGCCGGTTCGGCACGCTGCCCGCGCTGCGACGGCCCGCTGGTGCGCGACCCGCAGGCCAGCCTGCAACGCACCTGGGCGCTGCTGCTGGCGGCGGCGGTGGCCTACCTGCCGGCCAACCTGCTGCCGGTGATGCACAGCCAGCAGGCGCTCACCGGCGGCGGCGGCCACACCATCCTCGGCGGCATCGTCGAGCTGTGGATCGCCGGCGCCTTCGACCTGGCCATCATCGTCTTCGTCGCCAGCATCGCCGTGCCGCTGCTGAAGATGGCGGTGCTGGCCCACCTGGCCTGGAGCGCGCAGCGCGGCTCGACCGGCTCGCCGCGCCAGCGCAGCCGGCTCTACCGCATGGTCGAGGCGGTGGGCCACTGGTCGATGCTCGACGTCTTCGTCGTCGTGCTGCTGGCCGCCATGCTGCAGTTCGGCGCGCTGGCGCGCATCAGCCCGCAGCCCGGCCTGCTGGCCTTCGGCGCGGTGGTGGTGCTGACCATGCTGGCCGCCGAGGCCTTCGACCCGCAGCTCATCTGGCGCCGGCCGCCCGCTCGCCACCCCAACGACACGGCATGAACGACCAAGACCCATCCCCTTCCGACGCGCCGGGCCAGCCGCCGCTGCCCGCGGTGCAGCCGCGCAGCCGGCTGCGGCTGTCGATGGTCTGGCTGGTGCCGCTGATCGCGGTGGCGGTCGGCATCGGCCTCGTGGTGCAGTCGCGGCTGCAGGTGGGGCCGGAGATCGTCATCGACTTCCGCACCGCCGAGGGCCTGGAGGCGGGCCGCACCCAGGTCCGCTACAAGGAAGTGCCGGTGGGCCAGGTGACGAAGGTGCAGCTGTCGGCCGACCGCCAGACCGTGCGCGCCACCGTGCGCCTGGACCGCAGCGCCGCCGCCATGGCGGTCGAGGACAGCCGCTTCTGGGTGGTGCGACCGCGCATCGGCGCCACCGGGCTGACCGGCCTCAGCACGCTGGTCAGCGGCGCCTACATCGGCGTCGATGCCGGCGTGTCGGAACAGGCCCAGCGCGAGTTCGTCGGCCTGGAGAACCCGCCCTTCGTGCTGCGCAACGAGCCCGGCCGCAGCTTCGTGCTCAGCGCCACCAACCTCGGCTCGCTGGACATCGGCTCGCCGGTGTACTACCGGCGCACCCGCGTCGGCCGGGTGGTGGGCTGGGAGCTGGACGCGGAAAACGACACGCTGTCGGTGCGGCTGTTCGTCGAGTCGCCGCACGAGCGGCTGGTGACGCAGCACAGCCGCTTCTGGAACGCCAGCGGCGTTGACCTCGCGCTCAACGCCAACGGGCTGACGGTGAACACCCAGTCGCTGACCTCGGTGCTGGCCGGCGGGGTGGCCTTCTCCAACGTCGGCGACACCAAGGGCGAGCCGGCCGCCGAAGGCAGCCGCTTCCGCCTCTTCCGCGACCGCGAGACCGCCGTGGCGCCACCGGACGGCCCGGCGCAGCGGGTGCGCATGGTCTTCCGGCAGAACGCCCGCGGCCTGGCGGTGGGGGCACCGGTCGAGGTCCTGGGGGTGGAGGTGGGTCGGGTCGAACAGGTGCGACTGCGCCAGGACCCGAAGACCCGCCACTTCCACGTCGAGGCCGAGGCCGACCTCTTCCCGTTGCGCGTCGGCCTGCCGCTGCTGGCGCCGGCCGATGCACGACAGGCGCTGAAGCGGCTGGTCGACGACGGCCTGCGCGCCGAGCTGCGCACCGGCAACCTGCTCACCGGCCAGGCCTACATCGCGCTGGACTATCCGCAGCGGCCGACGCCGGTGCGCTTCGACACCAATGCCGCGGTGCCCGAGCTGCCCACCGTGCCGGGCGCCTTCAGCGAGCTGCAGCCGCAGCTGATGCAGATCGTGCGGCGGCTGGGCTCGGTGCGCTTCGACCTCATCGGCGAGAGCCTGCAGTCCACGCTGCAGACCGCCGACGGCACGCTGAAGTCGCTCACGCCCGAGGCGCGCGAAGCCCTCGCCAGCCTGCGCCGGGCGCTGGACACCGCCGACGGGGTGATGCGCGAGCTGGGCCCCGAGGCCAAGGCCGCGCTCGGCGGCGTGCAGGCCACGCTGCGCTCGGCCGACCGCACGCTGCAGGGCCTCGAGCGCCAGGTCGGCCCCGGCGCCGCCGGCGGCGGGCTGCAGGCCACGCTGGAGGAGTTCCAGCGCAGCGCCCGCGCGCTGCGCCAGCTCGCCGACTACCTGCAGCGCCACCCGCAGTCGCTGCTGCGCGGTGCGCCGGCCGACCCGGTGCTGGCGCCGGCCGCCCAGGAGAACGCCCGATGAGACCGCTCCGCCCGTGCACCGTCGCCCTGCTCGGCGCTCTGCTCGTCGCCCTCGCCGGCTGCGCCGGCACCCCGGCCGTGCGGCTGCACAGCCTGCGGCCGCCGGCGCCAGCCGGCGCCGCGGCCGGCCCGGTGCCGTCGCTGTCGGTGCAGGTCGAGCGCGTCGCCGTGCCGCCCGGCCAGGACGGTGCCGAATGGCGGGTGCGCGACGGCCAGGGCACGCTGCACCAGCTGGAGCAGCAGCGCTGGACCGCCCCGCTGCCCGACGAGCTGCGTGCCGCCCTGGTCGCCGGCCTGGCGCTGCAGGGCGTGCGGGCCGGCGGCGATGCCGCCGCGCCGCGGCTGGTGGTCGAGTTGCTGCGTTTCGAGTCCACGCTCGGCGGCCCCGCGCTGCAGGAGGTGGTGTGGACGCTGCGCGGCGCCGAGGGCACGCCGGCGCTGCAGTGCCTGCGCCGCAGCCGCGAGGCGGCGCCCGGCGGCTACGAGGGACTGGCCGAGGCGCACCGGCGCGCCTGGCAGCGGCTGGCGGCGGACGTGGCCGGTGTGCTGCAGCGCCCGCCGGGCAGCGAGGCCCCACGCTGCCCGGCGACCTAGGGCGCTACGACGCGTAGAGCAGGTAGTCCGCGGTGTAGGGCACCCGCTCCGTCGCGCCCGCCGAACCGGCGTCACAGGCGCGGCGGGGCGCGTTGCCGCCCTCGGTGTTGACCCGCAGCACCTGCGTCACCGCCGCGAAGCGGCCATCGCCGCCCACCGACCGCGCCGACAGCAGCAGCCAGGGGATGGCGTCGGCCCGTGGCGCCTCGCTGCGCGCCTGCACCGTGCCGACGATGCGGCTGCCGTCGGCGGCTTCCCAATGCGGTCCCTCGTAGTGCCGGCCGTCGGGGGCGCCACGCGCGTCCAGCAGCTCGGCCTGCGGACCGACGAAGGCCCAGCCGTCGGCGCGGCATTCGTAGACCTGCACGCCGCGGGCGGCCAGCCGCTCGACCAGCCGGTGCGGGCCCCGCGGCGCCAGGGCCGCGGGCACGGCCGGTTCGTCGCGCACCAGCTGCTCGGGCGACGGCGGACGGGCGACGCGGGCGGCGGCCAGCGCGCCGACCTGCCGGCCCATGGCCAGCCCGACCTCGGTGGCCTGGCGGAAGTGCACGCCCTCCCAGATGCGAGCGTCCGACACCTCCTGCGCAAAGGCCTCCGGCGTGCGCCAGCGGCGCGTCACGCCGGGCGCGCTCGGGCTGGTGGTGGACAGCTCGGGCATCTCGCCGGCACCGACCTCGGCCCGCACCAGCGCGCTGAGGGCACCGGCCAGCACGCTGTGGGCGCTGGGGTACTCGGGGTGCAGCGGGTTGTCGATCAGCGGCACCCAGCCGGCCTCGGCCTCGGTGCCGGGATGGCCGTCCTGGTCGCCGTTGCGGATGGCGGTCACCGGCCGCCAGAAGCCGAAGTGGTACTTGGCGTCGAACACCGCGATCAGCGCATCGTCCATCGCCTGGCCGGCGGCGGCGAAGAAGCGGGCGTTCTGCGCCAGGCTGCGGCCGGGCCCCTGCGCCACCGCGCGCAGCACGCCGTGGTAGACCGGCGGCAGCGAGTACTCCCAGAAGCGCGCGGCCTCGGTCTGCTCGGGCGTGCGCTGGCGGCTGGCCCTGGCGCCGAGCGCTTTCACCTCGTTGAAGTCGCGTGCCCACTGGGCGCTCGTCAGCGCCGGCGGCGGGCCCGGGCGGAACTGCGCGGCGCCGGTCATCAGCCAGGGCTGGCGCTGCGGCCACTGCGCGGCGGCCACGCCGGCGGTGGGCACGTAGGCCCCCGGCGCCGCATGCGGCCGGTAGCGCTCGGGCGTGGCCGCGCCGTCGTCGGCACGCCAGGCCAGCACGCGGGCGGCGGCCTGTTCGCCGGCGGCCACACCCGCCGCCTTGGCCGGACCGTCGGGCAGCTTGGCCAGCGCGGCCTGGTAGGCGGCGTGGATGGCCGCCGCCTGCGTCGGCGGCAGCAGGCGCGTCAGGCCGGCGCGGTTGGCCGCGGCCACCGCGGCGGCGGCGGCGGTGTCGTCGGCAGGCCGGGCCGGCAACGCCGTCACCGCCTCGTGCACGGCGGTCTGCACGAGGGCCAGCACGCGGTAGGCCGGTGGGGGGCCGAGCCGTGCCTCGGCGATCAGCTCGCCGGCCTTGGCATGCCAGTCGGTGACCGCATCGGCGGCCCAGGGGTGGTGCCGGCGGCCAGGCCGAAGAGGGCCAGCGCGATGCGGCCGGCGGTGAATGCGAAGGAGCGGGACATGAGGGTCTCCTGGCGTGCCCGGCCGTCAGGCGCGGGTGACGACGATCTCGAGGTAGTCGCTGGGCACGACCACCGTGCCGTCGTCGGCGCGGTTGAAGCGCTCGACGAGGGCCAGCAGGTCGGCCGCCAGCGCCTGCTGGCCACCGGCCGCATCGAGCGCCGCGAAGGCCTTCAGCACCGGGCCGTAATAGCCGCGGAAGACCTCGAGAAAGTGCTCCGGCGAGCGGTAGCGGAAGGTGAAGACCCGCGTCTCGGCGACGATCCGCGCGGCCTGCGCCTCGAACAGCTCGGCGATGCGGCCGCGCTGGCCCCACAGCGCCGGGGACTCGACGCCGGCGGGCGGCGCGACGTGGCGGCCGATGGTCCTGAACATCTGGCCGATGAAGCCCTCGGGCGTCCAGTTGGCCAGCCCGATGCGACCGCCCGGGCGCACCACGCGCAGCAGCTCGGCGGCGACGCGGCGCGGGTTGGGCGCGAACATGCAGCCGAAGGTCGACAGCACCACGTCGAAGGTGCCGTCGGCGAAGGGCAGCGCCTCCGCATCGGCCTCGCGGAAGTCGATGGCGTGCAGGCGCTCGGCCGCGGCGCGCTCGCGGCCGCGTTCGAGCAGCGCCGGCACGTAGTCGGTGGAGCAGACCTCGCACCAGCGGCGGGCGGCCGCCAGCGTGGCGTTGCCGTTGCCGGCGGCCACGTCGAGCACGCGCTCGCCGGCGCGCAGGTCGATGGCCTCGCACAGCGACTCGCCGACGATCTGCAGCGTGGTGCCGACGACGGCGTAGTCGCCGGAGGACCAGGCCGCCTTCTGGCGGGCCTTGACGCCGGCGAAGTCGGGGGTGCCGGCGCTGGCCGGCGACGGGAGGGTGGCGGACAATGAAGTCATGGTGGGCAGCGCTCCAGGGTGGGGGTGGGTCGAACGGTGGGCCGCGGGGTCGCTGGCCGGCACCGACGGTCACTCTGCGCGGCGGGAGTGGGTGCGGCCGTGGGGCGCGGCGTGGGAACTGCCGTGGGCACCGTGGTCGGCGAGCCCGCGCTGACGCTGCGCCTGTTCGGCCCGCCGGCGCTGCGCCGCGACGGGCAGGCGGTGGCCTTGCCGCCCTCGCGCAAGGTGCGCGCGCTGCTCGCCTACCTGGCCCTGGCGGGCCATGGCGTCAGCCGCAGCCGCCTCTGCGAACTGCTGTGGGACCTGCCCAGCGATCCGCGCGGCGAACTGCGCTGGACCCTGAGCAAGCTGCGCGGCCTGCTCGACGCGCCCTCACGGCCTTGTGTCGTCACCACCGGCGACAGCGTGGCCGTCGACCTCGCCGAGGGCGCCGTGGACGCCGTGCAGGTGCAGCGGGCGGTGCAGCAGGGCATCGCCACCACCAGCGCCGACGGCCTGGAAGCGCTGGCCGGGCTGCTGGCCGGCGGCGAGTTCCTCGAAGGCCTGGACCTGCCGCGCAGCCCGGCGTTCACCGGCTGGCAGCTGGCGCAGCGGCGGCGCTTCCGGGCGGCGGAGGCGGCGGTGCTGGAGCACTGGGTGCAGGCGCTGCCGGCCGACGACCCGCGCGCCCTGCCGGCGCTGGAGCGCTGGACCACCATCGCGCCCTTCGACAAGCGCGCCCACCAGGGGCTGCTGCAGGCGCTGGCCGTGGGCGGCCGGCTGCACGAGGGCGAGGCGCACCTGGCCGCCACCGCCCGCCGCTACGAGGCCGAAGGCCTGGACTGGGCGCCGATCGGCCACGCCTGGCGCGCGGCACGGCAGGGCCGGCCGGCGGCGGCCATCGCCGCCGGCGCCACGCGGCCCGCCCTGAACGAGCCCATCACCGACCCGGCCGTGGCGACGGCGCCCGCGGCCGCACGCCGTGCCTCGCTGGCGGTCATGCCCTTCACCGACCTCAGCCCCGGTGCCGGCCTGCGGGGTGGCATGGGCGACGGGCTGGCGCACGACGTGATCTCGCGGCTGGCCAAGCTGCGCAGCCTGTTCGTCATCGCGCAGGGCAGCGTGTTCGCGCTCGACGAACGGCGCGTCGACCCGCACGACGCCGGCCGCCGCCTGGACGTGGACTACCTCGCCAGCGGCAGCCTGCGCCGCGACGCGGACGGACGGCTGCGTGTGATGGTGCAGTTGACCGACGCCCGCAGCGCCCGCGTGCTCTGGGCCGACGAGTTCCAGGGCCAACGCGACGACACGCTGGCGCTGCTCGACGAGGTGGGCAACCGCATCGTCAGCGCGTTGTCGCAGCAGGTGGAGATGGCCGAGCGCAACCGTGCGGTGCTCAAGCCCCCCGGCTCGCTGGACGCCTGGGAGGCGCACCACCGCGGGCTGTGGCACATGCTGCGCTTCAACCGCGAGGACAACGAACAGGCGCGGCACTTCTTCGAGACCGCCCTGCGCCTGGACCCGACGTTCGGCCGCCCCTATGCGGGGCTGTCCTTCACCCACTTCCAGGACGCCTTCCTCGGCTGGGCCGAACACCGGGGGGCCGCCGAGCAGGCCTACCGCATCGCCTCGCAGGGGCTGATGGTCGACGAGCACGACCCGGCGGCGCACTGGGCGCTGGGCCGCGCGATGTGGCTGCAGGGCCGGCCCGGCGACGGGCTCACCGAACTGCAGGCGGCGGTGCACCTCAGCCCCAACTTCGCGCTCGGCCACTACACGCTCGGCTTCGTGCAGTCGCAGTCGGGCGACCCGCAGGCGGCGATCGGCGCCGTCGACCTGGCCCGTGCCCTCAGCCCGTTCGACCCGCTGCTGTTCGGCATGCTGGCGTCGCGTGCGCTGGCGCTGCTGCGCCTGGACCGCGCCGAGGAAGCGGCGAACTGGGCGCTGCAGGCCGCCGCGCGGCCGAACGCGCATGCGCACATCCAGGCCATCGCGCTGGGCTGCCTGCGGCTAGCCGGCCGCCAGGCCGAGGCGCAATCGGTGGCCGACGCGCTGAAGCGAGACTGGCCGGCCTACGGCCTCGAGGACCTGCTGCGCGCCTTCCGGCTGCCGCCGCCGCTGCAGGACCTGCTGCGGCGCGCGCTGGCCGCCTAGCGGCCAACGCGAATGAGCGATGAACCGAGCTGGAGAACTGCCATGACCAAGGCCCTGGCCGCCGCCCCGAGCCACGGGGGCGTTCGGTGCTGACCGGCGGCTGTCTTTGCGGCGCGGTGCGGTACGAAGCGCACGGCACGCCCTTCGATTCGACGCTGTGCCATTGCGCGCTGTGCCGGCGCAGCAGCGGCGCCCCTGCCGTGGCGTGGTTCAGCGTGGCACGGCGCGACCTTCGCCTGCGGCAGGGCGAGCCGGCGCGACACCGGTCCAGCGTGCATGGCGAACGCGGCTTCTGCGCGCGTTGCGGCACGCAGCTCACCTTCGCCAGCGACCTCGCGCCCGACGAGATCGACGTCACCACCGGCAGCCTGGACGAGCCCGGACGCCTGCCGCCCGAGGACCACACCTGGGCCTCGCGCCGGTTGCCGTGGTTGCACCTGTGCGACGGCCTGCCCGAGCACGACGAGGGTCGCCCGTCGCCCACGCCGGCGACGTCGCAGGACGTGCGCGATGCGGACCTGCCCGCCCTGCCGTCGCTGCCGTCAGGCCGTTATCGCCACCACAAGGGCGGGGACTACGAGGTCCTCGGCCTCGTGCGCCACAGCGAGACGCGGGAGCCGCTGGTGCTGTACCGCGCGCTGTACGGCGCGCGCGGGCTGTGGGTGCGGCCCCATGCCATGTTCGTGGAGCAGGTCGAGGTGGCGGGGCGGCGGGTGCCGCGTTTTGCGCGGCTGGACGCTGCCTAGCCGCCGGCCCGGAAGCCGATGCTGCGCCGCTCGCGCACCTGCGGCTTGACCCGGTGCTCGCCTTCGAGCTGCGACAGGAACTCGTCGGGCTCGAAGGGCACGCCGAGGATCTCCACCTGCTGGCGCACGGCGGCGAAGTCCCCGGGGGTCAGCTGGTCGAGCGCGGCGAGGCGGCGGCGCTGTTCGTCGTCCAGGGCCGTGGCCTCGCCGGCCAGCGCCTCGGCCACGAACATGCGTTCGCGCTGGATACCGGTCAGCGGCGCGAAGCGGACCTTGAAGGTGAAGCGCCGCAGCGCCGCCTCGTCCAGTTCCTCGAACAGGTTGGTGGTGCAGACGAAGATGCCGGCGAAGCGCTCCATGCCCTGCAGCATCTCGTTGACTTCGGTGACCTCGTAGCTGCGCTCGGCGCGGCGGCGGCTGCGCAGGAAGCTGTCGGCCTCGTCGAGCAGCAGCACCGCCTGCTCGCGCTCGGCCTCCTCGAACAGCCGCGCCAGGTTGGCCTCGGTCTCGCCGACGAACTTGCTCATCAGGTCGCTGGCCTGCCGCACCAGCAGCGGCCGCTGCAGCGCCTGGGCGATGTGCTCGGCCAGCGCGGTCTTGCCGGTCCCGGGCGGGCCGTGGAAGCACAGCGTGCCGTGGCCGCGCCGGCGCAGCGCCTCGATCACCGCCGGCACGGCGAAACGGGTCTCCAGGTTCAGCAGCGACAGGTCGTAGGTGGTCACGCAGGCCCGCGGGCCACGCTCGCGGGCGCCGCGGCCCAGCGCCTGGTCGGCATGGTGCAACTGGCGCTCGATCAGCGGCTCCAGCGGCTGCCCGTCGCCGGCGGCCAGTCGGGCGAAGCGCACCGCGGTGCGGATCTGCGCCGGCGTGAGGCCCCGGCGCTCGGCCAGGCCGGCGGCGAAGGCGGTGTCGATGGCCACGCCTTCCAGCGCCCGCGCCACCAGCGCCTCGCGTGCCCCAGGCGGCGGCGAGTTCAACGCCAGGTGGTACTGGAAGCGGCGGCGGAAGGCGGGGTCGATCTGCTCGATGCGGTTGGTGATCCAGACCACCGGCACCGCGTTGGTCTCCAGCATCTGGTTGACCCAGGCCTTGCCGGAGACGCTGTGAGCGCTGCCCACCGGGCCATCGGCCGACTCCAGGCGCGCCAGCCAGGCCGCGGCCTCGCCGCCCATGCTGGGGAAGACGTCCTCGACCTCGTCGAACAGCAGCGCCACGTCGGCGCTGCCCTTGAGGAAGACCTGGCTCAGCTGCAGCGAGCGGTAGCGGTCGCGGCCGGACAGCGGGTGGCCGTCGCGGTCGGCGTACTCGACCTCGTAGAGCTGGAGCCCGGCCGCCTGTGCGGCCACCTTGGCCAGTTCCGTCTTGCCGGTGCCCGGCGGGCCGTACAGCAGCACGTTGACGCCGGTCTCGCGCCGCTGCACCGCGTGCTTCAGCAGCGCGGTGAGCACCGCCACGTCGTCGGCGATGAAGGCGAAGTCGGTGGCCGTCAGCGCGCTCGGCGCCGAGGGCTTGGTGAAGACCGCCATCAGCTCGGACGCCTCGGCGTACTCGCGCATCAGCACCGGCGGCAGCTGGTCGCTGACCTTCATCAGGTCGGCCAGGTCGGTGATGTTGTGTTCGGAGATCAGGTTCTCGACCATGCCCACCCGCTCCAGCCGGGAGCCGGCGCGCAGCGCCTCGGCCACCTCGCGCTCGTCGACGCCGGCCACCTGCGCCAGCACCGCGTAGGCCTCCTGCGCGTTCGCCACCTTGAACTCGACCAGCAGGCCGCGCAGGTCGCGCTGGTAGCGGGCCAGCGTGCCGTAGAGCAGCAGCGCGCGTTCGGCCGGGTTGAGCTGCAGCAGGCCACCGAGCAGGTCGATGTTCTGCTGCACCCGGGTCGACTCGCGCTGCAGGCTCTTGCGCAGCCAGTCGGCGGTGGCCTGCAGCACGGCCATCAGGTCCTTCGGCGCGTCCTTGGCGTATTCGTCGAGGTAGAAGAAGAGCGTGCCCTCTTCATAGGGACCGCGCCAGACGCCGTGGCGCGCCAGCCAGGCCACGTCGTCCAGCGCCTCCTGCCCGCGCCAGGGCGACTGCGCGCGGCAGCGGCGCAGCAGGAAGGCCCGCAGCCGCGCCAGCACGGCCGGCGGCCAGGCCAGGTGCCGGCCGACCAGCGACAGCAGGCTGTTCCAGTCGCGCCGCGGACCGAGCCGCGCCGCATGCTGCACGGTCAGCGCCAGCACGAAGTGAGAGGCCATGCGGTCGAGCACCGGGGCCTGGGCCAGGCCGGGCGACAGCACGACGGCCGTCGAGGCGGTGGAGCGGGGCATGGGCTGTGCGCGCGGCGATGCAGGGCGGACCATCTTGGCCCAGCCGGGCCGCCGGGGACAAGCCCTTGTCCGCCGGTGGCCGGCGCCGATGGCGTCAGGACCGCTCGCGCCGCTGTAGGTGCCGGCCGACGCCGGCCCGGGAACGGGAGGCCGAAGTTGCCGTCAGGCCGACGTGGCGGGGCGCGCGCAGGCGTCCGTCAATGCAGGATGACGGGCTGCTGGGCCAGCGTCGTGAAGCGGCCGATGAAGTCGTCCAGTTCCTCTTCCGACGGTTCGTCGCGAATCAGGGCTTCGACGCCGTCCTTGAAGTGCTGGGCCATGTCGCCCTGCAGGAAGATCTCCTTCTTGGCGAACTTGTCGACGATCTCGTAACCGCCCCCCAGCAGCGGCCCCTCGCCGCGGGCGGCCAGGTGCTCGGGCACGTCCATCTGCACGACCACGAAGTTGTCGGAGTTGTAGAGCATCTGCATGGTCGTCACCTCGTTGGACGGGCCGGCGCAGCGCCGGCGTTGGGTGGACAGGTGAGGCGATCGCTGCAGGATTCAAGCCAAGGACGCGGCGATGGGTCGGCGTGTCGGGCGGCCCCGACACGTCGAGCAGCAGGTCACTGCGGCTGCAGCAGCAGGTCCAGCGCGTCGCCACCGGCCACCGGCGTCAGCGCCATGCGCAGCGGCAGGTGCTCGCCCGACGCCGCCAGCCACAACTGCACCCGCAGGTCCTGGCCATGGCGCGGCTCGCGGTGCAGGCGCAGCGCGGGCACCGGGCCGCCGGCCTGCGGCACGCGGTCCGGCCCCTCGACGACGAAGCGCCAGAGGTCGGCGTCGCCGCGTGCGCCACTGACCCAGAGGTCGATCTGCGCGCCGGGCCGGTTCAGCGCCGGGTCGGCGGCGACGATCGCGGCCAGCTGCAGCAGCACGCTCAGCCGGTCCTGCGCCCCGGCCGGCAGCGGCTGCGGCGGGTGCTGGCCGGAGTAGGTGATGCGGGCCTGCGGCGCATCGAAGTTGGCCGCCTGGGCGCCCCGGCCGCGCCGCTTGTCGACGAAACGCTCGGGCGCCAGGCCGTGCGGACCCAGGCGGCCGCTGCTGCGCCAGTCCAGCACCGGCAGCGGACCGACGCGACCCTCCAGGCTCAGCGCGTAGCCGCCCTGGTCAGGCGCCCAGACGAGTTCGCCCTCGCCGGCCAGCCCGCCACGCCGCAGCTGCACCGACCAGCGCCGGGGCCCCGGCGGCCGGGTGTCGTACACGGGCGGCGACGGCGCCGGGGCGGCGGGCTCGGCCACGGTCGGCGCCGCCGGCGAAGACGCCACCGCCGTCGCCGCGACGAGTGCCAGGGAGGGGGGCGGGGCCACCGGCGGCTCGTCGGCCACCGCGGGCGCCGCGATCACCGGGGCCGTCACAGGCCGGGGTGCCGATCGCGCCACGGCGGCGGCCCGGCGAGGCGCGGCCGCCGGCATGTCGACGGGCGCGGCCGCAGGGGTCGGGTCGGGAGGGGCCGGACGGACCTCGTCGGCCGTCCGCGCGGACAGCCGCACCGATGGCGCACGGCCGGCGGCGCCGGGCGACGCCGAGGGCCACGCGGCGGGCGGCGCCGCCTCGAAGCGCGGCCAGCCGCCCAGCAGCAGCAGGTGCAGCAGCAGCACGGCGGCCGCCAGCAGGGCCAACAGGACAGGACGGGGCAGGCGGCGCAGGGACAAAAGGGAGAACGACAAAGAAGGGAGAACGACAAAGGGGGAACGACGGGCGGAGGTCCTCCAACGCCGAAGGCCGGCCACCGGTGCACCGCACAATCGTCGGCGACGACCTCCCCCTCCCGCACCGGACCCCCGGACCATGAAACTCGCCAGCCTGAACGACGGCTCCCGCGACGGCCAGCTGGTCGTCGTCTCGCGCGACCTGAGCAGCGCCTGCATCGCCAACGGCATCGCCGGCCGGCTGCAGGCGGTGCTCGACGACTGGAACTTCCTCTCACCCCAGCTGGAGTCGCTGTACGAGGCGCTCAACGCCGGCCGGGCGCGGCATGCCTTCGCCTTCGACCCCGCCCAGTGCCTGGCGCCGCTGCCGCGCGCTGCGTTGTTCGCCGAAGGGTGGGCCGACGGGCCGGCCGACCCGGCGCTGGTCCGCGCCGACGCGCTGCTCGGGCCGCACGCGCCAGCGCCGGCCGCCGGGCCGCAGGAGCGGCTGGGCGTCGCCGTCCTGCTGGCGGCCGTCACCGGTGACGTGCCGGCGGGCGCCGGCGCCGACCAGGCGCTGGACGGTGTGCGCCTGCTGCTCCTGGCCGGCGCCTGGCGGTTGGACGGCGACGGTGTCGGCGCGTGGGACCGTCGCCCGGCGACCGCCTTCGCGCCGGTGGCGGTCACGCCCGACGAAGCGGGCGCCGCCTGGCGCGGGGGGCGGCTGCACCGGGCCGTGGACGTCCAGGTCGATCGCGGCCGCCTCGACCCGCCGGACCTCGGCACCGCGCTGCCGCTCGGGCCGCTGCTGGCCGCCCTGGCGCGGCGGCATCCCCTGGCGCCGGGCAGCATCGTCGCCACCGGCGTGCCGGCTGGCGACGCGGCAGGCCTCACGGTCCACGACCGGTTGCGGCTGGCGGCGCACGGCGACCATGGCGCGGACCTGTTCGGCGCCATCACGACGAGGCTGCGGGCACCGGCCGCCACCGACGAAGGCGTGCCCGAAGCGGCCGACGACGGCAACGCCACCCGCGAGGCCTGATGCGGCACGGCCTGAAGCTGCTCACCGTCTGGCTGCTCGTCACCACCGCCGTCTTCCTCGGCTTCAAGACCTGGGAACATCGGCAGGCGGCCACCCGTTTCGAACTGCAGGGCGAGTCGGTGGTGCTGCGCCGGGGCGCCGACGGCCACTACCACTGGCCCGGCCGGCTGCAGGGCCGGGCGGTCGACTTCCTGGTCGACACCGGCGCGACGCAGTCGGCCGTCTCCACCACCCTGGCCCGCAGCCTCGGCCTGCCGGAGCAAGGCACCGTCACGCTGCAGACGGCCGGCGGTCCGGTGCAGGGCCGGGTGGTGCTGGCCGACCTGGACCTGGACGGCGGCCTGGCGGTGCAGCGGCTGCGGCTGATCGCGCTCGACGGCCTGGGGGAGCGAGGCGCCGTGGCGATCCTCGGCATGGACGTGCTCGGCCGCCTGCGCTGGGAGCAGTCGGAGGGTCGGCTGCGCATCGACCTGCGCCGGCGCTGACGCGGCCCTGGGGCTCGCGCCCTCGCGGCCGCCGTCCCGCGGGGCTAGCATCGGCGGCCGACACCCACCTGCCCTGCGACATGGCCGACTCCCCCTTCAGCCCCTTCACCGCCGGCTTCGGTCCGGGCCTCGACTTCATGCAAAGCCTGATGAAGAACGCCGGCGCCGCGCTGCCCGGCGTCGGCCAGTGGGTCACCCCCACCCTCGACCCGGCCGAGCTCGACAAGCGCATCAGCGAGCTGCGCACGGTGCAGTTCTGGCTGGAGCAGAACGCCCGCATGCTGACCACCACCATCCAGGCGCTGGAGGTGCAGAAGATGACGCTCACCACCCTGCGCACGATGAACGTCCGCATGGACGACCTGCGGGAGTCGCTGATGGCGCGGCCCACCGCCACACCGCCCACCACGTCCACCACGCCGACCGCGCCAGCGGCCGCCGCCGATGCACCCGCGGCGGCCGGCGGTGCCGATGCCGCCAGCGGGGGCGACGCCCCGCCCGCCGTCGACCCGATGCGCTGGTGGGGCTCGCTCACCGAGCAGTTCACCAGCCTGGCGACGCAGGCCCTGCGGGACGGGGCGGCTTTCGCCGGCCAGCAGCCCGCAGCCCCCGCCACGGCGGCCAACGAGGCCTCGACCCGGACCGACCCGTCGGGCGGCGGCGACGACACGCCCGCCACCGCCGCCGCCAAGGCGCCGGCAGGCCGGGCCGCGGCGCGCAAGGCGGCGCGCAAGCGCGGACAGGACGAGCGGTGACGCCGCGGCCCGCGACGCGGCAGACGACACGTCGGGCACCGGCCTTGCACCCCCGGCTCGCATGACCGCCTTCCTGCTCGGCCACGCCGCCCACCCCGACTGGCGGCTGGCGCTGCAGCTGGCCGCCGCCCAGGTGGACGGCCAGCGCCGCCCCGGCAGTCCGTCGCCCACCCTGGGGCTGGTGTACTTCAGCGACCACTACGCGGCCGACGCGCCCGCGCTGCTGCAGGCGCTGCGGGCGCACTGGCCCGGCGTGGCCTGGGCCGGTGCGGCGGCCGCCGGCGTGGCGGCGACCGGCGCGGAGTACATCGACGAGCCGGCCCTGGCCCTGCTGCTGGCCGACCTGCCGCGCGAGCAGTTCCGCATCTTTTCCGGCCCGCGTCCGCTGCCGGCCGATTCGACCTGGACCGCGCTGGTGCACGCCGACCCCGCCATGCCCGACCTGGGCGAGCTGATCGGCGAACTGGCCGACCGCACCGGCTCGGGCTACCTCTTCGGCGGCCTGGCCTCCAGCCGCGGTGGCCGGGCGCTGCAGTTCGCCGACGGGCTGTTCGACGGCGGGCTGTCGGGCGTGGGCTTCGACCGCTCGGTGGGGCTGGTGTCGCGCGTCACCCAGGGCAGCCAGCCGGTGGGGCCGGTGCGCCGCGTCACCGCGGCCGAGCACAACGTGGTGCTGGCGCTGGACGGCCAGCCCGCGCTGCCGTTGCTGCTGGCCGACCTGGGCGTGCGGCTGGACCGGCCGACGCAGGCCGTGCCGCGGCTGCGCAGCACGCTGGTGGGCCTGACCGACGCCCGCGACGACGTGCTGGAACGCGCCGGCCAGTTCGGCCGCGACACCCGCGTGCGCCACCTCATCGGCCTCGACCCTGCGCGGCAAGCCTTCGCGGTGGCCGAGCCGGTGCGGCCCGGCGACCAGCTGGCCTTCTGCCGCCGCGACGCGGAGGCCGCCCGGCGCGACCTGGTGCGCATCTGCGCCGAGATCCGCGAGGAGCTGGAAGCGCCGGTGCTGGAGCTGCCGTTGCCGGGCGGCAGCGCGGCCGCCGCCGCGGCCGCCGATCGGTCGCCCATCGCCGGCGCGGTCTACGTCAGCTGCGCGGGCCGCGGCGGGCCGCATTTCGGCGGACCGTCGGCGGAATTGCAGATCGTCAAGCGCGCGCTGGGCGAGGTGCCGCTGGTCGGCTTCTTCGCCGGCGGCGAGATCGGGCGTCGGCACCTGTACGGCTACACCGGCGTGCTGACGGTGTTCCGGCAGGCAAGCTGACGGGCGGATTCCACGGCGCCAGGTCAAAACCGCCTGACCGTTTCCCCCAGGGGTCGACGGGCGACCGGGCGCTACAGTGGCCCGATGGATCCGATCCTCGCAGCGCCTGCGCCCGCCGCCCCCGCCGCCGGCGCCCGCCCGGTGCCCGCGGCACGTCAGGCCCAGGTGGTGGCCGCGCTGCGCCACGCGCTGCCGGCCCATGCCCTGCTCTGGCGCGGCGAGGACACCGTGCCCTACGAGTGCGACGGCCTCACCGCCTACCGCCAGCAGCCGATGGTGGTCGCCCTGCCGGAAACCGAGGACCAGGTGGCCGCGGTGCTGCGCGCCTGCCACGCCCTGGGCGTGCCGGTGGTGCCGCGCGGCGCCGGCACCGGGCTGTCCGGCGGCGCGCTGCCGCATGCCGAGGGCGTGGTGCTCAGCCTGGCCAAGTTCAACCGCATCCTGGAGATCGACCCGCTGGCGCGCACGGCGCGGGTGCAGTGCGGCGTGCGCAACCTGGCCATCAGCGAGGCGGCGGCCCGCTTCGGCCTGTACTACGCGCCCGACCCGTCGAGCCAGATCGCCTGCACCATCGGCGGCAACGTGGCCGAGAACTCCGGCGGCGTGCACTGCCTGAAGTACGGGCTGACGCTGCACAACGTGCTGCAGGTGCGCGGCTTCACGGTGGAGGGCGAGCCGGTCGCCTTCGGCTCTCAGGCGCTGGACGCGGCCGGGCTGGACCTGCTGGCGGTGGTGGTCGGCAGCGAGGGCATGCTGGCCGTGACCACCGAGGTGACCGTGCGCCTGATCCCGCGGCCGCAGGTGGCGCGCTGCCTCATGGCCAGCTTCGCCGACGTGGCCTCGGCCGGCCAGGCGGTGGCAGCCCTGATCGGCGCCGGCATCATCCCCGCCGGCCTGGAGATGATGGACCGGCGCATGACCGCGGCGGTCGAGGACTTCGTCCACGCCGGCTACGACCTCGACGCCGAGGCCATCCTGCTGTGCGAGAGCGACGGCACGCCGCAGGAGGTGGCCGAGGAGGTCGAGCGCATGGCCACGGTGCTGCGCGACGCCGGTGCCACCCGGCTGGAAGCCAGCGCCGACGAGGCGCAGCGGCTGAAGTTCTGGAGCGGCCGCAAGAACGCCTTTCCGGCCTCCGGCCGGCTGAGCCCGGACTACATGTGCATGGACTCGACCATCCCGCGCCGGGCGCTGGCCGAGATGCTCACCGCCATCGCCGACATGGAGCAGCGGCACGGGCTTCGCTGCGTCAACGTCTTCCACGCCGGCGACGGCAACCTGCACCCGCTGATCCTGTTCGACGCCAACGACCCCGACCAGCTGCACCGGGCCGAGGCCTTCGGGGCCGACATCCTGGAGACCAGCGTGCGCCTGGGCGGCACGGTGACCGGCGAGCACGGCGTCGGGGTGGAGAAGCTGGGCTCGATGTGCGTGCAGTTCAGCCCCGAGGAGCGTGCGCAGATGGAGGCCCTGAAGGCCGCCTTCGACCCCGCCGGCACGCTGAACCCCGGCAAGGTGATCCCGACCCTGCACCGCTGCGCCGAGGGCGGCAAGATGCACGTGCGCAAGGGCCTGTTGCCGTTCGCCGACCTGCCGCGGTTTTAGCTTCCAGATGGACCGCCTTCAGGACGACCAGGTGGTGCAGGCGCTGCAGGCGCGCATCGCCCGCGCCCGTGACACGAAGGTGCCGCTGCGCATCGTCGGCCACGGCAGCAAGGACTTCCTCGGCGACGCGCTGGACGGCGAGCCGCTGGAGACCGCGGCGCTGTCCGGCATCGCGCTGCACGAGCCGAGCGAGCTGGTGGTGACCGTGCGCGCCGGCACGCCGATCACCGAACTGGAGGCCGCGCTGGCGCAGCACGGCCAGTGCCTGGCCTTCGAGCCGCCGCGCTTCGGCGGGCGCGGCACGGTGGGCGGCATGGTGGCGGCCGGGCTGTCCGGCCCCGCGCGGCCGACCTCGGGCTCGGTGCGCGACCACCTGCTCGGCGCAGTGCTGCTCAACGGCCGCGGCGAGCTGCTGGCACCTTCGGCGGCCGGGTGATGAAGAACGTCGCGGGCTACGACGTGGCAAGGTTGCTGGCCGGCTCCTTCGGCATCCTCGGGCTGGTCTGCGAGGTTTCGCTGAAGGTGCTGCCGCGGCCGCCGGGCGACGCTGCTGCTGCGCATGGAAGTCGACCAGGCCGACGCCATCCAGCAGCTCAACCTCTGGGCCGGCCGCCCGCTGCCGCTGGCCGGCAGCGCCTGGCGCGGCGGCGTGATGGTGCTGCGCCTGGCCGGCGCGCGCGCCGCGGTGCAGGCGGCCCACGCCGAACTCGGCGGCGAAACGCTGCCCACCGACACCGGCGAGGCGCTGTGGCAGGGCCTGCGCGACCAGCACAGCCCCTTCTTCGAGCAGGCCCGCCAGGCCGTGTGCGACGGCGCCACGCTGTGGCGGCTGTCGGTGCCGCCGACCACGCCGCCGCTGGCGTTGCCCTGCGACGACCTGCTCATGGAATGGGGGGGTGCGCAGCGCTGGCTGATCACCCGGGTGCCGGGCCCGCTGGTGCACGACGCGGCGCAGGCCGTGGGCGGCCACGCCCAGCCCTGGTGGCGGCCCGATGGCACCGCGCGCGACCCCTTCACCGTCCTGTCCCCGCCGCTGCTGGCCCTGCACCGGCGGCTGAAGGCGGCCTTCGACCCCGAGGGCGTGTTCAACCCCGGCCGCCTGGTGGCGGGCCTCTGACGCGCCCGCTCCCGCTGCCTCTTCGATGCAAACCGACCTCGCGCCGCGCTACCGCGGCACCCCCGATGGTGAGGAGGCCGAGGCGGTGCTGCGCAAGTGCGTGCACTGCGGCTTCTGCACCGCCACCTGCCCCACCTACCAGCTGCTCGGCGACGAGCTGGACGGCCCGCGCGGGCGCATCTACCTGATCAAGCAGGTGCTCGAAGGCCAGCCGGCCACGCGCAGCACCCAACTGCACCTGGACCGCTGCCTGACCTGCCGCAACTGCGAGTCGACCTGCCCGTCGGGCGTGCAGTACGGCCGCCTGGTGGAGGTGGGCCGGGCCGCGGTGGCCGAGCAGGTGACGCGCAGCCCGCTGGACCGGGCGCAGCGCTGGCTGCTGAAGGAGGGGCTGCCCTCGCCGCTGTTCGCGCCCGCGCTGAAGCTGGGCCAGGCGCTGCGGCCGCTGCTGCCCCAGCGGCTGAAGGACAAGGTGCCACCAAAACCGGCGCCCGACCTGCGCGGCTGGCCGACGCGGTCGCACGAGCGCCGGGTGCTGCTGCTGCAGGGCTGCGTGCAGCCGGCGCTCGCGCCCAACATCAACGCCGCCACCGCCCGCGCCCTGGACGCCGCCGGCGTGCAGACCCTGGTGGCCGCCGAGGCCGGCTGCTGCGGCGCCATCCGCAGCCACCTGGACGACCGCGAGGGCGGCCGCGAGCACATGCGGCGCAACATCGACGCCTGGTGGCCGCTGCTGCAGGACGGCCGGGTGGAAGCGGTGGTGGCCAACGCGTCGGGCTGCAGCGTGATGTTGAAGGACTACGGTCATGCGCTGCGCGACGACGCCGCATATGCGGCCAAGGCCGAACGCATCGCCGGCCTGTCGCGCGACCTGTCGGAGCTGTTGCCGACGCTGCTGTCCGGGTGGCAGGAGCGGTTGCAGACACCTTCGGCCGAGACGGCGCCCGGGCCGCGCATCGTCTTCCACCCGCCCTGCACGCTGCAGCACGGCCAGCAGCTGCGCGGCGGCATCGAGGAGGGGCTGCGCGCGCTGGGCTTCGACGTCTCGCTGGCGGCGGCCGAAGCGCACCTGTGCTGCGGCTCGGCGGGGACCTACTCGGTCCTGCACCCCGAGCTGGCGACGGCGCTGCGCGAGCGCAAGCTGCAGCAGCTGGAGGCCACGCAGCCGCAGGTCATCGCGTCCGCCAACATCGGCTGCCTGCAGCACCTGCAGGCCGGCACCACGACGGCGGTGCGGCACTGGATCGAGCTGGTGGACGACCGCCTCGCGTCGGCCGGGGCCTACAGCGCCTGAATGGCGAGACCGACAGCGCCCGGGAAAACCGGCGCCCATCATCGGCACTCCTGCAGCGATCCTGCTGCGTCATCGCAAGGAGTACCACGATGAACCGCCACCAGGTCAAGGGCCGCGTCGAAGAGGCCAAGGGCAAGATCAAGGAAGAGGTGGGTCAGGCCACCGGCAACGCCTCGCTGGAGCAGAAGGGCCGGGTGCAGAAGAACCTAGGCAAGGGCCAGGCCGCCGCGGGCGATGTCGCGGAGCGCGTGAAGAGCGGCACCCGCGAGGGCCGTTGATGGCGCACCAGCGCACCGGCCCGCGGGCCGGTGCCGGGTCGGCAGCGGGGCTGTGGGCGGACCACATCAACCCGCCCGAGCCGGTGACCCCGCCCGCGCCGCCGCCGGACCCGGTGCCCGACATCGACCGGCCGCCACCGATCAGCGACCCACCCGCGCCCGGTCAGACACGGCCGATGCAGGACCCGCCGGCCACACCCGTGCCGCCGGCACCCGCCACCCGGCGCGGCCGCACGCTGCACTGAACCTCTGTTGCGTCAGGGCCGCTGCGCAGTGGCCATGGCGCGACGCTGCGCCTCGAGCTGGCGCAGCCGGGCGTCGACCACCGACGCCTCGATGAAATCGGCGGCCGCCGGCCCCTGCAGCAGGCGCTGCGCCGCCCGCAGCCGGTCCACGGCGCCGCCGTAGTCGCCGAGCGCCGCCCGTGCCTCGGCGTCCGCCCGCACCGACAGCACCGGCTGGCCGCGCAGCTCGGCGGTCTGCGCCAGCGAGGCCCAGGCGCCCGCGTCGGCCGGCTGGCCGATCAACCAGTCGCGCAGGGCGTTGCCGCTGGCCTCCAGCGCGGCGGGTTCGGCCTTGCCCTGGCGCGCCGCCACCCGCGTCGCTTCGGCCTTCATCAGCAGCTGGCTGCGCGGGTGCTCGCGGTCGTCCGCCATGGCGAGCAGCGACAGCGCCGCCTCGCCATCGCCGCGGGCCAACGCGAGCTCGGCCTGCAGCCGCTTCACCGCGCGCTCGGCGCGGCCCCCGTCACGGGCGGCCTCGCGCCCCGCGATGTCGGCCGCCGTGGCGGCGGCCTGCTGGGCGCGACCGTGCTCGCGCAGGCGGCTGGACGCCAGCGCGCTGGCGAAGAGGGCGGCGAAGCGCTCGCCATCGCCCCCCGGCCGCGGACCGGCGTCCAGCGACTGCCAGCGGCGCAGCGCCTGCACCGACGGTTCCATCAGCACCCGGGCGCGGGCCTGCATGGCGGCGTGCGCCAGCGGGCTGCTCTGCGGCGGCACGTCGCCCTGACCGGCGCGGGCGCGCGCCTCGCCAATGCGCTCGGTGGTCAGCGGATGGCTGCGCAGGTAGGGATAGTTCTGGCTGTCGTTGAGGCGGAAGGCCTGCTCGAGCTTCTCGAACATGGTGGCCACGCCGGCCGGGCTGAAGCCGGCGTCGGCCATCACGCGGGTGCCGATGCGGTCGGCCTCGCGCTCCATGTCGCGCGAGAAGTTGAGCTGGCCCTGCGCCACCGCGGCCTGGCTGCCGGTGATCACCGCGCCCAGCCCGTCGGCGCTGCGCGCCCGGCTGGCCACCAGGGCGCCGAGGATGAGCGCCGCCAGCCCGGCCACCGACTGGCGCTTGCTGTTGGCGATGCTGCGCGCGATGTGGCGCTGGGTGACGTGCGACAGCTCGTGGCCGAGCACGGCGGCCAGCTCGTCCCGGCTCTGCGCGATGGCGATGAGCCCGAGGTGCACGCCCACGTAGCCGCCGGGCAGCGCGAACGCGTTGACCGCGCGGTCGCGCACCAGGAAGGCCTCCCAGGCGAAGCGGGCGTCGGTGTCGGGCGAGACCTCGCCGCGCTGGCGGGCGGCGCGCACCAGCGGCTGCCAGAGGGCCTGCAGTTCGTCGAGCAGCACCGGGTCATCGAGGTAGTCCGGGTCGCGCCGCAGCTCCGCCATGATCTGGTCGCCCAGGCGGCGTTCGGTGGCGACGTTGAAGTCCTCGGCGGCCGACTCGCCGAGGTCGGGCAACCGCACCTGCGCCGCCGCCGGCCAGGGCAGCAGCGAGAGGGCACAGGCCAGGGCGACGGCGCGGACGACGGGCGGCGGCAGGGGCACGGCAGGCGGTGCGACGCCGGAGCGGCGCACGGGTGAATCGGTCGCCCTATGATGCCCGCCGCACCTTGCCCGACTGTTTCCGATGTCATCGTCACCCCCCGCCGCCACCCCCGCCTCCCCCGACCAGCAGCCGCTCACGCACTTCGACGCGCAGGGGCGGGCGCACATGGTGGACGTCGCCGCCAAGGTGGTGACGCACCGGGTCGCGGTGGCCGAGGGCCGCATCCGCATGCAGGCGGCCACGCTGGCCCTGGTCACGCGCGGCGAGGCGAAGAAGGGCGACGTGCTGGGCGTGGCCCGCATCGCCGCCATCCAGGCCGCCAAGCGCACCGCCGACCTCGTGCCGCTGTGCCACCCGCTGCCGCTGACCCGGGTCGCCGTCGACTTCGAGGTGGAGGCGGCGGACGACACGGTGCGCTGCCGCGCACGGGTGGAAACGCTGGGCCGCACCGGCGTCGAGATGGAGGCGCTGTGCGCGGTGCAGGTCGGGCTGCTGACCGTCTACGACATGCTGAAGGCGGCCGACCGCGGCATGGTCATCGAGGGTGTGCGCGTGCTGGAGAAGCACGGCGGCAAGTCGGGCGACTGGACGGCGCCGGCGGGCGGCTGAGCGCTGGCGCCGGCGGGACGCCGCACGGCGTCAGCGCTGCGGGGGCAGGAACTCGCGCCAGTGCAGCAGCCGCGAGGGCGGCTCGCACTGCCAGGGGCGCTGGCCGTCGGCCGGCGCCGAGGTGCAGGGCGCGAAGAACTCCGCCGCGAAGCCGAACTCCCGCATGCGGGCGGCGAGGTGGCGCGCCTTGTCGAGCTCGCCGCGTTCGGCGAAGGCCTTGGCCCAGGCCGTCATCAGGCGGGCGTCGAGCAGCTGCAGCACCGGCCGGTCGAAGGCGGGCATGAGTTCCGACGGCCGCTCGGCCATCGTGACCTGCGCGTAGTCGGCCTGGTGGCCGAACAACGGACTGCGCTGGCCCTCGGCAATGCGCTCGGCCAGCGGCGGCAGGCCGGGGCGGGACTGGAAGATCACCGAGACGGTCATGTACTGCTGCCAGGCCCACACGGCGCCGGCGATCGCCAGCAGGCCGACCCCGCGCAGGGCCCAGGTCCAGACGCGCACCTCGGTGCGCGACGCCGGCCTCGGCACTTCGCCCGGCACCGGGGCGCCGAGGCACAGCCCGAGCAGCCAGGCCGTGGGCAGCAGGAAGTAGAGGTACCACAGCGGGTACTCCAGCAGGCTGTGCAGACCCACCATCACCAGCATCATGAAGGCCGCGCGGTAGGCGATCCCATCTTCGCCGGCCACCGCCCAGCTGCGGCGGAACGCCCGCCACATCGACCACAACAACCCGAGCGTGATCGCACCGCCCAAGGGGATGCCGAGCTCCGCCATCAGGTGCAGCGGGAGGTTGTGCGCATGGTCAAACAGCTCCGGCGGCCGGCCGGGAAAGGGCGTCAGCGACCAGGCGAAGTTGAAGCGCCCCCAGCCGACGCCGGTCCAGGGCTGCTGGGCGATGAGGTCGAGCGTGTTGGACCAGATGGCGTAGCGGGAGGAGGAGAGGCCTTCGGTTTGGAGACGGTCGGCGGCCATGAAGGGGGCGGCGGTGGCGGTGGACCACCAACGCATCAACAGCCACTCGGCGCCGTAGAGCAGCGGCGAAGCCAGCAGCAGGCGGCGCGTGAAAGACGCGAGCCTGTGGTCGATCGCGCCCCATGCACACAGCAGCGCCATGCCGATCGCACCGGTGCGCGATGCGGTCATGAGGTCTGCGAACACCAGTACAGACAGCAGACCAGCGCCGAGCGCCCGAGCCACCCAGCGCCGTTCCGTGGCGAAGACCAGTGCGACCGCCGCCCACAGCAACAGCGTCGCCATGTGGTTCGGTTGACGGAGGGGACCCACGGCTCGACTGTTGTCGGGCAGGCCGATGTCTCCTGAGCCGAAGACCTGCAGCAACCCTAGCACCGCGAGAATGCCGCCCACGATCAGCAGCCCGACGTGGAAAGTCGATGGCTTGACCCGCTTGGTCAGGGTGAGGAGCGTGGCGCCGGCTGCCGCCAAGGCCAGGCATTGGTTCAACGTCGTGGCCGCCGGCGGCGCGGTGAAGGCCCACACGACGGGCAAGGTCAGCAACGCAGGCGCCATGCCAAGGGTGCGGCCCACGCACCCGACGGGCGACGTCTTCAAGTCCATGGAGTGTGGCGATCAGCGCGAGTGGTCAGGGCGTCCGCGCCCATCGAGAGCTAAAACCAGCCGTGCGACCAGAAGCGCGGGTTCAACCGCTCATTGTTTGCCAGTTCGGCCTTGACGCGGTCCAGGTGTGCCGGCAGATCGGTCCACTCCGGCCAGATGCTCCACCACAACCAGAGCTGGCTGGACACCAGGAGCAGCGGCAGGATCCACTGGATCAGTGACCGTTCGCCGGCCGCAGTCGACCCTGTACCGTCGGAAGCGGGCGCCTGCCGCGCGTACCAGGCGAACGCCCAGCCGACGACCATGGCGAACCACAACTGGGACACGGGCATGACGAGGTTGCCTGAGAAAAACGCGTCGACCAGGGCCGAGGTCAGCGCCAGCAGCAGCCCGGCGCCAACAACCGCCTGCCGCTCGTCCGTGGTGCTCCGCAGCCGGGACATGAAGCGGTGCAGGCCGGTCAAAGCCAAGACGATGGCAAGAACGGCCACGGGTACACCCCATTCGGCGGCGACCTGCAGATAGGCGTTGTGCGGATGCGCCGCCTCCGGATTCACGTAGTGCGCATAGTGCATCGGCCCGATGCCCAACCACGGCGACGAGACGATGTAGCCCCACGCCAAACGCCAGAGCTCGAACCGCGCATGGACGCTTCCCGTCCGTGAGGCGTCCATGCGATCCGCCGGCATGCCGAGCACCAGCGGGCCTATGACGAAAAGCAGCAGGTACAGCGCCAACCCGGCAATCGCGGCAAGCAGAAGATTTCGCAGCAATCTCGCAGCCGACCCTCGGGCGCAAACGGCACATATCAGCCATCCCACCGCAAGTCCGGACAGCGTTGCACGGCCGCCGAGAAAGAAGAGGAAGGCAAAACCGCTCACCAACGAGAACCAGGCCCACCGACGCAGAGCGCCGCCAGCGGCAGCGTGCGTGGCGGCGATGGCCAAGACCGGCAAGGCGATCGATTGGACGTGGTTGAAAAAGCGGTAGTTGGCGTAGCCCACGAAGACGTCCTCGCGCAGGCCAGCGGCTTGAGCAGCCGTGCCGCTGAGGACGAGGGTGAGAACGAGAGCAGAGTAGGCGGCCGAACCCCACACGCAAGCCAGCAGCAGAAGGCGTTCCTCCCGTTGGTGACCTGTCTGCATGGCAACCATGGCTGATACGCAAACCAGACCCACCAACTGAGCAAGTTCGCGAAAAGCGACCTCTCGAACCGGCGCGACCGCTGCGGACAGCAGGGCGAGACTTACCAGTGCGGCCAGTGCCATCGGCACGACACTCAGCCGGAGGAGCCGCCGCGGCGTGAGGACGACACGTGGCAGGCTCCAAGCCGCTAGCAGGGTGATCGCCATGACGATGATTCGCGCGACATCGTGAGGGCTGCGGTGATGCGCTGGGTAAAGCACCCAGGGCATCGAGAACAGGAAAACAAGCAGCGCGCGCTGGCCAACCTCAAGCCGCATCATCACCAACACGAAGGAAGCGAAAAGGGCCAGCTCTAGAGCTGGCCCTTTCTAGGCAACAGGCGTTAGGTGCCTGAGGCTGCGACGCTTTGCTTCGTGATCAACTCCGAAGCAGCGGCATGGCTAACGGTGGTCGTGATGGCCCACGTCACGCTGCTGGTGCCGACGTTCGGACTCCACGTGATGGTCGAACCGTTCACTTGAGAATGGATGCCGGAAGCCAGCGTCGCGGTAATCACACCATCAGTGACAGAGGCGCTGGCAACTTCCTTGGTGGCCGAAAAGGCCGGAATACCGTTGGAAGACGTGGAGCAACCCGTTCGACTTCCGGTTTCCTGAATGCACAGTGCCACCGCCGTCTTCAGCGTATCGACAGACGAAAGAGCGTTGCCGATTTTCGCCTTGACCGTGTAGTCCTGATACGCCGGCAGCGCCACCGCCGCGAGGATGCCGATGATCGCGACGACGATCATCAGTTCGATGAGGGTAAAGCCTTGCTGGACACGCTTCATGGGTTGCTCCTTGACAGTGAGTGGGGCGGGTGAATCCGACGGACCGACAGGTGCATCGCTTGTGCCAGCCGACGCGGAGCAAGTTTGCGACTTCTTACCGTGTGTTTCTTCACGGTTTGCGACGCGCTTGGTCAGTTAGGGGGACGCGACGCGGCCGGGAAGGCCTTCCCGTGCCGCAATTTGTCAGGCCTCGTTCAGTTCGAAACGATGACCGGCGTTCAGCGCTCGAATCGTCTGCGGGGCGTCCAGCCGGCGGACCTGGCGCATGACGGCCTCCAGTTCGCCCGGCTTGACGTGGGTGATGTGCACCTGCAGGCCCTCCGGCAGCTGGGCCAACGCCCGGCCCAGGGTGCGCGGACACAGGTGCTGGCTGATCTCGGCCAGCGGTTGCTCATCGTTGCCGAACGCGGTCTCGATGACGAGTTCGCGGATGCCGAGGTCGGTCAAGCGCTGCCACAGCGCGGGCTCGTCGGCGGTGTCGCCGGAATAGGCCCACGGCGCAGGTCCGTCTCCGTCGGCCAGCACGGCGAAGCCGACGGCCGGCACGGTGTGGCGAGCGGGCAGCACTTCGACGTGGCGGCGACCGACGGCGAGCCGGTCCCCCACGGTGAACGGGGTCAGCCGCAGCGCCGGCTGCTCGGCGCTGGGCAGGCGGGTGAAGTCGGGCCAGATGACGCCGTTGAACAGGTGCTCGCGCAGCGCCTGAAGCGTGGACGCCAGGCCGTGCACGGTGATGGCGCCGCGGCCGGTGTCCTGGCGCCGGCGCAGCACGCTGTCGGCGAGCAGCCCGATGGCCAGCACGTGGTCCAGGTGCGAATGGCTGACGAGGATGTGGTCGATGCGGACCAGTTCGTCCAAGGTGAGGTCGCCCACGCCGCTGCCGGCGTCGATGAGCACGTCGTCGTCGAGCAGGAAGGCCGTGGTGCGGCAGTCGGCGGCGATGGCGCCGGAGCAGCCGAGCACGCGGATCGTCATGGGCGGAAGGAGGGGCGAAGGCTGAAGGGTTCGACGCGATGGCCGGCGGCCGTCGTGGCCGTATGTTCTGCCCCGCAGGGGCATCGGACAAGGCAGGCGACCGGGCCTTTTGCCGGGTCGCGGGCGACCGTGCTCAACGCCCGACGGCCGGCGTGATGTCCTCACGCCGCCACCCAGGGCGCCGGGGCGTCAGCGTTGGATGAACTGCATCTGCGTGCCGGCCAGTTCGATGACGTCGCCATCCTTCAGCGGGACCGATTCCGCCGCCAGCGGCGCACCGTTGACCGTGGGCCGCAGGCTGCCCTCCACGTGGGCGAAGACATAACCGCCCGGCCGCTTGGTGATGGAGGCCACCTGCACGCCCGGCTTCCCGACGGTGGTGACCACCTTCGTCAGCGTCACCTCGCGGCCGGCGGCGGCGCCGTTGAGCACCTTGATGCTCGCGGGCGCCAGCGACGGCAGCGCGCCGAAGCCCGAGGGCAGCGGCGCGGTGTGCGCGAAGTTCGGCGGGTTGGTGCCCGGCCGCAGCACCAGCGTGCGCTCATACTCGTTCGATTCGTCGGCCTGGTACTTGATCTTGTACTTGCCGATCTCGACCGTGTCGTTGTGCGCGAGCAGCTGCTTCTTGACGGCCTTGCCGTTGATGTAGGTGCCGTTGGTGCTGTTCAGGTCTTCGATGAAGACGTCGTTGCCCACCATCTGCAGCACTGCGTGCTCGCCGCTCACCGCCAGGTTGTCGATGACGATGTCGTTGTACGGGCGGCGGCCCAGGGTGGTCTTGTCCTTGGTGATCTGAACTTCCTTGATCACCACACCATCGAGGGACACGACCAGTTTTCCCATGCTTGCCTTTCGTGCCGCTGCGCCTGCTGCGTGCGCCTGTTGGGGGTGAAGAACGTCCGTCGGACCGCGCCGCCGGGTCTCAACGGCCGAATCGCCACCAGGACTTGGACGCGCCCGGTGCCGGCCCGCCGGCACGGATCAGGACCACCGCAATATTATCCTTCCCCCCGCCTCATTGGCCGCGTCGATCAGCGCCTGGCCCATGCCGGGCAGCGTGTCCTGCGACTGGAGCACGTGGGCGATGGTGCTGGCGTCCAGCATGTCGGACAGTCCGTCGGAACACAGCAGGCAGATGTCGCCCGCCTGCACCTCGTGGCCGTGCGTCTCCAGCAGCACGGTGTCCTCGACCCCGACGGCGCGGGTCACCAGGTTCTTGTTGGCGGAGAAGGCGGCCTGCTCGGGCGTGATGAGGCCGGCGTCGATCTGCTCCTGCAGCAGCGAGTGGTCGCGCGTGAGCTGCACCAGGCGCCCCCTGCCGGAAGCGGTAGCCCCGCGAATCGCCCACATGGCCGAGCAGCAGCCGGCTCTCGCGGAACACGGCCATCACCAGCGTGGTGCCCATGCCGGCGTACTGCGGATTGCTGTTGGCCGCGTTGAAGATGGCACGGTTGGCGTTGTCCACGCAGATGTCCATCGCGCGGCGCACGTCGGCGTCGCTGGCGGCGGCGCCCGCCTGCTCCAGCCAGCGGCCCAGTTCGGCCTTGATGAACGAGGTGAGCATGCCGCTCGCCACCTCGCCGGCGTTGTAGCCGCCCATCCCGTCGGCCAGCACCGCCAGGGCGCTGGCCTCGTCCACGGCCACCGAATCCTCGTTGTTGCTGCGGGCCAGGCCGGTGTCGACGAGGCTGAAGAATTCGTAGCTCATGACACGCCGGCCGCTTCAGGATCGGCGGCAATTGTGCCGTGGATGGTGGCGGACGCCTGGCGCAGACGCACCCGCGAGCCGGCGGTTGTGCACATCGCCGGGCGGTGAACGCGCCGGCCGGACCGTCCGCGTCGCGATCCGGAGGGGTGGCGGCCAGGGCTCATGCCTGCGGCCAGTCGGCCTCGATCTCGGCCAGCCGGGCGGCCACCACTGGTCCGTCGGCCAGCCGCCGCCGCGGGTCGCGTTCCAGGAGCGCGGCGGTCATGTCATCCAGCGCATGCGGCAGTTCGGGCCGCAGCGACCGCAGCGACGGCGCCGGGTGCGCCGCGATGCTGCGCAGCAGCTCGCCAAGGGTGTCGGCCACGTGGGGCGGCCGGCCGGTGAGCAGCTCGAAGAGCACGGCGCCGAGGGCGTAGAAGTCGCCGGCGGCGCCGGCGGGCGCGCCGGCCAGCTGCTCCGGCGCCATGTAGGTCGGGGTGCCCAGCACCAGGCCGCTGCGCGTGCCCTCCGCGTCGACCGACCTCGCGATGCCGAAGTCGGTGAGCTTCACCTGCCGGCGCGGCAGGTCCAGCAGCACGTTGGCCGGTTTCACGTCGCGGTGCACCACCCCCTGCCGGTGCGCGTGATCCAGCGCCAGTGCCAGCGCCCCGGCCACCTGCAGCGCCACCGGTTCCGGCAGCAGCCGCGCCGGGCGAACGTAGGTGGTCAGGTCGCGTCCACTGAGGAACTCCATCACCAGGAAGGCCTGGCCTTCCCACTGCCCGGCCTCGATGAGCTGGACGATGTGCGGGTGGTGGAGCCGAGACGCCGTCTGCGCCTCCTGCACGAAGCGCTGGTGCGCGCCCTCGTCGCCGGCGCCGACGCCGTCCAGGCACAGGCGCTTGAGGGCGCGGCGTTGTCCGTCGCGCAGGTCGGTGGCGGCGTAGAGCTCGCTCATCGGCCCGCGGGCGACGAGCAGGTCCAGCCGGTAATGGGCGATCCGGCCGAAGCCGCCGTCAGGGCTCACTCCCCCCGGCCGCGTCGAACCGGCGCCAAGCCGGCCCAAAAATCGTTGGAGCAGGTTCGCCACGCCGCGGTTGTAGCACCGCGGCGTCCGGCCGGCGATCAGGACGCGTGCGAGGCGGTCGGGCTCTTGCCGCGGCGCAGGACCAGCGCCTTGCCGATGGCCAGCACCAGCAGGGCACCGCCGATGCCGGCGGCGTAACGCAGCCAGGCGGCCGGCTCGCCCGGGCTGGCGCCGGCGGGCAGGCTGTTGACGATCGCGGGGTCGCTGACGGCCATGGTGCCGCCGATCCAGCCCAGCAGCATGCCGCCCAGCGTGATGATGATGGGGAAGCGGTCCATCAGCTTGATCACCAGCTGGCTGCCCCAGACGATGATCGGAATGCTGACCACCAGACCGAAGATGACCAGCGCCATCTGGTGCTCCTCGCCGGCGTTCTGCGCGGCGCCGGCGATCGCGATCACGTTGTCCAGGCTCATCACGAAGTCGGCGACGATCACCGTCTTCACCGCCGACCACAACCGGTCGGAGGCCTCGATCTCGTGCTCGCCCTCGTGCTCCGGCACCAGCAGCTTGACGCCGATCCACAGCAGCAGCGCCGCGCCCACCAGCTTCAGGTAGGGAATGGCCAGCAGCGTCAGCGCGAAGAAGATCAGCACCACGCGCAGGCCGATGGCGCCGGCGGTGCCCCAGAGGATGCCCTGGGTGCGCTGCTTGGGCGGCAGCTTGCGGCAGGCCAGCGCGATGACCACCGCGTTGTCGCCGCCCAGCAGGATGTCGATCATGATGATCTGGCCGACGGCGAGCCAGAAGTGGCCGGTCATGAACTGTTCCATCGTGTGCTCTCTGGTCTGTCTCGAGGGGCCCGGTCAGCCCGCGAGTTTAGAAGCGCCGGCCGGATGGCAGGTGCGTGGAATTACGTGGGCTCGACGGCGCCACGAGCAGGCAGGCCGCCCGACGGGCGGCCTGCGATGGCGGCCGCCGCGAGCCCTCGGTGCACCGGGGGCGGGCGGCCGCAGGCGCTAGATGAGCGCCTTGAGCAGCTTGCCCATCTCGGAGGGGTTGCGGGTCACCTTGAAACCGCACTCCTCCATCACCGCCAGCTTGGCGTCTGCGGTGTCCGCCCCGCCGGAGATGAGGGCGCCGGCATGGCCCATGCGCTTGCCGGGGGGGCGGTGACACCGGCGATGAAACCGACGACCGGCTTCTTCATGTTGGCCTTGCACCAGCGTGCGGCCTCGGCCTCGTCCGGGCCGCCGATCTCGCCGATCATGATCACCGCGTCGGTGTCCGGGTCGTCGTTGAAGGCCTGCATCACGTCGATGTGCTTCAGGCCGTTGATCGGGTCGCCGCCGATGCCCACCGCGCTGGACTGACCGAGGCCGATCTCGGTCAACTGCGCCACCGCTTCATAGGTCAGCGTGCCGGACCGCGAGACGACGCCGATGCGGCCCTTGCGGTGGATGTGGCCGGGCATGATGCCGATCTTGATCTCGTCGGGGGTGATCAGGCCAGGGCAGTTGGGGCCCAGCAGCAGCGTCTTCTTGCCGCCGGCGGCTTCCTTGGCCTTCATCTTGTTGCGCACCTCGAGCATGTCCCGCACGGGGATGCCCTCGGTGATGCAGATCGCCAGGTCGAGGTCGGCTTCCACCGCCTCCCAGATCGCGGCGGCGGCGCCCGCCGGCGGCACGTAGATGACGCTGACCGTCGCGCCGGTCTGCGACTTCGCTTCCTTGACGCTGGCGTAGATGGGGATGTCGGAGAAGCGCTCGCCGGCCTTCTTCGGGTTCACGCCGGCGACGAAGGCGGCCTTGCCGTTGGCATAGGCCTGGCAGCCCAGGGTGTGGAACTGACCGGTCTTGCCGGTGATGCCCTGGGTGATGACCTTCGTGTTCTTGTCGATGTAGATGGACATTGGTGCCCCTCGTGTGCGGGTTACCGCACCCGATCCCCCGTGGGGATCACGCCCGGCTTGGGGCGGCCCGGCGCTCGGGCGTGGGTGCGGTGAAGGTGGTTGTCGTCAAGCGACCGCGGCGACGATCTTGGTCGCGGCTTCGGCCATGGTGTCGGCGGCGATGATGGGCAGGCCGGACTCGGCCAGCATCTTCTTGCCCAGTTCCTCGTTCGTGCCCTTCATTCGCACGACCAGCGGCACCTGCAGGTTGACCGCCTTGCAGGCGGTGATGACCCCGGTGGCGATGGTGTCGCACTTCATGATGCCGCCGAAGATGTTGACGAGGATGCCCTTGACCTCCGGGTTCTTCAGCATGATCTTGAAGGCCTCGGTCACCTTCTCGGCGGTGGCGCCGCCACCGACGTCGAGGAAGTTGGCCGGCTCGCCGCCGAACAGCTTGATGGTGTCCATCGTCGCCATCGCCAGACCGGCACCGTTGACCAGGCAGCCGATGTTGCCGTCCAGGCTGATGTAGGCGAGGTCGAACTTGCTGGCCTCGACTTCCGCCGGGTCTTCTTCATCGAGGTCTCGCAGCGCGACGACCTCGGGATGGCGGAACAGCGCGTTCGAGTCGAAGTTGAACTTGGCGTCCAGCGCGACCAGGTTGTTCTTGCTGTCGCGGTTGAGCGGGTTGATCTCCACCAGCGACGCGTCCGTTTCCATGTAGCACTTGTAGAGCTTCTGGAACAGGTCGACGGCCTGCTGGCTCGACTCGGCCGGCAGGCCGATGCCCGCGGCGATCTTCTTCGCCTGCTCGGCGCCCAGGCCGGCCAGCGGGTCGACGTACTCGGTGATGATCTTCTCGGGCGTGGCGTGCGCCACCTCCTCGATGTCCATGCCGCCTTCGCTGGACGCGATGAAGGCGACCTTCTGCGTCGCGCGGTCGGTCACCAGCGAGACGTAGTACTCCTTCTGGATGTCGGCGCCGTCCTCGATGTAGAGCCGGCGCACCTTCTGGCCTTCGGGGCCGGTCTGGTGCGTCTTCAGCTGCATGCCGAGGATCTCGCCGGCCAGGCGCTTGACGTCGTCGATCGTCTTGGCCACCTTCACGCCGCCGCCCTTGCCGCGGCCGCCGGCGTGGATCTGCGCCTTGACCACCCACACCGGGCCGCCCAGCTTCTGCGCCGCTTCCACCGCCTCCTGGACAGTGAACGCCGGATAGCCGCGAGGGACCGGCACGCCGAACTGGCGCAGGATTTCCTTGCCTTGGTACTCGTGAATCTTCATGGGAGGTGCTGGTTCGAGGGGCGACTTGGCCGGATGGCAACACGCCATCGGGGGCGTCCGGCCGTCCCGCACCAGCGGCCCTGCGCGCAAGGCGCTGGCAGAGGGTCCGGACGGCGCCGGCAGCGTGCCCGCTCGGGGCGCGGCAGCCGGCGGCGAACTTTAACACCGGGCCAACCCTGATCCCCCGCCGGTGCTGCGCCTCGACTCAGGCCGCCGTCTCCCCGTCCACCGGCGCGCCCGCCATCACCAGCACCTGCCGCGCCACCGACGGCGAAAAGCCGCGCTGCAGCAGGAAACGGGTCTGTTTGGCCCGGGCGGACAGGTCGGCGGGCGGCTGTCCGAAACGCCGGGCCCAGGCCGCGTGCGCCCGCGCCACTTCGCTGTCCTGCAGCACCTGCCGCTGCTGCGGCGACAGCGACAGCCCGTGCTGCGCCAGCTCCGCTTCGACCCGCCGGTGTCCGTAGCGCTGGGCGCGCAGGTGGACCCGGCTGTCGACGAAGCGCTGGTTGGACAGGAAACCCTGTCGCTCCAGCCAGTCGAGCAACTGGTCGATGCAATGGGGCGAGGCACAGCGTGTCGCCCGACGCGGATCCCCATCACCAGCCTCGGCGTCGGCCTCGGCCCCGATGGGGGGCCGTCGGGCGCGCGATCGGCGTCGGCACCACCCGCCGCCGGACCCCGCAGGCGCGCCTGCCGCCGCTCCCGCTCGAGCAGCTTGCGCCGCAGCTCGGCGCGGCTGTGCTCGCGCTGGGACAGCCACAGCAGCGCCTGGCCCTTGATCGACAGCGGTGGCTTGCCGCCCGGCATGTCGGCTCGCTTTCGCCCCGCCCGGCCGCCGGGAAAGGGCGCCTTTACGCGCCGGCGGCGGCGCCGCCCAGCAGCGGGATGCCCATGGACTCGCGCACCCTGTTCTCGATCTCGCGGGCCAGGTCGGCGTTCTCGCGCAGGAACTCGCGTGCGTTGTCCTTGCCCTGGCCGATCTTTTCGCCGTTGTAGGCGTACCAGGAGCCGGACTTGTCCAGCACCTTGGCCTCCACACCCATGTCGATGATCTCGCCCTCGCGGCTGATGCCCTCGCCGTAGAGGATGTCGAACTCGGCGGTCTTGAAGGGCGGGCTGACCTTGTTCTTCACCACCTTGACCTTGGTCTCGCTGCCGATGACTTCCTCGCCCTTCTTGATGCTGCCGATGCGCCGGATGTCCAGCCGCACCGAGGCGTAGAACTTGAGCGCATTGCCGCCGGTGGTGGTTTCCGGGCTGCCGAACATCACGCCGATCTTCATGCGGATCTGGTTGATGAAGATGACCATGCAGTTGGTCTTCTTGATCGTGGCGGTGAGCTTGCGCAACGCCTGGCTCATCAGGCGGGCCTGCAGGCCGGGCAGCGAGTCGCCCATTTCGCCTTCGAGCTCGGCCTTGGGCGTGAGCGCGGCCACCGAGTCGACGACGATGAGGTCCACCGAGCCGGAGCGCACCAGCGCGTCGACGATCTCCAGCGCCTGCTCGCCGGTGTCGGGCTGGCTGATCAGCAGCTCCTGCAGGTTGACGCCCAGCTTCTGCGCGTACTGGATGTCGAGCGCGTGTTCGGCGTCGATGAAGGCGCAGGTGCCCTGCAGCTTCTGCATCTCGGCGATGACCTGCAGGGTGAGGGTGGTCTTGCCGGACGACTCGGGGCCGTAGATCTCGACCACCCGGCCGCGCGGCAGGCCGCCGACGCCGAGCGCGATGTCCAGCCCCAGCGAGCCGGTGGAGACGACCTGGATGTCCTCGATCACCTCGCCTTCGCCCAGGCGCATGATCGAGCCCTTGCCGAACTGCTTTTCGATCTGGGCCAGCGCGGCCTGCAGGGCCTTGGCCTTTTCGGTGTTCAAGGCTTTGACGGGGGCGTCCATGGGCTTCTCCTGGTGAGCCGGCATTGTGGCACAAACTGGCTTTTCGTACAGTATCGTTCGGTGGAGCGCCGGCAAATCCCTAGAAGGTTCGGGCACCGGTCAACCGCCTCTGCACGCCATGATGCGGGCGGGCTGGCTCAAGGGGTGAGCCACTCCAGGGAACTGCGGGGAGGAAGCCGCCGACCGATCCCCGATACTGGACGCCGTCACGGAGCTTCCTGCCATGCGCATCCTCATCGCCGAAGACGACCAGGTGCTCGCCGACGGGCTGCTGCGCTCGCTGCGCCGCGCCGGCTATGCGGTGGACCATGTGGCCACCGGGACGGAGGCCGACGCCGCGCTGGCCGGCCACGAGTTCGACCTCGTCATCCTCGACCTCGGCCTGCCCAAGCTGCACGGGCTGGAGGTGCTGCGCAAGCTGCGCCTGCGCGACTCCAAGGTGCCGGTGCTCATCCTCACCGCGGCGGACAGCGTGGAGCAGCGCGTGAAGGGGCTGGACCTCGGCGCCGACGACTACATGGCCAAGCCGTTTTCGCTGCAGGAGCTGGAGGCGCGGGTGCGCGCCTTGACGCGGCGCGGCCTGGGCAGCGCCGGCCCGCTGATCCGCCACGGTCCCCTGAGCTTCGATGCCACCGGCCGCGTGGCCTACCTCAACGACCAATTGGTCGAGTTGTCGGCCCGGGAGCTGAGCCTGCTGGAGGTGCTGCTGCAGCGCGCCGGCCGCCTCGTCAGCAAGGACCAGCTGGTCGAGCACCTGTGCGAATGGGGCGAGGAGGTGAGCAACAACGCCATCGAGGTCTACATCCACCGGCTGCGCAAGAAGATCGAACAGGGGCCGGTGCGCATCGCCACGGTGCGCGGGCTGGGCTACTGCCTGGAGAAGGTGAGCACACCGCCCGTCGCGGGCGCGTGACTTTGAACAGCGCGCGCGGGCCGGGCGCCGGGCCGCTCCCATGCCGGCCCGCCTTTGCCGTGGCGGATCGGCCGGCGTACCGGACGGCCGAGGGGCGGGCATGACCCGCGAGCAGCGCTCCCTCTTCGGCGAGATCCTCGACTGGATGCTCGCGCCGCTGCTGCTGCTGTGGCCGATGAGCGTGGCGCTGACCTGGCTGGTGGCGCAGGGCATCGCCAACCAGCCGTACGACCGCGAGCTCGGCGAACGCGCCCGCCTGCTGGCCACCCGCATCGCGGTGACCGAGGCCGGCGAACGCGGTCCCCGGGTGCTGCTCACCGGCGAGCTGCCGGCGGGCGACGAGACCGACCGGGTCTACGTCCAGGTGCTCGGGCTGCGGCGCGAACTGCTCGCCGGCGACGGCCTGCTGCCGCCGCCCGAGGGCGCGCCGGGCAACCTGGGCGAGGTTCAATTCCGCGACGGCGCCGTGAACGAGGAGGCGGTGCGCATCGCCTACCTCTGGCTGGCCGACGGTCCGCTGGCCGAGGGCGAGACACCGCCCCTGGTGCAGGTGGCCGAGACGCTGGAGAAGCGCTCCCGGCTCGCCACCGAGATCATCAAGGGCGTCATCCTGCCGCAGTTCGTCATCCTGCCGCTGGCGGTGCTGCTGGTGTGGCTGGCGCTGGCGCGCGGCATCGCGCCACTGAATGCGCTGCAGCAGCGCATCCGTGAGCGCGACAGCCATGACCTGAGCCCCATCGCCGACCGCGACGTGCCGGAGGAGGTGTCGCCGCTGGTGCGATCGATCAACGATCTGCTCGGGCGGCTCGACCGCTCGGTGCGTGCGCAGAAGCAGTTCCTGGCCGATGCCGCCCACCAGCTGAAGACGCCGCTGGCCGGCCTGCGCATGCAGGCCGAACTGGCCCAGCGCGAGATCGACGCCGGCCAGGCCGACGCCGCGGCGCTGAAGCAGTCGCTGCAGCAGATCGCGCGCTCCAGCACGCAGGCGGCGCACATGGTCAACCAGCTGCTCGCGCTGGCGCGCGCCGAGGACAAGGAACAGGCGCTGCGCCGCCAGCCGGTGCCGTTGGTGGCGCTGGCCGGCGACACCGTGCGCGAGCTGCTGCCGCGGGCCCTGGACAAGCGCATCGACCTCGGCTACGACGGACCGGCCGACGACGACGAGACGACGACCTTGCGCGGCCAGCCGGTGCTGGTGCGGGAGCTGGTGCGCAACCTGGCGGACAACGCGCTGAAGTACACCCCGGCCGGCGGCGAGGTCACCCTGCGCGTGGTGCCCGACCCCTTCGGCCAGGTGGCGGTGCTGCAGGTGGACGACTCGGGGCCCGGCATCGCGGCCGAGGAGCGTGAGCTGGTGTTCCAGCCCTTCTACCGCTCGCTCGGCACCAACGTCGACGGCAGCGGGCTGGGCCTGGCCATCGTGCGCGAGATCGCGCTGCGCCACGGCGCGACGGTGGCGGTGGACGCCGGCCCGGCCGGCGGCACCCGCATGACGGTGCGCTTCGCGGTGGAACCCGGCCAGGGCGACGCCGGCCCGCCGGGCGCGGTCAACTCTGCATGAGGCGCCGCGCGCGCGCCACCGACATCAGGATGCCCAGCCCCAGCCCCAGCGTCACCATCGCCGTGCCGCCGTAGCTGATGAACGGCAGCGGCACCCCGACCACGGGCAGGATGCCGCTCACCATGCCCATGTTGACGAAGGCGTAGGTGAAGAAGCTCATGCCGATGGCGCCGGCCAGCAGGCGGGTGTAGAGCGTCGGCCCGTCGCCGGCGATCATCAGGCTGCGGAAGATCAGCGCCAGGAAACCGGTCATGAGGATGGCCACGCCGATGAGGCCGAACTCCTCGGAGAAGGCGGCGAAGATGAAGTCGGTGGTGCGCTCGGGGATGAACTCCAGGTGCGTCTGCGTGCCCTGCATGAAGCCCTTGCCGTCGATGCCGCCGGAGCCGATGGCGATCATGCCCTGGATGATGTGGAAGCCCTTGCCCAGCGGGTCCTTGGTCGGGTCGAGCAGGGTGCACACCCGGTGCTTCTGGTAGTCGTGCAGGCCGGGCCAGTCGATGCCGGGCTGGCAGATGGCATCGCCCGACAGGACCAGCGCGCCGATGGCCACCCCGCCGGCGGCGAGCACCGGCACGATCAGCTTCCACGACAGCCCGGCGAAGAAGATGACGTAGAGCCCCGACGACAGGATGAGCAGCGAGGTGCCCAGGTCCGGCTGTTTGGCCACCAGGCCGAAGGGGATGAGCAGCAGCACCCCGCCGACGACGAAGTCGAGCACCCGCAGGCGGCCCTCGCGGCGCTGGAACCACCAGGCCAGCATCATCGGCGTGGCCATCTTCATCATCTCCGACGGCTGGATGACGATGCCCACGTTCAGCCAGCGCGTGGCGCCCTTCTTGGAGATGCCGAACAGCAGCGTGGCCACCAGCAGGGCGCAGCCCAGCATGTACAACGGCACCGAGATCGCCATCAGCCGCTGCGGCGGCACCTGCGCGACGAGGAAGAGGATGGCCAGGCCCAGCAGCATGTTGCGGCCGTGGTCGACGAAGCGGGTGCCGTGGTCGAAGCCCACCGAGTACATGGTCACCAGCCCCATCGCCGCGAGCCAGACGACGGCGCCGGCCAGCAGCAGGTCGAAGCCGCCGAACACCGGCCGCACCCGCTGCCACAGCGACGGCTTGTCGAACACCGCGCTCACGTGAGCCCCCCGTCCGGCGAGGGGATGGCGGGCCAGCGTCGGAGCGGCCCGGCGCCCGGCCCGCTCATCGCACCGCCCCTTCCACAGCGCCGGCCAGCGCCACCGGCCCGCCGCGCGTCTGCGCAGCGGCCACCGCGGGCAGGCCCGGACCGGTGGCGGGCGGCACCACCGTCTGGCCCGGCAACGGCACGTCGGCGGCCTTGCGCGGCGTGCCCACCGGGGCGCCGGCCTTGCCCTCGCGCAGCAGGGCGATGTCCTCCTCGCTGGGGTACAGGCCGAGCAGCAGGTAGTCCAGCACCCGGCGCGCGATCGGCGCCGCCGCGCCGCTGCCCCAGCCGGCGTTCTCGACGATGACGGCCAGCGCCACCTCCGGCTCGGCCACGGGCGCGAAGGCGACGTACAGCGAATGGTCGCGCTGGTGCTCGGCCACCCGCGAGGCGCTGTACTTCTCGTTGGCGCGCAGGCCCACCGCCTGGGCGGTGCCGGTCTTGCCGCCGCTGGGGTACCCGGCGCCGGCGAAGACCGTGCGCGAGGTGCCGCTGATGGTCACGCCGTGCATCGCGTCGCGGAGGACGGCGGTGTGCTCGGGCTTCAGCGGCAGCGCCTCCAACGCGTCGCTGGCGATGCGCCGCTTGTCGTGCGTGATGAGGTCGTGCACCTCGCGCACCAGCCGCGGCTTGTAGCGCAGCCCGCCGGACGCCAGCGTGGCCGTGGCGGTGGCCATCTGCAGCATGGTGAAGTTGTTGTAGCCCTGGCCGATGCCCAGCGAGATGGTCTCCCCGGCGTACCACTTCTGGTGCTCGGGCCGGCGGAAGCGCTTGCGCTTCCATTCGGTGGAGGGCAGGTCGCCGGTGACCTCGCCGTCCAGGTCGATGCCGGTCTTGCGGCCGAAGCCGAAGGGGTGGAGCTGTTCGTGGATGAGGTCCACGCCCATCTCGTTGGCCAGACTGTAGAAGTAGACGTTGCTGGAGCCGACGATGGCCAACCTCATGTCCTTCGGTCCCGGCCGGTCGGCCTCCGGGCTGCCGAAGGTGCGGCCGCCGAAGCTGTAGGTCAGGTTGTCCATGATCACCGTGCTGGCCGCGCGCTTGCCGCTGTTCAGCGCCGCGATCGCCATGAAGGGCTTGAAGGTCGAGCCCGGCGGGTAGGTGCCGCGCAGCGCCCGGTTCAGCAGCGGCTTGTCCGGCGATTCGTTGAGCGTGCGCCAGGACTCGGCGTCGATGCCGTCGACGAAGAGGTTGGGGTCGAAGGTGGGCTTGCTGACGAAGGCCAGCACCTCGCCCGAGCGCGGGTCCAGCGCCACCAGCGCGCCGCGCCGGTCGCCGAACATCTGCTCGACCAGCGCCTGCAGCTTGATGTCGATCGACAGCACCACGGTGTTGCCCGGCGTCGGCGGCTGGCTGTTCAGCCGCCGCACCGCACGGCCACCGGCGCTGGTCTCCACCTGCTCGAATCCGGTGATGCCGTGCAGCTCCTGCTCGTAGCGCTGCTCGACGCCGAGCTTGCCGATGTAGTCGGTGCCGCGGTAGTTGGCCTGCACCTCCTCCGGCTGCTCCTCCAGCGCCTCCTTCTCCTTGCGGTTGATGCGGCCGATGTAGCCCAGCACATGGCTGCCCACCTCGCCGAAGGGGTAGTGGCGGAAAAGGCGCGCCTTGACCTCGACGCCCGGGAAGCGGAAGCGCTGCGCGGTGAAGCGGGCCACCTCCAGGTCCGACAGCTTGGTGCGCAGCGGCAGCGACTCGAAGCTCTTCGACTCCTCCATCAGCCGCTTGAAGCGGCGCCGGTCGCGGGCCTCAATGTTGACCACCCGCGACAGCGCGTCGATGGTCTCCTCCAGCCCGGCGTCCAGCTTGCCGGGCGTGATCTCCAGGGTGTAGGCGGAGTAGTTGTTGGCCAGCACCACGCCGTTGCGGTCGACGATGAGGCCGCGGTTGGGCACGATGGGCACCACCGCGATGCGGTTGTTCTCGGCCTGCAGCGCCAGCTCCTCGTGGCGCAGCACCTGCAGCACCACCATGCGCGCGGCGATCAGGCCGAAGCAGAACAGCACGAAGACGGCCGCCGCCAGCATGCGCCAGCGGAAGCGGCTGAGCTCGTGCTCGACGTTCTTCAACTCGGTCATAGCGGTCGATGCTCGTCACGGTCCGGCGCCCGCCGCTGCGGCGCCAGCAGCAGCCAGCTGGCGATCGGCCAGAGCAGCGCCTCGATCAGCGGGGCCAGGGCGATCTCCCAGCCGGGGAACATGCCGCCGGCCAGCAGCCGCACCAGCAGCGACACCGCGTGCGCGCCGAAGAACAGCGGCAGGATCTGCAGCGCCTGCGCCGGCACCGAGAACCACAGCAGCCGGCGGTGGATGGTGATGGCGAAGTACGACAGCAGCGCATACGCCAGCGCGTGCTGGCCGAGCACCGCGCCCGCGTGCACGTCCATGAGCAGGCCGAAGACGAAGGCCGAGCCGATGCCCACCCGCAGCGGCTGGTGCACGTTCCAGAACACCACCGCCAGCGCCAGCACGTCGGGCATCCAGGCCACCCGGCCGGCCGGCACCATGTTGACGAGCAGCGCCAGCAGCAGCGTGAACCACATGAACAGCGGGTTCAGCGGCAGCAGCAGCTGGTCGGAGCCGCGCGGCATGATCATCGGCGGCCTCCCGTGGCCGGCTTGGCGGGTGGCTTCTTCGCCGGCGCCTCGGCCGGGGCGTCGGCGACGTCGGGCCGCTCGGGCAGCTGCAGCGCCAGCGGCTCCAGCACCAGCACGTGGCGCACCGCGTCGGTGGTGGCCAGCGGCGCCAGCGCGATGCGGGCGAAGCCGGAGTCGCTCTGCCGGTCGACGCTCACCACCTTCGCCACCGGGATGCCCGGTGGGTAGATGCCGTCCACGCCCGAGGTGGTGAGCAGGTCGCCGGCCTGCACGTCGGCGTTGGTCGCCATGAAGCGCAGCTCCATGCCGGTGGCCGAGGTGGCGCCGTAGGCCGCGCTGCGGGCCTGGGTGCGGGTGTTGAGCACCGGGATGGCGAAGTCCTTGTCGTTGAGCAGCGCCACCTCCGCGCCGAACGGGTACAGGCGGACCACCTGGCCGAGCACGCCGGCCTCGTTGACCACGGGCGCGCCGGCGACGACGCCGTGCACCTGCCCGCGGTCGATGATCACCTTGCGGGAGAACGGGTCACGGGCTTCGTAGAGCACCTCGGCGGCCAGCGAGCGCACCTGCACCTTCGGCTTCAGGTCCAGCAGCGCGCGCAGGCGGTCGTTCTCGGTCTCGAGCTGGGCGACGCGGGCGATGCGCTCGCTCTGCGCGGCGAGTCGGCGGAGCGCCTCGTCCTCCTTGGCGCGGGCCTGGGCCAGGCCCAGCAGGTAGTCGCCGCCGCCGCGCCAGATCTCCAGCGGCACCTGCATCGCGCGCTGCAGCGGCAGCAACGCCGTGGCCAGCACCGAGCGCGACGGCCCCATCAGCTTCAGCCGGGTGTCGGCCACCATCAGGAACAGCGCCAGCGCCGAGCACACGACCAGCTTGGTCAGCGCCGAGTGGCCCTGCCGGAAGAACGGCGGCGGGTTGCGGTCGAGCGTGCCGAAGGGCATGGCCCGTCCTCTGCAGGATCAGGGGCGGAGAAAGATCGAAGCCGCCTCGCGGCGGCCTCGGACCCGGTGTGAAATACGACCGGCCACGTTCACTCGGAGGTGAAGATGGTGTTGAGCCGTTCCATGCGTTCCAGCGCCATGCCGCAGCCGCGCACCACGCAGGTCAGCGGGTCCTCGGCCACCAGCACCGGCAGGCCGGTCTCCTCGGCCAGCAGGCGGTCCAGGTCGCGCAGCAGGCCGCCGCCGCCGGTGAGCATCATCCCGCGCTCGGCGATGTCGGCGCCCAGCTCCGGCGGCGTCTGCTCCAGCGCGTTCTTCACCGCGGAGACGATCTGGTTCAGCGGGTCGGTCAGCGCCTCCAGCACCTCGTTGCTGGAGATGGTGAAGGCGCGCGGCACACCTTCGGAGAGGTTGCGGCCCTTGACCTCCATCTCGCGCACTTCGCTGCCCGGGAAGGCCGAGCCGATGCCCACCTTGATGGCCTCGGCCGTCTGCTCGCCGATCAACATGCCGTAGTTGCGGCGGATGTAGTTGATGATGGCCTCGTCGAACTTGTCGCCGCCGACGCGCACGCTGCCCTTGTAGACCATGCCGCCGAGCGAGACGACGCCGACTTCGGTCGTGCCGCCGCCGATGTCCACCACCATCGAGCCGGAGGCCTCGCTCACCGGCAGGCCGGCGCCGATGGCCGCGGCCATGGGCTCCTCGATCAGGTAGACGGCGGAGGCGCCGGCGGCCTCGGCCGCGTCCTTGATGGCGCGGCGCTCGACCTGGGTCGAGCCGCAGGGCACGCAGATGATGATGCGCGGGCTGGGCGTGAGCAGCGACCGCGGATGAACCATCTTGATGAACTGCTTGATCATCTGCTCGGTGATGACGAAGTCGGCGATCACGCCGTCCTTCATCGGCCGGATGGCCTCGATGTTGCCGGGCACCTTGCCCAGCATCGCCTTGGCCTCGGCGCCCACCGCCTGGATGACCTTCTTGCCGTTGGGACCGCCCTCGTGGCGGATGGCGACCACCGACGGCTCGTCGAGCACGATGCCCTTGCCGCGCACGTAGATCAACGTGTTCGCCGTGCCCAGGTCGATGGCAAGGTCGGTCGAGAAGTAGCGACGCAGGGATCCGAACATAAGGAGGATGGAGGTGCGCTGCGGCCCTAGGCCAGAGAGGGGCCGCCGGGTGCGGCGGCCATGCGGTGGGGCGGCAGGCGCATGGAATCTGGGGTGGTGTCCTGCTGGCCTTCGAAGCGGCGGGCCCCGACGGCAGGAGGCAGGACACGGTTGCAAACCGCCGCTGGATGCCACGCAGGCGCCCTGCTTTCGGCAGGTCGGCCACGTGCAGGGCGGCTTGTGGATAACCAGGGATAATACCTGATCACCCCTGCTCGACGACCTGCTCCGGAACCCGTGAACAGCAGGTGGGAACAGGTTCTTTCCATCGCTTACCGACGGACGCGGCGGCCGCCTTCGGCGCATCGACCGCCGTCGTCGACGACCTCGCCGCACCCCGACATGGCCCTGACCCCGGACGACGTCCAGCGCATCGCCCACCTGGCCCGGCTGGAGCTTCCGCCCGACGAACGCTCCGCCCTGCTGGACCAGCTCAACGGCTTCTTCGCCATCGTGAACCAGATGTCGGCCGTCGACACCCGCGGCGTCGAGCCGCTGTACACGCCGCTGTCGGCGGTGCAGTCGGTGGCGCTGCGGCTGCGCGACGACGTGGTGACCGAGGCCGTCGATCGCGAGGCCAACCAGCGCAGCGCGCCAGCGGTGGAGGACGGCCTCTACATCGTGCCGCGGGTGATCGAATGAGCGGCGCCGACCTGCACGACCGCGGCGTGGCCGACCTGGCCGCCGCCCTCGACGCCGGCCAGGTGTCGAGCACGGAGCTGACGCGCCACCTCCTGAACCGCATCGAGGCGGCCAAGCCGCTGGGCGCCTTCCTCCACGTCGACGCGGAGGCCGCGCTGGCCGCCGCCGCGCGGGCCGACGCCCGCCGCGCGGCCGGCGAGCGGGCGCCGCTGCTGGGGGTGCCGCTCGCGCACAAGGACGTCATCGTCACCCGCGACATGCCGACCACCGCCGGCTCGCGCATGCTGGCCGGCTACCGCAGCCCCTTCGACGCCACGGTGGTCGCCCGCCTGGGCGACGGCGAGCCGGGCGGCGCGCCGGGGGCCGGCGCGGTGTCGCTGGGCAAGCTCAACTGCGACGAGTTCGCCATGGGCTCCGGCAACGAGAACTCGGCCTTCGGCGCGGTGCGCAACCCGTGGGACACCGGTCGGGTGCCGGGCGGTTCGTCCGGCGGCTCGGCGGCGGCGGTGGCGGCGCGGCTGCTGCCCGCGGCCACCGGCACCGACACCGGCGGCTCCATCCGCCAGCCGGCCAGCTTCTGCGGCATCACCGGCATCAAGCCGACCTACGGCGTGTGCTCGCGCTACGGCCTCATCGCCTTCGCCTCCAGCCTGGACCAGGCCGGCCCGCTGGCCCGCTCGGCCGAGGACTGCGCCCTGCTGCTGTCGGCGATGAGCGGCTTCGACGCGCGCGACGCCACCAGCGCCGAGCGGCCGCCGCAGGACTTCGTCGCCCAGATGAAGGCGCCTCGCGAGGGCGCCGGCGCGGCGCAGCCGCTGAAGGGCCTGCGCATCGGCCTGCCGCGCGAGTTCTTCCCGGCGCAGCTCGACGCGGGCGTCGAGGCCGCGGTGCGCGGCGCGCTGGCCGAGCTGGAACGGCTGGGCGCCACGCTGGTCGAGGTGAGCCTGCCGCGCACCGAGCTGTCGATCCCGGTGTACTACCTGATCGCCCCGGCCGAGGCCAGCTCCAACCTGAGCCGCTACGACGGCGTGCGCTACGGCCACCGCGCCGAGCAGCCGGTCGACCTGATGGACCTGTACAAGCGCTCGCGATCGGAGGGCTTCGGCCCCGAGGTCAAGCGCCGGATCATGATCGGCACCTACGTGCTCAGCCATGGCTACTACGACGCCTACTACCTGCAGGCGCAGAAGCTGCGGCGCATGATCGCCGACGACTTCCAGGCCTGCTTCGCGGCCTGCGACCTGATCGCCGGGCCGGTGGCGCCGTCGGTGGCCTGGGCCATCGGCGAGCGGCGCGACGACCCGGTGGCCAGCTACCTGGCCGACATCTTCACCCTGCCCGCCAGCCTGGCCGGCCTGCCCGGCATGAGCGTGCCGGCCGGCTTCGCGGTGCCCGCCGGCGGCGGGCGCGAGATGCCGGTGGGGCTGCAGCTCATCGGCAACTACTTCCAGGAAGGGCCGCTGCTGCAGGCCGCGCATGCGCTGCAGCAGGCCACCGACTGGCACCTGCGTTCGCCGGAGGTCGCCCAGTGAACGCGCCGCTCGTCCGGGGCTGGGAGGTGGTCATCGGCCTCGAAACCCACACCCAGCTGTCCACCGCCAGCAAGATCTTCAGCGGCGCGGCCACCGCCTTCGGCGCCGCGCCCAACACCCAGGCCTGCCCGGTGGACCTGGCGCTGCCCGGCACGCTGCCGGTGGCCAACGTCGGCGCGGTCGAACGCGCCATCCGCTTCGGCCTGGCGGTCGGCGCCAAGGTGGCCCCGCACTCCATCTTCGCGCGCAAGAACTACTTCTACCCCGACCTGCCCAAGGGCTACCAGATCAGCCAGTACGAGATCCCGGTGGTGCAGGGCGGCACGATCGAGTTCTTCCTCGACGGCCAGCGGCGCAGCGTGCGGCTGACCCGCGCGCACCTGGAAGAGGACGCGGGCAAGTCGCTGCACGAGGGCCTGACCCCGCGCGACGGCCGGCCGGTCTCCGGCATCGACCTCAACCGCGCCGGCACGCCGCTGCTGGAGATCGTCTCCGAGCCCGACATGCGCTCCAGCGCCGAAGCCGCCGAGTACGCCCGCGCGCTGCACGCGCTGGTGGTGTGGCTGGACATCTGCGACGGCAACATGCAGGAGGGCAGCTTCCGCTGCGACGCCAACGTCAGCGTGCGCCGGCCGGGCGCGCCCTTCGGCACCCGGCGCGAGATCAAGAACCTCAACAGCTTCCGCTTCCTGCAGCAGGCCATCGACTACGAGGTGCAGTGGCAGATCGAGCAGCTCGAGGACGGGCTGGAGATCCAGCAGGCCACGGTGCTGTTCGATGCCGCCACCGGCGAGACGCGCGCCATGCGCACCAAGGAAGACGCGCACGACTACCGCTACTTCCCCGACCCCGACCTGCCGCCGCTGGTCATCGCGCCGGAGTGGGTGGCGCGGGTGAGGGCGTCGATGCCCGAGCTGCCCGCGGCCATGGCCGAGCGGCTGCAGGCCGAAGACGGCCTGCCGGCCTACGACGCCGCGATGGTCACGCAGAGCCGCGCCTTCGCCGCGACCTATGCGGCGGCCCGCGCCGCCGGCGCGCCGGCCAAGCCGCTGGCGAACTGGCTGATGGGCGAGGTGAGCAAGCGGCTCAACGCCGAGGGCCGGGACATCGCCGACCTGCCGGTCGCCCCGGCCACGCTGGCCGCGCTGCTGGCCCGCATCGCGGACGGCACCGTGAGCCACAACGGCGCCAAGCAGGTGTTCGACGCGCTGTGGTCCGGCGAATCCGACGTCGACGCCGTCATCGCCGCCAAGGGCCTGAAGCAGATGAACGACACCGGCGCCCTGTCGGCCATCGTCGACCGGGTGCTGGCCGCGAACCAGAAGTCGGTGGACGAATACCGGGCCGGCAAGGACAAGGCCTTCAACGCCCTGGTCGGCCAGGTGATGAAGGCGAGCCAGGGCAAGGCCAACCCGGCGCAGGTCGGCGAACTGCTGAAGCAGAAGCTGGCCGGCGGCTGAACCGGGCGGCCGCGGGTGCGCGTCAACGCCCGGCGGCGCGCTCGGTCCACAGGCGCTTCAGCCGCGCCAGCTCGACGTCGTACAGCTGGTTGATGCGCTCCAGCTCCGCCTGCTGGTTGGCGATCGCCTGCCGCTGCGCCTCGGCCGACGCGTCGTTGGCGTCGAGCGCGCGCTTCAGCTTGGCCGGCAACGGCTTGCCCTGGTAGAACTCCGCTTCGTCGAGCAGCGGCTTGCGCTCGGCGGTCAGGTCGCGCAGCCGGTTCTCCGACACCCGCATCGCGCCGCGCGCGGTGTCCAGCGCCGCCTCGCGGGCGCGCTGGTGGCTGGCCTCGTCGGGGTAGCGGTTGACCAGGTTGCGGTCTCGCCGCACGGCGTCGGCCCGGGCGGCGCGCTCGCGCTCGCGGCGCAGCTCCTCCAGCTCGCGCTCGGCGCGTTCCTCGCTGCTCATGGCCGGCGGCACCACCCGCCGCAGCGAGCCGTCGCGGTTGAGCAGCCGCTGCTCGCGGCCGGTGCAGTCGGCGATCGGCCGGTCGGAGGTGAGCCGCCGGCCGTCGGCGGTGACGCAGGTGTAGATGCCGTCGCCGCCGGTGGCGGGCGCCGCCTGCGCCATCGCGCCGGCGGCGGCCAGGAGGCCCAGCCAGGCAGCGACCGTTCGCGGCAGCGGGTACGACGGGCGCCGGCTCATGAGGGTGTGCGGCTCAGACGCCGTAGCGCTGCCGGTAGGCCGCCACGCGGGCGGTCTCCTCGCCCAGCCCGCGTTCGCCTTCGAGGAAGTGCAGCAGGCTGTCCAGCGTGGCGATGGCGATCACCGGCAGGCCGAACTGCGCGGTGACGTACTGGGTGGCCGAGTGGGGCAGGTCGACGCCCTGCTCCGCCGCCCGCTCCTGGCGGTCCAGCGCGATGGCGACGCCGCAGGGCGTCGCGCCGGCCGCCTGGATCATCGCCACCGACTCGCGCACCGAGGTGCCGGCGGAAATCACGTCGTCGATGATCAGCACCCGTCCGCGCACCGGCGCGCCGACCAGCAGGCCGCCCTCGCCATGGTCCTTCGCTTCCTTTCGGTTGTAGGCGAAGGGCACGTTGCGGCCCAGCCGCGCCAGCTCGATGGCCACGCCGGCCGCCAGCGTGATGCCCTTGTAGGCCGGGCCGAACAGCAGGTCGAAGTCCAGCCCCGAGGCGACCAGCCGCCGGGCGTAGAACTCGGCCAGCCGCTGCAGCTTGGCGCCGTCGTCGAACAACCCGGCGTTGAAGAAGTACGGCGACAGCCGCCCGGCCTTGGTCTTGAACTCGCCAAAGCGCAGCACCCCGGCCTCGACCGAGAAGCGCACGAAGGACTGCGCCAGTTCGTCGGCCGGCTCGCGGGGGGTCATGCTGCGGAAATCCTTCGGGGTGTGGAACGCGGCGGCGGATTGTAGGGGGGCGGTTTCAGCCCCGGCCCATGGTGTTTCGGCCGGCCGCCGCGGCGCTTGAGCACGATCAGGCCGGCGCCGGCCGGGCGCCGGGGGCGCCAGGGCCATCCTCGAAGCGGTAACCCTGCGCCGGGTGCACCGCCCAGCCGCCGTCGCCGGTCAACTCCAGCACCTTGGCGTGGTAGCGCAGCACCGCCGGGCGGTGGGCGATGCTGACCAGCGTGATGTCCGCGTCGCGCAGCCGCTGGTACAGCGCCGCCTCGTTGGCGGCGTCGAGCGCGCTCGTGGCCTCGTCGAGGATGGCCACCTGCGGACGGCGCACCAGCACGCGGGCGAAGGCCAGGCGCTGCTGCTCGCCCACCGACAGCAACGAGCCCCAGTCGCGCTCCGCGTCCAGCCCGCCGACCCGCTCGGCCAGGCCGCCGAGCTTGACCTCGTCGAGGATCTCGCCCAGCCGCTCGTCGCTCAACTCGGTCTCGGTGCCGGGGTAGAGCAGCTGGCTGCGCAGGCTGCCGTGCTGCAGGTAGGGCCGCTGCGGCAGGAACAGCACCCGGTCGTGCGGCGGATGCTGCACCCGGCCGCGGCCCTCGCGCCAAAGGCCGGCGATGCAGCGCAGCAGCGAGCTCTTGCCGCAGCCGCTGGCGCCGGTGATGAGCAGGCCTTCGCCGGGCTGCAGCGCGAGGTCCAGCTCGCGCACCAGCAGCCGCTCGGCCTGCGGGGTGTACAGGGTCAGGCCCTGCAGCGCCAGGCACTCGCCCGCGCGGCGGGTGATGCGCTCGCGACCGTCCTCCGCGCCGTCGGGGCCGGCCGCCGTGCCGACCCGCTGCCACAGCCCGTGCAGCCGGTCGATGCCGGCGACGAAGCGCGACAGGCTCTCGAAGTTCTCGACGATCACCGCCACCGCCAGCTGCACCGCGGCGAAGGCGCCGCCGGCCTGCACCGCACGGCCCACCTCCATCTCGCCGGACAGCACCGCGTCGGCCAGGATCACGCTGGGCACCACCAGCGTCAGCTGGTTGAAGCCGCGCTGGAAGAGGTTGAGCCACCACTGGCGGCGGATGAGCCGGTTGTAGTTGGTGTAGACCTTGTCGAAGCGGCCCTCGAGGTGCGCGCGCTCCTGCGACTCGCCGCGGTAGAAGGCGATCGACTCGGCGTTCTCGCGCAGCCGCATGAGGCCGAAGCGGAAGTCCGCCTCGCGCTGCAGCTGCCAGAAGTTGAGGCGGATCAGCGGCGCGCCGAACACCGCCAGCGCGATCACCGTGCCGACGATGGAATAGACCGCGAGGAACGCGACCAGCGGCTTGGAGATCGCCCACAGCACCGCGCTGAAGGCCACCAGCTGCATCGCCGCGCCGACGAAGATCAGCAGGAAATGCGTCGAGCGGCCGGTGAAGGTGTTGATGTCCTCGCTGATGCGCTGGTCGGGGTTGTCGATCTCCTGGCCCTGGTTGAGCTCGTAGTACCGGCGCTGGCCGAGGTAGCCGTCGAGGAAGCGCCCGGTGAGCCAGCGCCGCCACTGGTTGGAGAAGGCATCGCGCAGGAAGTAGTAGCAGGCGTACACCGGCACCGCGATGCCCAGCACCAGCAGCGCCGACTGCACCGCGGCCCAGAAGCGGTCGCGGTCCTGACCGGCCAGCGCCGACATCATTTCGCCGGTGCGGTCGTTGAGCAGCACCGCCAGCTGCGTGTCGGCCAGCATCAGCAGCACCAGGCCGGCGAGCAGCGTCCATGCCCGGCCCTTGCGGTCGCCCAACCAGTAGGGCCGTGCCACCGTCATGAACTGCTTCCAGGCGGCCAGCGAGAGGCCGGGGGGCACCCGGCGGCGAGGCCGGGGCGGCGCCGGGCGTTCGGCGGCCAGGGGAACGGCGGCGGCGTGGGTGTCGGCGGGGCGCGAGGCGGTGATCAGCGGCACCGGGCATCTTCCGGAAGGGTCCAGGTGCCTGCCTAGGCTACGCATCCCGTCCCGCTCGCGCTGTCGTCGCCCAGCGGCATGCGGTGTAGGCGACCGCCTGCGTGCGCGCTCAGCCCGCGCGGTCGAAGCGCACGTCGGGTGGGCCGCCGGCATGCGCCGTGACACGGGTCAGCCCGTGGCCCGAGGCGGCATCGCGCAGCCGGTAGCCCCAGCGCAGCGTCGGCCCCGCCGGCTCGGAACGCGCATCGGCGTGCTGCGGCAGCAGGTCGGACGGCCGCACGTTGACGAAGCCGTACGGGGCGAACACCGGCCCGGTGACGACGCTGCGGAAGGGCACTTCCGGCCCGCCGGCGAAGCCGACCCAGCCGTCCACGTCGGCGAAGCAGTGGTAGTCGCCGGCCAGCAGCACCAGGTTGCCGCTGCCGTCCTCGGCGATCAGCCGCAGCAGCCGCGCCATCGACGCCGGGAAGCGCTGCCAGGCGTCGGTGCGCAGGGTATGGGCCGGCGCGCCCGCGCCCTCGGCCAGCAGCGGGCACAGCGGCGACGCCATGGCGATGAAGCGGGGCCTCGGGGTGCCGTCGCGGGTGCGCTGCAGCCAGTCCGCCAGGTCGCGCCACTGCCGTTCGTCCAGCAGCGCGCCGTCGTCCTGAGACAGCGAGCGCCGGTCGCGGCGGCGGCTGCGGGTGTCGCAGACGAAGAGCTGGAAGCCGCTGCGCTGCAGGGCGTGATGACCGTGACGGCCGCCGCCCGCGGGGCCGGCCGCCAGCTGATAGCGCCACCACGCCGCCCGAGCCGCCCGGTACTCGCGGCGGCGGTCGAGGCGCTGGGCCTGGCCGTAGTCGTCGAGGAACTCGTGGTCGTCCGGCGTCATGGTCACCGGGCGGGAGGCCATCACCCGGGCCAGCGCCGGCGCCCTCCACGCCTCGCGGTAGGCCTCGGTGAACCGGCCCGGCGTGCCGGCGCCGCCGGACACGCCGGCCCAGGCGTCGGCGTACACCTGGTCGCCGACCAGCAGCAGTTGCTGCACCGGCGGGCCGCCCGCGGCCTCGTCGCGCAGCAGGCGCTCGAACGGCGCGTCGGCGAGGCCGCGGTCGGGACCCCACGGCGCCTGCCGGCAGCTGCCGAGCGCCAGTTCGAGTCGGTCGGTCTGCGCCTCGGCCTTCAGCCAGGCGGCGGACAACGTCAGCCCCGCGCGGGAGCCGGCGCCCGAGGGCAGGCCGCTGTCGTCGTCCTGTTCCGCCCGCCGCCGTGCGTCCGCCCAGTGCATCAGCCAGGTGGCGTGGTGGGCCGGCGGCGGCGCGTCGCGGCTGCAGGCCACCCACAGCGACAGTCCGCTGCGCGTCGACGCCACCGCGGCCGCATCGACCGCGCACTCGATCACCGCCTCGCCCTGTCCCTGCCACGCCACCCGGTGCGCCTGCAGTGCCTGTGGCGGCCCGCCGTCGACGGACAGCGCGGTCAGCACCCAGGTGGTGGGCGTGCGGTCCTCGTCCAGCCGCAGGCCGACCCGCAGCTGCAGGCCGCCGGCGCCGTCGGACCGCACCTCGCCCAGCCACGGGCCGACGGCAGGATCGCGCAGCCACAGCGCCGGCGGCTTGTCGGCCGGGTCGGGCAGCGGCGGCGCGTCCTGCCAGGCGAGCGGGTCGGCCAGGAATGCCACCATCGGCCGGTGCACCGCCTCGCGCGAGCCGAGGCCGACCACGCAGTCGAGGTGGCCGAAGCCCGGCACCGTCCAGCGGTGCACGCGCTGCCGGGGGTTGACCCGCCGCAGCAGCCAGGCCGATTCGAGCGTGCCGCGGGGGTCGAAGACGTCGTTGCGCTCGCCGTGGACGAAGAGCACCGGGAAGTCGAAGTAGCGGCGCAGGTTCTCGTCGGTGACGTAGGCGTCGTCGCCGGCCTGGTTGGTGAGCTGGCGGCGGAAGGCGTACTGCACCGTCTGCTGGTAGGTGGTGAGGTTGCAGGCGCCGAGCAGGTGGGGCAGGGCGGCGAGCAGGTCGTCGTCCATGTTCGGCCACTGGAAGAGCTGGCCGAAGACGCCGGCGCTGCGCAGGGCGTTGGTGCGCCAGCCGTTGCGCTCGGCCGACCACCGCAGCCGCGCGGCCGGCTCGTGCGCCCGGCGCTCGGGGCCGTCGTCGCCGGCGAGCTGCGGCATCGTGCCGAGCACCCGGTCGATGAGGCGCCAGCCTTCCGGCGTGTCCTCGTCGGCGGCGGCATCGACAAGACCGGCCGGCATCAGCGCCCGCGCCCGGTGGCCGAGGAAGCCGCGCAGGCGCTGCGCCGGCGGCAGGTGCACCACCGGGCTGACCTGCATCAGCGCGGCCGCGCGCACCCGGCCGTGCAAGGCCCCCGACAGCACGGCCATGCAGAACATCGCCGAGCCGATGCAGTGGGCGGCGATGTCGATCGGGCCGGCCCAGCCGGCCTCGCGCTGCACCGCCGCCACCAGCGCCGGGATGTCCTGCCGGGCCACGTCGTCCATCACCCACTGCTGCCGGTGGCTGTCCAGGGCGATGCTGGTGCGCAGCTCCCCGACCCAGACGTCGCGGCCGGCGTCGGCGAAGGTCAGCGCGAGCGGGTGCGCGATGGCCGGGTGCAGGTACTGGATGCCGCCGGAGCCGAAGCCGTGCAGCAGCAGCAGCGGCGGGCCCTCGGTCGGCGTGCCGCGGCGGCGCAGGCGGGTCAGCCCCAGCGTCAGCTCGCCGGCGTTGCCGCCGGCGTCGCGCGGTGTGGCCGGCCGGGGCAGCGGCACGGGCAGGACCTGGATGTCCAGGCCCTGGTAGCGCGGGTCGTCCTGTACCCGGGCCGGGTCGAAGCGCCGGTGCGGCACGGCGGGCACCGGCGGGTACTGCGCCTCGCGGAAGCTGGGGAAGTGGGTGGTCAGCAGCACCCGCGACATGAACAGGCCCAGCGACAGCAGGTCGCGCGCGCCGGCCAGGCCGTCGGCCTGTGTGGCCAGGCGCAGCGGCAGGTGGTCGCGGTCGAGCTCGAACAGCGCGTCGAAGGCCAGCCGCGCCAACAGCGGCTCGCCCGGCGCCGCGTCGTGCTGCAGCGGCAGCTCGGTGAGCTGGGTCCACGGGTCGGCGCGGTGGTCGTAGACCAGCGTCTTGGCGCCGAACAGGCGCGTGCCGGCGGGCAGCCGCAGCGCCTCGCCGCCGCGGCCGTCGGCCACCACCCAATCGGTGGCCAGCGGATCGAAGCGGTAGCGCAGCCGCCGTGGCGCGCCGAAGTGGCTGGCCGCCTTCAGCACCGCCCAGCCGCGGCCGAGCAGCGCGGCCAGGCGCTTGAACCATGGCGTGCCGCTGCGGTCGGCCGCGGCCTCGCCGAGGTCGGCGGCCAGCCGGTGACGGGCGAAGGCCCACAGCGTGGCGACGAGCCGGCGCGCCAGCGACCGAGGCTGGCGCTCGAACCAGTGCACCTCGCCGCGCAGGGCGAGCGGGCCGCCCAGCGGTTCGTCGCGGTGGCGCTGCGCGGCGGCGTCCCAGCGCCGGCGCACCAGCTGCAGGTCGGCGCCGAGCGGCACGCGCTTGGCGGGGTCGCGCAGGAAGGTCGCCAGGTCGGTGATCGGGTCGAAGCGGCAGGTCATGACCAGCCGGGTCCAGGACCCGTCGGGGCCGGGCACCGCCGGGGCCAGCGGGCCGGCCATGCGCTCGGCGTAGCGCACGGTGGTGGGCACCGGCGCCTCCGCGGGCCGGGGGATGGCCGGCTGCAGCGGCGGCAGGGGCCGTGGCACGCGACCATGCGGCTGCCAGCCGGCCTCGGCCACCCAGCCGTCGACCAGGCCCTCGGCCAGCGCGGTGATGGTCAGCAGCGGGTTGATGCCCAGCGAGGTCGGCACCAGCGAGCCGTCGGCCAGCCACAGCCCGTCGTGCACCGCGGTGCCGGCGGCGCCGGCGAAGACCCGGCCGGCCGGGTCGGCGACGCCGTGCTCCGCGGTCTCCGCCATGGCGCAGCCGCCGAGCGGGTGCACCGTCATCGCCGCCGGCCGCCGCGGCGGCGACATCAGCGGCGACACCGGCGCGATGCGCCACATCGGGTTGCTCAGCCAGTGCTCGGCGATGTCGCCCGCCGCGGCGCGCAGCCGCGCCTCGGCATGGACGAAGCAGGGCTCGAGGCCCACCGGCGCATCGTCCTCGCCCCAGCGCACCGCCAGCTGGCCGTCCGGTCCGTCGGCGCTGGCGCCCTCGTGCAGCGACAGCCGGCCGCGCGCGCCATCGTGGCCCATCGACACCACCATCAGGCTGCGGTCCAGCGCCCCGCCGTCGAGCACCGCGGGGTCGGGGCCGTCGCGGTGCGCAGCGCCGCCGCGCAGGTCCCAGTGCGTCCAGCGGTGCAGGGTGACCAGGCTGCCCAGCAGTTCGTCGAACAGCCACTTCAGCGGGCCGGGCGCGGTCAGGTCCTGCACCACCATCCGGCGCTCGGGCGGCTCGCCGGGACGGCGCAGGTCGATGAGCTGGGTGATGGTCGGACCGATGCGGCGTCCGGCCGGCGGTTGCTGCTCGTCGGCGCCGCAGTGCACAGGGCGGCCGGTGTCGTAGGCCACGCCGATGCCGTCGCCGTTGGTGGAGAAGCGCCGGCCCAGCCGGGGCGACAACGGCAGGCCGCGCCGGGCCGAACGCAGCAGCAGCTCGGTGCTGCCGAAGGTGCCGGCGGCCAGCACGACATGGCGGGCGCGCAGCTCGAAGCCGTCGCGCCCGGCGGGCATGCGCTTGCGGTCGGTGAGCACGAAGCGCAGCCGCCAGCGGCCGTCGGCCTCGCGTTGCAGCCACTGCACGGTGGCGCCGGCCCACACCTGCGCGCCCTGCCGCCAGGCACGGGCCAGGTAGCCGTGCGACAGGGTGCGCTTGGCGCCGACGTTGCATCCGCTGAAGCAGTCGCCGCATTCGGCGCAGCCGGGCACGGGCGGCCGGCGGTCGTCGCCCGGGTCGTCCAGCCCGGGCGGCTGCACCGTCAGCCGCACCGGCTGGGCGTGGCCGCCCAGGGCGCCGGCCAGGCGGCGCAGCGCCGCATCCTTGGGCACCCGACCGGCGGGCCAGGCCGTCGCGCCCAGCGCGGCCTCCGCCCGGTCGTACAGCGGTGCCCACGCGGCCGGGTCGCGCCAGCGCGCCGGCCAGGCCGGGTCGGCCAGCGTGGCGTCGTCGGCCCGCGCCGCCACGCCGGCGTTGATCAGCGAGCCGCCGCCGACGCCGTTGGCCACCAGGGCGGAGACGTTGTCGCCGAGCCGCACGTCGTACAGCCCGTCGGCGAAGCCGCGCAGGCCGCCGTCGCGCGGTGTCCAGCGCACCTCGCGCGGGCTGTGGGCCATGCGGTCGGGGAAGTCGCCGGGCAGCCATTCGCGGCCGCGTTCCAGCACCCACACCGTCAGCGGCCGCAGGCCGCCCTCACCGTCCGGCACGCCGAGCGCCGACAGCCGCGCGGCGGCCACCGCGCCGCCGTAACCGCTGCCGACGACGATGACGTCGGCTTCCTGCTCGCCCTGCTCGCAGCGGGCCGCCAGTACCTCAGCGCCCTGCGACAGCCATGCGCGGCTCCCCCCATCGTCATCCTCCCGGTCGGCCTGGTCCGCCCGCTGCCGCAGCACCTGCAGCAGCCGGTCGCCGTTGATCGGCTTGTGAACGATGGGGATGCCGGCGCCGCCGGCCTCGCGCAGCCGCTGCGGCGTGGCATCGCCGGTAACCATGACGGCGGGCACCGGGCCGAGCCAGGCCCGCAGCCGCTCGATCACCCGCAGGCCGTTGTCGCCCGGCAGCCGGTAGTCGACCAGCAGCACGTCGGGCCGCCAGCCGTCGGCCAGCCGCGACAGCGCCTCGTCGCCGTCGCGCGCCGCGCGCACCGGCCACTGCTTGAGCGTCAGCAGGTTCTCGATCGCCCGCACGATCTCGGGCTCGTCGTCGACCAGCAGCACCGCCAGCGGCGGGCCGTCGGCGGCGCGCACGGGCAGCGGCGTGGCGGGCTCCCGCTCGGCGGGCCGCACGACGACCGGCGGCACCACCACCACCGCACGCCGCGGCAGGTGCAGCCGGAAGCAGGTGCCGCGGCCGACCTCGCTGGTCATCTCCAGCCGCAGGTCGAGCAGCCGCACCAGGCGGCGCACGATGGCCAGGCCCAGGCCCAGGCCCTTGTGGCGGTCGCGGGTGGGGTTGCCGAGCTGGAAGAACTCCTCGAAGACCAGTGCCTGCGACTCGGGCGGGATGCCGGGGCCGGTGTCGCGCACCTCGATCACCACCTCGTCGTCGGTGGGCTCGGCGCGCAGGGTGACGCTGCCCTGCTCGGTGAACTTGAGCGCATTGCCGAGCAGGTTGTGCACGATGCGGCCCAGCAGCTGTGCATCGGCCTGCAGCGGCAGGGGCTCGGCGGGCAGCTCCGCCCGCAGCGCGAGGCCGCGTTGCTCGGCCACCGGTCGCACGGCGGCCAGCCACCCCGCCAGCAGCTGCCCGAGGTCGACCGACGCCAGCGCCGGCGTCACCGCCTCGGCGTCCAGCCGAGAGACGTCGAGCAGGCCCTCCAGCAGCGCGTTGCTGTGCTGCAGGGCGCGGTCGATGGACTGGCTCAGCTCCAGCATCAGCGCGTCGCCCGACCGCTTGGCCACCAGCGCCAGCGCGGTGGCGTTGAGGCCGAGGGCGTACAGCGGCTGGCGCAGGTCGTGGCTGGCGGCGGCGAACAGCCGCGTCTTCGACGCGCTCTCGGCCTGCACCTTGTCGCGCTCGACCCGCAGGCTGGCCGACAGCACCTCCAGCTCGGCGGCCAGCGCCAGCGCGCGGTCGCGCTCGGCCTCCACGCTGGCCGACAGCGCCTCCTTGTCGATCACCAGCGCCACGTTGGCCTCGATGGCGCGGCCCTGGTCGCGCACATAGACCAGCAGCACCGCGTCGAGCAGCAGCAGCAGCACGGCCACGCCGGCGCCTTCCCAGGTGCCGGTGAAGGCCCACAGCAGCACCAGGCTGCCGCCGGCGGGCAGCAGCCAGCCCAGGTACAGCCGCACCTGCCCGGCCACGCTGGCCACGCCGCCGGCGGTGGCGCCGATGGTCACCATGGTGAACAGGTAGTGCGCCGACAGCCCGGGGTCGGCGAAGACCAGCCCCGCGCTGAGCCCGCGCAGCAGGCCCAGCGCCACCTGCCAGCGCAGCAGCCGCGTCTGCAGCGCCTGCGGGTCGGCCCGCGGCACCTCGGCGGCCAGCCGATGCGCCAGGCGCGAGCGCGCCAGCTGGGCGACGGTCAGCACCGCCAGCCAGACCAGGCCGGTCAACGGAAAGCCGGCGCGCCAGATCAGCCAGGCGACGAAGGCGTCGGCGAAGACGATGGAGATGGGCGCCCGCTGCAGCTGCCGGCACGACAGCCGCAGCCTTTCGCGCGCGGCGCGCAGCGTCAGCTCCGGGCTGACGCCGGCGGGCGCACGCGCCCCCTCGGGGGTGGCCCCAGGTCCTCCGGGGGCCGGGGGCTGACATCACCCAATGCGGAACCCCTCGATCGCCGCCTGGCGGGCCGCTTCGGTGCGGTTGCGCACGCCCAGCACCTCGTAGACCGCGGACAGGTGGGTCTTGACCGTCGACTCGGCGATGCCCAGCTCGCGGGCGATCAGCTTGTTCGGCAGGCCCCGCGCAGCGGCCAGGTAGACGTCCACCTGGCGCTGGGTGAGCCCGGCGAGCCGGCTCTGCAGCCGGCTGGCGGAGGGCTGCGGCAGCGGCGTGGCGCTGGTGCCGCCCATCAGCTCGTGCGGCACGAAGACGCCGCCGTCGATGACATGGCTGAGCGCCTGCACCATGCGGTCGGAGGCGTAGTGCTTGGGGATGAAGCCGGCGGCCCCGCCCTCGACGGCGGCGGCGATGCTGGCCGGCAGCGGGTCGCCCGACATGACGACGATGCGGGCGGTGCAGCCGGCGCCGCGCAGCCGCTCGAACGAGGCCAGCCCCTCGCTGTCCTGCAGCTTCCAGTCGAGCAGCACCAGTTCGTAGGGCGCCAGCCGCACCAGTTCCTCGGCCTGCTCCATCGACACCGCGGTGTCGATCTTCAGCTGCGGCGTCAGCATGCCGAGCAGCAGCTTCAGGCCCTGCAGCACCATCAGGTGGTCCTCGACCATCAGCACTCGCACGGCGTACTCCTCGATTCGCGGCCGCAGGCGGCGGCCACAGGGCACTGCACTGTAGTCAGCCGTGGCCGCACGGCGCATCCGCCGTCCGGGCGAGGGCGACGGCGCTCAGCCGTTCTCGCGGGCGGCGGTGGGCGCGGCGGCGGCGGCGGGCGGGCCGAAGCGGCGCGGCGGCTTCTCGGCGCGGGCGAACAGCGGCTCGACCTTGGGCAGCGCCGACTGGATGTCCTTGATGCGCGACGGGCCCGAGGGGTGGGTCGACAGGAACTGCGGCGGCGCGTTCTTGTTCGCGCCCATCATCTTGTTCCACAGGCTGACGCCGGCGCGCGGGTCGTAACCGGCGCGGGCGGCGATCTCCAGGCCGACCAGGTCGGCCTCGCTCTCGTCCTCGCGCGAGAACCGCAGCGTGAGCAGCTGGCCGCCCATGTTGAGCAGCGCGTCGCCGGCGCTGCCGAGGCCGAGCACGCTGGACAGGATGCTGGCGCCGATGCGGGTGGCGGTGGTCTTGCCCATGCGCTCGCGGGCGTGCTCGCGCAGGGCATGGGCCATCTCGTGGCCCATGATCATGGCCACCTCGTCGTCGGACAGCTGCAGCTGCGACAGGATGCCGTAGAAGAACGCGATCTTGCCGCCCGGCATGCAGAAGGCGTTGAGCTCCTTGGAGCCGAAGAGGTTGACCTCCCACTGCCACGCCTTGGCACGGCTGTTCCACTCGTCGGAGTAGGGGATCAGCCGCTTGGCGATCTCGCGCAGCCGCACCAGCTGCGGGTGGCTTTCCGGCGCCAGCGCCTTCTGCTGCGCCGCCTGCTGCAGCATCTGGCGGTACTGCTGCTGGGCAGCGGCCTCGATCTGCTCGGCCGGGATGAGCTTGGCCAGCGCCGACTCGGAGCCGACGTCGACGCCCTCCCGGCCCCAGGCCGGCACGCTGGCCGCGGCCCCGCCGGCGAGCAGCGCCTGGCCGAAAAGGCGGCGGCGGTGAAAGCCGCACCAGCAGCCCATGCGGTGGGTCTGGAGCTGCGCGTCGGTGACGAAGGGTTCGGCCATGGTGTGCGATGCCGTCGGGCGGGAGGGCGATTCTAGGAAGGCAAAGGAAGTGCGCGGTTCCCGGTTCCGCCGCCGTTCTAGTCGTCCACCCCCCTGGCACGGGGGTCCACGGCCAGCGCCTGCACGCTGCGCCTCAGGGCCACCAGCAGCAGCAGGCCCGGCACCGCGGCCGCGGTGGAGACGACGAAGAACACCGGCCAGCCGACGGCCTCGGCCATCACGCCGGCCAGCGGGCCGACCCAGACCCGGCCGATGGCGGCGAACGCCGACAGCAGCGCGTACTGGGTGGCGGTGAAACGCTGGTGGCACAGCCCCATGAGGAAGGCGACGAACGCGGCGGTGCCCATGCCGCCGGACAGGTTCTCGAAGGCGATGACCATCAGCAGCCCACCGTCCACCGGGGTCGGCCGGTCGAGCTTGACGAACCCCCAGTCGAAGGCCGGCAGCACCAGCCCGGGCATCAGGCCGCGGCCCTCCACCGCCAGCCACCAGAAACCCAGGTTGCTCACCGCCTGCAGCAGGCCGAACAGCAGCAGCGAGCGCCACAGCCCCAGCCGCAGCATCAGCAGGCCGCCGACCAGCGCGCCGGCCAGCGTCAGCCACAGGCCGAGCACCTTGTTGACCACGCCGACCTCGGCCGAGGTGAAGCCGACCCCCTGCAGCAAGAAGGGCGTCATCAGCGAGCCGGCAAAGGCATCGCCCAGCTTGTAGAGCACGATGAAGACCAGGAAGGCCGCCGCGCCGGGTTGGGCGAAATAACTGCCCAGGCCGTCGAGCAGCGTCTGGAAACGCGCCCGCCGCGCCGCCCAGGCGGCCAACGGCAGCGTGGCGCCCAGCCCGGCCAGCAGCACCGCCAGGTCGACCCACTTGGCCGCCAGCGCCGGGTTGGCGGCCGTCGTGGCCCAGGGCGACAGCGCCTGCCGCACGCCCCAGCCGAGCGGCCCCTGGGCCAGCACCGGCGCCCACGCCGATCCGTTGCCCACCAGCGCGGCGGCCGCGTCGCGGCCGATGCCGGCGGACAGCAGCACGCCCGCCGCCACCGCGGCCACCACCGCGGCGAAGCCCAGCAGGTCGCGCCGCGCCACGCTGGTCGGCGCCGCGGCGTGGCGCAGCCGCGGCAGCAGCAGCGCCGAGACGGCGGCCGCGCCCGCCATCAGCCAGCCCATGGCGCGGTAGACCTCGGGCCAGGTCCAGCCGCCGCCGCGGGCGCTGTCGGTCCAGATCAGCGCCACGCCGCCGGACAGGATCATCGCCAGCCGGTAGCCGAGCACGCTCAGCGAAGCGCCCATCCCGCGTTCGGCCGGCGCCAGCAGGTCAGTGCGGTAGGCGTCGATGACCACGTCCTGCGACGCCGACAGGAAGGCCACTGCCAGCGCCAGCAGCGCGAAGGCGGCCAGCGCGCCGGTGGGCGGCGTGGCGGCCATGGCGAAGAGCGCCCCGGCCAGGCCGAGCTGGCTGGCCACCAGCCAGCCGCGCCGCCGGCCCAGTCCCGGCGGCTCGAAGCGGTCCATCAGGGGCGCCCAGAGGAACTTGAAGGTGTAGGGCAGTCCGACCACCGACAGGGAAGCCGATGGTGGCGATGTCCAGCCCCTCGACGCTGAGCCAGGCCTGCATCGCCTGGCCGGTGAGCGCCAGCGGCAGGCCGGAGGCGAAGCCGAGCAGCGTCACCGCGAGCAGGCGGTGGGCGCCCGCCAGCCGCGCACCGGCCGTCCCGCCGCGGGCGGTCACCGGGTGGGCAACGGCTGCTTCAGCTGGTCGCACACCAGGTTGGCCAGGACCGTCAGCTCCTGCCGGGACAGCCGCCCGACCAGGGCGAAGCCGATGCGGTCCTCGACCCAGTACAGCACGGTGGTCGGGCCTTCGCGGTCGATGCGGAAGGCCGCCGGCTCGGGGCTCTCGGGGCGGCGCAGGTAGAGGGTGATGCGCTCGCCGTCCGCGCGCTGGTACATCAGCTGGGCGCCGGGCGCCGGGCCGTCGGGCAGCAGCCGCCCGCCGACCAGCGAGTAGCCCTGCGGCAGGAAATCGAACAGCCGCACCGGCACGTCGAGCCGGCGCGTCAGCCAGCGGGCCAGGTGCTCCTCCTGCTGGCGCTGCAGCAGCGGATCGTCGGCGGCCACCGCCACCTCCACCGGGTGGCGCTGCTCCACCGCGTAGACCAGGTGCGCCTGCGCGGCGCGGCGCGGCCAGGCCGCGGCCGACGCTTCGCGCACCGCCTGCTCTCGCGCCTGGTCGGCCAGGGCATGCCAGGTCAGGCCGCCACCGGCCAGCCCGCCGACCAGCAGCAGCGCCACCGCCGCGGCGACCTGCCAGCCGGCCGACGGCGACCCCACCGACACCGGCAGCACCCGGCGGCGCAGGGCCGCGGGCACCGGCTCGTCCAGCGTGGCGTCGAAGTGCTCGCGCAGCGCCTCGTCGTCGCGGCGCCAGGCCTGCAGGCGGCGCACGTCCTCCGGATGGTCGTCCAGCCAGCGCTGCACGTCGGCCTGCTGCTCGCCGCTCAGCTCGCCGTCGAGCCAGGCGCTGAGCAGGGCGTCGTCGACCTTGTTCGGCATGTCAGTGCCGCCCGGCCGCCCGAGGGCACCGAGCGCCCCCTGGGGGGCAGCGAACGCGGGTGAGCCTGGGCGCCTCATGTCACACCACCCGGCGCAGCGGCGGCGACACCCGCCCCGCGGGAGCCTCGAGCAGCCGGCGCAGCTGGGCGCGCGCGCGCGACACCCGCGACATGACCGTGCCGGCCGCAACGCCCAGCACCTGGGCGGCCTCGGCGTAGCTCATCTGCTCGACCACCACCAGCAGCAGCGCCTCGCGCTGGTCGTCGGGCAGGCGGCGCAGGGCGGCGACCAGGTCCAGCCGCAGGCCGACGTCCACCGGCGGCGCCGGCTCGTGGGCCAGCGCGTCGGCTTCGTCCGCCTCCAGCGGCCGCCAGCGCGACTGGCGGCGGTGCTCGTCGACGTGCAGGTTGTGGGCGATGCAGAGCAGCCAGACGACGAGGTCGCGGCCGGCGTCGAACTGGCGCCAGCGGGCCAGTGCCCGCTCCAGCGTGGCCTGCGCCAGGTCGTCGGCGGCCGCCGGGTCGTAGACCAGCGTGCGCGCATAGCGGCGCAGCCGCGGGATGGCGGCGAGCAACTGGCGACGGAAGGCGGCAGAGGCATGCACTGGCGGGCCGGCCGTGAAGGACCGCGCGCGGAGGACGGGCGATTATGGCCGGCAGCAGACGGTCCGGCCGGCACGGAGCACCTCAGCGGGGGCTGAGCGACGGGTCGATGTCCACGTACTGCCACCAGTCGTACCAGAACAGCGGCCGGCGGTAACCGACCAGCGGCGCATAGGTGAGGTCGGTGACCAGCCGGTGCACGTTGAAGCGGTAGGGCGCATAGGCCACCAGCAGCCGGGTGGCCTCCAGGAAGGCGGCCTGGCGCTGCGGCCCGTCGGGCAGCTGCTTCAGCCGGTCGTAGAGGGTGTCGTAGGCCGGCAGCTCGAAGCGCGCCAGGTTGCCCTTGCCGGCCGACGGGCCGTAGCCGAACTCCATCGAGCCCTGGCCGTCGGGCGACGAGGCGCTGGAGCCGACGCGCCAGATCATGAACTTGCCGGCGCGCACCGCCTTCAGGTTCTCCGGCCACTGCGCCACCTTGATCGCCACCCGCACGCCCAGCGCGTCGGTGCTCTTCTTCCACAGCTCGTCGAGCTGGCGGCTGTTGGGGTCGCTCTGGCTCAGCATCTCCAGCACCAGCGGCTGGCCGTCGGGCGTCTCGCGCCAGCCGTCGCCGTCGCGGTCGCGCCAGCCGTAGAGGTCGAGCAGCGCCTTGGCCCGCGGCACGTCGGTGAGGCTGTTCTCGGTCACCAGGTCGGGCTGGTAGCCCGAGGTGTTGGGCGACATCACCGACTGCGCCGCCACCGCCTGGCCGCGGCGCACCGACTGGATCTCGCGCTGCACGTCGTAGGCCAGGTTGAGCGCCCGGCGCAGCGCCACCTTCGCCGCGGCGTTGCCGCCGATGAGCGGGTTCTCCATGTTGTAGACGGTGACCGTCACGTCGGAGCCCGGCTGGCGGTGGGCGACGATGCCGCGCTTGGCCAGGTTGGGCGCGATCCTGCCGTTGGGCACCGCCTGCGGCGCGTACTCGTTGGGCAGGCCGTAGAGGAAGTCGTGCTCGCCGTTGAGGAAGGCCAGCCAGCGCGGCTGCGACTGCTCGATGATGGACACCTCCACCCGGTCGACCATCGGCAGCCGCCGGCCCTTGAAGCGCGCCAGCAGCGCCTGGCCCTCGGCGTCGTCGGCGGCGGGCTCGGCGTCGTAGGTCACCTCGCGGTAGTTCGGGTTGCGCTCCAGCACGATGCGCGAGCTGCGCCGCCATTCCTTCAGCACGAAGGGGCCGGTGCCCACCGGGTGCTCCATGATGCGGTCGCCGTAGAACTCGACCACCTCGCGCGCCATGCCCTCGGCGCCGGCCAGGCCGTAGAGGAACCGCGGCCGCGGCTCGCGCAGCTTGAAGCGCAGGGTGTAGCGGTCGACCGCCTGCAGGCCCTCCACCGGCGTGTCGTAGTCGAAGGGCTTCTTCTCCTTCAGCGCCTTCTGGCGCAGGTCCATCAGGCCGATGATCCCCTCGTCCTCCAGGCTGACCACCGCCGGGCTGTTCCAGCGCGGGTCGTAGACGCGCTTGAACTGGTAGACGTAGTCCTCGGCGACCAGCTCGCGCTTGCGGCCCTTGAAGGCCGGGTCGTCGGTGTAGTAGATGCCGGGCTTGATCCTCACCGTCCAGGTGCGGAAGTCGTCGGACACCTCGGGCATCGCGGCCGCGGTGTTGGGCTTGATCTTGTACGGCCGCGCCAGGTGGTCGTACTTGTAGAGCGACTCATAGATGTGGACGGTGACGATGCGCGAGTAGACGTCGCTGGTCTGCACCGGGTCGAAGCCGGTCTCGGCGGCGTTGAAGGCGTAGCGCAGCACCTTGGGCGCGGCCGGCTGCGCCCCGGCCGCCGCGGCCCAGGCCAGCAGGGCGCCGACCAGCAACGCCGGGAGGGCACGGGTCCACGAAGGCAGGTTCATCGCTGGGATCGGCTTTCACATCTGGGCGACGGCGCAGTCTAGCGGCGCCCCTACACTGCGCCCCCATGTGGGCCTACCTGATCCGCCGCCTGTGGCAGATGGTGCCGACCCTGGTCGGCGTGGTGCTGCTGGTGTTCGCCCTCTTCAAGGGCTTCGGCGGCGACCCGGCGGAGATCCTGGCCGGCCTGAACTCCACGCCGGAGACGGTCGACGCCATCCGCCAGCAGCTGGGCCTCAACGAGCCGTGGTGGGTGCAGCTGGGCATCTTCGCCAAGCAGATCGTCAGCTTCGACTGGGGCAAGAGCTGGGCGACCAACGAGCCGGTGGCCGAGCTGTTCCTCAACCGGCTGCCGGCGACGCTGACGGTGATGGTGCCCATCCTGCTGCTGGAGACCTTCCTCGCCATCCCCTTCGCCCTGGCGGTGGCGGCGGTGCGCGGCTCGCTCACCGACCGGGCCATCATGGTGGCCACCACGGTGGCGCTGTCCATCTCCTTCCTGGTCTACGTCATCGTCGGCCAGTACCTGTTCGCCTTCCGCCTGGGCTGGTTCCCGGTGCAGGGCTGGAGCGACAGCGTGTGGACGAACCTGCTGGTCTACGCGCCGCTGCCGGTGCTGCTGGCCGCGCTGGTGTCGCTGGCGCCGCAGACCCGGCTGTACCGCAGCTTCCTGCTCGACGAGATCGGCCAGGACTACGTGCGCACCGCGCGGGCCAAGGGCCTGTCGGAGAGCACCGTGCTGTTCAAGCACGTGCTGCGCAACGCCTGGATCCCCATCCTCACGAACCTGGGCATGAGCCTGCCCGGCATCTTCGTCGGCAGCTTCCTGATCGAGGTGTTCTTCTCCATCCCCGGCATCGGCCGCGAGGTGCTGCTGGCGGTCAACCGCAGCGACTACCCGGTCATCCAGGCGGTGACCATCTACCTGGCCTTCATCACCATGGTGGTGAACGTGCTGACCGACCTGCTCTACCGCTGGGCCGACCCGCGGGTGGTGTTGCGATGAGCGCCCTCCCCGCCGCCGCGGTGCCGGCGATCCAGCGCTCCGAAGGCGTGTGGCGCGCCGCCTGGCGGCGCTTCGCAGCCGACCGGGTGGGCATGGGCTCGCTGGTGGTGGTCATCGCCTTCGGGCTGCTCATCCTGGTCGCCGCGCTGGGCGGCGTGGCGGCGGACTGGCAGGCCGAAGTGGGGGTGTCCAACGCACCGCCCACCTTCATGGGGCCGGCCGAGCCCGAGGCCACCGGTGGCACCGCCGCGCCCACCGGGCCGCCGCTCGACCTGTCGCCGGTGGACCCGCTGGCGCCGCGCTACCGCGAATGGGCGGCCAAGGCCGAGGACTACCGCGAACAGGACACGCCCAAGGCCGAGACGCTGCCGCTGGGGGGCGACCGCCTCGGCCGCGACGTGCTGCAGAAGGCGATCAAGGGCAGCCAGGTCTCCATCTTCGTCGGCGTGCTGGCGGCGGTGGTGGCCACGCTGATCGGCACCGTGCTCGGCGCGCTGGCCGGCTTCCTCGGCGGCAAGGTGGGCGACTTGTTGGAGTGGGTCTACAACGTCTTCACCTCCATCCCCGGCATCCTGCTGATCTTCGCCTTCGCGGCGGTGCTGGGCCGCGGCACCACCACCGTGGTGCTGATCCTCGGCCTCACCGGCTGGACGGGCGTGTACCGGCTGGTGCGCGCGGAGTTCCTCAAGCACGCGGTGCGCGAGTACGTGCGCGCGGCCGAGGCCATCGGCGCCAGCCGGGCCAGCCGCATGTTCCGCCACATCCTGCCCAACGTCAGCCACGTCATCCTGGTGCAGCTGTCCATCCTGGCGGTGGGCTTCATCAAGGCCGAGGTGATCCTGTCCTACCTCGGCCTCGGCGTGCCGGTGGACCAGGTGAGCTGGGGCACCATGCTGGCCGAGGCGCAGAGCGAGCTCATCCTCGGCGTGTGGTGGCAGCTGGCCACCGCCACCGCCTTCATGGCCGTCTTCGTCACCGCCTTCTCGCTGATGACCGATGCGCTGCGCGACGCGCTGGACCCGAAACTGAGGGGCCTCGAATGACGCTGTTGTCGGTGCAGGACCTGCGGGTGGACTTCCGCGTCGGCCCGCGCGGCCAGGTCGAACGGCAGGCGGCCGTCAAGGGCGTGAGCTTCGACGTCGCCGAGAACGAGACCGTCGCGCTGGTCGGCGAGTCCGGCTCGGGCAAGACGGTCACGGCCATGTCGCTGCTCGGCCTGCTGCCCGACAACGCCGAGGTCCACGGCCGCGCGCCGTGGCGCGGCCGCGACCTGCTGGCGATGCCGCTGCCCGAGCTGCGCGCGCTGCGCGGCCGCGAGATCGCCTGCGTCTTCCAGGACCCGATGGGCTCGCTCAACCCGGTGATGAACGTCGGCGACCAGCTGATCGAGCCGCTGCAGCGCCACCTCGGCTTGGGCGGCCGGGCAGCGCTGGCGCGCGCCGAATCGCTGCTCGAGGAGGTGGGCCTGCCCGAGCCGCGGCGGCGGCTGCGCGCCTTTCCCCACCAGCTCTCCGGCGGCCAGCAGCAGCGGGTGATGATCGCCATGGCGCTGGCCTGCGAGCCGGCGCTGCTGATCGCCGACGAGCCGACCACCGCACTCGATGTGACGGTGCAGCGGCAGATCCTCGAACTGCTGGCCGGCCTGAAGGCCCGCCGGCGCATGAGCCTGCTGTTCATCAGCCACGACCTCGGCCTCGTCGGCGAGATCGCCGACCGGGTGGTGGTGATGCGCCATGGCGAGGTGCGCGAGCAGGGTGCCGTCGAGCGCGTCTTCCACGCGCCCGAGGACGCCTACACCCAGGCGCTGCTCGCCTGCCGTCCGCCGCTGGACCACAAGCCGGCGCGGCTGCGGGCGGTGGACGCACCCGCCTCGGTGGCGGCGACGCCGGCCCGGCCCAAGGACCCGCAGGCGCCGGTGGTGCTGGAGGTGAGCCGCCTCGACAAGTCCTTCTGGCTGCGCCAGGGCGTGTTCGGCCGCCGCGAGTTCAAGGCGGTGCAGGACGTGACCTTCCGCCTGCGGCGCGGCCACACGCTGGGCGTGGTCGGTGAATCCGGCTCGGGCAAGACCACCATGGGCCTGGCCCTGCTGCAGCTGCACGAGCCCAGCGGCGGCCCGGTGCGCGGCGAGATCCGGCTGGACGGCGAGGACGTGAGCCGGCTCGACCCTGCCGGCAAGCTGCGCCTGCGGCGCCGGGTGCAGATCGTCTTCCAGAACCCCTATGCCTCGCTGAACCCCCCGCTTCCAGATCGCGCAGACGCTGATGGAGCCGATGCGCATCCACGGCCTGGGCCAGGGCGAGGCCGACCGCCGCGCGCGCGCGCTGGCGCTGCTGCGGCAGGTGGGGCTGGACGCCTCGGCCCTGGGCCGCTACCCGCACGAGTTCTCCGGCGGCCAGCGCCAGCGCATCGCCATCGCCCGCTGCCTGGCGCTGGAGCCCGAGGTGCTGGTGCTCGACGAGGCGGTGAGCGCGCTCGACGTGTCGGTGCAGGCGCAGGTGCTCAACCTGCTCAAGGACCTGCAGGACCGGCTGGGCCTGGCCTATGTCTTCATCAGCCACGACCTGGCGGTGGTGCGCTTCATGGCCGACGAGGTGCTGGTGATGAAGGACGGCCGGGTGGTCGAGCAGGCCGACGCCGAGGCCCTGATGGCCGCCCCGCGCGAGGACTACACCCGGCGCCTGCTGGACGCGGTGCCGCGTGGCCTGGCCGGGCGCGTGGCCGCCTGAGACCACCGCCGCGTGGCCGGCGGTTGACGCGTTGCGTCGCCCCCGGCGGTCGCGGGTGACGCGAAAGGTCGCCCTTCGCGTCGCCGGCGTGATGCCGATCACGCTCGGGCACGGCCGGCGCGCTGGCACGTCCCATGCACCCATCGCGCGCGCCAAGCCACCCGAGGTCCACGATGTCCCTGCGTTCGCTCCTGCGCCTGCCGCCGCAACAGCCGGTGTGTGAACCGTCCGCCGCCGGTGTGCCGACCGCCCGGCGGGTGATGCCCTCGACCCAGCGCCCGGTGCAGCGGCTGACGCCGGTCCGCGCGGCCACCCCGCCGTCGGTGCTGACCTCGCGCGGCACGCCGGCCCAGCTCAGCTTCAAGTTCGAGCGCGGCTGACCCCCGGGCCGCGTCACCGCGGCCGCCAGTCCCGACCGGCCTACACTGCCGTCACGGCGCCGCTCATGGCGCCGTTTTCACGTCGTCTTCACGCACGAACGGAGGTCGGATGAGCTGGGTTCCCTCCTGGCGGCCGGTGGTCGCCACGCCGGGCCGCACCGTGGCGCCGGACGAGCGGCTGCCCTGGCCGCAGACCGTGGCCCTGGGCGTGCAGCACGTCGTCGCGATGTTCGGCGCCACCGTGCTGGCGCCGCTGCTGATGGGCTTCGACCCCAACCTCGCCATCTTGATGAGCGGCATCGGCACGCTCATCTTCTTCGCCTGCACCGGCGGGCGGGTGCCGAGCTACCTGGGCTCCAGCTTCGCCTTCATCGGCGTGGTCATCGCCGCCACCGGGCACCCGGGCAGCGGGCCCAACCCGAACCTGCCCGTCGCGCTGGGCGGCATCGTGGCCTGCGGCGTGGTCTACGCGCTGATCGGGGCGCTCGTCGGCGCCGTGGGCACCCGCTGGATCGACACGCTGATGCCGCCGGTGGTCACCGGCGCGGTGGTGGCGGTGATCGGCCTGAACCTGGCCGGCATCCCGATCAAGACGATGGCGCCGACGCCCTTCGACGCCTGGGTGCAGGCGCTGACCTTCGTGAGCGTCGCGCTGGTGGCGGTGGTCAGCCGGGGCCTGGTGCAGCGGCTGCTGATCCTGGTCGGCCTGCTGGTGGCGACCCTGATCTACGCGCTGCTGACCAACGGCCTCGGGCTGGGCAAGCCGGTGGACCTGTCCGGCGTGGCCGCCGCCGCGTGGTTCGGCCTGCCCGCCTTCACCGCGCCGGTGTTCGAGCCGCGCGCGCTGGGCCTGATCGTGCCGGTGGCCGTGATCCTGGTGGCGGAGAACCTCGGCCACCTGAAGGCGGTGGCCGCGATGACCGGCCGCTCGATGGACCGCGACATCGGCCGCGCCTTCGTCGGCGACGGGCTGGCGACGATGGTCTCCGGCGCGGTGGGCGGCACCGGCGTCACCACCTATGCCGAGAACATCGGCGTCATGGCCGCCACCCGCATCTACTCGACCGCGATGTTCGTCGTCGCCGCCGCGGTGGCCGTGGTGCTCGGCTTCAGCCCCAAGTTCGGCGCGCTGCTGCAGGCGCTGCCACTGCCGGTGATGGGCGGCGTGTCGATCGTCGTCTTCGGCCTCATCGCCGTGGCCGGGGCGAAGATCTGGGTCGACCACCGCGTCGACTTCTCCCAGCCCGCGAACCTGCTGGTGGTCGCCATCACGCTGGTGCTGGGCACCGGCGACTTCACCCTGCGCTTCGGCAGCGGCGAGGCCGCCTTCGCGCTGGGCGGCATCGGCACCGCGACCTTCGGCGCCATCGCGCTGCACGCGCTGCTGCGGCGGCGGCGCTGAGTCAAGTCCGGCACGGGTCCCGTCGGCGACGGCGGCGCCCGGTGCGGTTGTGCACACTCCTGCCATCACAACGATTCAGGAGACGGGCATGGCCTCATTCACCTTCGGGCGGCGGCAGTGGCTGGTGTCGGCGGCCGCGCTGGCCTGCGTGCCGGCGCGGGGCACCGAGCCCTGGCCGACCAAGCCGGTGCGCATCGTGGTGCCCTTCGCCGCCGGCGGCACCACCGACATCCTGGCGCGCGCGCTGGCACCGGAACTGCAGCGGGTGTTCGGCCAGCCCTTCCTCGTCGAGAACAAGCCGGGCGCCGGCGGCAATGTGGGCAGCGCCGAGGTCGCCAAGTCGACCGACGGCCACAGCCTGCTGATGGGCACGGTCGGCACCCACGGCATCAACGCGGCGCTGTACCCGCGCCTGCCCTACGACCCGATCAAGGACTTCGCGCCCGTCACCCTGGTCGCCGCGGTGCCCAACGTGCTGGTGCTCAACCCGGCCAAGGCGCAGGCGGCCAAGATCGAGTCGGTGGCCGACCTGGTGCGCCATGCCAAGGCCAACCCCGGGCGGCTGAACATGGCGTCCAGCGGCAACGGCACCTCCATCCATTTGGCCGGCGAACTGTTCAAGAGCCAGACCGGGACCTTCATGGTCCACTTTCCCTACCGGGGGTCGGGTCCGGCGCTGCTGGACCTGATGGGCGGCAACGTCGACCTCATGTTCGACAACCTGCCGTCGGCGATGCCGCACATCCGCAGCGGCCGGCTGAAGGCGCTGGCGGTGACGAGCGCCCAGCGCTCACAGGCCCTGCCCGAGCTGCCCACCGTGGCCGAGGCCGGCGGCCCGATGCTGGCCACCTACGAGGCCAGCTCCTGGTTCGGCCTGCTGGCGCCGGCGGCCATGCCGGCGGAGACGGTGCAGCGCCTGCAGCAGGAAACGGCCAGGGCGATGGCGGCGCCCGCCCTCAAGGAGCGGCTGCTGTCGCAGGGCGCCATTCCCAGCGGCATGCCGAGCGCCGACTTCGCCCGCTTCATCGCCGCCGAGACCGCCAAATGGGCCCAGGTGGTGAAGGTGTCGGGCGCGAAGGTCGACTGATCCGCCGGGGCCGCCGCTCAGCCGGCCTGGGTTTCCAGCTGCTCCTGCACCCGGGTCGCGGCGCGGCGCACCAGTTCGCCGTCCAGCGGCACCTGCGGCGCGATGCGGTCGATGGTCTCGTCCAGCGCGTCCGGGCGGTTCATCAGGCTGTGCACGATGGCCGACAGGGCGGCCACCCCGCGGCGCTGCAGCGTCACCGGCAGGTCCTTGCCGGCCTGCACGGCGACGTGGCAGCGCACGCTGGCGGCGGCCGGCGCGGCCAGGCCCCAGCTTTCGCACAATGCGGCGCCCAGCGCGTCGTGGCTGACGCCGAAGCCGGCGTGCTCCAGCGTCACCAGCTCCATGTCGTCGGTGGCGGCGCGCAGCATCGGCCGGTAGTGCTGCGGCGAATGGCGAAAGAGCACCGCCTTGCCGCACTCCTCGAACAGGCCGGCCGAATGGGCGGCCCAGGCGTCGACGCCCAGCTGCTGCGCCATGCGGCCCATCAGCAGGCCGCGCCGCGAGGCGCGCTGCCACAGCGGCTCGAGTTCGGGCGCCGGCGGAAAGGCCGCGCGCAGCCCCATCTCGAAGGTGATGGCCGCGACCTCCCGCATGCCAAGGTAGGTGAGCGCCTGCTGCACCGTCTGCACCCGGCCTTTTAGGCCGTAGAGCGAGGAGTTGACCGCCTTCATCACCGCCGCGGCCAGCGCCATGTCGGACTCGATGAGCGTGGAGGCGGCCATGAGGTCGATGTCGTCCTCGGCCAGCAGCAGCGACAGCCTGACCAGCGCGTCGGGCTGGGCGGGGATGTCGATCTCGAGCTGGCGCAGTTGCGGGTCGACCGGCATGGGCGGACTTTCGAAGGCGGAGGAACGGACGGATCGTGGCAGATGCGGGCCGGCGGCCATGCCAAAAAAAGCGCCCGGGTCACGGGCGCTGTTTCAACTTGTCTGCTTTCGCTGGCCGACGGCGGCCCGGTCGGGCGGGCGCTGCGTCGGGCGGAACGCTTCTTCTGCTGGTTCGTCGTGCTGCTTGGTCTCACCACCGCCCGCGCCCTTGTCAGGTCATCGGGCGAGCCGTTTGTCTCCTCGGCCCCCGGGGCAGCGGCGTCGCGTCGGGGCTCACCCCATCGCCGGCCGCACCGCGAGTGCGCGAACTTTAGGCAGCGGAACGGCTGGCGGCATCGGGGCTAACCCCGCTCTGTGGCGCCGGCGCCAAGCGGTCCGTCACGGTGTTGGCGGCGGCGATGTCGGGGGCGGCCGCGGCGGCCAGGCTGAACTCGAAGCAGGCGCCGACCCCCGGCTGGCCATGCGCGCGCACGGTGCCGCCATGCCGCTCCACCACGCGGCGCACGATGGACAGGCCGAGTCCGGTGCCATGGAACTCGCCGGGGTCGTGCAGCCGCACGAAGGGCTGGAACAGCGCCCCCGCCTGCGCCTCGTCGAACCCCGCCCCGTTGTCCTGGACGTAGAAGACGCGGCGGTCGCCCTCGCCGCGGACGCCGAAGCCGACCTCCGGCCGCTCGACGTCGCGGGTGAACTTGGCGGCGTTGGCCAGCAGGTTCAACAGCACCACCCGCATCAGCGAACCGCTGCAGTCGGCCAGCACGCCGGGCTCGATGTGCCACTGCACCGGCGACCGCCGCTCCAGCCAGGGCAGCTCGGCGATGACGGCGCAGGCCAGCGCGCTCAGGTCGACCCGCTCTCGCTCCACCGGCATCGTGCCCGAACGCGCCAGCTCCAGCAGCGAGGTGACGGTGAACGACATCGCGCGCGCCGACTGTCCCTGCAGCGTCAGCCATTCCCGCTCTTCCTGGCCCAGCCGCTCCCAGGCGCGTGCGCGCAGCAGGTCGGCCAGCCCGACGATGTGGCCGATCGGCGTGCGCAGCTCGTGCGCCAGCTGGCGGGAGAACGCCTCCAGGTCGCGGTTGTTCTGCGCCAGCTCGGCGGTGCGCTGCGCCACCAGCCGCTCCAGCTCGGCGTTGCGGTTGATCAACAGCCGCTCGGCGCGCTTGTAGAGCGTGATGTCGCGCGCCATGCCGTGGTAGCCGGTGAAGCGGCCCTCGCCGTCCAGCCGCGGCTCGCCGCTCACCGACAGCCACACCGTGCCGCCGGCCGTGCGCACGCGAAACTCCAGCTCGCGGAAGGCTCGCCGGGACTGCAGGTCGGCGCGGTGCGCCGCCCAGGCTTCGGGCAGCGCGCCCTCGGCGTACGCCTCCCAGCGGGGCTTGCCGATGGCCGCGAGCGCGCGCTCGCCGAGCAGCTCGCGGGCGCGGGCGCCGAAGCTGACGATGCGGTGCTCGGCATCGGTCTCCCAGTACCAGTCGAGCGACAGCTCGGCGATCAGCGCGAAGCGCCGCTCGCTGTCACGCAGCCGCTTGAAGGCGAGGCGCTGCTCGGTCACGTCGCGGCCGATGCCGTCGTAGCCCAGGAAGCGGCCGGCGGCATCGTGGCGGGCCCGTCCGCTGATCGAGGTCCACACCACCGAGCGGCCGGGCCGCAGCACCTCGATCTCGACGTTGCGGAAGGACTTGCGTTGCGCCATGCGCTCGGCGAGCGCCGCCCAGCCACCCTCTGGCGGCTGGTAGAACGGCACCTCGTCCAGGCGGCGTCCCAGCAGGTCGGCGGGTTGCAGCCCCAGCTTGACATGGGACTTGAGGTCCTCGGACACCCAAACCACCCGCAGCGCGTCGTCCGTTTCCCAGTACCAGTCGGCCGACAAGCGGGCCCGCGCGTGCCAGCGGCGCTCGCTGTCCGACAGCACCTGCGCCACTTCCTGGCTGAGTTCGGTGAGCAGCGCGGTGGCCGGCTGGGTGCTGGCATGGACCGAGCGCTGGAAGGCCTGCCGCGAGGACCGGCCGGAGGGGGTGAGGGAGCGCGTCAGCTGCTCCACCGAACCGACGGCCGCGCGCCGTTCCTGCGCCAGCCGAGACAGCGACAGCAGCAACGCCGTCCACAGCAGTCCCAGCACCAGCGCCACGGCCATGGCGATCAGCAGGCCCTGGCGCACGCTCGCGGCGACGAGGCCCGCACTGGCCAGCAGCAGCACCGCGCCGATGACCCACCGGGGGCGAGGCTGCAGGGCCAGGTCGGCGACCACCGCCCACACGGCGCGGCAACGCAGCAGGGTGTCGCGCCAGCCGGTATCGGCCTCGGGACGGGTCACCGCCGCATCCCGTGGTCCGCCTGCGGCTGTCGATGGGGAAGGCCCACGCCGCGGCGCGACGGCCAGGCGGGGACGTTCATGGGACGGCAACGATGCGGACGCGCAACATCGGCCGGCAGTGTAACCAGCGGCTACCCACGGCGCGCCCCGGGGATGAAGGGCAACGCCGCGGTCGCCCGCCGCTCAGGCGGCGACGTTCTGGCCGTCGTGGACCGCCGGGTGCGGCAGCGCCACCGATGACCGCACCGCCGCATCGTCGGCATCGCTGCGCCGCAGCGGTGCGCGGCTCTGCTCGTTGTTGACCTGCACGAACTTGACCAGCAGGCGCATGAACTCCTGACGCTCCTCGGGCTCGAGCGGGGACAGCAGGTCGTCGCGCATCTGGTGCACCCGCGGCAGCAGGTTCAGCAAGATGCGCTCGCCTTCGGCGGTGATCAGCAGGCGGCGCTGCCGCCGCGGCAGCAACTCGCGCACGATCCAGCCCTTGGCCTCCAGCCGGGCGCACAGCTCGGCGGTGGTGGACGTGTCCAGCGCCACCCGCCGGGCCAGGGTCACCTGGTCCAACCCCGGTGCGAAGTGCAGGGCGCGCAGCACCGCGTACTGGATGGGCGTGACCTGCGCGCTCACCCGCTCGTGGAACATCGACACGGCGATCTGCTGCGCGCGGCGCACCAAGTGGCCGGGCTGGTCGTAGAGGTCTTCGTCAAGGGGCGTGGAGGCGGGGGTTGGGGCTGGCACGCGGTCACCATGGGTGGGGAATCGAGCGCCCAGCATCGTCAGCCCACTGTAAGAAAGTCAAGCCCACTGTTCGCATAGCGAACAGCTTGCTCGCCAGAGCCCCCGCAAGGAGGTTTCAGGCGGGACCGGCGGCGTCCTTCCGCTCCGGGTCGTCCGCATCCTCGGGCGGGGCGGGCGACAACGCACCCGGCTGCAGTTTCCAGTCGGTGTCGTCCACCGGCGTGGTGACCGCCTCCGCGGCGTGCATGGCGGCGCTGGGCGAGATGGGGTCGCTGGCCGGAAAGGTTTCGTCCAGCGCCTCGTCCAGCAACTCCTGGTAGGTGGGCAGCTTGTCCTGCGGCGCCTCGGCCCTGCCTTCGTGGCGTGCGTCGACCTGCTTCGGGTTTCGGGATGGGGTCATGGGGGCCTGCTCCTGGGGAAGGGCGGCCTGCGGCAGCCGCCGGCCCCGAAGTCGGGCAAGGCCTGTACCCGAACGGCCGCTACACCCCGCGCGCGCGGTCCTCGGCGAAGCGCTGGGCGAACGCCTCGAAGCGGCCCCCGTCCAGCGCCTCGCGCACCTCGCGCATCAGGTTCAGGTAGTAGTGCAGGTTGTGCACGCTGGCCAGCATGGGGCCGAGCATTTCGCCGCAGCGGTCCAGGTGGTGCAGGTAGGCCCGGCTCACCCCGGGGCTGCGCCCGTCCCCGGCGCAGGCGTGGCAGGTGCAGCTCGGGTCGATCGGCGACTCATCGGTCTTGTAGCGCGCGTTGCGCAGCCGCAGGTCGCCGAAGCGGGTGAAGAGGTGGCCGTTGCGGGCGTTGCGGGTGGGCATGACGCAGTCGAAGAGGTCGACGCCGTGGGCCACGCCGTCGACCAGGTCCTCCGGCGTGCCGACCCCCATCAGGTAGCGCGGCTTGTGCGCGGGCAGGCGCTGCGGCGTGTGGGCGACGATGCGGCGCATGTCCTCCTTCGGCTCGCCGACGCTGACGCCGCCGATGGCGTAACCGGGCAGGTCGAGTTCGGCCAGCCGTGCCGCCGATTCCTCGCGCAGCGGCTCGAACATGCCGCCCTGCACGATGCCGAAGAGCGCATTGGGGTTGCCCAGCCGATCGAACTCGGCCTTGGACCGCCCGGCCCAGCGCAGGCTCAGTTCCATCGACGCGCGGGCTTCGGCTTCGGTGGTGCGCTGGCCACCGGTCTCATAGGGCGTGCACTCGTCGAACTGCATGACGATGTCGCTGTTCAGCACCGTCTGCACCTGCATGCTCACCTCGGGCGTGAGGAAGAGCTTGTCGCCGTTGACCGGCGAGGCGAAGCGCACGCCCTCCTCGCTGATCTTGCGCATCTCGCCCAGCGACCAGACCTGGAAGCCGCCGGAGTCGGTGAGGATGGGCCGCTGCCAGCCCTCGAAGCGGTGCAGCCCGCCGAACTGGCGCAGCACGTCCAGCCCCGGCCGCAGCCACAGGTGGAAGGTGTTGCCGAGGATGATCTGGGCGCCCATCGCCTCCAGCGACGAGGCGGTGACCCCCTTGACGGTGCCATAGGTGCCCACCGGCATGAAGATGGGCGTCTCGACCACGCCGTGGTTCAGGGTCAGGCGGCCGCGCCGGGCCAGGCCCTCGGTCTTGAGGAGTTCGAACTGCAGCATCGGCAAGGTGGGTCAGGGGTCCTGGCGGTCCAGCAGCATGGCGTCGCCATAGCTGAAGAAGCGGTAGCGCTGGCGCACCGCATGGTCGTAGAGCGCGCGGATGTGCGCATGGCCGGTAAAGGCCGACACCAGCATCATCAGCGTGCTCTTGGGGAGGTGGAAGTTGGTCAGCAGCCGCTCGACGACGCGGAAGCGGTGGCCCGGGGTGATGAAGATGTCGGTGTCGCGGGCGCCGGCCTGCAGCGTGCCGCCGGCCGCCGCCGACTCCAGCGCGCGCAGGGTGGTGGTGCCCACCGCGGTGACGCGGCCGCCGCGGGCGCGGCAGGCCTCGATGGCCTGCACGGTGGCCGCCGGCACCTCGAACCATTCGCTGTGCATGCGGTGCTCGGCGATGTGCTCCGCCCGCACCGGCTGGAAGGTGCCGGCGCCGACGTGCAGCGTCACCGCCGCGCGCGGCACGCCGCGCGCCGACAGCGCCGCCAGCACGCCCTCGTCGAAGTGCAGCGCTGCGGTGGGCGCGGCCACCGCGCCGGGCTTGTCGGCGAAGACGGTCTGGTAGCGCTCGGCATCCTCCGCGCCGTCGGCATGGGTGATGTACGGCGGCAGCGGCACGTGGCCGTGCGCCTCCAGCAGCGCCAGCGGATCGCCGGGGAAGCGCAAACGGAACAGCGCGTCGTCCGGGCCGGCACGGCCGAGCACCTCGGCGTCGAAGGCGTCGGCCAGGCGCAGCACGGCACCGGCCTTCGGGCTCTTGCTGGCGCGCAGGTGCGCCAGCACCTCGCCGTCCGGCAGCAGCCGCTCGACCAGGAGTTCCACCGCGCCGCCCGAGGCCTTGCGACCGAACAGCCGCGCCTTGATGACCCGGGTGTCGTTGAAGACCAGCAGGTCGTCCGGCGACAGCAGCGACGGCAGGTCGCGGAAGACGCGGTCCACCGGCGGCAGCGCCCGGCCGTCGAGCAGGCGTGAGCCGCTGCGCTGCGGCGCGGGCTGCTGCGCGATGAGCTCGGGCGGCAGGTGGAAGTCGAAGTCGGCGAGGGTGAGGGCGCGACCGTCGCGGGGGGCGGCGGGCAGGTTCATGGGATGCAGGCTGTACCGGCCTGATCGGGTGCGGGGGGCAGAATTGTTCCATGCCCGGCCCGACCGCCTCCGACGCGCCCCCGTGTCATCAGCATCGGCACCGTCCACCGCCCGGCGCGCGGTGGCACCGGCCGAGAAGTCGGCGCCGCAGAAGGCGATGGAGAAGCTCGGCCTCAAGCGCGACATCGACCTGGCGCTGCACCTGCCGCTGCGCTGGGAGGACGAGACCCGGGTCGTGCCCATCGCCGCCGCCCACGAGGGCCAGGTGGCGCAGGTCGAAGGCGTGGTCGATTCGGCCCAGGTCGAGCTGCGCGGCCGGCGCCAGCTGGTGCTGCGGCTGCGCGACGGCAGCGGCAGCCTCACGCTGCGCTTCCTCCACTTCTATGCCTCCCAGCAGAAGGCCTGGGCTGTGGGCACCCGGCTGCGCGTGCGCGGCGAGGTGCGGCTTGGCTTCTTCGGCCGCGAGATGGTCCACCCCGCCTGCAAGGCGGTGGACGAGGGCGCGCCGCTGCCCGAGTCGTTGACGCCGGTCTACCCCACCAGCGCCAGCCTGCCGCAGGCCTACCTGCGCAAGGCGATCGCCGCCGCGCTGCAGCGCGCGCCGCTGCAGGAACTGCTGCCGCCCGGCGTGCTGCCCGCCGGCCTGCCGACGCTGCGCGAAGCGCTGCAGCGGCTGCACCAGCCGCCGCCGGGCAGTGCGGCCGAAGCGCTGGAGGACCGCGGCCACCCGGCCTGGCAGCGGTTGAAGGCCGAGGAGCTGCTGGCCCAGCAGCTGTCGCAGTGGCAGGCGCGTCGCGAGCGTGCGGCGCTGCGGGCACCGCCGCTGCAGCGCGCACCGGACGGCCTGCACGACAGGCTGCTGGCGGCGCTGCCGTTCGTGCTCACGTCGGCCCAGGGCCGCGTGGTGGAGGAGATCGCCGCCGACCTGGCGCGCGGCCAGCCGATGCACCGGCTGCTGCAGGGCGACGTCGGCTCCGGCAAGACGGTGGTCGCCGCGCTGGCCGCGGCCATCACCATCGGCGCCGGCTGGCAATGCGCGCTGATGGCGCCCACCGAGCTGCTGGCCGAGCAGCACTTCCGCAAGCTGGTGCAGTGGCTGGAGCCGCTGGGCGTGCAGACCGCCTGGCTGACCGGCAGCCGCAAGGGCCGGGCACGGCGAGACGGCGTGGCCCGCATCGCCGACGGCCAGGCCCAGCTGGTGGTCGGCACCCACGCCGTCATCCAGGACGACGTGCAGTTCGCCCGGCTGGGGCTGGCCATCGTCGACGAGCAGCACCGCTTCGGCGTCGAGCAGCGGCTGGCGCTGCGCCGCAAGCTCGGCCAGGGCGAGGCCGGACGGCCGGAACCCCACCTGCTGATGATGTCGGCCACGCCCATCCCGCGCACGCTGGCGATGGCGTACTACGCCGACCTGCAGCTGTCGACCATCGACGAGCTGCCGCCCGGCCGAACGCCGGTGGTGACCAAGCTCTTCGCCGACGACAAGCGCGAGCGCGTGGTGCAGCGGGTGCGCGAGGAGGTGGCGCGCGGCCGGCAGGTCTACTGGGTGTGCCCGCTGGTGGAGGAGAGCGAGCACGTCGACCTGCGCAACGCGACCGAGACGCACCAGCGGCTGACCGAGGCGCTGCCGGGCCACGCGGTCGGCCTGCTGCACGGCCGCATGGCGCCGGCCGAGAAGAGCGCGGTGATGGACGACTTCGCCGCCGGCCGCATGGCGCTGTTGGTGGCGACCACCGTCATCGAGGTCGGCGTCGACGTGCCCGCCGCCAGCCTGATGGTGATCGAGCACGCCGAGCGCTTCGGCCTGTCGCAGCTGCACCAGCTGCGCGGCCGCGTCGGTCGCGGCGCGGTGGCCAGCGTCTGCGTGCTGCTGTACGCGACGCCGCTGTCGGCCGCCGGCAAGGAGCGGCTGCGTGCCATGGCCGAGACGCAGGACGGCTTCGAGATCGCCCGCCGCGACCTCGACATCCGTGGCCCCGGCGAGTTCATGGGCGCACGCCAGTCCGGCGCGCCGCTGCTGCGTTTCGCCGACCCGGCGACCGACCATGCGCTGCTGGCCTGGGCCCAGCAGACCGCCCCCCGCCTGCTGGAGCACCACCCGGCCGCGGCGCGCGCGCACGTCGAGCGCTGGCACGGCGCCGGGGCCGAGTTCCTGAAGGCCTGACCCGGGTCGCAGCGGCCGGTGCCGCCGCCGCCATGGCGTATGGTCGGGCCCCCATCCCCCCACGAAGCTGCGTGCCATGGCAAAACCCAACTATTCCTTCGAGAAGCGGCAGCGCGAGCAGGAGAAGAAACGCAAGAAGGCCGACAAGGAAGCGGAGAAGGCCGCGCGCAAGGCCCAGGGCCCGGCGACCAACGCCGAGGCGCCCGCCGAGCCGCCCGCCCCCGGGTCCGGCGCCACACCGACCCCCGACGCCTGAGCTCCCCGTGGCCTGGCTGGCCGACGCGGTGGTGGCGCTGGTCGCGCTGCTGCACGTCTACATCCTGGTGCTGGAAATGTTCCTCTGGGACAGGCCGGCCGGGCTGCGTGCCTTCGGACAGAGCCTCGACGCCGCGCGTGCCTCCAAGGTGCTGGCCGCCAACCAGGGGCTGTACAACGGCTTCCTCGCCGCCGGCCTGCTGTGGGGCCTGTGGCTCGGGCCGGCCGGCTTCGGCGTGAAGGTGTTCTTCCTCGCCTGCGTGGCCGTCGCCGGCCTCTACGGGGCCGCCACCGCGGCGCGCAAGATCCTGTTCGTGCAGACCGTGCCGGCCGCCATCGGGCTGGCGCTGCTGTTCGGCGCCCGCGCCTGAGCCACGGGCGGCTGTTCGAGAATGCGGTGACATGACGCTCACCGAACTCCGCTACATCGTCGCCGTGGCCCGCGAGAAGCACTTCGGGCGTGCGGCCGAGGCCTGCTTCGTCTCGCAGCCGACGCTGAGCGTGGCGATCAAGAAGCTGGAAGAGGAGCTCGACGTCAAGATCTTCGAGCGCGGCGCCAGCGAGGTCAGCGCCACGCCGCTGGGCGAGGAGATCGTGCGCCAGGCCCAGCAGGTCATCGAGCAGGCGCAGGCGATCAAGGAGATCGCCAAGCGCGGCAAGGACCCGCTGGCCGGGCCGCTGCGGCTGGGCATCATCTACACCATCGGGCCCTACCTGCTGCCCGAGCTGGTGAGGAACGCGATCGAGCGCGTGCCGCAGATGCCGCTCATCCTGCAGGAGAACTTCACCGTCAAGCTGCTGGAGATGCTGCGCACCGGCGAGCTCGACTGCGCGGTGATGGCCGAGCCCTTCCCGGACACCGGCCTGGCCATCGCGCCGCTGTACGACGAGCCCTTCGTCGTCGCCGTGCCGGCCCAGCACCCGCTGGCCAAGCGCACGAGCATCAGCGCCGAGGTGCTGAAGAAGGAGACGATGCTGCTGCTCGGCACCGGCCACTGCTTCCGCGACCATGTGCTGGAGGTGTGCCCCGAGTTCGCCCGCTTCTCCAGCGACGCCGAGGGCATCCGCAAGAGCTTCGAGGGCTCGTCGCTGGAGACCATCAAGCACATGGTGGCCTCGGGCATGGGCGTGACGGTGGTGCCGCAGCTGTCGGTGGCGCGGGATGGCGGCGCCGCGCCGCTGGTGCGCTACGTGCCGTTCGAGCCGCCGGTGCCCACCCGCCGGGTGGTGCTGGCCTGGCGCCGCACCTTCACCCGCTACGAGGCGATCGCGGCCCTGCGCAACGCCATCTACGCCTGCCAGCTGGACGGGGTCAAACGCCTGACCGGTTGAGGTGGCCGCCGCCCCCGGCGGCTATCGGGCCGATTGCCACGGTTTGATTGAGTCGACTGCACGGCACTCCTAGACTCTGCCGGTCAATGACCGGACCGTTGAAGGAGAGCCTCCACATGTCGACCGAAGCCCAGTGCCCGTTCTCGGGCAGCGCCGCGCAGAAGAACGCCTCGGCCCGTGCCCGCCGCAACAAGGACTGGTGGCCCGATGCGCTGGACGTGGCCGTGCTGCACCAGAGTTCCACCCGCGCCAACCCGATGGGCGAGGAGTTCAAGTACGCGCACGCCTTCCAGCAGCTGGACCTGGACGCGGTGGTCAAGGACCTGCACGCGCTGATGATCGATTCGCAGCCCTGGTGGCCGGCCGACTACGGCCACTACGGCCCGCTGTTCGTGCGCATGGCCTGGCACTCGGCCGGCACCTACCGGGTCGCCGACGGCCGCGGCGGCGCCGGCACCGGCGCGCAGCGCTTCGCGCCGCTGAACAGCTGGCCCGACAACGGCAACCTGGACAAGGCGCGACGGCTGCTGTGGCCGATCAAGCAGAAGTACGGCCACAAGCTGTCCTGGGCCGACCTGATCGTGCTGGCCGGCAACGTCGCGCTGGAATCGATGGGCTTCAAGACCTTCGGCTTCGCCGGCGGGCGGGCCGACGTGTGGGAGCCCGGCGCCGAGATCGACTGGGGCAAGGAGACCGAGTGGCTGGCCACCAGCGACAAGGAGCACAGCCGCTACAGCGGCGAGCGGGAGCTGGCCAACCCGCTGGCGGCGGTGCAGATGGGCCTCATCTACGTCAACCCCGAAGGACCCGACGGCAAGCCGGACATCCTGGGCTCGGCGCGCGACATCCGCATGACCTTCGCCCGCATGGCGATGAACGACGAGGAGACGGTGGCGCTGGTCGCCGGCGGCCACACCTTCGGCAAGTGCCATGGCGCGGGCGACCCGGCGCTGGTCGGCGTGGCGCCGGAGGGTGGCGCCGTCGAGGACATGGGCCTGGGCTGGAAGAACGGCCACGGCACCGGCATCGGTGCGGACGCGACCACCAGCGGCATCGAAGGCGCCTGGACGCCCACCCCGACGACCTGGGACATGAGCTACTTCGAGACGCTGTTCGGCTACGAGTGGGAGCTGACGAAGAGCCCCGCCGGTGCCCACCAGTGGGTGCCCAAGGGCGGCGCCGGTGCCGGCACCGTGCCCGACGCGCACGACCCGAACAAGCGCCATGCGCCGATGATGACCACCGCCGACCTGGCGCTGAGGGTCGACCCGGCCTACGAGAAGATCTCGCGCCGCTACATGGCCAACCCGGCCGAGTTCGCCGACGCCTTCGCCCGCGCCTGGTTCAAGCTCACCCACCGCGACATGGGCCCGCGCCCGCGCTACCTGGGCAAGTTGGTGCCGCAGGAGGTGCTGATCTGGCAGGACCCGGTGCCGCCGGTGGACCACCCGCTGGTCGACGAGCAGGACGTGGCCACGCTGAAGGCCGCCGTGCTGGCCTCGGGGCTCAGCGTGTCGCAGCTCGTCACCACCGCCTGGGCCTCGGCCTCGACCTTCCGCATCGGCGACAAGCGCGGTGGCGCCAACGGGGCGCGCATCCGCCTCGCGCCGCAGAAGGAGTGGGAGGTCAACCAGCCGGCCGAGCTGTCGAAGGTGCTCGCCACGCTGGAGGGCGTGCGCAAGGCCTTCAACGACGCGCAGTCCGGCGGCAAGAAGGTCTCGCTGGCCGACCTCATCGTGCTGGCCGGCGGCGCCGGCATCGAGGCGGCGGCGAAAAAGGCGGGCCACGACGTCACGGTGCCGTTCACGCCCGGCCGCACCGACGCCTCGCAGGACCAGACCGATGTCGAGTCCTTCGCCGTGCTGGAGCCGCGTGCCGACGGCTTCCGCAACTACGTCAAGAAGGGGCTGGAGGGCGACGTGGCCGAACTGCTGGTCGACAAGGCCGAACTGCTGTCGCTGAGCGCGCCGGAGATGACGGTGCTGGTCGGCGGCCTGCGGGTGCTGGGCGCCAACCACGGCCACACCGCGCACGGTGTCTTCACCGACCGCCCGGGGGCGCTGACCAACGACTTCTTCGTCAACCTGCTGGACATGCGCACCGCCTGGCAGCGCAGCGAAGCGAACCCGCACGTGCTGGAGGGCCGCGACCGCCAGACCGGCGAGCGCAAGTGGACGGCCACGGTGGTGGACCTGGTGTTCGGCTCCAACGCGGTGCTGCGCGGCATCGCCGAGCACTACGGCAGCAGCGATTCCGGTCCGGTGTTCGTCAAGGACTTCGTCGCCACCTGGACCAAGGTGATGAACGCCGACCGTTACGACCTGCTGTGAGCGCCGTCAGCATCCGCTGACACGCGGGCGCGGCATTGCCCGCCGTCCGGCCCGCCGGCCGGCGGCGGGCATTTCACGTCCGAGGCACTACAGTTGGCCGGTTCACCATCGCCATCTGAAGGATTCCGCATGGGCAAGCACAAGCACAAGCACGCCGCCGAGAGCGGCATCGCCGTGGCCGGAGGGGCCGCCCCCGCGACCACCTCGTCGATCGACATCGGCATCAGCGCCGGCGACCGCAGCGAGATCGCCGAAGGCCTGTCCAAGCTGCTGGCCGACACCTTCACGCTGTACCTGACGACGCACAACTTCCACTGGAACGTCACCGGGCCGATGTTCACCTCGCTGCACACCATGTTCATGGAGCAGTACACCGAGCTGTGGAACGCCATCGACGACGTGGCCGAGCGCATCCGCTCCCTCGGCCACCACGCGCCGGGCTCGTACGCCCAGTTCGGTCGCCTGAACGCGGTGGGCGACCCGCCCGAGGCGTCGCCGCCGGCCATGGAGATGGTCCGCATCCTGGTGAAGGGCCATGAGACGGTCGCCAAGACCGCGCGCACCGTGTTCAAGGCGGCCGACGCCGCCAACGACCAGCCGACCGCGGACCTGATGACCCAGCGCATGGACATTCACGAGAAGACCGCCTGGATGCTGCGCTCCCTGCTGGAAGGCTGAGGCCGGCCATGGCGGCCGCCGATGCCGACGCGCAGGTGCCGCCGCAGGCGGCCGAGCAGGCGGTGGCGCAGGCGCTGCCGCCGGCGGCGGTGCGGGTCGCGATCCTGACCTTCGACGGGTTCAGCGAGCCGGACACCTTCCTCGTCTTCGGGCTGGTGAACCGCCTGCGGGCCGAAGGCTGGCAGGCGGTGATCGCCGCCCCCACCGACCGCGTCACCTCGCGCGACGGCGTCACGGTCACGGCGCAGCAGCCGCTGGAGTTCGCGCTCGAGGCCGAGGCGGTGGTGATCGGCCACACGCTGTACTCCCGCGCGGTGGCGGAGACCCCGGAGATCGTCGACCGCCTGCGGCTGGACCCCACCCGCCAGACCATCGTCGGCCTGGGCGGCGGCGCCCTCCTCATGGCCCGGCTGGGCCTGATGGGCGAGATGCCGGCCTGCGCCGACGCCAGCCTCAAGCCCTTCCTGATCGAGAACGGTGTGCTCGTCGTCGACGAGCCCTTCCACGCCCGCGGCCCGGTGGCCACCGCCGCGGGACCGCTGGCCTCGCTGTACGCCGCCACCTGGCTGATCGCCCAGCGCGGCGGCGAGGCGGTGGCCCGCCGCCAGCTGCAGGGCCTGGCCCCGGTCGGCGAGGGCGGCGCCTGGGCCGACCGCGTGATGGACGCGGTGCAGCCGTTCCTGAACGGCAAGGCCTGAAGACCGGCGGCGCCGCGCCGCCGCCGATAATCCCGGGCTTCGTCCCGCGGGCCCCGCGGGAGCTTCACGCGCCCGCCGACGCGGGCCCGCCCCATGTCCACCGACCTCCAGCCCGAGGTGCGCCGCCGGCGCACCTTCGCCATCATTTCCCACCCCGACGCCGGCAAGACGACGCTGACGGAAAAGCTGCTGCTGTTCTCCGGCGCCATCCAGATCGCCGGCAGCGTCAAGGCGCGCAAGGCCAGCCGGCACGCGACGTCGGACTGGATGGAGATCGAAAAGCAGCGCGGCATCTCGGTGGCGTCCTCCGTCATGCAGATGGAGTACCGCGACTGCGTCATCAACCTGCTCGACACGCCGGGCCACCAGGACTTCTCGGAGGACACCTACCGGGTGCTGACCGCGGTCGACGCCGCGCTGATGGTGATCGACGCGGCCAACGGCGTGGAGCCGCAGACGCGGCGGCTGCTGCAGGTCTGCCGTGCCCGCAACACGCCCATCCTCACCTTCGTCAACAAGATGGACCGCGAGGTGAAGGCGCCGCTGGACCTGTTCGACGAGATCGAGCGCGAGCTGGGCATGAGCGTGGTGCCCTTCACCTGGCCGGTGGGCATGGCCAAGTTCTTCGGCGGCGTGCTGGACCTGCGCAAGTCGCAGATGCGCGTCTTCTCGCCGGGCGAGGACCGTGCGGGCGGCGACGAGGAGATGATCGACGCCGCCGACACCACCACGCTGACCGCCCGCTTCGGCGAGGTGTACGAACAGGCGGCCGGCGAGGTCGAGCTGGTGCAGGAGGCGGCGCCGCCGTTCGACGAGGCCGATTTCCTCGCCGGCCGGCAGACGCCGATGTTCTTCGGCTCGGCGGTGAACAACTTCGGCGTGCGCGAGGTGCTCGACGCGCTGGTCGACCTGGCGCCGGCGCCCGGCCCGCGGGCGGCCATCCAGCGCGAGGTCAGGCCCGAGGAGCCGAAGTTCAGCGGCGTGGTCTTCAAGATCCAGGCCAACATGGACCCGGCGCACCGCGACCGCATCGCCTTCGTGCGCGTGGCGTCGGGCCACTTCACCCGCGGCATGCGGCTGAAGGTGGTGCGCTCGGGCAAGGAGCTGCGGCCGAACACCGTGGTCAGCTTCCTCAGCCAGCGCCGCGAACTGCTCGACGAGGCCTTCGCCGGCGACATCATCGGCATCCCCAACCACGGCGTGCTGCAGCTGGGCGACACGCTGACCGAAGGCGAGCCGCTGCAGTTCACCGGCCTGCCCTTCTTCGCGCCGGAGATGTTCCGCTCGGTGGAGGTGGCCGACCCGCTGCGCACCAAGCAGCTGCGCGCCGGCCTGACGCAGCTGGGCGAGGAAGGCGCCATCCAGGTCTTCCGCCCCGTCGCCGCGACGCTGCTGCTGCTCGGCGCCGTCGGCCAGCTGCAGTTCGAGGTGGTCGCCCACCGGCTGGAGCACGAGTACGGCGTCAAGGCCCGCATCACGCCCGCGCGCTACAACGTCGCGCGCTGGGTCACCTGCGAGACCGGCGAGGGCCCGACGGCCGACGAGCGCGAATTGAAGCGCTTCATCGACCACAACGCCCACCGCGTGGCGCTGGACGCGGTGGACGCGCCCTGCGTGCTGCTGGAATACGCCGGCGAGCTGCGCGCCATGCAGGACAACTGGCCGAAGATCCGCTTCCACGCGCTGCGCGAGCACGCGGGCCTGATGTTCCAGAAGCAGCTGGACGGCTGAGCGGCGCGCCAGGCCGGCGCTTCGATAATCGCCGGGTGACCTCCGCCTCGCATCCCTCCCCGGTGGCCAGCCGCGCGGCGCTGTACCTCGACCTCGTCCGCTGGGACCGCCCGGCCGGCTGGCTGCTGCTGCTGTGGCCGACGCTGTCGGCGCTGTGGATCGCCGCCGACGGCTTTCCCGGCTGGCACCTGCTGGCGGTGTTCACGCTGGGCACCGTGCTGATGCGCAGCGCCGGCTGCTGCGTCAACGACGTCGCCGACCGCGACTTCGACCGGCACGTCAAGCGCACCGCACAGCGGCCGGTGACCCGCGGCGCGCTGGCGCCGCGCGAGGCGCTGGCGCTCGGCGCGGTGCTGGCGCTGCTGGCCTTCGGCCTGGTGCTGACCACCAACGCCGCCACCATCGCCTGGAGCTTCGCCGCGCTGGCGGTGGCCGTCGCCTATCCCTTCGCCAAGCGCTGGGTGTCGATGCCGCAGGCGGTGCTGGGCGTGGCCTTCAGCTTCGGCATCCCGATGGCCTTCGCCGCGGTGCGCGGCGAGGTGCCGGCGCTCGCCTGGTGGCTGCTGGCGGCCAACCTGTTCTGGGTGCTGGCCTACGACACCGAGTACGCCATGGTCGACCGCGACGACGACGTCCGCATCGGCATCCAGACGTCGGCGCTGACGCTGGGCCGCTTCGACGTGGCGGCGGTGATGGCCTTCTACGCGGTGTCGCTGGCCGGCTGGGCCTGGCTGGGCCTCGGCCAGGGCCTGGGCAAGGGGTTCCTGCTCGGCGTCGCGGCCGCGGCGGCGCAGGCCGCCTGGCACTTCCGCCTCATCCGCGAGCGCAGCCGCGAGGGTTGCTTCAAGGCCTTCCGGCTCAACCACTGGCTGGGCTTCGCCGTGTTCGCCGGCGTGGCGCTCGACCACGCGCTGCGCTGACGGCGCGGCTCAGGCGCGGCTCAGGCGCGGCCGAACTCGTCGCCCAGTTCCACCGCCCGCTGCCGGGCGGCCTGCAGCGCGTCGATGAAGTGCTGCTTCACGGCGCGCGATTCGAGCAGCGTCAGCGCGGCGTGCGTGGTACCGCCCTTGGAGGTGACGCGCTCGCGCAGCACCGCCGGCGGCTCGGCCGACCGCTGCGCCAGGGCGGCGGCGCCGGCGAAGGTGGCCAGCGCGAGGCGGCGGCCTTCGTCGGCCGTCAGGCCCATCGCCTCGGCCGCCTGCACCATGGCCTCGACGAAGTAGAAGACATAGGCCGGGCCGGAGCCGGAGAGCGCGGTCACCGCGTCCAGGTCCGCCTCGCGACGCACCCACAGCAGCTGCCCGGTGGGCGACAGCACCTGCTCGACCTGGCCGCGTTCGTCGTCGCTCACGGCATCGCGGGCGAAGAGACCGGTCATGCCCTGGCCGATCAGCGCCGGGGTGTTGGGCATGCAGCGCACCACCCGCGCGCTGCCGGTGGCCGCGGCGATGGCGTCGCTGCGCAGGCCGGCCATCACGCTGAGCTGCAGCGCCTGGCCGACGAAGGGCCGGCAGGGCGCCGCCGCGGCCTGGAAGAGCTGCGGCTTGACGGCCCACACCACCAGCGCCGCGTCCGCGAGCCGGGCATCGGCCTGTGCCAGCACCTGCAGCCCGGGCCAGCGGGTGGTGAGCGCCTCCCGCGCCGGCGCGTGCGGCTCCACCACCAGCACGCCATTCGCCGGCCGGCCGTCCTGCAGCAGGCCACCCAGGATGGCGCCGGCCATGTTGCCGCCGCCGACGAAGGCCAGGGTGGGTGCGTTCATGGCGTCAGTTTAGGGGCATGGGGCGATGCCGCCCGGGCATGTGCGAAGGTCGCCGGGCTGTTGAAATAGGCCCATCCACTTTGCCCCAGGAGGCGCCATGCCGAACCCCTTGTCCTACGTCAGCCAGGATGCGCACGGGCCCTGGGCCACCTACCTGTCGCAGATCGACCGGGTGCTGCCCTACCTGGGTCCGCTCGCCCGCTGGGCGGACACGCTGCAGCGGCCCAAGCGGGCCCTGATTGTCGACATCCCGATCGAGCTGGACAACGGCACGGTGGCCCACTTCGAGGGCTACCGAGTGCAGCACAACCTGTCACGCGGACCCGGCAAGGGCGGCATCCGCTACCACCCGCAGGTGACGCTGGACGAGGTGATGGCGCTGGCCGGCTGGATGACGATCAAGAACGCCGCCGTCAACCTGCCCTTCGGCGGCGCCAAGGGCGGCGTGCGCGTCGACCCGCGGCAGCTGTCGCTGAAGGAATTGGAGCGGCTGACGCGCCGCTACACCAGCGAGATCGGGCTGATCATCGGCCCGCAGCAGGACATCCCCGCGCCGGACGTCAACACCAACGGCCAGATCATGGCCTGGATGATGGACACCTACTCGATGAACGTCGGCGCCACGGCGACCGGCGTGGTCACCGGCAAGCCGGTGCACCTGGGGGGTCGCTGGGCCGGGTCAAGGCCACCGGCCGCGGCGTCTTCGTCTGCGGCCGCGAGGCCGCCCGGCGCATCGGGCTGAACCTGGACGGCGCGCGGGTGGCGGTGCAGGGCTTCGGCAACGTCGGCTCGTCGGCGGCCGAACTGTTCACCGGCGCGGGCGCGAAGATCGTCGCCGTGCAGGACCACAGCGGCACGATCGTCCACCCCGCCGGGCTGGACATGGCCGAGCTGATGCCGCACGTGGCGCGCGAGCGCCAGGTGGCGGGCTTCGCCAAGGCCGAGACGCTGCCCGACGAGGCCTTCTGGGACGTGGACTGCGACATCCTCATCCCGGCGGCCCTGGAAGGCGTGCTGACCGAGGACCGCGCCCGCCGCACCAAGGCCCGGCTGGTGCTCGAAGGCGCCAACGGCCCGACCCATCCCGAAGCCGACGACGTGCTCACCGACCGCGGCGTGCTGGTGGTGCCGGACGTGATCTGCAACGCCGGCGGCGTCACCGTGTCCTACTTCGAATGGGTGCAGGACTTCTCCAGCTTCTTCTGGACCGAGGACGAGATCAACGTGCGGCTGGACAAGATCATGGTCGAGGCGCTGCGCCACATCTGGGCCACCGCCGACCGGCACAAGATCAGCCTGCGCACGGCCACCTTCGCGGTGGCCTGCGAGCGCATCCTCATGGCCCGGCAGGAGCGGGGCCTGTACCCGTGAGCCGGGGCGGGCCGGGTGCGCCCTTGTTCAGGCCACCCACCGCAGCCGCTAGCATGGCCCCATGAAACGAAGAACGACCCTCGTCAGCCTGCTCGCCGCCGGCATCGCCGCGCCCGCGGCCTGGGCCCAGCCGGCCTGGCCATCGAAGCCCGTCCGCATCGTCGTGCCCGCGCCCCCCGGCAGCTCGCTCGACGTCATCGCCCGCCTGCTGGCCGACAAGCTCAAGGACCGCTGGGGCCAGCCGGTGGTGGTGGAGAACAAGCCGGGCGCCGGCGGCCTGCTCGGCGTGGACGTGGCGGCCAAGGCGCCGCCCGACGGCCATGTCATCGCGGTCGGCTTCAACGGGCCGATCGCGTTCGCACCCTTCCTCTACCGCAAGCTGCCCTACGACCCGGCGAAGGACCTGCTGCCGGTGGTCATGACCACGCTGCAGTCCAACGTGCTGGCGGTCAACGCCAACCTGCCGGTGAAGACGCCGCGCGAGTTCGTCGCCTTCGCCAAGGAACGCGCCGGCAAGCTGAACTTCGCGTCGGTGGGCCTGGGCTCGTCCTCGCACCTGACGATGGAGCTGCTGCTGGCCGAGGCCGGCGCGCAAGGCACCCACGTGCCGTACAACGGCTCGCCGCCGGCGGCCATGTCGGTGGGCGCGGGCGAGACCGACGCGCTGGTCGCCGCGGCACCGGCCCTGCTGCCGCTGGCACGCGGCGGCAAGCTGCGGCTCATCGCCACCACCGGCCGCCAGCGCATGGAGTCGCTGAAGGAGCTGCCCACGCTGGTCGAAAGCGGCCTGCCCAACGTCGAGGGCCTGATCTGGAACGGCCTCTTCGTCGCCGCCGGCACGCCGGACGCCGTGGTGCAGAAGCTCAACGCCGACGTCAACGCCGTGCTGGCCGACCCCGCCGTGAAGGCGCAGTTCGACACGCAGGGCCTGCAGCCCGGCGGCGGCAGCGTGGCGGAGTTCCGCCAGCAGGTGGCGGCCGACACCAAGCGGTGGGGCGCGGTCATCGAGCGCCTCGGCCTGAAGATCGATCCATGAGCGGCCTTCACCAGCCCATGCCGGGCGTCGCCGCGGCGCTGTCGGCGCCACCGCCCGCGGTGCTCGACATCGAGGCCTCCGGCTTCGGCGCGGGCAGCTACCCGATCGAGGTCGGCTTCGTGCTGGCCGACGGCCGGGCCTTCTGCACGCTGGTGCGGCCGGAGCCGCAGTGGCAGGCGTGGGACCCGGCGGCGGAGGCGGTGCACCGCATCCCGCGCGCGGCGCTGCACGCCCATGGCCGCGCGCCGGCCGTCGTCACCCGCTGGCTCAACGAGCTGCTGGCCGGGCAGACCGTCTACTGCGACGGCTGGGGCCACGACTTCGCGTGGCTGCACACGCTGTACGACGCCGCCGGCGCGGTGCCCAGCTTCCGGCTGGAAAGCATCGCCACCCTGCTGGAGCCCGCGGCCTGCGAGCGCTGGCATGCGGTGAAGGCCGAGGTGATGGCGGCCAGCAACCTGGACCGCCACCGCGCCAGCAGCGACGCCAAGGTGCTGCAGCGCACCGTGCTGGCGCTGGCCCGCGGCGACGAGCAGACGGCCGACGCCGGTTGAGGCCGGCCGAGCCGGTCAACCCGCCGCGGCGGGGCGGTGGCCGAAGACGGCGGTGCCGACCCGCACCATCGTCGCGCCCTCGGCGATCGCCGCCTCCAGGTCGGCGCTCATGCCCATCGACAGCGTGTCCAGCGCCAGGCCCTGCCCGTTCAACGCCAGCAGCAGTTCGCGCAGCCGGCGGTGCGGGGCCCGCTGCGCCTCGAAGCCCTCGGCCGGCGCGGGGATGGCCATCAGCCCGCGCAGGCGCAGCCGCGGCAGCGCGGCCACCGCGCGGGCGACCGCGGCCACCGCCTCCGGCGCCAGGCCGCTCTTGCTCGCCTCACCGCTGGTGTTGACCTGCAGGCAGACCTGCAGCGGCGGCAGGCCGTCGGGCCGCTGCGCCGCCAGGCGCTCGGCCAGCTTGAGCCGGTCGACGCTGTGCACCCAGTCGAAGGCCTCGGCCACCGGGCGGGTCTTGTTGCTCTGCAGCGGCCCGATCAGGTGCCACTCGGTCCGCGACCGCAGGTCGGCCAGTTCGGCCATCTTGTCCAGCGCCTCCTGGACATAGTTCTCGCCGAAGGCATGCTGGCCGGCGGCATGGGCGGCGCGCACCGCGTCGGCGCCGAAGGTCTTGCTCACGGCCAGCAGCGTGACCGTTTCCACGGCACGGTCGCTGTCGCGGCAGGCCGCCGCGATCCGCTCACGGACCTGATGTAAGTTGGCGGGGACGCTGGCCATAATGGCCCGGGCTCCTCTTTGGTTCGTCGATGGACATCACCCAACTGCTGGCCTTTTCGGTCAAGAACAAGGCCTCCGACCTGCACCTGTCATCCGGCCTGCCGCCGATGATCCGGGTGCATGGGGATGTGCGCCGCATCAACGTCGAGCCGCTGGACCACAAGCAGGTCCACGACATGGTGTACGACATCATGAACGACGCCCAGCGCAAGGTCTACGAGGACACGCTGGAGTGCGACTTCTCCTTCGAGATCCAGGGCCTGGCGCGCTTCCGCGTCAACGCCTTCAACCAGAACCGCGGTGCGGGCGCGGTGTTCCGCACCATCCCGAGCAAAATCCTCACGCTGGAGCAGCTGAACGCGCCCAAGGTGTTCGCCGACCTGGCGCTCAAGCCCCGCGGCCTGGTGCTGGTGACCGGGCCCACCGGCTCCGGCAAGTCGACGACGCTGGCGGCGATGGTCAACCACCTCAACGAGAACGAGTACGGCCACGTGCTCACCGTCGAGGACCCGATCGAGTTCGTCCACGAGAGCAAGAAGTGCCTGGTCAACCAGCGCGAGGTGGGACCGCACACGCTGTCGTTCTCCAACGCGCTGCGTGCCGCGCTGCGCGAGGATCCCGACGCCATCCTCGTCGGCGAGATGCGCGACCTGGAAACCATCCGCCTGGCGCTGACCGCGGCGGAGACCGGCCACCTGGTGTTCGGCACCCTGCACACGTCCAGCGCCGCCAAGACCATCGACCGCATCGTCGACGTCTTTCCCGCCGCCGAGAAGGACATGGTGCGCGCCATGCTGTCCGAATCGCTGGTGGCGGTGATCTCGCAGACGCTGTGCAAGTTGAAGGACGGCTCCGGCCGGGTCGCCGCGCACGAGATCATGATCGCCACCTCGGCCATCAAGAACCTGATCCGCGAGGCCAAGATCGCACAGATGTACTCGTCGATCCAGACCGGCCAGAGCCTGGGCATGCAGACGCTGGACCAGAACCTGTCCGACCTCGTCCGCCGGAACATCGTCAGCCCCGCGGAAGCCCGCGGCAAGGCCAAGTTCCCCGAGAACTTCCCGGGCTGAGGCCGCGGTCCCATGCAGCCGGCCCCCGACCTCGCGCAGCCGCAGCCGGCTGCCACCGACGCGGCGCGTGGTGCGCACGACAGCGCGCGCTGGACGGTGCGCGCGATCGCGCTGCGCGCCGAACCGCACGACGCCGACGATGCGATGGATCGGCTGCTGCGTCTGTGGGGCAGCGACCGCCACGCCGCCGCGCTGCCCGAGGAGGCGCTGCGCCGGCTGCGCCACTACCTGCAGTTCGCGCATGTCCAGCCCGGGCTGCGGCTGATCGAGCAGGACGAGTTCGGCGATTTCCTGCTCGTGCTGCTGGAAGGCAGCATCGCCGTCGAGCGGGTGCAGCCCTGGGGCGCCGGCGTGCGGCTGGCCGAGGCCCGCCCGGGCGACGTGCTCGGCGAGATGAGCCTGCTCGACGCCGGCACGCGCGCCAGCGCCTGCGTCAGCCTGCAGCGTTGCCTGGTGGCCGTGCTGGATCAATACAGCCTGGCCCGCATGGTCGGCGAGGACCCGCGGCTGGCGCTGGCGGTGATGGCGATGGTCGCGCGCCGGCTGTCGCTGCGGCTGCGCCAGACCAGCGCCCGCCTGGGCGCCCTGCTCTCCCGCGAGCCGGGCTGACCGCACCCCGCACCCCGCCGGCCTGCCGCCCGAAGCGAACCCGAGACGAAACCGCCATGGAACGTGACCAGGCCTCCAAGTTCATCCACGACCTGCTGCGCCTGATGGTGTCGCGCAACGGATCGGACCTCTTCCTCACCGCCGAATTCCCGCCGGCGATCAAGGTCGACGGCCGCATCCACAAGGTCTCGCCGCAGCCGCTGGCCGGCGGCCACACGATGGCGCTGGCGCGGGCCATCATGAACGACAAGCAGGCGGCGGAATTCGAGCGCACCAAGGAGTGCAACTTCGCCATCAGCCCGCAGGGCATCGGCCGCTTCCGCGTCAATGCCTTCCTGCAGATGGGCCACGTCGGCCTGGTGCTGCGCACCATCCCCGCGACGCTGCCGACGCTGGAGGGCCTCAACCTGCCGCCGGTGCTGAAGGACGTGGCGATGACCAAGCGCGGGCTGGTCATCTTCGTCGGCGCCACCGGCTCGGGCAAGAGCACCTCGCTGGCGGCCATGGTCGACTGGCGCAACGAGAACTCCTACGGCCACATCATCACCGTGGAGGACCCGGTGGAGTTCGTGCATCCGCACAAGAACTGCATCGTCACCCAGCGCGAGATCGGCATCGACACCGAGAGCTGGGAGGCGGCGCTGAAGAACACGCTGCGCCAGGCGCCGGACGTCATCCTGATGGGCGAGATCCGCGACCGCGAGACGATGGAGCATGCCGTGGCCTTTGCCGAGACGGGCCACCTGTGCATGGCCACCCTGCACGCCAACAGCGCCAACCAGGCGCTCGACCGCATCATCAACTTCTTCCCCGAGGAGCGGCGGGCCCAGCTGCTGATGGACCTGTCGCTCAACCTGAAGGCGCTGGTGTCGCAGCGCCTGCTGCCGCGGGAGGAGGGGAAGGGCCGCATCGCGGCGGTGGAGATCCTGCTCAACACGCCGCTGGTCAGCGACATGATCTTCAAGGGCGAGGTGGGCGAGATCAAGGAACTGATGAAGCGCTCGCGCGAGGTCGGCATGCAGACCTTCGACCAGGCGCTGTTCGACCTCTACGAGGCCGGCCGCGTGACCTACGAGGACGCCCTGCGCAACGCCGACTCGGTCAACGACCTGCGCCTGCAGGTCAAGCTGCACAGCCAGCGGGCCCGCAACAAGGACCTGGCCTCCGGGACCGAGCACCTGCAGATCGTGTAGGCCGACCTAAACTGCGCGCGTTCAGCATCCGGAGCGCGCATGACCACCAAGACCTACGACCCCGTTCCGTCCCGCCGCGTCGCCTTCCTCGGCCTCGGGGTGATGGGCCACCCGATGGCCGGGCACCTGGCCCGCGCCGGGCACCAGGTGACGGTCTACAACCGCAGCCCGGCCAAGGCCGAGGCCTGGGTGAAGGAACACGGCGGCCGGTCGGCACCGACGCCGCGCGAGGCGTCGGCCGGTGCCGAGATCGTCTTCGCCTGCGTCGGCAACGACGACGACCTGCGCTCGGTGGTGCTGGGCGACGACGGCGCCTTCGCCGGCATGCAGCCCGGCGCCCTCTTCGTCGACCACACCACCGCGTCGGCGCTGGTGGCGCGCGAGCTGCACGGCCAGGCCGTGGCCCGTGGGCTGCAGTTCGTCGACGCGCCGGTGTCCGGCGGCCAGGGCGGCGCTGTCAACGGCGTGCTCACGGTGATGTGCGGCGGCGACGCCGCCCCCTTCGAGGCGATGAAGCCGGTGGCGATGGCCTACAGCCGTGCCATCACGCTGCTCGGCGGGCCGGGCGCGGGTCAGCTGGCCAAGATGGTCAACCAGGTCTGCATCGCCGGTCTGCTGCAGGGCCTGTCGGAGGCCATCGCCTTCGGCCAGCGCGCCGGGCTGGACATGCAGCAGGTGCTGCAGGTCATCGGCAAGGGCGCGGCGCAGAGCTGGCAGATGGACAACCGCGGCCCGACCATGGTCGATCGCAAGTTCGACTTCGGCTTCGCGGTGGACTGGATGCGCAAGGACCTCGGCCTGGTGCTGGCCGAAGCCCAGCGCAACGGCGCCCGCCTGCCGGTGACGGCGCTGGTGGACCAGTTCTACGGCGACGTGCAGCAGATGGGCGGCGGGCGCTGGGACACGTCCAGCCTGATCCGCCGGCTCGACCCGGCCGCTTGACGCCGCTTACCGCGGCGCGGTGCCCGTGGCCGGCGCCGGCCGCGGGTTGGGCGGTGCCAGGTTGGCCAGCTCGGCCTCGGTGAGCAGCTCCACCACCCGCACCACCCTCTGCACGCCGCCGACGCTGCGCGTGAGTTCGACCGCGCGGCTGGCCTCGCGCTCGGTGACGCGGCCCATCAGGTACACCGTGCCGCGTTCGGTGGTCACCTTGAAGGCGTTGGCCTGCACGTCCTTGGCGTCGACCAGCGTCGCCTTGACCTTGCTGGTCAGCACCGCGTCGTTGGTGCGCGAGGTCAGCGAGCTGGCGCCCATCACCGCGGTCTCGTTGATCACGTTGCGCACGTTCTCGATGCCGCGCAGCACGCGCTCGACGGTGGCGCGGTCGGCCTCGGTGGGCACCTCGCCGGTGGCCAGCACCAGCAGGTTGTAGCTGACGACGCTGACATGCGCCCGGTCGCCGAGCGCGGCGTTGAGGCGGTTGACCGCCTTCAGCTCGATCGCCTGGTCCTCCACCTGCACGCCGGAGGTGCGGCGGTCGGTGGCCATCAGCGCCCCGCCGACGGCGGCACCGCCGAGCAGCAGCGGCGCACAGCCCGACAGCAGCCCGCTGCCCGCGATCAGCAGCGCCAGCAAGGGAAGGGCGCGCGCGCGGCGGGCGACGGATCGGAAGGTGGTGGGCGTCATGAGGGGTCTTGTTCTCCAAGCAGTTGCAGGTCCACGCCGTCGCACAGGCAGTTCAGCACCACCGCCTGCACCTCGCGCACACGCGCCGGGCGTTCGTGCGGGACGGCCAGCCGCACGTCGGTCTCGGACAGGCGCTCCGCCAGGCCCGGCGCGGCGGCCGGCGTCAGGGCGATGACCGTCATGTCCTGGCCGTGGGCGGCATCGAGCGCGGCCAGCAGCGGATCGCTCGGCGCCTCGTCGCACAGCAGCAGCAGCACGTCGCCGGGCTGGCCGAGGGCCTGCAGGGCGCGCGCATAGCGGTCGTCCGGCAGCGGGGTGCCGGCGGCCGCCAGCGTGGCCTCGGCGCCGAGCGCGATGGCCGGCAGGCCGGGGCGCTCGCGCTCGAAGCGGCCGACGAGCTGGGCCACGAACTGGTGCCCCAGCGCCGCCGAGCCGCCGCCGCCGCACACCAGCAGCTTGCCGCCGCCGGTGATGGCGCCCAGCACCGCCTGCACCGCGTCGGCCAGCGGCCGCGACAGCGCCTCGGCCGCCCGCACCATCAGGTCCGCGCTGTCGAAGAACTGCTGCTGGATGCGCTGCTCAAGCATGGTGCACTGGATGATAAATCAGTGCCTCGGCGCCCCTGGCCATGAAGGCGCCTCAGCCGCCGTCGAAGGCCGCCGGCAGCCACTGCAACTGCTCGCCGTCGATGGCCACCACGTCGAAGCGGCACGGCGGCGGCGACGCGTGGCGCAGCAGGTAGTGCTGCGCCGCCAGCACCAGGCTGCGCCGCTTGGCGGCGGTGACGCTGGCCGCCGAGCCGCCGGCACGACCGTCGCGCCGGGCCCGCACCTCGACGAAGACCACGGTGCCGTCGGGCGCCTGCATCACCAGGTCGATCTCGCCGCCGCGGCGGCTGGGGCCGCGGGCCACCCGATAATTCCGCGCCAGCAGCCGCAGGCCCTGCGCCTTCAGGTGCGCCTCGGCCCGCCGCTCGGCGTCCTGCCCGGTGCGCTGGCGTGCCGTCATCCTCCACAGCGTCTTGAACACCGATTCCTCCTTGCCCGGCCGGCTGCGCGAGGCCGCCGCCGCGGCCTGCGGCCAGCAGGACTGGCCCTGCGCGCTGTACGTGGTGGCCACGCCGATCGGCAACCTGGCCGACCTGAGCCTGCGCGCCATCCACGCGCTCGGCCTGGTCGACGCCATCGCCTGCGAGGACACGCGGGTGACGGCCACTCTGCTGCGCCACCTTGGGCTGCACAAGCCCCTGATCGCCCTGCACGCGCACAACGAGGCCGCCGCCGCGCAGGCGGTGCTGGCGCGGCTGGCCGCCGGCGAACGGGTGGCCTGCGTCAGCGACGCCGGCACGCCCGCCATCAGCGACCCCGGCGCCCGGCTGGTCGCGCTGGCGCGGGAGGCCGGCCACCGGGTGCTGCCGCTGCCCGGCGCGAGCAGCGTGGTCACCGCCCTCAGCGCCGCCGGTGATGCGGCCGCGCGCGGCTTCCGCTTCGCCGGTTTCCTGCCGTCGAAGGGCGCGGACCGGGAGCAGGCGCTGGCCCGGGTGGCCGCCGACATGGACGCGGTGGTGCTGTTCGAGGCGCCACACCGCATCGCCGAGGCGCTGCAGGCGCTGGCCAGGCTGTGCCCGTCCCGGCCCCTGACCGTCGGCCGCGAGCTGACCAAGCAGTTCGAGGCCTTCGTCACCCGGCCCTGTGCGGACATGCCGGGCTGGCTGGCCGAATCGCGCGACAACGCGCGCGGCGAGTTCGTGCTCGTGCTGCATGGCCAGGCGGACGAAGGGCCGACGGCCCTCGCCGCGCTGCCGCCGGCCGTCGAGCGGGCGCTGGCGGACCTGCTGCAGGCCCTGCCGCTCAAGCAGGCGGTGGATCTGGCGGCGGCCCTGTCGGGCCGGCCCCGAAAGCCGCTCTACGCGCGGGCGCTGGCGCTGCGACGGGACGCGGCCGGGGACGAGCCGCCGGTCGAGGGCTGAGACCGCTCCGGTTCGGGTCAGCCGCCGCCGGCCTTCTGGCCGTCGTGGCGCTGACGATGGATGGCGCGGCTGCTGCGGTCCTGCATGCGGTGCAGTTGACGACGTTCCTGCGCCGTCACGCTGCCGTCCGCCTGGGCCCGGGTCTCGGCCTTGTCGACGACGCCCTGGCGGCGCTCGAGCCGTTGCTGTTCCTGCGGCGTCAACTGCCCTTTGGCCGCGCCCTGGTCGGTGCGCTGCTGCTGCAGTTCCTGGCGCTTGTCGACGCCCGGCGTTGCAGTGCCGGGCGCTGTGGGCGGCGCCGTGGTCGACTGCGCCGCGACCGAGCCTGAGAAGACCAGGGCGGCGCCGGCCAGTGCCAGCAGGAGGGGGAGGGTGGAAGGGGTGGCGTGGCGCTTCATGGGATGTCCTTCGGTGATGGAGGAAGTGAACGCGGCCGGCCCCTGCTCAACGCCGCGGCACCGTCGGACAGCGACGCGGTTGAAGGTAAAGATCTGTGAAGGACGGCCCCTGGCGCCGGCTCCTAGAATGGCCTCGGCCCGTGCTGCGCGTGCCGCCTGCGAAGGACCGCCGATGATTTCCCGCGAACCCACCCTGGAACGCCTGGCCGTGGCCGAGGCGGCGCTGCTGGCGCCCTACGGCCTGACCGACGCGCACCTGACCGCCGCGCTGCGCGCCATCGCCCGCCACCAGGTGGACGACGCCGACCTGTACTTCCAGGCCACCCGCCACGAGGGCTGGAGCCTGGAGGAGGGCATCGTCAAGAGCGGCAGCTTCAGCATCGACCAGGGCGTGGGGGTGCGTGCGGTGGCCGGCGAGAAGACCGCCTTCGCCTATTCGGACGACATCTCGGAAGCGGCGCTGCTCGACGCCGCGCGCACGGTGCGCAGCATCGCGGCGGCCGGCCAGACGCGCCGCATCAAGGTGCCGGCCCATGGCCAGGCCGCCGGCAGCCGGGTGTTGTACGCGCCCACCGACCCGATCGGCACGCTGGACAGCACGCAGAAGGTGGCGCTGCTGGAGAAGGCCGAAAAGCGCGCCCGCGCTCGCGATCCGCGGGTGGTGCAGGTGATGGCGGGCCTGGCCGCCGAGCACGACGTGGTGCTGGTGGCGCGCGCCGACGGCACCCGCGCCGCCGACGTACGGCCGCTGGTGCGCCTGTCCATCACCGTGATCGCCGAATCGAACGGCCGGCGCGAAGTGGGCTCGGGCGGCGGCGGCGGGCGCTTCGGCCTCAACTACTTCACCGACGAGCGCATCGACGCCTACGTCGAGCAGGCGGTGAACGCCGCGCTGACCAACCTGGAGTCGCGCCCGGCCCCGGCGGGCGAGATGACCGTCGTGCTCGGCCCCGGCTGGCCCGGCGTGCTGCTGCACGAGGCCATCGGCCACGGCCTGGAAGGCGACTTCAACCGCAAGGGCTCGAGCGCCTTCAGCGGCATGATCGGCCAGCGGGTGGCGGCCAAGGGCGTGACGGTGCTGGACGACGGCACGCTGCCGGACCGCCGCGGCTCGCTCAACGTCGACGACGAAGGCTGCCCCTCGCAGCGCAACGTCCTGATCGAAGACGGCATCCTGCGCGGCTACATCCAGGATGCGATGAACGCGCGGCTGATGAAGGTCAAGCCCACCGGCAACGGCCGCCGCGAAAGCTACGCCCATGTGCCGATGCCGCGCATGACCAACACCTACATGCTGGCCGGCGACCGCACGCCCGACGAGATCGTGGCCAGCATCGACCGCGGCCTGTACGCCACCAACTTCGGCGGCGGCCAGGTCGACATCACCAGCGGCAAGTTCGTCTTCTCGGCCAGCGAGGCGTTCTGGGTCGAGAAGGGCAAGGTGCTCTACCCGGTCAAGGGCGCGACCATCATCGGCAACGGGCCGGACGCGCTGACCCGGGTGTCGATGATCGGCAACGACATGAAGCTCGACACCGGCGTCGGCACCTGCGGCAAGGAAGGCCAGAGCGTGCCGGTGGGCGTCGGCCAGCCGACGCTGCGCATCGACCGCATGACGGTGGGCGGCACCGCCTGAAGCGGGGGTGAGCACCGGGCAGAACCCGCGTGCTACATTCGCGGCCATGCGCTTCGCCTTTTTCTTTGGCTACTTTTGGTTCTCGCACCGCACCGGCGGCGGAGAGGCCCGAGCGTAGACAAAGCGCCAAGCCCACCTCCTCAAGACCGCCGGATGCCCTCCGGCGGTTTTTTTTCGTCCGCCTTCCACCGATCTGCAGGAGCTCGAACGATGACGCCCAAGTCCGCTTCTTCCAACGCCGTGGAGGGCTGGCATGCGCCCGACAAGACCAGCCAGACCGACGACGAGAGGATCGTCGACGTGACGCCGCTGCCGCCGCCCGAGCACCTGATCCGCTTCTTCCCGGTGCGCGGCACGCCGGTGGAGGCGCTGGTCAGCGAGACGCGCCAGCGCATCCGCCGGATCATGAACGGCGCCGACGACCGGCTGCTGGTGATCATCGGACCGTGTTCCATCCACGACCCGCAGGCCGCACTGGAATACGCGCGCCGGCTGAAGGCCGAGCGCGAGCGCCATGCGGACACGCTGGAGATCGTGATGCGCGTCTACTTCGAGAAGCCGCGCACCACCGTCGGCTGGAAGGGCCTGATCAACGACCCGTACCTGGACGAGAGCTTCCGCATCGACGAAGGCCTGCGCATCGCGCGCCACCTGCTGCTGGACATCAACCGCCTCGGCATGCCGGCGGGCAGCGAGTTCCTCGACGTGATCTCGCCGCAGTACATCGGCGACCTCATCAGCTGGGGCGCCATCGGCGCGCGCACCACGGAAAGCCAGGTCCACCGCGAGCTGGCCTCCGGCATCTCGGCGCCGATCGGCTTCAAGAACGGCACCGACGGCAACATCCGCATCGCCACCGACGCCATCCAGGCCGCCGCCCGGCCGCACCACTTCCTGTCGGTGCACAAGAACGGCCAGGTGGCCATCGTCGAGACGGCGGGCAACGCCGACTGCCACGTCATCCTGCGCGGCGGCAAGACGCCGAACTACGACCAGGCCAGCGTGCAGGCGGCCTGCGAGGCGCTGCAGGGCGCGGGGCTCAAGCCGTCGCTGATGGTCGACTGCTCGCACGCCAACAGCAGCAAGCAGCACCAGCGCCAGCTCGACGTGGCGCGCGACATCGCCGGCCAGGTGGCGCACGGCGGCCGCAGCATCTTCGGCGTGATGGTGGAGGGCCACCTGCACGCCGGCGCGCAGAAGTTCACCCCGGGCCGCGACGACCCCGCGAAGCTGGCCTACGGCACCAGCATCACCGACGCCTGCCTGGGCTGGGACGATTCCACGGAGGTGCTGTCGGTGCTGAGCGCCGCGGTGAAGGCCCGGCGCGGCTGAGGGCATCGGGCCGGGTGGCGGCGGCCCGCTTCCTAGAATGCCCGTGGGGTCCTCCGCCCCATGAGCCGCCAAGGAGACCCGCCATGAACGCCGCCCTGCCCGGTCACGTGCTGCCCGCCGAACGAAGGGACCTGCCGGCCGACCTGCTGGCCGCGCTGCGCCAGCGCTTCGGCGAGCGCTGCAGCACCGCCACCGCGGTGCTGGCGCATCATGGCCGCGACGAGTCGCCCTACCCCGTCATGCCGCCCGACGCGGTGTTGTACTGCGAGAGCACCGACGAGGTGGCCTTCGCGGTGGCGCAGGCGGTGGCGCACCGGGTGCCGGTGATCCCGTACGGCGTCGGCTCCTCGCTGGAGGGCCACACCCTGGCGCTGCAGGGCGGCCTGTGCCTGGACCTCACGCGCATGGACCGCATCCTGCGGCTGGACGCGGAGGACCTCACCGTGACCGTGCAGCCGGGCGTCACCCGCCGGCGGCTGAACGACGAGATCCGCCACAGCGGCCTGTTCTTCCCCATCGACCCGGGCGCCGACGCCACGCTGGGCGGCATGACGGCCACCCGCGCCAGCGGGACCAATGCGGTGCGCTACGGGACCATGCGCGAGAACGTGCTGGCGCTGGAGGTGGTGGTGCCGCACGAGGCCGACGGCGCGCGGGTGCTGCGCACCGGCACCCGCGCACGCAAGTCGTCGGCCGGCTACGACCTGACGCGGCTGTTCGTCGGCAGCGAGGGCACGCTGGGCGTGGTGACCGAGGTGACGTTGAAGCTGCACCCGTTGCCGGAGGCGGTGTCGGCCGCGGTCTGCCACTTCGCCACCGTCGACCAGGCGGTGCAGACCACCATCCGCATCATCCAGCACGGCATCCCCATCGCCCGCTGCGAACTGCTGGACGCGCACGCGGTGCGCGCCGTCAACCGGCACGACAAGCTGGCGCTGCGCGAGACGCCGCTGCTGCTGATGGAGTTCCACGGCAGCCCGGCCGGCGTTCAGGAGCAGGCGGCGGCGGTGCAGGCGCTGGCCATGGACGAGGGCGGCGAGGACTTCGACTGGGCGACCACGCCGGAGGACCGCACCCGCCTGTGGACGGCCCGGCACCACGCCTACTTCGCCGCGCTGCAGATGCGCCCGGGCTGCCGCGCGGTCACCACCGACGCCTGCGTGCCGATCTCGCGTCTGGCCGACTGCATCGGCCAAACGGTGCAGGAGGCGGACGCCAGCGGCCTGCCCTACTTCATCGTCGGCCACGTCGGCGACGGCAACTTCCACGTCGGCTACCTGATCGACCCCGACCGGCCCGAGGAGCGCGAGCGTGCCGAAGCGCTGAACACCGCGCTGGTGCGGCGCGCGCTGGCGCTGGAGGGCACCTGCAGCGGCGAGCACGGCATCGGGCTGCACAAGATGGGCTTCCTTCGCGAGGAAGCCGGCGACGCGGCGCTCGACCTGATGCGCGGCATCAAGCGCAGCCTCGACCCGCTGGGGCTGATGAACCCCGGGAAGGTCTTCAGCTCTGCGCCGGTGCCGGCACCGACCAGCGGCGGCCGACGTCGCCCTTGCCGTTGACGCTTTCCAGGTGCACGCCGAAACCCCAGAGCCGGGCCACGTGCTTGAGCACCTCCTGCGCGCTGTCGGCCAGCGGCCGGTCGTTGTGCTGCGTGTGGCGCAGCGTCAGCGACCGGTCACCGCGCAGGTTGACGTTCCACACCTGGATGTTGGGCTCGCGCGAGCCCAGGTCGTACTGCCGTGACAACGCCTCGCGCAGCCGGCGGTAGCCCGAGTCGTCGTGGATGGCGGCGATCTCCAGCTCGCTCTGCTTCTCGTCGTCGAGCACCGCGAAGAACCGGAAGTCGCGCATCAGCTTCGGGCTGAGGTACTGGCCGACGAAGCTCTCGTCCTTGAAGTTGCGCATGGCGTGGTCGAGCGCCGGCAGCCAGTCGCTGCCGGCCAGGTCGGGGAACCACTGCCGGTCCTCGTCGGTGGGCGCCTCGCAGATGCGCTTGATGTCGGTGTACATCGCGAAACCCAGCGCATAGGGGTTCAGGCCGCTGTAGCCCGGGTGTCCGGGGGTTGGCTGGAACACCACGTTGGTGTGCGACTTCAGCCACTCGATCATCACGCCGTCGGTCAGGTGGCCGTCGTCGTACATGGTGTTGAGCAGGTGGTGGTGCCAGAAGGTGGCCCAGCCCTCGTTCATCACCTGCGTCTGCCGCTGCGGGTAGAAGTACTGCGCCACCTTGCGCACGATGCGCACGATCTCGCGCTGCCAGGGCTCCAGCAGCGGCGCGTTCTTCTCGATGAAGTACAGCAGGTTCTCCTGCGGCTCGGAGGGGAAGCGCTTCTCCGGCGCGCTGCCGTCCAGCTTCTCCGCCTTGCGCGGCAGGGTGCGCCACAGCTCGTTGACCTGCAGCTGCGCGTAGGCCACCCGGTCGGCACGGCGCGCCTGCTCGGCGGCCAGGCTCAGCTTCTGCGGCCGGCGGTAGCGGTCGACGCCGTGGTTGGCCAGCGCATGGCAGCTGTCGAGCACCTCTTCCACCGCGTCGATGCCATAACGCTCCTCGCATTCGGCGACGTAGTTCTTCGCATAGACCAGGTAGTCGATGATGGACGACGCGTCCGTCCACATGCGGAAGAGGTAGTTGCCCTTGAAGAAGCTGTTGTGGCCGTAGGCCGCATGCGCGATCACCAGCGCCTGCATGGCCAGCGAGTTCTCCTCCATCAGGTAGCTGATGCAGGGGTTGGAGTTGATGACGATCTCGTAGGCCAGGCCCATGTGGCCGCGGCGGTAGTTCTTCTCCGTCGAGATGAACTCCTTGCCATAGCTCCAGTGCCGGTAGTTCACCGGCATGCCGACGCTGGCGTAGGCGTCCATCATCTGCTCGGCGGTGATGACCTCCAGCTGGTTCGGGTAGGTGTCCAGCCCGAAGCGCTGCGCCGTCCGGCGGATGACGTCGTGGTAGTCGTGGATGAGCTCGAAGGTCCAGTCGCTGGGCGCCGGCAGCGGACGCTCGGGGCGCGGGCCGGGTGGCAGTGGCTGGCGCAGGTGCCGGGGCGGCTTGCTGCCCGGCGTCGCAAGGATGTCGATCGGGTTGTCGGCGCTCATGTCCGCCCCTTGTCCGACGGGTACGTCGGCCGATCCCCGAGGAGATCGCGAGCCGGCTTGGGAGCGGCCCGGCGCTCGGCCCGCGCAGGCGCGTTGGCATCGGATGCGTCACGCGGGCGCCCCTTCCTTCTTGAACAGGTCTCGGAAGACCGGGTAGATCTGCGACGCCTCGGTGACCTTGCGCATGGCGAACTGCGGCACGGTGCCGACCAGCTGGGTGTACTCCTCCCACAGGTTCTGCTCCTCCTCCGCCACCTGCACGTAGGCGTAGTAGCGGCACAGCGGCAGCAGCTTGGCGGCCAGCAGTTCGCGGCAGCGGCCGCTGTCGTGGTGCCAGTTGTCGCCGTCGCTGGCCTGCGCGCCGTAGATGTTCCATTCGCCGCTGGGGTAGCGCGCCCGCACGATCTCCTCCATCAGCACCAGCGCCGACGAGACCACCGTGCCGCCGGTCTCGGTGGCGTGGAAGAAGTTGTGCTCGTCCACCTCCTGCGCCTGGGTGTGGTGGCGAATGAAGACGATGTCGATCTTCTCGTAGTGCTTGGTGAGGAACAGGTACAGCAGGATGAAGAAGCGCTTGGCCAGGTCCTTGCGCGACTCGTCCATCGAGCCCGACACGTCCATCAGGCAGAACATCACCGCCTTCGAGGTGGGCACCGGCACCCGCACCCGGCTGCGGAAGCGCAGGTCGATCGGGTCCAGGTAGGGGATGCGCTTGATGCGCTCGCGCAGCACCTTGACCTGCTCGCGCAGCGCCTCCAGCGACGCCAGGTCCGGTGCCTCGGCCTGCGTGCGCTCCAACGCCTCCAGCTCGGCCTGCAGCCGCTTCAGCTCGCCGCGCGCGCCCGCGCCCAGTGCGATGCGCCGGCCGATGGCGCCGCGCATCGAGCGCAGCACGTGCAGGTTGTTCTGCGTGCCGTCGCTGGTGAAGCCGGCGCGCTGGCTCTTCCACTCCGGTGTCTCGGCCAGCTGCGTGCGCACCAGGTTGGGCAGCGCCAGGTCCTCGAAGAAGACCTGCATGAACTCTTCCTTGGACAGGTGGAAGACGAAGTCGTCCTCTCCCTCGCCCTGGTCGCTCGCCTGCCCCTTGCCCGAGCCGCCGCCCCCACCGCCCTTCGGCCGTGCGATGCGGTCGCCCTTCAGGTAGTCGGTGTTGCCGGGATGCACCATCTCGCGGCTGCCCCCCTGGCCATGGCCGAACACCGGCTCGCTGATGTCGCGCTTCGGGATGTGGATGTCCTCCCCGCGCTCCAGGTCGCGGATGCCGCGGCCGTCCACCGCGCGGCGCACCGCCTCGCGGATCTGGCCCTTGTAGCGACGAAGGAAACGCTCGCGGTTGCCGATCGACTTGTTCTTGCCTGCCAGCCGCCGATCAATGATGGATTGAACCGTCATGCAAGCCTTCAGATGGTGGTGGCCGCGCCGCCGGTCGAGCGCCGGGCCGCCCCGAGCCGGCCCGCGTGTCCCCTCGGGAGACCGGTCGATGTACTCAGCGGACGAGGGGCTGTCATGAACTCTTGCGCACGCGCAGGTACCACTCGCACAGCAGCCGGACCTGCTTGGGCGTGTAGCCCTTGTGCACCATGCGGGTGACGAAGTCTTCGTGCTTCTTCGCGTCCTCGGCGCTGGCCTTGGCGTTGAAGCTGATGACGGGCAGCAGTTCCTCGGTGTTCGAGAACATCTTCTTCTCGATCACCGTGCGCAGCTTCTCGTAGCTGGTCCACGCCGGGTTCTTGCCCTGGTTGTTGGCGCGGGCCCGCAGCACGAAGTTGACGATCTCGTTGCGGAAGTCCTTCGGGTTGCTGATGCCGGCGGGCTTCTCGATCTTCTCCAGTTCCGCGTTCAGGGCCGCGCGGTCGAACACCTCTCCGGTGTCGGTGTCGCGGTACTCGTGATCCTGGATCCAGTAGTCGGCGTAGGTGACGTAGCGGTCGAAGATGTTCTGGCCGTACTCGCTGTAGCTCTCCAGGTAGGCGGTCTGGATCTCCTTGCCGATGAACTCGGCGTAGCGGGTGGCCAGGTGCTCCTTGATGTACGCCAGGTACTTCTGCTCGACCTCGGCCGGGAACTGCTCGCGCTCGATCTGCTGCTCGAGCACGTACATCAGGTGCACCGGGTTGGCGGCCACCTCCTGGCTGTCGAAGTTGAAGACCTTGGACAGGATCTTGTAGGCGAAGCGGGTGGACACCCCGCTCATGCCCTCGTCGACACCGGCGTAGTCGCGGTACTCCTGGTAGCTCTTCGCGCGCGGGTCGGTGTCCTTCAGGTTCTCGCCGTCGTAGACCAGCATCTTGCTGAACAGCGACGAGTTCTCCGGCTCCTTCAGCCGGGTGAGGATGGCGAACTGCGCCATCATCTTCAACGTGCCCGGCGCACACACCGCCTTGGCCAGCGAGGAGCCGCGGATCAGCTTCTCGTAGATGCGGATCTCTTCCGACACCCGAAGGCAGTACGGCACCTTGACGATGTAGATGCGGTCGAGGAAGGCCTCGTTGTTCTTGTTGTTGCGGAAGGCCTTCCACTCGCTTTCGTTGCTGTGCGCCAGCACGATGCCGTCGAAGGGAATGGCGCCGAAGCCCTCGGTGCCCTTGAAGTTGCCCTCCTGCGTGGCCGTCAGCAGCGGGTGCAGCACCTTGATCGGCGCCTTGAACATCTCGACGAACTCGAGCAGGCCCTGGTTGGCCAGGCACAGGCCGCCGGAGTAGCTGTAGGCGTCGGGGTCGTCCTGCGCGTAGGTCTCCAGCTTGCGGATGTCGACCTTGCCCACCAGCGAGCTGATGTCCTGGTTGTTCTCGTCGCCCGGCTCGGTCTTGGCGATGCCCATCTGCTTGAGGATGGACGGGTAGCGCTTGACCACCTTGAACTTGCGGATGTCGCCGCCGTACTCCTCCAGCCGCTTGACCGCCCAGGGGCTGAGGATGCGGTTGAGGTAGCGGCGCGGGATGCCGTAGTTCTTCTCCAGGATGGCGCCGTCCTCGTCGGGATCGAACAGCCCCAGCGGCGACTCGTTCACCGGCGAGCCCTTGATGGCGTAGAACGGCACGTCCTGCATCAGCTGCTTCAGCCGCTCCGCGATGGAGCTCTTGCCGCCGCCCACCGGGCCCAACAGGTAGAGGATCTGCTTCTTCTCCTCCAGCCCCTGCGCGGCATGGCGGAAGTAGCTCACCACCTGCTCGATGGGCTCCTCCATGCCGAAGAACTCGGCGAAGGCCGGGTACACCTTGATGACCTTGTTGGCGAAGATGCGCGACAGCCGCGGGTCGTTGCGGGTGTCGATCATCTGCGGCTCGCCGATGGCCTTGAGCATGCGCTCGGCGGCGGTGGCGTAGGCCACCGGGTTGCGCTTGCACTCGGCGAGGTAGTCCTCGAGCGACAACTCCTCCTCGCGCGTGCGCTCGTAGCGGGCCGTAAAGCTGCTGATCACGTCGTCCATGCGGACCTCCTGTCTGGGACGGCCCGGTGGGTTGTGACGGTGCCCCACCGGTGCCTGGGAAGTTCTGATGAAGTCCCGGCCGTTGCATTGCACGGCCCGGGCGCCATCAGAGCTTTCCGGTCTTCAGTGACGTGGTCGCGGAGGCGACGGGAGCCCAGAGCTTCGGGTCGCCGGGGAAGGCGCGAGACCCCAAAAAGAACAGCCATTGGCACCCTCTTCGCCCCGCCCCTCCCGATGCCCAAAACTCAGCAAGGACCGTGCCCTTAAGCGGGGCGCGCGTCAAGCGGAATGCCTTGATCAACGCACCACCCCGTTGTACGCCGATGGTGCTTGCACCGATTCCCACACGGTGGCTAACCAACCGCGGCGCAAGGGCTTGGCCGGCTGGACTTGCGTTGCGAATCGGCCCTGCCGTGGGCCGCGCGTCAACCGTCCTGCTCGACACCCAGGCGGGCCAGCAGGCCCTGCAGCTCGTCCAGCGAGGCGAACTGGATGGACAGCTCCCCGCCCGCTTCCGATCGCCGTCCGCGGCGCGCGGCCAGGCGGATTTCCACCTCGGCGGCCAGCGCATCGGACAGGGCCTCCTCCAGCCGCACGATGTCGCGCGGCTTCTCCTGCTTGACCCGCAGCAGCGGCGCCTGGCGGCCTGCCGCCGCGCCGCCACGGGCGACCAGCCGCTCGGCATCGCGCACCGTCAGCTTGCGGGCGACGATCTCGTGCGCCGCCATCACCTGCTGCGCGTTGTCGAGCGGCAACAGGGCCCGGGCATGGCCCATGTCCAGGTCGCCGGCCATCAGCAGCTGCTGCACCGGCGGCGCCAGGTTGAGCAGCCGCAGCAGGTTGCTGGCCGCGCTGCGCGAGCGGCCCACCGCCTGGGCGGCCTGCTCGTGGGTCAGGCCGAACTCCTGCACCAGCCGCTGCAGGCCCTGCGCCTCTTCCAGCGGGTTCAGGTCCTCGCGCTGGATGTTCTCGATCAGCGCCATGACCGCGGCGGCCTCGTCCGGCACCGGCTTGACCAGCACCGGCACCTCGTCCAGGCCGGCCAGCTTGGCGGCCCGTGACCGGCGCTCGCCGGCGATGATCTCGTAGCGGCCCTCGCCCAACGGGCGCACCAGGATGGGCTGCATCACGCCCTGGCTGCGGATGCTCTCGGCCAGCTCGTAGAGCGAGCCCTCGTCCATCCGCGTGCGCGGCTGGTAGCGCCCGGGCTGCAGCTGGTCGAGCTTGAGCACCGTCGGCTCCCCCGGGGCCGCCGCGGGGCCCGGGGTGTCGTTCACCTGGGGGCCGAGCAGCGCCTCGAGGCCGAGGCCGAGGCCCTTGGGTTTCTTCGTCGCCATGCGCGGCATTGTCACCGCAGCATGCCCGTCATCACCCCTGACGTATCCTTGCCGCCCCTTAGTCCCCGGTGGCGTTGCCAGAGGTCCTGTCATGAAGCACACGGTGTTCGTCGATGGCCAGGAGGGCACGACGGGCCTGCGCATCCACGAGGTGCTGGCCGGTCGGCCGGACATCGAACTGCTGCGCATCGATCCCGGGCGGCGCAAGGACACGGCCGAGCGCAAGCGGTTGCTCAACGCCGCCGACGTGGCCTTCCTCTGCCTGCCCGACGATGCCGCGCGCGAGGCGGCGGCGCTGGTCGACAACCCGCGCACCTGCCTGATCGACGCCAGCACGGCGCACCGCACGGCGGCGGACTGGGTCTTCGGCCTGCCGGAGCTGGCGCCGGGCCAGCGCGACCGGCTGCGGGCCACCAAGCGCATCGCCAACCCCGGCTGCCATGCCACCGCCTTCATCCTGCTGCTGCGCCCGCTGGTGGACGCCGGGCTGGTCGCGCCCACGGCGCAGGTCACCGCCACCTCGATCACCGGCTACTCCGGCGGCGGCAAGAAGATGATCGCCGAGTACGAGGCGGGCGGCGACCCGGTGCTGCAGGCGCCGCGGCCCTACGGCCTGGGCCTCGCCCACAAGCACGTGCCCGAGATGGCCTTCCACGGCGGGCTCACCGCCCGGCCGATCTTCATGCCGGTGGTGGCGAACTTCTACAAGGGCCTGGCGGTGACGGTGCCCCTGCAGCCCGGACAGTGGCGCGACGGGGCGACGGCGCAGGACGTGCAGCGCGCCTACGAGGCGCACTACCGCGGCGAGCGCTTCGTGCGCGTGATGCCGTTGTCCGACCCGGCGACGCTGCAGGCCGGCGGCTTCCTCGACGTGCAGGCCTGCAACGACACCAACCGGGTCGACCTGTTCGTCTTCGCCCGCGAGCGCCAGCTGCTGCTGGCCGCCCGGCTGGACAACCTCGGCAAGGGCGCCAGCGGTGCGGCGGTGCAGTGCATGAACGTCCACCTCGGGGTGGACGAAGGGCTGGGGCTGGTCGCCTGACCGGTCCGGGCGGCAGCGGTTGCGGCGGCTAGCCGAGCCGCTGCACCATCTCGCGCGCGAACTCGACGAAGGCCACCGCGCCCTTCGACGCGGGGTCGAACACCACGCCCGGCTGGCCATAGCTGGGCGCTTCCGCCAGCCGCACGTTGCGCGGGATGACGACGTTGAACACCTTGTCGCCGAAGTGCGACTTGAGCTGCTCGCTGACCTGCTGCTGCAGCGTGATGCGCGGGTCGAACATCACCCGCAGCAGGCCAATCAGCGCCAGGTCCTTGTTGAGGTTGCTGCGCACCTGGCGGACGGTGTTGACCAGGTCGCTCAAGCCCTCCAGCGCGAAGTACTCGCACTGCATCGGCACGATGACGCCGTGGGCGCTGCAGAGACCGTTCAGGGTCAGCAGGCTGAGGCTGGGCGGACAGTCGATGAGGACGAAGTCGTAGGCCGCGTCCACCGCCTTCAGCGCCCCGCGCAGCCGCTCATGCCGCCGCTCGAGCTCGACCAGTTCCACCTCGGCGCCGGCCAGTTCGCGGTTGGCGCCCAGCACGTCGTAACCGCCCTTGGGCGAGCGCTGGCGCGCGTCCTCGACGGTCGCGGACTCCAGCAGCACCTGGTAGACCGACAGCGCCAGTTGCCGCTTGTCGACGCCCGACCCCATCGTGGCGTTGCCCTGCGGGTCCAGGTCGACCAGCAGCACCCGCTGGCCCAGGTGCGCCAGGCCGGCGGCCAGGTTCACCGCGGTGGTCGTCTTGCCGACGCCACCTTTCTGGTTCGCAATGCAAAAGATTCGGGCCATGGCGTAGGGGCAGACGGCAGCGCGCCGGCAAGGGCCATCGCACGCTGGACCGGCAGAGGGTAACGCAGAAGATCGGGCTAACGCCGATCGGCGGCGCGGTGCATCCAGACGATGCATCGGGCGGCGTCCAAGCCCGGCACCACCAACGGTTCCACGTGAAACACCGCCGCGGATGTCAGCCCCTCGATCTCCTGTTCGGCGGATGAGGCCTTGAGCGCCGCCCAGACGCCGTCCGGTGCCAACGCCCCGGCGGAGAGCCGCACTAAATCGGACAGGCTGGCAAACGCCCGGCAGGTGACCAGGTCGTAGGGCCCGGGTAATGCCTCGACCCGCGAGTGCACGGCCCGCAGGTTGGGCAACCGCAATTCCATGGCGAGCTGGCGGATGAACGCCGCCTTCTTGCCCACCGTGTCCACGCAGTCGACTTCCAGCTCGGGCCGGAGGCTGGCGATGACCGCCCCCGGCAGTCCGCCGCCACTGCCGACGTCAAGCACACGCAGGGCACGACCGCCGGTCCAACGGACCAGCGCGGGCACCGCCGCCAGGCAGTCCGCCAGATGCAGCCGCACCATGTCCGCCGGGTCGCGCACGGCGGTCAGGTTGTAGGTCCCGTTCCACTGGCACAGCAGCCGCAGGTGCGCGAAGAGGCGGTCCTGGGTAGCGGCATCCTCCGGCAGGGACAGGGCGCGGAGCGCTTCTGCGATCGCCGTGCGTTCGGGCTCACCAGGCGCGCGTGGGCGGCGGTCGCCGTGAGGCGCCTTAGCCACCCGCGGGCTCGACCGTATCCGTCGCGCCGGCGGACCGCCGCAGCGATCCCTTCTTCAGGTGCACCAGCAGCAACGACAACGCCGCCGGCGTCACGCCGGGCACCCGCGACGCCTGCCCCAGCGTCTGCGGCCGGTGCTGGTTCAGCTTCTGCCGCACCTCGAAGGAAAGCGCCCGGATGGCGCCGTAGTCCAGGTCCGGCGGCAGCGCGAGCTGCTCGTAGCGGGCCACCCGCTGCACCTCGTCCTGCTGCTTGTCGATGTAGCCCGCGTACTTGACGGCCACCTCGACCTGCTCGATGACCGCCTGCGCCGCATCAGCGCCCAGTTCGGACGAAAGAGCTTCCCGCGCCTCGGCGCCGGCGGCCAGGCCGGCGGCGCCCGCCACCCGCGCGACGGCGTCGAAGTCCATCCCTGGCCGTCGCAACAGTTCCAGCAGGCTCGCCTCGTGTTCGAGCCGCTTGCCCAACAACCGGGTCGCCGCCTCGTCGTTCAGGAGGCGCGGATTCACCCACGTCGACGCGAGCCGCTGTGTTTCACGTGAAACCGCATCGCGCTTGCGGCAGAACGCATCCCAGCGGCGGTCGTCCACCAAGCCCAGCCGGCGCCCTGCATCGGTCAGCCGCGCATCGGCGTTGTCCTCTCGCAGTTGCAGGCGGAATTCGGCGCGGCTGGTGAACATGCGGTAGGGCTCGCTCACCCCGGCCGTCACCAGGTCGTCGACCAGCACACCGAGGTACGCCTGGTCTCGGCCCGGCACCCAGGGTGCTTCGCCTCGCGCCTGCAATGCGGCGTTCAGGCCGGCGTGCAGCCCCTGGGCCGCCGCTTCCTCATAGCCGGTGGTGCCGTTGATTTGGCCGGCGAAGAACAGGCCCGCGATGGCCTTGGTCTCGAAGTTGGCCTTCAGCGCCCGGGGATCGAAGTAGTCGTACTCGATGGCGTACCCCGGCCGCAGGATGTGGGCGTTCTCCAGGCCCACCATCGACCGGACCGCCGCCAGCTGCACGTCGAACGGCAACGAGGTCGAGATGCCGTTCGGGTACACCTCGTGCGTGGTCAGCCCTTCCGGCTCCAGGAAGATCTGGTGCGAGCCCTTGTCGGCGAAGCGGTTGACCTTGTCCTCGATGCTCGGGCAGTAACGCGGCCCCACGCCCTCGATCACGCCGGTGAACATCGGGCTGCGGTCGAAGCCCGAGCGGATGATCTCGTGCGTGCGCTCGTTGGTGTGGGTGATCCAGCAGGGCACCTGCCGCGGATGCTGGTCGGCGGAGCCGAGGAAGCTGAACACCGGCACCGGGTCGAGGTCGCCGGGCTGTTCGGTCAGCCTGGAGAAGTCGATCGAGCGGCCGTCGATGCGTGGCGGCGTGCCCGTCTTCAGCCGGCCCTGCGGCAGCTTCAGCTCCTTCAGGCGCGCCGACAGGGTCACCGCCGGCGGGTCGCCGGCGCGGCCACCGGCGTGGTTCTGCAGGCCGACGTGGATGCGGCCGTCGAGGAAGGTGCCCGCCGTCAGCACCACGGTGCGCGACCGGAAGCGGATGCCGACCTGCGTCACGGCGCCGACCACCCGGTCGCCCTCGACCAGCAGGTCGTCCACCGCCTGCTGGAACAGCCACAGGTTGGGCTGGTTCTCCAGCCGGCGGCGGATGGCGGCCTTGTAGAGGATGCGGTCGGCCTGCGCCCGGGTGGCGCGCACCGCCGGTCCCTTCGACGAGTTGAGGATGCGGAACTGGATGCCCGACTCGTCCGTGGCGGCGGCCATCGCACCGCCCAGCGCGTCCACCTCGCGCACCAGGTGGCCCTTGCCGATGCCACCGATGCTGGGGTTGCAGCTCATCTGGCCCAGCGTCTCGATGTTGTGGGTCAGCAGCAGCGTCGCGCGGCCCATGCGCGCGGCGGCCAGCGCCGCCTCGGTGCCGGCGTGGCCGCCGCCGACGACGATGACGTCGAATTCCTGGGGATAGAGCATGCCGAATTGTAGGAAGCAGGCCCTTCCCTCACGCGGTCAAGGCGCCGCCAGAATGCACGCCAGCGCCCCCTTGCCCCGCGATGTCCCACCCCTGCCGCCCCCGCTGCGCCGCCTGCTGCACCGCGCCCTCGATCAGCAGCCCGATCCCCGGCATGCCCCATGGCAAGCCGGCCGGCGTGCGCTGCGTGCAGCTCGACGGCGACGACCGCTGTGCGCTGTTCGGCCGCCCGGAACGGCCGGCGGTGTGCGCCTCGCTGGCGCCGTCGGCCGAGATGTGCGGAGCGGACCGCACGCACGCCCTGCACTGGCTGGCCCGGCTGGAGCTCGCCACCGCGCCATGACGTGACGCCTCGCGGTCCGCCGGCAGCCGCTATGGTTTGCGCCGTCTACACCCCCTTCGAGGAGAACCCACCACATGAAGCTCTACCACGCCCCCGGCGCCTGTTCGCTGTCGCCGCACATCGTGCTGCGCGAGGCGGGCCTGCCGTTCGACCTCAAGCTCGTCGCCATGAAGACCAAGACGCTGGCCGACGGCACCGACTACACCACCATCAATCCGAAGGGCTATGTGCCCCTGCTGGAGCTGGACGGCGGCGAACGCCTGACCGAAGGCCCGGCCATCGTGCAGTGGATCGCCGACCAGGTGCCCGACAAGCAGCTCGCCCCGCCGCCCGGCACCCTGGCCCGCTACCGTCTGATGGAGTGGCTGAACTTCATCACCGCCGAACTGCACAAGGGCTTCTCCCCGCTGTTCAATCCCGCCGTGCCGGCGGAGGTGAAGGCGGTGTTCCAGGCGAAGCTGCTCGAGCGGCTGGCCTGGGTCGACGGCGAACTGGCCGGACAGCGTTTCCTCCTGGGCGACACGTTCACCGTGGCGGACGCCTACCTCTTCGTCGTCGCCGGCTGGACACGACCGACGAAGATCGACGTCTCGCACCTGGCGCACCTGGGCGGCTTCATGACGCGCGTCGCCGAGCGGCCGGCGGTGCAGGCCGCCCTGAAGGCCGAGGGCCTGCTGCCCCACTGAGGGCGGTCTCAGCCGCCTGGATCGCGGCCGGCTGGGGCATCGGCGTCGCCCGGGTCGCCGAGCCAGCGCTGCACCTCGGCGGCGTCCACCGGCTCCGGCACGGCCCGCGCCAGCGCCATCCACGACGAGAAGCCCAGGCGCATCGGCCGCCGGGGCGCGGGCCGCGCCACCGCCAGTCCGGTGTCGCGGGCCTGCAGCACGCCGAAGGCCGGCGGCACGTCGTCCGCCTCGCCCACGCCCTCGGCCAGCACGTACCAGCACTGGCTGGACAGCGCCAGGTACGCCTCGCCCTTGGCCGGCCGGCGCAGGTCGGCCAGCAGGTCGGCCCGCCGCACCTTGATCTCGTGCACCACCGGCTCGAGGTAGTCCTCGACCGTGGTGTGCCGGATCGAAAAGACATCGGGCATCGCCACCGCCCAGCCCTCACCCACCCGGGCGCGCAGGCTCAAGGCGCGCCAGACCAGCCGGCCCGCCTGCTGCATCTCGCGTGCGATGCGGGCGACCAGCGCCTCGTGGCCGTCGCGCGCGGCCCGGTTGCGCTGCAGGCTGTCGGCCAGCCGCAGCACGCCGGCGTCGGTCACGCGCAGGGTCTCGCGCCCCCTTCGCGTCGCGCACCCGCTCCAGCAGCCCGGCGGCCAGCAGTTCGGCCTCCAGCAGGTCCTGGCAGGGCCAGCCGGCCGAACGCCAGATCTGGCGCAGCCGCTGGTCGTGGGCACGGCCCAGGGCCATGCCGCTCAGTCGGCCGGCACCAGCGCGGCCGCACGGCGCTGGCGCTCGACCTCGGCGCAGCGCGCTTCCACCTCCGGCGCGGTGCGCAGCTCTTCGGCCAGCAGGTCGATGAACGCCCGGGTCTTGGCCGGCATCAGGCGCCGACCCGGGAAGACGGCCGAGCAGGCCGCCGGCGCCAGCGACCAGTCCGGCAGCAGCCGCACCAGGTCCCCGCGGGCCACCAGCGCCTCCGCGAAGTAGTCGGGCACCGCCACCACGCCGCTGCCCCGCAGCGCCAGCCGCATCAGCACGTCGGGCGAATTGGCCAGGGTGCGCTGCTCCGGCAGGCCCTGCCATTCCTGCAGCCCGTCCGCCCCCGGGCGGAACAGCTGCCAGGGCCGGGCCTCACCGGCCCGGTTGCTCACCATCAGGCCGTGCAGCGAGGTCAGGACCTCCGGCTCCTGTGGTTCGCCGTGGCGCGCCAGGAAGTCCGGCGCGGCGTACAGGCTCATGCTGAACAGCGCCAGCCGGCGGGCCGCGAGCTGCGAATCGGCGGGCAGCTCCCCCATGCGGATGGCGATGTCGTAGCCCTCGCCGATCAGGTCGACCTGTCGCGGCGACAGGTCCAGCTCCAGTTGCACCGCCGGGTGCGCCTGCACGAAGCGGGCGAGCAGGTCCGGCAGCGCCACGCTCGCGAAGTCGCCCGGCATCGACACCCGCAGCCGGCCGCTGGGCCGCGCCTGGCGGTGCTGCGCCAGCGCCATCGCCGCGTCAACTTCCTGCGCCACTTGGCGCGCGTGGTCGAGCACGCCGAGCCCGAAATCGGTGATGGTCAGCTTGCGCGTGGTCCGCTGCAGCAGCCGCTCGCCCAACCGACGTTCCAGTTCGGCGATGCGCCGCGACACGGTGGACTTCGGGCAGCCCAGGCGCTCGGCCGCCCGGCTGAAGCTGCCCAGTTCGATCACCCGGGCAAAGAGCAGCAGGTCGTTGGCGTCGATCCCAGCCACCGGTTCGGCATTGGATTGTCCCGTCATGGGAACGATCCTATCCAGGTTCGCGGCTTCCGGCAGCGACATGCGATCAATAGAGTGTTGACAACCCCTTCCGCTCAGGAGCCCAACATGAACATCCTGCAAGTCAATTCCAGCGCGCGCAGCCTGCACAACGGCCAGGGCTCGCATTCGAGCCGGCTGGCCGGCGAACTGGTCGCCCGGCTGGTGGCCGCCGCCCCCTCGGCCGCCGTGACGGTGCGCGACCTCGCGGCGCAGCCGCACCCCGCACTCGACGAGTCCGCGCTGCAGGCGCTGTTCACGCCCGAAGCGCAGCGCACCCCCGAGCAGGCACAGCGCGTGGCGCTGGACGACCAACTGATCGCCGAGATCCAGGCCGCCGACGTCGTGGTCATCGGCGCGCCGATGTACAACTTCGGCGTGACCAGCCAGCTCAAGCATTGGATCGACGCCATCGCGCGCGCCCGCGTCACCTTCCGCTACACCGAGCAAGGCGCCGAAGGCCTGCTCACCGGCAAGAAGGTCTACGTCGTGCTGGCGCGCGGCGGGCTGTACCGCGGCACCCCGGCGGACACCCAGGTGCCCTACCTGCAGTCGGTGCTCGGCTTCCTCGGCATGACCGACATCGAGTTCATCTATGCCGAGGGCCTGGCCATGGGCCCCGAGGCCGAAGCGCGCGCGCTGGCCGATGCCCGAGGCCAGATCGACGCGGCGCTGGCCTGATCCATTCCCCCTCATCGCAAGGAGTTCGTCCATGAGCCTCGACACCCCGACCGCCCTGGTCCACCGGCCCCGCGCCGTCGAACGCCTGGTCGCCGGCCAGCCGACCAGCGACGGCGCGGGCGTCAAGCTCACCCGCGTGCTGACGCAGCCGCTGCAGCGCCGGCTGGACCCCTTCCTGATGCTCGACGCCTTCGGCAGCGACCGCGCCGACGACTACATCGCCGGCTTCCCCGACCACCCGCACCGCGGGTTCGAGACCGTGACCTACATGCTCGAAGGCCGCATGCGCCACCGGGATTCGGCCGGCCATGAAGGCCTGCTCGGCAATGGCGGCGTGCAGTGGATGACCGCCGGCCGCGGCGTGATCCACAGCGAACTGCCCGAGCAGGAGGAAGGCCGCATGGAGGGCTTCCAGCTCTGGCTCAACCTGCCCGCCAAGGACAAGCTGCGCGACCCCTGGTACCGCGACATCCCCAGCACGGACATTCCCGAGTGGCGCGGGGACGGCGTCACCGCCCGGGTGATCGCCGGCCACAGCCATGGCGTGGCCGGTGCGGTGCAGCGGTCCGACACCGAGCCGCTGTACCTCGACCTGCACCTCGACGCCGGCGCCACCTTCGAGCAGGCGCTGCCGGCGGGCCACAACGCCTTCGTCTACGTCTACCGTGGTGCCGTCGAGGTCGAGGGCACCGCGGTGCCGGTGCAGCGCATGGCGCTGCTGGCCAACGACCCGGCCAGCGACGGCGTGCGGCTGAAGGCGGGCGATGCGCCGGCCCGGGCCCTGCTCATCGCCGGCCGGCCGCTCAACGAGCCGATCGCGCAGTACGGCCCCTTCGTGATGAACACGCAGGAGCAGATCTTCGAGGCGCTGCGCGACTTCCGGGACGGCCGGCTGGCTTGAACGCGGGCCCCCGTCGCTCTGCGACCGGTCCTACCGGGCCGGCCGACCGTTGACTGCAACAAAGGGCACGCGGCTTGCCTGGGTCGGTCATCCCATGGACCGCCCTGCCCGTGCCCCTTGATGCCTCCGTCGTCCACGCCTTCACCGGCCGGGTCTGGCGCCTGGCGGCCCGGGTGCTGCCCGCCGGGGCGCTGCTGATGTCGGCCCTCGCGCCGCTGGGCGGTTGCGCCAGCCTGCCGCCCCCCGGACCGCGCACCGTCAGCCGCGCGCTCGACGACCCGCCCTCCACCACGCTCGGCCGCCGGGTGGCCGCGGCGCAGCCGGCCCCCGGGCTGTCGGGCTTCCGACTGGTGCCGTCCGGGCAGGACGCGCTGGCGGTGCTGGTCTCGCTGGCCGACCAGGCCCAGCGCACGCTGGACCTGCAGTACTACCTGGTCCACAACGAACCGAGCACGCGCAGCCTGCTGCAGCACGTGCGCGCCGCCGCCGACCGCGGCGTGCGGGTCCGGCTGCTGGTCGACGACCTCAACACCGCCGGCAACGACGAGGCCTTCCGCCGCCTCACCGAACACCCGCGGATCGAGGTGCGGCTGTTCAACCCGCTGCCCGCCGGCCGTTTCTCCACCATCACGCGGGTGATGGCATCGCTGCGCGAGGTCGACCGCATCAACCGGCGCATGCACAACAAGATGTTCGTCGCCGACAACGCGCTGGCCTTCATGGGCGGGCGCAACCTGGGCGACGCCTACTTCCTGCAGAGCGACAGCGCCAACTTCGTCGACCTCGACGTGGTGGTCGCCGGGCCGGCGGTGCAGGCGCTGTCGCGCTCGTTCGACCGCTACTGGAACTCGCCGCTGGCCTATCCGGTGCAGGTGCTGGTGCCGCAGGCCAAACGGCCCGACGACGCGGCCGCCACGGTGCCGCCGCCGGTGCCGCCGTCCGACGACGCCCGCCCTTCCGCCCCAACCGCCGCACCGCCGGTGGCGCTGGACGGCAGCGCCCCGCCGCTGGGCGCGCAGGCGCAGGCGCAGAGTCCGGTCGCCGCCGACCTGGCGCCCGGCGCCCCGCTGCGCCTGCAATGGGCCAGCGCCCGCCTGCTGGCCGACTCACCGCAGAAGATCGAACAGGCGGTGGACGGGGCGGAGCCCGACGCGCAGATGTTCGACGACGTCACCGCGCTGCTGCAGTCGGCGCGGCGTGAGGTGCTGATCGTTAGCCCCTACCTCGTGCCGGGGACCCGCGGCATGGCGCTGTTCAAGTCGCTGCGCGAGCGTGGCGTGCGCGTGCGCGTGCTCACCAGTTCGCTGGCCTCCACCGACGCGCCGGTGGTGCACATCGGCTACAGCCGCTACCGGGCGCCGATGCTCGACCTCGGCATCGAGCTGCACGAACTGCGCAACCGCCTCGGCCCCGACCGTCGCCTCGGCAGCTTCGGGCAGTCGGAGGCGCGGCTGCACGCCAAGGCGGTGGTGGTGGACGGCCGCCATGTGCTCATCGGCTCGATGAACCTCGACCCGCGGTCGATGGACCTCAACAGCGAGATCGGGCTGCTGCTCAACAGCCCGCCGCTGGCGGCGGAGCTCACCCGGCTGGTCGACGGCGTGCTGGCCGGCAGCAGCCTGCAGGTGCGGCGCGACGACCAGGGCCGGCTGCGCTGGGAAGGCCGCATCGACGGCGGACCGGTGGTGCTCCACCGCGAGCCCGACGCCGCGCTGCTGCGGCGCCTGACGGTGAGGCTGCTCGCACCGTTCGCGCCGGAAGAAATGCTCTGAGCGGCCGGCGGCCGCCATGTTGCGGCCGCCGAAGGCCGCTACCCTGAGGGCTGCCCCCCGACCCCTTTTCACCACCCCGATGGACGCCCTGCTGCGTGCCGATTTCTGGCACACCCTCACCCGCCTCGGCGAAGCGCAGATCCTGCTGCCCGCCTTCGGCGCCTTCAGCGCCTGGACCGCGGCGCGGCTCAAGGCGGTGCGCAGCGCGGTGGCCGCGCTGCTGGCGGTGGGCGCCGCCGGCTCGCTGACGCTGGCCACCAAGGTCGCCTTCTTCGGCTACGGCATCGGCTGGCCGGCGCTGGACTTCACCGGCCTCTCCGGCCACGCCATGTTTTCCGCCGCCGTGCTGCCGCTGCTGCTGGCCCGCTGCGTCGGCCCGCAGGGGCGGCCGTTGGCGGTGGCGACCGGCGTTGCGCTGGCGGCGCTGATCGGCGTCTCGCGACTGGCGGTCAACGCCCATTCGATGTCCGAGGTGCTGTCCGGCCTGGCCGTCGGCGGTGGTGCCGCCGCGGTGGCGCTGCACTGGCAGAACCGCGAACCGGCGTCGGCCCGCGTGCCACGGCTGCTGCTCGCCGGCCTGCTGGCCTGGATGGCGATCACGCCGGCCGCCGCGCCGCCATCGCCCACCCACGGCTGGGTGGTGCGGCTGTCGCTGGCGGTGTCGGGGCGAGACGTGCCCTACAGCCGCGAGCAGATGCACCGCGACGCCGCCGCGCGGGCGGCGGCGGTCGACGCCCCATGACGGCGACGTCGATGCCGGCGGCCGCTCAGGCCCGCGCGTCGTCGTCGAGGTCGTCGAGGTCGTCGGGGTCGGCCGCGCCCTCGGCCTCGCGCTCGACCGCCGCCGGGTCCTCGTCGTCGGCCATCGCGGCCACGGCGTCGAGGTCGTCCAGGCCCTCCTCGTCCTCCGCCGGGTCGCCGCCGACGATCCGATCGGGCGAGATGTCGGGCGCGTCGTCGTGCACCGTGTCGCGGCCGGCCTCGGCCCGTTCGCCGGTGCCGCCCATGTCGCTGTCGCTGTCCAGGTTGGCGTCGCCGATGTCGGCGCCGGCGCCGCGCTCGCGCCGGATGTCCTCGCCGTCCAGGCCGATGCCGTCGGTGTCGACGGCGCCGTCGGCGCCCATCAGGTCGCTGCCGCTGTCGGAAAGGTCGCTCGGGCCCAGGCGGTCGACGCCGGTGCCTTCGCGGCGCGTGGAGGCGGGGCGGGTGCCGCCCAGCAGGGGGCTGTTGGCCATGGAATCGGTCCTCGTGTCGAAGGGGGCGGCGGCGCCGCCCGTCCCCCGGTGACGGGCGATCCCCGTGCCCAGCCGGCCCGGGCGCCGCGTCGAGTGGTCGGGCTGTCGGCGGCCCTGGTCGCCGCCCTGCTCGCCGGCTGCGCCGCCACCCCGCCGGCCGGCCCCCGTGTCGCCGCGCCACCGCCGCCGCCGGGCCGCGACGGACCGCCCGAGCAGCCGCCGCCCGATCTGGCCCAGGTGCCCGACGCCGAACCCCGGCTGGAGACCATCCGCGCCGGCGGGCCGAACCGGCCCTACGTGCTCTTCGGCCGCGTCTACCAGCCGCTGCCGGCCGAGGCGCCCCTGCGCGAAAGCGGCCTCGCCTCCTGGTACGGCCGAGGCTTCCACGGCCGGCCCACCGCCAGCGGCGAGCCCTACGACATGTTCGCCATGACGGCGGCGCACACCACGCTGCCCATTCCGAGCTACGTGCGGGTGCGCAACCCGGCCAACGGCCGGGAGGTGATCGTCCGCGTCAACGACCGCGGCCCCTTCCACCCCGACCGCATCATCGACCTCAGCTACACCGCCGCCCTGAAGCTGGACGTGCTCCGCGGCGTGCGGCCGGTGGAGATCGAGCGCATCACCCCCCGAAGACATCCGCACCGGCGCGTGGCGGCGCAACGCCGACACCGCATTGGCACAGGCGCCGCGGCCTGTCCCAGCCATCCCCGCGGGCGGGGCGCCCGCGGCGTCAGCGGCGGCGCGCGGCCGGCCGGCCCCCCACGGCGGCGTCGCCCGCCCCGGCCCCGTCGGCCGAGATGGCCGCCGCCGCGCAGCCGGTGGGGCCGTCGGAGCTCGCCGTCGCCGCGTTGCCCGGCGCAGCCGAGCCGACCGAGCTTCGCACCTCGCCGCCCGCCCCGCCCCCGGCCACGCCACCGGAGGGGCTGGCAGCGCCGGCTTCTGGCTGCAGCTGGGCGCGTTCCGCGACGCCGACGCGGCGCGCGGGCTGCTGGAGCGGCTGGCCGCCGAGTTATCCGACGCGCTGCCGCGGCTGACCCTGGTCAGCGACGAGCGCCTGCACCGGGTGCAGGCCGGGCCTTACCGCAGCCGCAGCGAGGCGCAGGGTGCGGCAGACCGGTTGCGGGCGCGGCTGGCGGCGCCCGCCCTGGTGATCCGACGCCGCTGACCCCTTCTCGGGGAGCGGCGGCCTCCGAGCGTCAGGACGCGGGCAGCAGCACGGGCGGCTCGCCCGCGGCGGCGTCGATGAGCCCGAGCAGTGCCGGATGGGCGGCCTCGCATCCCAGGCCCCAACCCTCCTCGTCCACCGATGGGGCCGTCGCCGCGCTGCCGCCGGTCATGCCCGGCGGCTCGGCCGCCCATGTCACTTCGTTTGCCATGTCGTGCTCCCAATGTGCTCTCACTGTGTGCCGATTCCCGGGCCGGCGCCATCAGCCCCTTGCAGGACGCGCTGTCGGCCGCCGACTACACCGCCTGGGGGAGGCCGCCGCTTGAAGGGTTAACGGCAGGGGCTTGGCCGGCTGGATGGGTAGTCGCAGTATGCTGTATGTCCATCCAGTCATTGGTGTCCGATCCGCTGTTCCATGGACCTCCACGCCAAGCTCGCCGTCCTGGCCGATGCCGCCAAGTACGACGCCTCCTGCGCTTCCAGCGGCACCACCCAGCGCGACGCCCGCGACGGCGGCCTGGGCTCCACCGAAGGCATGGGCATCTGCCACAGCTACGCGCCCGACGGACGCTGCATCTCGCTGCTGAAGGTGCTGCTGACCAACTTCTGCACCTACGACTGCCTGTACTGCGTCAACCGGGTGTCGTCCAACGTGCCGCGCGCCCGCTTCACGCCGCAGGAGGTGGTGCAGCTGACGCTGGACTTCTACCGCCGCAACCTCATCGAGGGCCTGTTCCTGTCCAGCGGCATCGTCAAGAGCCCGGACCACACGATGGAGCAGGTGATCGAGGTCGCCCGGCTGCTGCGCGAGGAGCACGACTTCCGCGGCTACATCCACCTCAAGACCATCCCCGACGCCTCGCCCGAGCTGCTGGCCCGCGCCGGCCGCCATGCCGACCGGCTGAGCATCAACCTCGAGTTGCCGACGCCGCAGTCGCTGCAGGCGCTGGCGCCGGAGAAGGACGGCACCGGCATCCGCCGCTCGATGGCCCGGCTGAGGCTGCTCATCGACGAGGCGAAAGAGGCCGCCCGACCGGTCGCGCCGCGCGCCGCGCCCGGCCTGGCGCCACGGCCGGCCGTGGCGCCCCGCTTCGCCCCGGCGGGCCAGAGCACCCAGCTCATCGTCGGCGCCGACGCCACCGACGACCGCACCGTGCTCGAGGTCAGCAGCACCGCCTACGCCGCCTATGGCCTGCGGCGCGGTCTACTACTCCGCCTTCAGCCCCATCCCCGACGCCTCCTCGCGCCTGCCGCCAACGGCGCCGCCGCTGGTGCGCGAGCACCGGCTCTACCAGGCCGACTGGCTGCTGCGCTTCTACGGCTACGAGCCGCAGGAGATCGTCACCGACGGCGACGGGCTGCTGCCGCTGGCCGTCGACCCGAAGCGCGCGTGGGCGCTGGCGCACGCCGACCGCTTCCCGGTCGACCTCAACCGCGCGCCGCGCGAGCTGCTGCTGCGCGTGCCCGGGCTCGGCCCGCGTTCGGTGGAGCGGCTGCTGATGAGCCGCCGCCACCGGCTGCTGCGGCTGGACGACCTCAAGCGGCTGAAGGCGCCGCTGGCCACGCTGCTGCCCTTCGTCGTGCTGGCCGACCACCGGCCGCGGCAACCGGCGACGGCGCCCGCGGCGACGCCGGCGCAGGCGGCGCTGTTCTGAGCCGAGCGATGGCGGCCGGGCCCCGCGTCATCCGACTCGGCGGACCGGCCGACGCCGCCGGCTGGGGGCGCGCCAGCCGCGCGCTGCTGCGCGACCAGGTGCCGCCGCAGGACCTGCGCTGGGCGGTCGAGGGCGAGGCCGAGGCCGGGCTCTTCGACGACGGAGCGGCGGCGGCCGAGCCATCGCCCCTCGACGGCCCGACGGCCGCCGTCGCCGTGCCGCCGCGCTTCCTCGACCTGGCGCCGCACGCCCTGCTGCACGCCGACCCGCGGCGCCACGCCCTGCTCTACCGCCTGGCCTGGCGCCTGCAGCGCGAGCCCGGCCTGCGCCACGACCCGCTGGACGCCGACTGGGTCGCCGCCGAAGCGCTGGCCAAGGCCGTGCGCCGGGACCTCCACAAGATGCGCGCCTTCCTGCGCTTCCATGAACAACCCGGCGACGGGCCGGGCGAGCCGTCCCGCTTCGTGGCCTGGTTCGAGCCGCAGCACCACATCGTCGAGGCCAACGCGCCCTTCTTCGCGCGGCGCTTCGCGTCGATGCGCTGGGCCATCCTCACGCCGCTGCGCAGCGTCGCCTGGGACGGCGAGCGCCTGGCCTTCGGCGCCGGTGCACGGCGGGAGGACGCGCCGGCCGAGGACGCGCAGCACGCCCTGTGGCGCACCTACTACGCCAGCATCTTCAACCCCGCCCGGCTGAAGCTGCAGGCGATGCAACGCGAGATGCCGCGCCGCTACTGGCCGCTGCTGCCCGAGGCCCGGCTGATCGCACCGCTGGCCGCCGAGGCCACGCGCCGCATGCAGACGATGATCGACCAGCCGCCCACCGTCACCCGCCGCCGGCTGCCCGCGATGGCGGCGACCGCCCCGGCCGCGCCGGTGGCGGGTCTGGACGCGCTGCGCCGCCAGGCCGCCGGCTGCACCGCCTGCCCGCTGGGCGCGCGGGCGACGCAGACGGTGTTCAGCGAGGGCAGCGCCGACGCGCTGGCGGTGCTGGTCGGCGAGCAGCCCGGCGACCAGGAGGACCTGCAGGGCCGCCCGTTCGTCGGCCCCGCCGGCCGGCTGCTCGACCGGGTGCTGGCCGAGCTGGGCCTGCCGCGCGAGCGGCTGTACCTCACCAACGCGGTCAAGCACTTCGGTCATGAGCTGCGCGGCCAGCGGCGCATCCACAAGACGCCCGGCCAGCGCGAGCTGCTGGCCTGCCAGGGCTGGCTGCAGCAGGAACTGGCCGCCCTGCCGGCCGACCGGCCGCTGGTGGCCCTGGGCGGCACGGCGGCGAGGGCGCTGCTGGGCCGGCCGGTGGCGGTGCTGCGCGAGCGCGGGCAGTGGCTCACGCGCACCGACGGCCGCCGCGTGCTGGTCACCCTGCACCCGGCGGCGCTGCTGCGGCTGCCCGCCGGGGAGCAGGCCGCGGCCTTCGAGCAGTGGCTCGACGACCTGCGCTCGCTGCCGGCACAGGTCGGTCAGGGCGCGTCGCCGGCGGTGCGCACCGGCAGCCAGCGCGCGCACAGCAGCGCCCAGGCCAGCCCCAGCGCCCAGCCGCCGAGCACGTCGCTGGGCCAGTGAACGCCCAGGTAGACCCGGCTGCTGCCCACGGCCACCGTCATCAGCAGCGCCAGGCCGAGCACGTAGGCGCGTTCGCGGCGCCGCGTCGCCTGCGCGGCCAGCAGCACGCCGAGGGTGAGGTAGACCACCGCCGACATCAGCGCATGGCCGCTGGGGAAGCTGGCGTTGACCACCGCGTCCAGGTGCGGCACCAGCCGCGGCCGCGGCCGTTCGATCAGCCCCTTCAGACCGTGGCTGATCACCAGGCCGCCGAGCACCGCCAGCAGCACGCGCAGCGCCGCCGCCCGCCTCCCCATCAGCAGCAATTGCCCGAGCGCGCCGACGGTCACCAGCGTCAGCACCACGGTGCTGCCCAGGGCCGAGACGTCGCGCACCATGCCGGGCAACCACCACGGCCCCCGCAGGTCGGCCTCGGCATGGGGTGAGCGCAGCGCCAGCATCAGCCGCTCGTCCAGCGCCTGCAGGCCGTCGCTGCCCAGGCCGACGCCCAGGCGCAGCAGGCCGGCCACCAGCAGGGCCAGGAGCAGCCAGCGCTTCCAGGCCCGGGGCAGCCGGCTGGCGGAGGAGGGAACGTCGTGGGTGGGCGTGATGGGCGTCATGGGGCCGTGACGATAGCCGCTGGCCGGGCACCTGCCTTGCACCCCCGCGGGCCATGGACGCGGTGGACGACGAGACGCGCTGGCACGCGCTGGCCGAGCAGGCCCGAGGCTGCCGCGACTGCCCGATCGGCCTGCTCGGCACCCGCATGGTCTGGGGCGAAGGGCCGCTGCGGCCGGCGCTGATGCTGGTCGGGGAACAGCCCGGCGACCAGGAGGACCACCAGGGCCGGCCCTTCGTCGGCCCCGCCGGCCGGCTGCTGGACCGGGCGCTGGCGCAGCTGCAGTGGCCACGCGAGCGGCTCTACGTCACCAACGCGGTCAAGCACTTCAAGTTCGAGTGGCGCGGACAGCGCCGGCTGCACAAGACGCCGGCACAACGCGAGGCGGCGATCTGCGCGCAGTGGCTGCAGGGCGAACTCGACACGGTGCGCCCGGGTGCCATCGTCGCGCTCGGCGCCACCGCCGCCCGGGCGCTGCTCGGCCCGCAGGCCACCGTGTCGGGCCTGCGCGGACGCTGGACGACCCGCCCCGCCGACGGCCTGCCGGTGCTGGTGACGCTGCACCCCTCGGCCCTGTTGCGCTTGCACGCGGGCGAGCGGGAACCGGCCTATGTCCGGTGGCTGGACGACCTGAAGCTGGCCAGCGACCGGCTCGTCGCCGGCGGCCGACCGGACACCGGCGCCGCCCTCAAGCTCACGAACGAAAAAGGCGGCGGTCCCTGAGGACCGCCGCCTTCGCGGAGAGGCTGCCGAAGGTCAGCGTACCGAGCCCCTGCGGACCAGGTTGACGATGGCCAGCAGGATCACGGCGCCGAGCAACGACACGGCCAGGGAGCCGATGCTGAAGTCGTTGCTGTTGATGGTGCCGGTGCCCAGCATCGGGGCCAGCAGCCAACCACCGATCAGCGCGCCGACGATGCCGACGACGACGTTGAGCACGATGCCCTGTTGCCCATCGGTGCGCATGAGCATGCTGGCGACCCAGCCCAAGAGACCGCCGACGACGAGCCAGATGATCAAGTTCATGAGGTTGCTCCTTCCAATTCCTTTAACGACTGCCAACGACCTGCCGCCGGACCCGCTTGACGGGGCTGCCCTTGGCAGGAACTGTGGGAAGGATGGTCGCCGTGATGACCCCACGATTCAATTCCCGCTCAGCGCAACCGCATGTCAGAGCCGCCTGACGGTGGTCTCACTGGGTGCCGCCGCGGAACCGGCCTCAGGCCGGCAGCGAGGGCATCGGCGGCACGCCCGGCTCGGGCGGCGTGCGGGCCACGTTGAGCACGCCGTTGACCATCGCGAAGTAGCCGATCAGCGTGGTGAGCTCCACCACGCCGCGCTCGCCGAGCAGCGTGCGTGCGGCCTCGTAGGTGGCGTCGCCGACGCCGTGGTGCCGCAGCAGCTCCATCGTGTAGTCGTGCACCAGCGCCTCGTCCTCGGCCATGGTGGTCGGACGGCGGCCCTCCGCCACCGCCTGCACCGTGGCCTCGGCCACGCCGGCCTTCACCGCCAGCGGACGGTGCACCGACCATTCGAACGGCTGGCTGTAGGCCCGCGCGACGATGAGCGTGGCGAACTCGTTCAGCCGCTGGGGCAGCACGCTGTCGAAACGCAGCGCGGCCCCCAGCCGCTGGGCGTGCGTCATCACCGCGGGGCTGCGCAGCAGCGCGATGAAGGGGCCCTTGACCGCCTTGCGCGGACCGTTGAGCAGTTCGTCGGCCGCGACCCGCTGGTCGGCGTCGAGCCGGTCCAGGGGCAGCGGCGGCAGGCGGTCGGTGTCGTCGGTCATGCAGGGCTCCTTGGCGGTCGCAAACGATGACCGATGCTATCGGCGCCCGGGCCGCGGTACGGGCGTTGCCGTGCGCCGGCATGCCGCAGGCCGACCTCTTCGCCGCCGACGCCGACGGCCCGCCCGGGTTGCCGGACGGGCTGCGGCTGCAGGCGCCATGGCTGTCGGTGGCCGAGGAAGGCGCGCTGCTGGCGCGCATCGCGGCCCTGCCGCTGGCCGCGGCCGACTACCACGGCCACCTGGCCCGGCGACGGGTGCTGGCCTTCGGCCATCGCTTCGACTTCGCCGCCGGCGTGCTGCGCAGCGCGCGGCCGTTGCCCGACTGGCTGGCCGGGCTGCGCGACCGCGCGGCCGCCTGGGCGGGCCTGCCGGCGCCATCGCTCACCGACGCGCTCATCGCCGAATACCGTCCCGGCACCCCCTTGGGCTGGCACCGCGACGTGCCCGACTACGAGGACGTGGTGGGCCTGTCGCTGGGCGGCGAGGCGGTGATGGGCTGGCGCCGCTGGCGCGCCGAGCGGCGCTGGCAGCAGGGCCGCGCCGAACTGCCCCTGCCGCCGCGCTCGATCTACGCGCTGCAGGGGGAGGCACGCTGGGGCTGGCAGCACGCCATCCTGCCGACGCCGGGGCTGCGCCACTCCATCACCTTCCGCAGCCTCAGGCGCCGGGAGGCGCCGCCATGAAAAAGGCCCCGCCGAAGCGGGGCCGAAACGCTCAACCTGGATCGAACGGAACGGTCAGAAGTTGTGCTTGACGCCGAGGTCGAAGCCGTTGGCGCGGGTGGGGCCGCCGTTGGTGCCCTTCTGGTCGGCCGAGGCGAAGTCGGTGTAGACCGAGGTGCGCTTGGACAGGGGGTACTCGTAGCCGATGCCGTACTTGGTCAGCTCGTTGTTGTTGCCCTGCGGGTCCAGGCGGGCGTACACCGCCTTCAGGCGGCCGCCGGCGAGCGGCGCCGTGGCACCGACGGACCAGCCGGTGTCCTTCTGCGTCGCGCCGGCGACGACGCCGTTCTCGCGACGCGCATACGACAGCATCGGCCGCACGACGCCGAAGTCGTAGGCCAGGCCGACGTTGACTGCGTTGAAGTTGCCGTCCAGGTGCTCGGTGCCGATGCCGGCGTAGACCGGCCCGCTGGCGTAGACGAGGTTGGCGCCGACCGAGCGCTTGTTCACCGGGTTGGCGCCACGGGTGCCCTCGCCGGCGGACACGGCGACCTGCGCGCTCAAGCCGCTGAAGGAGGGCGTCTTGTAGCCGACGGTGTTGCTGGTGCGCTGGCCGCCGTCGACGGCGAAGGTGGCGAGGTTGAAGCGGTCGCGAACCGCCGCCACGGTGTCGCCGCCGAAGGGGTCGGTCTGGTCGGCGATGTAGAACATGGGGATGTAGTCGCGGCCCAGGTACACCGCACCGAACTGCGTGGAGGCCAGCTCGACGATGGAGCGGCCGTGCCAGAACGCGGTCGCGTTGTTCTGCGTGCCGGTGTCCGGGTTGAACCGGTGCTCGAGGATGGCGTTCGCGCGCAGGCCGCCACCCAGGTCCTCGGTGACCCGGAAGCCCAGGCGCGAGGGCGAGCCCTGGCGCACCTGCCAGGTGTCGGCATCACCCGCCGCACGGCCCGAGTAGCCGAGGTTCGTGGTGCCGTCGTTGAACTTGGCGATGCCCACGTCCACCCGACCGTAGATGGTCACGTTGGACTGTGCGCTGGCGCCGGCCGCGGCGGCCGCGAGGGCGGCGGCGAGCAGGGTCTTCTTCATGGTCGTCACTCCTGGGTGTTGGAAGGTCTCGCGCGGCGGTTGCCGCGGCCGCCTGAGCGGCGGAACGGACGCATTCCAGCAATCAGAAGTGACTCGGCCGTGACACTGTCGCGTGCGGACCACGCGACGCCTGGGCGTCGATGCAGGACGAGCGGCGACGACGGCCGGTCAGCGCGTGCGCCGGGGCGTGAAGTCCGCGCCCAGGCCTGGGTCGCCGGCCAGCCCGTCGTCGACGCCGCGGTCCACGCCGCCGCGGCGCAGGCGGGCGCCGTCGTCGAGCACGTCGGTGTCGGCGCGGCGGGCGCTGGTGCTGCGCAGGCGCTCGTCCAGGTGGCCGAGGTGGGCCTCCAACCCGTTGACCTGCTCCTCCATCAGCCGGCGCTGCTGGGCTTCCAGCCGGTCGATGCGGGCCAGCAGCTCGGCACGGTGGCGGCCGGCGGCGTCGTTGACCTTGAACAGCTCGGCCGACAGGTGGTCGCGCAGTTCGGTGAAGCGCGAGGCCTCGGCCTTGTCGGCCAGGTCGCGCTGCGACTGCAGCTCCTTGGTCAGCCGCCGGCCGTCGAGCAGCGCGGTGCCCTGCAGGTAGATCACCGTGGCCAGGTACATCGCGCCGAGCAGCGCGATCACGCCGACCAGCACCAGGCCGAGCGGCAGGGTCGCGGTGCCGAAGAACAGCGACACCGGCACCGGCGAGGTCACCGCGCCCCAGTTGAACAACGTGAACAGGCCCACCAGGACCAGCAGCAGCAGCACGGGCAGGGTTCGGATGCGCATGGCGGTCTCCCTTCGGCCCACCGCGGGCCGTGTCAACCCGGGGTCGGCAAGCGACGGGCCCAGCCGCGGCCCGGGCCGGCGTGACGGACTGCACACCGGGCGCGGCCGCGCGCCTCTATGGTCGAGGGGTCACGTCCCACGCACCGACGCCATGTCCGCCATGCCGCCCTCGCCGCTGTCGCGACCGACCCCGAGCCGCGGCCCCCGCCGTCAGTGGGTGCGGCGCGCGGCCGCGCTGCTCGACATCGTGCCCCTGCTGCCCGAGGTCACGCTGCGGCCGGTGCCGCTCAGCCAGCCGTGGCTGGAGGCGTTCTCCGCCGCCATGGCACGGGCCGGGCATGGGGCGCTGGTGTCCCGCATGGCCTTCGACCGCATCTACGCCCGCGAGCGGCTGGTGCGCGCGCTGGCCTGCGACGACCCGGCGCTGCGCGACATGGCGGCCGAGCTGCGCGGCGCGCTGAAGCGCTGAACGGCCGCCGGCCCGCCCGCCGGGTCACCGTGGGACAACCCTTGTCCCGCATGGCCGAACCGGCCGGCCTAGCATGGACCGCATGTCCATCGCCCTTTCCCTGCTCGACCTGGTGCCCGTCGGCAGCGGCCACACCGCGGCCGAGGCGGTGCGCGGCGCCGCCCGGCTGGCGCGCCATGCCGAGGCGCTCGGCCTCACCCGCGTCTGGTACGCCGAGCACCACGGCATGCCGAGCGTCGCGTCGTCGTCGCCGGAGGTGCTGATCGCGCACGTGGCGGCGAGCACCGAGCGCATCCGCGTCGGCTCCGGCGGCATCATGCTGCCCAACCACGCGCCGCTGCGGGTGGCGGAGGCCTTCCGCACGCTGGAGGCGCTGCACCCCGGCCGCATCGACCTCGGCATGGGCCGCGCGCCGGGGTCGGACGCGCTGGCCTCACGGGCGCTGCGGGCCGCCGACGGCGAACACTTCCCCCAGCTGTTGCAGGAGCTCCAGGTGTGGTCCGAGCAGCTGGCGTTGCCGGCCGACCACCCGATGGCGGGCCTGAAGGCCATGCCCACCGGCGTCCCGCTGCCGCCCATCTGGCTGCTCGGTTCCAGCGGCGCGAGTGCCCGCATGGCGGGCGAGTCGGGCATGGGGTACGCCTTCGCCAGCCATTTCAGCCCCAGCCCGCCGGCGCCGGCGATCGCCGCCTACCGCGCGGCCTTCGAGCCGTCGGCCGCGTTCGAGCGTCCGCACGCCATCCTCGGCGTGTCGGTGATGTGCGCGCCGACGGCCGACGAGGCCGACCACCTGGCGCAGGCCATGGACCTGGCGTGGGTGCGCATCCGCCGCGGCAGCTTCCTGCCGCTGCCGACGCCGCAGGAGGCCCAGGCGCACGCCTGGACCGACGACGAACGCGCGCTGGTGCGCGCCTTCCGCCGGCTGGTGGTGGTCGGCGACCCGCCCAAGGTGGCCGCCGAACTGCAGGCGCGCGCACAGGCCAGCAGCGCCGACGAGGTGATGCTGGCCTGCAACTTCCACGACGCGGCGACGCGCGAGCGTTGCCTGTCGCTGATCGTCGAGGCGCTGGGTGCCCGGCCCGACGCGGCGGCTCGGCCGCGCGTCGCGGGCCCCCCGCAGCCGCTCAGTGCGACATCGAGCCCGGCCGGTTGAGGCTGGGCTCGGCACCGGTGTTCACGCCCAGCCCGCTGGTGGAGCCGACGTCCAGGTCGTGGCCGGCGAGGTCGGTGGCCGGCCCGGCGCCCACGGGCGAGTAGCCGGTGCCCGCGCTGCCGCCGCTGGCGCGCTGCTTGTTGCGATAGTCGCGGTAGACCTTGTTGGCGATGTGCAGGGTCGCGGCGGTGAGGATGAGCTTGCGCAGCATGTCGGTACTCCTTGTCGTCGGTGATCGGCCGGCGGTGTCGGCGGCGTGCGCCGCGGCACGGACCGGACAAGCCCGCATGCTGCGCCCTCGGGCGCGCCGGGTCGGCCGGGCGTTACCGCGGCCGGTCGTCGGCGTCGGCCGACAGGCCTCGGCCTTGCCGCGCCCTGCAGCGCCCCCCTCCACGAAAATCACGCCATGAACGCCACCGCCGCCCACGATCCGACCCCCGCTACTCGGTCCCCAAGGACAAGCTCAAGGTCGTGCTGCTGGAGAACGTGCACGCCAACGCCATCGAGGCGCTGCAGCAGGACGGCTACACGCAGATCGTCACCCGCCCCAAGGCGCTGCAGGGCGAGGAACTGGTCGAGCTGCTGCACGACGCCCACTTCGTCGGCATCCGCTCGCGCACGCACCTGACGGAAGCCGTGCTCGAGCGTGCGCCCAAGCTGGTCGCGATCGGCGCCTTCTGCATCGGCACCAACCAGATCGACCTGCGGGCGGCCATGCTGCGCGGCATCCCGGTGTTCAACGCGCCCTTCTCGAACACCCGCAGCGTGGCCGAACTGGTGCTGGCCGAGACCATCCTGCTGATGCGCGGCATCCCGCAGAAGAACGCCCTGCAGCACCGCGGCGGCTGGGACAAGAGCGCGGCCGGCAGCCATGAGGTGCGCGGCAAGACCCTGGGCATCGTCGGCTACGGCCACATCGGCACGCAGATCGGCGTGCTGGCCGAACAGCTGGGCATGCGGGTCGTCTACTACGACATCGAGGCCAAGCTGCCGCTGGGCAATGCCCGCCAGTTGCCCACGCTGGAGGCGGTGCTGCACGCCAGTGACGTGGTCACGCTGCACGTACCGGAGACACCGCAGACGCAGAACATGATCGGCACCCTCGAGCTCTCGCAGATGAAGACCGGCGCCCACCTGATCAATGCCTCGCGCGGCACGGTGGTCGACATCGACGCGCTCACCGACGCGCTGAAGCGCAAGCACCTGGCCGGCGCGGCGATCGACGTCTTCCCGGTCGAGCCGCAGGGCAACGACGCCCGCTTCGAATCGCCGCTGGTGGGCCTGGACAACGTGCTCCTGACGCCGCACATCGGCGGCTCCACCGCGGAGGCCCAGGCCAACATCGGCCTGGAGGTGGCGGCCAAGCTGCTGCGCTACAGCAACAACGGCTCGACGGTGTCGGCGGTCAACTTTCCCGAGGTGACGCTGCCCGAGCAGAACGGCCGCTGCCGGCTGCTGCACATCCACCGCAACGTGCCGGGCATGATGGCGCGCATCAACGAGCGATTCTCCGAGGCCGGCATCAACATCGCCGCCCAGTACCTGCGCACCAACGACGAGGTGGGCTACGTCGTCATCGACGTCGACAGCGAGGCGCAGCGCGTGGCGTACGAGGGGCTGTGCAACATCGCGGGCACCATCCGCTGCCGCATGCTGTACTGACCCGGGCCGCAGCACCAAAGGAAAGGGGCCGCCGTGGCGGCCCCTTCCTTCTCCAGGTCCCGACGTTACCGGCCGGTGCGGCTGCTCGACTGACCGGCCTCCGGGGCGCCGGCGTCGGGCGAGTTGCGCATCTGCGTCTCGGCGGCCGGGTCGCGCGCGGCGTCGCGGCGCGACGACGGGCTGGTCATGGCCCCCGAGGCGTTCTGCTGCTCCATGCGGCGCTGCTCATTGAGCCGGTTGTTGGACTCCGGCGCGCCCGCGTCCGGCGAACCCTTGATGTTGGCCGCGGCCGGGTTGCGTGCGGCGCCGGACTGGCGCTGCAGGCCACCGGACTGGCTGCCTTGTTGCTGCTCCATGCGGCGCTGCTCGTTGAGGCGGTTCGTCGACTCCGGCGCGCCGGCATCGGGAGAGCCCTTGAGGTGGGCGGCCGCGGGGTCGGCGGCCGCGCCCTGGCGGGCGGACTGGGCCGACGCGCCGACCGCAAACGCGGACAGCAGGGCGGCGGTGCACAGGGGCAGGGTGGACTTCAACTTCATGGTGTGCTCCTTCAGCAGGGATTGAATGAGACCTTCACCGTGCAATCCTCGTGCGTGTCGGCCGATGCCCACCACTTCTCACGGCGTGTCGGAACACGCCCGCCGCCATGAAAAAGGCCCCGCGGGGCAGGGCCTTCGGGCGCGGCGCCGAGGCACCGCGCGGAAACACTGGCTCGGTCAGTGCGTGGTCGCCCCCGCCTGCTGGATGCCCGCCACCGCCCAGCCGCCGCCGGACGCGCCGCTGGGCCGCACCAGGTGCCACACCTCGTCGAAGGGCTGCGGCGCGGCCCCGGCATCGTCTTCGCGGATGAGGCCGTGGTAGCGCACGCTGACGATGTCCTGCCCGTTGTCGCGGGCCAGGTCCAGCACCTCGGCCTGGAGCTGGACGACGTCGGTGCGCTGCGCGCCGCCCCCGCGGTTGTGCAGGTCCAGCCGCGCGGCGGCGAACATCTCCGGCGTCGTGAACTGGCGCAGGTCGTCCAGGTTGCCGGCATCGTTGGCGGCCTGCATGCGGATGAAGATCAGCTTGGCGATGCGCTCGAAGCCCTCGCGGTCGAAGTCGGCCGGCAGGTTGACGCCAGCGCCGGTGGCCTCGATCGGGGCCAGGCCCTGACCGGGCGCCGTGGCCCCGGCGGGCCGGCCCCAATCGGCGGCCGCGCTGCGCTGCTGCAGCGGCGGCTCGGCCCGCCACGGCGTGGCGGGCCCCGCACCGGCGGTGCCGGTACCGGCACCCGCACCCGCGTAGCCCAGCCCGCGCTGCGACGCGCCCTGGCGCCCGAAGCGGCGCATCAGGAAGCGCACGGCGACGATGGCCACGATCACCAGCAGCGCCAGCGTCAGGAATTCGGCGAAGGCCGCGCCCAGGCCCAGGTGGCTGAGCAGGGCGGCGATGCCGAGGCCCGCCGCGATGCCGGCGATCGGTCCGAGCCAGGAGCGGCGGCCGGCCGCCGCCGCGGCGGTGGCACCGGCCGCGGCCGGTGCGGCGGCGGCCGTCGGGCCGGGCTGCTGTGCCGGGGCCTGCTGGGGCGGCGTGTTCTGCTGCGCCGGCCGCGTGGGCACGCTGCGTTGCATGCCGGACGAACCACCGCCGCCCAGGCGCTTGGCATCCGCATCGACACCGGCAAGGCCGGTGGCCATCGCCACCGCCAGCACGCCGGCTGACCACAACATCCGCTTCATGGTGTTCTCCTCAAGGGGACCCTCCCGGGGTCCGACGGTCGTCGGCGCGGCGGCGACACCTGTCGCCCGCCGCGCCGGCCCGACGGTATCAGACCGCCTTTTCTGTCGGGAGTTCACCGCTGCCGAGATCGGCACCGGTGACCGGATCGCTTTCCGGGTCGGACAGGGTGCGCGCGGCCAGCTGCTCCACCGCCTGCGCCTGCCCGGGCTGCAGCATCACCTCCGGCAGGCCGCTGCCGCCGTCAACCGCCATCGCCTGCTTGGCGCTGCCGACGTACTGGAAGTTCTCGTCGCTGTTCCACGGCCCGCGGGTGTCGCCATCGCCTTCGGACATGTTGAAGTAGGTGCGCGCGAACTGCGGCATCGGGGCCATCTTGCCGGGCGGGAAGTTCGGCGTGATCGCGTACAGCGCCTTCTCGAACGAGAGCTGGTGGGCGACCTCGCGCGTCATCAGGAAGCCCAGAGCCTCCTTCACGCCGGGGTCGTCGGTGAGGTTGATCAGCCGCTCGTAGATGATCTTCGCCCGCGACTCGGCCGCGATGTTCGAACGCAGGTCGCAGGTCGGGTCGCCGATGGAGTCGATGTAGCCGGCGTTCCAGAGCTGGCCGCCGGAGTTGATCAGCGCGGGGCCGCCGCCGTAGAGCACCTGCGTGACGTGCGAGTCGTTGCCCGCGCCGGTGATCTTGCGGTAGAGCTCGGCCTCGCTGTCGGTGGCCTCGGCCAGCTCGCCCTTGGCGCCCTTGTTGAGCATGGCGATGATGGTGCCGATGACCTCGAGGTGCGACAGCTCCTCGGTGGCGATGTCCATCAGCATGTCCTTGCGGCCCGGGTCGTCCTCGGCCAGGGCCTGCGTGAAGTAGCGGCAGGCGGCGGCCAGCTCGCCCTGCGGTCCGCCGAACTGCTCGAGCATCAGGTTGGCCAGCCCGGGGTTGGTCTCGGACACCCGCACGGTGTACTGCAGACGCTTGTTGTGCATGAACATGGAAACGCTCCTGTCGAGGGATGGGGAATGAACCCGAAGTTCGGCAAGGCCTGTTCCCATGGGATCCCGGAGAACGCCTGGGTGAGGCGGTGTTCGCACCGCCGCGCGGCTAGCCCTGTGTCGAGGAGCCGCTGCCCGGCTGGTCCGCCGGCAATTGCACCGTCATCAGCAGCGACGACGGCTTCAGCGCGTGCAGCGCGAAGGGCGCCCTGGCGGCCAGCAGCACCAGTTGTCCCGGTCCGAGCAGCCGTTCCCCGGCGTCGATCTGCAGGCGCACCTCGCCCTCCAGGCAGTGCAGCACCAGCTCGCCATACACATGGTGCGGCGGACGCTGCTCGCCGGCCTGCAGCACGAGGTGGATCAGCTCCAGGGCATGGGTCTTGAGCAGCGCCCGGCTCTTCGCTTCGGCCAGGCGGTCGCCGAGGGGTTGCAGGTGGATGGTCTCGCCGGGTCGGGCGTGGTCCAGGGCCATGGGCTCTCCATTCAAAGCGGTGGGGGCAGGGTGCGCAAGCCCAGCCACACCATCGCGATCACCGCATTGACCGGCACGCTGAGCACGCCGGACACGTAGAACACCGACGACGCGAAGGTGGCGCCCATGCCCATCTCCACCAGCAGGCCGAGGGCATAGAGCAGCACCCCGCAGCCCAACCAGCGCCGCAGGTAGGTCGGCAGCCAGCGCGCTTGCTGGCGGTTGTGGCGCCAGGCCGCGGCACGCTCCAGCAGCGTGCCGCGACGCACGTCCCGGAACAGCCAGTCGAAGAAGAAGTACCGGTACAGCAGCGTGCGCAGCGCCGGCGCGCACGGCACCGCGGCCACCGCGGCGGCGGCGGCGACTGCGCGGTGCGGGCGGTCGAGCATGGCGGGCTGTTCCGGATCGGACGTCGGAGTTTCTTAGGCAAAGCATGGACCGCGAGGCTGCCCACGGCGCCACCAGGGCGATCCCGGGTCGGGGGAACGTGGCTTGCCGTGGCGCGCCGGCGGTTCCATGCGTCGAAGGAGAACGAATGTCCGACCTGCCCACCGTCCGCCGGGGCCAGATGCCGCAAATGCTGGACCGAGAGGCCTTCGGCCAGCGCTTTCGCGGCCGCTTCCAGGACCCTGCCTTCGCGCCGGAGGGCGCGGCCATCGCCCGCCTGGAGGAGATCGCCTGGCACGGCTACCAGGGCGGCCGCAAGGCGCCGCGCACGCACCCCGCCGGTCCCGGGCACGCCGACCCGTCGTACGCGCTGTCGGACGACTGGCGCGACGCCAGCGAGCGGCTGAAGTCGGCGCAGGCGCGGTGGGCCGACGCGGCCACGCCGTCGCGCGTGCTGGTGGTGGTCGGGTCCTCGCGCAACGACGGCACCTGCCCGGGCGAGATGTCGAAGAGCTTCCGCCTGGCCACGCTGGCCGGCGAGGCCCTGACCCGCGACGGGGTCGAATGGGACCTGCTGGACCTCAGCCGGCTGGCCTCCGAGCCCGACCTGCACATCCATCCGTGCAAGGGCTGCGCGTCCACCGCCATGCCGCTGTGCCACTGGCCCTGCAGCTGCTACCCCAACCACGGCAACGGCCAGGTCAACGACTGGATGAACGACATCTACGAACGCTGGGTGTCGGCGCACGGGGTGCTGCTGGTCACCCCGGTCTACTGGTACCAGGCCGCCAGCCCGCTCAAGCTGATGATCGACCGGCTGGTCTGCGCCGATGGCGGCAACCCCGACCCGACGAGCACCGGCGGCAAGGACGCCGCCAGGGCCAAGGCCATCGAGCGCGACGGCTGGCACTACCCCAAGCACCTGGCGGGACGGGCCTATGGCGTGGTGGTGCACGGCGACGTGGCCGGCATCGAGGGCGTGCGCCGCTCGCTGTCCGACTGGCTGGACTGGATGGGCCTGGTCGAGGCCGGACCGCAGGCGCGGCTGGACCGCTTCATCGGCTACTACGAGCCCTACTGGAACAGCCACGACACGCTCGACGCCGACGAGGCGCTGCAGGCCGAGGTGCGCAACGCCGCACAGGCGGTGGCCGCCACGGTGGCGCAGCTGCGATCGGGTGCCCACCTGCCGCCGGACCGCGACCTGCGGCGGCCCCGGCCGAAATGAACAGGGCCCGCCGAAGCGGGCCCCGTCTCGTCCGGTGACGCGGATCAGGCCGCGGGGGCCGGCGTCCGGATCAGGTAGTCGAAGGCGCTGAGCGCCGACTTCGCGCCCTCGCCGGCCGCCACGATGATCTGCTTGTACGGCACCGTGGTCACGTCGCCCGCGGCGAAGACGCCGTGCAGGTTGGTGTGGCACTTGGCGTCGATCAGCACCTCGCCGAACTTGCTCAGCTCCAGCGTGCCCTTCAGGAACTCGGTGTTGGGCACCAGGCCGATCTGCACGAACACGCCGGCCAGGTCCACCTGCCGCTCCTCGCCGCTGGTGCGGTCCTTGTAGCGCAGGCCGTTGACCTTCTGGCCGTCGCCGGTGATCTCGGTGGTCTGGGCGTTCAGGCGCACGTCGACGTTGGGCAGGCTGTTGAGCTTGTTGACCAGCACCGCATCGGCCTTGAGCTGGTCGGCGAACTCCAGCACCGTCACGTGCTCGACCACGCCGGCCAGGTCGATGGCCGCCTCGACGCCGGAGTTGCCGCCGCCGATCACCGCCACCTTCTTGCCCTTGAACAGCGGGCCGTCGCAGTGCGGGCAGTAGGCCACCCCCTTGGTCTTGTACTCCTGCTCGCCGGGCACGTTGACGTTGCGCCAGCGCGCGCCGGTGGCCAGCACCACGGTGCGGCTCTTCAGTTCGGCGCCGTTGTCCAGCTGAAGCCGGATCCAGCCGCCCGGCTCGCTGGCCGGCACCAGCTGCGTCACCCGCTGGTGGTTCATGATGTCCACGTCGTAGGCCTTCACATGGGCCTCCAGCGCGCTCGCGAACTTCGGGCCCTCGGTCTCCAGCACCGAGACGAAGTTCTCGATGCCGAGGGTGTCCATCGTCTGGCCCCCGAAGCGCTCGGCCACGATGCCGGTGCGGATGCCCTTGCGCGCCGCGTACACCGCCGCCGCCGCGCCGGCCGGGCCGCCGCCGACGATGAGCACGTCGAAGGGATCCTTGGCGCCAAGCTTGGCCGCGTCGCGGGCCGCCGCGCCGGTGTCGATCTTGGCGACGATCTCGGCGATCTCCATGCGGCCCGACGCGAACGGCTCCCCGTTCAGGAACACCGTCGGCACGGCCATGATCTGGCGCGACTCGACCTCGTCCTGGAACAGCCCGCCGTCCACCGCGGTGTGGCGGATGCGCGGGTTGAGGATGGCCATCAGGTTGAGCGCCTGCACCACGTCCGGGCAGTTGTGGCAGGTCAGGCTCATGTACGTCTCGAACACGAAGTCGCCGTCCAGCGACTTGATCTGCTCGATGACGTCGGCCTCCAGCTTCGGCGGGTGGCCGCCGGCCTGCAGCAGCGCCAGCACCAGCGAGGTGAACTCGTGTCCCATCGGGATGGCGGCGAAGCGCACCCCCATGTCCGCGCCGGCGCGGGTGATCTGGAAGGAGGGCCGGCGGGTGTCCCGGCCGTCGTAGCGCGCGCTGACCTTGTCGCTCAGCGAGACGATGTCCTCGATGAGCGAGCGCATTTCCTGCGACGCCGGACGGTCGTCCAGCGAGGCGATGAGTTCGACGGGCTCGCGCACCCGTTCGAGGTAGGCCTTGAGCTGGGCCTTGGTGCCGTCGTCCAACATGGCAGCGTCTTCCTTTCGGTGGTTTCAGTCGGGATCGGTCGACCCGGTTGAAAGCACCGGTCAGGATCGCTGCGCGGGCGCTTTCAACAGGATCTCCTGGGGGGAGAAGGGGGCAGGCCGCAGGCCCGCCCTCCCAGGGTCATGCGGGACTCAGATCTTGCCGACCAGGTCCAGCGACGGCGTCAGCGTGGCCGCGCCCTCGTTCCACTTCGCCGGGCAGACCTGGCCCGGGTTCTTGGCGACGTACTGGGCGGCCTTCAGCTTGCGCAGCGTTTCCTTCATGTCGCGCGCGATGCTGTTGTCGTGCACTTCCATGGTCTTGATCACGCCCTCGGGGTTGATCACGAAGGTGCCGCGCAGGGTGCGGCCTTCCTCGGGGATGAGCACCTCGAAGAAGTTGGCCAGCACGCGGGCCGAATCGCCGATCAGCGGGAACTTGGCCTTGCCGACGGCCGGCGAGGTCTCGTGCCACACCTTGTGCGCGAAATGCGAGTCGGTGGTGACGATGTAGACCTCGGTGCCCAGCTTCTGGAACTCGGCGTAGTTCTCGGCGGCATCCTCGACTTCGGTCGGGCAGTTGAAGGTGAAGGCGGCCGGCATGAAGACGAGCACCGACCACTTGCCCTTCAGGGCCTCGTCCGTGACCTGCACGAACTTGCCGTTGTGGAAGGCATCGACCTTGAAGGCGGGGACTTGTTGGTTGATCAAAGACATGTCGCGGTCTCTCGTTTGTGAAGGGGGTGGAGGGGAAAAAGCCGACCCGTCGATGCTAGGGCAGGGCGCGCATCCTGTGCATTGAAGCGGTCAAGCCCAGTCATTGTCCGGTTCTATCAAGCAGGCGAGGGATCCGCCGCCACGGCCCGCCCCGGGGCTTCTGCGGGGCGGCCACTGCCATCCTGGGGAGAGCGTGGTCACAAGTTGTCAGCAGCGGGCGGCGGGGCACTTCGCGCCGCTAGAGTGCGGGCTGTCCCTGCTTCGCCAACCCCCGTGCCCGGCACCCTCTCCCTCCAGGCCTCCCGCCGCCGCCTCGCCTTCGGCGCGGCCGCCTCGCTCGTCTTGCCGTTCCGCTTGCGGGCGCAGGGCAGCCGGCCTGTGCTGCTGGGCATCGACGGCGAGTTCGGACTGGCCAACTCCACCTCGGCCCAGGCCGTCGAGCGCGGGGTGCGCATCGCGGCGGCGCAGCTCAACGCCGCCGGCGGCGTGCTCGGCGGTCGCCCGCTCGAGGTGGTGACCCGGGACCACCGGTCCATCCCCGCCCGCGGCATCCGCAACCTGGAGGAGTTCCGCGCCATGCCGGACCTGGTGGCGGTGTTCGGCGGTCGCTTCAGCCCGGTGGTGATCGAGCAGCTGCCGCTGCTCAAGGCCGCAGGGATGCCGTTCCTCGCGGTGTGGTCCGCCGCCGACGCCATCGTCGACAACGGCAGCGTGCCCAACTACGTCTTCCGGCTGTCGCTGCGCGACAGCCTGGCCATGCCCTTCATGATGCGGGCCGCGCGCCAGCGCGGGCGCGCAGCGTCGGTCTGCTGCTGACCAACACCTCGTGGGGCCGCAGCAACCTGGCCGCCGCCGAGCGCGTGGCGCAGGACCGCGACATGCCGCAGGTCAGCAGCATCGCCTGGTACAACTGGCAGGAGCGCTCGCTGGTCGACAAGTACCTCAAGCTGGTCCAGTCCGGCGCGCAGGCGGTGGTGCTGGTGGCCAACGACGACGAGGCGGCCATGCTGGTGCGCGAGATGAGCGCGCTGCTGCCCGAACAGCGGCTGCCGGTGCTCAGCCATTGGGGCGTCACCGGCGGCCGCTTCGTGCAGGAGGCCGGGGCCGCGCTGGCGCAGGTGGACTTCTCGGTGATCCAGACCTTCAGCTTCCTGCGCGCCCGCGGCCCGGTGCTGGACGCCTTCCTGGCCACCGCGCGCCAGCAGGGCGTGCAGCGGGTGGAGGACATCGAAAGCCCGGTGGGCGTGGCCCATGCCTTCGACATGACGCACATCCTGGCCCGGGCGCTGGCGCTGGCCGGCAGCACCGACCGCGGCGCAGTGCGGGATGCGCTGGAGAAGGTGCCCCGGCACGACGGCCTGATCAAGCGCTACGCCCCGCCCTTCACCGCGACCCGGCACGAGGCGCTCGGCCCGGCGGAGCTGCTGATGGCCCGCTACCGGGCCGACGGCGTCCTGCAGCCGGTGGCCTGAGCATGCAGCCGCTGCTGCCGCGCGGCCTCGCGCGCCGGTTCACCCTGGCGACGGCCGGCCTCGCCGCCGGGGCGCTGCTGCTGGCCGCGCTCGGCACCTGGTGGCTGGTCGACCGCCAGCAGCGCGACGCGCTGCGCCAGCTGGCGGCCAAGGAGCTCCAGTACGGCGCGGTGCGGGTCGGCAGCGACCTGTCGGCGCTGGCCACCCGCATGCAGGAGGTGGCGGGCAGCACCATCCTGGCCACCGGGCTGGTCGACAGTGCCGGCCGCGAGACCTACCTCACGCCCTTCCTCGAAAGCATCCGCCAGATCAACGGCCTGCCGGTGCAGCTGCAGCTGACCGATTTCGAGGGTCGGGCCATCTCGGCCAACGGGGCGGTGGCGTTCAGCGCCGAGCAGCAGTCCTGGCTGCGCGCCGCCCTCGGCAGCGGCGCCGCCAGCGCCGCGGTGTTCCAGGGTGCCGGCGGGCATGAGCTGGTGGCGCTGCAGCCCATGGTCTACAGCCGCACCGCCTCGCCGGAGGGGGCGATCTTCTACAAGGTGCGGCTGGAGGACCTGCGACTGCCCGCCGAGCTGCGGCTGGAATGGGGCGACACCGGGGGCGCGCAGCCCGACGAGCCCTGGCGCCGGGTGGCCGTGCCGGTGCCGGCGGCCTACGCGGGGCTGAAGCTGCACATGCGCTCGCTGACCCCCGCCGCACCCGGCCGGCCGTCGCCGCAGTACCTGAGCATGCTCGGCCTGGCGCTCGGCCTGTTCGCCGTGGTGGCGCTGGCCGGGCGCCGGGTGGCGCTGGTGCTCACCCGCGACCTGCAGCGGCTGGAGACGTTCGCCAGCCGCGTGGTCAGCACCGGCTTCGGCCGCGAGCGGGCGCCCGCCGGCGGCAGCGGCGAGGTGGCCAACCTGGCCCATGCGCTGAACCAGATGCTCGACCGGCTGCACGAGCAGCACGCCGCGCTGGAGGGCGAGCGCGAGAAGCTGCAGCGCCTGACCGAGGCGCTGCGCGCCGCCGACCGCCGCAAGGACGACTTCCTCGCCATGCTGGCGCACGAGCTGCGCAACCCGCTGGCCCCGATCCGCACCGGCGCCGAGCTGCTGCGCCGGCTGCCCGGCGCCGACGCCCAGGTGCTGCGCCAGAGCGAGGTCATCGCCCGCCAGGCCCGCCACATGACCGAGATCGTCGACGACCTGCTCGACGTGTCGCGGGTCACCCGCGGCCTGATCGAGCTCGACCGCCACGACCTCGACCTGGCCGAGGTGGTGCAGGCCGCGGTCGAACAGGTGCGCCCGCTGGTGGCCGTGCGCCGCCACCGCCTGGAGCTGCAGCTGCCGGACACGCCGCTGCCGCTGCACGCCGACCGTGCCCGCCTGGTGCAGGTGGTGAGCAACCTGCTGCACAACGCCTGCAAGTACACCCCCGAGGGAGGGCACCTCCTGCTGCGGGCGAGCGCGGAGGACGGCTGGTTGTCGCTCGTCGTGCAGGACAACGGGCAGGGCATCCCCACCGAGCTGATGCCCGAGCTGTTCGAGCTGTTCACCCAGGGCTCGCGCACCGCCGAGCGGGCGCAGGGCGGCCTCGGCCTCGGGCTGGCGCTGGTGCGGCAGCTGGTGGAGCTGCACGGCGGCAGCGTGCAGGCGCACAGCGACGGCATCGGCCGCGGTGCCCGCTTCACCGTGCGCCTGCCGCGCCGGCCAGGGGCCGCCGCGACCACGTCGCCGGTGCCGGTCGCAGCCGCCGTGCTGCAACCGCGCGGCTGCCGGGTGGTGGTGGTCGACGACAACGTCGACGCCGCCGAGTCGCTGGGGGCGCTGCTGGCGCTGGAAGGCCACCGCGTCGAGATCCTGCACGACGCCCACGGTGCGCTGGGCCGCGCGCAGCAGCAGATGGCGCAGGCCTTCGTGCTGGACATCGGCCTGCCGGGCATGGACGGCTACGAGCTGGCGCGGCGGCTGCGCGCCCTTCCCGGCGGCGACACGGCGCTGCTGATCGCGCTGACCGGCTACGGCCAGCCGGGCGACCGCGAACGCTCGCGCGCCGCGGGCTTCGACCACCACCTCGTGAAGCCGGTGGACGCGCAGGCGCTGCTGGCGCTGCTCGACGGCGTGGCGGCCGCGCGGCGGCCCGCCGCCGCCGCCGGCTGACGCGGCGGCTCAGCCGGCGTCGGCGGCCACCGGCGGCGCGTCGTCGTCCTCGCGCCCCAGGCGGCGCAGCTGCTCGACGACCTCGGTCAGCAGGCGCAGCTGGCGCTGCGCCATCTCGACCAGTTGCGGCCCGCGCTCCTGCGGCGCGCGCTGCAGCAGGTACAGCGCCGTGGTGAGCGGCCCCAGCGGGTTGGCGAGCTCGTGGACCAGCGCCGACAGCTCGCGCCGTCGCCGGTGCGCGGCGTCTTGCAAGGCCCCCACCTCGTGCTGCAGGGCGTCCAACTGCTGCCGCAGCGCCGCGATCTCGGCGCCCGGCCGGTCCTGTTCCAAGGAGTGCCTCCCACGGCCTGTGCTGGCGGAGCGGCCTCCACACGGGCTGCCCTCGCCGTTGCGGCCGACCCGGGAGTCTGCTCAGCGCTGCGCGTTCTCCCCATCATCGGACGCCGAAAGCCGTGTCGGTGGGGCCCTACAACGCGACGCGGCCGCCGCCGCCTCGGGCCGGGCAGTCCGCTTGCCGATGAGCTGGGACCCCCGCCATCGCCGTACCCGCCGTGACCCCCGCCAAGCGCATCCTCATCGCCGACGACAACCAAGACGCGGCCGACACCCTGGCGGTGCTGCTGGACTTCCTCGGCTACGAGACCCGCACCGCCTACAACGGTCAGGACGCCGTGGCCATCGCGCAGGAGTTCAAGCCCTGCCTGGTGATCCTGGACATCAACATGCCGCTGATGGACGGCTACGAGGCGGCCAAGACGCTGCGCCGGACCGAGGGCAACCGGGTCATCCTCATCGCGCTGACCGCCATCTCCAACCGGGAGGCGAAGGCCCGTGCGGCCGATGCCGGCTTCGACATCCACCTCACCAAGCCGGTGGGCGGGGACGAGTTGGAAGGCTTGCTGCAACAGGTGCTGCACGCCTGATCGGCCAGCCGGCTCAGCGCGCGGGCACCGTCTCCGCGCTGCGCCACGGCGTCCACACCAGACCGAGGCCGACGGTCCAGTTCAGCCCCTCCTTCGCCAGCGGACTGCCCTCGTTGGCGGCGCCATGCAGCGACAGCGCCCGCGCGGTGACGAACCACGACAGCGCCTGGCTTTCGCGGCGGCCCAGGGTCAGCTTCACCTCGGTGCCGAAGTAGCCGGCCCGCGCGTCCCAGGCCGGGCGCCGGCCCGTCGCCTGCGACGGGGCCACCTCGTAGAAGTAGCGGTGCAGGGCCTCGCTGGCCCAGGTCGGCTGCACCCCGAAGCTGAGGCGGCCGGGGCCGCCGGGCAGAGGTGCTGTCCAGTGCCAGCGGACCTCCGGTTCCAGCACGTGGCCGCGGCCGTGCCAGTCCCGCCCGTCGGTGGACAGCAGGGCCCGCGCCTTCAGGTGCAGCGTCGGCCGGCCGGGCGCCTCGCGCCAGCCATGCCAGACCAGCTGCGGCCCGAGGCCGACCAACCAGTCGAGCGGCGGCATGCCCTCCCGCGCCGGGTTGTCGCGCGAGCGGAAGGCGCCGCTGGCGGACAGGTCGAGCGTCCAGTCCGGCTGCGCCACCAGCCGGCTGCGCACGCCCTCGCCGTCGACCCGCCACACCGGCCCCCGGTACAGCAGCACCGGCAGCACGAGTCCGCGGACGCGGCTGCGGTCCGCGCCGGGGTAGTCCGGCAGCAGGCCGGCGCCCGCGACGAGGCCGGCCTCCCAGCGCGGCAGGCCGGCGGCCCGATCGTCCGCTTCGCCGGGCGGCAGGGGGGGTCTGGGCGGCGGCCAGCAGCGGCGCGGCCAGCGCCCAGCCGGCGGCTCGGCACAGGGAGGGACGGCGGAGGTCGAGGGCGCGGGGCACGGCGGCGCAGGGCAGTTGCCGCGCCCGCCGCAGCGGCCGGCCGCCGGTCAGCCGCGCCGGGCGTCCAGGCTGAAGCGCCCGGGGCCGATGAGCGCCACCACCACCGCGGCGAGCAGGAACAGCGCCTGCAGTTCGAGCTCATAGCCGCCGGTGCGGGCGTTGACGCTGAACAGCTGGGACGCGTGCACCAGGGCCACCGCGAAGAGCATGTTGACCACCACCACCCAGGCTGCCAGCCGGGTCCACAGGCCGACGATCAGCATCAGCGGCGCCACCACCTCGCCGACGTAGACGCCGTAGGCGAGCAGTTCCGGCAGCCCGGCCTTGGCCACCAGGGTGCCGACGTAGCCGGGGCCAGCGGCCACCTTGGCCACGCCGTGGAAGAGCACCAGCACCCCGAGGCCGAGGCGCAGCAGCAGCGCGGCGAGGTCGAACTGGCGGGGCAGGGCGGGGCTGACGGTGGGAGAAGAAGGCATGCAAGGGCTCCTTGGCTCGGAGGCGGTCTGCCGACCGCCGTCCCGGGGGCGACAGTGTCCCAGAAGGGCGGGCGGCCGGCACGCCGGCACACGCTGCGTTACGGTGGCCCGCCATCTGCCACCGTCTGCTCCGCCATGCGTTCCCAGGCCGCCTCCGGCATCGCCCTCATCCTGCTCGCCGTGCTCGCGTTCGCCCTGCTCGACAGCGCGGTCAAGGTGCTGAGCGCCGGCGTGCCGCTGCTGCTGGTGGTGTGGACGCGCTACGCCGCGCAGGCCGTGCTGGTGGGCGGATGGCTGCGCTTCCACCCGGTCGCCCGCCGGCGTCCGCCGGTGCGCCATCCGCGCTTCCAGGTGCTGCGCGGCACGCTGCTGCTCACCACCAGCGTGCTGGCCTTCCTCGGCCTGCGCGAACTGCCGGTGGCCGAGTTCACCGCCATCGCCATGCTGGCGCCGGTGTTCGTCACGCTGGCCTCGCCCTGGCTGTTGAAGGAGCCGGTGGGCGCCCTGCGCTGGGCGCTGGTGACGCTGGCCTTCACCGGCGGCCTGCTGGTGGTGCGGCCGGGCAGCGCGGTGTTCACCCCGGCCGCGCTGCTGCCGCTGGCGCTGGCCGTCTGCGGGGCGATGTTCCAGCTGCTCACCCGCCACATGGCGGCCCTGGAGGACCCGCTGCGCACGCATGGCACCACCGGCGCGGTGGGCCTGGTGTGGCTGACCGTGGCACTGGCGGCCTGGCCCGGCGCGTGGTGGCCGACGCTGCTGCAGATCGCCCCCTGGCAGTGGGCGCTCATGGCCACCGCCGGGCTGCTCGGCACCTTCGGCCACCTGGCCTTCATCGTCGGCACGCGCCGGGCGCCGCTGCCGGTGCTGATGCCCTTCACCTACGCGCAGCTGGTCTTCGCCGGCCTGCTCGGGCTGTGGGTGTTCGGCCAGCGGCCGGACGGCTGGGCGCTGGCCGGCATGGCCCTCATCGCCGCCAGCGGCGCGGTGGCCGCCTGGGTCAACGTGCGCGGCGGCCGGGGGTCGCCGGTGGCGGCCGACGCTGCGGTGGGCGATTGAGGCGGACGCCCCGCCTCAACCGAGGGTGAGCGTCGGCGGCTGGGTGAGGTCGGCGTCGACGCCCATCAGCACGCTGGCCAGCTCCAGCGCCCGCCACAGGTGCGGCGGCATCTTCAGGATGGCGTCCGGCGTGCGGGCCTGCGCCACCCAGCCGCGGATCTCGGCGTGTTGGGCGTGGGTGAGGAGGCTCCGGTCCAGCATTTCGTTCAAGGTTTGCATGTCGGGGCCTTTCGTCGTCGTCGAAGGGTGAGGGGCCGGCCGCACGCCGCCGGCCTCGAGATTCAAGCACGTCCGGTGCCCGCGCCGGACCCCGCGCCCCCGGGCCCTGCTGGCGGGGGCCGGGAACGCCACCCCTCCCACCGCGGGCACTGGTCGAGGCGCGTGCTCTAGCATCGCCCTTCCCACTCCCGCCATCGAGCCGAATCGCCATGGAAACGCCCGCGACTTCCCACCACCCGATCGACCCGCGCAGTTCCTTCCTCGAAGAGAAGACCTTCAAGTCGCGCACGGTGCTGTTGTTCGGCGCCATCCACGACAGCGTGGCGCAGGACATCGTGCGCCGGCTGATCGCGCTGGCCGCCGACTCCAGCGACCCGATCGACATGCTGGTGTCCTCGCCCGGCGGCCACCTGGAATCCGGCGACAGCATCCACGACGTGGTGCGCTACATCGCCGCGCCGGTGAACATGATTGGCACCGGCTGGGTCGGCAGCGCGGCCACGCATGTCTACCTGTCGGTGCCGAAGGAACGGCGCTTCTGCCTGCCCAACACCCGCTTCCTCATCCACCAGCCCAGCGGCGGCGCCGGCGGCCAGGCCACCGACATCGCCATCCAGGCCCAGGAGATCGTCAAGGCGCGCGAACGCATCGCCCGCACCATCGCCCGCGAGACCGGCCAGCCGCTGGAGCGCGTGCTGACCGACATCGAGCGCGACCGCTGGCTGTCGGCCGAGGAGGCGGTGGCCTATGGCCTGTGCGGCCGGGTGATCGAGCGCCAGACCGACCTGCGCGGCTGAGGCCGCGACGCGCGGCCCTCAGTAGGGCGGCGCCCGCCGCGCGCGCTGCGCGCGTGCCGCTTCGGTCCACCACGCCAGGTCGTCGGCGAAGCGGGGAAGGCGCGTTCCAGCGCCTTGCCGCCGTCGCCCGAGGGCCGGCCGTCGGCGTCCAGCGACTGGCCGATCTGGCCCACCGACAACGTGCTCGACACCACCACCATGCCCATCTCCGACAGGATGCCGTGCCAGACGGTGGCCGAACGCACGCCGCCGAGCCGGCCGGCCGAATAGCTGGCGATGGCCGCCGGCCGCCAGAACCACTCCTCCAGGAAGTGGTCGGTCAGGTTCTTCAGTCCCGGTTGCGGACCCCAGTTGTACTCGCCGGTGACGAAGACGAAGGCATCGGCCGCGCGGACCTTCTGCGCCAGCGCCTCCAGCGCCTGCGGGGCCTGGCCGGGCGGGTGCTCCTTGTACATGCGGTCCAGCATGGGCAGGTTCAGCGCCTTGGCGTCGACCAGCTCCGGCGCCGCGCCGCGGGCCGCGAAGCCGGCCACCAGGTAGTCGGCCAGGCGGATGCCCTGGCGGTCCGACCGGTACGACCCGTAGAAGACGAGGATCTTGTCGGCCATGGCGCTCAATCGCCCTGCGACACCGGCAGCCCGGCCGCCTCCCAGGCCGGCAGACCGCCGCGGAACCAGTAGACCTGCTTGAAGCCCTGGGCCAGCGCGTGCTTGCTGGCCTTGTACGACTTCCAGCACTCGGCGCCGTTGCAGGCGAAGATGGTCGGCTTGTCCTTGTCGAGGTTGAGCTTGGCCAGCGCGGTGAAGTCGTCCTGCGCCGGGTCGAAGGCGGTGTCCTTCAGGCTCTTCTCGACATAGGGCGCGAACACCGCCTTGGGCACCCGCTTGGTCAGGAACTCCTTCGAGGTCCGGGTGTCGACGAACATTGCGCCGCCGGCCATCAGGTCCTTCACCTCGGCCGGTGTCACCACCTTGGCGCCGGGCAGCGACACCGGGGTGAAGATGCCGAGCTGGGCGATGGCCTTGTAGTCGGCCAGGTCCGGCCGCTGGCTCGCCGGCTTGAGCGCGTTGAAGGCCACGGGCTGCGCGAACCAGCGGGCCAGCTTGGCCTTCTGGTCGGCCGGCAGCGAGCTGCGCACCACCACCGAGAAGCCGCCCGGCACCGCCATGGAGGTGGCCAGCGAGCGGGCCTGGTTGGCGTTGTCCTTGGCCCAGGCTTCCCAGTCGGACTGGCGGACCACGGTGGCGTCGGTGGCGCCCACCGACAGCGCGGCCAGGCCGGCCTGCGGGTAGCGCGCGTACTCCACCTTGCGCAGGTCCTTCAGCGACAGGCCCTGCGCGTTGAGCATGCCGCGCGCGAGGTAGCTGTAGATCGACTCCTGCTGCGGCAGGTAGAGGCGCCCGCCCTTGAGCGCGGCCACCGACGCCAGACCCTGGCGGGCGACCAGCACGTACTGCTCGCTGCCCTCGGTGGCGCCGACCAGCTCGTAGCCATGGCCCAGCGCCGACGCCGCCACCTGCGGCGGCGCGATGAACACGTCGTAGCCGCCGGAGCGGGTGGCGCGCATCGCGTCGGCCAGGTCCTCGGTGGTGGTGACCGTCAGCGGCTGGCCGACGGCCTTGCCCAGGCTGCTTTCCATCGCCGCGCGCGGCAGGCCCTGCGCTTCCTTGCGCGCGGTGGGCTCGGCCGCGACGAGGGCACTCAGCTCGGCCTGCGCGGGCAGCGCCAGGCCGATGCACAACGCGGCACACAGGCGGTGCAGGGCGGGTCGGGGCATGCGGTTCTCCGTCAAATACAGCAGGCCCGGATTGTCTCGTGGGGCCACCGGCGCGGCGCGGTGATACGTGCACTGCATCACGAGGAAGGGCGGCCAATGCGTAAAGCTTGGTAACCAGCGGCTGCGACGGCCTCGTGAAGGCCGGCGGGCGGGAGTGCCGGTGCAATACTGCCGCGCCTTTTTTGGGACCCGGCGTCCGCCCGAGGTCCCCGCTCAGAGGGAGAACATTCCATGTCGACTCAAGCCCATCCCCTGTCGCGCCGGCGTGCGCTGCTCGCCGGCGGTGCCGCCGGCGTCGCCGCGGTGGCCGGCCCGGTGCTCGCGCAGACCGCACCGGCGGCCGCGGCCGCACCGGCCGGCGCGCGCCCGCTGCCGCCCTACGCCGCCTGGAAGGACGCCAACGCGCTCATCGTCCACAGCAGCAGCGTCATCGAGACCAAGCGCAGCGCCTTCGGCACCGGCGTCATCACGCCGGCCGAGCAGCTGTACGTGCGCAACAACCTGCCCGCGCCCGACGCGTCCATCCTCAACGACCGCGACGCCTGGCTGCTCAGCGTCGAAGGCGTGGCCCAGCCGCGGCAGTTGAGCCTGGCGCAGCTCAAGGGGCTGGGGCTGGAGACCGTGGCCACCGTGCTGCAGTGCTCGGGCAACGGCCGCGGCTACTTCCCCAGCAAGCCCAGCGGCACGCCGTGGCAGGTGGGCGCGGCCGGCTGCGTGGTGTGGAGCGGCGTGCCGGTGCGCACCGTGGTGGAGGCGCTGGGCGGCGTGAACGGAGGCCTGCGCTTCATGACCGGCACCGGCGGCGAGGCCCTGCCCGCCGGCGTCGACCCGAAGACGGTGATCGTCGAGCGGTCGGTGCCGGCCAAGGCGATGGAGGACGCGCTGCTGGCCTGGGAGATGAACGGCGCGCCGCTGTCGCTGGCGCACGGCGGCCCGCTGCGGCTCGTCGTGCCGGGCTACACCGGCGTCAACAACATCAAGTACATCAAGCGGCTGGCCTTCACCGCCCAGGAGACCGACGCCCGCATCATGTCGCACGGCTACCGCCTGACGCCGCCCGGCACGCAGGCCAACCCGGCGCAGGAGTCGGTGTGGGAGATGGGCGTCAAGTCGTGGATCAACGGGCCGCTGCCCGAGCAGCGGCTCGGCGCCGGCATGGCGCAGATCCATGGCGTGGCCTTCGGCGGCACCAACGCCGTGCGCAAGGTCGAGGTGTCGATCGACGGCGGCCAGAGCTGGCGCGAAGCCCGCCTCGTCGGCCCCGACCTCGGCCGCTACGCCTGGCGCCAGTTCGTGCTGCAGGCCCACCTGCCGGCCGGCCGCTACGTGCTCGCGAGCCGCGCCACCGACTCGGCCGGCCGCGTGCAGCCGCGCGAGCGGGTGGAGAACCTGGGCGGCTACAACAACGCCAGCTGGGTCGACCACGCGGTCACGCTGACCGTGGCATGAGGGGCGCCGGGACCGCAGCAGCCCTGACGCTGACCCTCGCCGCGCTGGTCGGCCAGCCGGCCGCCGCGCAGGCCAACGCCCGGCTGGCCACGGGCCGCCAGCTCTTCAACGGCGGCGTGCAGCCGTCGTGCGCGCTGTGCCACACGCTGAAGGAGGCCGGCGCCGAGGGCCAGGTCGGTCCGTCGCTCGACGAACTGCGGCCCGATGCCGGCCGCGTGGCCACCGCGCTGCGCAACGGGCTGGGCAGCATGCCGTCCTTCCGGGCGCTGCTCAGCGACGCCCAGATCGAGGCGCTGTCGTTGTACGTGGCACGGGCGAGCGGCGGCGCGAAGTAGCCGGGTCCGCCGGCCTGTCCAGCACCACGTCGGGACCGGCGGCCGACCCGTCGCCCACGGCCTGCTCCAGCCACAGCAGCGCGTCGGCGTGGGCCATGAAGCGCTCGACGTAGGCCGGCGACAGCTCGCGCAGCCGGGCCAGCGCCCGGTGCACCAGGCGGTGCGAATGCAGCGGGCCGGCCTGCGCCGGCAGCGCCGCGGCGGACTGCAGCAGCCGACGCTCCGCGTCGAGCCGCGCCCATTGCCGTCGGAAGTGGCCCAGCGCCTTCAACTCGGCCGGCGGCGCACCGACGGTCGGCGCCGGAGCCCGGTCCGCCATGCCGGCGTCGGCGAGCCGCTGCACCAGCGCGGCCAGCGGGGACGGCGGGGACGGCGGCCGCGCGCCGGCCGCCGGCGCCCCGTCGCCGGCCCCGCTGGGCACCGGGTCCGGCGCGGCGCACCACCGTGCCTGCCGCGCCTGCACCGCGGCCAACGCCGCGCCCCCGAGCGCCTCCGCCCGGCGGGCCATGGCCAGCGCCACGTCCTGCCGCAGCCGGCGCTGCGACCGGCCGCCGGGGATCGGGTCATCCGCCACCGGGACGTCCCTGTGCGCCGGCGACGCGGCGCGGGGTGGGCGCCATCTCGACGCGCCGGTTGCGCGCCCGGCCGTCGGCGTCGGCGTTGGACGCCACCGGCTGCTCCGCGCCGAAGGCCGCGGCGAACACCGACGACGGCGGCAGCCCCTCGTCGACCAGCGCCCGGGTGACGGTGAGCGCGCGCTGGGCCGAGAGCTCCCAGTTGTCGGCGAAGCGCGGCCCCGTGCCGCGCCCGGCGCCGGCCGCGGCACGGACCTGCCGGTCGTCGGTGAAGCCGCTGACCATCAGCACCTCGTCACGCCCCTTCAGGTAGGCGGCCAGCGGGCCGGCCAGGCTCTTCAGCAGCTGCCGGCCCTCGGGCTGCAGCTCGGCCGAATTGAAGGGGAAGAGCACGCTGCCGCGGATGCCGATGCGGCCGTCGACCAGCGTCACCCGGCCGGCGGCCAGCGGGCCCGCCAGCGCCTGCTCCAGCGCCTGCCGGCGCTGCACCTCGGCCTCGCGCTGGCGCACCTCGGCCTGCAGCCGGTCGGTGAGGTCGAGCTGCAGCACCATCACCGAGACCAGGATCAGCACGAAGGCGCCGACCAGCCCGGCCATCAGGTCGCCGAAGGCGGCCCACACCGGCAGCGTCGGCGCCGGCCCCGCGTCGAGCTCGTCGTCCGCCATGGCGTCAGGCCGCCTGCGCGGCCGCCGGTGCGGCCTGGCGGCCCGCCAGCCGCTGCAGGTCCTGCACGATCTGCTGCTGCGAGGCCAGGCTCAGGTCGATGACTTCGCGCGCCTGCGCCACGTAGTAGGCCAGCTGCTCGTCGCTGCGCGCCAGCGACGCCGACAGCGCCGCCTCCACCCGCTGCAGCTGGTCGGCCATGCGGTCGTTGGTCTCCGCGAAGCGCTGCACCGCGCCACCGAAGGCCTCGCCCAGGCTGGCCACCTCCACCGCGCTGCCGGTGAGCTGCGCGGCCACCTGGCTCATCGCATGAGCCTGCGCGTCGACCTGCTCGTCCAGCCGCCGGCCGCTGCGCTCCAGCAGCGCGGCCGACGACGCGACCAGCGCCTCGATCGCCGCCCGCTGCTCGGCGGCGGCGGCGCTCACGCCCTCGACCAGGCCGTCGACCGTGCCGAGGATGCGGCTGCGTTCGTCGAGCAGGGCGTTGTCGCGCTGCAGGCCGTCGGCCAGGCGCTGGCGCAGCTCGGCCATCACCTCGGCGGCGGCGCGCGGCGCCTGCTCGGCGGCCTGCAGCAGCCGCTGCACCTCGGCCAGCGTCTGCCGGCCCTGCGCTTCGACGCTGTAGGCGAGGTCGCGCGCGGTGTCGGCGAAGCCCTCGGCCAGCGCCCGCTGGCGCGCCAGCCCGTCGTCCCCCGCGCGGCGCCATTGGGCGTCGAGCTGCGAGGCCATGTCGGCGAGGGCCGCCTGCCAGGCGGCCAGGCGGATGGCCTCCGACTCGGCGAGGCTGGCCTGCAGCGCGCGCCCGTGGTCGGCCAGCGCGGCGGACACGCCCTCGAGCTGGCGCCGGCCCTGCTCGGCCAGCGTCGCGTTGAGGCCGGCGGTCTCGCGCGCCAGGCCGGCCAGGGTGGCCTGCACCATCGGCTGCACCGCCTCGCCCGCGGCGCGCGCGGCGTCGCGCAGGCCGGTCTGCAGCGAGCGGTCCACCGACGCCGCCAGCGCGCCGTACGCCGCCTCCGCCTGGCGGTGGAAGCGCGCCTGCTCGTCGGTGAGCTGGCGCTGCAGCGCCTCGCCCTGGCGTTCCACCGAGGCCACCAGCGCGCCCAGCCGCTCGACCAGCGTGGGCAGCGCGTCGGCCTGGCGCTGCAACAGCCGCAGGCCGTCCTCGCGCCGCTGCACGTCGGAGAAGGCACGCAAGGCGCTGGCCGCGATGCGGGCGTCCAGCCGACGCGACAGCATCGCCCGGTCGCGCCGGACGAGCGCCGACATCAGCCCGAGCATGGCGGAGGCGGCCACCCCGGCCACCGAGCTGCCGAAGGCCAGCCCCAGGCCGCGCACCGGCGCGGCCAGCGACTCGCGCAGCGCCTGCACGTCCGCGGCGGCGTCGAGCGCGGCGCCGGTGCCTTTCAACGTGGCCACCATGCCGAGGAAGGTGCCCAGCATGCCGAGCAGCACCAGCAGCCCGGTCAGCGTGGGCGCCAGCGCCGGCCCGGGCAGGGCCGCGCGCTCGCCTTCGACGCGCAGGCGCACCGCCGGCTGCAGCGCCACCGGCACCCGGTCCAGCCACGGCGCCAGCGCGGGCAGGTCGGACGGCACCGTGTCGAGCGCGCGGGCCAGCCCGTCGGTGTCGCGCTGGAAGCGCCACAGCTCGACCGCGCCGGCGAGGTAGACGGCGGTGATGACGGCGGTCACCGCCAGCGCCAGCGGATGGCCGCCGGCGTGCACGGCGGCGGTCCAGCCGAGCACGGCCAGGCCGGCGGCGAAGGCGAAGTGGCGCAGCAGGGCGGTTCGGGTCATCGGGCGGGGGGTGGGGCAGGTTGGCGCCAGGCGGCCACCAGGCCGTGCAGCGGCTCCAGCCGCAGGTCCAGTTCGGCCACCAGCACGGCGACCCGGTCGTCGCGCCCCAGCGGCCGCGGCAGCAGGCCGGTCACGCGCTGCAGCAGGTTGCGCTCGCGCTCGGCCAGCGCCCGGGCCATCAGCTCGTCCAGCCGGGCCAGCTCGGCCAGCGCCGGCGAGGTGGCCGCCAGCCGCCGGCGCAGCCGTTCGCGCACCGGCTCGATGGCGCCGGCCATCGCCTGCTGCAGGCTGCGGTGGCGCAGCGCGAGGTCGTCGGCCGGCTGGCCCTCGTCGTCGGCGACCGCGGCCTCGATGTCGGCCTTCAGCCGCTGCCGCAGCCGCCGCAGATCGGCGTCGGCGCGCTCGGCCTCGGCCGTGGTCGCGGAGGCACCGGCAGCGCTCGGCGCCGGCGCCTCGTCCAGCGCCGCCGACAGGGCGACGGCGTCGGTCCAGTGCAGCCAGCGGCCGAGCCGTTCGACGACCCCGGCGTCCGCGGCCGGCACCTCGGACGGGCCGCCGAGGCGGGTGATCAAGCGAACGAAGGGCGGGCCGGTGAAACGCGTCTGCAGAGGAACCCCTGACACCATCGCCAGCTGGAAGGACCGGGTGGCCGAAGGGCGCGCAGTCTACCGTCTGCGGCGTGCCGGTCCGGGCGACCCGCCGCGGTGGGGATCGCCCATGCGGACAGGCCGCCCGAAGGCGGCCTGTCCGTCGTGGTGCGGGCGCTCCCGCGCCCGTCACCGGGGGTCAGCGACCGGCGAAGCGGGTGCTGGACACGCCACGCTGCGCGGGATGGGTGAACTGGTGGGACGCATTGCGCTCCACCGGCAGCACCTCGCCGCGGGCCAGGGCCTGGCGCACCTCGTCGCGCACCGCGGCGCGGCTCACCGGCAGGGCGGCGGCGGTGGCCTGCGGATTCCACAGCGCCGATTCGTTCAGGTTCGGGTTGCTCAGCTGCTCGCGGCTGAGCTGGGCCTGGACCTCGGCACGCGAGGCGGCCGAGGTGACGCCGGCCGCCGGCCGCCAGTCGTCGTAGTCGGCCCCGGCACGCTGGGCGAAGGCGCCGGAGGCGGCAATGCCGAGCACGGCGGCGACGATGAGGGACTTGCGCATGATGTTCACTCCTTGGGTGGGCGACTCGGACCGCTTCGGCATTCCGGAGAAGCGTGTCGTTCGTCGATGGGGTGAACTGTACGGACGGGCGCCATCCGGATAAACCAGCAACCGGACAAGTGACCGTTGCGGCGGCTGCAACGGTGCCGGACTTCAGGGACCCGGTTCCTCCGCTTGCGTCAGCGGTGCGTCCAGCGCCCCGCGTATGCTGTCCGGATGACGACCGACACCTCCCTTCTCGAGGCGCTGGAGGCCCAGACCGGTGACGCGCCGGTGGCCTGCATCGTGGTGCTGCACGGCCTGGGCGCCGACGGCCACGACTTCGTGCCCATCGCCCGCGAGCTCGACCTGTCCGCCATCGGCCCGGTGCGCTACGTCTTCCCGCACGCGCCGGTGATGCCGGTGACGATCAACGGCGGGCAGCCGATGCGCGCCTGGTACGACATCGTGCACAGCGACCTCGCCCGCCGCGAGGACGAGGCCGGCCTGCGCCGCTCGGTGGCGCAGGTGCAGGCGCTGCTCGACCGCGAGGCGGCCCGCGGCATCCCGCCGGCGCGCACGGTGCTGATGGGCTTCTCGCAGGGCTGCGCGATGACGCTGCTCGCCGGCCTGCGCGCGCCGCAGCGGCTGGCCGGCCTGGCCGGCCTGTCCGGCTACCTGCCGCTGGCGGCGACCACCGAAGCCGAGCGCCCCGCGACGAACCGGGACGTGCCGGTGTTCCTCGCCCACGGCCTGCAGGACCCGGTGGTGCCTCATGCCCGCGGCGCCGCCGCCCGCGACGCGCTGCAGGCACTGGGCCACCCGGTGGAATGGCATGAGTACCCCATGGGCCACAGCGTGTGCGCCGAGGAGGTCGAGGACCTGAACCGGTGGCTGCTGAAGGTGCTGCAGGCCTGAAGCGCACCCTCCGGGTCACGGGAGTCGCCCCGGCCGGAGCCCGCAGCCGGCGCAGGGGCTCGATGGCGTGGCCGGCGCGGCCGTGCGTGCCTGCCCTCAGACTGGCGCCATGGCCGTCCAGACCCTGACCCCGTTCCGCTTCGACAACAGCTACGCCCGCGCGCTGCAGCCCGGCTTCTACGCCCCCGCCCGGCCGGCCACGGTGCCGGCGCCGCGGCTGCTGTTCCTCAACCGCGAGCTCGCCGACGAGCTGGGCGTGGACGCCGAGGCGCTGGGCGGCGAGGCCGGCGCCGCCGTCTTCGCCGGCAACGCGCTGCCCGAAGGGGCCGAGCCCATCGCGCAGGCCTACGCCGGCCACCAGTTCGGCGGCTTCTCGCCGCAGCTGGGCGACGGCCGCGCGCTGCTGCTGGGCGAGGTGATCGACACCCACGGCCGGCGCCGCGACATCGCGCTGAAGGGCTCCGGCCGCACCGCGTTCTCGCGCGGCGGCGACGGCAAGGCGGCCGTCGGCCCGATGCTGCGCGAGGTGCTGATCGGCGAGGCCATGCACGCGCTCGGCATCCCCACCACCCGCGCGCTGGCGGTGGCCGCCACCGGCGAGCCGGTGCGCCGGGAGGCGCTGCTGCCCGGCGCGGTGCTCACCCGCGTGGCCGCCAGCCACCTGCGGGTGGGCACCTTCCAGTTCTTCGCTGCCCGCGGGCAGATCGACCAGCTGCGGCAGCTGGCCGACTACGCGATCGCCCGCCACGACCCCGACCTGGTCGGCACGCCGGACCGGTTCCTCGGGCTGCTGCGGCGGGTGGCGCAGCGGCAGGCGGCGCTGGTCGCGCAATGGCTCAACGTCGGCTTCATCCACGGCGTGATGAACACCGACAACATGACGGTCTCCGGCGAGACCATCGACTACGGCCCCTGCGCCTTCATCGAGGCCTACGACCCCGAGGCGGTGTTCAGCTCCATCGACCACGGCGGCCGCTACGCCTACGGCAACCAGCCGCTGATCGCGCGCTGGAACATCGCCCGCCTGGCCGAGGCGCTGCTGCCGCTGATCGCGGCCAGCGAGGACGAGGCCGACGTCGCCCGCGCCGTCGAGCAGGCCACCGAGGTGATCGACGCCTTTCCCGCCTGGCATGCGGCGGCGCTGCTGCGCGGCCAGCGGGCCAAGCTGGGGCTGCCGGTGGACGCCCGTCCCGACGAGGACGAAGCCGACGCCGCCCTCGTGGCCGACTGGCTGGCACTGCTGCAGGCGCAAAAGGTGGACTTCACGCTGGCCTGGCGGCGCCTGGCCGATGCCGCCGAAGGTCAGGACGTCTGGCTGCAGCCGCTGTTCGCCGACCCGGCGGCGCTCGACGCGTGGCTGGCGCGCTGGCATGCCCGCACCGGTGCTCATGGCGGCACCGGCGCCGACCGCGCCGCCCGCATGCGCCAGGTGAACCCCGCCGTCATCCCGCGCAACCACCAGGTCGAGGCCGCGCTGGCGGCCGCCACCGACGACGACCTCGCGCCCTTCGAGCGCCTGCTGGCCGCGCTGAAGCGGCCCTTCGACGGCACGGCGGACCAGGCCGACTACATGGCGCCCGCGCCAGCCGACGTGACGGCGGGCTACCAGACCTTCTGCGGCACCTGACCAGCCGGCCTGTCAGCGCCGCCCTGCACGTCGACGAGCACGGCGGCCCCGGGTCTGGGCCCGGCCGTTGCCACCTCTCATGGACAGACCGTGCAGCCGGTCGTCCGGATCGTCCGGCGGCCCCGGCGCACGCCATGAGGAGCGAGCAGACATGACGAAGCGAGACAGCGAACGCGGTGCGCCGCACGACAAGGAACAGCACGGCACCGCCAAAGGGCGCGGTCGCCGGCACGGTGGCCGGCGGCGTGGCCGGCGGGGCCATCACCGGGGCCCTGGCCGGCGGCGTGACCGGCCCGGTCGGCGCCGCCATCGGCGCGGCCGCCGGCGCCGTGATCGGCGCGCTGGCCGGCAAGGCCAGCGACGACAAGGTGGATGGCGACGCCACCCTGGCGAGCGGCACGCATGCGCGCAACCGCCCGATCGACGACCCGACCAACGACCACGACACCGAGAAGGGCGCGCTGATCGGCGGTGCCGTTGGCGGCGTGGCCAGCGGTGCGGCCACCGGCGCCATGGCCGGCGGCGTGACCGGCCCGGTGGGCGCGGTCATCGGCGCCGCCGCGGGGGCGGGCATCGGCGCCATCGCCGGTGCCCGTGCGGACAAGGAAGACGACGCGCGCGGCGCCGCTGGCGGTGCCGTGGCCGGCACCGCGGCCGGCGGCATCGCCGGCGGCGCCCTCGCCGGCGGCCTGGCGGGTGGGGTCACCGGCCCGGTGGGCGCGGCCATCGGCGCGGCGGCGGGGGCCGGTGTCGGCGCCCTGCGCGGGGCCGGCAAGCACGTCGACGACGACCACTGGCGCCAGCACTACAGCAGCCGCCCCTATGTGCAGCACGGCGCCAGCTACGACGACTACGGCCCGGCCTACCGCCACGGCGCCGAGGCGCACGACCGCTACCCCGGCCGGACCTTCGACGAGGTCGAGTCGGACCTCGGCCGCAACTGGTCCACCACCCGCGGCAGCTCCACCCTGGAGTGGGAGCACGCCCGCCACGCCTCGCGCGACGGCTGGCAGCGCATGAAGGACCGCGTCGAGCGCGCCCTGCCCGGCGACGCCGACGGCGACGGCCGCTGACGGCCGGTCCCGCCCGCGTCAGTCTTCCTGAGGCGGGCGCGGCCGGCCCAGCCGGACCGGCCCGCCGCGGCCGGTGGCGTCGTCCACCGGCACGCCGCGGCGGGTGACCTGCAGCCTGCCGTCCTGCACCAGCCGCTGCGCGACCTGGCGCACGAGCGGCATCAGCGGTTGCCAGCCCTGGCCGTCCGGCGCCAGCGCTCGCGCCACCTCCGAGGGGCAGACCGTGGCGTCGTCGGCGCGCCGCGACAGCAGGTCGAGGATCGCGGCCTCGACCGCGCGCGCGTCGGGCTCGCGGTGCGGCAGCGTCATCGCCGCATCGGGTGGCGGCGCGCCGTCATCGCATAGAGCGCGGCGCCCAGCAGCAACAGCGCGCACGCGATCCACAACGAGGTGGCGAAGCCCCCGGCCGCGCTGGCGCTGCGCGACACCAGCCCCGCCGCCAGCGGCGGCCCGACGATCTGGCCCAGGCCATAGGCCGCGGTGAGCAGGCCCATGAACGGCGTGGCCTGCAGCGGCCGCACCCGGCGCACCTCCTGCATGGCGAAGAAGGTGATGGCGGTGAACGGCAGGCCCAGCAGCAGGCTGCCCAGCGCGAAACCGGCCAGCGTCGGACTGACCAGGCTGGCCGCCACGCCCGCGCCCTGCAGCACGTAGCAGGCGGCCAGGCGCAGCCGCAGATCGCCGCCCGCCCGCAGGCGCGACGCGGCCAGCGCGCCCAGCATCACGCCGGTGCCGAACAGCGGCCAGAACAGGTCCAGCCAGTGCGAGGGCGGCAGCGCCTGCCGCGCGATCACCGGCAGGAAGGTGGCGGTGATGATGTAGCCGATACCGGCCAGGCCGTAGGCGACGGTGAGCAGCGCCATCTCGCCGCCGCCGGCGGGCGCCGGCGTGGCCGCCTGGCCCGCCGCACCGGCCACGGCCGTGGCGGAGGCCGGCACGCCGCGCCGCGCATCGAAGACCCGCCACACCGCGGCGGTCAACAGCGCGGCCAGTACCCCGAAGGTCGACCAGCCCCAGGCCGCCGGCGCCTGCCACTGCACCAGCGCCATCGCGGCCAGCCCGCTGAGCACGATGCCGGCACCCGGCCCGACGTAGATCAACGCGCCCATCGCCGGCACGCCGCGGCGGGCGAGCTGCTCCAGGCAGAAGCCCGACGTGTAGACGAACACCACCGCGCTGGCGACGCCGGCGGCGAAGCGCAGCCATGGCCACGCGGCCGGCCAGTGCAGCGCCATGCCCAGCGTCAGCAGCACGGTGGCCACCAGCCCCGCCCGCACCAGCGCCGGCCCGTTGACGGCGGCGGTCCAGCCGAACCGGCGCCAGACCCACGGCTGGAAGGTGCAGGCCAGCGCCCCCACCAGGTAGCCCAGGTAGTTGGCGCTCGCCAGCAGGCTGGCGCCGGGCAGGTCCACCGAGCGCTCGGCCAGCATCATCGGCAGCAGCGGCGTGAAGGCGAAGCGGCCGATGCCCATCGCCACGCCGAGGGCGACGAGGCCGCCGAGGGCCAGGGCGGCCGGGTTGTCGGGTCGGGGAGTCGCCATGCGCGGGCGATTCTCGTCGCAGGGCCGACGGCCCGGCGGCGACCCGGCGATGCGGCCGCCGCGGGTCAGAACAGGTCGAAGTACTCCCGCTGCTCCCACTCGCTCACTTCGAGGTTGAAGCGATCGGTCTCGGCCTGTTTCAGCCGGCAGTAGTAGTCGACGAAGCCGGGGCCCAGTCGCTCGCACAGCCACGCGTCCTCGCGCAGGCAGTCCAGCGCCTCGGGCAGCGAACGCGGCAGCGGCTCCGCCGGCGTCTCGTACGGCGCGTCGGCCGACGGACCGGGGTCGAGCCGACGCTGCAGGCCGTCGAGGCCCGACAGCACCTGCGACGCGAGGTAGAGGTAGGGGTTGGCCGCCGGCTCGCCGACGCGGTTCTCGATGCGGCTGCCGGGGTCGTCCGCCCCGCCGATCACCCGCAGCATCGCGCCGCGGTTGTCGTGCGCCCAGGCCGCCCGGTCGGGTGCCAGCGACATCGGCCGGTAGCGCCGGTAGCCGTTGATGGTGGGACACGCCAGGACCGCGGCGCCCCGCGCATGCTGCTTGAGGCCGGCGAGGTAATGCAGGCCGGTCTCGCTCAACGGCCGGCCGGCGTCCTGCGGCATGAAGGCGTTGCGTCCGTCGCCGCGGCGGCGCAACGACTGGTGCAGGTGCCAGCCGCTGGACATGACCTGCGGCATGCGCGGACGGCACATGAAGGTGGCATGCAGGCCGGCGCGCTGGCACACCTGCTTGATGGCGCTTCGCAGCAGCACCATGGTGTCGGCCGGCTCCGTGCCCACGGTCGGCCCGAAGGTCAGCTCGAACTGGCTGGGGCCAAACTCCACCTCCAGCGTTCGCAGCGGCAGCCCCAGCGCCAGGAGCTGCGACCGCAGCAGCTCCATCACCGAGTCGACCCGGTCGTAGCGCAGCTCCGTCAGGTACTGGAAGCCCTGCGACAGCAGGCTCACCCGGGGCGGTTCGCCCGGCTGGCCGGCATCCGCCAGGCCGAGCTTCGGGTCGTCCAGCTTGAAGACGTGGAACTCGACCTCCAGCCCGGCGACGAAGTCGAAGCCCAGTCCGGCCAGTGCGGTCAGCGCGTGTTGCAGGATGGGCCGCGTCGCGAAGGGGCACACCTGGCCGTCCGCCAGGTAGGCGTCGCACAGCAGCCAGCCGGTGCGCGGCGCCCAGGGCAGGCGGCGGAAGGTCGACGGGTCCGGCACGATGGTGAAGTCCGCGCCGCCCTGCAGCGCGCCGAGGCCGAAGCCGCCGCCGCGGGTGAAGACCGGGAACACCGTCTTGTGCGAGGTGTCCTTGCCCAGCAGGGTGGAGGTCAACCGCACGCCGTTGCGCAGCGCGCTGCGGGCCTCGTCGGCGACCAGCGTCTTGCCGCGCAGCAGGCCGTGCTGGTCCGGCCAGGCGAAGCGCACCACGTCCAGCTCGCCCGACTCGATCACCTGCAGCACCGCCTGCGCCTGCCGGGCCTGGTCGTCGGACCACAGGCCGTGGCGGTCGACGAAGGCGGTCATGCGCCGGCCCCGCCGTCCAGCCGTGCACGCGCCCAGTCGCTGCCGACGCGGCGCTCGCGGTCGGCCTGCTGCCAGTAGCGCTCCGGCTCCACCTGCGGCCCGGCGATGCCGTCGATCGACGGCGGGCCGCTGAAGTGCGCCGCCTGCGCGGCGTCGGGTCGCATCGGCAGCGGCGCGTCGCCCCGCGCCTGCTCGATCGCCTTCACCAGCAGCCGGCGGTAGGCCACGATGCCGATGTCGGTGCTGCCCAGGTGCTCGCGCGTGCGGTCCTGGATGGCACCCTGCGACTCCACCGCCCACTGGTCGTGCACGTTGATGTCGTCGCCCATGCCGGTGTAGGTCTGGCGGTGCTGTTGCACGGCGTCGTAGCCGTAGTCGTTGCGCTTGTTCAGACGCGACGTGTAGTGCGGCAGCTCGTAGAGCTTGAGCCGCTGCGCCCGCATCTGCGCCTTGTCCACCGGACCGGTGAAGCTGGTGAAGATGGCCACCCAGTAGCAGTGCGTGTCGTCCACCGGCACATGCCACTGCGAGATCGTCATCTCCGCGCTCATCGGGATGACGAAGGCCTGCGGGAACACCACGTTGGTCACCCGCACGTGCGTGCTGCCGTCGGGCAGGTCGCGCAGCGCGGTCAGCCGCAGGCCATGGTCCACCGGCGCCACCTGGATGCGCGGCCGCACGAACTCGCGCAGCACCTGCGTGATCGGCATCTGCGAATCGGCCGACGCGCCGCGGAACTGCTTGCCGTAGCTCTGCGACGTGTCCTCGTCCTCGAAGAAGCGGTGCAGGAAGGACGCGTGCGCCGGGTCGATGCCCACCTCCAGCGCCTGCAGCCAGTTGCACTCGAACAGGCCCTTGAAGGCGAAGGTGTGGCTGTCGGGCGCGACGAAGCAGTCGAAGTCGGGGAAGGCCGGCGGTGCGCCGGGCCCGACGTAGGCGAAGACCACCCCTGCGCGCTGCACCACCGGGTAGGCGGCCTGGCGGATGGCGCGGTGCATGCGGCTGCCCTCGGGCTCGGCGGGGGTCTGCAGGCAGCGGCCCTCGACGTCGAACAGCCAGCCGTGGAAGGTGCAGCGCAGGCCGCCGTCCTCCAGCCGGCCGAAGGCCAGGTCGGCGCCGCGGTGCGGGCAGTCGCGGTCGAGCAGGCCCAGGCGGCCCTGGGCGTCGCGGAACAGCACGAAGTGCTGGCCCATCAGCTGCACCGGCTTCACCGGCCGCGGCCCGTCGAGCTCCTCGGCCAGCGCGATCGGCTGCCAGTAGCGGCGCAGCAGCGCGCCGGCCGGCGTGCCGGGGCCGACGCGGGTCATCAGGTGGTTCTGTTCAGCGGTGGTCATGGGTGAACGGGTGTCGGCAGGAAGGCGGTCGCTTCAGCAGCCGTGGTGCTGTCTCAGGGCGACGCGCAGCCGGTCGATGGCGGCGGCGTCGGGCGGGTGTCGTTCGAGGGCCTGTCGGGCCTGGTCGCGCAGCGCGTCCTCCAGCGCCGGCCGGTCGACGCCGGTGCAGGCGCCGTCCTGCACGACGGTGCGCCCGGCGACGACCACCGTCCGCACGTCCTGCCGCGTGGCGCGGGCCAGCACCAGCTCCAGCCGTGTCGGCCGCTGCGGCGACAGCCGGTCCCGCACGATGCGGCCGGTGTCGAGCACGAGCAGGTCCGCCGGCGCGCCGGCCTCCAGGCGACCGCCGCCGTCGTCGCCGGTGACGGTGCGGCGGCCGTCGGCGCAGGCGGCGTCGAACAGCCGGGACGGCGTGAAGGCCTCGCCGCCATGCGTGCAGGCCTGGTGCCAGGCCAGGCGCAGCTCGCGCAGCAGGTCGTCGTCGTCGTCGAGCGACATGCCGTCGAGGCCGAGGCCGAAGCGCAGCCGATGGTGCGCATAACAGCCCCACGGCGGCTGTCCCGAGCGCAGGCGCAGGTTCGACGACACGTTGGCGCTGAGGCTGACCCCCCGCTCGGACAGCAGCGCGCAGTCGTCGTCGTCCAGCCAGACGGCGTGGGCCACGGTCAGCCGCGGCGACAGCAGGCCCAGCGCGTCGAGGTGCCGCAGCAGCCCCTGCGGGTGCTGCGCCCGCGCCCAGTCGCGTTGCCGGCGGGTCTCGAACAGGTGCATGTGGACCCGGCGGCCGGTGTCGGCACTGGCGCGCGCGATGGCGGCCAGCGTCTCGTCGTCCACCCACTGCGGGCCGACCGGACCGTACTGCACCTGGAAGGTCGGCCCCTCGAGCTCGGCGATGCGCTCCACCAGGTCGAGGTTCTCCTGCAGCGTGCGCGACGGCCGGCGCAGCTGCAGCAGCCGCGCATGGTCGTGCGGCGGCAGCCGGTCGAGCACCGGCTGGAGGTCGCCGTAGACCACGCCGTTGCGGCCGGCGAAGGGCACCGCGAAGGCGATGCGCAGGCCGACGTCGCGCGCGGCGCGTGCGACGCCCTCGGCCTCGCGCAGCAGCGCCCGTCCGTCCTGGGTGTTGTGGCAGTGGTTGGCGGCGACGATGCCGCCTTCGGCCATGCGCGCGAAGGCGACGGCCGCGCGCAGGTACGGATCGACCTGCGGCTCCAGCGCCAGTTCGGCCAGCCAGGTCTCCAGCGTCTGATCGCGCGCGCCGAAGGCCAGCGTCTTCAGCCCGCGGCCGTGGTCGTGCGCGTTGGCCAGGCCGGGCAAGGCGATGAGGTCGGCCGCCGCGGGCGGCAGCGACGGCAGCGGCTCGATGCGCGACAGGCGGCCGTCGCGCCAGTGCAGGCGTGCCGGGCCCGTCGCGTGCACGCCGGGCCGGCCATGCACCTCGGCCACGTCGACGTGGCCCTGCGCCGGCATCGCGGCCAGGCTCACAGGCGCACCCCTGGCGCTTCGCGCCTCCCCGCCAAGCGGGGGCGAACCCCTCCGGGCGGCCGAGCGGGGCTCACAACGACGCCCAGCCCCCGTCCACCGGCAGGTCGACGCCGGTGATCTGCCGCGAGACGTCGGAGCTCAGGAACAGGCAGGCGTTGGCGACGTCGGCGTCGGCGGTGATGCGGCGCAGCGCGTACTCCTGCGCATGCCGCTCCTCGGCCTGCTGCTCGTCGAGGCCGAAGCGGCTCATGGCCTCGGGGATCCACTTGCTGCGGAAGCGCTCGTCGTCGACCATGCCCGGCGCGACGAAGTTGACGTTGATGTTGTAGGGCCCGGCCTCCAGCGCCGCCGACTTGGTGACGCCGCGCAGCCCCCACTTCGAGGCCGAATACGCCATGCGCCCCGCGCGGCCGCGCATGCCGTAGCTGCCGCCGACGTTGACGATCTTCCCGTAGCGGCGGGCGATCATGCGGGGCAGCACCGCCCGCATGGTGTTGAAGCAGCCCAGCAGGTTCACCTGCATGGTGTGCTCGAACTCCTCGGGCGAGGTGTTCCAGGTCGCGTCGCCGATCGGTCCGGTGTCGCTGGCCACGTTGATCAGCGCGTCGATCTGGCCCAGCTGCTGGACCGCCAGCTCCGCCATGCGCTCGGTCTCGGTCGGACTCGTCACGTCGCAGCGGACGGGCAGCGCCATGCCGCCCTGGCCCTCGGTCTTCATCGCCATGGCCTCGATGGCGTCCACGTCGCGGCTGGCCAGGACCAGCCGGCAGCCCTCCTTCGCGAACGCCATCGCGATGGCCGGGCCCAGCCCCTTGGTCGGTCCCGTCACGACGACCACGCGCCCCTTCAAGCCCAGATCCATGCTGCACGCCCCTTGGATTGATCAAAGTGTTCCGCGGCCCGGACGCTTTGGCACCCGACTTGCTCGGGGTTTGCCCCAAGTCGCGAACGCCGCCCGATGCCCATTGCGAAGGCACCTTAGAGGATGTCCATGCACATGTGGGGTGCTGAATTCGCTTGCCCGTGTTGACTTTCGTGCGTGGGAGCATCGATGGCCTTGAGGAACATGCGTGTGTGGCGCTACCTGGAAGAGGTGGCGCGTGTGGGTTCGGTGCGCCAGGCGGCGGAGCGCCTGCACCTGACGCCGTCGGCGCTGCTGCGTCGCATCCAGGACGTGGAGTCCGACCTCGGCGCGGCGCTGTTCGAGCGGACCTCGTCCGGCGTCCAGCTGACCGCGGCCGGCGAGATCTTCATCGCCTGGATCAAGAACCACAACGCCGAGCTGCGCCGCGTCTACTCGCAGATCGAAGCCCTGTCCGGGCTGCGCCGCGGCGAGATCCGCATCGCGGTGAGCCAGGCCGTCGCGCGCAGCTTCCTGCTCGAGGAGATGCGTGCCTTCCGCGCCCAGCACCCGCTGGTCAAGATGACGGTCGACGTCTGCGACCATGCCACCGCCATGCGCCAGCTGCTGGCCTACGAGGCCGACCTCATCCTGGTGTTCCGGCCACCGCACGCCGCCGAGCTGCAGCCGCTCATGTCGATCGGCCAGGGGCTGGTGGCGGTGATGGCGCACGACCACCCGCTGGCCACCAAGCCGCGCCTGCGGCTGCGCGACTGCCTGATGTACGACCTGGCGCTGCCCAATGCCGACCATGCCGGCCGGCAGCTCATCGACCAGGTGCTGGCCGGCGGCTCGCTGCAGCCCAAGCCGGTGATCGAATCCAACGCCTTCGACCTGCTGGTCGACATGGTCCGGGGCACCGACATCATCAGCTTCCAGGTCGACATCGGCGCGGCCCTGTGGCGCCAGGACCCCGGCCTGTGCGTGCGCGCGCTCGAAGAGGCCGACGGCGCCTACGGCCCGCTGGTGCTCGGCCAGCTCAAGGGCCGCACCCTGCCGCTGCCCGCGGCCCGCTTCGGCGAGCAGCTGGCGCGGCGCCTCGACGAGCGGCGCTCCCTGCCGATGGACGAGCTGGCCGCGCACGCGCAGCGCCAGACCAAGGTGCGCGAGAGCGAGGACGTCGACTGATCCGGCGGCGGGTGTTGCCGCCGGCGGCGGCACGGCCTGCGCAAACGGCGACACCGCCCGCCGCCGTGCTGCCTAGCATGGCGCGTCCTGTTGCCGAAGGCCCGTCGTGCTGCCGTACTGTGCCCATTGCCAGACCGGCGTCGGTCTGCGCCGCCGCAGCTTCATGTCGCTGGCCGCGGCCGCCGCGGCCAGCCCGTGGGCGCCGCCGGCCACCGCGTCGCCGCGGCCGACCGACGACGGCACCGACACGCTGCCGGTCTGGGGCGACACCCCGGTCGAGCTGACGCAGGGCACCAACCTCGCCATCGCCCTGTCGCCCGACCGGCGCATGCTGGCCATGGACCTGCAAGGCGTGTTGTGGACCGTGCCGGCCCTCGGCGGCGAGGCCCGGCGGCTGACGGGCGACCTCGACGACATCGCCCGGCCCTGCTGGTCGCCCGACGGCCGCCACATCGCCTTCCAGTCCTACCGCGACGGCAGCTTCCAGATCTGGCGCATCGGGGCCGACGGCCGCGGCCTGGCGCAGCTCACCCGGGGCCTGGCCGACTGTCGCGAACCGGCCTGGTCGCCCGACGGGCGGGAGATCGCCTTCGCCAGCGACGAGGGCGGCCGCTATGCGCTGTACGCGCTCGACCTCGAGCGGGGCGGCATCCGGCGCCTGGTCGACACCGGGGCGCAGGACGGCGAGCCGGCCTGGTCGGCCGACGGGCGCCGTCTCGCCTTCTCCAGCGGTGGCCGCATCCTGACGCTCGACCTTCGCGACCCCGAGGCGCTGCCGCGGGTGGTCTTCGCCGGGCCCGGCGCCTCGGCGCCCGCCTGGTCGCCCTCGGGGCGCTTGAGCTGGCGGCTGTTCGAGGGCACGGGGCGCAACCCCGTGGCCAGCCGGCTGGTGGTCGACGGCCAGCCGGTCAGCGCCGACCCGGAGGACGTGTTCCCCACACCGGCCGCCTGGCTCGGCGACGACGAGCTGCTCTACACCGCGGACGGCGACATCCGGCGCCGCCGCCTCGGGCCGGCGGGCGGCATCGTCGGTGGCGTGCCGTTCCGCGCCGAGGTGCGGGTGACGGCGCGGCGCCCGCGCGCCCACCGGCGGCGCGATTTCGACAGCACCGCGCCGCGACCGGTGAAGGGCATCTCGTTCCCGGTGCTGTCGCCCGACGCCCGTCAGGTGGCGTTCACCGCGCTCGGCCAGGTGTGGCGGCTGCGCGTGGGCCGGCCCGAACCGCAGCAGCTGACGCACGACCACAGCGCCAAGCTGGGCCCGGCCTGGTCGCCGGATGGGCGGCGGCTGGTCTATGCCTGCGACCGCAGCGGGCGGCTGCAGCTGTGGCTGCACGACCTCGACGGCGGCGCCGCTCGCCAGCTCACCCAGGCCGACCAGCCGCTGAAGCAGGCGGCCTGGTCCCCGGACGGCGGCAGCATCGTCTGCGCCAGCGAGGACGGCTGGCTGTGCCTGGTCGACGCGCACACCGGGGCCCTGCGCCGCCTGGCCCGCCAGACGGTGTGGTCCGGCCGGCCGAGCTGGTCCCCCGACGGCCAGACGCTGGCGCTGGCGGCGGCGCAGCCCAGCTCCGCCCGCTACCGCGAAGGGCTCACGGCCATCCTCACCGTGCACCTGGCCAGCGGCCGCATGCGCTACCAGCTGGTGCGCGAGGGCCAGTCGCTGGACGTGCGCAACGTCAACGGGCCGCTGTGGACGCCCGACGGGCGGTGGTTCATCTACACCCTGGGCGGCAGCCTGTGGCGGTCGCCGATCGACCCCGACGGCCGCCTGGCCGGACCGCCCCAGCCGCTGGCCGACGACAGCGCCGACGCGATCAGCCTCAGCGCCGACGGCCGCTCGCTGCTGACCCTGTGCCATGCGCGGCTGCGCCTGCGTCGGCTGGACGAGCAGGGTGCCGGCGTCCCGCAGGACCTGCCGTTCGGGCTGCAGTGGCGGATGGCGCGGCCGTCGGGCGTGACCGTGGTGCACGCCGGTCGTTTCTGGGACGGCCTGGCCGAGGCCCTGCGCGAGGACGTGGACATCGTCATCCACGGCCACCGCATCGCCGCCATCGAGGCGCACCGACCGGACCGCCGCGGTGTGCGCTGGATCGACGCCCGCGCGCTGACGGTGATGCCGGGACTGATCGACATGCACACCCACCGCGAGATGGGCAACCAGCTCGGCGCGCGCGAGCCGCGGCTGTTCCTGGCCTACGGCATCACGGCCACCCGCGGCCTGAGCGACAACGCCTACCTGGCGCTGGAGAACAAGGAGTCGGTGGACGCCGGCTGGCGGATCGGACCCCGCCACTTCGGCACCGGCGAGGCGCTGGAGGGCGCGCGGGTGTTCTACGACGGCATGCACCCGATCCGCGACGCGACCCAACTGGTGCGCGAGTTCGAGCGGGCGCGCGCGCTGGACTACGACCTGCTCAAGTGCTACGTGCGGCTGCCGCCCGACCTGCAGCGGCGCGCCACCCGCATGGCCCAGCGGCTCGGCATCCCGATCACCTCGCACTACCTGTTCCCGGCGGTGGCCTTCGGTGCGCCGGGGCACGAGCACATGGGCGGCAGCAGCCGCTTCGGCTACTCGCGCACCGGCAGCATGATGGGCCGGGGCTACCAGGACGTGGTGGCCATCGCCGGCGCCAGCCGGAGCTTCCGCACGCCCACGCTGTTCGGACTGGAAACGATGCTCGGCGACGCTCCCGAGGAGGTGCTGGACGACGTCCGCGTGCAGCGGCTGTTCCCGCCCGCCGAGCGGGCGGTGCTGGAGCGGCATGCGCGGGCCGGGCCGTCGAGCCCGGTGCCGCTGGTCGCCCACCAGGTGGCGACCCTGCTCGCCCAGCAGGACGCGGGCGCGACCATCGTCTGCGGCAGCGACTACCCCATCGTGCTGCCCGGCGTGAGCCTGCACCTCAACCTGCGGGCGATGGTGCGCCATGGCATGCGACCGGTCGACGCGCTGCGCACCGCCACCCGCAACGCCGGCCAGGTGCTGGGCCACGACCTGGGCACCCTGGCCCGCGGCCAGCTGGCCGACCTGGTCTGCGTCGAGGGCGATCCGCTGGCCGACATCCGGGCGGCGATGCAGGTCCGCCTCGTCATGGTCAACGGCGTGGCGCACGGCCTGAGCCAGCTGGTCGAGCCCTTCCGCGACGAGCCCGCCGCCGCCACCGTCGCCCATGCCGAGCCGGCGCCGCCGCTGTCGCCCGACGAGCCCTGGTGGCACGACCCGCAATGGGTGAGCGACGTCCGCTGCCAGTGCTGCCAGCCGACGGCGTGAGGCGCGGCGCTCAGCCGTCCGGCGGCCGCCCGCCGTGCAGGTGGAAGGGCGTGCGGCCCACGCCGCAGCAGAAGGCGCTGACCCAGGGCCGCATCGCCTGCGCCAGGTGGCGGCCCTCGGCGTTGAGCGCGTCCAGCCGGTCCGCGGCCTCCTGGGCCCGGCGCCGCAGCGCGCCTTCGTCGACGGTGAGCACCTTGCCGCCTTCGACCACCACCCGGCCGCCGACGATCACGCGGTCGACGGCCGCGCCGTTCTCGCCATGCACCATCTGCCGCAGCGCATGGCGCAGCGGCACGTAGACCGGCTGCGACAGGTCGAGCAGCACCAGGTCGGCGGCGAAGCCAGGGGCGATGCGGCCGAGCCGGTCGCCCCAGCCCATGGCGTGAGCGCTGCCTTCGGTGGCCATGCGCAGCGCCTCGGCCGCGGTGACCCAGCGCGCTTCGTCGGGCGTCATCACCCGCGACAGGAAGGCGGCGAGGCGTGCGGCCTCGAACAGGTTCTGCGTGTCCGAGGTGTTGGCGCCGTCGCTGCCCAGGCCCACGCGCAGCCCGCGTTCGAGCATGCGGCGCACCGGCGCGACGCCGGAGCCCAGCCGCAGGTTGCTCAACGGGTTGTGGATGGCGGTAACGCCGGCGGCGGCGAGCCGGTCGATGTCGTCGTCGCCGATCCAGATCGAATGCGCGGTGCTCAGCCGCGGGCCGAGCAGGCCGAGGTCCGCCAGGTGCGCGACCAGGCTCTTGCCGTAGCGCTTCTCGCCATGCAACGCCTGCGCCTTGCTCTCGCCGAGGTGGGTCTGCATCGGCAGGCCCCAGTCGGCGGACAGCGCCGCGCAGCCGCGCAGGAAGTCGTCCGAACAGTTCAGCGGGATGGTGGGCCCGATGCCCAGGCGCACGCGCGCGTCGTCGAAGGGCCAGTCGCGGGCGGCGGCGGCCACCACCGACAGGCAGTCCTCGGCCGAGGCGGCGCGCGCGGCCGCCGCGGCCGGCTGCAGTTCCGGCGGCAGCGCGGCGAGCAGCTCGGGGTAGGCCTGGTAGAGCGTGCGGTCGGCCAGCATGGGGGCCACCACCGCGCGGAGGCCCACCGCGTCGTAGGCCGCGGCCACCGCGTGCAGGCCCTCGACCGTCGGCAGCGGCACCTGCGTCGGCATGTCGAACAGCGCCGTGCAGCCCTTGCGCAGCAGCTCCACCGCGGTGAGCGTGGCGCTCAGGCCCAGGTCGTCCAGCCCGCGCTGGCCGTTGATGGCCGGCGAGGCGGCGAGGAAGCCCTCCAGCGCCACGTCCTCCACCGCGCCGCGGCCCAGGCCGCCGTGCGCATGCGTGTGGCCGTTGACCAGGCCGGGGATGAGCAGACGGTCGGTGGCGTCCAGCGTCACCGCGCCGTCGGCGGGCAGCAGCCCGGGCGCCTGCACCGCCACGATCCGGCCGTGCTCGACCAGCACGTCGGCCGGACGCGGATCGGCGGCCGCGTCGGCCAGCACCAGCGCACCCCGGATCAGCAGCCGCTCGGTCGTCGTCATCGCGGGGGGAAGGATGGCATGGAATCAGCCTGCCGTCGCGCCCGCCAGCCCCGCCTCGTGGTCGGCCGCCTGCGCGGCGGGCGCCCGCAGCGAGGGCTCGCCGAGGCCCGCGCCACCGGGCAGCTCCAGCACCAGCCGGTCGCCGGCGGGCACCGTCTGCAGGCCCTTGGCGCGCAGCAACGGGCCCGAGCGCAACCGCACGACGCCGGCCGCGCCGTCGCCGCCGCCGGCGCGGCCGCGGGCCGGCGTGGCCACCCGTTCGTACATCGCCAGCACCTCGAAGGCCGCGCCGTCGCGCGTGCCCACCTCGACCGATTGCCCCAGCCCGCCGCGGAAGCGCCCCGGCCCGCCGCTGTCCGGACGCAGTTCCTTCTTCCAGATGACGATGGGCGCACCGTGCTCGGTGACCTCCACCGGCATGGCCCGCACCCCGCTCGGAAAGGCGGTGGCGTCCAGCCCGTCCTGGCCGGGCCGGGCGCCGGCGCCGCCGCTGTTGAAGAACACGGTGTCGAAGGTGGCCGCGGCCGAGCCCGGCATGCGGCCGCGCAGCTGCACGCTCCACAGGCAGGACGAGCCTTCGGCCGGCACGCGGCCGGGCAGCGCCTGGTCCAGGCATCCCAGCACCAGGTCCGGCAGCATCTGGCCGATGACATGGCGCGCCGCCACCGGCGACGGCCGCTGCGCGTTGAGGATGCAGCCCTCGGGCGCGGTCACGACGAAGGGCAGCAGCGCGCCGTGGTTGTTCGGCACCTCCGGCGCGATCACGCACTTGAGGCCGAAGACGGTGTAGGCGCGGCAGTAGTTGAGCACCACGTTGATGCCCTGCGGCACGGCGCCGTCGGTGCCGGCGTAGTCGACGATGACCCGGTCCTCCTCGACGGTCAGCGTCGCGCGCAGCGTGATCGGCCGGTCGTAGCCGTCGATCACCAGCTCGCCGCGCCACTGGCCGCGGGGCAGCGCCGCGATGCGCTCGCGCGTGGCCTGCAGCGAGCGGGCCAGGATGTACTCGCCCAGCGCGTCCAGGCTGTCGAGGCCGAACTCCGCCAGCATCGCCTTCAGCCGCCGCGCGCCGGTCTCGTTGCTGGCGATGTAGGACAGCACGTCGCCCTCGACCTGCAGCGGCGTGCGCACGTTCTGCCGCAGGATGGCCATCAGGTCCTCGTTGAGGCGGCCGCCCGAGGCCAGCCTGAGCAAGGGGATCTGCAGCCCCTCCTCGAAGATGGAGCGGCCGTCCGGCCCCTGGCCCAGCCCGCCGATGTCCAGCTGGTGGCAGCAGCAGCCGAGCAGCCCGACCACCCGACCGTCCACCACCACCGGGCTGACGACGGTGATGTCGTGCAGGTGGCCGGCGGTGAGCCACGGGTCGTTGGTGATGTAGTGGTCGCCCTCGGCCATGGTCTCGATCGGAAAGCGCGCCAGGAAGTGGCGCACCCCTTCGGCCATCGAGTTGACATGGCCGGGCGTGCCGGTCACCGCCTCGGCGATCAGCCGGCCCCGGGTGTCGAACACCGCCGCCGACAGGTCGCCGGCATCGCGCACCGTGGTCGAGAAGGCGGTGCGCATCAGCGCCTGCGCCGCTTCCTCCACCACCGAGATGAGGCGGGTCCACATGACCTGCAGGCGAAGGTCCTGCAGCGCGTCGTTCGACAGGTCCGGGGTCATCGGAGGATCTCGTTTAGGCGCGGCGGCGCATCACGATGCAGCCCTGGCCGTCGATGTGGGCGTCGAAGGCGGGCGAGACCACGGTCGTCGTCTCGTCCTCGACGATGAGCGCCGGCCCGGCCAGCCGGTGGCCGGGCTGCAGCGACGGGCGGCGGTACAGCGCGTGGCGGCAGACCCGGCCGAGGCCGGGGTCGAGCACCTCTCGCCAGCCGGCGGGCTCGGGGGCCGGCCGCGGTGCCGGCGGCGCGCAGCGCTCGGGCGGCGGCTGCTCGGTGGCCACCGCCACCCGCCAGGTCAGCACCTCGATCGGCAGCCGGGCGGTGAGCCCGCCGTAATGCGCGCGGTAGGCCCGCTCGAAGGCGGCGGTCAGCTGCGCGCCGTCGCCCGCCACGAGCGCCCGCGACGGCACCTCGATCGCGATCTCGTGGCCCTGGCCGCGGTAGCGGGCGAAGGCCGTGCGGCGCTCGGTCCTCGGCCCCGTCGCATCGCCGTCGCGCACGATGGCGTGGGCCTGCGCGCTCATGTCGTCGAGCAGGGCGTTGACCGCCGCCACGTCCAGCGCCTCCAGCGGCTGGTGCAGGCTGCGGGCGATCTCGTAGGCGATGGGCGCGCGCAGGAAACCCACCGCGGAGCCGACGCCGGCGCTCGGCGGCACCACCACCTCCGCCAGGCCGAGCTTCTCGGCGACGCGCGCCGCATGCAGCGGGGCGCAGCCGCCGAAGGCCACCAGCGTGCGGCCCTCGAGCGACAGGCCCAGCTCCACCGCATGCACCCGTGCGGCGCTGGCCATCGCCTCGTCCACGATCTCGCCGATGCCCAATGCCCGCACCCGCGCATCGAGCGCGTCCAGGCCGGGCAGCGCGGCGGCCGCGTCCTCGCAGGCCTTCAGGTCCAGGTGCATGCGCCCGCCGGCGAAGGCGTCCGGCGCGATGCGACCGAGCAGCAGGTCGGCATCGGTCACCGTTGGCTGCGTGCCGCCGCGGCCATAACAGGCGGGGCCGGGTTCGGAGCCGGCGCTCTTCGGCCCCACCGTCAGCCGGCCGGCGCCGTCGACGTGGGCGATGGAGCCGCCGCCGGCGCCGATCTCCACCATCTCGACCACCGGGATGCGCAGCGGCAGCCCGCTGCCCTTGCGGAAGCGGTGCACCCGCGCCACCTCGAACACCTGCGAGCTCTGCGGCCGGCCGTCGTCGATGTAGCAGATCTTGGCGGTGGTGCCGCCCACGTCCAGCGCCAGCATGCGGTCGATGCCGCGCTGCGCCGCGATGCCGGCGGCGAACAGCGCGCCGCCCGCCGGGCCGGACTCGACCAGGCGCACCGGGAAACGCGCCGCGATGTCCACCGTGGTCAGGCCGCCGGACGACAGCATGAGGAACAGCGGGCAGGCGAAGCCCTGCGTGCGCAACTGCGCCTCCAGCCGGCCCAGGTAGCTGGCGACGATGGGCTGCACGTAGGCATTGGCCGCGGTGGTGGAGAAGCGCTCGTACTCGCGCATCTCCGGCGACACCTCGCACGACAGCGAGACGCTCACGTCGGGCAGCGCCTCGCGCAGCAGCGCGCCGGCGCGCTGCTCGTGCGCCGGGTTGGCATAGCTGTGCAGGAAGGCCACCGCCACGCTGCGCACGCCGTCGGCGCGGAAGGCCTCGGCCGCGGCGCGCACGGCCGCTTCGTCCAGCGGCAGCAGCACCTGGCCATCGGCGGCCATGCGCTCGCGCACCGGCAGGCGCAGCCGGCGCGGCACCAGCGGGGCGGGTTTCTCCATCGACAGGTCGTACTGGTCGAAGCGGCTCTCGGTGCCCATCTCCAGCACGTCGCGAAAGCCGTCGGTGGTCAGCAGCCCGGTCCTGGCGCCGCGGCGTTCGATCAGCGCATTGGTCGCCAGGGTCGTGCCGTGCACCAGCAGGCCGACGTCCGCCGGCTGCAGTCGCGCCTCGTGCAGCAGCGTGGCCACGCCCTGCAGCAGCGCGCGTTCGGGCGCGTCGTGCGTGGTCAGCACCTTGGTCGAATGGCGCCGGCCGGCGGCCGTCTCCAGCACCACGTCGGTGAAGGTGCCGCCAATGTCGGCGCCGATGCGAGCGCCCGCAGCGTTCACAGGAAGTCCCCCCGGCGACTTCTCCAGCCGGGCGTAGAAGCGCTTGAGGTGGGTGCCCACGTGCACCGGCTCGTAACGCGCCACGCCGCCGTCCCGCGCGATCAGCTCCGGCAGCGGCGCGACCACGGTGTCCTGGTCCGGGTTGAGGAAGAAGGGGATCGAGTAACGGTCCACGCCCGCCTTGTTGCGCACCCGGTGGTAGTTCGACACGAAGCGGCCGTTGGACCACCACATCATCATGTCGCCGATGTTGATGGTGTAGGCCCCGGGCACCGGCGGCGCCGAGATCCAGGTGCCGTCGCGGCGCTTGACCTCCAGCCCGCCGATCGAGTCCTGCGCCAGGATGGTCAGCGGCCCTTCGTCGGTGTGCGAGACGGTGTTCGACACCTCGATGTCGGCACCGTCCGGGATCGGGCTGTAGTGCAGCAGGCTCAGCTGGCAGATGGGCAGCGCGAAGTGCCCGTCGAAGCGGTCCTCCGGCAGCCCGAGGCCGATCGCGAACGCATGCAGCAGGTCGCGCGACAGGCCGAGCATCGCGCCGTAGTAGGCCTGGCAGGCCTCGCGGAAGGCCGGCATGTCGTCGGGCCACCGGTTGGGCCGGTGGAACACCGGATCGGGGTCGGCGAGGTCGGGGAAGTCGGCCTGGATGCGGTACTGCTCGAAGAGCCGGCTGTTGCGGTCCAGCGGCCCGACCTGCTTCGGCGCGGGGATCCAGCCCCGGTACCACTGCAGCGTGGCCGCCGAGCGGCGGCGCTCGGCCTCCGGCCGCTCGAAGAAGGCGCGCGCCTGCTCGAAGGTGCGGCCGAGCAGCGGCTCGGGCACCCCGTGGCCGACGAGGTAGAAGAAGCCGATGCGCGTGCAGGCCTCGGCGATGGCCTCGGCCACCGCCCGCCGGCCCGCCTCGCCGCCCTGGCGGAAGGGCGCGAAGTCGATGATGGGAATCTCGGCCAGGTCGACCTGCTTGGCCAGGATGCGGTCTTCGACACCCGCGGTGCTGCGACTCATTGCGTTCGGTCCCGTTCGGCCGCCAGGCGGGCCACAGGACCAGGACGGTAGCGACGATGCGCCGGCGCCGGGGTGCCGTTTGCGTCATGCGCCTTTGCGCAAACGGCTACGTGCCGGATGCGCCGCGGCCGCGCTTCCGATGCACGATGGCGACATGCCCGCCACGTCCCTGCAGACACTGCCGCGGCCCGGACGACGTGCCGCCCTCGGCGTGCTCGGCACGTTGCCGCTGGCCGGGCTGGGCGCGCTCGGCCTGCCCCTGCTGGCGCCCCACCGACCCGATGCTTCCCACGGCCAGCGCATGACATTCGACCACCAGCTCGGCTGGGTGAAGGGCATCCAGTTCGGCGGCTACCTGGCCGCGCTCGACCGCGGCTTCCTCGCCGAGGAAGGCCTGGACGTGCGCTACGTCGCCGGCGGGCCCGGCACCGACTACCGCACGCTGGTGGCCAGCGGCCGCGCGCTGGTCAGCGAGAGCAACGTCGCCGGCATGATCGACGGCGCGCTGCGCGGCCAGCCGCTGGTGGCCTTCGCCGCGGTGATGCAGCGCGACCCCGGCGCCATCATCAGCCCGGCGTCGCGCCCCATCCGGTCGTTGCAGGACATGGTCGGCAAGACGCTGGGCGTGCCCAACAGCGTGCGGGCGCAGCTGCAGCCGCTGATCCGCGCCGCCGGCATCGACCCGGCGCAGGTGCGGCTGGTGCCGGTGGGCAGCGACCCGTCGCTGCTGGCGTCGGGCCAGGTCGACGGCTACTACAGCTGGTCCACCACCGCGGTGCCGGCCCTGCGGCGCATCGGCTTCGAGCCGCACTGGCTGCACGTCTCCGACCTCGGCGTGCCCGGTTACGGCCAGTTGCTGATCGCCCGCCGCGACACGCTGGCGGCGCACCGCGACGTCCTCGTGCGCTACACGCGGGCGCTGATCCGCGGCTGGTCGTGGGTGCTGGCCCATCCGGTGGCGGCCGCCGAGATGGTGGTGCGCCGCCATGCGCCGCCGGGCACCGACCTGGCCGAGCAGGTGGCACAGGCGCGGATGATGCGCGACTACATCGTCACCGCCGACGCCAAGGCGCACGGCCTGCTGTGGCTGGAACCCGCCGTCTTCGAGCGCGCCATCGCCATGGGGCGGCAGGCGGGCAGCGTGCCGGCCGACGCCCGGCTCGACGTCGCCGCCTTCGTCACCCAGGACATCGTGCGCGCCGCGCAGGCGCCGGCCGCGGCCTAGCGCCCCGGCCCGGCGCCGGCGGTGCGATTCGCGAACCGCGACGGCGCACAAACAGCACCCCGGGCGGGCGCCGGCCCTTCTAGTCTGCAGGCCGTTGCACCCGCTTCGTTCTCCTTCGCCCACGCGCCGCGCCGCGACGCACCACGACCACCGCCCGATGTCCGGTCTGTCCCTCCACGAGGTGTCCAAGTCCTTCGCGCTCGAAGGCCGCCATGTCAGCGCGCTGTCGCAGGTGAGCCTGTCGCTCGCGCCGGGCCAGTTCGGCGCGCTCATCGGGCCGTCGGGCTGCGGCAAGTCGACGCTGCTGCGCATGGTGGCCGACGTGTTCCCGCCCACCGCCGGCCGCATCACGGTCGACGGCGCGCCGCCCCAGCAGGCGCGGCGCGACCACCGCATCGGCTTCGTCTTCCAGGAAGCGACGCTGCTGCCCTGGCGCAGCGTGCTCGACAACGTGCGCCTGCCGCTGGAGGTGCTCGGCCGCCATGCGCCGCCGCCGGCGCGCTCGCCGGAAGAGCTGGTGCGGCTGGTCGGGCTGGCCGGCTACGAACACGCGCGGCCGTCGCAGCTGTCGGGCGGCATGCAGCAGCGCTGCGCCATCGCGCGAGCGCTGGTCGCCTCACCGGCCATCCTGCTGCTCGACGAACCCTTCGGCGCGCTCGACGAGGTGATGCGCTACCGCATGAACTTCGAGCTGCTGCGCATCCGCGCCGAGACACGCACCACCGCGCTCATGGTCACCCATTCGATCGAGGAGGCGGTGCTGATGGCCGACCGCGTCTTCGTCTTCGCCGCCAGGCCGGGCCGGCTGATCGAGACTGTGGAGGTGGACCTGCCGCGCCCGCGCCGGCTGACCAGCCTGGACGACCCGCGCTTCAACGCCACGGTCGAGCGCGTGCGGCGTTCGCTGTTCGGCCAGCTGCCGCACGCCCTCGACCACGAGATCGAGCCCCCGTCGCCGACGCGGCCGGTGGCCGACGGTGCAGCGGGGATGGTCCATGCCTGAACGCCGCGCGACGGCCGCCGCCGGCCGCTGGCTGCTGCCCCTCGCCACGCTGGCCCTGGTGCTGGTCGTCGTCGAGGCCTGGGTCCGCAGCGGTGCCGCGCCGTCGACGCTGCCGCGGCCGTCCGACGTGGGGCGGCTGCTGGTGCAGGAGCAGGCCTCGCTGCGCGGCCAGCTCGGCGTCACCGCCTTCGTCGCCGGCTGCGGCCTGTTCACCGCGCTGGCGGCGGCACTGGCGGTCGGCTTCCTCGCCCATGCGCTGCCGCGCGCCGAGGCGCCGGTGCTCACCGTCGGCGCCGTGCTCGGCAGCATCCCGATGATCGCGATCGCGCCCATCCTCAGCGTGTGGCTCGGCCTGGGCCTGGGCACGCGGGTGCTCATCACCGCGGTGGTCTGCTTCTTTCCGCTGCTGGCGTCGGTGGTGCAGGGCCTGCGCGAGGCACGCGCGGCCGAGCAGGAGCTGTTCACCGTCATCGCCGCCAGCCCCTGGCAGCGCTTTCGCCTGCTGGCGCTGCCGAGCGCGGTGCCGCTGCTGTTCGTCGGCCTGAAGATCGCCGCGCCGCTGGCGGTGCTGGGCGCGCTCATCGGCGAATGGAACGGCGCCGAGACGGGGCTCGGCGTGGTCATGCTCAACGCGATGTTCGGCCTGCAGGTGCAGCGGCTGTGGGCCACCGTCGCCATCGCCTGCGCGGTGTCGATGCTGGCCTACGGCTACATCGCGCTGGTCGAGCGGCTGGCCGGCTACGACCGCGTCGCGCCGGCCGAGGGCCAGGCGACATGACGGGCTCCTTCGTCCAGCGCCTCGGGCTCGGCGCCGCGCTCACGCTGGCGTCGCAGCGCCTGGCCGGTTACGCCGGGGTGGTCGGCGCGCTGCTGCTGCTGTGGCAGGCGGTGGTCGTCGCCTTCGGCGTGCCGGACTACCTGCTGCCCCGCCCTGCCCAGGCGGCGGCGGCCTTCGCCGAGCACCTCGGCGTCCTCGGCCATGCCACCGGGCTGACGGTGCAGTCGACGCTGCTCGGCCTGGTCGCGGCGACGGTCGTCGCGGTGCTGCTGGCGCTGCTGTTCCTGGCCTCGCCGCTGCTCGACGCGGCGCTGATGCCGCTGGTGCTGGTGGTGCGCACGGTGCCGATGATCGCCATCGCGCCGGTGCTGGTGCTGCTGTTCGGCCGCGAGCGCTGGAACGGCGTCGGCATGGTCGCGCTGCTGTCCTTCTTCCAGATCATGCTGGCCGCGCGCAAGGGCCTGCAGGCGCCGACCCGCCACATGCTGGAGCTGATGCACTGCTGCGGCGCCGGCTTCTGGCCGACGCTGTGGAAGCTGCGCGTGCCCTGCGCGCTGACGCACCTGTTCACCGGCCTGCGCATCGCCTCCGCCTCGGCGGTGCTGTGCGCGATGTTCGCCGAGTGGCTGTCCGGCGCCCCGGGCCTCGGCAGCCTGATCCTCGACGCCCACTCGCGCCAGCACTTCGCGCTGATGTGGGCGGCGGTCGGCGCCGGCACCACGCTGTCCTACCTCTTCTACACCTTCACCATCGCGCTGGAACGTGCCGTGCAGCACGCCAGCCTGTGACCCAGGACCCGCGCACCATGCACCGTCTGCTCGGCAAGGTGGTGTTCGCCACCGGCGCCACCAAGGGACTGGGGGCCGAGCTGGCCCTCGCACTCGCCCGCGAGGGCGCCCACGTCGCCATCGTCGGCCGCGACACCGCCGCCGGCGACCGCGTCGCGGCCGAGGTGCGCAGCACGGGCAGCGACGCGCTGGTGCTGCAGGCCGACGTGGCCGACGCGGCGGCGATGGACGCGGCCGCGGCGGCCGCGATGGCGCACTTCGGCCGCCTCGACGGCCTGCTCTGCGCCGCGGGCGTCGGCAGCCCGCGCCAGCCGGTGTGGCAGGGCAGCACCGAGGACTACCGCGCCTGCTTCGACACCAACGTGCTGGGCGTGCTGCTGGCGCTGCGCGCGGTGATGCCGACCTTCATCCGCCAGCGCGACGGCCGCGTGGTGGTCATCGGCGGCACCTACGGCCACAAGGGCGTGGCCGACCACGGCCTGTACGCGGCGTCCAAGTGGGCGGTGCGCGGGCTGGTCAAGTCGGCGGCCCTCGAAGGGGGGTCCGCACAACGTCACCGCCAACGTCGTCGCGCCGGGCGGCATCGCCGGGCCGCGGCTGCAGCGCCTGTTCGAGGCGTCGGCCCGGCGCGAGGGCGTGCCCTACGCCGACGTGCTGCGCCGCTTCACCTCGCGCTCGGCGCTCGGCCGCCTGGTCACCGGGGAGGACGTGGCGCAGGCCGTCGTCCACCTCCTCGGCGAAGGCGGGCGCCACATCACCGGCCAGGACCTGGTGGTCGACGCCGGCACCCTGGTCTGACGAACACACCCTCCGCGCCCATGACCGACACCGCAGGCCTCGCGCCCGACACGCAGCTCGTCCACCTCGGCCGCGACCCCGAGGCCTTCCACGGCGTGGTCAACCCGCCCGTCTACCACGCCTCGACCTTCATCTTCCGCTCGGTGGAGCACCTGCTGGACACCCGGCGCGACCGCGCCGGCGGCGCTTTCGAGCAGTTCACCTACGGCCGCGAAGGAACGCCGACCACGCGCGCGCTGGAGGACGCGGTGACCCAGCTCGAGGGCGGCTACCGCGCGGTGGTGACGTCGTGCGGGCTGGGCGCCATCTGCGCCGCGCTCACCGCCTTCCTGTCCGCCGGCGACCACCTGCTCATCGTCGACAGCCTCTACGGCCCGGTGCGCCAGTTCTGCGACGAGTTCCTGTCCCGGTTCGGCGTCGAGGTCACCTACTACGACCCGCTGGTGGGCGAGGGCATCGCGGCGCTGGTGCGGCCGCGCACCCGCGTGATCTACATGGAGTCGCCCTGCTCGCTGACCTTCGAGATGACCGACGTGCCGGCCATCACGCGCGTGGCCCGGGCCCGCGGCATCACGACCATCATGGACAACACCTGGGCCTCGCCGCTGTGCTTCCAGCCGCTGCGGCACGGGGTGGACGTGTCCATCCACGCGGCCACCAAGTACATCTCCGGCCACTCCGACCTGATGCTGGGCATCGCGGTGTGCAACGAGCAGGCCTTCATCCCGGTCAAGAAGACGGCCTCGGGCTCCGGCTACTGCGGCGGGCCGGACGATGTCTACATGGCGCTGCGCGGCCTGCGCACCCTCGGCGTGCGCATGCCGCGGCACCAGGCCACGGCGACCACCATCGCGCGCTGGCTGCAGACCCGGCCCGAGGTGTCGCGCGTCATGTACCCCGCCCTGCCCGACGACCCCGGCCACGCGATCTGGCGACGCGACTTCCAGGGCGCCAGCGGCCTGTTCGGCGCGGTGCTCAAGCCCTGCAGCGACCGCCAGTTCGCCGCCATGCTCGACCACCTGTCGCTGTTCCAGATGGGCTATTCCTGGGGCGGCTACGAAAGCCTGGTGGTGCCCACCTATCCCGGCACGCTGAGAAGCGCACGGCCCTGGACCGACGCCGGCCGCGGCCTTCGCCTGCACGCCGGCCTGGAAGACCCCGACGACCTGATCCGCGACCTCGAGCGCGGCTTCGACCGCCTGGCCAGGGCGGCCTGAAGCGTCGACCGCACGAGCCCGCACGCATGAGCCCGCACATCGACGCCGCCACCCCGCACCCCTTCCTGGGCGGCACCCCCAAGCGCCTGCTCATCGGCGGGCAGTGGCGGCCGGCCGCCTCCGGCAGGACCTTCGACACCCACAACCCCGCCAGCGGTGCCCGGCTGGCCGCGGTGGCCGAGGGCGACGCCGCCGACGTCGACGCCGCGGTGCAGGCGGCACGGGCGGCGTTCGAAGGCCCCTGGTCGCGCTTCAAGCCCGACGAACGCCAGGCCCTGCTGCTGCGCCTGGCCGACGTGGTGGAGGCGCACCACGACGAACTGGCCTGGCTGGACACGCTGGACATGGGCGCGCCGCTGCGCCACACGCGCGGCAGCCGACGCCACCTGGTCGGCCTGCTGCGCTGGTTCGCCGGCCAGGCGACGGCGCTGTACGGGCAGACGGCCCAGACATCGCTCAACGGCGACATGTTCGCCGCCACGCTGAAGGAGCCGGTCGGCGTCGTCGGCTCGATCATTCCGTGGAACGGCCCGCTGTGGGCGACCGTCTTCAAGGTCGCGCCGGTGCTGGCCACCGGCTGCACGCTGGTGCTCAAGCCGTCGGAAGAGGCACCGCTGGCGCCCCTGCGCTTCGCCGAACTGGCGCTGCAGGCCGGCGTGCCGGAGGGCGTGATCAACGTGGTCACCGGTTTCGGCCGCGGCGCGGGCGCGGCGCTGGCGGCGCACGCCGGCGTCGACAAGGTGTCCTTCACCGGCTCGGTGGCCACCGGCCAGGCCATCGTGCGCGCCTCCGCCGGCAACCTGAAGCGGCTGTCGCTGGAACTGGGCGGCAAGTCGCCGCACATCCTGTTCGACGATGCCGACATCGCCGCCGCCGCCCGTGCGGCCGCCATGGGCGTGTTCGCCAACGCCGGCCAGATCTGCAGCGCCGGCACCCGGGTCTACGTGCAGCGGCGCATCCACGACGCGGTGGTCGACGCGATGGCCGAGGTCGCACGGTCGCTGCACGTCGGCGACGGCCTCGACCCGGTCACCGACATCGGGCCGCTGGTGTCAGGGCCACAGATGCAGAAGGTGCTCGACTACATGGCCGGCGCCCGCGACGAACGCGCCCGGCTGGTGGCCGGCGGCGAGCGGCTCACGGGCCCCGCGCACCGGCATGGCCACTTCGTCGCGCCGACGGTGTTCGCCGACGTGCACGACCCGATGCGCATCGCCCGCGAGGAGATCTTCGGACCGGTCGCCGCGGTGATGCCCTTCGACGACCTCGACGAGGTGGTGCGGCGCGCCAACGCCTCGCCCTATGGCCTGGGTGCCGGCGTGTGGACGCGCGACGTCGGCCGCGCGCATGCCATCGCGCGGCGGCTGCAGGCCGGCTCCGTCTGGGTCAACTGCTACAACCAGATGGACCCGTCGATGCCCTTCGGCGGCGTCAAGCTCAGCGGCTACGGACGCGAGTCGGGCCTGCAGCACCTGGACGAGTACCTGCACGTCAAGGGCCTGTGGATCCAGGCCACCTGACCACGCCGCACGGGCCGCACGCGCGCCGACGGCGTTGCCGATTTCGCGTCGACCACCACGCGAAAGTGCATCGGCCCCGATGGATCGACGCCATGCCCGGGGCACCCGCCCGCACGTAGCGGTCCCCGCAACGACCGGCGACGAAAAAAGCAATTCGCGGCGCGCGGACCCCTCGCTAAATTGAATCGTCGCTTGTCGTCCACACCATCACCACCGCACCGAGGGCCGCTCATGAAGCACCAATTCGTCGTCACCTGCCTGGCCGCCGCCGCCGCCTCGGCGGTGGCGCAGACCGCCGACACCACGAACCGCGAGAAGACGGACATCGGCCGTGTCAGCGCCTCGGGTGCCTCCAACGCCAACCCGAAGGACACGCCTTCGGCCACCGGCGTGACGCGCAAGGAGATCGGCGGCGGCCTGATGGTCGACGAGAACGTGCCCAAGGCGAAGAGCTCGGTGACCCGCGACTTCATCCAGAAGCAGCAGGCCTCGGCGGACATCTTCCAGCTGCTCAAGTACTCGCCCGGCGCGAACGCCGCGCCCAGCGACGCCTGGGGCCTGAGCCCCGGCGTGCTGTCGGTGCGCGGCCTCGACGGCGGCCAGCTCGGCTTCAACTTCGAGGGCATGCCGATGAGCGTGGCCTCCAACTGGTCGGTGTTCCCCGGCCAGTACATCGACACCGAGAACACCGACGTCGTCACCCTCAACCAGGGCTCGGCCGACCTCACCTCGCCCAACGTCACCGCCACCGGCGGCATCGTCGACATCTACCTGCACACCCCGTCGAAGACACCCGGCGGCCTGATCACCCTGTCGCGCGGGTCGAACAACGCCACGCGCTTCTTCGTGCGCGGCGAAACGGGCGAGATCGGCCAGCTCGGCCTGCGCGCCTTCGGCTCGCTGTCGCAGATCGAGGCCAACCACTTCCGCGGCGTCGGCCGCGACCGCAAGCAGCACCTGGCCCTCGGTGCCGTGCAGGAATGGGGCGGCGGCAGCCGCACCAAGCTCGCGCTGACCTATTCGAAGATCATGCGCGACGTCTACCGCAACCCGACGCTGGCGCAGTGGAACGCCGGCGGACCGGACGGCGCGGCGACCAACTTCGACGCCACCTACACCCCCGGCAGCCTGAACTACTACCGCCAGCTGCAGAACCCGTGGCAGAACGTGCTGGCCTCGGCACCGACCGAGCTGCGCGTCAGCGAGAAGCTGACGTTGAACGTCACGCCCTACCTGTTCTACGGCTACGGCGGCTCGGGATCGGCCGGCACGTTGAACGAAAGCTCGGTGGCCTTCGGCAACCAGCGCCTGGCCGTGGACCTCAACGGCAACGGCACCACCACCGACACCAACGTCAGCTTCTACAACCCGATCATCGAGAAGAACATCCGCACGGGCCTGACCGCCAAGGGCACGTACCAGTGGCGCAACCACACGCTGGTCAGCGGCTTCTGGGTGCAGCATTCGCGCGACCAGCTGTACCGGCCCTACAGCCGCCTCAACGCCGACGGCACGCCGGTGGACGTCGACGGCCGCAGCGGCCTCATCACCACGCCCGCCGGCCAGGTGGTGAACCAGTGGAACCAGGACACCCGCGACAACTTCTATTCGGTCTTCGTCGGCGACACGATCAGCCTGATGGACGACCGGCTCGCGGTGGACGTCGGGGTCAAGCAGCTGTGGCTGGAGCGGGTGGGCCTGAACCGCGTGCCGAGCGACGTGCTGCGCACCGAGGCGCAGAACAACCCGACCATCCCGGCGGTCGCGGTGCGCTACAAGCTCGACGACGTGCAGTCGGTGTTCGCCACCGCGACGCGGGGCTTCCGCATCCTGCCCGCCGGCGCGCTCTACCCGCGCTACAACGCCGCCACCGGCGCGCTGACCACACGGCAGAACCCCGAGCAGGCGCCCGAGAAGTCCACGGTGCTGGAGGCCGGCTACCGCTACCAGGGCCGGCTGGTCAGCCTGTCCAGCTCCTTCTTCCACTACCAGTTCGAGAACCGCCAGATCTCGGCCCTGGCGTGCGACGCCAACGGCACCGGCTGCGTGACGCAGCCGATCAACGGCGGCAAGCAGAAGGCCTACGGCGTCGACTTCGAGGCCGGCCTGCGCCCCTACAAGAACTTCCGGCCCTACGCCTCGTTCGAGCTGCTGCGCACGCGCATCGAATCGAACATCCCGGTCGGCACCGACCTGCTGCCGACCATCGGCAAGCAGGCGGTGCGCGCGCCGCGCATGCAGGGCGCGCTGGCGGTGGACTACGACGACGGCACCTTCTTCGGCAACGTGGGCGTGAAGTACGTCGGCAAGCAGTTCAGCACCTTCATGAACGACCAGGAGATTCCCAGCTACACGGTGGTGGACGTCGCACTGGGCTACCGCTTCCAGGTCGACTCGTCGTCCCGCTTCACCAAGCCCGAGCTGCGGCTGAACCTGCTGAACATCGGCAACCGCAAGTACCTGTCGGGTGTCAACAGCCCGACCACCAACGCGGTGGCGACCACCGGTGTCAACGGCACCACCCTCGCCGCCGGCCAGCCCACCTACCTGGTGGCCAACCCCTTCACGGCGATGCTGACCTTCGCAGTGGGCTTCTGAACGAGGACTCCCCATGAGCCAGGACTTCCTGCACGCGGCGACGATCAACCTGCTCTACGCATCGGTCGCCATCCTCACCTTCGTGATCCTCGAGCGGCTGGTGTACTACGTGCACCTGGCGCGCCGGCGCGGCCGCATCGCCAAGTCCATCGCCACCGCGGTGGCGGTGGACGCCACCTCGCCGCTGCCCGAACTGCCGGCGGGCCGCGACGTGCTCACGCGGTCGATGCAGGAGTACGTGGACGTGCAGCGCAAGGGCAAGGTCAGCCGCAGCCGCATCGAGGACCTGTCGAGCGCGCTCTTCCTGCGGGTGGACGGCAGCATCAACCGCGGGCTGTGGATCCTCGACACCATCGTCACCGCCGCGCCGCTGCTCGGCCTGCTGGGCACCATCCTCGGCATCATGGACACGTTCCAGGCGCTGTCGGCGGGCGGCGTGTCCGACCCGGGGGCCGTCAGCCGCGGCATCGGCTCCGCGCTCTTCGCCACCGCCATCGGCATCGGCACCGCGCTGTACGGGCTGCTCGGCCACAACGTGCTGCACCGCCTGGGCGAGTGCATCACCGAGGACTTCAAGAGCTTCCTGCTCGAGACCACCCACTGAAGGCCCCGCGATGAGAACCTTCCCGCAGCGCAGGGAGCGCAAGGCCCGCATCGAGATCATCCCGATGATCGACGTGATGATGTTCCTGCTGGTGTTCTTCGTGCTCATCAGCACCAACGTGCTGCCGGCGCTGGGGCTGAAGGTGAGCCTGCCCGGCTCCGCCCAGCCGGAGCGGTTGAAGGACGAGCCGGTGCGGATCACGCTCACGGTGGACCGTGACGGCGCCGTCTACGTCGACGGCCAGTCCACGCCGATGGCGCAGGTCGCGGCCCGGCTCAAGGCCGTCGCCGGCAGCCGGCAGGCCAAGGTCATCATCGCCGGCGACGGCAGCGCCAACCTGCAGACCCTGGTCGCGCTGCTCGACCAGCTGAAGGCCGCCGGCATGCCCGCCGCCTCGATCGTGACCCGGCAGCAGTCCTGAGCGTTGCAGGACCGACCGCCTTGGACCACGCCGTGACCTTCCGCGACCCCGCCGAGCGTGCCTCGCACGGCATCGCCTTGGCGGCCACCGCCGCCGCGGTGCTGGTGTTGGCGCTGGCGCCCCTGCCGCAGCTCGAGCGCAGCCCGCCGCCGCCGGAGGAGACGACGACGGTGACCCTGCAGGCCGAGGAGCCGCCACCGGCCCCGACGCCGGCGCCCCCTCCGCCACCACCACCGCCGCCGCCGCCCCGGCCGGTGGCCACGCCGCCACGGCCGGTGGCCCCGGCGCCGGCGCCCGTGCCCAGCCCGTCGCCCGCCCCGGCACCCGTCCCCGTGCCGGCCCCTGCGCCGCCGGCGCCGGTCCCGCCGCCGCCCGCGCCCGTGGCCACGCCCGCAGCGCCGGCGCCGGCGCCGGTGCCGCCGGCCCCCGCACCGCCGCCGGTCAACGCGGCCAACGTCGAGACCGGTTATGTCGGCCGGCTGCGCGCCCACATCCGGAGCATCACCGAGTACCCGACGTCGGGCGACGCACGGCGGCTGCGACCGGAGGGCGCGAGCGTCGTGCGCTTCGTGCTGTCCCGCGAGGGCGCGCTGCGCAGCGCCGAACTCGAGCGCAGCTCCGGCTCGCCGATCCTCGACAAGCAGGCCCTGGCGATCGTCAAGGGCGGGCAGTACCCGGCCTGGCCGGCCGAGGCCTGGGCCGGCAACACGGAGCACACCTTCACCGTGACGGTGCAGTTCGTCTCGCCATGAGCGCAGCGGCCGACGCCCCCTTCGACACCGACTCGCCGGCCGCCGTGCGCCGGGCGATCCGCGAGGGCCGCCACCGCGGCTTCACCAACCTGCTGGCGCGCCGCCACGTGCAGGGCAACCTCATGATCGTGCCGGCGGCCCAGGCCGACGCCTTCGCCGAGTACTGCGCGCTCAACCCGCGGGCGCTGCCGCTGCTCGGCCGCAGCGAGCCGGGGTCGCCCTTCATCCCCGCGCTGGGCCGCGACCTCGACCTGCGCACCGACGTCGGCGGCTACACCGTGTTCGTCGACGGCGAGCCGGTGGACACCCCGCGCGACATCACGTCGCGGTGGCGCGACGACCTGGTCGCCTTCGTGCTCGGCTGCTCCTTCTCCTTCGAGGCGGTGCTGCAGGCGCACGGCGTGCGGCTGCGCCACCTGGAGGAGGGCAACGTCTCGGCGATGTACGTCACCGGCGTGCCCACCCGCCCGGCCGGGCCGTTCGGCGGGCCGCTGGTGGTGTCCATGCGGGCGCTGCGCGCGGCCGACGCCATCCGCGCCATCGCCGTCTCGCAGCGCTACCCGCTGTTCCATGGCGAGCCGGTGCACCTCGGCACCCCGTCGCTGATCGGCATCGCCGACCTGGCCCAGTCCTACGGCGGCCACGGCCTGACGCAGCTGCACGACGACGAGCTGCCCGTCTTCTGGGCGTGCGGCGCGACCGCGCAGCTGGCCGCACGGCAGGCGGGCCTGCCGCTGTGCATCACCCACCACAAGGCGCACATGGTCGTCACCGACCTCCTGGTGACCGACGCCGCCTCCAACCCCTTGTGCGAAGCAGACCTCTGATGAACATCGAAGCGCTCCATCGGCAGTACCTCGACACGGGCTGCGTGTTGATCCCCGGCGCCCTGTCCGCCGACGAGGTGGCGACGCTGCAGGCCGCCACCGACCGCATCGCCGCCGAGGCGGCCGGGCTCGACGAGGACAACCAGGTGCTCGACCTGGAAGAAGGCCACACCCGGCAGGCACCGCTGGTCCAGCGCATCAAGAAGCCGCACCGGGTCGACCGGCTGTACTTCGAGCTGGCGCTGCACCCGGCGATCTTTCCCCTGGTGCAGCGCATCTGCGGGCCCAACGTGCGGCTGAACCACAGCAAGATCAACATGAAGGCCGCACGCGCCGGCACGCCGCTGGAATGGCACCAGGACTGGGCCTTCGCGCCGCACACCAACATGTCGACCTGCGTGGCCTCGGTGATGATCGACGACGTGAGCGCGGACAACGGCGCCATGCAGGTGCTGCCGGGCAGCCACCGCGGCCCGCTGCACGACCACCACGATCCGCAGCTCGGCTTCGTCGGCGCGGTGGACGTGGTGGCGCAGGGCATCGACCTGTCCACCGCGCAGAGCCTGGAGGGGCCGGCCGGCTCCGTCACGCTGCACCACCCGATGACGCTGCACGGCTCCAGCGCCAACCGCTCCGGTCGCCAGCGGCGCATCCTGTTCCTCGAATACGCGGCCAGCGACGCCTTCCCGCTGTTCTACCCGGTGGACTGGGCGGAGTACGAGTCGCGGCTGCTCAGCGGCCCGTCCACCAGCGCGGTGCGGGTGGAGCCCAACGTCATCAAGCTGCCCTTCCCGTCGCCGGCGGGCAGCTCGATCTACAAGGCGCAGGCCAAGGCCCGCACCCGCTTCTTCGACGAGGCGGCATGAGCATGGACGCCCCCCACCTCCCCGGCGGCCCTGGTCACCGGCGCCAGCAGCGGCACCGGCCGCGACATCGCGATCGCCCTGGCCGAGGACGGCTGCGACATCGGCGTGCTGGGCCGGCGCACCGACGCGCTGGAAGAGACCGCGCGCCGCATCCGTGCGCTCGGCCGGCGGGCCTGCGTGCTGACCGCCGACGTCAGCGACGAGCAGTCGATCGAGGCGGCCGTCGAGGTCTTCCTGGCCTGGAGCGGCGGCCGGGCCGACGTGCTGGTCAACGCCGCCGGCGTCACCGGCCCGCTGGGCCCCAAGGTGGGCGAGCTGTCGGCGGCCGACTTCGATGCCGTGATGGCGACCAACCTGCGCGGACCCTTCCTCACCATGTCCCGGCTGCTGCCGGTGATGTGCCGCCAGGGCAGTGGCCGGGTGGTCAACATCGGCGGCACGCACGGCATGCGCGGCCGCGCCGGCCGCGCCGGCTACGCGTCGTCCAAGTGGGCGCTGCGCGGGCTGACCCGCAGCGCCGCGCTGGAGGTGGGCGCCCACGGCGTGACCGCCAACGTGGTGGCGCCCGGTGCCATCGCGGTCGAGCGCATGCGCGACCGCTGGGCGGCGCAGGCGCTCGAACAGGGCGTCAGCGAGGAGGTGGTGCGCGAGCGCTACACCGCGTCGCTCGGCATGGCGCTCAACCGCACCAACGAGACGGCCGACGTGGTGGCCACGGTGCGCTTCCTCGTCGGCGAGGGCGGCCGCAACATCACCGGCCAGGAGATCGTCGTCGACGGCGGCGTGATCGTCTGAGCGGGCGGCGTCGGCTCAGGCCGGCGCCTCGTGCATCCGCGCCAGCAGGTGCTGGGCGAAGGCCTGTGCCACCACCGGCAGCTGCCGCCCGTGCAGGCAGGCCAGCACCAGCTGGCCCCGCGGAAAGCCGCGGTCCTCGACTTCCTTGGCCACCAGCTCCCCTCCCTCGGTGACGGCACCGATCGCGATCTGGAACGTCAGCGCCTGCTGGTGGCGCAGGCAGCTGCGCAGGAACTCGAAGCTGTTGCTCTCGATCACCGGCCGCAGCTTCACCGGGGCGCGCAGCAGGAAGCGGTCGAGCAGCTGCCGCCCGCCGATCTCGGGGTTGGGCAGCACGACCGGGTGCTCCGCGCACTCGCGCAGCCGCAACCCGCCCGGCCGCTTGGCCAGCGGGTGGCTGCGGTGCATCAGGCACAGCAGGCGCTGCTCGGCCTGGCCCAGCACCTCGACATCGGCCTCGGGCGCGAGGTTGAACACCAGCGCCAGGTCGGCCTCGAAGTGGCGCAGCCGGTGCAGCGCCTGCAGGTGGTCGCCGATGTCGACCTGGAAGTCCACCAGCGGATGGTCGGCGCGGAAGCGGGCCACCGCCTCGCCGAGGAACGACGGCGCCAGCGCCTGGCTGCCCACCATGCGGACGCGCCCGCGCCGCAGGCCCTGCAGCTCCTCGATCTGCGAGCGCACCTCGTCGAGCTGCGACGCCCGGTCGCGGATGTAGCGGATGAACAGCTCGCCCGCGGGCGTCGGGCGCATGCCGCGCGGCAGGCGCTCGAACAGCGGCGTGCCGAGCTCGTCCTCGATGTCCTGGATGCGCCGGTTCACGGCCGAGGCCGCCACGTGCAGCCGCTCCGCCGCCTGGCGGATGGAGCCGCAGCGGGCGACCTCGTCGACGTAGCGAAGCAGGCGCAGGTGGTTCATCTCGCGGCAACCCGGCGGTCGTGTTGACCGTTGCCCTTTCGGCAACGCACGTTACGCGATTCGGTAGTGCAGAGCAACGGTTTCCGGCACGGACCCTGCGTGATGGCGGGCATGAGCCGAGCCCCGTCGCCGCCGCGCCCCAAAAACGGACACGCCGGGTCGCATGGGGTGGCCTTCGGGCCGTCCGCCCACCACTGCTGGGTCCTGGACGGCGCGACGGTCAGCCTGGTGCGTCGCGGTCCGGCGCCGAAGCCGGTGCCGCTCGCCGCCAGCCCGCAGCCGGTGGAGATCGACCTGCGGCGCAGCGCGCTCCTCGTCGTCGACATGCAGAACGACTTCTGCCACCGCGACGGCTGGTTCGGCCAGAAGGGCGCCGACCTGCGGCGCACGCGCCGGCCGATCCCCGTCCTCTCGGCGCTGCTGCCGGCCTGGCGCCGGGCCGGTGGGCAGGTGGTGTGGCTGAACTGGGGCGTGCGGGCCGACCGGCTCAACCTCAGCCCGACGGTCCAGTTCAAGGGCAAGCGCAGCGCCGAGGGCGTGGGCTATGCCGAGCGCTCGCCGCGCGACCACGGCCGGGCCCTGGTGGCGGGCGACTGGGGCGCCCAGGTGGTCGAGGAGCTCACGCCCGCGCCCGGCGACATCACCGTGCACAAGCACCGGCTCAGCGGCTTCTGGGACAACGAGCTCGACAGCCTGCTGCGGCAGCAGAGCGTCACCACCCTGCTGTTCGCCGGCGTCAACACCGACCGCTGCGTGTTCTCGACGCTGCAGGACGCCAGCTTCCTCGGCTACGACTGCGTGCTGCTGACCGATGCCTGCAGCACCGTCTCGCCGGCCTACGTGAGCAAGGCCATCCACTTCATCGTGGAGCAGTTGCACGGCTTCACCGCGACCTCAGCGAGCCTGCTGGCGTCGCTGGCCGGTCGGCCGGGCCGTCCCGCAGGCGGGCGCCGACGCACCGCCACCCCATCCACCGTCGAGAGGGAGACCCCCCCATGAACTTCGCATCCAAGACGCTGCGTGCCGCGGCGCTCGGCCTGTCGCTGGCCCTGCTGGGCGCCGCCGCCGGCGCGCAGACCCGCATCAAGATGGTGCTGAACTGGAAGTACGAAGGCCCGCAGGCCTGGTACTTCCTGGCGCAGGACAAGGGCTACTTCAAGGCCGAGGGCCTGGAGGTGGAGATCGACCAGGGCGAGGGCTCGTCGGCCTCGATCCCGAAGGTGGCCTCGGGCGCCTACCAGGCCGGCTTCGGCGACCTCAACGCCGTCATCGACCTGGCGGCGAAGCGGCCGGCCGATGCGCCGGTGGCGGTGTACATGGTCTACAACACGCCGCCCTTCACCGTGGTGGTCAAGCAGGACAGCCCGATCCGCACGCCGAAGGACCTCGAAGGCAAGACCCTCGGCGGCCCCGCCAACGACGCGGCGCTCAAGCTCTTCCCCGCCTTCGCCCGCCTCGCGAAGGTCGACGCCTCGAAGGTGAACATCACCAACATGGCGCCGAACCTGCGCGAGCAGATGCTGTTGCGCGGCCAGGTCGACGGCGCCTTCGGCTACGTGACGACGATCACCTTCGGCGCCCGTGGCGTCGGGCTCGATGCGGCGAAGGACCTTCGCTTCATCCGCTACGGCGACCACGGCATGGACCTGTACGCCAACGCCGTCTTCTTCTCGCGCAGCTTCGTCAAGGACAACCCGCAGGCGGTGCGCGGCTTCGTCAGGGCGCTCAACCGCGCCATCAAGGACGTGCTGGCCGACCCCGCGGCGGGCATCGACGCGGTGCTCCGGCGCGAACCGCTGCTCAAGCGCGAGCTCGAGCGCGACAAGCTGCAGGCCACGCTGCGCAACGACATGAGCCATGCCGAGGTGGCGCGCCTCGGGCTGGGCGACGTCGACGACGAGCGGCTCAAGCGCGCGATCGGCATCGTCGTCGAGGCCAACGAGCTGCCCCGCACGCCGCTGCCCGCGGAGGTCTTCGACCGCAGCTTCCTGCCCCCGCGCGACGAACGGCCGTCCAAGCTGTTCTGAGCCTTCCCCTCCTTCCGTGCGAAAGCCGTTGCCATGGACCTGAGACTGAAAGACAAGGTGGTGATCATCACCGGCCCCGCCAAGGGCATGGGCCGGGCGGTGACGCTGGCCTTCGCCGCCGAGGGCGCGAAGCTGGCGCTGGCCGGGCGCGACGTCGCCGCCATCGAGCCGGTCGCCGCCGAAGCGCGCGCCCTGGGCGTCGACGCCATCGTGGTGCGCTGCGACCTCACCGACAGCCGGCAGACGGCCGCGCTGGCCCAGGCCACGCGCGAGGCCTTCGGCCGCATCGACGTGCTGGTCAACGTGGCCGGCGGCTCGGGCCCCATCGGCAAGACCGGCTGGGAGACGACGCCGGAGGAGTTCGACGAGATCGTCGAGCTCAACATGAAGGGCTGCTTCAACACCATGCGCGCCGTGCTGCCGGCCATGATCGAGCAGCGCGCCGGCAAGGTGGTCAACGTCGGCGGCACCTTCGGCCTGCGCGGGCGCGCCGGGCGCATGGCCTATTCGGCGTCGAAGTGGGGCCTGCGCGGCATCACCAAGAGCTTCGCCCTGGAGGCCGGTCCCCACAACGTCAACGTCAACTGCGTCGCCCCCGGCATGGTGGACGGCCCGCGCTTCCGCGAGAAGGTGTGCGCCGACATGGCGCGCAAGCTCGGCATCACGCTGGAGGAGGCGATGCAGCGGCATGCGGCCGACTACGCGCTGCGCCGCGTCTCGCGGGACGAGGACGTGGCCGACGCCTGCCTGTTCCTGGCCAGCGACCGGGCGCGGCAGATCACCGGCGCCGACCTCGCGGTCGACGGCGGCTGGGCATCGCTGTGAGGGCCGGCAGATGAATTCCGTCGACCTCGTCATCCGCGGCGCCCAGGTGGTGTCGCCCGACCGCATCGTGCCCGCCGCGGTGGCCATCGCCGGCGAGCAGATCGTGGCCGTCGGCCACGACGACCTGATGCCGCCGGCCGCGCAGGAGTTGCGCGCCGACGGCCTGTACCTGCTGCCCGGGGCCATCGACAGCCACGTCCACTTCCGCGACCCGGGTTACCCGCACAAGGAGACCTGGAAGACCGGCTCGGCCGCCGCGGCCTGCGGCGGGGTGACGACGATCTTCGAGATGCCCAACACCAACCCGCCGACCGGCACGCTGGAGGCGCTGCGCCTGAAGCAGAAGGCGGCGCAGTCGTCGTACGTGGACTTCGGCATCCACGGCCTGTTCGGCGACGACACGGTGGACCGGCTGGAGGAACTGCTCGAAGGCGGTGTGACCAGCTTCAAGGCCTTCGTCGGCAACACCTTCGGCAACCTGCCCGCGCCCAGCGACGGCGCCCTGCTCGAAGGCTTCGAGACGCTGGCGCCGCTGGGCATCCGCACGGTGGTGCACGCCGAGAACTCCTCCATCCTGCAGCGCCGCGAGCGCCACCTGAAGGCCGCCGGCCGCAAGGATGCGCTGGCGCACCTGGCCGCGCGGCCGGCCGTCGCAGAGATCGAGGCCATCGCCCGCGTGATCATCCTCGCCGAATGGACCGGCGCGCGGCTGCACATCGCCCACCACAGCGCGGCCGATTCGCTGTACCTGCTGCGCGACGCCAAGCGGCGCGGCGTCGACGTGACGGTGGAGACCTGCCCGCAGTACCTGCTGCTCAACACCGACCACATGCTCCGGCTCGGCGGCGTGATGCGGCTGAACCCGCCGATCCGCGAGGCGCGCCACAACCAGCCGCTGTGGGACGCGCTGATGGACGGCACGATCGACATGATCGCCACCGACCACGCACCCCATGCGCCGGAAGAGAAGACCCGCGCCGACATCTGGGCCTGCGACTGCGGCTTCCCCGGCGTCGAGACGCAGATGCCGCTCATGCTCACCGAGGTCAACCGTGGACGCGCCAGCCTGATGGACTACGTGCGCTGGAGCGCGGTGGCGCCCGCCAAGGCCTGGGGCCTGTACGGCACCAAGGGCGTGATCGCGCCCGGCGCGCACGCCGACATCGCGATCGTCGACCTGCAGCGCCGCGGCGTGCTGTCGCAGAACCGGCTGCAGTCCATCAGCAAGATCTCGCCCTGGAACGGGCGCGCGGTGCAGGGCTACCCGCTGCACACCCTGGTGCGCGGGCGCTTCGTCATGCGCGACGGCCAGCTGGTCACCGAGGCGGCCGGCTGGGGCCGGTCGGTCAAGGGCGTGCAGCGCATGCCGACGCCGCAGCCGCGCCACACCGAGCACTTCATCGGCGCGGTGCTGCAGACCCCGCCCGGCGTGCCGCGCACCGCCACGCCCCTGTCGGACGTCGCCGAATGAGCGCGCAGCAGGCCGGTGCGTGGTGCGTGCCCTGCCGCGGGCCGGGGGACCTGTCCGGCGTGCAGGCGCTGGTCGAGGCGGGCGAGATCGACCCTCGCGACATCGTCGCGGTGATGGGCAAGACCGAGGGCAACGGCTGCGTCAACGACCACACCCGCGAGTTCGCGGCCATGGCCTGGTGCCACTTCCTGGCGCCGCGCCTGGGCTGCCGGCCCGAGGACGTCGAGCAGCGGGTGGCGCTGGTGATGTCCGGCGGCACGGAGGGGGTGCTGTCGCCGCACTTCACCGTGCTCACCCGGCGCTTCGTCGCCCAGGCGCCGGCGCACGGGGAGAAGCGGCTGGTGATCGGCGTGGCGCAGACCCGCGACTTCCGGCCGGAGGAGATCGGCCGGCGCGCGCAGATCGAGGCCACGGCGGCGGCGGTGCAGGCCGCCATCCGGGAGGCCGGCATCGCCGGCACCGACGACGTCCATTTCGTGCAGGTCAAGTGCCCGCTGCTGACCGACGCCAAGGTGGCCGAGGCGGCCTCGCGCGGCCAGTCGGTCGTCACCCCCGACCCCTACGCGTCGATGGGCCATTCGCGCGGCGCGTCGGCCCTCGGGGTCGCGCTGGCGCTGGGCGAGGTGGCGCCGGGCGACGTCGACGACCGTTCGGTGCTGGCCGCCGAGGCGCCCTGGTCGGCCTGTGCGTCGGTGTCCGCCGGCATCGAGCTGGAGCGCAACCTGGTCATCGTGCTGGGCGAGGCCGTCGGCAGCGCCTCGGCGCTGCGCATCGCCCACACGGTGATGCGCGACGCCGTCGATGCGCAGAGCGTGCGCATGCTCTTCCGCGAGGCGTTCGGCCTCGACCCGGAGCGCGACGCGGCCGCCATCTCGCAGCGCCTGGTCAACCTGCTGGCCAAGGCCGAGGCCAGCCCGGACGGGCAGGTGCGCGGCGCGCGCCACACCATGCTCAACGACTCGGACATCCACGCCACCCGCCATGCCCGCGCGGCGGTGGCGGCGGTGCTGGCGTCCGTCGTCGGCCGCACGCGGCTGTACGTCTCCGGCGGCGCCGAGCACCAGGGCCCGCCCGGCGGCGGGCCGGTGGCCGCCCTCCTGCGCATGGAATGAAGGACACCCGATGACACGACCCCTGATCGAGCTGTCGGACGTGAGCGTGCGCTACGGCGGCGGCACGGTGGCGCTGGACCGCACCAGCCTGCGCATCGAGCAGGGCGACTTCGTCGCGCTGGTCGGCCCCAGCGGCTGCGGCAAGTCCACCATCCTCAAGCTGGTGGCCGGGCTGCTCGACGCGAGCTCGGGCGGCGTGATCGTGGCGGGGCGGGAGCAGGGCGCCGCCGGCCGGGAGGCGACGCGCATCGGGCTCGCCTTCCAGAACCCGACGATGCTGCCGTGGCTGACCATCCGCGAGAACGTGATGGTGCCGCTGAAGATCGTCGAGCCCTTCCGCGGCCGCTACGCGCAGCACAAGCACGGCGAGTTCGCCGACCGCGCCGAGGCGCTGCTCGCGCAGGTGGGCCTGAAGGGCTTCGGCGACAAGCGGCCGTGGCAGCTGTCCGGCGGCATGCTGCAGCGCGCGTCGCTGTGCCGCGCCCTGATCCACGAGCCGCAACTGCTGCTGCTCGACGAGCCCTTCGGCGCGCTCGACCAGTTCACCCGCGAGGAGCTGTGGGCCATCCTGCAGTCGCTGTGGATGGCGCAGCGCCCCACCGTGCTGCTGATCACCCACGACCTGCGGGAGTCGGCCTACCTGGCCAACCGCATCTGCGTGATGAGCGCCCGCCCGGGCCGCATCCTGGAGGACCGCGCGGTGCCGTTCGCGCGGCCGCGCACGCTGGAATCCAGCTACGCGCCCGAGTTCGCGGCCCTGGTCCAGCGGCTGCGCATGCGCATCGCGGAAGCGCGCACCGAACCGGCCGCGACGGAGGCCGCATGATCCGCGCGGCCGCCGTCCTGTCGCCCCAGGCGCGCCAGCGCCTGCTGTCCAGCGCCGCGCTGGTCGGCTTCTTCCTGCTGTGGGAGCTGGCCTGCCGCGCCGCCGGCATCTCCGACCTGGTGCTGCCGCGGCCGACCCAGGTGGTGGCGGTGCTGCTGGAGAAGGGGCCGATGCTGTGGCCGCACACGGTGCAGACGCTCTACACCACGCTGGCCGGCTTCGTGCTCGGCGTCGCCGCCGGGGTGCTGATCGGCATGGCGATCGGCTCGTCCCGGCTGGCCTACGACGTCGCCTATCCGCTGCTGGTGGGCTTCTCCAGCATCCCGAAGGTGGCGGTGGTGCCGATCTTCGTGGTGTGGTTCGGCGCCGGCACCGTGCCGGCCATCCTGACGTCGATGGTCATCAGCGTCTTCCCGGTGGTGGTCAACGTCGCCACCGGCCTGGCGACCACCGAGCCCGAGCTGGAGGACGTGTTCAAGGTGCTGGGCGCGAGCAAGCGCGACATCCTGTGGAACGTCGGCCTGCCGCGCGCCATGCCCTACCTCTTCGCGTCGTTGAAGATCGCCATCACGCTGGCCTTCGTCGGCACGGTGCTGAGCGAGACCGTGGCGGCCAACAAGGGCATCGGCAACGTCATGATGATCGCCAGCGGCAACTTCGACGTCGCGCTGGTCTTCGCCGGGCTGGTCATCCTGGCCGTGCTGGGCGTGCTGCTCTACGCGGTGTGCGCCTGGGCCGAAGGCCGGCTGACCGGCTGGACCCAGCGCAGGAACGAGATCGTGCTGGCATGACGGCGTTGCAGAGCGTCGCCGTCTTCTGCGGCTCCAACTTCGGCGGCTCGCCCGAGTACGCGCAGGCGGCGCAGGCGCTCGGCCGCGAGGTCGCACGCCGCGGCCTGCGCCTGGTCTACGGCGGCACGCACATGGGCCTGATGGGCCTGCTCGCCGACGCGGCGCTGGCCGAGGGCGGCACCGTGATCGGCGTCATCAACCGTCGGCTTCACGAACGCGGCCACCTGCACCCGGGTCTGAGCCGGCACGAGGTGGTCGACCACATGCGCCTGCGCAAGGCCCGCATGGCCGAGCTGGCCGATGCCTTCGTCGCGCTGCCGGGCGGCCTGGGCACGCTGGAGGAACTGTTCGAGGCCGCGACGCTGACCCAGCTCGGCGACCAGGCCAAGGCCTGCGGCGCGCTCAACGTGCGCGGCTTCTTCGACCCCATGCGCGCCATGCTCGACCGCTGCGTCGACGAAGGTTTCCTCAAGCCGCAGCACCGCGACATGCTGGTCGTGGCGCCGCAGGCGCCGGCGCTGCTGGACGCCCTCGAGGCCTGGCAGCCCCCCCACCGTCACCAAGTGGATCGGCCAGCCCGGTTCCTGACCCCCATGACCCCCATGACCCGGATCGTCCTGCACGCCGCCGGCCACCGCTTCGTCGCCGAGACCCATCCCGACGCCCCGGCCACGGTGGCCGCCTTCCTGAAACTGCTGCCCTACCGCCAGAAGCTCATCCACGTGCGCTGGAGCGGCGAGGGCTGCTGGGTGCCGCTGGGCGACTTCAGGCTGGAGAACGACGGCGTGCCGGTGGGCTTCGAGAACCACACCCGCCACCCGTCGGTCGGCGACGTGCTGTTCTACCCCGGCGGCTACAGCGAGACCGAGATCATCCTGGCCTACGGCGCCTGCTCCTTCGCCAGCAAGATGGGTCCGCTGGCCGGCAACCACTTCCTGACCATCGTCGAGGGCCGCGAGCACCTGCGCGCGCTGGGCGTCAAGGTGCTGTGGGAAGGGGCGCAGGCGGTGGTGTTCGAGCGGGAGACTGCGGCGACCTGACGCCCGCGGCAGCGACCGGGCGCCACCGCCGATCCGCAGCGGACTCGGGCCCGTCAGTCCTCGAGCCGGAACCCGATCTTCAGCGTCACCTGGAAGTGCGCCACCTGGCCATTGACGACGTGGCCGCGGGTTTCCAGCACCTCGAACCAGTCGATGTGGCGGATGGTCTTGGCCGCGGTCTCGACCGCGTTGCGGATCGCGTCGTCGGTGCCGGTGGGGGAGGTGCCGACGACTTCGACGAGTTTGTAGACGTGGTGGGTCATGGTGGGTGGGACTCCTACGGGAGTGGGGGTGCTGGGCAGGGTACACCGCACTCTCCAAGGTTGCCACTTCATGCGCGGCGCTGCGCGACCGGGCCCGGTTCCGCGCCGGCCCTCAAGCGAGAAGCGGTGCGTCGCCAGATAGGCCGGGTTCACCTCGCCCTTCTACGCACGCGACAGCAGCCGGTCCAGTAGGCCTGGAGCCCTTTGGTGAAGGCCTCGGCCCGAATCGACACGATGTCGACCCTGCATGCCGATCCCCATCGGCGGACTGTCGGCGCATCGGGCCGACGCGACGATCCGTCAGATGCCAACGGACCCCCGGGGCATTGCAACACGGCCCGGGGCGGCGCCCCGCGATCAGCCTTCGAGCCGGAAGCCGATCTTTAGCGTCACTTGGAAGCGCGCCACCTTGCCCTGCGCGACCTGGCCGCGCGTCAGAGCACGGTCTTGGCGCCGGTCTCGACCACGTCGCGGATCGAGCCGTCGGTGCCGGTGGGAGGGAGGTGCCGCCGGCAGGGCCCGTACCGACACACCATCCACGGTGGTCGCCTCCTTCCCTCGCGCTGCCGGTTTACCACCAGACGCTTCCCACAGCGGTGTGCGGCAATATTGGGATTCATCTGCTGCACCGCGTGGCCGTCGTACTTGGTAAAGCCGGCTGCGATGCACACCAGCCGCGGTGCCGTCCAGTCGATGGCATCGGCCGCTGGCTTGTCCAGCTTGTCCATCACGAGCATCTTGAACTAGGCCTGCTGGTCCATCAGCAAGTCCAGGTAGAACAGGCCCTGACTGATGATGTTCTCGCCGAACGAACGCTCGTATTCCAGTATCACCGAGCAGTTGTTCTCGTCCAGGCCCAGGGAGTCGATGCGGCCCGCGCGGGTGTTGCCTATGGAGTATTCGGTGGCCAGGAAGCGGATGCCGAGCAGCGGGGTGAAGTTGGCCTTGATCAATGTCTGCAGAGGTCTCTCCAAGTGGAGGCGTCACCTTGAAGTTCGACGGCCATGACAGCCTGCAAGCGAAGCCTCCCTTAAAAACAAGGGTCAAACGGGAAACACCCAGCCCGCTTCCATCCGTTTAGCCTCGCAGACCTTTTATTCAGTCCTTGCCCGCACCTGGAGCTCGAGATTTGCTTGCGATGTGGCCTGCATCACTTTGGCCGACAAGTCCGCCCCCCGAAACGTCCTCGTAGCGGGCCGGGATCCGCTCTTTTAGGCGGAATAGACGCTGGTGGGCCGAGCGCGTTAGCTGGCCATAGGTGACGGCCTGCACCCTGCCTCGCAGAACGCCCTCTTCTTTGAGTTCGATCTCGCGCGTTGTCTTCGCGGTGATCTCGTGGCCCACGACGAACGCGCGGAACATCGGCGTGCCATCGAGCGCGCCGCTGCCTAGGAAGTCCTGCACGTAGCCGTTGCCCTGGTTCATCTCCTCGCGGCCGATCGCGGAGCGGCCCTTCTTCAACTCGATGATCAGGACGTTTTGAATGCGGGTCAAGGTAGGGTCGGCCGCGTCGAAACCTTCTGTGCCGACGATTGAGCAGGTCGCATCGGCCAGCGCCATGATGTCGGGCCGCTGTTTTGCGTTGATGAAGGCGTAGGTGGACAGCCGCTTCTTGAAGATCTTCTCGCCGGCCGTGCGCAGGCTGACGTTCGACGAATATTCGCTGCTGTCGAACTCGGGGCCGAAGAGCCACCGGGCCTGCGTCACAAGTGGGTGCAAGGTGTGCAGCTCGTCGGCCGCCTCATCGCCTGCGAGCTTTTCGATGGCCACGATGACCGCCAGGCGATGGTCGATCTCGTCGAGCACCGACAGAGCGTCGCGGACGGTCCACTGGCTCAGCAGGCGGTCGAGCCCCTCGATGTCCGACTCGTCGAGCTTGATGAGCTTTTCGAGCAGCGCCGCGCCGCCGCGGGCCTTCTCGATGTTGATCAGCGCCTGAACCGCGGCCGACAGCACGTCCTGCGAGACGGTAGGCGTGGCCTTGACCAGATCGCGGGCGAAGCTGGCGACCTCGGCTCGCCCCAAGGGCGAGAGCTCCTTGAAGTCCTCGCGATTCTTGACCAGGGCCTCTTCGGAGCTTTCCTCAACCAGCGTCGCGGAGAGCTGGGCGAATACCTTCTTGGCATAGTCGCGGGCGGCCTCAAAGAGGGCGTCTACCTTCTTGCCGCTCTTGAAGCGAACCCAGTCCTGCTCGACCTCAGGCAGCCAGCCATCGTCCGCCTTGATGACGATCGAAAAGCGCTTGGCGAAGCGCGCGCGGCCATCGATCACAGCCTCCGAGCCGACCACCCAGCTCGGGACGCCAACCAGGCGCCCATTCACCCAGAAGGCGATGCCTTGATAGAGCGTGTATTTGGCCGTCCGCGTCGTGTCGACGACGAAGGCCTCGGCCGGCGGGCAACCGGGGATCTGCAAGTCCTGCTTTTCGATGAGGCCCGTCTGGTCGGCCAACGCGACCGATACTCCGTTGACGCGGACGACGAACTGCGGATCGTGGACGAAGCGGCCCGCCAGAATTTCTCGGATGGCGTCGGCGTCCGGCAAGTGCCGCTGAACGATGACCGAGAGCTTGGTCCCGTGACCCTTGCGGAGGAAGGAGCCCTCCTTCTCGATCTTGAAAGGGTTCTCTTCGCTCTGGGTACCGATGTCGAAGCTCGCGCCCTTGTCTTCGCGCCAGGTCTCCACCGAATACTGGTCGGCAAAGCACAGAAGCCCGTGGCGGCCGACGCCATTGCGACCATAGGCCTTGCGCCGCCAGCCTTGGCGTTCTGGCGGGAACTCGACCAGGGCGCTTTGGTGCTTGAGGCGGTTGTAGCCCAGCTTCATCCAACGGGCTTTGAACTGGCCGGCATTCATGCCGTGCCCATCGTCCTCAACCGTCAGCGCCAACTCATTGGTTGGAGGGACGATCAAATCCACGAGGGATGCGCCGGCATCCCAGGCGTTGGCCACGAGCTCAGTGAGCGCGACCTCGGGATCTTGAGCGATGCGCCCGAGTGTGCGGACGAGGTAGTTCTCCTCGAACAGAGATCCGGTCGAATCATCCGCCTTCGCTTTTGTCTTCGGCCTAGCCATCGTCTCCGCTTCCTCGTTTTGACTTCGGCCTCAGTGGCCGAAGATCTCTCGCACACGCTCGAAGGGCAGGCCCGTCTCCGCGGCTCGGCGCGCCTTGCGGGCGATCACTTGGTCGAGCGGCAGCTCGCGATCGAGCGTCTCGAACAAGTCGAGTCCATCCATGCAGATGACGCGCTTCGCTTTTCCGAATGCAACCAGGCCATCGGGCGTAAAACCGCTGTTGCTGATGAAGAGCCCGCGGGCCCACGCCGCCTTCTGCTCGACCTTGCCGTGGAAGGCGTGCAGATCAGCCGCTGGGGTCTGCGCCGAATGCCACTTAGCCTCCACGAGGTAGGTCTCGCCCTGCACCTGGAAGCTTCCGTCGATCTGCTCGCCTCGCAGGCGGAAAGGCTCCCGGGCTTGCAGGCCGAATGTGTTGAAGGCGTTGGTGAGCCATGCCTCGAAAGCTTAACCCCGAGGCTGCGGTTCCAAGGCCGAAAGCTCGATGAGCTTCTGCTTCAAGAGGATGATCTTCGGCCGATCGAACGCGGGCTTGGGCGGCTCAGCTTGCGTGGCTGGCTGGTCGGGCTTTCCCTGCATGCGGTTGAGCAGCAAGAGGAAGCGGCCTTCGGCGTTGTCGACCCACTCCTCGCGCCGGTTGCCCTTGCGAGTGGCCTCGCGGTATTCCCAAAGGGCTTTGAGCGTTTTGATCGAGGTGGCCAGGTCGACCTTGTTCAGGTAGCAGCGCAGGCGCTTGGCCTTGGAGGTACCTTGCTCCCGATAGGCTGGATCGTCGATGTCGACGTTGAGCTCGTCGGCGAAGAATGACGACATCGTCCGGTCCGAGAAATCGAGCACGTAGCCGCTGCCCATCTCGAACAGTTCGTCGACGAGCTTCATGTCGAGGGATCGGATGTTCGGCATCAGCATCCTCATCATCTTCATGATGGAAACTAGATCCTGCTTGGTCCTACGTCCCTAGTAAGGCCAGTCGCATCAACTAGAGCACCCCAGTCGCAGAACTGTGGCGCAATTCGCAGTTAACTCGCCGCCCTAAGAGTGAAATCGAAGAAGGCCCAGGATTGCTGGGCCTTCTCATTTTCTCTGTCAGTAGTTCCTCACCCATCTGGCAGATTTTCGTGTTTGGTGTCATCCGACATCTCACACGTCGATATTCGCCGCCCTTAACGCATTCGTCTCGATGAAGTCCCGCCGCGGCTCCACCTCGTCGCCCATCAGCATGGTGAACACCTTGTCGGCCTCGATGGCGTCTTCGATCTGCACCTTCAGCAGCCGGCGAACGGTGGGGTCCATGGTGGTCTCCCACAGCTGCTCGGGGTTCATCTCGCCCAGGCCCTTGTAGCGCTGGCGGCCGACGCTGCCTTCGGCCTGCGCCATCAGCCATTGCATGGCGGTGCGGAAGTCGGCCACGCGCTGTTCCTTCTGGCGCTCGCCTTCGCCCTTGCGGATGACGGCGTCGGGGCCGAGCAGGCCCTTGAAGGTCTTGCCCGCGGTGGCCAGCACCTCGTAGTCGGCGCCATGCACGAAGTCGGCGCTGATGACGCTGCTCTTCAGGTTGCCGTGGTGGCGGCGGCTGATGCGCAGCAGGTGCTTGTCGGTGCGGGCGTCGAACTCGCCGGACACGTCGGCGCCGTGCAGGCTGGCGGCCAGGGCCTGGGCGCTGCGCTCGGCGGCCTCCAGCGTGTCGAGGTTGATCTCCACGCCGGTGGCCAGCGCGCGCAGGGCCTCGCCGTCCATCCAGTTGGCCAGGCGGGCGATGACGTTCTCGGCCAGCACGTACTGGCGGGCCAGCTGCTCGAACGCCTCGCCCTTCAGCACGCCGTCGTCGGGGCCGCTGCCGATGCCGGTGTGCAGTGACGCATCGGCCAGCGCCACCTTGAGCATGAAGGCGTCGAGCTCGACCGCGTCCTTCAGGTACTGCTCGTGCTTGCCCTGCTTGACCTTGTACAGCGGCGGCTGCGCGATGTAGATGTGGCCGCGCTCGACCAGCGCCGGCATCTGGCGGTAGAAGAAGGTCAGCAGCAGGGTGCGGATGTGGGCGCCGTCCACGTCCGCGTCGGTCATGATGATGATGCGGTGGTAGCGCAGCTTGTCGGGGTTGAAGTCGTCCGGCCCGATGCCGGTGCCCAGCGCCGTGATCAGCGTGACGATCTCGTTGGAGCTGAGCAGCTTCTCGTAGCGCGCGCGCTCGACGTTCAGGATCTTGCCGCGCAGCGGCAGGATCGCCTGGAACTTGCGGTCACGCCCCTGCTTGGCCGAGCCGCCGGCGGAGTCGCCCTCCACGATGTAGATCTCGCACTGCGCGGGGTCCTTCTCCTGGCAGTCGGCCAGCTTGCCGGGCAGGCCCAGGCCGTCGAGCACGCCCTTGCGGCGCGTCATCTCGCGGGCCTTGCGCGCAGCCTCGCGGGCGCGGGCGGCCTCGACGATCTTGCCGCAGATGATCTTGGCGTCGAGCGGGTTCTCCAGCAGCCAGTCGGTCAGCAGGCGGCCGACGATGTCCTCCACCGGCGCGCGCACCTCGCTGCTCACCAGCTTGTCCTTGGTCTGGCTGGAGAACTTCGGCTCCGGCACCTTGACGCTGACCACGCAGGCCAGGCCTTCGCGCATGTCGTCGCCGCTGACCTCGACCTTGGCCTTCTTGGCCAGCTCGTTGTCCTCGATGTACTTGTTGATGACGCGGGTCATCGCCGCGCGCAGGCCGGTCAGGTGGGTGCCGCCGTCGCGCTGCGGGATGTTGTTGGTGAAGCAGAGCACGTTCTCGGCGTAGCCGTCGTTCCACTGCATCGCCACTTCCACGCCGATGGTGGTGCCCTGGTCGCTGGCCTTCTCGCCCACGGCGTGGAAGACGTTGGGGTGCAGCACCCGCTTGCCCTGGTTGATGAAGTCGACGAAGCCTTTCACGCCGCCGGCGTAGGCGAAGTCGTCTTCCTTGGCGTTGCGCTCGTCGACCAGCTTGATCTTGACGCCGTTGTTGAGGAAGCTCAGCTCGCGCAGCCGCTTGGCCAGCACGTCGTAGTGGAAGTCGACCAGGCTGAAGATCTCGTCGTCGGGCAGGAAGTGCACCTCGGTGCCGCGCTTCTCGGTCTCGCCGGTGACCTTCATCGGGCTGACCGGCACGCCGTCGCGCAGCTCGATCAGCGGGTCCTGCGGCACGCCCTTCCTGAACTCGAGGAAGTGCACCTTGCCTTCGCGGCGCACCGTCAGCCGCAGCCACTTGCTCAGCGCGTTGACGCAGCTCACGCCCACGCCGTGCAGGCCGCCCGAGACCTTGTAGCTGTTCTGGTTGAACTTGCCGCCGGCGTGCAGCTCGGTCAGCGCGATCTCGGCGGCCGAGCGCTTGGGCTCGTGCTTGTCGTCCATCTTCACGCCGGTGGGGATGCCGCGGCCGTTGTCGATGACGGAGATCGAGTTGTCGGTGTGGATGGTGACGACGATGTCGTCGCAGTGGCCGGCCAGCGCCTCGTCGATGGAGTTGTCCACCACCTCGAAGACCAGGTGGTGCAGGCCGGTGCCGTCGGACGTGTCGCCGATGTACATGCCCGGCCGCTTGCGCACCGCCTCCAGCCCCTCCAGGATCTGGATGCTGCCTTCGCCGTAGGCGGCCGACGCGTCGGAGCCGGTCGACGCCGCCTGGCCCGCCGCATCGGGGATCGCGAGGCGCGTCACGCCGTCGGCGCCGGCGGTCGGCGGGGTCTGGGGCTTGTCCGATTCGGTCATGTTTTGAACCAAGAGGGCCGCGTGAGCGGCCCGGGCAATCATCTGTACGGAACCCACCGCTCGGCGGCGGGGGGCAGGGGGGTGCGAAACATGGATGGCATCCGCCGGCCCTGCCGGCGAGTGCCAATGCGGATCGCTAGATCCGCATTGGCATGACGACGTACTTGAAGCCGGTGTGGTCCGGCATGGTCAGCAGCGCGCTGGAGTTCGCGTCCTGCAGTTCGACCTTGATCATTTCCTGGCTCATGTTGGCCAGCGCATCCATCAGGTAGGTGACGTTGAAGCCGATCTCGATCGCGTCGCCGGCGTAGTCGACCTCGATCTCCTCCTTGGCCTCCTCCTGCTCGGCGTTGCTGGAGGCGATGCGCAGCAGCCCCGGCTCGATGTTCAGCCGCACGCCCTTGAACTTCTCGCTGGTCAGGATGGCGGCGCGCTGCAGGCTGGCCAGCAGCGGCGCGCGGCCCAGGGTCACGGCGTTCTTGTGGTTCTTCGGGATGACGCGGTTGTAGTCGGGGAACTTGCCCTCGACCAGCTTGGTGACGAACTCCAGGCCGGAGAAGCTGAACTTGGCCTGGTTGCCGGCGAAGCGCATCTCGATCGGCGCGCCTTCGGCCGTGGCGTCGCCGCCCTCCTTGGCGGGGTCCTTGGCGCTGCCCTTGTCGTCCTTCAGCAGCCGCTGCAGCTCCAGCACCGTCTTGCGCGGCAGGATGACCTCCTGCTTCGGGATCTCGGCCTCCAGCTGCGCCTGGGCCAGCGCCAGGCGGTGGCCGTCGGTGGCCACCAGGGTCAGCGTCTTGCCTTCGGCGACGAACAGGATGCCGTTGAGGTAGTAGCGGATGTCGTGCACCGCCATCGCGAAGTGCACCTGGTCGATCAGGCCCTTCAGCGTCTTCTGCGGCACGCTGAAGGCAGGGCCGAAGTCGGCCGACTCGTTGACCAGCGGGAAGTCCTCGGCCGGCAGGGTCTGCAGGGTGAAGCGGCTCTTGCCGCCCTGCAGGGTGAGCTTGTTCTGGTTGGCGGTCAGGGTGACGGTCTGGTCGGCCGGCAGGCTGCGCAGGATGTCGATCAGCTTGCGCGCGCCGACGGTGGTCTGCAGGGTGCCGGCATCACCGCCCAGCGTGGCGGTGGTGCGGACCTGGATCTCCAGGTCGCTGGTCGTCAGCTCGATGCGGTCACCGTCCTTCTTCAGCAGCACGTTGGCCAGGATGGGCAGCGTGTGCCGCCGCTCCACGATGCCGGCCACCGCCTGCAGCGCACCCAGCAGATCTTCCTGCGCCGCTTTCAGAACAATCATGTCTTCCTCTTTTTAAAGCTTGGTGGTCGTAGTAGAGGCTGGCAGCGCCTGTGGAGAACCGTATTTTCGCCTGTTCGATCAAGGGCTTGGCGTCGGCCGAACCATGTGGGCGGAGCCCCTGCGCCTGCCAGGCTCGCCGTACAACAACTTCGGCTTCCGGTCCGGGCCTGTGGACAGCCGCCCACTTTCCCGAAAGTTGTCCCCACCCTTGTGCTTTGACAGACCCGTTCCCTTCGTGCTTCTGACTGGAGTCCCCTTTCGGAGGGGGGCGGGGGGAGCGAAACGTTCGCCTGCGTCCGCAGGACAGACGGTGGAAGGCATCAGCCTTTCAGCGTCTGTTCCAGGACGTGCAGCTGCTGGTTGAGTTCGTGGTTCTTCTGGCGGTCGCTGCCGATCTTTCGCACCGCATGCAGCACCGTCGTGTGGTCGCGGCCGCCGAACAGCTCGCCGATCTCCGGCAGGCTCTTCTGCGTCAGCTCCTTGGCCAGGTACATGGCGATCTGGCGCGGCTTGGCGATCGAGGCCGGCCGCTTCTTCGAGTACATGTCGGCGACCTTGATCTTGTAGAAGTCGGCCACCGTCTTCTGGATGTTCTCCACCCCGATCTGCCGGTTCTGGATCGACAGCAGGTCCTTCAGCGCCTCGCGCGCCAGGGTGATGTTGATGTCCTTCTGGCTGAAGCGGCTGTAGGCCAGCACCTTGCGCAGCGCGCCTTCCAGCTCGCGCACGTTGGCGCGCACGTTCTTGGCGACGAAGAAGGCGACGTCCTCGGGCATCGGCGTGCCTTCCACTTCGGACTTCTTCATCAGGATGGCCACCCGCATCTCCAGCTCCGGCGGCTCGATGGCCACCGTCAGGCCGGCGTCGAAGCGGCTGGTCAGCCGCTCGTCGATGTCCACCAGCCCCTTCGGGTAGGTGTCGCTGGTCATGATGATGTGGGCCTTCTTGGCCACCAGCGCCTCGAAGGCGTTGAAGAACTCCTCCTGCGTGCGGTCCTTGCCGGCAAAGAACTGCACGTCGTCGATCAGCAGGAGGTCCAGCGAGTGGTACTTGGCCTTCAGCTCGTCGAAGGTCTTGCGCTGGTAGTTCTTCACCACGTCCGAGATGAACTGCTCGGCGTGCAGGTAGGCGATGCGGGCGTCGGGCTTGTCGCGCAGCAGCGCATTGCCGACCGCGTGGATGAGGTGGGTCTTGCCCAGACCGACGCCGCCGTAGATGAACAGCGGGTTGTACATGACCCCGGGCGCGCCGGCGACGTGCAGCGCGGCGGTGCGGGCCATCTGGTTGGCACGGCCGGGCACCAGGCTGTCGAAGGTCAGCGCGGGGTTCAGGCGGTGGCGGGCGGCGGCGTCGAGCAGCGGGTGCGCCGCCGGGGCCTCGGCGGCCCGGCCGGTGCCGGCCGGCGCCGGTGCGCCCCGCTGGGCCATGTCGCCCAGCGCGTGGAGCGCGGAGACGGCGCCCACCGCCCCGCGCAGCGGCACCTGGTGGTGGGCCGCGGCGCCGGGCACCCGCAGCAGCGCTTCGCGGGGGCTGAGCGCCAGCTCCAGCCGCACCGGCTTGCCGGCGAGTTCGGTCAGCAGGGCTTCGATGCGGGCGCCGTACTGGCGACGGATCCAGTCCAGCTTGAACCGGTTGGGCACCTTCACCGACACGACCGACGCCTCTCCCGCGTCGGCCACCTCCGCCGGCGGCAGGGGCCGGATCCAGGTGTTGAACTGTTGTTCGGGCAGTTCGGCTGCAAGGCGCTCGCAGCCGAGCTGCCAGAGATCTGCGCTCATTGTGGAGAACTGGTTTTGGAGCGGCCGGATTGTAGGCCCGGGCGAAGCCCTGCCGACCGGGTTATCCACAGTGGCCGCGGCGGCCCTTGACCGGCGCCGCCGCTTCTGCTGGAGAGGGGCTGATCCGCCCCGCATTGACCCCACGGCGCGCGGCGACCGATAATCGCGGGTTTCTCCGGAACGCGGGCGGGCCTGGCTTGCGGGCGTTTCCCACGAACCCTTCCCCCAGCTCTTTTTCCAGAGCACGACCATGAAGCGCACCTACCAGCCCTCGAAGATCCGCCGCGCCCGCACCCACGGCTTCCTTGTCCGCATGAAGACGCGTGGCGGCCGGGCGGTCATCAACGCCCGCCGCGCCAAGGGCCGCAAGCGCCTGGTCACGGTCTAAGCCGGCGACCCCTGCGTCGCTGCGCCCGCCGCCGGATGCCGGCCGCCCCGTCCAGCGCTGCCCGGGCCGGCTCATGGGCCGGCCGGTAGGCCGCATCGTGCGCAGCGACGACTTCGAGCGCGTGCTGCGGCGGCCGCCCGCGGGCCGAAGCCCCCATTTCGCGCTCCACTACCTGGGCGGACGGCCGTCCGTCCCGCAGCCGCCGAAACGGCCGCCGCCGGCGGAGTTGTCAACAGGCGACGCACCACCTCGTGGCGAGCCTGTGGATGACCTGCCGCCCGACGGGCTGTGGCTGGGCGCCGTGGTGCCCAAGCGGCATGCCAAGCGTTCGGTCACCCGCAGCCTGGTCAAGCGCCAGATCCGCGGCGCGGTGGACCGCGCCTCCAAGGAGCCTGCCCGGCGGCCTGTGGGTGGTGCGCCTGCGCCAGCGCATCGACGTGAACCGCTTTCCCAGCGCCGCCTCGGACGCGCTGCGGGCGCTGTTGCGCGCCGAGCTCGACCGGCTGATGGACAGCGCCGTGGCTCGGTCCGCCGCGCCGGCCGCGCGCCGCACGTGACAGGGGCGGTCCCCGTGAGTCGCCCGGCCCGCGTGCTGATGGCGCTGGTGCGCGGCTACCGGCTGCTGCTCAGCCCCTGGCTGGGCAGCGCCTGCCGGTTCGAGCCCACCTGCTCCGCCTACGCGCTGCAGGCGCTGCAGCGCCACGGCGCGCTGGCGGGCGGCGCGCTGACCCTCGGGCGGCTGGCGCGCTGTCATCCGTTCTGCACCGGCGGTTGCGATCCTGTGCCGCAGCGACCGCCCCGGCTCTTCTCGCGCTTCATCGGCGCCAAGCACCCATGACCGACATTCGACGCACCGTGCTGTGGATGGTCTTCGTGACCTCGCTGCTGTTCCTCTGGGACGGCTGGAACAAGCACAACGGCCGGCCCTCGCTGTTCTCGCCGCCGCCGCCCAAGCCGGCCGCCACGGCGCCCGCCGACCCGGCCGCCACGCCATCGGCCAGCGCGCTGCCGACGCCGAGCACGGCCGCACCGCCCACGGCCACGCCCGCCCAGGCGCCGACCGCCTCGTCGTCGGCCGGTGACCCGGCGAGCTGGGTCACGCTCACCACCGATGTGGTGAAGGCCAGCTTCGACCCCCGCGGCGGCGACGTGGTGCGGGTGGAGCTGCTGCAGCAGCGCGACCTGGAGGACGAGCGCCGCCACGTGGTGCTGCTCGACCGCAGCGCCCAGCGCTTCTACGTGGCGCAGACCGGCCTGGTCGGCGCCCCGGCCGGCCAGCAGTGGCCCAACCACCTGACGCCGATGACGCCGGTGGCCGGCCCGCGCGAACTGGCGGACGGGCAGACGGCCCTGACGCTGACCTTCGAGTCGGCCGAGGTCGGCGGCCTGAAGCTGCGCAAGACGTACACGCTGGCCCGCGGCGCCTACACCTTCGGCGTCAAGCACGAGGTGGTCAACGCCTCGTCACAGCCGGCCACGCCGCAGCTGTACCTGCAGCTGGTGCGCGACGGCAACCCTCCGCCCGGCGAGTCCTCGTTCTACAGCACCTTCACCGGCCCGGCCATCTACACCGACGCCACCAAGTTCGCCAAGCTGGACTTCAAGGACATCGAGAAGGGCAAGGCCGAGCTGCCCAAGCCCGGCACCGACGGCTGGGTGGCGATGGTGCAGCACTACTTCGCCGCCGCCTGGCTGCCGCCGGCCAACCAGCCGCGCGAGTTCTACGCCCGCAAGGTGGACACCAACCTCTACGCGGTCGGCATGCTGCTGCCGGTGGGCACGCTGCCGCCGGGCGCCACCGCCACCCAGGAGGCCACCCTCTTCGTCGGCCCGCAGGAGGAGAAGAAGCTGGAGGCGCTGGCCCCCGGCCTGGAGCTGGTCAAGGACTACGGCTGGTTCACCATCCTGTCCAAGCCGCTGTTCTGGCTGCTCGACCACCTGCACACGCTGATCGGCAACTGGGGCTGGGCCATCGTCGCGCTGGTGGTGCTGCTGAAGGTGGCCTTCTACTGGCTCAACGCCAGCGCCTACCGTTCGATGGCCAAGATGAAGGCGGTCAACCCGCGCATCATGGAGATGCGCGAGCGGCTGAAGGACAAGCCGCAGCAGATGCAGCAGGAGATGATGCGCATCTACCGCGAGGAGAAGATCAACCCGCTGGGCGGCTGCCTGCCGATCTTCATCCAGATGCCCTTCTTCATCGCGCTGTACTGGGTGCTGCTGTCCAGCGTCGAGATGCGCAACGCGCCGTGGATCGGCTGGGTCACCGACCTGTCGGCCCGCGACCCCTTCTTCATCCTGCCGCTGCTGATGACGGCCACCTCGCTGCTGCAGGTGTGGCTCAACCCGACGCCGCCGGACCCGGTGCAGGCCCGCATGATGTGGATCATGCCGCTGGTCTTCAGCGTGATGTTCTTCTTCTTCCCGGCCGGCCTGGTGCTGTACTGGCTGACGAACAACACGCTGTCGATCGCCCAGCAGTACCTGATCAACCGGCAGCTGGGCGTCAACAAGTAGCGTCCGCTGGACGACCGCTGCGGGCCGGTGATGCTGCCGCGCCACCACGACCCCATCATCGCCGTCGCCACCGCGCCGGGACGTGGCGCGGTGGGCATCGTGCGGCTGTCGGGGCAGGACCTGTCGGCACTGATCCAGGCGCTGTGCGGCGGTCCGCTCAAGCCCCGGCACGCCACGCTGCTGACCTTCCAGGCGGCCGACGGCCAGCCGATCGACCAGGGCCTGGCGCTGCACTTCCCGGCGCCGAATGCCTACACCGGCGAGGACGTGCTGGAGCTGCAGGTGCACGGCGGCCCGGTGGTGCTGCAGCTGCTGCTCGCGCGCTGCCTGCAACTGGCCGCCGAGCCGCACCCCGACCACGGCCGGCCGCGGCTGCCCGGCCTGCGGCTGGCCGAGCCGGGCGAGTTCACCGAGCGCGCCTTCCTCAACGACAAGCTGGACCTGGCGCAGGCCGAAGCCGTCGCTGACCTGATCGACGCCAGCACCGAGGCCGCCGCCCGCTCCGCCAGCCGGGCGCTCGAGGGCGCGTTGTCGCGACCGGTGCAGGCGCTGGCCGCCGAGCTGACCGCGCTGCGCGCGCTGGTCGAGGCCACGCTCGACTTCCCCGAAGAGGAGATCGACTTCCTGCAGCGGGCCGACGCCCTCGGCCGGGTGCAGCGCGTGCTCGACGCGCTGCAGGCCATGGGCCGGCAGGCGCGCCAGGGCCAGCTGCTGCGCGAGGGCCTGACGGTGGTGCTGGCCGGCCAGCCCAACGTCGGCAAGAGCTCGCTGCTCAACGCGCTGGCCGGCGCCGAGCTGGCCATCGTCACCCCGGTGGCCGGCACCACGCGCGACCGCGTCGGCGGCACGGTGCAGATCGAGGGCGTGCCGGTGCACGTGGTCGACACCGCCGGCCTGCGCGAGGACGATGAAGCGGCCGACGAGGTCGAACGCATCGGCATCGGCCGCAGCTGGCAGGCCATCGAGACCGCGGACGCGGTGCTGCTGCTGCACGACCTGACGCGGCTCGGCGAGCCGGCCGGCGAGGCCGCCGACGCGCGCATCGCCGAACGGCTGGCCGCCCATGGCGTGGTGCCGCTGCACCTGGGCAGCAAGGCCGATGCGGCGCCGTCCGCCCCGCTGCCCTGGCCCGGCGCCCTGCGCCTGTCGGCGCACAGCGGCGAAGGGCTGGCCGAACTGCGGGCCGAGCTGCTGCGCCGCGCCGGCTGGCAGCCGGCCGCCGAGGGCGTGTTCACCGCCCGCGAACGGCACCTCGTCGCGCTGCACGACGCCCAGGCGCACGTCGAGGCCGCCGCCGTGCTGCTCGCCGAGGGCGCCCAGGTGCTGGAGCTGGCCGCCGAGGAACTGCGACGCGGCCACGACGCGCTGGCGGCCATCACCGGGCGCCTCACCGCCGACGACCTGCTGGGCGAGATCTTCGGCCGCTTCTGCATCGGCAAGTGAGCGCCGGCCGGTGTTTCCGGCCTGTAAAGGCGGTGCGCCGCCGTCGGCCGCGCACCGCGGTGCCGCGTTGAGCCGTCATGTCGTTCTACAGCCCGCCCATGACCTCCCGCCTCCGGCCGTCGCGCTGGCGCCTGCTCGGCCCCTTGCTGCTGCTCGGCGCGCTGGGCGGCTGCGCCGTCGCGCCGGTGCAGCCGGGGTACCCCGGCGACGTGGTGGTGATGCCGCCGCCGGTCACCGGGCAGGTGTGGCTGTACGGCGGTTCCGGCGGCTACCACCCCGGTTACCGCCATGCGCCGCCCCCCGCCGCCGCGCTGGGTGGCGCCGCCCCCGCCGCGCTGGGTCGCCCCACCGCCGCGCTGGGTGGCACCCCCGTCGGCACCGCCGCAGTGGCAAGGGCCGGGGCATGGGCACGACCGGCGGCAGCACGGCTGGCGGCCCGGACGCGGTGACGACGGTCCCGGCCGTGGCCCGGGCGACCGCGGACACGGCGAGGGGCGCGGCCGCGGCGACGGCCGCTGAGCGCGGCGCGGCTCAGCCGGCCCGCGGCTGCGCGATCAGGGCCAGCAACTGGTCGGCGTCCACCGGCTTGGTGCAGTGGTGGTCGAAGCCGGCGTCGTGCGCCTTGGCCTGGTCGTCCGACTGGCCCCAGCCGGTCAGCGCGATGAGCAGCATGCGCTGGCCCCAGTCGGTGGCCCGCAGGGCCTGCGCCAACTGGTAGCCGTTCAGGCCGGGCATGCCGATGTCCAGCAGGGCCACGCGCGGCCGCCAGGCCTCGGCCAGCGTCAGCGCCTGGCGGCCATCGCCCACGGTCCGCACCTCGTGGCCTTCGAGGTCGAGCAGCAGCGCCAGGCTTTCCGCCGCATCGTGGTTGTCGTCGGCGATGAGCACCGTCAGGCGGGCGCCGTCGTCGGAGTTGGCGGATGCCGGGTCGTGGGAAATCATTCGGGTTCCAGACAGGTGGGCCCTAGTGCCCGGCGTAATGCACGAGGGTGTGCACCGCGAGCCCGGCTTCGCGCAACCGCGCGGAGCCCTGGAGCTCCGGCAGGTCGACGATGGCCGCGCCTTCGATGACGACGGCGCCCAGCCGCTCGAGCAGGCGCTTGCCGGCCATCATGGTGCCACCGGTGGCGATGAGGTCGTCGATCAGCACCACGCGGTCGCCGGTCTTGACCGCGTCGGTGTGCAGCTCGACGGTGGCCGAGCCGTACTCCAGTTCGTAGGTCTCGGCGACGGTGGTGAAGGGCAGCTTGCCCTTCTTGCGGATGGGCACGAAGCCGACGTTGAGCTCGTAGGCCAGCACCGAGCCGATGATGAAGCCGCGCGCGTCGAGGCCGGCGATGAGGTCGGGCCGCACGTCGAAGTAGCGGTGCACGAAGGTGTCGATGAGGACGCGAAAGACCTTCGGGTTCTGCAGCAGCGGCGTGATGTCGCGGAACTGCACCCCCGGCGACGGCCAATCCGGCACGGTGCGGATGTGGTGGCGGATGAAGGCGTCGGTGTCCATGGCGTGCGGCGGTTGGGGGCGCGATTGTGCGCCGCGCGGGCGGGATCGCTACAGTGGGCACCTGCGCCCCGCCGCCACCGCCTGCCAACGCCGTCCCGCCATGAAGAACCCGCCCCTGCTGCGCGATGCCAACGCGCCGGAACCGGCCAGCACCGCGTCCTTCCTGTGGTCCGATGCCCGCGTCCTCGGCTACACGCCGATGGACGAGACGCACGAGGAGTTCTACCAGGTCGCCTTCGCGCTGCTGACCAGCACCGAGGCCACCATGCTGTCGGCGCTCGATGCCTTCGAGCGCCATGCGGTGGACCACTTCGAGCAGGAGGACGGCTGGATGCGCAGCACCGAGTTCCCGCCGCGCGACTGCCACATCGAGGAGCACGAGGCGGTGCTCAAGTCGACCCGAGAGGTGCGGCAGCTGGTGGCCAGCGGCGAGCGGGGGCTGGAGCTGGTGCACGACTTCGCGCTGCACCTGTTCCAGTGGTTCCCGGGGCATGCCGACTACCTCGATTCGGCGCTCGCCGCCTGGATGACCAAGCGCACCATGGGCGGCAAGCCGGTGGTGCTGCGGCGCTCCATCGCCAAGCCCTGACCGGCGGGGCGGTTCAGCCCTTCAGCAGCGCCTCCTCGGCCAGCGCCAGCGCCTGCGGCTGGCCCGACAGCACCAGGGTGTCGCCGGCGGCCAGCGCCAGCGCGTCGTCGGCCTGCAGCACCTGCCCGCCGGCTCGCCGCAGCGACACCACCTGCACCCCCACCGCGTGCAGCGCCAGGTCGCCCAGCCGGCGGCCCAGCACCGGCGCGGCGGCCGGCAGGTTCAGGCTGAGCAGCCGCTCCTGGTGCAGTTCCTCCAGGGTGTCGTCGTCGGCACCGTGGAAGTAGCCGCGCAGCAGGCGGTAGCGCTTGTCGCGCGCGTCGCGCACCAGGTGGATGACGCGGCGCATCGGCACCCCGACCAGCGCCAGCGCGTGGCTGGCCAGCATCAGCGAGCCCTCGATGGCCTCGGGCACCACCTCGGTGGCGCCGGCGGCGCGCAGCCGCTCCAGGTCCGCGTCGTCGATGGTGCGCACCACCACCGGCACCTTGGCCGCGTGCTGGCGCACGTGCTGCAGGATCTTCAGCGCGGACGGGGTGTCGTGGTAGCTCACCACCACCGCCGCCGCCCGCGCCAGGCCGGCGGCCATCAGGCTGGGCAGCCGCGCGGCGTCGCCGAACACCACGCTCTGGCCCGCCGCGGCCGCCTGGCGCACGCGGTCGGGGTCGAGGTCCAGCGCCATGTAGGGGATGTGCTCCTGCTCCAGCAGCCGTGCCAGGTTCTGCCCGCTGCGGCCGTAGCCGCAGATGATCACGTGGCCCTCGGTGCGGATCGACTTCTTGGCGATCGAGGTCAGCGCCACCGACTGCATCAGCCAGTCGTTGGCCGACAGCCGCATCACGATGCGGTTGCTGTACATCACGATGAAGGGCGTGGCCAGCATCGACAGCACCATGCTGGCCAGCACCGGGCTCATCCAGCGCGGGTCGACCAGCCCGCCGTCGGCGCCGAGGGTCAGCAGCACGAAGCCGAACTCGCCGGCCTGGGCCAGGTACAGGCCGGTGCGGATGGCGACGCCGGGCTGCGCGCCGAACAGCCGTGCCAGCACCGCCACCAGCACGAACTTGGCCACCACCGGCAGCACCGCCAGCAGTCCGACCAGCAGCCACTGGTCGACCAGCGGCCGCCAGTCCAGCCGCATGCCGATGGTGATGAAGAACAGCCCCAGCAGCACGTCGTGGAAGGGCCGGATGTCGGTCTCCACCTGGTGCTTGTATTCGGTCTCGGCGATGAGCATGCCGGCCAGGAAGGCGCCCAGCGCCAGCGACAGCCCGGCCTGCTCGGTCAGCCAGGCCAGCGCCAGCGTCATCAGCAGCAGGTTGAGGACGAACAGCTCCTCGCTCTTGCGCCGGGCCACCAGCGTCAGCCACCAGCGGGTGAGCTTCTGGCCGCCGACCAGCAGCAGTGCGAGCAGCAGCGCCGCCTTCACGCCGGCCAGCGCCAGCGCGCGCCGCCATCTCCTCCGCGCCGGAGTTCAGCGCGGGGATGAGCACCAGCAGCGGCACCACCGCCAGGTCCTGGAACAGCAGCACGCCCATGATGCGGCGGCCGTGCTCGCTCTCCAGCTCCAGCCGTTCGGCGAGCAGCTTGCCGACGATGGCCGTGCTCGACATGGCGATGGCCGAACCCAGCACCACCGCGCCGCGCCAGTCCAGCTCCCACTGCCGGCCCAGCAGCGGGAAGCCGGTGGCCAGCAGCAGGTTGCCGACCACGGCGCCGAGCACCGTCAGCACCACCTGCGACATGCCGAGACCGAAGACCAGCTTGCGCATGCTGCGCAGCTTGGGCAGGTTGAATTCCAGCCCGATGACGAACATCAGGAACACCACGCCGAACTCGGCCAGGTGCTGCACGCCCGATTCGTCGCGCGCCAGGGCCAGCGCGTTGGGCCCGATGACCACGCCCACCGCCAGGTAGCCCAGCATCGGCGGCAGCTTCAACGACCGACAGGCCACCACGCCGGCCACGGCCGCCACAAGGTAAAGCAGGACGAGTTCGAGGGTGGTGGCCATCCGGTTTCCTAGAATCGCCGATCCTATTCGAGCCCCTGGACCGCCAGGGGGCGACCGCCTTGGCCGACACCCCTGCTGACGCCCCTGCCGCCACCGATCGCGCCGCCGCCGGTCACCTCGGCGATCCCGATCGCCTGCTGCGCCTGGCCGCGCAGACCCTGGAGATCGAGGCGCGTGCGCTGCACGCCCTCGCGCAGCGCCAGGGCACGGCCTTCGTGCAAGCGGTGCGCGCCGTGCTGGCCTGCCGCGGCCGGGTGGTGGTCAGCGGCATGGGCAAGAGCGGCCACGTCGGCCGTAAGATCGCCGCCACGCTGGCCTCCACCGGCACGCCGGCGCTGTTCCTGCACCCGGCCGAGGCCGGGCATGGCGACCTCGGCATGGTGACCGAGCACGACATCGTGCTGGCCATCTCCAACTCCGGCGAGAGCGACGAGCTCAACCTCATCCTGCCGGTGCTCAAGCGCCTGGGCGTGCCGTTGATCGGCATGACGGGCCGTGCCGGCTCGACCCTGGCCCGCCATGCCGACATCGTGCTCGACAGCGGCGTCGACCAGGAAGCCTGCCCGCTCAACCTCGCGCCCACCGCCAGCACCACCGCGCAGATGGCGCTGGGCGATGCGCTGGCGGTGGCGCTGCTCGACGCCCGCGGCTTCGGCGAGGCCGACTTCGCCCGCTCCCACCCCGGCGGCGCGCTGGGCCGCAAGCTGCTGACGCACGTGGGCGACCTGATGCGCCGCGGCGACGCCGTCCCCCGCGTCGCGCCGGACACGCCGCTGCCCGAGGTGATGCGCGAGATGACCCGCGCCGGCCTGGGCGCGACCGCGGTGGTCGACGGCGAGGGCCGGGTGCTCGGCGTCTTCACCGACGGCGACCTGCGCCGGCTGGTCGAGGGCGGCGGCGACCTGCGCGCGCTGCGCGCGCACGAGGTCATGCACCGCTCGCCGCGCCGCATCCGCGACGGCGCGCTGGCCGCCGAGGCGGCGCAGCTGATGGAGGACCACCGCGTCAACAGCGTGCTGGTGGTGGACGACGAGGACCGCCTGATCGGCGCCCTCAACAGCCACGACCTGATGCAGGCCAAGGTCATCTGATGGCGCTGCGGCCCGCGCTCGACGTCCCGCCCGAGCTGCTGCTGCGGGCCCAGGGCCCGGCCGGGCGGCTGCGCGCGGCGATCTTCGACGTCGACGGCGTGCTCACCGACGGTCGGCTCTACATCGGCGCCGACGGCGAGCAGGTCAAGGCCTTCCACGTGCTCGACGGCCATGGCCTGAAGCTGCTGGCGCAGGGCGGCATCGTGCCCGCCGTGATCACCGGCCGCGACTCGCCGGCGGTGCGGCGCCGCATGGCCGACCTCGGCGTCGCGCACGCCGCCTATGGCGTGAAGGACAAGCTCGCGGTGGCCGAGGCGCTGCTGGCAGCGCAGGGCTGGACCTGGGCCGAGGTGGCCGTCATCGGCGACGACTGGCCCGACCTGCCGCTGCTGCAGCGTGCCGGCTTCGCCTGCGCCCCGCCGCAGGCCCATGCCGAAGCGCTGGCGCTGGCCCACCACGTCACCACCGCCCGCGGTGGCGAGGGCGCGGCGCGCGAGTTCTGCGACCTGCTGCTCATTGCCGCCGGTCGTTACGCCGCCCTGCTGCAAGGGCAGCTCGACACGCTCGATGGCGGCCGCTGACGGCCCGCGCCGCACCTGGCGCCAGCGCCTGCTCGACGGCCAGCAGGTGGTGAGCACCTACCTGCCGCTGCTGCTCATGGCGTTGCTGGCGCTGGCCACCTGGTGGCTGGTGCAGAACACCCCCGGGTTGCTCAAGCCCAGCGGCGAGCGGCCGAAGCGCCACGAGCCCGACTACTCGATGCAGGATTTCACCGTCGAGCGGTTCCGCGTCGACGGCCGGCTGACGCTGCGCATCCAGGGCCGCGAGATGCGCCACTACCCCGACGACGACACGCTGGAGATCGACCAGCCCCGGCTGCGCGCGGTGGACCCGCAGGGCCGGCTGACGGTGGCCACCGCGCGCCTCGGCCGCGCCCGCGCCGACGGCAGCGAGGTGCAGCTGCTCGGCGACGCCGACGTGCGCAGCGAATCGCCCGACGCGCCGCCGGTGGAGTTCCGCAGCGAGTTCCTGCACGCCTTCATCGACCAGCAGCGCCTGCGCACGCACCTGCCGGTGCGCATCCGCCAGGCCGGCAGCGAGATGCAGGCGCAGGGGCTGGACTACGACCACGCCCGGCGCCTGGTGCAGACCCAGGGCCGCAGCCGCGCCAGCTTCCCGCCGTCGGCCGGGCGCGGGGGCGCACGGTGAGCGCCGCCGACACGCGGCCGCTGGTGGTCGTCACCGGCGCCTCCAGCGGCATCGGCCAGGCGCTGGCGCGCGAGGCGCACCGCCGGGGGTGGCGGCTGGCGTTGATGGCGCGCCGCGAGGCGACGCTGCGCGCCTGGGTGGCGCAGCAGGGCTGGACCGCCGCCGACGCGGCGGTCTACGCCGCCGACGTGCAGGACGTCGCCTCCATCACGGCCGCCGGGCGGGCCTGCCTGGCCGCCCAGGGCCTGCCGCAGCGGGTGATCGCCAACGCCGGCATCAGCCTGGGGGTCGACACCCGCCATGCCGAGGACCTGGCGGTGATGGAGCAGGTGCTGCGCACCAACCTGCTCGGCGTGGCCGCCACCTTCCAGCCCTTCATCGGGCCGATGTGCGACCGCGGCCAGGGCCAGCTGGTCGGCATCGCCAGCGTGGCCGGCGTGCGCGGCCTGCCGGGCCATGGCGCCTACTGCGCCAGCAAGGCCGGTCTCATCGCCTACCTGGAGAGCCTGCGCGGCGAATGCCGGCCGCACGGGGTGCAGGTGCAGGCGCTGCTGCCCGGCTACGTCGACACGCCCCTCACCCGCGACAACCGCTATCCGATGCCCTTCCGGCTCGGCGCCGACGCCTTCGCCCGGCGCGCCTGGCGGGTGATGGACGCCGGCGGTGCCTGGCGCGTCGTGCCCTGGCCGATGGCCGTGGTGGCGCGCCTGATGCGCCAGCTGCCGGCGGCGCTGTTCGACCGCCTCATCGCCGGCCAGCCGCGCAAGCACCGCCACCCTGGGGCGCACGCCGACGCGCCATGAAAAACGGGTGCCGAAGCACCCGTTTTCGTAAGGCGACCCGGTGAGGCACCGGGCACTGGGCCTGGGTCAGTAGCCGCCGCGGCCACCGCCGCCATAGCCACCGCCGCTGCTGCCGCCGTTGCCACCCCGGCCGCCACCACTGCCGTAGGGGCTGCGGCCACCGCCGCCGCCATAGCCGCCGCGGCCACCGCCGCCGCCATAACCGCCGCCGCCGCCTTCGCTGCCGCCGCCGCCATAGCCACCGCGGCCACCGCCACCACCACCGTAGCCGCCGCCACCGCCGCCGCCACCGTAGCCACCACCGCCGCCGCCGTAGCCGCCACGGCCACCGCCGCCGCCACCGAAGCCGCCCGGGCGCTCTTCACGAGGACGGGCCTCGTTCACGACCACCGCGCGGCCCTGCAGGGGCTGGCCGTTCATGCCGTTGATGGCGGCCTGCGCCTCCGCGTCCGTGCCCATCTCCACGAAGCCGAAGCCCTTGGAGCGGCCGGTTTCGCGGTCCATCATCACCTTGGCGGAGCTCACCGCCCCAAATTGCGCAAACGCTTCCTGAAGCGTTTCATCCCGGACGCTGTAGGCCAGATTGCCGACGTATAACTTGTTTCCCATGGGGGAAGCCCTTTCAGTTTCACAAATGCATATGGAGCTTCAACCCATCGACCAAGCCAGCCAAGGCGCCGCGTCCAGACACAGATTTGTGATTATCTAGGCAATCGCGGAGCCGCCGGCAAGAGGCTGAGCCCAGGGTGTTGCCATGAGGCGATAAGCCCTGCCCAGGAACATCCCTACCATCCCGGCCCATGAAAGCGCGCTCCGTCCGACCCGTCGAGGCCCTTGACCGCGTCCTCGGCAGCGTCGATGCCTTGCGCAATGGCGGTGCGCTGTACCTTTTGCTGGCGGGATTTTCCGGTGGCGGGCTGTTTCTCGCGATGGCGAGGTCCTCGGCGGCCAGCGACCCGGCCGGCTCGGCGCCCTGGTGGCAGCTGGCGCTCGGGCTGGCGGTCGCGTTCTACGGCGCCAACGCGGCGGGCCTGGTGCTGATGGACCAGGCGCGGGGCCAGCCCTGCCGCAGCATCGGCGACGCGGTGCGCGACGCCCTGCGCCCGGCGCTGCGGCTGCTGGCACTGCTGGCGGTGCTGGTCGTCGCCGCGGCGCTGCTGTTCGGCGCGGCGGCGGCGCTGCTGGCCGGCGGCCGGCTGCCGGGCGTCGGACCGGCGGTGTTCGGCCTGGCGGTGCCGCTGGCGGTGCTGCTGCTGGGCGGGGGCCTGCTGGTGCTGGCGCTGGTGGTCGGCCCGCTCGCCGCCCCCGCCGCCTGGAGCGGCGAGCCCCTGGGCGGGATGCTGCGCTTCCTGCTTCACCTGCTGCGCAGCCGCCTGGTGGAGGCGGTGCTGCTGGTGCTCGCCGTCGCCGGCCTGACGGCGCTGGTGGGGGCGCTGGTCACCTTCGTCGTCGCCAGCGGTGCACGGGCGGTGCTGCTGCTGTCCGAACTGGTGGGCCCCGACCTGCCGATGGACCAGTGGATCGCCGGCCTCTACGGTTACGGGCTGCGCAGCCTCGGCGCCGCGCGCCAGCCCATCGTTCAGGACCCGCGGGCGGCGGCGGCGCTGGTCGGCGGCGGGCTGGTGTTCGCGCTGGCGCTGGCGCTGCCCGGGCTGGTCTACCTGCGCGGGCACTGCGCCGTCTTCCTGGCGCTGCAGGACGCTCACGGTCCCCGCGGCCGCGAGGACCTGCCGCCCGGGGAGCGGTCAGCCGGCTGAGCCGACCCTCACCAGAACTCCCACCGGTTGGTGGCGACCACCCAGGCGCCGAGCACGCCGTTGGTCACCGCGTGGGCGATCACCGCCGTCCACAGCTTGCCGGTGCGCACGTAGAGCAGCGCGTACGCCAGCCCGGCGACGATGGCGGCCAGCCACAGCGTGTGCGCCAGCATGAAGACGAAGGTCGACAGCACGATGGCCTTGACCCCCACCTGGGCCGGCGGCACCGCCTCGAACTGCGGCTTGGCGATCCACCGCATCAGGAAGGAGCGCCAGAACAGCTCCTCCATCACCGGCACCAGCAGGGCCGCGCCGATCCAGCGCGGCACGATGAGCGACCAGTCCGGCCGGCCGTCGGGCCCGCGGCCGTCGAAGCTGGCGCTGGCCTCGCCCAGCCGCATCCACGGCGCGTCCAGCGTGATCCACAGCGCGAAGACGACGAGGCCGACGACCACCGACAGCAGCCCCTCGCCGACGGTGGGTGCGTTGGCGCGGCTGAGTTCCCCGTAGTCGCGCCACCACCACAGCAGCAGGGCACCGACCACGACCACCGTCAGCGTGTACAGCCAGCGCGGGTCGAGCGCCCCGTCGGCCGGCAGCGCGCCGCGCACGGCCAGCAGCAGCATGAAGACGGCGAAGGGGACGATGCGGCGCCAGGCGGCGGGGCTGAGGTTCATCGGGAAGCGGGCGAAAGGCGGGCGGCGCGAGTATCCCTGCGGCGCCTGACCTCCCTCCGGTGTGGCCCCGGGATCGGGTGGTCCACCGCCGGCCGGACTCAGGGCAGCCGCTGCTCCAGCAGGTGGCCCGCGCCCTCGAACCGGCCCAGCCGCTCGACCAGCCAGGGCAGCGCCTCGCGCAGCGCCGGCTCGAGGCCGAACGGCGGATTGACCACCACCAGGTGGCTGCCGATGAGGCCGAAGCCGCGCTCGCCGCCCTGGCTGACCGTCAAGCGGGCGTGCAGCCACCCGCGGGCGGCCGACTGGTCGACGCTGGCCAGCAGCCGCTGCGGCAGCCGTTCGCTCTGCACCGTGCGCAACTGCGGCACCCAGATGAGCAGCACCCCCTGCGCAAAGCGCTGCAGCGCCTCGCGCACGGCGGCCAGGGTGCGGTCGTAGTCGGCCTTCAGTTCGTACGGCGGGTCGATCAGCACCAGCCCGCGGCGCGAGGGCGGCGGCAGCTCCGCCTTCAGCGCGGCGAAGCCGTCGCTCTGCATCACCTGCGTCTGCGGCCGGCTGGCCAGGTAGCTCTCCAGGATGCGGCAGTCGGTGGGGTGCAGCTCGTACAGCCGCATGCGGTCGTCGGCGCGCAGCCGCTGGGCGGCGAAGCCGGGCGAGCCGGGGTACTGCTCGAGCGGGCCGCCGCCGTTGAAGGCGCGCACCTCGGCCAGGTACTCGGCCACCGCGGCCGGCGCGTCGGTGGCGTCGTACAGCGCGGCGATGCCGTCGGCCGCCTCTTCGTGCTGCCTGGCGTAGCGGCTGTCCAGCGCATAACCGCCGGCGCCGGCGTGGGTGTCGACGTAGGTGAAGGGCTTGTCCTTGGCCGCCATGTGCTTGAGCACCTGGACGAGCACCAGGTGCTTGAGCACGTCGGCGTGGTTGCCGGCGTGGAAGGCATGGCGGTAGGCGAGCATGCGGGGCACTGTAGCGGCGTCGAACGCCTACCCCGAAACGGCATGTCCGGGGGCGGGCAAGCCTTCCCGCTGCTGGCTACGCTCGGTGGATCCCGCTCACCACATGCCACCGATGTCCCGTCTGTTCGAACCCGTCACCGTCGGCGACGTGCCGCTGTCCAACCGCATCGTCATGGCACCGCTGACCCGCAACCGCGCGCCGAACCAGGTGCCGTCCGACCTCGCCGTCACCTACTACCGCCAGCGTGCGAGCGCCGGCCTCATCGTCACCGAGGCGACGCCGATCTCGCCGCTCGGCCACGGTTACCTCGACACCCCGGGCCTGCACCGCGACGACCAGGTCGCGGCCTGGCGCCGGATCACCGACGCGGTGCACGCCGCCGGCGGGCGCATCGCGGTGCAGCTGTGGCATGTCGGCCGCATCTCGCACGTCTCGCTGCTGCCCGAGGGCGAGGTGCCGGTGTCGTCCACCGCCCGGGCGGCGCAGGCCAAGACCTTCACCCGCAACGGCTTCGAGGACGTCTCCGCCCCGCGCGCGCTGCGACGCGAGGAGATCGCCGGCATCGTCGAGGACTACGCCCGTGCCGCGCGGCGGGCGACGGACGCCGGCTTCGACTTCGTCGAGGTGCATGCCGCCAACGGCTACCTGATCGAGCAGTTCCTGCGCGACAGCATCAACGACCGCGACGACGACTACGGTGGTTCCATCAACAACCGCACCCGGCTGCTGCACGAGGTGATGCGGGCGGTGGCCGGCGAGATCGGCGGCGCCCGCACCGGCGTGCGCCTGGCGCCGCTGAAGCTGGCGTTCGTGCACGTCGTCGAGGGCTCGACCGGCGGCCCGCGCGACGTCGCGCCCTTCGACTACGCCGCGCTCAAGCGCCGCTTCGCCGGCGCCTGGATCGTCAACAACGGCTACGACCGGGCCATGGCCCTGCAGGCGGTGGACAGCGGGGCGGCCGACCTGGTGGCCTTCGGCCGGCCGTTCATCGCCAACCCCGACCTCGTGCGGCGGCTGAAGGAGGACCTGCCGCTGGCCACGCCCGAGCGCAGGACGATGTACGGCGGCGGCGCCGCCGGCTACACCGACTACCCGGCCTGGGAGGCCGGCGCCGTCCGGGCGTGACGGTTGTCACGGGCCGCCGTCCCACCCCCTGCAGGCAGGTGGGGGGCGGTTCGGGTGTCATGCATTCCCCCATTCCGGATTTGCATAGCCCGGTCGGGACCCCTCTTTACACTGACATGACAGTGGTGTGGGGGCCGACTGGGCGCGAGAAGTGCCTGCGGCCTGGCCGGCGCTCCCGCCGACCCGCGACCGGTGGCATCGGGCCAGTCCTTCCCTCTCGGAGGACTGGCCCGATCCCACTTCTTTCATCCTTGGAGTTGTCGTGATGAACCGACCCGTCATGGAAGGCCTGCGCCTCAATGTCCCGGCGCATGTGCGCCACGCCCGTCTGATCGCCTGGGTGGCCGAGGTGGCCGCCCTCACCGAGGCGGCCGACGTCTACTGGTGCGACGGCTCGCAGGCCGAGTACGACCGCCTCTGCCAGCAGCTGGTCGATGCCGGCACCTTCAAGAAGCTCAACCCGGAGCTGCGGCCCAACAGCTACCTGGCCATCACCGACCCCAGCGACGTCGCCCGGGTCGAGGACCGCACCTTCATCTGCAGCGCGCGCCAGGAAGACGCCGGTCCCACCAACAACTGGATGCCGCCGGCCGAGATGCGCGCCCTGCTGCAGACGGGGGACAACGCGCTGTTCCGAGGTGCCATGCGCGGCCGCACGATGTACGTGGTGCCCTTCAGCATGGGCCCGATCGGCTCGCCCATCGCCCACATCGGCGTCGAGCTGTCGGACAGCCCGTACGTGGCCGTGAACATGCGCCTGATGACCCGCATGGGCAAGGCCGTGCTGGACGTGCTCGGCGACGACGGCGAGTTCGTGCCCTGCGTGCACACCATCGGCGCCCCGCTGGAGCCCGGCCAGAAGGACGTGGCTTGGCCGTGCAACAAGACCAAGTACATCGTCCACTACCCCGAGACCCGCGAGATCTGGAGCTACGGCTCGGGCTATGGCGGCAACGCGCTGCTGGGCAAGAAGTGCTTCGCCCTGCGCATCGCCTCGACCATGGGCCGTGAGGAAGGCTGGCTGGCCGAGCACATGCTGATCCTCGGCGTCACCGACCCGCAGGGCCGCAAGAAGCACGTCGCCGCCGCCTTCCCCAGCGCCTGCGGCAAGACCAACTTCGCCATGCTGATCCCGCCCGAGGGCTTCGAGGGCTGGAAGGTCACCACCATCGGCGACGACATCGCCTGGATCAAGCCCGACGCCCAGGGCCAGCTGCGCGCGATCAACCCCGAGGCGGGCTACTTCGGCGTCGCCCCCGGCACGAACCGGCTGACGAACCCGAACTGCATGGACTCGCTGAAGCGCGACGTCATCTTCACCAACGTCGCGCTGACCGACGACGGCGACGTGTGGTGGGAGGGCATGACCGACACCCCGCCGGCCCATTGCATCGACTGGCAGGGCAAGGACTGGACGCCGCAGATCGCCCGCGAGACCGGCGCCAAGGCCGCGCACCCGAACGCCCGCTTCACCGTCGCCGCCACCAACAACCCGGTGCTCGACCCCGAGTGGGACAACCCCGCGGGCGTGGTCATCGACGCGTTCATCTTCGGCGGCCGCCGCTCGACCACCGTGCCGCTGGTCAGCGAGGCGCGCAACTGGGTCGAGGGCGTGTACATGGCCGCGACCATGGGCTCGGAGACCACGGCCGCCGCCTTCGGCCAGCAGGGCGTGGTGCGCCGCGATCCCTTCGCCATGCTGCCGTTCGCCGGCTACAACATGAGCGACTACTTCCAGCACTGGCTGAACCTGGGCGACAAGCTGCAGGCCACCGGCGCCAAGCTGCCCAACATCTACTGCGTCAACTGGTTCCGCAAGGGCGCCGACGGCAAGTTCGTCTGGCCCGGCTACGGCGAGAACATGCGCGTGCTGAAGTGGATCCTCGAGCGGGTGGACGGCACCGCGCAGGGCGAGGCGCATGTGTTCGGCGTCAGCCCGCGCTACGAGGACCTGAACTGGACCGGCCTCGACTTCAGCCGCGAGCAGTTCGCCTCGGTGATCGGCATCGACCGCGCCGCCTGGCAGCAGGAGATGGCGCTGCACGGCGAGCTGTTCGACCAGCTGGCCTACCACCTGCCCACCGCGCTGGTGCAGACCAAGCAGCGCATCGAGCAGCAGCTGGCCGCCTGACCCGGCGGTCCGTCCGCCGCGAAGCCGCCCCTTGGGGCGGCTTCTTCTTTGCACCATCCCCGCCATGGCCCAGGACCTGAACGACTCCGAACTCGACGAACTGGCGCAGGGCCTTGACCTGCCGGAGCCGCTCGAACCCCTCGACGTGGTCATGCTCGACGGCTTCCTCTGCGGCGTGCTGGTGCAGCCGCGCCTGGTGCCGGTCGACGAATGGTGGCCCTTCGTGGCCGACCACGAGGGCCGGCCGCCGCCCGAGGGGACGGACCTGTCGCGGGTGCGGGTGCTGGCCGAGCGACGGCTGGCCGCGCTGAACGAGGCCATCGCCGAGGACGGCGCCTTCGACCCGCTGCTGCCGGCCGACGACGCGGCGCTGGCCGAGCAGGCCGGCGAACTGGGCCTGCCGGCCTGGTCGGCGGTGCTGATGGGCTGGGTGGCGGGCTTCGAGCTGGCCATGGCCCGGCTGGGCCGGGAGTCGGATCCCTGGCCCGACGAGGCCGACGCGCTGTTCGAGCGCCTGCTGCGGCACCTGCCGGCCGAGGACGGCGAGGACGTGCGCGCCCGCGAGGCCGCCGAGGCCGAGTTCCCGCTCGCGTCCACCGACGAGGCCATCGACGACCTGGTCGACGCGGTGGTCGGCCTGTGGGATGCGACGGTGGACGCGCGCTACCAGGTCGCGCCCCGCCGCCATGCCGCGCCCCCGGTGGGCCGCAACGACCCCTGCCCCTGCGGCAGCGGCCGCAAGTTCAAGAAGTGCCACGGCGCCTGACCCAGCGAGCCACTCGCCATGCGCCTGCAAGTGCTGTCCGACCTGCACCTCGACACGGAGGTGTTCGACCCCCAGCCCGCGCCGGGCGCCGAGCTGCTGGTGCTGGCCGGCGACCTGCACCCCGACTGGTCCGCGCTGGAGCGCTTCGCCGGCTGGCCGGTGCCGGTGGTCGTCGTCGCGGGCAACCACGAGTTCGACGACCGCGAGCTCGACGACGCCTGGCCGGCGCTGCGCCGGCGCTGCGACGCGCTGGGCCTGCGCCTGCTCGAACGCGAGACGGTGGTGCTGACCGGTGCCGACGGCCGGCGCATCCGCTTCGTCGGCACGGTGCGCTGGTGCGACTTCGACCTCTTCGGCGAGGCCCGGCGGGCCAAGGCGATGCGTGCCGGCGAGTACTTCGCCCGCGTCCAGCGGTCGCGGCTGCATGGCCGGACCTTCGATGCCGAGGCGGTGCGGGGCGAGGCGCTGGCCTGCCGGGCCTGGCTGGCCCGGGCGCTGGCCGAACCCACCGAGGCCGACGCCACCGTCGCCGTCACCCACTTCGCGCCCAGCCTGCGCAGCGCCGACCCGCGCTACGGCGCCCAGCACGGCACCGCCAGCTTCTGCAACGCCGACGACGACCTGATGCCGGGGGTCGACCTGTGGCTGCACGGCCATGTGCACTGCCGCCACGACTACACCGTCGCCCATGCCGACGGCCGGCGCACGCGGGTGGTGTGTCAGGCGCGCGGCCTGGCGGACAAGGGCGAGGTCGAGGGCTACGAGCCCTTCAAGCGGGTCGAGGTGTAGCGGCGGCGGCTCAGCGCGCCGCCGCCGGCCGCTGGTCGCGGTAGCGCTGCACCGCGCGCTTCAGGTCGTCCAGTTCCTCGCAGCCGCTCGGGCAGGCCTGCTGCAGCGTCGCCAGCCGCTGCTCGGCGGTGGGCAGGTCGTCCTTCATCAGCGCCAGTTCGCCGGCGTACTCCAGCGCGCCGCGGTGGCGCGGTGACAGGCGCAGCGCCTCGTCGTAGTGGCGCTGCGCCGCGTCCAGGTCGGGCGGGCTGAGGTGGCGCGCGGCGTAGCCCATGAGGTTGTGCCAGTCGGCGTTGGTCGTCGCGTTGACCTGGCGCAGCGCCTGCACCGCCTGCGGCCATTGCCTGGCCGCGATGTGCTGGCGGGCGCCGGCCAGCGGGTCGCGCGGCGCCCGCGGTTCGGGCGGCGGGGTGATGTCGGCGGCGGTCGCCGGGCCGGGCAGCAGCGGCAGGGTCGACAGCAGGCCCAGCACGCCGACGAGGGCGGGCCGGGCCACCAAGGCGGCCAGGGTGGCGAAGGCGGTGCGTGGCATGGCGTGTCCTCGCCGGCGTCGTGCGGCCGGCCGGCGCAGTGTCGGCCACGAGCGGCCCGCCGGGCCTGCGGAAAACGCGGGCACCGGGCTCAGCGGCGCGGCGGCCCGCGCCTCGGCCCGCGCGGCCCGGGAGGCGCGGCCGGCCGGGGCCGGGACACGTCGGCCAGCAGCAGCGTCGCCCGCACCATGTCCTCGACCGCGTCGGCGACCTCGGCCGGTGGTTCCAGCGTGTCGATCTCCGCCAGCAGCGCGTCCGCGTCTTCCAGGTCGTCGGGGTCGAAGTGCCGGTACAGCAGCGCCAGCGGCTCGGTCAGGGCGGGGGCGTCGAGGTCCATCAGCGCCGGGAAGCGGTCCATGGCGGCGGCGAAGCCGGCGACCCAGGGCAACACGGTTTCGGAGGGGCTGGCCTCTTCGTCCAGCTCGAACACCCAGGGGTCGAACCAGTCGCGCTGCCCGATGGCACGGTCCAGCGCGGCATGGCGGGCCTGCACCGCCTCGCGCAGCGCCCGGTCGTCCAGCCCGGCGGGCGCGGGCCGACCGTCGGCGTCCAGCACCCCCGGCCACCAGCGGGCGAACGGCACCGGCCGCGGTTGCAGCAGCACGCCGCAGAGGTAACCGTCGACGGCGCTGACGTCCAGCGGCTCCAGCGGTGCGGGCAGTCGATCGAGCAAGGCCTCGACCTGCTCGGCGCTGACGGCGCGGGGCGCCGGTGGGCGGGTGGCAGGCACCGGCGGGCGGCGGGGCGGAGGGGGGGCATGCGCCCATTGTCCGCGGCCGCTGCAGCCGGCCGCCGTCGGCACCCTCAGGAGGTCAGGGGGCGCTGAAGGGCGTCAGCGTCGTGTCCGCCAGCGGCGGCCCCTGCAGGGCGGGGGTGTCCGTCACGGCATCGACGTCGTGGGCCGGTGCCTGCGCCAGCAGCGTGCCGCCGGCCAGACCGAGGACGAGGGTCAGCACGCTGGGAACGGCGGTGAGTCGCATGGCGGGCTCCGTGGCGGGGCGCACCCACGGCCCCATGCAGCGAAGCATCGCGCCTGCGCGGGCGGCTGTCTGTCCCACGTCCGCCGCGGCCGGCTGTGGGCGGTGGCTGACAGGCGCCGCTACTGCAGCGCCCGCGCCGCGCTCAGCGCCTCGCCGCGGCCGCGGCCACCGCGCTCGCCCCGGCCTTCTGCGCCATCTCCTCGCGCAGCCGCTTCAGCCGTTCGCGCGGGTCTTCCTTGCCCGAGCCCTCGTGCAGCTTCATCTCGGCGATGAACCGGCTCGGCACGCCGGCGACGATCTCGCGTCCCTTGCGTCGGCGGCGCAGCGTGCTCACCGCCAGGGTGGTGCGCGCGCGGGTGATACCGACGTACATCAGCCGCCGTTCCTCGAACAGCCGCTCCGGTGTGACCGGCTGGTCGTCGGTGGCGAAGGGCAGCAGCCCCTCGTTGACGCCGGCCAGCACCACATGCGGCCACTCCAGCCCCTTGGCCGCGTGCAGGGTGGACAGCGTCACCTGGTCCTGCTGCTCGCCGCGCTCGGCCAGGCTGAGGATGACGCTGATCGTCTGCGCTACCTCCAGCACGCTGCGGCGCTCGGCCTGCGTGGTCATGCCGCCGTCGTTCTCGATCTCGCCGCCGCAGCGCTTGGCCACCCAGTCGATGAAGTCGAGCACGTTGGACCAGCGGGCGGCGGCCACCTTCTCCGAGTCCTCCTGGTCGTAGAGGTGCTGCTCGTAGCCGATGTCCTTCAACCAGCCCATCAGCAGCGCCTTGGCGTCCTCCGCCCCGAGCGTGGCCTTGGCGCGGTGGGCCAGGTCGTTCACGACGCGGCCGAACTCGTGCAGCGAGCCGATCGCCTTGGCGCTGAGCGCGGTGCCCAGGCTCTGCGAGAACAGCGCCTCGAACAGGCTCACCTTCCACTTGCCGGCGAACTCGCCCAGACCGGCCAGCGTCTGGTGGCCGATGCCGCGCTTGGGCGTGGTCACCGCGCGCAGGAAGGCCGGGTCGTCGTCCTGGTTCACCAGCAGGCGCAGCCAGGCGCACAGGTCCTTGATCTCGGCGCGGTCGAAGAAGCTCTGGCCGCCGGAGACGCGGTACGGGATCTGCGCCCGGCGCAGCGCCTGCTCGAACACCTTGGCCAGGTGGTTGGCGCGGTAGAGGATGGCGAAGTCGCCGAACTTGACGTCGCCGCCCTGCGCCCGAAGGGACTGGATGAAGGCCACCGCCCGCTCGGCCTCGTGTTCCTCGCCGTCGCATTCGACCAGCCGCACCGGCTCGCCGTCGCCGAAGTCGCTCCACAGCTTCTTCTCGAAGAGCTTCGGGTTGGCGGCGATGACATGGTTCGCCGCCCGCAGGATGGCGCCGGTGGAGCGGTAGTTCTGCTCCAGCGCGATCAGCTTCAGGGCGGGGTAGTCCTGGGGCAGCCGGCGCAGGTTCTCGATGGTGGCGCCGCGCCAGCCGTAGATGCTTTGGTCGTCGTCGCCCACCGCGGTGAAGCGGTCCGCCTCGCGCGGGTCGGGGTGGCCGACCAGCAGCTTGAGCAGTTCGTACTGCACGGCGTTGGTGTCCTGCACCTCGTCGACCAGCACGTAGCGCAGCCGGTCCTGCCACTTCACCCGCGCCTCCTCGTCGCGCGCCAGCAGCTTCAGCGGCAGGGTGAGCAGGTCGTCGAAGTCCACCGCCTGGTAGGCGGCCAGCCGTTCCTCGTACAGCTTCATCACGCGGGCGGCCTGCACCTGGTCGGCGTCCTGCGCCTGGCCGACGGCGGTGTCGCTGGTCAGCCCCTGGTTCTTCCACAGGCTGATCGTCCACTGCCAGCGGCGGGCGGTGGCGTTGTCGGTGGTGCCGCCGGCGTCCTTCAGCACGCCGAGCACGTCGTCGGCGTCGAGGATGGAGAACTGCGGCTTCAGCCCCAGGCGCTCGCCGTCCTCGCGCAGCAGCCGCACCCCCAGCGAGTGGAAGGTGCTGACCACCAGGTCCTTGGCCGCCTTGGCGCCGACCAGCGCACGGGCCCGCTCGCGCATCTCCGCCGCCGCCTTGTTGGTGAAGGTGATGGCCGCGATCTGCTTCGGCGCGAAGCCGGCCTGCAGCAGCCGGGCGATCTTGTGCGTGATGACGCGCGTCTTGCCCGAGCCGGCGCCGGCCAGCACCAGGCAGGGGCCGCCCAGGTGGTGCACCGCCTCGAGCTGGGCAGGGTTGAGGGAGGGCGGGACGGCGGACACGGCGGCGAAAACGGCGGCGGATCATAGCGACCGCACCGCCCGACCCCCGGATGGGGCGGCCGCCGTGGCGCCCGGCCGTGACGCCCGCACGAACCGGCGCCATCCCCGCCATGCAGAATGCGCGCTGCCTTTTGCCATCACGCCCCAGCGAGCACGCATGCCAGACCCGCAGATCAGCGTCGTGGTCGTCAACTACAACACCGCCCACCTGCTGGACGAGATGTTCGCCACGCTCTACCGGGCGGCCGAGGGCCTGGCCCTGCAGGTGATCGTCATCGACAACGCGTCGCGCGACGACTCGGTGGCCGTGCTGCGCGAACGCCACCCCGAGGCGACGCTGATCGTCAACGACACCAACGTCGGCTTCGGCCGCGCCAACAACCAGGCGCTGCCGTTGATCCGCGCGCCGTTGGTGCTGCTGCTCAACACCGACGCCTTCGTCGAGCCGAACACCCTGCGCGCCACGCTGGCCTGCATGGCCGCGCACCCCAAGGCCGGCATCGTCGGCGTGCGGCTGATCGGCCGCGACGGCGTGCTGCAGCCGTCCTGCCGCTACTTCCCCACGCCCTGGAACCTGTTCCTGCAGCGCACCGGCCTGAGCCGTTTCTTCCCGTCGGTGCGGTTGATGGACGACATGGACTGGGACCATGCCTCGCTGCGCGAATGCGACTGGGTGCCCGGCTGCTACTACCTCGTGCGCAAGGAGGTGCTCGACCAGGTGGGCCTGTTCGACGCGCGCTTCTTCCTCTACTACGAGGAGGTGGACCACTGCCGCATGACCAAGCTGGCCGGCTGGCAGGTGCTGTACTGCCCTGACACCACGGTCGTGCACATCGGCGGCGAGAGCGCCAAGAGCGTCGGCAAGATCTCCGGCGCCGGCCGCCAGTTGTCGGCGCTGCAGGTGGAAAGCGAGCTGCTGTACTTCCGCAAGCACCACGGCCTGCCCGGCGTGGTGGCGCTGCTGTCGCTGACGCTGCTGGGGCAGGTCGTGCTGGGCCTGAAGGGCCTGCTGAAGTGGCGCCCGGCCGAGCTGCGGGGGCTGGGCCGCGAACTGCGCCTGCTGATGCGGCTGGTCGGCGCCACCCGCGGCGGCCTGCAGCCCACGCGCTGACATGAAACCCCCACGCTCACTGCCGTTCGCTGCCCCCCGAGGGGGCTGTCAGTGCCTTCGGGCGGCCGGGCGGCACTGACCTGACGACGCGATGTTCGAGCACCTGCGCGCGGACCTGCGCGCCTACCAAGGCGACTGGGGGGCCCAGGGATTCTGGGTCATGGTGGTCTACCGCTTCGGCCGGTGGCGCTATGGCGTCCGGCCGGCGCTGCTGCGCAAGCCGCTGTCGCTGCTCTACAAGGTGCTCTACAAGCTCGTGCAGATCCTCACCGGCATCGAGCTGCCCTGCGAGGTGGAGCTGGGCCGCGGCTTCGTCATCGACCACTTCGGCGGCATCGTCATCAGCGGCTACGCCAAGTTCGGCGACCACTGCCGCATCCGCAACGGCGTGGTCGTCGGCCTGGCCCGCGTCGACCAGCCCTGCGCGCCGGTGATCGGCAACCACGTCGACATCGGCACCGGCGCCAAGGTGCTGGGCGACATCCGCATCGGCGACCGGGTGCTCATCGGCGCCAACGCCGTGGTGGTCACCGACGTGCCGGACGACCACATCGCCGTCGGCGTGCCGGCGGTGATCAAGCCGAGGAAGCGGGCATGAGCCTCGATCCGGGGCTGGGCGTGGTCGCCATCGGCCGCAACGAGGGCGAGCGGCTGCGGCGCTGCCTGCAGTCGGTGCTGCCGCAGGTGGCGCGGGTGGTCTACGTCGACTCCGGTTCCACCGACGGGTCGGCCGCCATGGCCCGCGGGCTGGGCGCCGAGGTGGTCGACCTCGACCTGTCGCAGCCCTTCACCGCCGCGCGCGCGCGCAACGCCGGCCTGGCGCGGCTGCTGGCGCTGCAGCCCGGCCTCGAACGGGTGCAGTTCGTCGACGGCGACTGCGAGGTGGTGGACGGCTGGCTGGCGGCGGCCACGGCCTTCCTCGCGCAGCGGCCGGAGGTCGGCGTGGTCTGCGGCCGGCGGCGCGAGCGTCACCCCGAACGTTCGGTCTACAACCGGCTGTGCGATGCCGAATGGAACACGCCGGTCGGCGAGGCCAGGGCCTGCGGCGGCGACGCCATGATGCGGGTGGCCGCCCTGCAGGCGGTGGGCGGCTACCGCGAGGACCTGATCGCCGGCGAGGAGCCGGAGCTGTGCGTGCGGCTGCGCGCCGCCGGCTGGCGCGTCTGGCGGCTGGACCACGAGATGACGCTGCACGACGCCGCGATGACGCGCTTCGGCCAGTGGTGGCGGCGCACGCAGCGCGGTGGCCATGCCTTCGCCGAAGGCAGCGCGCTGCACGGCGCCCCGCCCGAGCGCCACTGGGTGCGCGAGACGCGCAGCGGCCTGGCCTGGGGCCTGTGGCTGCCGCTGGCCATCCTGCTGCTGGCGCTCGCGGTGTCCCCCTGGGCGCTGGTGCTGTTCGCCGTCTACCCGCTGCAGGTGCTGCGGCTGTCGCGCCGCGGCCAGGGGTTGGCTCACGCGCTGTTCCTGGTGCTGGGCAAGTTCCCCGAGGCGCTGGGGCAGCTCAACTACTGGTGGCGCCGGCTGACGCACGGCCAGCGGCGCCTCATCGAGTACAAGTAGATGGCCCTGCTCATCCTCCTGCTCAGCCTGCCGGCCGCCTTGCTGCTGGTGCTGGCGGCGCTGCTGCTGGTCGAGGTGCTCGGCGGGCGCGGCCTGAAGCCGCAGGCGCCTGCGACGAACGGCCCGCGGCCCTGGGTCGCGGTGCTGATCCCCGCCCACAACGAGGCTGCCGGCGTCGCCGCCACGGTGCAGGCGGTGCGTGCCCAACTGCAGCCCGGCGACCGGGTGCTGGTGGTGGCCGACAACTGCAGCGACGCCACCGCCGCGGTGGCGCGCGCCGCGGGCGCCGAAGTGAGCGAGCGCTTCGACACCGAGCTGCGCGGCAAGGGGTATGCGCTGGACCATGGCGTGCGCCGGCTGGCGGCCGACCCGCCCGAGGTGCTGCTCATCCTCGACGCCGACTGCCGGCTGCACGACGGCGCCCTCGACCGGCTGGTGCGCGCGGTGGCGCGGCACGGCCGGCCGGCCCAGGCGCTGTACCTGATGGAACCGCCGCCGGCCGACGCCGGCCTGCGCCTGCGCTTCGGCACCTTCGCCTGGCGCGTGAAGAACCAGCTGCGCCCGGCCGGTTATGCCCGCTGGGGCGGCCCCTGCCACCTGATGGGCACGGGCATGGCCTTCCCCTGGCCGGTGATCGAGGCCGCCCCGCTGGCCACCGGCCACCTGGCCGAGGACATGGAGCTGGGCATCCAGCTGGCCCTGCGTGGACAGGCTGCACGCTTCGAGCCGGGCGCGCTGGTCACCAGCCGCTTCCCCGACACCGAGGGCAGCGCCAAGCAGCAGCGCACCCGCTGGGAACACGGCCACCTGAGCGTGCTGCTGCAGCACGGCCCGCGGCTGCTGGCGCAGGGCCTGGGCGCCGGCCGGCCGGAGGCGGTGGCCCTGGCGCTGGACCTGATGATCCCGCCGCTGGCCCTGCTGGCATTGGCCATCGGCGCGCTGGCCGTCGTCGGGGCGGTGGTGTGGGCGCTGCTCGGCAGCGCCCTGCCGTTCGCGCTCGCGGTGCTGGCGGGCGTGGCGCTGGTGGCGGCCGTCGCCATCGCCTGGACGGCGGTGGGCCGCGACTGCCTGCGCCCGGGCGAACTGCTGCGGGCGCCGCTGTACCTGCTGTGGAAGCTGCCCCTGTATGCCGCCTTCGTCTTCAAGCGCCAGCGCGGCTGGGTGCGGGCCAAGCGCGATGGCGAGGGTGATGTCCGGGAGGGCGATGTCCGCTGACCCCGCCGCGATGGGCGACGCGCCGCCGCCCGCGCTCCCGGCGCCGGTGTGGCTGCTCGGGCTGCCCTTCCACCCGATCGACCTGCCCGGCGCCATGGCGGCCGTCCGCCGCGCCGCACGGCAGCGGCAGCGGCTGTTCATCAGCACCCCGAACGTCAACTTCGCGGTCGCCGCCGCGGCGCAGCCGGCCTTCCGCGACTCGGTGCTGCGCAGCGACTTGAGCCTGGCCGACGGCATGCCGCTGGTCTGGCTGGCGCGCCGGCTCGGCCTGCCGATCACCCAGCGGGTGGCCGGCTCGGACCTCTTCGCGGCGCTGCGCCGGCCGCCCGCCGACGGCACGCCGCCGCTGAAGGTGTACTTCTTCGGCGGCCCGCCCGGCGTGGCGGCGCAGGCCGGCGAGCGGCTGAACGCCGAGCGCGGCGGGCTGGTCTGCGTGGGCCATGCGTCGCCGGGCTTCGGCAGCGTCGAGGCCATGAGCGCGCCGGAACTGATCGACGACATCAACCGCAGCGGCGCCGACTTCCTGGTCGTCGCGCTCGGCGCGCAGAAGGGCCAGGCCTGGATCCTCCACAACCTTCCGCGGCTCAAGCCGCCGGTGGTCAGCCACCTCGGCGCGGTGGTGAACTTCGTCGCCGGCGCGGTGCGCCGGGCGCCGCCCTGGATGCAGCGCACCGGGCTGGAGTGGCTGTGGCGCATCCGCGAGGAGCCCGGCCTGGTCAAGCGCTACGCCGGCGACGGGCTGGCGCTGGCGCGCCTGGTGTGGGACGAACTGCGGGCCGAGCGCCAGGGCGCCTACGCCGGCGCCGGCCGGCTGATGCTGCGTTCGCCGGACGGCCGCGTGCGGCTGTCGCGGGTGCTGCAGCACTGGAGCGTGGTCGACCACCAGGCCCTGCTGCGATGGGTCAACCACGCACCGCCGGGCGACGCGGCCTGGACCGTGCAGGTCGACGAAGGCGGCCGGCCGGGCCGCACCGCCTGGGCGAGCCTGGCGATGGCGGCGGCGCAGGCGCGGGTGCGCGGCGTGACGCTCACGCTGCCCGAGCCGCTGGCCCGGCGCCTGCCCGGCTGAGACCGGCCAGGAGGCCGGACTACAGCGCGCCTTCGGCCTTCAGCACCTCGCGCGCCGTGCGGAAGGCGTCCATTGCCGCCGGCACGCCGCAGTAGATGGCGCTCTGCAGGAAGACCTCGCGCATCTCCGCCAGCGTCACGCCGTTGGCCAGCGCGCCCTTGACGTGCAGCTTCAGCTCGTGCGGCCGGTTCAGCGCCGTCAGCATCGCCAGGTTGAGCAAGCTGCGCTCGCGCCGGCCGAGGCCCGGCCGGTTCCAGATGTCACCCCAGGCGTACTGGGTGGTGAACTCCTGCAGCGGGCGGGTGAAGTCGTCGGCCTCGCGCAGCGACCGGTCCACGTACTCGGTGCCGAGCACCTCGCGGCGGGTCTGCAGGCCTTTGTCGAACAGCTCCTGATTCATGGGCGGGGGAGGGGTGGGGGCGGGACGGCCACTCTAACAACCGCGTCACCGAGCCGGGCGACACTCGCGGCCATGACCGCTTCCCGACGATCGCTGCTGCAGGCGGCGCTGGCCGCCGGGCTGGCGCCCGGCCTGCTGTCCTGCGCCCGCGCCGGCAGCGACGAGCGCTTCGCCCTCGGCGTGGCCTCCGGCGCGCCGCGGCCCGACCGGCTGGTGCTGTGGACCCGGCTGATGGGCGGCGACCTGCCCGAGGCGGTGCCGGTGCGCTGGCAACTCGCCCGCGACGAGCGCTTCACCGACCTCGCCGCGCAGGGCGAGGAGACCGCGCTGCGGCGCGACGCGCACAGCGTGCACGCCGAGCCTGCCGGCCTGGTGCCGGGCCGGCCCTACTTCTACCGCTTCGAGGCGCTGGGCCAGCGCAGCGCCGTCGGCCGCACCCGCACCGCGCCGGCGCCCGACGCGCCGGCCGGCCTGCGCTACGTCATCGCCAGCTGCCAGCGCTACGACATGGGCCACTACGCCGCCTGGCGCGACGTGGCCGAGTGGTCGCCCGACCTGGTGCTCTTCCTCGGCGACTACGTCTACGAGTACGCCTCGGCGCCGAACCGGGTGCGCCGTCACGAGGGCGGCTTCGTCACCTCGCTGGACGACTACCGCCGCCGCTACGCCACCTACAAGCGCGACCCGCTGCTGCAGGCGGCGCACGCCGCCGCGCCCTGGCTGCTGGTGTGGGACGACCACGAGGTGGACAACGACTACGCGGCCCTGCAGGGCCAGGCGCTGCAGCCCGACTTCGCCGAGCGCCGCGCCGCCGCCTACCAGGCCTGGTGGGAGCACCAGCCGGTGCCCAGGGCCTGGCGGCCGCGCGGCCCGGACCTGCGCATCGTCAGCCGCTGGACCTGGGGCCGGCTGGCCACGGTGCACTGCCTGGACGACCGCCAGTACCGCGACCCGCAGGCCTGCCCCAAGCCCGGCCGCGGCGGCAGCAACAACGTGGCCCTGCGCGACTGCCCGGAACTGCTCGACCCGCAGCGCAGCCTGCTCGGCCACGAGCAGGAGCGCTGGCTGGCCGACGGCTGGGACCTGCAGCGGCCGTGGAACCTGGTGGCGCAGCAGACCCTGATGAGCCGCTTCGCCTGGCGCGACCCGGCGCGCGACCCGGCCTACTGGACCGACGGCTGGGACGGCTACCCCGCCGCCCGCCGCCGGCTGCTCGACGGCATCGCCGAACGGCGGCTGCCCGGCGCGGTGGTGCTGGGCGGCGACGTGCACACCCACTACGTCGCCGAGCTGCGGCCCGACTTCGACCGCCCGGGGCCGGCGGTGGCCAGCGAGTTCTGCGGCACCTCGATCAGCAGCCCGTCGATGGCCCAGGCCCGGCTGGACGAGGCGCTGCCCTTCAACCCGCACATCCGGCTCGGCCGCAGCGACCACCGCGGCACGGTGCGCTTCACGCTCGACGAGCGCCGGCTGCAGGCCGAACTGCGCGCGGTGGAGGACGTGGAGCGGGCGGACAGCCCGGTCAACACGCTGGCGCGCTTTATCGTCGAAGCCGGCCGCCCCGGCCCGCAGCCGGCCTGAGGGTCGACGCTCGCCCGTCCAGGCCGGCAGGTTCAGGCCAGCACGTTCAGTCGACGGCGCATGCGCGCCGCTTGCCCGGATACTGCGCCGCCATGGTTCACGTGCTGGCGGTCACCGCCCCCTTTTTCGCGCTGGTGCTGATCGGCTGGTGGGCGGCGCGGCGGGGGGTGGTGCCGGCCGCGGCGGTGCCCGGGCTCAACGGCTTCGTGCTGTTCTTCGCCCTGCCCTGCATGCTCATGCGCTTCGGCATGGCGACGCCGCTGGAGCGCCTGCTCGACCCCTGGGTGCTGGCGGTCTACGCGCTGGCGATGGGGCCGGTGGTGGCGCTGGCGCTGTGGGCGCTGCGCCGCCGCGGCTGGCCCCGGGCCGACGCCGCGTTCGGCGCGCTGGTCGCCGCCTTTCCCAACAGCGGCTTCATGGGCGTGCCGCTGCTGGTGGCGCTGCTCGGGCCTCAGGCCGCCGGGCCGGTGATCTGCACGCTGCTGGTCGACTTCTTCCTCACCAGCTCGCTGTGCCTGGCGCTGGCGCGCGCGCCGGGCGCCGGCGAGGGGCGCGGCGCGGCGGCCTGGGCCGCCTTCAAGGCCGCGGCGGGCAACCCGTTGCCCTGGGCCATCGCGGTGGGCGCGCTGCTGCGGGCCACCGGCACCCGCCTGCCCGGTCCGCTCGACGCCACCGTCCAGCTGCTGGGCGACGCCGCCAGCCCGGTGGCGCTGTTCACCATCGGCGTGGTGCTGTGGACCACCGCCGGCACCGGCGCGGGGGTCTCCAACGGGCGGCGCACCGACGCGCTGCCGGCCGCCGCGCTGAAGCTGGCGCTGCACCCGGCGCTGGTGCTGGGCCTGGGGCTTGCCGCACGGGCCGCGGGCGCGCCGCTGTCGGGCTTCGCGCTGATGGTGCTGGTGCTCACCGCCGCGCTGCCCAGCGCCAGCAACGTCTCGCTGCTGGCTCAAGCGCGCGGCGCCGACATCGGCCGGGTGGCGCGCATCATCATGGCCTCCACGGTGGCCGCGTTCGCCAGCTTCAGCGCCTGGGCATGGGCCTTCGGCGTCGGCCGCTGACGGCGAAAGGACGAGCATGAAGCTGCAGGGATCGTGTCACTGCCAGGCGGTGCGCTTCGAGGTCGAGTCGCGCGAGCCGGTGCCCTTCATGCGCTGCTACTGCTCGATCTGCCGCAAGACGGCGGGCGCCGGCGGCTACGCCATCAACCTGGGCGCCGACGCCGCCACGCTGAAGGTCGAGGGCGAGGCCGACGTCGCCAGCTTTCACGCCCGGATGGAAGACGCGGGCGGCGGCTGGCACGCCAGCGGCGCCCAGCGCCACTTCTGCCGCCGCTGCGGCAGCGCGCTGTGGCTGTTCGACCCCACCTGGCCGGACCTGGTGCACCCGCACGCCTCGGCCATCGACACCCCGCTGCCGGTGCCGCCGGACCGCGTGCACCTCATGCTGGGCAGCAAGGCGAACTGGGTCGAGCCCGAGGTGCGGCCGGGCGATGCCTGCTTCGACGGCTATCCCGAGGAGTCGCTGGCCGACTGGCACCGCCGGCACGGCTTCTAGCGGTGCCGGCGTCGGGCGTCAGGCCGCGGGCTGGCTGCGCGCCTCCAGCGCCTTCTTGAAGCGGTCGAAGAACTCGCCGGCGATCTTCTTGGCGGCCATGTCGACCAGCCGCGAGCCGATCTGCGCGATCTTGCCGCCCACCGTCGCCTTGGCGACGTAGTGCAGCACCGTCTCCGTCGGTCCGGTGGGCTCCAGCCGCACCTGCGCCTGCCCCTTGCCGTGGCCGGCCATGCCGCCCTGGCCCTCGAACAGCATGGTGTAGGACTCGGGCGGCTGGGCGTCGGCCAGCTGCAGGTTGCCCTTGAACTTGGCCTTCACCGGGCCGACGGCGGCGACCATCAGCATCTCGTAGCGGCCCTCGCCGGTGGCGGTCAGCGACTCGCAGCCGGGGATGCAGGCCTTGAGCAGCTCGGTGTCGTTGAGCGCGGCCCAGGCCTCGGCCTGGGACACGGGCAGGGTGTGCTGGTCGGTCAGTTCCATCTCAGGTCTTCTCGTGATCGGGCGGCGACGGCCGCCGGTGGGGGGTGCGGCCAGCAGGCGGGCGAGCGACTGCAGGCTGTGCAGGTTGTGCGCGGGCACGAAGCGGTCCACGTGCGGCAGCATGGCACGGATGCCGGCCGCGCGTGGCTGGAAGCCGTCGAAGCGCAGCAGCGGGTTGAGCCACACCAGCTCGCGGCAGCGGCGCTGCAGCCGCCCCATCTCCGCCGCCAGGCCGACGGTGTCGCCGTGGGCGAGACCGTCGGTCACCAGCAGCACGGTGGTGCGGCTGTCGAGCACCCGCCCCGCCCAATGGCGGTTGAACGCGTGCAGCGACTCCGCCAGCCGCGTGCCGCCGCCCCAGTCGCCGACGGCCGCTTCCACCGCGGCCACCGCCACGTCGGGGTCGCGCGCGCGCAGCACGCGGGTGATGTCGGTCAGCCGCGTGCCGAAGACGAAGGCCGCCAGCCGCACCTCGGCCCGCGACAGCGCATGGGCGAAGTGCAGCAGCATGCGCGAGTAGCGGCTCATCGAGCCGGAGATGTCGGCCAGCACCACCAGGGGCGGCCGCCGGGTGCGCGGCGCGCGCCACTGCAGGCCGACGATCTCGCCCCCGGCGTGGACCTGGGCGCGCAGCGTGGCCCGCAGGTCGGGCCGCCCGCGGGCGGCGCGCCGCATGCGGCGGGTGGGCAGCGGCGGCAGGAAGGTGTCCAGCCGCGACAGCAGGCGCTTGGCCTCGCGCCATTCGTCGGCCGTCATGGTGTCGAAGTCGGCACGTTGCAGGCGCTCGCGTTCGCTGGCGGACCAGGCCTCGACCTCCAGCCGCTGCTCGGGCGGCTTGTCTTCGGCGCTCGACGGTGCGGGCGGTGTGGCCAGCGCGTCGGCCAGCCGGCGGTTCTGCTTCGGTGCGTTGGCCGCGGCCCGCTGGGCCTGCACCTTGGGCAGCAGCATGGCCATCATCCGGCCGGCGATGTCGGGGTCGCGCCAGAACAGCTCGAAGGCGGCGTCGAAGACCACGCGCTGCTCGTGGCGGTCCAGCCAGCAGGCGGCCAGCGCCTCGCGGAAGTCGTCGCGCCGGTCCAGGCCGCCCTGCTGCAGCGCCTGCAGCGACAGCAGCACCCGGTCGGGACCGACCGCGAGGCCGCTCTTGCGCAGCAGGCGGGCGAACTGCAGGACGTTGTGGCCCAGCTGCCCCGGCAGCTCGCCAGGCCCGCCGGACGGGTCGAGACCAACCGGCATGGGCGCCTCAGGCGGCCAGCGCCTGCTGCGCCTCGGCCAGCAGCCGCGTCACCTCGCCGGCCTGAACGCGGGCGATGTCGTCCTGGTGCTTGAGCAGCACGCCCAGCGTCTGGCCGAGCGTGTCGGCGTCCAGCGCCACGGTGTCCAGCGCGACCAGGGCGCGCGCCCATTCGATCGTTTCCGCCACGCCGGGCAGCTTGGCCAGGTCGAGCCGGCGCAGGCCCTGCACGATGGCCACCACCTGGCGCGACAACGCTATCGGCAACCCCGGCAGCCGGCGCTGCAGGATCAGCCGCTCGCGCTCGGCGTCGGGGAAGCCGACCCAGTGGTACAGGCAGCGGCGCTTCAGCGCGTCGTGCACTTCGCGGGTGCGGTTGGAGGTGAGCACGACGACCGGCGGCTCGGCGGCCTTGACCGTGCCCAGCTCGGGGATGGTGATCTGGAACTCGGCCAGCACCTCGAGCAGGAAGGCCTCGAAGGGCTCGTCGGCGCGGTCGAGTTCGTCGATCAGCAGCACCGGGGCGATGCCGTCGTCCGGCTGCACCGCCTGCAGCAGCGCGCGGCGGATGAGGAAGCGCGGCGCGTACAGCTCGGCCGCCAGCGCGTCGCGGGCGGCCCGGGGGTCGGCGGCGTGGGCCGCATGCGTCGCTTCGGCCAGCCGGATCTCCAGCAGCTGCCGCGGCACGTTCCACTCATAGGCCGCGCCGGCCAGGTCCAGCCCCTCGTGGCACTGCAGCCGCACCAGCGGCCGGTCCAGCATCGTGGCCAGCGTCTTCGCGATCTCGGTCTTGCCGGTGCCCGGTTCGCCTTCCAGGAACAGCGGCCGCTGCAGCGTCAACGCGAGGAAGGCGACGGTGGCCAGCGAACGCTCGGCCACGTAGTCCAGCGCCAGCAGCCGGGCCTGGGTGTCGTCGATGCTGTCAGGGAGAGGGAACGTCATCCACCGATGATGGTGCAGCCAGTCTGGAATCCCCTTGGGACAGGCCGCCAAGGCGGCCAGGGGCGGTGCCGGTCAGCGCGCCCGAACGGATCCGGGTCTCCCGGTCCGTTCGGGTAGCCCCCATGGGGGGGCGGCCGCCAGACGGCCGGGGGCTCACGCACCTGCCACGGCGCGGGCCGCCAGCACCGGGATCAGCGCCGCGCGGTACTCGGCCGAGCCGTGCAGGTCGCTGTTCAGGCCGCTGGCGTCCACCTTGACGCCCTCGCAGGCCTTGGGCGACCAGTCGGCGGCGAGCGCGTCCTCCAGGGCCTTGACGCGGAAGGCGCACGCCCCGGCGCCGGTGACCGCCACCCGCACCCCCTGCGGCCCCTGGCTGAGGAACACGCCCACCAGCGAAAAGCGCGACGCCGGCTGCTTGAACTTCTGCCAGCCCGCCTTGGCCGGGCGGGGGAAGTGCACCGCGGTGATCAGCTCGCCTTCGGCCAGCGCGGTTTCGTACAGGCCGGTGAAGAAGTCGTCGGCGGCGATGGTGCGGCGGTCGGTCTGGATGGTGGCGCCCAGGCCCAGCACGCCGGCCGGGTAGCAGGCGGCCGGGTCGTTGTTGGCCAGGCTGCCGCCCAGCGTGCCGCGGTAGCGCACCTGGCGGTCGCCGATCTTGCCGGCCAGGTCGGCCAGCGCCGGGATGGCGGCGCGCACCTCGGGCGAGGCGGCCACCGCGGCATGGGTGGTCATGGCGCCGATGGTGACCTGGGCGTCGCTGACCGCGATGCGGCGCAGTTCCGCGACCTGGCCCAGGTCGACCAGCGCGTCGGGCGCGGCCAGGCCCAGCTTCATCGACGGCAGCAGCGACTGGCCGCCGGCCAGCAGCTTGGCGCCGTCGGCGGCGGCGGCGTTGAGGGCGTCGGCCACGCTGGCCGGGCGTTGGTAGGCGAAGGCTTGCATCGGGTTCTCCTGGGCCGCGGCGCTCAGCGCGCCGCCTGCCAGACGGTGTACGGGGTCGCCGGCATCGGGATGTCCGGCACCCCCAGAGCATCGCAGATCGCGTTGATCACCGCCGGCGGCGAGCCGATCGCCCCGGCCTCGCCACAGCCCTTGGCGCCGATCGGGTTGTGGGTGCAGGGCGTGCCGGCGGCCGTCTCGACGTCGAAGCTCGGCAGGTCGTTGGCCCGCGGCAGCGCGTAGTCCATGAAGCTGCCGGTCAGCAGCTGGCCGCTGTCGGGGTCGTACACACCGTGCTCGAACAGCGCCTGGCCGATGCCCTGCGCCACCCCGCCGTGCACCTGCCCCTCGACGATCATCGGGTTGATCACGTTGCCGAAGTCGTCGCAGGCGCTGAAGCGGTCCACCCGAACCTGGCCGGTGGCGGGGTCGACCTCCACCTCGCAGACGTAGCTGCCGGCCGGGTAGGTGAAGTTGCTCGGGTCGTAGAACGCGTTCTCGTTGAGGCCGGGCTCCAGCTTGTCGTGCGGGAAGTTGTGCGGCACGTAGGCGGTGAGCGCCACCTGCGCGAAGGGCACCGACTTGTCGGTGCCGGCCACCTTGAACACGCCGTCCTCGAAGACCACGTCGTCGTCGCCGGCCTCCATCAGGTGGGCGGCGATCCGGCGGCCCTTGGCGATGACCTTGTCCAGCGCCTTCAGGATGGCGGTGCCGCCGACGGCCAGCGAGCGCGAGCCGTAGGTGCCCATGCCGAACAGCACCTTGCCGGTGTCGCCGTGCTGGATGTCGACGTCGTCCATGCCGATGCCCAGCTTGTCGGCCACCAGCTGCGCGAAGGTGGTCTCGTGGCCCTGGCCGTGGCTGTGGGCGCCGGTGAAGACGGTGACCTTGCCGGTGGGGTGCACCCGCACCTCGCCGGCCTCGAACAGGCCGGCGCGCGCGCCCAGCGCCCCCGCCACGCTGGACGGCGCCAGGCCGCAGGCCTCGATGTAGCAGGAGTAGCCCAGCCCGCGCTTGAGGCCCTTGGCCTCGCTCGCGGCCTTGCGCTTGGCGAAGCCGGCCACGTCGGCGAGGTCGAGCACGCGGTCGAGCGTGGCCTCGTAGTCGCCGGTGTCGTAGGTCAGCCCCACCGGCGTGGCATAGGGGAACTGGCGGACGAAGTTGCGGCGGCGGATCTCGGCCGGGTCGATGCCGAGCGCCTTGGCCGCGGTCTCGACGATGCGCTCGACGACGTAGGTGGCCTCCGGCCGGCCGGCGCCGCGGTAGGCGTCGACCGGCGCGGTGTTGGTGAAGACGGCGTCCACCGTGACCGCGATCTTCGGCGTCGTGTACTGGCCGGCCAGCAGCGTGGCGTAGAGGATGGTCGGCACCGCCGAGGCGAAGGTGGACAGGTAGGCGCCCAGGTTCGCGGTGGTGTTGACGCGCAGGCCCAGAAAGCGGCCGTCGCGCTCGCAGGCCAGCTCCACCGTGGTGACGTGGTCGCGGCCGTGGGCGTCGGACAGGAAGGCCTCGCTGCGGTCGGCCGTCCACTTGATCGGCCGCCCCACGCGCTTGGCCGCCCACACCAGCGCCGTCTCCTCGCCGTAGAGGAAGATCTTCGAGCCGAAGCCGCCGCCGACATCGGGCGCGACGACGCGCATCTTGTGCTCGGGAATGCCGAGCACGAAGGCGCACATCAGCAGCCGCTCGACGTGCGGGTTCTGGTTGGCGACGTACAGCGTGTAGCTGTCGCTGCTGCGGTCCCACGCGGCGTTGGCCGCGCGGGGCTCGATGGCGTTGGGGATCAGCCGGTTGTTGCGGAAGGTCAGCCGCGCCACGTGCGGCGCCGCCTTGATCGCCGCCTCGGTGCCGTCGATGTCGCCGATGTTCCACTGGTAGCAGCGGTTGTCCGGGGCCTCGTCGTGCACCGCGGCGCCGGCCTTCGTGGCGTCGGCCGTGTCGACCACCGCGGGCAGTTCCTCGTAGTCGACGTCGATCAGCGCCAGCGCGGCACGCGCCTGCTCCAGCGTCTCGGCCACCACCAGCGCCACCCGGTCGCCGACGTAGCGCACCTTGCCGTCGGCCAGCACCGGGTGCTTCGGCTCCTTCATCGGCGTGCCGTCGACGTGGTTGATGAGCCAGCCGCAGGGCAGGCCGCCGACCTCGCGGAAGTGCTCGCCGGTGAAGACGTCCAGCACGCCGGGCGCCGCCCGCGCCGCCGTGGTGTCCACCCGCTTCAGGCGCGCGTGCGCATGGGGGCTGCGCAGGAAGACGCCGTAGGTCTGGCGCGGCAGCACGATGTCGTCGGTGTACTGGCCGGCACCGGTGAGGAAGCGCGCGTCCTCGCGCCGGGTGACCGGGCGGCCGATGAAGCCTTGTCTCGCGTTCATGACCGTCCCCTCAGGCCTTCATGGCCGCAGCGCCCTGCTGCACGGCCTTGACGATGTTGTGGTACCCGGTGCAGCGGCAGAGGTTGCCCTCCAGGCCGTCGCGGATCTCCTGCTCGGTGCCGCAGGCATGGTGGGTGGCCAGGTCGACGGCGCTCATCACCATGCCCGGGGTGCAGAAGCCGCACTGCAGGCCGTGGCACTGCCGGAAGGCTTCCTGCATCGGGTGCAGCGTGCCGTCCGCCTGCGCCAGGCCCTCGATGGTGGTCAGTTGCGCGCCCTGCGCCTGCAACGCCAGCACGGTGCAGCTCTTCACCGCCCGGCCGTCCAGCAGCACCGTGCAGGCGCCGCACTGGGTGGTGTCGCAGCCGATGTGGGTGCCGGTCAGCCGCAGGTGCTCGCGGATGAACTCGGACAGCAGCGTCGACGGCGCCACCGGCCGGGTCACCGGCGCGCCGTTGACGGTCAGGGTGAGGGCAATGGACATGGGCATCTCCGTGAAGCCCCCAGTGGCCATGGCGGGGCGCGGGCCGCGCCGGCATTCGGTGAGGGGACTGGGTGAGGGGACTGACCCATGCTATGCGGCGCCCTGCGCGACCGCAGCCGGCGGGAAACCCTGAAATCCATCGCGGCCGCTGCGGCCGTCGAGACACGGCACACTGATTGAATGGACAACGTCGATCTTCAGGTGCTGCGGCAGGTCTCGCAGTGGTGGCGCGCCGGGCACCCGGTGGTGCTGGGCACGGTCACGCGCACCTGGGGGTCCGCGCCCCGGCCGGTCGGCTCGGTGGTGGCGGTGCGGGCCGATCCGGACGGTGGCGGCCAGATCGCCGGCTCGGTGTCCGGCGGCTGCATCGAGGACGACCTGGTGGCCAAGGTGCGCGACGGCGCGCTGGGCCTGACCCGGCCGCAGCCGCTGCGATACGGCGTCGGCGCGGAAGAGGCGACCCGCTTCGGCCTGCCCTGCGGCGGCACGCTGGAGCTGCTGCTGGAGCCGCTGCACGACGGCTCGCGCATCGACGAGCTGCTGCAGCGGCTGGACGCCGGCGAGCGCGTGCGCCGGGTGCTGCACCTGGGCGACGGCCGCGTCGAGCTTTCGCCGGCCGGCGGCAGCGACGAACTGCAGCTCGACGACCAGCGGCTGGTCACCACCCACGGCCCGCGGTGGCGGCTGGTGGTCATCGGTGCAGGGCAGATGACGCACTACCTCGCCACCATGGCGCGCGCGCTGGACTACGAGGTGCTGATCTGCGACCCGCGCGAGGAGTACGCCAGCGGCTTCGAGGTGCCCGGTGCGCGGCTGCTGCGCGGCATGCCCGACGACGTGCTGGTGGAATTGAAACCCGACGGCCACACCGCCGTGGTGGCGCTGACCCACGACCCCAAGCTGGACGACCTCGCGCTGATGGAGGCGCTGGCCAGCCCCTGCTTCTACGTCGGCGCCATCGGCTCGCGCGTCAACCAGGCCAAGCGCCGGGCGCGGCTGAAGGAGCACTTCGGCCTCACCGACCCGCAGCTCGACCGGTTGCATGGGCCGGTGGGCATCAAGAACGGCGCGCGCACGCCGCCGGAGATCGCGGTGTCCATCCTGGCCGAGCTGACGGCGGTGCGCTACGGCGTGGACCTGCGCCAGGCCGATCCGGCGCCCGGCGAATCCGGCTGCGCGCTGTAGCCGGTGCAGGGCGTCGGCACCGCGCTGCGGCTGTCGCTGGCAGCGGCGGTGTCGCTCGGCATCGCGCGGTTCGCCTACGCGCTGCTGCTGCCGCCGATGCGCGCCGACCTGCAGTGGAGCTACACGGTGGCCGGCGCGCTGAACACCGCCAACGCGCTGGGTTACCTGGTGGGTGCGCTGCTCGCACCGGCGGCGATGCGCCGGCTTGGCGACGGCCGCAGCCTGCTCCTCGGGTCCGCCGCCGCGAGCCTCGGCCTGCTGGCCACCGCCGCCTCGCGCGACACCGCGGTGCTGATGGCGCTGCGCGGGCTCACCGGCGTGGCCAGCGCGCTGGTCTTCGTCAGCGGCGGCCTGCTGGCGGCGCGGCTGGCCGCCGGTGCCGGGTCGCGCGGCGGGTTGCTGCTGGCGCTCTACTACGGCGGCACCGGCTTCGGCATCCTGCTGGCGGCGCTGGCGGTGCCGGCCTGCGAGGCGCTGATGGCCGCGCGAGGGGGCGGTCCGGCCTGGCCGCTGGCCTGGGCGGTGCTCGGCCTGGCTTGCGCCGCGGCCACGCTGGCCCTGCGCCGGCCGGTGGCGCAGGTGCCGGCGGCCGCGCCGTCGCCCGCCGCCGGCACCCCGGCGGCCTTCCGCTGGCGCGACTTCGTCTTCGGGCTGCTGTCCTACGCCGGGTTCGGCATCGGCTACATCGGCTACATGACCTTCGTCGTCGCGCTGCTGCGCGAGCAGGGCCTGCCGTCAGCGCAGGTCACGGTGTTCTACGCTCTGCTGGGCGCCGGCGTGGTGGCCTCGTCCTTCCTCTGGTCGGGGCTGCTGCAGCGCCACCGCAGCGGGCGGCCGATGGCGCTGCTCAACGCGCTGCTGGCGGTGGCCTGCGTGCTGCCGGCGCTGAGCGCCGCGCCGTGGGCGGTGTTCGCCTCCGGCCTGGGCTTCGGTGCCATCTTCCTGCAGGTGCCGGGCGCCACGACGGCGCTGGTGCGGCTGAACACGCCGCCGGCCGGCTGGAGCGGCGGCATCGCCGCGTTCACCGTGGTGTTCGCGCTCGGACAGGTGATCGGTCCGCTGTGGACCGGCTGGTTGTCCGACGGTGCCGGGCTGGCGCGCGGCCTGGTGGCGTCGGCGGCGGTGCTGGGGCTGGCGGCCGTGCTGGCGACGCGGCAGCGCGCGTTGTCCCCGGCCGCTTGAGGGGCCGAAGCCTCAGCTCGGTTCGCCGGCCGCCGCGGGGTGGCTGCGGCTGACGATCAGCCCGGCCTGCAGGTACAGCGCGTTGAGCAGCCGGGTGGCGCGGCCGCGGTCGAAGCCCGGCCATTCGGCCAGCGCGCGCAGGTTGGTGCTCTGCCGCTGCAGCCGTTCGACCGCCGTGCGCAGCACGCCGCCGAGCGCCAGCGGCGCCAGGTCCACGCCGGGCGCGACGCGGTAGGCCGCCAGGCCGGCGATCTCGGGCAGCAGCTCCTCGCGAGAGCCGTGCAGCGCCAGGTGCCAGGTCAGCGGCGCCAGCGGGTGGAACTGGTCGGCCTCGGCCACCAGCGCGCCGAAACGCTGCCCGGGCGCCGGTATCACCGCGGGTTCCACGTGCAGCACCTGCAGTTCCAGCAGGCGGCTCTGCAGGAACTCGGCCATCGGCAGCGTGCAGTGCGCCACCCGCTCCAGCGGGAACAGGCTCAGGCGCAGGACCCGTTCGTCCTGCCCGAGGTGGATGCTCAGCGGCCGCGCATGGCGCATGCAGGCGGCCACCACCTCGAGCAGTTCGGTCTGGCGGCCGGGCTGGGTGAAGCGCTGCAGGTCGGCCAGCAGCGAGGGGCTGAGCGAGGTCAGCCGGGTGCCGCCGGTGTCGGGGTCGTCGTCGGTGGCCACCTCGCGCAGGTAGCGCTGGAAGTCGCTGAGCCGCACCAGGTCCGCTTCGCCGAGCGGCAGGGTGGACCTGAAGGCCTCCGCGTCCTGGGGCAGGGCGCGGCTGGATGGGAACTGCGACATCGCGGTGGATGTTACGACGAACACGTTTGCTTGCAGTTGACGGCGCTGGCAACGGGGGCAATCGCGCCGCCAAGGCGTGCGCACAATCCCGCATGGCCCCTGCGATCACCCGCCGTTTCGACCAGGTCGATGTTTTCGCACCGCGGCCGCTGGCCGGCAACCCGTTGGCGGTCGTGCACGACGCAGTGGGCCTGAGCGACGAGGCGATGCAGGCGTTCGCCGGCTGGACCCGGCTGTCGGAAACGACCTTCCTGCTGCCGCCCACCGACGCCGAGGCGGACTACCGGGTGCGCATCTTCACCCCGGGTGGCGAGCTGCCCTTCGCCGGCCACCCGACGCTCGGGTCCTGCCACGCCTGGCTGGCCGCCGGCGGTCGGCCGCGGCGGCCGACGGAGGTGGTGCAGCAATGCGCCGTCGGTCGGGTGCGGGTGCGGCGCGAGGACGATGGCCTGGCCTTCGCCGCCCCGCCGGTGGTGGTGCGGCCGGCCGACGCCGCGGTGGTGGACGCGGTACTGCGGGCGCTCGGGCTGTCGCCCGAGGCGGTGCGGGCGGTGGCCTGGCTGGACAGCGGCTTTGCGCAGCTGGCGCTGGAACTGGACAGCGCCGACCGGGTGCTGGGCCTGCAGCCCGACCATGCGGCACTGAAGACCCTGGCCAAGGTGGGCGTGGTCGGCCGCCACCGGCCGGGCGGCCCGGCCGACGTCGAGGTGCGCTTCTTCGCCGCCATGATCGGCATCCCGGAGGACCCGGTCACCGGCAGCCTGCAGGCCAACCTGGCGCGCTGGCTGATGGCCGACGGCCGCCTGCCGCGTCGCTACGTCGCCGCGCAGGGCCGCTGCGTCGGCGCCGACGGCCGCGTGGTCCTTCAGGAAGACGACGACGGTACGCTGTGGGTGGGCGGCCGGGTGCAGCCGCTGGTCGAGGGCCGGGTGCTGCTGCAGCCCCGTTGACCGAGGACCGGGTCGGGTGCGGCTCAGCCGGCGCCGGGTCGCCCCGACCCGGCTGAGCACCCCCGCGGGGCGTGACCCCCCTGTAGACGAAGGGCCGGGGGCCGACGTCACTCCTTGCGGTAGTTGTCGTGGCAGGCCTTGCAGCTCTGCGCGGTGGCCCCGAAGGCGGCCTTGATCTGGTCCAGGTTGCCGCTGCGCGCGGCCACCTGCAGCTTGCCGGCCTCTTCCTGCAGCTTCTGCGCGGCGGCGCGGAACTTGTCGTTCTCGCTCCAGATTTCCGGCTTGGCCTTGGTGTTGCCGACGTTGGTGCCCTCGCCGAAGGCCGGCCACGGCAGGCGGGACATGGTGAAGACGATGTCGGCGTTGGCCTGCGCGACGCTGGCGTCGAACGGCACGCGGCCGTTGGCCATGGCGCCCAGACGGCCGAAGTGGGTGCCCATCACCGTGAAGGCGCTCTGGCGGTACTTCACTGCGTCTTCCGGTTTCTGGAACTGGGCGGCGGCGGGCACCGCGGCGCTCAGGCCGGCCACGGCCAGCACGCCGGCGAGAAGGGTCTGCTTCATGAAGGAGATTCTCCGTATTGAGCACCGGCGACGCCGGCGAAGCCGAGGCGGGCAGGCGGTCGCCCTCCCTCCCCTGCACGGTATACGACCGCGGGCCGCAGTTTCTTCCATGGTGCCGCGCGCGGCGACAGGCGCTATCGTTGCGGCCTCGCCGGCCGAGGGCCGGGCCCACACGCCACCATGAACCCGACCGTTTCTTCCGCTGCCAGCCCCTCCTCCACGGTGTCGCCGTCGCGCACCCGGCTGCGCGTCTGGGACCTGCCGACACGCCTGTTCCACTGGGCGCTGGCGGTCTGCGTCATCGGCGCCATCGTGACCGCCAAGGTGGGCGGCAACGCCATGGTCTGGCATTTCCGCCTCGGGGTGACGGTGATGGCGCTGCTGGTGTTCCGGCTGCTGTGGGGCGTGCTCGGCGGCCATTGGTCGCGCTTCGGCACCTTCTTCTACGGACCCGGTGCGCTGTGGCGCTACCTGCGCGGCCGGCCGGCGCCCGGCGACCGCTTCGACTGGGGCCACAGCCCGCTGGGCAGCCTGTCGGTGTGGGGGCTGCTCGCGGTGCTCGCGGTGCAGGTGGCCACCGGCCTGGTGGCCGACGACGAGATCGCCAACATCGGTCCGCTCAACCGCTTCGTCGCCACGGCCACGGCCAGTGCCGCGACCGGGTGGCACAAGGCGGCGGGGCAGTGGCTGGTCATCGCGCTGGCCGTGCTGCACGTGGTGGCGGTGTTCGCCTACCTGCTGGTCAAGCGGCGCAACCTGATCGGGCCGATGCTGCACGGCGACCAGTGGGCGCCGGCCGGGCATGCGCTGCCGGCCTCGCAGGACGGCATCGCGCAGCGCCTGCTGGCGCTGGCGCTGGCGTTCGGCTGCGCCGCGCTGGCGGTCTGGGTATTGCAGCTGTGAAGCCACGACGGGCGGCCGGCGCCGACGATGGCCCGGTCATCCAGCTGCGCGAGCCGCGGTCGCCGGCCGAGCTCGACGAGGCGCGCCAGATCGTTCGCGAATACGGCGACTCGCTCGGCATCGACCTCGGCTTCCAGGGCTTCGAGGCCGAACTGGCCGACCTGCCCGGCGACTACGCGGCACCGCTGGGCACCCTGCTGCTGGCCGAGGTGGACGGCGCCCTGGCCGGCTGCGGCGCGGTCCGCCCCTTGCCCGCCAGCGACTATGCGAACGCCTGCGAGATGAAGCGGTTGTACGTGCGCCGGGCCTTCCGTCGTTTCGGCCTGGGGCGCCAGCTGGCGCAGGCGCTGATGGACCATGCGCGCAGCGCCGGCTTCTCGGTGATGCTGCTCGACACGCTGGACGACATGGAAGCGGCGCGCGAGCTCTATGCGTCGCTGGGCTTCGAGGAGATCCCGCCGTACTACTTCAACCCGGTGGCGGGCTCGCACTACCTGAAGGCCGAGCTGGACCGCGCGCCGTGAACGAAGCCGTCGCCCTGCCCGTCGCGCCGTCCGCGCTCGGTGAATCGCCGTTCTGGCATCCCGGCGAGGCGGCGCTGTACTGGTGCGACATCGACGGTCGGCGGCTGAACCGCTTCGACCCGGCCCGCGGCGACCACCGCGAGTGGTCCTTCGACAGCGAGCCCGCCTGCGTGGCGCCGGTGCTCGGGGGCGGCCTGCTGATGGCGCGGCGCGATGGCCTCTGGCGCTTCGAGCCGGACAGCGGACGCCAGTGGCGCCTGGCCAGGCCTCCCTACGACCCGGCGCAGCAGCGCTTCAACGACGGCAAGGCCGACCCGCAGGGTCGCTTCTGGGTGGCGACGTTGGACGACGCCCGGCGCCCGGGCGAGGCCTCGCTGTACCGGCTGGACCTCGACGGCCTGCAGCGGGTGGCCGGCGGCGCCACCGTCGGCAATGGGCTGGCCTTCAGCCCCGACGGCCGCACGCTGTTCTGGGCCGACACCACCGCCCACGCCATCGACGCCTTCGATCTCGAGCCGGCCGACGGCAGCCTGTCGCGGCGCCGGCCCTTCGCCCGCTTCGCGCCCAAGCCGGCGCCTGGCGCCGAGCCCACCGTCCCCTACGGCGGCCGGCCGGACGGCGCCGCCATGGACAGCGACGGCTGCCTCTGGGTGGCGATGTACGAGGGCGGCCGGCTGCTGCGGCTGTCCCCCCGGCGGCGAGGTGCTGCAGGCCATCGAGCTGCCGGTGCGCTGCCCCACCATGCCGTGCTTCGGTGGGCCGGACCTGCGCACCCTTTACGTCACCAGCGCCCGGCAGGGCCGGCCGCAGGCCGAGGTGCTGCGCCACCCCTGGTCGGGCGCCGTGCTGCAGTTGTCGGTGCAGGTGCCCGGCCTGCCGGTGAACTTCGTCGCGCTGGGCTGAGCGCGGCCCGTCAGGGCGCCGGCGCCAAGCCGGACAACGCCTGCCGCACGCCGGCGACCGTGAGCACCTCCGGCAGCAGGTGCGGCGGCTCGGTGCCCGTGCCGTACAGCACGTAGACCGGCACGCCGCTGCGGCCCAGGCGCTGCAGCTCGGCGGTGATGGCGGCGTCGCGGCGGGTCCAGTCGGCGCGCAGCAGCAGCACGCGGCGGTCGGCGAAGTCGGCCAGCAACTCGGGCCGCGACAGCGTGGTCAGCTTGTTGACCTGGCAGCTGACGCACCAGGCCGCGGTGAAGTCGACGAACACCGGCCGGCCCTGGCCGCGAGCCTCGTCCACGGCGGCGCGGCTCCAGGGCCGCCAGCGGGTGTCGGCCGCCACCGCGGGCGCGGCCGGCTCCGCAGTGTCCAGCCAGGCCAGGCTGGCCGCGGTGGCCCACACCAGCACCGCCAGCGACAGCCCGCCCAGCACCAGCCGCCCGCCGCGCGCCAGCGCCGCCCCGGCCCACGCCCAGGCGCAGAAGGCCAGCGCCAGCAGCACGCCCAGCCAGGCCATCGCGCCGTCCAGCCCCACCTGCTGGCCCAGCACCCACAGCAACCAGACCACGGTGGCGAAGATCGGGAAGGCGAGCAGCGTCTTCAGCGTCGCCATCCACGCCCCCGGGCGCGGCAGCCGTCGCGCCAGCCGCGGCCAGGCCGCCGCCGCCACGTAGGGCGCCGCCAGGCCGAGGCCGAGCGCGGCGAACACCGACAGGGCGGACAGCGTGTCGAGGGTGAGCGCCGCGCCGAGCGCCGCCCCCATGAACGGGGCGCTGCAGGGCGAGGCGACGACGACCGCGAGCACGCCGGTGAGCGCCTGGTCGGCCAGCGGATGCCGGGCCTGCAGCCCCGCCAGGCGGCCGGTCAGCGCGCCGCCCAGGCCGTAGGCGCCCACCAGGTTCAGGCCGATCAGGGTGAACAGCGCCGCCAGCGCCGCGACGAAGGTGGGCGACTGCAGCTGGAAGCCCCAGCCCAGCTGCTCGCCGCCGGCGCGCAGCGCCAGCAGCAGCGCGGCCAGCGCCAGCATGGACGCCAGCACGCCCGCGCCGTAGGCCAGCGCGCCGGCCACCCGCTGGCGGCCGCTGTCGCGGCGGGCGGCGAAGGACAGCAGCTTCAACGACAGCACCGGGAACACGCAGGGCATGAGGTTGAGCAGCAGGCCGCCGAGGAAGGCCAGTGCCAGCGTGGCGGGCAGCGCGCCGTCGGTCGGCACGGCGCCGATCGGCTCCGCCGACGGCGCCGGCGCCGGCGTGCTGCCGGGGGCCGGCCAGGGGCCCCGCACCGGCACCTCGATGCGCACCGACTGGCCGGCGGCGGTGGCGAGCACCAGCGGCAGCATGGCCGGCGCCTCGGCGCGCTCGGGCGCGAGCGGCAGGCGGGCGGTGTAGCGCTCGGCCTGCCACTGCTGCTGCGGCGTGGCCGCCGCGGCCAGCACCGCGGGCGTCTCGGGCAGCAACTGCAGCGACTGGCCACGCCAGGCGGCCGGCAGTGCGCCGACCTCCAGCACCAGCGCGTGGTCCTCGAGGCGGGCCTCGGCGCGGGCATCGGCCAGCGGCTGCGGCAGCGCGCGCCGCGCGGCGTCGAACAGCGCGCGGTGGCCGGCGGTGGCGGCCTGTGTCGGCAGCTGCAGCCGGAACTCGCCGGACTGCGGGATGCAGACCTCCTTGCACACCAGCCATTCGGCCTTGAGCCGGACGTCGAGCGTCGGCGCCGCGAAGCCGGGCGGCACGGTGAGCGGCACCGGCAGCAGCACTTCGCCTTCGTAGCCGTGGTTCATCAGCGGGCCCACCGGCAGCCGCTTCGGCAGTGGCCATTCGATGTCGCCGGCTTCGACGCCGAGCGGCAGCGTCCAGGTCAGCAGGGTCGGCAGGCCGGAGTCGCCCGGGTTCTTCCAGTAGGTGTGCCAGTGCGGCGCGTGCTGCAGCCGCAGGCCCAGCATCACCGGCGCGCCGGGCACCACGCCCTGCGGTGCGTCGGCGACCAGTTCGGCGCGGACCTGCTCGGTGGTGACCGTGGTCGTCTGCGCCCGCGAGGTCGCGGGCAGCAGGGCGGCGAGCAGGACGGCCGGGACGACGAAGCGCAGGGCGGGAAAGGGCATGCGGTTTGGAAGGGCGGCCGGGCGGCGGGTTCCGGCCGTCATGGCGCGGGGCGCGAGTCCAGCCGTTGCGTGCGGCCGATCGGCGTGACGAAGAAGGTGTCGTCCGCCAGACCGGCGGCCCGACGCGCGAGCGCCAGCGCCCGCGGCGGCTCGTCCAACGATTCGTCTGTCAGCGCGAAGGTTCCCCAATGGATGCCGAGCGAGCGGCGCGCCCCGAGGTCGCGGTGGATCTGCACCGCCTCGGCAGGGTTGACGTGCTGGGGCTGCATGAACCAGCGCGGCTCGTAGGCGCCGATGGGCAGCAGCGCGAGGTCGAAGCCGACACCGCCCAGGCGCGGCGCCAGCCGGCCGGCGATCTCCTGGAAGTCCTGCGAGTAGCCGGTGTCCCCGGCGAAGAACCAGCGGAAGCCGGGTTGCAGCACCGCATAGCCGCCCCACAGCGTCTTCATGCGGTCGCCGAGGCCGCGCGCCGACCAGTGCTGCACCGGCGTCAGCACGACCTCGGTGTCGCCGATGCGGTGGCCCTGCCACCAGTCCAGCTCGACGGCGTTGGTGATGCCGTGTTCGGCCAGCCAGGCCTTCAGGCCCAGCGGCACGACGAACAGCGGCGAGCCGCCGCGCTGGGCGGCCAGTGCCTTCACGCTGGCCTCGTCGAGGTGGTCGTAGTGGTTGTGCGAGATCACGACCACGTCGATGCGGGGCAGCGTGCCGGGGTCGAGGGCCGGCGGCTGCGCGCGCTTCGGGCCGATCCACGTCAGCGGCGAGGCGCGCTCCGAGAAGACGGGGTCGGTGAGCAGGTTGAGCCCGCCCGCCTGCACCAGCACGGTGGCGTGGCCGATCCACGTCACCGCCGGCACCATCGCCGCACCGGCGCCGGCGTTGGCCCGGATGAAGGCGGTGTCGGGCGCTTCGGTGGGGATGGGCTCGCGCGGTGGTTTGGGCAGGCCCTCGCGCAGCGCCTGCCAGCGCCAGCGCAGCAGCTCGGTGAACGCCTTGGGCTCGAAGCCGGGCTGCCGGTTCTGGTAGCGGCCGTCCTCGCGGCGCGCACCCTCGCCCGTCGTCTCGGGCAGCGGCCCGGCGCTGCCGCAGCCGGCGAGCGACAGGCAGGCCATCAGGCCGGCCAGCGTCCGCATGGCGCGCCAGCGGACCGGTGCGGTGCATGCCATCGGCGATCGGCGCTGCGGTCGGGCCAGGGGGGCGGTCGGCATGGGGCCGCATGATGCAGCGACCGGGCGGCCCGTGCAGCGCGCGGGCGGGCGGCCCGGCCGCCAGCGCCGCCGTCGTGCTGCGCTGTGGTGCCGATGCCGCACGCTGGTGCGTGGGCGCTGGTGCATCCTTTCTAAAGGCTGTCGATGCGCGGTGGTTACCACGTATAATCCCTAGGCTTTGCTGTTCGCAGCCCCCTCCAACGCCTTCCCATGCCCCAACAGATGCCGCGCCCCTTGCGGGCCACGGCCTGGCGGGACCACGAGACGGCCGAGGACGAGCACGACGACGAACCGATCCGGCCGCTGACGCGCGACGAAGCGCAGCGTCTTCGCGCCGGTCAGCCGCCACTGTCACTGTGGCGGCTGGTGGCGGCCCAGGCCGCCGTCGGGGCTCTCGTCGCCGTGCTGGCGTGGGGCTGGTCGGGCCGGGGCTCGGTGGCCGCGTCGGCGCTTTATGGCGCTTTCGCGGTGACCGCACCGACCGCCCTGATGGTCATCGGCCTGTCCGGCAAATCGAATGTCCCGAATGCGGGCGCGATGGCCCTTCGCTTCCTGGCGTGGGAGTTCGTCAAGCTCGGGGCCTCGGTCGGCCTGCTGTTGTTGGCGCCGAAGCTGGTGGTGCCGCTCAGCTGGCCTGCGCTGCTGGCGGCCCTGGTGCTGTGCATGAAGGTCAACTGGCTGGCCCTGCTGTGGCGGGGCCGGGTGAAGTCAAACGACGCTTGAGGTTCTAGGAAAGATGGCAGCCGACGCGAATGCGCCCACCGCTGGCGAGTACATCCAGCACCACCTTCGGCACCTGCAGAAGGACTTCTCGTTCGAGAACGTGAGCCAGAAGTCCATCGTCGACTTCAGCGTCTTCAACCTCGACAGCGTCTTCTTCTCGCTGGTGCTCGGCGCCATCGGCTGCTTCCTGCTGTGGCGCGCGGCGCGCAAGGCCACCTCCGGCGTGCCGGGCCGCTTCCAGGCGGCGGTGGAGATCCTGGCCGAGATGGTCGAGAGCCAGGCCAAGGGCGTGATCCACAACGAGAAGAGCCGCAAGCTGGTCTCGCCGCTGGCGCTGACCGTGTTCGTCTGGATCTTCCTGATGAACTTCATGGACATGCTGCCGGTGGACCTGCTGCCCGGCATCTGGCACGTCGCCGGTCCGGCCCTGGGCCACAGCGACTACCTGCGCGTGGTGCCCACCGCCGACCTCTCCACCACGCTCGGCCTGTCGGTGAGCGTGCTGCTGGTCTGCCTGTTCTACAACATCAAGATCAAGGGCCTGGGCGGCTGGGGCCACGAGCTGATCTCGGCCCCGTTCGGCGCGCACTGGGCGCTGTGGCCGTTCAACTTCCTCATGCAGATGATCGAGTTCCTGGCCAAGACCGTTTCGCACGGCATGCGGCTGTTCGGCAACATGTTCGCCGGCGAACTCGTCTTCATGCTGATCGCGCTGATGGGCGGCGCCTTCACGCTGTCGGCCACCGGCATCGGCCTGGCCATCGGCCACGTCGTCGCCGGCACCGTGTGGACGCTGTTCCACATCCTCGTGATCACGCTGCAGGCGTTCATCTTCATGATGCTCGCGCTGATCTACGTGGGCCAGGCGCACGACGCGCACTGACCTGCGGTTCCCTTCCCCTCCGTTCGTTCGTTTCTCTCGTCCTCTAACTAGGAGCAATCATGGAAAACATCCTCGGTCTCGTCGCGCTGGCTTGCGGTCTCATCGTCGGCCTGGGCGCCATCGGCGCTTCCATCGGCATCGCGCTGATGGGCGGCAAGTACCTCGAGGCCTCTGCCCGTCAGCCCGAGCTGATGAACGAGCTGCAGACCAAGATGTTCATCCTGGCCGGTCTGATCGACGCGGCCTTCCTGATCGGCGTGGCCATCGCGCTGCTGTTCGCCTTCGCCAACCCCTTCGTGCTGGCCTGATCGCCGCCGCCGCGAAGCCCACGACCGAAAGGATCGTGCCGTGAACATCAACGCAACCCTGTTCCTGCAGGCGATCGTCTTCGCGATCCTGGTCTGGTTCACCATGCGCTTCATCTGGCCGCCGATCACGAAGGCGCTGGACGAGCGCGCCGCCAAGATCGCTGCCGGACTGGCCGCCGCCGACAAGGCCAAGAGCGAACTGGCGCAGGCCAACCGCAAGGTCGAGGAGCAGCTGGCCGCCACCCGCGACGAGGCGGGCAAGCGCATCGCCGACGCCGAGCGCATGGCCCAGGGCCTGGTCGAGGACGCGAAGCGCCGTGCCGAGGAAGAGGGCGCCAAGATCGTCGCCGCTGCCAAGGCCGAGGCCGAGCAGCAGTCGATCCGTGCCCGCGAGGCGCTGCGCGACGAGGTGGCCGCACTGGCCGTCAAGGGCGCCGAGGCCATCCTGCGCCGCGAGGTCAACCCGCAGGTCCACGCCGAGCTGCTGGGCCGTCTGAAGAGCGAGCTCTGACCCCATGGCCGAAATCGCCACCATCGCCCGTCCCTACGCCGAAGCGCTGCTGAAGGCCGGCGGCGACCAGGCCACGTCGACCCAGCTGCAGCTGCTGGGCGCGCTGGCCGGCGACCCCGGCCTGCGCGCGTTCGCCCACCACCCGGGCGTGCCGCGCGAGCAGGTGGTGCAACTGCTCGCCGACCTCGCCACGCAGCAGCAGGGCGGGCCGCTGTCGCCGCCGGTGGCGAACCTGCTGGCGGCGGTGGTCGACAACGACCGCCTGGACGCCCTGCCCGAGGTCGCCCGCCAGTTCCAGGCGCTGATCAACGAGCGCACCGGCGTGGCCGATGCGGTGGTCACCAGCGCCTTCCCGATCGACGACGCCCAGCGCGCCGAGATCGGCCAGGCGCTGGAGCGCCGCTTCGGCCGTCGGCTGGCGATCCGCAGCGTCGAGGTCGACCCCGAGCTGATCGGCGGCATCCGGGTCGTGGTCGGCGACGAGGTGCTGGACACCTCGGTCAAGGCCCGGCTCGAGCAGATGAAGGCCGCGCTGACGGCCTGAGCCCCTCACCCGACGCCAGCGCCACCGCCCACGGATCGATCACCCCATCAGGCCGCCTCAAACGCCGTCTGGGAGCAAGCAATGCAACTGAATCCCGCTGAGATTTCCGAACTGATCAAGAGCCGCATCGAGGGCCTGAAGGCCACGACGGACGTGCGCAACCAGGGCACCGTGGTGTCCGTGACCGACGGCATCTGCCGCGTGCACGGCCTGTCGGAGGTCATGGCCGGCGAGATGCTGGAGTTCCCCGCGGCCCCGGGCGGCGTGCCGACCATCGGCCTGGCGCTGAACCTGGAGCGCGACTCCGTCGGCGCGGTGATCCTGGGCGAGTACGAGCACATCTCGGAAGGCGACACCGTCAAGACGACCGGCCGCATCCTGGAGGTGCCCGTCGGTCCCGAGCTGATCGGCCGCGTGGTCAACGCGCTGGGCCAGCCCATCGACGGCAAGGGCCCGATCAACGCCAAGATGACCGACGTCATCGAGAAGGTCGCACCGGGCGTGATCGCCCGCCAGTCGGTGGACCAGCCGGTGCAGACCGGCCTCAAGTCGATCGACTCGATGGTGCCCGTGGGCCGCGGCCAGCGCGAGCTGATCATCGGCGACCGCCAGACCGGCAAGAGCGCGGTGGCGGTCGACACGATCATCAACCAGAAGGGTCAGAACATGACCTGCGTGTACGTCGCCATCGGGCAGAAGGCGTCCACGATCAAGAACATCGTGCGCGCGCTGGAAGCCAACGGTGCGATGGAGTACACCATCGTCGTCGCCGCCTCGGCCTCCGAATCCGCGGCCATGCAGTACGTGTCGGCCTACTCCGGCTGCACCATGGGCGAGTACTTCCGCGACCGCGGCCAGGACGCGCTGATCGTCTACGACGACCTGTCCAAGCAGGCCGTGGCCTATCGCCAGGTGTCGCTGCTGCTGCGCCGCCCGCCGGGCCGCGAGGCCTACCCGGGCGACGTGTTCTACCTGCACAGCCGCCTGCTGGAGCGCGCCGCACGCGTCAACGCCGACTACGTCGAGGCCTTCACCAAGGGCGAGGTCAAGGGCAAGACCGGCTCGCTGACGGCGCTGCCCATCATCGAGACGCAGGCCGGCGACGTGTCCGCCTTCGTGCCGACCAACGTGATCTCGATCACCGACGGCCAGATCTTCCTGGAGACCGCCCTGTTCAACGCCGGCATCCGGCCCGCCATCAACGCCGGCATCTCGGTGTCGCGGGTGGGCGGTGCGGCGCAGACCAAGCTGATCAAGGGCCTGTCGGGCGGCATCCGGACCGACCTGGCCCAGTACCGCGAGCTGGCCGCCTTCGCGCAGTTTGCCTCCGACCTGGACGAGGCCACCCGCAAGCAGCTGGACCGCGGCGCCCGCGTGACCGAGTTGCTCAAGCAGCCGCAGTACAGCCCGCTGCCCATCAGCCTGATGGCCGCGACGCTGTACGCCGTGAACAAGGGCTTCATGGACGACGTGGACGTGAAGAAGGTGCTCGCCTTCGAAAGCGGCCTGCACCAGTTCCTGAAGGCCAGCCACGGCCCGCTGCTGCAGAAGCTGGAGACGAACAAGGCGATGGACAAGGACGCGGAGGCCGAACTCAACTCGGCCATCGCCGCCTTCAAGAAGTCCTTCGGCTGACCTCTCTTTAAGGAGCCCTGACCATGGCGGTCGGCAAGGAAATTCGCCTGAAGATCAAGTCCTTCGAGAACACGAAGAAGATCACCAAGGCGATGGAGCTGGTCTCCGCGTCGAAGATGCGCAAGGCGCAGGACCGCATGCGCTCCGGCCGTCCGTACTCGGACAAGGTGCGCAACATCATCGCCAACCTGGCGGGCGCCAATCCCGAGTACCGCTCGGCCTACCAGCGCACCGACGCCACCAGCAAGAAGGTCGGCTTCGTCGTCGTCACCACCGACAAGGGCCTGTGCGGCGGCCTCAACACCAACCTGCTGCGCAACGTCACGCAGAAGATGCGTGAGCTGCAGGGCCAGGGCGTCGAGGTGCAGGCGGTGGCGATCGGCAACAAGGGCCTGGGCTTCCTCAACCGCCTCGGCGTGCCGGTGGTCTCGCACCTCACGCAGATGGGCGACAAGCCCAGCCTGGAGAAGCTGATCGGCCCGGTGAAGGTCATGCTCGACGCCTTCGTCGAAGGCCGGCTGGACGCGGTGTACCTCTGCTACACCCGCTTCATCAACACCATGCGGCAGGAGCCGATGGTCGAGCCGCTGCTGCCGCTGGCCGCCTCACGGCTGGCGCAGACCGAGCAGGAGAAGGCGCAGTACGGCTGGGACTACCTGTACGAGCCCGACGCGCAGACCGTCATCGACGAGCTGATGACCCGCTACATCGAGGCGCTGGTCTTCCAGGCGGTGGCCGAGAACATGGCCTCCGAGCAGTCGGCCCGCATGGTGGCGATGAAGGCCGCCACCGACAACGCCGGCAACCTCATCAGCGAGCTCAAGCTCGTCTACAACAAGACGCGGCAGGCGGCGATCACCAAGGAGCTGTCCGAGATCGTCTCGGGCGCGGCCGCGGTCTGACACAGATTCGAATCCCAAGGAAAGAAGCGAAATGGCACAAGGCAAGATCGTTCAGTGCATCGGCGCGGTGGTGGACGTCGAGTTCGCCCGCGACCAGATGCCCAAGGTGTTCGACGCGCTCAAGCTCGAGGGCGGCGCGCTGACCCTGGAAGTCCAGCAGCAGCTGGGCGACGGCGTGGTGCGCACCATCGCGCTGGGTTCGTCCGACGGCCTGCGCCGCGGCCTGATGGTCACCAACACCGGTGCGGCCATCACCGTGCCGGTGGGCCAGGCCACGCTGGGCCGCATCATGGACGTGCTGGGCAACCCGATCGACGAGCGCGGCCCGGTCGACCAGGCCCTGACCGCCTCCATCCACCGCAAGGCGCCGACCTACGACGAGCTGAGCCCGTCGCAGGAACTGCTCGAGACCGGCATCAAGGTGATCGACCTGATCTGCCCGTTCGCCAAGGGCGGCAAGGTGGGCCTGTTCGGCGGTGCCGGCGTCGGCAAGACCGTGAACATGATGGAGCTCATCAACAACATCGCCAAGGCGCACTCGGGCCTGTCGGTGTTCGCTGGCGTCGGTGAGCGCACCCGTGAGGGCAACGACTTCTATCACGAGATGGCCGACTCGGGCGTCGTCAACCTGGAGAACCTGGGCGAGTCCAAGGTGGCCATGGTCTACGGCCAGATGAACGAGCCGCCGGGCAACCGCCTGCGCGTCGCGCTGACCGGCCTGACCATCGCCGAGTCGTTCCGCGACGAAGGCCGCGACGTGCTGTTCTTCGTCGACAACATCTACCGCTACACCCTGGCCGGCACCGAGGTGTCCGCGCTGCTGGGCCGCATGCCGTCGGCGGTGGGCTACCAGCCGACGCTGGCCGAGGAGATGGGCCGCCTGCAGGAGCGCATCACCTCCACCAAGGTGGGCTCGATCACCTCCATCCAGGCGGTGTACGTGCCGGCGGACGACCTGACCGACCCGTCGCCGGCGACCACCTTCGCCCACCTGGACGCCACTGTGGTGCTGTCGCGCGACATCGCCTCGCTGGGCATCTACCCGGCGGTGGACCCGCTGGACTCCACCAGCCGCCAGATCGACCCCAACGTCATCGGCGAGGAGCACTACTCCACGACCCGTGCGGTGCAGGGCATCCTGCAGCGCTACAAGGAGTTGCGCGACATCATCGCCATCCTGGGCATGGACGAGCTGTCGCCCGAGGACAAGCTGGCCGTGGCCCGCGCACGCAAGATCCAGCGCTTCCTGTCGCAGCCCTTCCACGTCGCCGAGGTGTTCACCGGTTCGCCGGGCAAGTACGTGCCGCTGAAGGAAACCATCCGCGGCTTCAAGATGATCGTCAACGGCGAGTGCGACAGCCTGCCGGAGCAGGCCTTCTACATGGTCGGGACGATCGACGAGGCGTTCGAGAAGGCCAAGAAGCTGCAGTAAGCGGCACACCGGAGTTCCATCATGGCCACCATCCACGTCGACGTCGTCTCCGCCGAAGCGAGCATCTTCAGCGGCGAGGCGAAGTTCGTCGCGCTGCCGGGCGAGAACGGCGAGCTGGGCATCCTGCCCCGCCACACGCCGCTGATCACGCGCATCAAGCCGGGTGCCGTGCGCATCGAGCGCGCCGACAACGGCCAGGAGGAGTTCGTCTTCGTGGCCGGCGGCATCCTCGAGGTGCAGCCGAACGCGGTCACCGTGCTGGCCGACACCGCCATCCGCGGCCATGACCTCGACGAGGCCAAGGCCAACGAGGCCAAGCGCGCGGCAGAAGAGGCGATGAAGAACGCAAAGAGCGACATCGACTTCGCCCGCGCCCAGAGCGAGTTCGCCATGATGGCGGCGCAGATCGCGGCGATCCAGAAGCTGCGGCGCAAGTAGGTCGCTCGGCCAGCCGGTCGCACCGGCGAACCGGGAAGAAGAAGGGCCCGCGAGCGAAAGCCGCGGGCCTTTTGCCTGGTCGGCTGCGTGGCCGGTCGGTTGGGCGGCGCCTCAGGCCCTGAAGGGCGCGTCCGGCAACTCGTTCGGGTTCGCTTCGCCGTCGGCCAGCGCAAAGTGCTGGCGCAGCAGACCGTCCACCGCGACGATGGCCTCGCTCAGCCCGGCTTCGAAGCGGCCGTCGGCGCAGGCGGTGCGCAGCACGTCCACGATGCGCTGCCATTCGGCCTGCGGCACGCGGCGCGCCAAGCCGCGGTCGGCCACCACCTCGATGGCGTGCTCGGCCAGCAGCAGGTAGATGAGCACGCCGTTGTTGTGCTCGGTGTCCCACACCCGCAGCTTGGCGAACATGGCCAGTGCCCGTTCGCGCGGGCTGGCGTCGCGCAGCAGGTAGGACAGTGGCAGGCCGGGTTCGATGCACAGCCGGATCTCGCCGGAATGTGCCGCCTCGCTCGCCGCCACCTGCTGCTGCAGGCGTTCGAGCGCCGCGTCGTCCAGCGCCCGGCGCGCGTCGCGCTCGTCGAACAGCCGGTGCCTGATCAAACGCAGCCAACGGTTCGCCATCACCAATTCCCCGAGGCGCCACCGCCGCCGAAGTCGCCGCCGCCGCCGGAGCTGAAGCCGCCACCCCCCACCGCCGCCCCAGCCACCCCCGCCGCCGCCCCAGATGATCGGGGGCACCCCCGCCGCGAAGCCGCCGCGACGGCCGTGCGCGCGGCGGCCACCGGCGCCGATGCCGATGACGCCGACCAGCAGCAGCGCGACCACGCCGGCGACGATGCCGACCACCACGCTGCCGCCCAGCGCCGCCGCCAAGGCGCCGGTGCCGCCGGCGGTGACGAGGGAACCCAGCTTGCGGCCCAGCACCGCGGTGAGCACGGCCCCGGCCACCGGCACGCCGACGAAGAGGAAGATGGCCAGGTCCTCCCAGCCGAGGCCCTGGCGCAGCGGCGGCTCGCCGTCGGCGCGCGGCGCCGGCAGCGCCTCGCCGCGGATGCGGGCGGCGAGCTGGTCCACCGCCGCCTGCAGGCCGCCGGCGTAGTCGCCGGCGCGGAAGGCCGGCGTGATCGCGCGGTCGATGACCTGCCGGGCGGCCAGGTCGGGGATCGCGCCTTCCAGCGCCTTGGCCACCTCGATGCGCACCCGCCGGTCGTTCTTCGCCACCACGATGAGCAGCCCGTCGCCGACGTCGCGGCGGCCCAGCTTCCAGGTGTCGGCCACCCGCTGCGCGTAGGCGGCGATGTCTTCCGGCGCGGTGGTCGGCACCAGCAGCACGGCGATCTGGCTGCCGGCTTCGGCCTCGAAGGCGGCCAGCCGCGCCTCCAGCGCGGCACGCTGCTCGGCGCTCAGCGTGGCCGTCTGGTCCATGACGCGGGCGGCGAGCGCCGGCACCGGCTGAACCTCTGCCTGCGCCCAGGCGCCGCCGCCGCTCAGCAGCGCCAGCAGCAGCCCGAGCAGCCAGTGCCGCACCGCGGGACCCATCGCGCCGAAGGCCCGCAGCGTCAGCGGGACGCCCCGGGCGCGGGCACCCGTGCCGCCGCGCCGCCGCCGAAGTCCACCGTCGGCGGTGCGCTGATCTGCCCTTCGTTCTGCACCGAGAAGTTGGGTTTCGGCGCGTAGCCGAAGACCTTGGCGGTGATGTTGGTCGGGAAGCTGCGGGCCAGCACGTTGTAGTCCTGCACCGTCTTGATGTAGCGGTTGCGCGCCACGGTGATGCGGTTCTCCGTGCCCTCGAGCTGCACCCGCAGGTCCTGGAAGCCCTGGTTGGCCTTCAGGTTGGGGTAGTTCTCGGTGACCACCAGCAGGCGGCTCAGCGCGCTGGACAACTCCCCCTGCGCCTGCTGGAAGCGCTGGAAGGCCTGCGGGTCGTTGACCAGCTCGGGCGTCGCCTGGATGCTGGTCGCCTTGGCGCGCGCCTCGACCACGCGCGTCAACGTGTCCTGCTCGAAGTTGGCCTCGCCCTTGACGGTGGCGACCAGGTTGGGCACCAGGTCGGCCCGCCGCTGGTACTGGTTCAGCACCTCGGACCAGGCGGCGGTGACCTGTTCGTCCTGGCGCTGGAAGTCGTTGTAGCCGCAGCCGGTGAGGGCCAGGGAGAACAGCAGGACGGCCGCGGTGGCGGCCCGTCTCAGGACGGTCATGGTGCGGTGCTCCTTCGGGTTGGCGGGCGGTGGGTGCAAGGCATGTGCCCCCCGCCCGTGCCCGCAAGGTTCCGGCGCGGGCCGGGGTTTCAAGTGTCGGGCGCGGTGCACATGCCCGGTCGGACGAAGGGCGGCCCCGATAATCCGTCGATGCCCGCCCCGCTGATCAACGACAGCTTCCTGCGCGCCTGCCTGCGCCGGCCCACCGACCATACCCCCGTCTGGCTGATGCGCCAGGCCGGACGCTACCTGCCCGAATACCGCGCCACCCGCGCCAAGGCCGGCAGCTTCATGGGGCTGGCCACCGATCCCGGCCATGCCACCGAGGTGACGCTGCAGCCGCTCGAACGCTACCCGCTGGACGCGGCCATCCTGTTCTCCGACATCCTCACCGTGCCCGATGCGATGGGCCTGGGCCTGTCCTTCGCGGAAGGCGAGGGCCCGCGTTTCGCCCGCCCGCTGCGCGACGAGGCGGCCATCGCGGCGCTGCAGGTGCCGGACCTCGACCGGCTGCGCTACGTCTTCGACGCGGTCTCGAGCATCCGCCGCGCGCTGAACGGCCGGGTGCCGCTGATCGGTTTTTCGGGCAGCCCGTGGACGCTGGCCTGCTACATGGTCGAAGGCGGCGGTTCCGACGACTACCGCACCGTCAAGACCCTGCTCTACAGCCGCCCCGACCTGATGCACCGGCTGCTCGAGGTCAACGCCCGCGCCGTGGCGGCCTACCTCAATGCGCAGGTGGAGGCCGGCGCCCAGGCGCTGATGGTGTTCGACAGCTGGGGCGGGGTGCTCTCGGACCCCGCCTTCCGCCGCTTCAGCCTGGCCTACACACGGCAGGTGGTGCAGTCGCTCACCCGGCATGCGGACGGCCGTGAGGTGCCGGTGATCGTCTTCACCAAGGGCGGCGGCCTGTGGCTGGAGGCCATCGCCGACACCGGCTGCGACGTGGTCGGGGTGGACTGGACGGTGGACCTGGCCCAGGCCCGTCGCCGGGTCGGCGACCGCGTGGCGCTGCAGGGCAACCTCGACCCCGCGGCGCTCTTCGCGCCGCCGGACGCGGTGGCGGCCGAAGCCAGGGCGGTGCTGGACGCCTTCGGCCCGCCGCAGGGTCCGGACGGGCGCTGGGCCGGCCACATCTTCAACCTCGGACACGGCATCAGCCAGCACACGCCGCCGGAGCATGTGCAGGCGCTGGTGGAGGCCGTGCACGGCCATTCGCGCCGCCTTCGCGCCGCGGCCGATTGAGGCCTGCCGCCCGTCCCGTCAAGTCGGTAAGTGGAAGAGATTGGCGTCACAGGGCTTGACTTATCCCCAAAAAGCGGTTTGCCAAGGGCACACGGTAACAATTGCTGCAAAGCGGTAGAGCGCGCTCCTTCGGCCTTCGTAAGTGCTTGATTTCATTGAGAAGCCGTCCCTGCCCGAAAAGGCGGCATTGCAAGCGGAACCCAAGCAGATCAAGCGTTTAGCGGCGCCATCAGACCCTTGCCCACAAAGTTATCCACAGAACGAGTGGACAGCTTGAAAAACCGATTCGAATCATGGGCTTAGGCGCCTTTTCTCATGTGATTTGGTGGAAGTGCCGGGCGGTGGGTGGATGAGCCTGCGGCTGCGTGTCGCGGTGGAGGCACCCCAGCACAGCGGGCTCGGGGGCGTGCTCGACTACGAAAGCGGGCGGGCCCTGGCCGCCGGCACGCTGGTGCGGGTGCCGCTCGGCCGGCGCGAGGTGTGCGGCATCGTCTGGGATCCCGCGGAGGCGCCGTCGCCGGAGGGCGACGACTGGACCGTCAAGGCGGTGGCCGCCGTGCTGACCGGCCTGCCTCCCCTTGGCGAAAGCTGGCGGCGGCTGGTGTCGTTCGCCGCCGGCTACTACCAGCGGGGGCTGGGAGAACTGGCGCTGGCCGTGCTGCCGCCCGAGCTGCGCCAGCTCGACGACGCCGCGCTGGAGCGCCGACGGCGGCGCAAGCGCCGCGCGCCACCGGTCGCCGACGCCGACCAGCCGCCGCCGCTGAACCAGGAGCAGGCCACCGCGGTGGCCGCCATCGCGTCCGCGCTGTCCGACGGTCCGGCCGCGTCGCAGCCGCTGCTGCTGCACGGCGTCACCGGCAGCGGCAAGACCGAGGTCTACCTGCACGCGGCCGCGCAGGCGCTGGCCGCGGGTCGTCAGGTGCTGGTGATGGTGCCGGAGATCAACCTCACGCCGCAGCTCACCGAGCGGCTGGCCCGGCGCTTCGCCGGCCGGCGGCTGGTCACCCTGCACAGCGGCCTCACCCCGGCGCAGCGGCTGCAGCACTGGCTCGCCGCGCACACCGGCGACGCCGACCTGGTGCTCGGCACCCGGCTGGCCGTCTTCGCCTCGATGCCGCGGCTCGGCCTGATCGTGGTCGACGAGGAGCACGATCCCTCCTACAAGCAGCAGGAGGGGGCGCGCTACTCGGCGCGCGACCTGGCGGTGTGGCGTGGGCAGTCCGAGCGGCTGCCGGTGGTGCTGGGCTCGGCGACGCCGTCGCTGGAGACCTGGCAGCGCGCCGAGGAAGGCCGCTACCGGCGCCTGACGCTGGCGGCGCGCGTCGGCGCCGCGGCGCTGCCGCGGGTGCGGCTGGTCGACTGGAACCAGCTCCCCAAGCCGAAGGGCCCGCCCAGCGCCATCGCCCCGCCGCTGCTCGAGGCGCTGCGCCTGCGGCTGGAACGCGGGGAGCAGAGCCTGCTGCTGCTCAACCGTCGCGGCTATGCGCCGGTGCTGCACTGCACCTCCTGCGGCTGGAAGAGCGGCTGCCCGCACTGCAGCGCCTGGCAGGTCTTCCACAAGGCCGAGCGGGTGCTGCGCTGCCACCACTGCGCGGCGGCGGCGCGCGTGCCGCAGGCCTGCCCGCAGTGCGGCGACCTGGACCTGCATGCCCTGGGCCGCGGCACCGAGCGGCTGGAGGAGCAGCTCGCCGACCTGCTGCCCGGCGCCCGCATCGGCCGCATCGACGCGGACAGCACCCGTGCCAAGGGGGAGCTGCAGGCGCGGCTGCAGGCGGTGCATGCCGGCGAGGTCGACGTGCTGGTCGGCACGCAGATGGTGGCCAAAGGGTCACGACTTCCGCCGCATGACGCTGGTGGCCGCGGTCAACCCCGACGGCGCGCTGTTCAGCAGCGACTTCCGCGCGGCCGAGCGGCTGTTCGCCCTGCTGATGCAGGCGGCCGGCCGCGCCGGCCGCGACGCGGCGATGGGGCCCAGCGAAATGTGGCTGCAGACCTGGCATCCGCAGCACCCGCTGTACGCGGCGCTGCGCGACCACGACTACCCGCGCTTCGCCGCCGCGCAACTGGCCGAACGGCGCGGCGCCGGCCTGCCGCCCTTCGCCAGCCTGGCCCTGCTGCGTGCCGAGGCGCGCGACGGCGCGGTGGCGGAGGCCTTCCTGGCGGAGGCCGGGCAGCAGGCCGAAGCGCGGGCGGCGGAGGCCGGCGCCTCGCTCATCGCCTACCCCGCGGTGGCGCCGCCGATCTCGCGCGTGGCCGACACCGAGCGGCGCCAGCTGCTGCTGGAGTCGCCGTCGCGGGCCGCCTTGCAGCACGTGCTGCGGGCCGCGCTGCCCGACTGGCATGTGCTGCGCGGCCGGCACCGCGGCATCGCCCGCTGGGCGGTGGACGTCGACCCGCTCGCGATCTGAGCCGACGACCGGCCGCTCAGGCCGCCATCGTCTGCCGCACCGCGCGCTCCCAGCGCGCCATGCGCTCGGCCGCCTCGTCGCGCGGCATCTGCGGCTCGAAGCGGCGCTCGGCGCGCCATTGCCGGGCCAGCGTCTCGCGGTCGGGCCACACGCCCACCGCCAGGCCGGCCAAGTAGGCCGCGCCCAGCGCCGTGGTCTCGATCACCTGCGGCCGCACCACCGGCAGGCCGAGCAGGTCGGCCTGGAACTGCATGAGCAGGTTGTTGACGCAGGCGCCGCCGTCCACGCGCAGCTCGGTCACCGGGGCGCTGCCGGCGGCTTTGGCGTCGAGCTCCATGGCCTGCAGCAGCGCCGCGCTCTGGAAGGCGATGCTCTCCAGCGCGGCGCGCGCCACATGGGCCACCGTGCTGCCGCGGGTGAGCCCGACGATCGCCCCGCCCGGCTGCGCGTGCCAGTACGGCGCCCCCAGGCCGGTGAAGGCCGGCACCAGCACCACGCCGCCGGCGTCGGGCACGCTGGCGGCCAGCGCCTCGATCTCGCTGCTGGCGCTGATCGCCTTCAGCCCGTCGCGCAGCCACTGCACCACCGCGCCGCCGATGAAGACGCTGCCCTCGAAGGCGTACTCCGGCGTGGCGCTGCACTGCGCCGCGCTGGTCGCCACCAGCCCGTGCTGCGAGGGCTGGAAGCGCTCGCCGGTGTGCATCAGCAGGAAGCAGCCGGTGCCGTAGGTGTTCTTCGCCAGCCCGGGCGAGAAGCAGGCCTGGCCGAACAGCGCGCTCTGCTGGTCGCCCGCGATGCCACCGATGGTCACCGGTGCGCCGAGCAGCGCTGCATCGGTCTCGGCATAGCGGTGCGCCGACGGGTGCACGTCGGGCAGCAGCCCGCGCGGGATATCCAGCAGCGCCAGCAGTTCGTCGTCCCATTGATTGCGGCGCACGTCGAACAGCATGGTGCGCGAGGCGTTGCTCACGTCGGTGGCATGCACCCGCCCGCCGGTGAGCTGCCACACCAGCCAGGCGTCCACCGTGCCGAAGGCCAGTTCGCCGCGGGCGGCGCGTTCGCGTGCGCCGGGCACCTGGTCGAGCAGCCACTTGAGCTTGGTGCCGGAGAAGTACGCGTCGATGACGAGGCCGGTCTTGCGCGCGACCAGTTCCGCATGGCCGGCCTCGCGCAGCGCGGCGCAGGTGGGCTCGGCCCGCCGGTCCTGCCAGACGATGGCCCGGTGAAGCGGCCGGCCGGTGGCACGCTCCCACAGGAGCGTGGTCTCGCGCTGGTTGGTGATGCCGATGGCGGCCAGGTCGCGGGCCTGCAGCCCGGCCTTGTGCAGCGCCTCGCGGGCGGTGGCGAGTTGCGTCTGCCAGATTTCCAGCGGGTCGTGCTCCACCCAGCCGGCCTGCGGGTAGTGCTGCGTCAGCTCGCGCTGCGCCATGGCCACGATGCGGCCCTCGCCGTCGAAGACGATGCTGCGCGAGCTGGAGGTGCCCTGGTCGAGGGCGAGCAGATGGGTCATGGCTTGGGGTCGTCAGGGGTCACCACTTGCACGCCGGCCTCCGCAAGCAACGCATCGAACGACGCCGGCGGTGCCTGGTCGGTGAACAGCAGGTCCACCTGCGACAGCCGGCCCAGCTCGACCATCGCCGGGCGGTTGAACTTGCTGTGGTCGGCGGCCAGCCACACCTCGCGGGACTGCGCCAGGATGGCCTTGGCCACGCTGACCTCGCGGTAGTCGAAGTCGCGCAGCGTGCCGTCGGCCTCGATGCCCGAGATGCCGATCAGCCCGATGTCGACGCGGAACTGGCGGATGAAGTCCACCGTGGCCTCGCCGACGATGCCGCGGTCGCGCGCGCGCACCACGCCGCCGGCGACGATGACCTCGCAGTCGCGGTTGTCCGACAGCAGCGCCGCCACGTTCAGGTTGTTGGTGATGACGCGCAGTCCGCGGTGCTGCATCAGCTCATGCGCCACGGCCTCGGTGGTGGTGCCGATGTTGAGGATCAGCGAGCAGCCTTCCGGCACCCGCTGCGCGATGGCCCGCGCGATGCGCCGCTTGGCATCGGCCTGCAGCTGCTGGCGCTGCCGGTAGGCGATGTTCTCGGTGGTCGAGCCCGGCAGCCGGACCCCGCCGTGGTAGCGCGCCAGCAGGCCGGCGTCGGCCAGCAGCTTCACGTCGCGGCGCACCGTCTGCAGCGTGACGCCGAAGCGCTCCGCCAGCGCCTCCACCGTCGCCATGCCGCGTTCGCGCACCACCGCCAGCAGCTGGTCCTGCCGTGGGTTGGGGGTGAAGTCGTGGGCGGTCGGCACGGTCGTTCGGGTGCTGCCGGCAGGGCCACCGGCCGGGCGGGCGGCAGGGTAGCGCAGCCGGCCTGCGGGAACACCACGAGGCTTCCCCGGCTTGCGAACGCGCGGATGCTGCGATAAAACGAAAAGAAGCGAACACAAATGCACGCCATAAAGGCGGCAAAAAGAACACCGACCACCGGACCCGTTCGCCCAACCTGCGCCCCACCTGTGCCGTCCACCGCGTTCGCCAACACCCACCGCGAGCCTGCCCGCCCCACGCACTGCGACGTGCTCGTGGTCGGCGGCGGCATCAACGGCGCGGGCATCGCCCGCGACCTGGCCGGCCGCGGGGTGAGCGTGGTGCTGGTCGAGCAGCACGACCTGGCGCAGCACACGTCGTCGGCGTCCACCAAGCTCATCCATGGTGGCCTGCGGTATCTGGAGTACTACGAGTTCGGCCTGGTGCGCAAGGCGCTGGCCGAGCGCGAGCGGCTGCTCAGGAGTGCGCCGCACATCATGTGGCCGCTGCGCTTCGTCATGCCGCACGACCCTTCCATGCGGCCGGTGTGGATGGTGCGCGCCGGGCTCTTCCTCTACGACCACCTGGCGCGGCGCGAGCTGCTGCCGGCCTCCCGCACCGTCGACCTCACCCGGCATCCGGCCGGCGCGCCGCTGCACAAGCGCTTCACCAAGGGCTTCGTCTATTCCGACGGCTGGGTGGACGACGCGCGGCTGGTGGTGCTCAACGCGGTCGATGCGGCGGCCCACGGCGCGGCCGTGCTCACCCGCTGCCGCTGCAGCGCCGCGCAGCGCGACGCGAGCGGCTGGCGGGTGCGCCTGCAGTCGGCCGACGGCGCGGAGTGGCCGCTGCAGGCGCGCGCGCTGGTCAACGCCGCCGGCCCCTGGGCCGAGCAGTTCCTGCGCCGCGGCGTCGCCCGCCATGCCGAGACCAAGGCGCTGCGCCTGGTCAAGGGCAGCCACATCGTGGTGCCGCGCCTGTTCCAGCACGACCACGCCTACATCCTGCAGAACCCCGACAAGCGCATCATCTTCGCCATCCCCTACGAAGGCGACTTCACCCTCATCGGCACCACCGACGTCGACCACCCCGGCGGCGCCGACGACGAGGTGCGCGCCGGCGCCGACGAGATCGCCTACCTGTGCGAGCAGGCCAGCCGCTACTTCGAGCGCCGCCTGACACCGGCCGACGTGGTGTGGACCTACGCCGGCGTGCGGCCGCTGCTCGATGAGGAGGGCAGCGCGGCGTCGGTGACGCGCGACTACGTGCTGGCGCTGGACGGCGACGCCGGGGCGCCGTTGCTCTCGGTCTGGGGCGGCAAGATCACCACCTTCCGCAAGCTGGCCGAAGAGGCCGGCGACCGGCTCGCGCCGCTGGTCGGCGGCGGCGCCGCCTGGACAGCCGACGCGCTGCTGCCGGGCGGCGACCTGTCGGCCTGGATCGGCCCGCCGCGGCGGCCGGACATGGACTTCGAGCGTTTCGTCACCGCGCTCGGCCAGGCCCGCCCCGCCCTCGATCCCCGGCTGCTGCGCCGCTGGGCGCGGGCCTACGGCAGCCGGGTGCAGCACCTGCTCGACGACGCCGACGGGCTGGGCCGCGAGGTGGCGCCCGGCGTGCACGAGGCCGAGCTGCGCTACCTCGTCCGCCACGAATGGGCGCGCAGCGCCGACGACATGCTCTGGCGCCGCAGCAAGCTGGGCCTGCACCTGACGGCCGACCAGCGGCAGGCGGTGGCGGACTGGTTCGACACGGCCCTGCGGCCGCCCGCCGCACCGGCCGCGCGGGAGGCCTCATGGAACTGAGGCTGGAGCGCGTGGCCAAGCAGGTGGGCGCCCGCCACCACCTCTACCCGCTGGACCTGGCGCTGCCGGCCAACGGCGTGACGGTGCTGCTGGGCGCCACCCAGGCCGGCAAGACCAGCCTGATGCGGCTGATGGCCGGGCTGGACAAGCCCAGCGCCGGCCGGGTGCTGGTCGACGGCCGCGACGTCACCGGCGTGCCGGTGCGCGAGCGCGACGTGGCCATGGTCTACCAGCAGTTCATCAACTACCCGTCGATGACGGTGGCCGACAACATCGCCTCGCCGCTGAAGCTGCGCGGCCGGCTCGACCGTGCCGCCATCGCCCAGCGTGTGCGCGAGCTGGCCGAGCGCCTGCACATCGAGCCCTTCCTGCAGCGCCTGCCGGCCGAGCTGTCCGGCGGCCAGCAGCAGCGGGTGGCGCTGGCCCGCGCGCTGGCCAAGCAGGCGCCGCTGATGCTGCTGGACGAGCCGCTGGCCAACCTGGACTACAAGCTGCGCGAGGAACTGCGCGACGAGCTGTCGGCCCTCTTCACCGCCGGCACCTCCACCGTGGTCTACGCCACCACCGAGCCGACCGAGGCGCTGCTGCTCGGCGGCCACACCGCCGTGCTGGACGCCGGCGAGCTGCTGCAGATGGGCCCCACCGCCGAGGTCTTCCACCGGCCGGCGTCCATCCGCGTGGCGCGGGCCTTCAGCGACCCGCCGATGAACCTGGTCGAAACGCAGGCCGAGGCCGGCCGGTTGCGGCTGCCCGGCGACCTGTCGCTGGCGCTGCCAGGGCTGGCCGAGCGCGGGCCGGTCACCCTCGGCGTGCGCGCCGGCGCCTTCCGGCGGCAGGGCCGGCCGGGGGACGTGGCGTTGCCGGGGCGGGTGGCGCTGGCGGAGATCTCCGGCTCCGACACCTACGTGCATGCCGACACGCCCCTCGGCGCGGTGGTGGTGCAGTGGCCCGGGGTGCACCGCCTGACGCTGGGCGAGGCGCTGACCCTGCACCTGCCACCCGAGCAGGCCTTCGTCTTCGGGGCCGACGGCCGGCTGCGACACGCGCCGGCGCGGTCCCTGCCCGTGGCCGTGCAGGCCTGACGCCCATGGCCCTGATCGAGCTCGACCTCGCCCACTCGTACAAGCCGCGTCCGCAGGCCGACGAGGACTATGCGCTGCTGCCGCTGCGGATGCGCTTCCGCGACGGCGGTGCCTACGCGTTGCTCGGACCGTCCGGCTGCGGCAAGTCGACGCTGCTCAACATCGTCTCAGGGCTGGTGGCGCCCTCGCAGGGCAGCTTGCGCTTCGACGGCGTGGACGTCACCCGCCGCAGCCCGCAGCAGCGCAACATCGCGCAGGTGTTCCAGTTCCCGGTCATCTACGACACGATGACCGTGGCGCAGAACCTCGCCTTCCCGCTGAAGAACCGCGGCGTGGCGCCCGACCGCATCCGGGCGCGCGTGGGCCGCATCGCCGAGATGCTGGAGCTGTCGGGCGAACTCGACCGCCGCGCCGCGCAGTTGAGCGCCGACCAGAAGCAGAAGATCTCCCTCGGCCGCGGCCTGGTGCGCGAGGACGTGTCGGCCGTGCTGTTCGACGAGCCGCTGACGGTGATCGACCCGCACCTGAAGTGGCAGCTGCGGCGCAAGCTGAAGCAGATCCACCAGGAGCTCAAGCTCACGCTCATCTACGTCACCCACGACCAGGTCGAGGCGCTGACCTTCGCCGAGGAGGTGGTGGTGATGACCCGCGGCCGGGCGGTGCAGGTGGGCGACGCCAGCGCGCTGTTCGAGCGGCCCGAGCACCGCTTCGTCGGCCACTTCATCGGCTCGCCCGGCATGAACTTCCTGCCCGCCGCGGTGGCCGACGGCGCGGTGCTGATCGCCGGTCGCCGGTTGGGCGCTGCGCCGCCGGAACTGGCCTCGCACGCCGGCGGCTTCACCCTCGGCATCCGGCCCGAGCACCTGGCGCTGGCCGAGGCCGGTGCGCCGGGCGCGGCACCGGCGCGCGTGCAAAGGCTGCAGGACCTGGGCACCAGCTGGCTGCTGACGGCCGAACTCGAGGGCGGCCAGGACCTGCCGCCGCTGCGCGCCCGGCTGCCCGGCGAAGCGGCCGTGCCGGCGGTGGGCCAGGCCGTGTGGCTGCCGCTGCTCGGCCCCCACACCCGCTGCTACGGCGCCGACGAGCGGCTGATCGCCGCCGGAGTTCCATCGACATGAAACCCGTCCACCAGAAAGCCTGGCTGATGGTGCTGCCCGTCGTGCTGTGCGTCGCCTTCTCGGCGGTGCTGCCGCTGATGACGGTGGTGAACTACTCGGTGCAGGACATCATCAGCCCCGAACGCCGGGTCTTCGTCGGCACCGAGTGGTTCGCCAACGTGCTGCGCGACGAGGAGCTGCACGGCGCGCTGTGGCGGCAGATCCAGTTCTCGCTGCTGGTGCTGCTGATCGAGATCCCGCTCGGCATCCTGCTGGCGCTGGCCATGCCGGCGGCCGGCTGGGCGGCCAGCGCCACGCTGGTGGTGGTGGCGCTGTCGCTGCTCATCCCGTGGAACGTGGTGGGCACCATCTGGCAGATCTTCGGCCGCGGCGACATCGGGCTGCTCGGCGCCGCGCTGCAGACGCTCGGCATCGACTACAGCTACACCGGCAGCGCCACCGACGCCTGGCTCACCGTGCTGGCCATGGACGTGTGGCACTGGACGCCGCTGGTCGCGCTGCTGGCCTATGCCGGGCTGCGCTCCATCCCCGACGCCTACTACCAGGCCGCCCGCATCGACGGCGCCAGCCGCTGGGCGGTGTTTCGCCACATCCAGCTGCCCAAGATGCGCGGCGTGCTGGTCATCGCGGTGCTGCTGCGCTTCATGGACAGCTTCATGATCTACACCGAGCCCTTCGTGCTCACCGGCGGCGGACCGGGCAACGCCACCACCTTCCTCAGCCAGTACCTGACGCAGAAGGCGGTGGGCCAGTTCGACCTCGGGCCGGCGGCGGCCTTCTCGCTGGTGTACTTCCTCATCATCCTGCTGCTGTGCTTCGTCCTCTACAACTGGATGCAGCGCGTGGGCGGCGCCAACGCCGAGGAGGCCGGCCATGCGTGAGGCCACCTACCCGGGCCGGCGCCTCTTCCTGGCGCTGTACATCGTCTTCGCGCTGCTGCCCATCTACTGGATGGTCAACATGTCGTTCAAGACCAACCAGGAGATCCTGTCCACCTTCAGCTTCTGGCCGCAGGCCTTCACCTGGGACAACTACCGCACCATCTTCACCGACGAGAGCTGGTACTCGGGCTACATCAACAGCCTCATCTACGTCGCCCTCAACACCGTCATCTCGGTGACGGTGGCGCTGCCGGCGGCCTACGCCTTCAGCCGCTACAGCTTCCTCGGCGACAAGCACCTGTTCTTCTGGCTGCTGACCAACCGCATGACGCCGCCGGCGGTGTTCCTGCTGCCCTTCTTCCAGCTCTACTCCACCGTCGGCCTGATGGACACCCACCTCGCGGTGGCCCTGGCGCACCTGGTGTTCAACGTGCCGCTGGCGGTGTGGATCCTCGAAGGCTTCATGAGCGGCATCCCGCGCGAGATCGACGAGACGGCCTACCTCGACGGCTACTCCTTCCCGCGCTTCTTCCTCACCGTCTTCCTGCCGCTGATCAAGGCCGGTGTCGGCGTGGCGGCCTTCTTCTGCTTCATGTTCAGCTGGGTGGAGCTGCTGCTGGCGCGCACGCTGACCAGCGTCAACGCCAAGCCCATCGTCGCGACGATGACGCGCACAGTCAGCGCCTCGGGCATGGACTGGGCCGTGCTGGCCGCCGCCGGCGTGCTGACCATCGTGCCCGGCGCCATCGTCATCTGGTTCGTGCGGCACTACATCGCCAAGGGCTTCGCGATGGGGCGCGTCTAGGAGGCACGACATGTTCGACTGGATGGTCTGGACCACCCCGGTGGCCGTCTTCTTCGGCTGCGTGGTGCTGATGCTGGTGGGCATGACCGTGTGGGAGATCAAGTCCCCCCACCGCCTCGCGCAAGGGCTTCCTGCCGATGGCCACCACCCGTGGCGACCGGCTGTTCATCGGGCTGCTGGCCGCGGCCTACCTCAACCTCGCCTTCGTCGGCCTGGCCGGGCGCATCGCCGGCTGGCTGTCGCTGGCCGAGGAGCCGAGCGTGTGGATCAGCTTCGTCGCGTCGATGGCACTGCTCGCGGTCGTCCTGCGCAAGGGCTGAAGGAACCATCGATTGACGGGACTCGGCCCGGTGCCCCCCGGGGCCGCACCCAGACCGCTGAGAGCTTCGGGGGCGCTGAGAAGGAGACAACCATGAAGATGCGCACCACCGCGCTGGCCGCCGCCCTGCTGCTGGCCCTCGGCCATGCCGGGGCCGGCGAGCCCGAGGCGAAGAAGTGGATCGACAGCGAGTTCCAGCCGTCCACGCTGACGAAGGACCAGCAGATGGCCGAGATGAAGTGGTTCATCGAGGCGGCCCGGAAGCTGCAGGCCCGCGGCGTCAAGGAAATCTCCGTCGTCTCCGAGACCATCACCACCCACGAGTACGAGTCGAAGACGCTGGCCCGCGCCTTCGAGGAAATCACCGGCATCAAGGTCAAGCACGACCTGATCCAGGAGGGCGACGTGGTCGAGAAGCTGCAGACCTCGATGCAGTCGGGCAAGAGCATCTACGACGGCTGGATCAGCGACTCCGACCTGATCGGCACCCACTACCGCTATGGCAAGGTGCTGAACCTGACCGACTACATGGCCGGCGCGGGCAAGGAGTTCACCAACCCCGGGCTGGACCTGAAGGACTTCATCGGCACCAGGTTCACCACCGCGCCGGACGGCAAGCTCTACCAGTTGCCCGACCAGCAGTTCGCCAACCTGTACTGGTTCCGCGCCGACCTGTTCGACCGCAAGGACCTGAAGGACCGCTTCAAGGCCAAGTACGGCTACGACCTGGGCGTGCCGCTGAACTGGAGCGCCTACGAGGACATCGCCGAGTTCTTCACCAACGACGTGAAGCAGGTGGACGGCAAGCCCGTCTACGGCCACATGGACTACGGCAAGAAGGATCCCAGCCTCGGCTGGCGCTTCACCGACGCCTGGCTGTCCATGGCCGGCACCGCCGACATCGGCGCGCCCAACGGGCTGCCGATCGACGAATGGGGCATCCGCGTGGCCGACGACAAGTGCACGCCGGTGGGCGCCTCGGTGTCGCGGGGCGGGGCGACCAATTCGCCGGCGGCCGTCTACGCGCTGACCAAGTACGTCGACTGGATGAAGAAGTACGCGCCCAAGGAGGCCACCGGCATGACCTTCGGCGAGGCCGGCCCGGTGCCCGCGCAGGGCCAGATCGCGCAGCAGATCTTCTGGTACACCGCCTTCACCGCGGACATGACCAAGGCCGGCCTGCCGGTGGTCAACGCCGATGGCACGCCGAAGTGGCGCATGGCCCCCGGCCCCAACGGCCCGTACTGGAAGCAGGGCATGCAGAACGGCTACCAGGACGTGGGCTCGTGGACCTTCTTCCAGGGCCACGACGCCAACCGCACGGCCGCGGCGTGGCTGTACGCCCAGTTCGTCACCGCCAAGACCACCAGCCTGAAGAAGACGCTGGTCGGCCTCACGCCCATCCGCGAGAGCGACATCCAGAGCAAGGCGATGACCGACATGGCGCCCAAGCTCGGCGGGCTGGTGGAGTTCTACCGCAGCCCGGCGCGCGTGGCCTGGAGCCCCACCGGCACCAACGTGCCCGACTACCCCAAGCTGGCGCAGCTGTGGTGGAAGAACGTGGCCCAGGCGGTGACCGGGGAGAAGACGCCGCAGGCGGCGATGGACACCCTGGCCGACGAGATGGACCAGGTGATGTCGCGCCTGCAGCGCGCCGGCATGGCCAAGTGCGCGCCCAAGCTCAACCCGAAGGGCGAGCCGGCCAAGTGGCTGTCCGACAAGCAGGCGCCGTGGGCCAAGCTGGCCAACGAGAAGCCGAAGGGCCAGACCATCGCCTACCAGAGCCTGCTCGACGCCTGGAAGGCCGGCAAGGCCCGTTGACGCCGACCTCCGCCGACCCTGAGGCCGCGCAATGCGCGGCCTTTTTCTTGGGCGTCAGTCCGAGAAGACGCGCTCCATGGCGACGTCGATCACCATGCCGCACAGGCTGTAGATCAGCGAGCCGATCAGCGCGGCGACGAAGCCCTGCACGTGCAGCCCCGGCAGCAGGGAGGCGGCGGCCCAGAAGATCACCGCGTTGATGACGAAGAGGAACAGGCCCAGCGTCAGCAGCGTGACCGGCAGCGTCAGCAGCACCAGCAGCGGCCGCAGCAGCGTGTTCAGCAGGCCGAGCACGACGGCGGCGATGAGGGCCGAGCCGAAGCTCTGCACCACGACACCCGGATAGAGGTGGGCCACCAGCAGCAGGGCGGCGGCGAGCAACAGCCAGCGAACGATCAGCTTCATGCGGCGGAGCATAGCCCGCCGGGGCGCACGGGACGCTGTGGCGGCCGGTGCACGCCGACCGGTGTTGCTATTGCGTTGATTAGGAAAGCGAATGAGAATAGCTCGCAACAACAATCCGCTTTCCCCCGATGATCCCCCCGCGCGCTGCCCAGGACGACCTGCCGCCGGCCTTCCGCCGCGGCCTGGTCGTGGCCGTGGCGGGCGCGCACGTGGGCGCGCTGTGGGCGTTGATGCAGGTGCAGCCGGTGCGCGAGGCCATGGCCTCCGTGGCGCCGCTGATGGTGGAGATGATCGCGCCGCCCGAGCCGGTGCGACCGCCGCCGCCACCGCCGCCCCCCGCAGCGCCCAAGCCGCGCACGCCCCCGCCGCCCAAGCCCGTGATCGCCGCCGCGCCCAGCCCGGCGCCGGCGCCCTTCGTCACGCCGCCTCCGCCGCCTGAGCCGGCGCCGCCCGCGCCGGTCGAGCCGCCCGCGCCGGTCGTCGCCGCCGCGCCGCCCGCCCCGCCGGCGCCTCCGCCGCCGTCGCCGAAGAAGGTGCCGCCCAGCGCGCTGCGCTACCTGGTCCAGCCACCGATCGCCTTTCCGCCGGCCTCGCAGCGGCTGCGCGAAGAGGGCACCGTGGTGCTGCGCGTGGTGGTGGACACCCGGGGGCTGCCGCGGCAGATCGCCCTGCAGCGCTCTTCCGGCTTCCCGCGGCTGGACGAGCAGGCCCTGTCGGCCATGCGCCAGGCGCGCTTCCAACCCTGCATGGACAACGGCGCGCCGATCGAATGCGAATCGAGCGCCGCCCTCGCCTACGAACTGGAGAACTGACCCATGGAACCGACCTCCCCCCTCGGCTTCGGCCACTTCATCGCGCAAAGCGATGCGGTGGGCAAGACGCTGCTGGGCATCCTCGTGATCATGTCGGCGCTGTCATGGGCGCTGATCGTCCGCAAGGGCCTGGTGGCCTGGCTGCGCGGCCGCCGCAGCGCCGCCTTCCTCGAGCTGTTCTGGAACGCCCGCTCGCTGGACGCCGTGCAGCACGAGATCGCCACGCACGGCGCGCGGGAGCCCTTCAGCCACCTGACGGCGCATGCGCTGCACGCCCAGCAGCACCATGCCAAACACGGCGCGGCCAAGCTGTCCGAAGCCGGCAGCGCCACCGACTTCATCACCCGCACCATCAAGAAGGTGCTGGACGAGGAGACCACGCGGCTGGAAAGCGGCCTCACCACGCTGGCCACCATCGGCGCCACCGCCCCCTTCGTCGGCCTGTTCGGCACCGTCTGGGGCGTCTACCACGCGCTGGTGGCCATCGGCATGAGCGGCGCCGGCACGCTGGACAAGGTCGCCGGCCCGGTGGGCGAGGCGCTGATCATGACCGGCATCGGCCTGGCGGTCGCCATTCCCGCGGTCATGGCCTACAACGCCATCACCCGCAGCAACCGGGTGCTGGCCGCGCGGCTGGACGCCTTCGCCTACGAGCTGCACAGCTTCCTGACCATGGGCGAGGCGCCCGGCGCGGCCGCGCCCGTGATGCCGAACGTGCGGCCGCTGAAGCCCGCGGTGGCCAACGCCTGAGGCCGAAGGACACGCTGCCATGGCCTTCGCCTCCTTCGACGACAAGCGGTCCGGCGCGCCGATGGCCGAGATCAACATGGTTCCGCTCATCGACGTGATGCTGGTGCTGCTGGTGATCTTCATCGTCACCGCCCCGCTGCTCACCCATGCGGTGAAGCTGGAGCTGCCGCAGGCCAGCTCGGCGCCGAACGTGCAGCAGCCCGACAAGATCGAGTTCGCCATCGACGCCACCGGCCAGCGCTACTGGAACGGCGAGAAGGTCGACCGCGCCGAGGCCGCGCGCCGCTTCGCGCTGGAAGGCCGGAAGCCCACCCAGCCCGAGGTGCACCTGCGCGCCGACCAGTCGGTGGCCTACCGCGAGGTGGCGCAGACGCTGGCCGACGCCGGCCAGGCCGGGCTGCACAAGATCGGCTTCATCAGCGAGCCGGAGGCGAAGTGAGCCGCCGCCGCACCGCCGTCGCGCGACGCTGAGGCGTCGCCCGTCCCTCACCCCTTGCTGTCCCGCCGGCCGGACCTCGCGGTCCGGTCGATCGGCTGCCGCCGCCCGCCGAGCCCCGATCCCTCGAACGACAACGACCACCGCCCAAGGAACGACCGACATGCGCCGACCCACCTCACGCGCCAAGCCGCGCCACCGCCCGACGCCCCTCGAACCCGCCGCCAAGCCGCCCGCCCGCGCGGCGGCCGGCCTGCTGCCGCTGGGCGCGCTGGCGGCCGGCTTCGGCTTCGCGGGACTGGCCACGGCGCAGTCCGGTGCTCCGGCCGCGCCGCCCGCCGCGGTGGCCCCCGCCGAGCCGGACGCCGCGCTGCCCGTGGTGCGCACCCGCGCGCAGGCCGACAGCAGCGGCAAGGACAGCCTGCGGGCGACGACGACCAACATCGGCCGCGGCACGCAGCAGTTGCGCGACATCCCGCAGTCGATCACGGTCGTCACCGAACGGCTGATCGACGACCGCAACCTCGACACCGTGCGCGACGTGCTGCGCAACACCGCGGGCGTCACCTTCCAGGCGGCCGAAGGCGCGGAGGAGGACATCCGCCTGCGCGGCTTCTCGCTGCAGGGCACCGGCGACATCTTCATCGACGGCATGCGGGACCCCGCCTTCTACGATCGCGACACCTTCAACAACGACCGCATCGAGCTGCTGCGCGGCTCCGCGTCGATGCTGTTCGGCCGCGGCTCCACCGGCGGTGCGGTCAACCAGGTGACGAAGGCGCCACGGCTGCTCAACCAGAACGAGGTCACGGCCACCGTCGGCAACTTCAACTACCGGCGGCTGACCGGCGACTTCAACCTCGTGACCGGCGAGAACGCGGCGGTGCGGCTGAACGTCATGCGCACGACCGCGGACAACAACGGCTCCGGCAGCTCGATCGACAAGTCGGGCCTGGCCGGCGCCTTCCGCTGGGGCATCGGGACCCGCGACGAATTCCAGGTCAGCGCCTACTGGCTGGACAATGAGAACGGCATCAACTACGGCATTCCGTGGATCCGGCCGACGGCCGCGTCGTCCAGCGCCGAGAACACCATCATCCCGGGCCTGAAGCCGCAGGCCTACTACGGCATGGCAAGCGACCGCAACCATGGCGGCGCGCGCATGGTCACGCTGTCGCACATCCACCGCTTCAGCGGCACCACCGAACTGCGCACCCAGGTGCGCAAGGGCGAGTTCAAGCGCGACCTGCGGGCCAGCGCGATCCGCTTCGCCGGCGCCGCGCAGCAGCCCGGCGCAGCGGCCATCGGCCTCAACAACTTCGGCCCGAACACCGTCTTCACGCGCGGCAGCAACTACAAGATCCAGGACGTCGACACGCTGCACGTCCAGAGCGACCTGAGCACCGCGTTCGACGCGCTCGGCGTTCGCCACGAACTGCTGGCCGGCGTCGACTTCACCCGCGAGGCCAAGGACGTCTACATCCCCCGCACCGCGGCGCAGGGCGGCGTCAACCTCACCAAGCCGACCACCACCGCCGGCACCCCGGGGGACGGCGCATGGGTCGACGAGGACAGCCGCATCCTGCGCGACAACAACGCCTTCGTCGCCAAGGGCTATGGCGCCTTCGTGCAGGACGTCGTGCAGGTGGCGCCGGCGTGGAAGGTCATCGGCGGCCTGCGCTACGACAACCTCGACGGCAGCTACAACGTCTTCAACATCCCCACGAATGCGGCCGGCCCGGTCACCACCGTGCCGTACCAGCAGCGCATCTCTGCCGTGAGCAAGCGCTTGGGCGTGCTCTACCAGCCGACGCCGCTGCAGTCCTTCCACTTCTCGTGGGGCACGTCGTTCAACACCTCGGGCGACACCTACTCGTACAACACGCAGAACGCCAACACGCCGCCGGAGGAAAGCCAGAACATCGAACTCGGCGCACGGCTCGACACCGAGGACCGGCGCTTCACCACCCGCTTCGCGCTGTTCCGCACGACCAAGACGAACGAGCGCAACACCGACGTGGACACCGCCGCCGACCGGCTCCTGCTGTCCGGCAAGCGCCACGCCACCGGCATCGAGGCCGACGTCACCGGCCGGCTGACGCCGAAGTGGGAGGTGTTCGGCTCCTACATGTGGTTGTTCGACGCCAAGGTGGACGCGGCGGCGCCGTGCCCTGCCGCGGTACCGCCGGCCACCACGCCGCCGACCTGTCTGCAAGCCACCGTCGGCAACCGCGTCGGCGACCGGCCGGGCCTGAGCCCCAAGCACAGCGGCACCGTCTGGTCCACCTACCAGGTGCTGCCGCGCCTGCGGCTCGGCGCCGGGGTCAACTTCCGCAGCAAGCAGGCGCCGGCCGACGTGACGGCGCCGGCCTGGACCGCCCCCGGCTTCGCCACGCTCGACCTGATGGCCGAGTACCGGGTGTCGGACAACGTGTCGGTCAAGGCCAACGTGATCAACGTCGGTGACAAGTACTATGCCGACGCGCTGTACCGCGGCCACTACGTGCCCGGTGCCGGCCGTCTGGTGCAGGCCTCGCTGATCGGTCGCTTCTGACCGGTCGTGGGGCGTTCGGGGCGGGCCGTGGCGGCCCGCCCTTTTCCGTTGTGACGCCATGATCCTCACGCTGCCGCTGTTGACCGACGACGAAGTGCGCGAGGCACGCCAACGGCTGGACCGGGCCCGCTGGATCGATGGCCGCGCCACCGCCGGCGACCAGGCCGAGCAGGTCAAGCGCAACGAGCAGCTGAGCGGCGACGACCCCGCCGTGCACGCGCTGCAGCAGCTGGTGCTGCGCGCCATCGACCGCTCGCCGCAGTTCCTCACCGCCGCGCTGCCGCGCAAGGTGTTCCCGCCGTCGTTCAACCGCTACGGCGGCGACGGCAACGCCTACGGTCCCCATGTCGACTCGGCCATCCGCTTCCCGCAGCCGGGCGTGCGGTTGCGCACCGACCTGTCGTGCACCCTCTTCCTGTCCGACCCCGAGGCCTACGACGGGGGCGAGTTGGTGATCCAGGGACCGCAGGAGCGCACCAGCCTCAAGTTGCCGGCGGGCCAGGCCGTGCTCTACCCGGGCACCTCGGTCCACGAGGTTCGCCCTGTCACGCGCGGCCTGCGCCTGGCGAGCTTCTTCTGGGTCGAGAGCCTGGTGCGCAGCGACGAGCAGCGCCGGCTGCTCTACGACATGGACATGAGCCTGATGCGGCTGCGCGAGCGCCATGGCGAGACCCCCGAAGCGGTCGCGCTGACCGGCACGTACCACAACCTGCTGCGGCTCTGGGCCGAGACCTGAGTCCGGCATGAAAGACACCATGCGGCGAGGTGCGGGCCGGCCGAGTGACGGGCCGAGCGCCGGGCCGCTCCCAAGCCGGCCCGCCATCCCTGCGGGGGATCGGCCGACGAACCCGGCGGGCGAGGGGCCGACATGATCCCGCCCGGCATCACCAGCCTGGCCGATCACGAGGCCGCCGCGCGCCAGCGGCTCGACCCGGCGGTGTGGTCGTACCTGGCGGGTGGCGCCGACGACGGCCACACGCTGCGCGCCAACGGCGGCGACTGGAGCGCGCTGCGGCTGCTGCCGCGCCTGCTGCGCGACCTGCGTCTCAGCGACCCGGCCACCGAGCTGTTCGGCCGCCGCCTCGCCCATCCGGTGCTGCTGGCGCCGGTGGCCTATCAGCGGCTGGCCCATGCCGACGGCGAACTGGCGAGCGCCCTCGCGGCGTCGGCGCTGGGCGCAGGCGTGGTGCTGAGCACGCTGGCCAGCACGGCGCTGGAGGACGTGGCCCGCGTGGTGATCGGCGACGCCGGCCGCGGCCCGCTGTGGTTCCAGCTCTACCTTCAACCCGATCGCGGCGTGACCCGCGAGCTGGTGCAGCGCGCGGAGGCGGCCGGCTTCGAGGCGCTGGTGCTCACGGTCGATGCGGCCGTGCGGCCGGCACGCTTCACCTTGCCGGCCGGCGTGCGCGCGGTCAACCTCCGCCCGCAGGACGAGGCCGTGCAGGGCGAGGCCGGTCGCCCCGCGAGCGCGATCGACGACCTGCTCGCGCACGCGCCGACGTGGCGCGACGTCGAATGGTTGCGCACGCAGACGCGCCTGCCGCTGCTGCTCAAGGGTGTGCTGCGGGCCGACGACGCGCGGCAGGCGGTGGCGCTCGGCGTGTCCGGCCTCGTCGTGTCCAACCACGGCGGGCGCACGCTCGACACCGCGGTCAGCACCGCTTGGGCGCTGCCGCGCATCGCCGACGCGATGCACGGCAGCGTGCCGCTGCTGGTCGATGGCGGCATCCGCCGCGGCACCGATGTGCTCAAGGCGGTCGCGCTCGGCGCCAGCGCGGTGCTGATCGGACGGCCGCAGGTGCATGGTCTGGCGGTGGCCGGCGCGCATGGCGTGGCCCATGTGCTGCGCCTGCTCACGGACGAATTGAGGATGGCGATGGCGCAGTGCGGCTGCGCGCGGCTGGACGACGTCGACCGCGACCTGCTCGCCTGAAACTCGTCGCAGGCTGCGGTGGCAGCGCAGTTTCTTGATGCGCTGTGGCGACATTGGCCATTACTCAGGGCCAACGAGGCCGTTTTCAGAGGGAAACCGGCTTCTCAACCCCTATGGCAGGCATTACCATTCGCGCCGGTGGGGATCAAGAGAGAAATGCAGGCTCACGCGGCCGCACCCGGACCCCGCACATCAATCAACCCTTGATGGAGAGATTCAAAATGGCAACTGCGAAGAAGGCGCCGGCGAAGAAGGCCGCTGCCAAGAAGGCCGCGCCTGCGAAGAAGGCACCGGCCAAGAAGGCGGCACCCGCCAAGGCACCGGCGAAGAAGGCCGCTGCGAAGCGGGCGCCGAATGCGGCGTTCATGAAGGCGATGACCCCCAGCCCGCAACTCGCGGCGGTGATCGGCGACAAGCCGGCCCCGCGCACCGAGGTGACGAAGAAGGTCTGGGAGTACATCAAGAAGAACGGTCTTCAGGACAAGAACCAGAAGACGATGATCAACGCCGACGCCAAGCTGAAGGAAATCTTCAAGAAGCCCCAGGTGTCGATGTTCGAGATGACCAAGCTGATCAACGGCCACCTGAGCTGACGAGGCGCTTGACGCCCCGCGCAGGCGGGGCGCATCGACGACAGGGCCGGTGCCACGCACCGGCCCTTTTTCATGCGACGGCCACCGATGGGCCGCCGGTCACGGACAAGAAAAAGGCCGCCTCTCGGGCGGCCTTCGTCGAGACGGCGGGTGCGGCTACTTGACGCTGCCGACCATGTAGCTGACGACGGCGCGCAGGTCGGCGTCGCTGGCGTTGGCCGCACCGCCCTTCGGCGGCATGGCGCCCTTGCCCTTGATCACGCTGGCGGTCAGCGCGTCCAGCCCCTGCCCGAGACGCGGCGCCCACGCGGCCTTGTCGCCGATCTTCGGGGCGCCGGCCACGCCGGCCGCATGGCAGACCTGGCAGGCCTGGGTGTACAGCGCGGGCACCGCACCGGCGGCCGGCGCGGCCGCGGCCGCGGCCGGCTTCTGCGTGCTGGCCAGCGCAGCGGCCACCTGCTGTGCGGCGGCAGCGCCGGCGGCGTTGGTGTCGGCCGCGGCTGGTGCGGCGGCCTGCGGTGCCGCGCCCGGTGCCGGCGGCTGCGGCTCGGCCAGCTTGCCGCCGGACTGGTTGGCCATGTAGACCACCGCCCGCCCGATCTCGAAGTCGGTGAAGTCACCACCACCCTGCGGCGGCATGTTGCCCTTGCCCTTCAGGGCCGCGGCGAGCAGGTGCTCGTAGCCTTCCTTGAGGCGCGCGGACCAGGCGCCACCATCGCCGAGCTTCGGCGCGCCGGCCGCGCCGCTGCCGTGGCAGGCGACGCATTGGGCGGTGTAGACCTGCTCGCCGGTCTTCAGTGAGGCGACGTCGGTGACGTCCTTGACCTCCACCGTGCCGACCGGCTGGATGCGGCGGGCGATCGCCTCCGCGGTCTGGCCCTCGCTGCCGGCGCCTTCGCGGTCGCCGACCTCGACGTAGGTCACCAGCAGCAGGATGGCGACGATCGGAATGACGAAGGCCCAGAAGACGGCCAGCGCGAGTTGCTTCGGGGTCTTGATCGGGCCCTCGTGCGCGTCGTGGGCGTCGGAGTCGGTGTGTCGGGCGTCGTCGCTCATGAAATCCTCGATGCCGGCCGGTGGCAAAAGAAGCGGGTGAGGGGTGACTGCGCGGCGTTGCCGGGCAGGCGGGCCGCGTAAATCGCGGACCGCGGTGGCAAACCTGAAAGGCCTGCCGGGCCGGGTGCAAAACCCGTGGATTATAGACGCCGACCCCTCGGCGACCGGACCCGTCGGCGATGGCGCACGGCATGGGGCTTGCCGCGCCGGGCAGTGCCAAACCAGGCGCCGCCGCCATGGCGATGCCTCTTGAACTGGAGCGAACCATGTCCGCCGATGCCGACCGAGCCTCCGACGACCTGCCGGCCCCGCACGCCGCGTCGACCACCGAGATCGACGTCCACGGGCCGGGCCGGCTGGAGCATTGGGCGCGCGAACTCGGCGTGCCGCCGCAGACGCTGCTTGCCGCGGTGCAGGCCGTCGGGCCGCGGGTGGATCGGGTGAAGGACCACCTCACCGCCGGCGGCGCTGCAGGGCAGGCCGACGGCTGAAAGGCCGACCGCCTGAACGCGAGCCGCGAGCGCGCGTTCACGCGATCAGCAGCGCGCGGAAGTCGTTCACGTTGGTGAAGGTGGGGCCGGTGTCGACCAGGTCGTCCAGGCGCTGGAACCAGCCGTAGCTGTCGTGCCGGTCGAGGTGGTCGCGCAGCGACAGCCCCAGGGCCGCGGCACGGTCGGCGCTGTCCGGCCTCACCAGCGCACCGGCGTTGCCTTCGCTGCCGTCGATGCCGTCGGTGTCGGCGGCCAGGGCCCACACGCCGGGTTCGCCGGCCAGGCCCTGCAGGCAGCCGAGCGCGAACTCGCCGGCCCGGCCGCCGCGGCCGCCGGCCCGCTTCACCGTCACGGTGGTCTCGCCGCCGGACAGCAGCACGCAGGGCGCCGCGAACGGCGTGCCATGCCGGCGGACCGACCGCGCCATGGCGGCGTGCAGTGCGCCGACCTGCCGCGATTCGCCCTCCAGGTCGTCGCCCAGCACATGCGCTGCCAGACCGTGCCGCTGCGCCAGTTCCGCCGCGGCCTGCAGGCTGGCGCGCGGCGTGGCGACCACGCGCACCTGCTGGCCGGCCAGCCGCGGGTCGCCGGGCTTGGGCGATTCCCAGCGGCCCTCGGACAAGGCCGCTCGCGCGGCGGGTGGCAAGTCGATGCCGTGCCGGTCCACGACCGCCAGCGCATCGGCGCAGGTGGTCGGGTCCGGCACCGTCGGGCCGCTGGCGATGACGGCCGGGTCGTCGCCCGGCACGTCGGAGATCAGCAGCGTCAGCACCTGCGCCGGGGCGCAGCGCGCCGCCAGCCGGCCGCCCTTGATCGCCGACAGGTGCTTGCGCACGCAGTTCATCTCGTCGATGGCGGCGCCGCTGGCCAGCAACTGCTGGTTGACGCGCTGCTTGTCGGCGAGCGTCAGGCCCTCGGCCGGCACGGTGAGCAGCGACGACCCGCCGCCGGAGATGAGGCACAGCACCAGGTCGTGTGCCGTGAGGCCGTGTGTCATGGACAGCAGCCGCTGGCTGGCCGCCAGCCCGGCGGCATCGGGCACCGGATGCGCGGCCTCGACCACCTCGATGCGGCCCGGCGCGGCCCGGTAGGCGGGCGGCACGTGGCCGTAGCGGGTGATGACCAGGCCCGACAACGGCGCCTCGGCCGGCCACAGCGCGTCGACCGCCGCCGCCATCGCGCCGCCGGCCTTGCCGGCGCCGATCACCAGCGTGCGGCCGCGTGGCGGAGGCGGCAGGTGCGACGGCAGCACCCGCTGCGGCATCGCGCGTTCCACCGCGGCCTGGAACATCGTGCGAAGGAAGCCGGCCGGGTCGGCAGCGACGGTGGCGGGAAGGGGCGGGACGAAGGGCATGGGCCGATGATGGCAGCGGCCGGCGGCCGCGGGGGGCGCCTGCGCACAGCCTGCGTACAATGCGCCGCTTCGCGCGCCCGTAGCTCAGTGGATAGAGTATTGGCCTCCGAAGCCAAGGGTCGCTGGTTCGATCCCAGCCGGGCGCGCCATTGAACTGTTGACCCCGGCCGTCTGGCGGCCGCCCCCGAGGGGCTACCCAAACGGACCGGGGGACCCGGATCCGTTCGGGCTCACTACGGCAGAGCCCGCCCCCTGGTCGCCTGCGGCGACCTGTCCCCCTTGGGGCTTGAACTGGCTGCGGTTCCGCTTCATAGCTGCAGCTTGCCGAGGTAGACGATCGGCCCGTGCGCCTGCGGGCTGGCGGCACCGCCGGGCGGTTCCACCGTCACCGCCAAGGCGGCCGTCTCGCCCTTGGCCACCGCATCGCCCAGCAGCCGACGCGGCACCACCGTCAGGCCCTGCGGCGAGATCAACCCCAGCGAACGCGGTGCGCCCTGCGCCGGCACCGACCACAGTTCCAGCACCTGGTCCTGCGGCATCGCCACCGGCTGGACCGGTCGGGTGACCAGAGCACGGCCGTCGGCGCTCAGGCTGGCGACGAAGGCCGGCGACGCGGCCGCGGTGCCGGTGCCCTGCAACACCACGACGATCGGGGCCTGCGTCTCCTGGGGCCGGGCGAGCAGGCCGGCCAGCACCAGCACCGCCAGGCCGGCCACCGCCGACACCCCTCGCCACAGCGTGAGGCGTTGCCACCAGGGCGGCGGCGCGACGACGGCCTTCGGCCACAACCGGCGCTCGATGCCGTCCCACACCGCGTCCGACGGCTCGACCGGTGGCAGCGCCACGGTCAGCGGCATCAGCCAGTCGTTCCAGCGCGACACCGCCTGGCGCAGGGCGGGGTGGGCCTGCAGCAGCGACTCGAAGCGCCGCCGGGCCCGCCCGCGCAGCGTGCCGGCCACGTACTGGGAGGCCAGGGCCTCGATGAGTTCGGGACGGGCGTAGTCCATCTCAACGGCCCCAGGCCGTCACGGGCCGCGCGGCGAAAGACGGTGAACGTGCGGGCGTCATGTCTATGCCTTCTGGGCCTTGGCCCGGTGGAGTGCGTCGCCGGCGCCGGCCGTCGGTGGGCCCTGCTGCTCGCGCTGGACCGCGCGCTCCAGGCAGGCGCGCAGCGAGATCAGCGCGCGCCGCACCCAGGACTTCACCGTGCCCAGCGGCTGCCGCAGGTGCTCGGCCACCTCGGCATGCGACAGGCCGTCGAAGAAGGCCAGCGCCACGCTCTGGCGTTGCACGGCGCTCAGGTCCTGCATGCACAGCGCCAGCTGACGGGCCTCGCTGGCGCGGTCGAGCAGCTCGGCGGGACCGGGGGCGCCGTCGGCCCGCGCCTCGCTTTCGTCGGGCCGTTCATCGTCCTCGTCGCGGGTGGCGCTCACCGTCTGCGGCTGCGTGGCCGCGCGGCGCAGGCTGTCGATCGCGCGGTTGCGGGCGATGCTGGTCAGCCAGGTCAGCGGCTGGCTCTGCGCGGCGTCGAAGCCGCCGGCCGCCTTCCACACGCTGACGTAGACCTCCTGCAGCAGCTCCTCGGCCAGCGCGCGGTCGCGCTGGATGCGCAGCACCACCGCCAGCAGGTGGCCGCTGGTGCGGCGGTACAGCGAGGCGAAGGCCACGCGGTCGCCGAGCGCGGTGCGCGCCAGCAGCTGCGACAGGTCGTGGCTCTTCTGGGGCCAGGCGTCGTGGTCGGTCTTCATCGGTCTTTCACGGCGGCGCGGGGCGCCCGGGCTGGACGGCAGGCGGATCGACTCCGCGGTGTGCAGCCCCATGATGTCGGATCCCTACAATCCCGGGCAAGGATCGCCGTCCATGCCGCGCCACAACGAGTTCATCCTCACCCTCTCCTGTCCCGACGCCAAGGGCATCGTCTACACCGTCAGCGGCCTGCTCTACCAGGCCGGCTGCAACATCATCGACTCCCAGCAGTACGGCGACCTGGACGGTGCGGATGCAACCGGCCTGTTCTTCATGCGGGTGCATTTCCAGGCGCCCGAGCATTTGTCCACGGTGGCGACGCTGCAGACGCTGTTCGCCCATGCGCGTGGCCAGCACCGCATGGACCTCGCCTTCCACGCGGTGGGCGACCGGCCGCGCCTGCTGCTGATGGTCAGCCAGCACGGCCACTGCCTGAACGACCTGCTGTTCCGCTGGCGCTCGGGCCAGCTGCCGGTGGACATCCCGGCCATCGTCTCCAACCACCCGGACTACGCCGAACTGGCCGCGGGCTACGGCATTCCCTTCCACCACCTGCCGTTGAAGAAGACGGGCGATGCCGCCGTCGACGCCGAGGCCAAGCGCGCCCAGGAGCAGCAGGTGATGGCGCTGGTCGAACGCGAACGCATCGACCTGGTGGTGCTGGCGCGCTACATGCAGATCCTCAGCGCCGAGTTCTGCGCGCAGCTCAAGGGCCGCGCCATCAACATCCACCACAGCTTCCTGCCCAGCTTCAAGGGCGCGAAGCCGTACTTCCAGGCGCACGCGCGCGGGGTCAAGCTGATCGGCGCCACCGCGCACTACGTCACCGCCGAGCTCGACGAGGGCCCGATCATCGAGCAGGACGTCGAGCGGGTGGACCACACCCTCAGCGCCGAGGACTTCACCGCCGTCGGCCGCGACATCGAGTGCGTGGTGCTGGCCCGCGCCGTGCGCTGGCACGTCGAGCACCGGGTCCTCATGAACGGCCACAAGTGCGTGGTGTTCCGGTGACGGCTCGCCGCCCGCCGCCGCAGGCCGCGCTGTTCGCGTCGCCCGACGACATCGAGGCGCAGTTCTACGAGGCGCTGCAGCAGGCCGACCTGGACAAGCTGATGGCGGTGTGGGCCGACGACGAGGACGTGGCCTGCGTGCTGCCCGGCGGCCCGCGGCTGGTCGGCCACCACGCCATCCGCGCCGGCTTCGAGTCGGTGTTCGCCAATGGCGGCATCCCGGTGCAGGGCGACAAGGTGCGCCGCGTCAGCCAGCCCTCCTTCGCGGTGCACCACCTGCTGGTGCGGGTGGAGATCGGTCCGGCCGAGGCCCGCGAGCCGGCCTGGGTGGCGGCCACCAACGTCTACCTCAAGACCGACCAGGGCTGGCGCCTGCTGGCCCACCATGCCAGCCCGGCCATGGCGACCGAACTGCCGGAGATCGGCGAGCCCGCGCCCTCGGTCCTGCACTGAAGGACGCCGCGCCACACTGCGCATGGAGCGGTACCGCGCCCCCCGCTGGCTGATCGGCGGCCAGTTGCAGACCATCTGGCCGGCGCTGTGGTCGCGCCGCCACGCCGGGCCGGCGCCTCGCCTGCGGCGCGAGCGCTGGACCACGCCGGACGGCGACTTCGTCGACGTGGACCGCTGCAGCGCCCCTCGGCCGGCGGCCGACGGTGGCGACGAGCCGCCGCTGCTGGTGCTGTTCCACGGGCTCGAGGGCTCCTCGTCCAGCCACTACGCGCAGGCCTTCGCCGCCACGGCGACCGCGTTGGGCTGGGACTTCGCGCTGCCGCACTTCCGCGGCTGTTCGGGCGAGCTCAACCTGGCGCCGCGCGCCTACCACTGCGGCGACTTCGAAGAGGTGGGCTGGATGCTGCAGCGGCTGCGCCAGGACCGGCGGCGGCCGGTGCTCGCGGTGGGCGTGTCGCTGGGCGGCAATGCGCTGCTGCGCTGGGCCGAGGAGGCCGGCGACGGCGGCCGCGCCACCGTCGCCGCGCTGGCGGCGGTGTGCGCGCCGGTGGACATGGCGCCCGGCGGCCATGCCATCGGCCGCGGCTTCAACCGGCAGGTCTACACCCGCCTCTTCCTGCACACCATGAAGCCCAAGGCGGTGGCCAAGTGGCGGCAGCACCCGGGGCTGTTCGACCTCGAGCGGCTGCGCCGCGCGCGCACCCTGTACGAGTTCGACGACGTGTTCACCGCGCCGCTGCACGGCTTCGGCGGGGTCGACGACTACTGGACGCGCGCGTCGTCCAAACCGCGGCTGGCCGACATCCGGCTGCCGGCGCTGCTGCTCAACCCGCTCAACGATCCCTTCATCCCCGCCGCCTCGCTGCCGCGGCCGCACGAGGTGGGACGCCACGTGACGCTGTGGCAGCCGGCGCATGGCGGGCACGTCGGCTTCCCCGGCGGCTGGCCGCCGGGGCATCTGGTGACGTTGCCGCAGGCGGTGACGGCGTGGCTGGCCGAACAGGCCGGGGCGGCGCCCGGTCCGGCCGCCGTGCCGCTCAGGTCGGCGCCAGCTTGAAGCGCTGGACGGCGCAGGCCAGGCGATCGGCCTGCTGCTTCAGCGCGGTGGAGGCGGCACCGGCCTGCTCCACCATGGCGGCGTTCTGCTGGGTCGAGCCGTCCAGGCCGTTCAGGTTGCCGTTGATCTCGCCGATGTCGCTGCGCTGCTGCAGCATGGCTTCGCGGATGTGCACCACGCGCCCCGACACGTCGCTGACCTGATCCACCAGTTGCGTGATCGCGCTGCCGGCCTGGCCGACCAGCCGGCTGCCCGACTCGACATGGGCGGCGGAGTCCTTGATCAGGCCGCTGATCTCCTTGGCCGCCGACGCCGACCGTTGGGCCAGCGTGCGCACCTCGCCCGCCACGACGGCGAATCCCCGGCCTTGCTCGCCGGCCCGCGCGGCTTCCACGGCGGCGTTGAGCGCCAGGATGTTCGTCTGGAAGGCGATGCCGTCGATGACGCCGGTGATCTCGGCGATCCGCTTGCTGGCGATGCTGATGTCGGCCATCGTCTGCACCACCTGCTCGACCATGGCGCCGCCGTCGCGGGCATGCTGCGCGGCCTGCTGCGCGCTGTCGGCCACCTGCTCCGCGGTGCCTGCATGGCCGTTGACGGCGCTCGCCAGCTGGTTCATCGCACCGCTGGTCTCCTGCAGCGATGCGGAGGCCGCTTCCGTTCGCGCGCCGAGGTCGGCCGTGCCGGCCTCGATTTCCTCTGCCGCCAGCCGCACCGCCTCGGACGCCTGCTGCACCGTGCGCAGCGACTGGGCCAGGCCCTGCCGCACCGCTTCGGTGTCGCGCATCAAGGCCCCGATCTCGTCCTGGCCGGCCGCCGTCACCGAGGCCGTCAGGTCGCCCGAGGCCAGCGCCTGCATCGACGCGCTCAACGCCGTCAGGCGGCGCAGCATGGCGCGCACCAGCAGCAGGCTGCCGGCCAGCGCGACGACCACCGTGAGCAGTGCCGTCACGCTGAGCACCCACTCCACCCGCCGCCCCTCGGCCTGGGCCTGGGAGACGTCGGCGGCGGTCTGCCGCAACTGCCCGGCGCTGACCTGTGACACCAGCGTCAGCAGCTTCTCGTACTCCGCGCTGGCGGCGCTGAAGAACGTCGCGGCCGTCGGCAGCCCGGAGGACTTGATGTCCAGGGTGTCGGTCACGTAGCGGCGGTAGGCGCCCAGGGCCTTGGCCATGGCCTCCAGCGCCTGGCGCTCGTCGCCGGCGCCGGTCTGCTCGATGCGCTGTTCCAGCGCCTTGGACATGTCACCGCCCAACTGGCCGACCCGGCGGTCGATCGCCTGGATGAGCTTGGCCTCGTATTCCAGCGCTTCGAACACCAGGGACTGGTTGACCAGTCCGTTCAGGTCGCGCAGGTCGGACTCCAGCTTCGACGTGAAGGCATAGCTGGGCAGGCGCTGCTCGCTGACCAGCGTGAGCGCCTGGCCGTGACGGGACAGCCCCCACAGGCCCAGCGCCGCCGTGCCGACCAGACAGGCCAGGCAGAACGCGGGCACCAACAACAGCTTCAGCCGCAGCGAAAGGTTGTCGAACAATTGCAAGGCCGGCTCCTCGGTGCCAAGGTGAAGGTGGACGCCGCGGACGGCTTACTCGAAGTACACCGCGCCGACGTAGGCGTCCTTGCCCGAAGCCCGGGTGACGATGATGTGGCCGGAGTCGATCTTCTTGGTCGTCGGGTTCATCCAGCGCAGCGGGATGGCGGTCTCGCCGGCACCCGACTGGGCGGCCTTGATGGCTTCCTGCACGAACAGGCGGCCGGTCGCGTCCTTCACCTCGAACATGTTCTTGCCGACGATCTTCTGGTTCGCCGAATGGACGAGCATCACGCCGGTGAAGTCGGCCATGACGACGTACATGTTGCCCTTGACCCACTTGCCGCCGCTGTTGAACTCCTGGATCGCGGCGTCGGGGCCCTTGGTCTTCAGCTCGGCCACGGCAGCACCCAGCAGCGCCTTGCCGTCGCCCATCGTTTCCGCCGTCGCCACGGTGGCGTTGCAGGCCAGCACAACGGCGGCAAGGGTGGTCTTCCAATGCATCACGGCGAATCCTTCATGGGGGTTGGGGGTCTGCGGTATATCGGCCGCGCGGCGCGACCATTGACACCACGGAGCACCACGACCGTGCGGTTTCACCGACTCGGTCGTAGAGTGCGCCCATGGACCCGATCGTCGAAGCCGCGCTGAAGAAGTGGCCCCAGGTGCCGCACTGCTGGGACTGGCTGGGCCTGGACGCGCGCGGCGACTGGTACCTGCGCGACGACCCGACGCAGGCGGCCGGCCCCTTCGCCCGGGTCAAGGGCAGCCGCCTGCAGCACGAGGGGCTGTGCGACTTCATCGGCCGCAACTACCAGGCCGACGAGCACGGCGCCTGGTACTTCCAGAACGGACCGCAGCGGGTCTACGTCGAGCTGGAAGCCGCGCCGTGGGTGTGGCGCCTGGCGGCCGACGGCACCGTGCGGTCGCACACCGGCCGGCCGGCGACGGTGCAGGGCTGCTGGCTGGACGAGTCCGACCGGCTGTTCCTCCACACCGACGTCGGCTTCGGCCTGCTGTTCTCGCTGGACACGCTGGCCGCGTCCGACGCGCTGGACGCCGGCCGCTGGCCGGCGCCGCAGGTCTTGCCCTTCGCCGAGATGCCGGGCCGCTTCGGCTACCGGCTGAGCCCGGCGGCCGACCGGCAGCGCACGCCATGAAGGACTCGTCCCCATGGGGACGGGTCGCCGCAGGCGACCAGGGGCGGGCTGCCACTTAGCGCGCCCCGACGGATCCGGGTCCCCCGGTCCGTCGTGGTGGCCCCCGCGGGGGCGGCCGCCTACGGCCGGGGGCTCAACTTCCGCTCGACGAAGTCGAGCCGGTCCTGGCCCCAGAAGATCTCGCCGTCGATCACGTAACTCGGCGCGCCGAACACGCCGAGGTCGATGGCCCGCTGGGTGTCGGCTTCGTAGCGCTCATGCACCTGCTGCGAATGCGACTGCTCCAGCCGCTGGGCCGGCAGGTCCTGCTCGGTCAGCAGCGCGGCCAGCGTCGCCTCGTCGGCGATGTTGCGCTCCTGCACCCACACCGCGCGCATCACCGCGCCGGCGAAGCGCATGGCCGCGTCGGTGCCGTCGTGCAGGTCGACGGCGATGATGAGCCGGGCCGCGTCGTCGGGCTGCACGGGGAAGAAGCGCGGCTGCGGGTTCAGCGGCTGGCCCAGCCACTCGCTGAAGCGGCGCAGCTCGACCAGGCGGTAGGCCTGGCGTTGCGGCGCCCGCTTGGACAGCGGCAGCCCGCCGGACACCGGGAACACCTTGCCGCCCAGGTCCACCGGCAGCACGTGCAGCGTCGCCCGGTGTGCGCGGGCCAGGTCCCACAGGCGCTGGTGGCCCAGGTAGCTCCAGGGGGAATGGGGCGCGAAGTAGTAGTCGATGTCCATGGCGCGGACCTTAGCAGCGACGCCGTCCGCGGCAGGGCGTGCCGGATTTCACGGCTTCCTTGACGGCGCATGTAGGGATCCCTCGTGCGAGCGGCGCATTGCGCACTACAGGATGTTTCAGGTGTTGACAATCCCCTCCCATGCAAGCGCCCCGTCTCCCCGCCCTCCTGTGGGCACTGGCCTTCGGCCTGCTGCTGGCCCTGGGGCCGGCGCATGCCCAGGAGACGCTTGCGCGCTGCAGCTGGGACCGGCCGGGCCACAACCCCTTCATGGGCGACGTGGTGGCGGCGGTCGACCGCTATGCCGACATCCCTGCCGACGTGCGGCAGCGGCTGAAGGCGCGCATGGCCGGCCGCCAGTACGACGACCTGGTGGTGATCCGACGTGACAGCGTGGTCGGCCAGCGGCAGTACGAGCCGGCCATCCGCGACATGCACTTCGGCGCCGGCAGCGTCTGCCGCGAGGTGACGCGTGCCCGCTGGCACGAGAAGCAGGAGGAGCGCGGGCTCGTCTTCTGCGACAGCGGCCACTGCGTGCTGGTGCCCACGGTGTGCCGCAACGTCAGCCGCATCGTCGAGCGGCCGCAGGGCAGCGGTCCGGCGCGAACCGCCGAAGCCGAGCCGGATGCGCTGTTGCCCGGCGGGCTGCTGGTGCTGGACGACCCGCTGGAATTCGAGCCGCCGGCCGCCGGCGGACCGTCGCTGGTGGCGGCGCCCGTCGGCGAGGCGCAGCCCGGCTCCTTCGGCCAACTGGCCGGGCCGGTGCTGGTCGGCGGCATGCCGGCCTGGCGCGGCAGCGCCGTCGGCGGCGCCGGTCCGGTCGGTTTCGCCGGGGGAGGCGCCTTCGGTGGTGCGCCGGCCGGTGGTGGCGGTGGCAAGGGCGGCACGGCGCAGATCGCGCTGCAGACCGGCCCGTTCGGCGGTGGTGGTGAGGGCAACCGGCCGGCAACGCCGGAGGACGGCGACGGCAGCCGCCTGCTGCTGCCCGATGCCGTCACCCCGGTGCCCGAAACCGCTACCGTGCTGCTGCTGGCGGCGGGGCTGGCCGCGATGCTGGCCGCCCGCGCGCGTCAGCGGCGGGTCGTGCCCGCCTGCAACACCCAGAAGCGGCCGTAGCGCGAGCCCTCGCGTTCCGCGCAGGCGATGCCGCCGCCGGCGAAGCGGGGGTCGGCGGCGATGGCGCAATGCGCCGGGCTGTCGCGCCAGCGCTCCAGCACCCCCTGGAAAAGATCCTGTCCGCCGGCCACCGCCTCACCGGCCTGGCGGACGACGATGCCGCGCTCTCGCAGCCGCTCGGCCAACGTCTGCCCGCGTTGGTCCTGGTGCGACAGGTCGTCGCGCTCCGCGATCGCCAACGCCTGCGCCTGGGCGCTGTCCTGCAGCCGGGCGTCGGCCTGCAACGGTGGCGCGGCGACCGAGCCGGCGCCGCAGGGCTGCGGCTGCGCCCGCCAGGCGTTGAGCTGCGACAGCCACACGGCGGGATCTCCGGCGCAGGCGCGGGGCCGGCCCTGCGCCGGTGCGGCGTCGGGCAGCGCGATCGACAGGGCCGCCACCAGCGCCGCGACGGTCGGCGTCCGCTTCGGCGCCGCGCGGTGGGCCATCAGCCGCGGCGCGCGCGCTGGAGCAGCGGCGCCAGGTAGCGCCCGGTGTGGCTGGCCGCATCGGCGGCCACCGCCTCCGGCGTGCCCACCGCCACCACCCGGCCGCCGCCGGCGCCGCCCTCCGGGCCCATGTCGATCAGCCAGTCCGCGGTCTTGATCACGTCCAGGTTGTGCTCGATGACGACGATGGTGTTGCCGGCGTCGCGCAGCTGGTGCAGCACCTGCAGCAGCAGCCGGATGTCGTGGAAGTGCAGGCCGGTGGTCGGCTCGTCGAGGATGTACAGCGTGCGGCCGGTGTCGCGCTTGGACAGCTCCAGCGCCAGCTTCACCCGCTGCGCCTCGCCGCCCGACAGCGTGGTCGCGCTCTGGCCCAGCTTGACGTAGCCGAGGCCGACGTCCATCAGCGTCTGCAGCTTGCGCGCGATGGCCGGCACCGCGTCGAAGAGCGCCAGCCCGTCCTCCACCGTCAGGTCCAGCACCTGGGTGATGTTGTGGCCCTTGTAGAGGATCTCCAGCGTCTCGCGGTTGTAGCGCCGGCCATGGCAGACGTCGCAGGGCACGTAGACGTCGGGCAGGAAGTGCATCTCCACCTTCAGCACGCCGTCGCCCTGGCAGGCCTCGCAGCGGCCGCCGGCGACGTTGAAGCTGAAGCGGCCCGGCCCGTAGCCTCGCTCCCGCGCCGCCGGCACCTCGGCGAACAGCTCGCGGATCGGGGTGAACAGGCCGGTGTAGGTCGCCGGGTTCGAGCGCGGCGTGCGGCCGATCGGGCTCTGGTCGACGTTGATGACCTTGTCGAAGGCGTCCAGCCCCTCGATTTCGTCGTGCGGCGCGGGCTCGGCATGGCTGTTGTACAGCTTGCGCGCCACCGCCGCGTACAGCGTGTCGTTGACCAGCGTGCTCTTGCCCGACCCCGACACGCCGGTGACGCAGGTCAGCAGGCCGACCGGCACCTCCACCGTCACGCCGGTGAGGTTGTGGCCGGTGGCGTTGGTGATGCGCAGCATCGCGTCGGGTCTGGGCGCCACCCGCTGCGCCGGCACCTCGATGGCCAGCCGGCCCGACAGGTACTGCCCGGTCAGCGACCCGCCATGGGCCAGCACCTCGGCGGGCGTGCCCTGGGCGATGACCTGGCCGCCGTGCACGCCGGCGCCGGGGCCCATGTCCACCACATGGTCGGCGGCGAGGATCATGTCCTCGTCGTGCTCCACCACCAGCACGCTGTTGCCCAGGTCGCGCAGGTGCTTCAAGGTGCCGATCAGCCGTTCGTTGTCGCGCTGGTGCAGCCCGATGCTGGGTTCGTCCAGCACGTACATCACGCCGGTAAGGCCGCTGCCGATCTGGCTGGCCAGCCGGATGCGCTGCGCCTCGCCGCCGGACAGCGTGTCCGCGCTGCGCTCCAGGCTCAGGTAGTTGAGGCCGACGTCGTTGAGGAACTTCAGCCGCGCGCGGATCTCGCGCACCACCTTGTCGGCGATGCCGGCCTTCTGGCCGGAGAAGCTCAGCTGCTCGAAGTGCCGCAGGCCGTTGGCCAGCGTCAGCCGCTCCACCGCGTAGATCGGCAGCGCCGGCAGGTCCGGGTCCTGGCCCTGCAGCAGCACATGGCGCGCCTCGGTCTTCAGCCGCGTGCCCTCGCAGTGCGGGCAGGGCCGGGCCGCCTGCAGGCGGGCCAGTTCCTCGCGCACCGTGGGCGAGTCGGTCTCGCGCCAGCGCCTCTCGAAGTTGGGGATGATCCCTTCGAAGGGGTGCCGGCGCTTGACGCTGCGGCTGCGGCCGTTGGCGCCTTCGCTGGTGTAGGTGAAGGCGATCTCGGTGTCGCCCGAGCCGTGCAGCAGCACCCGCTTGGCCTCCTCCGGCAGCGCTTCGAAGGGCGCCTCCAGGTTCCAGCCGTAGTGCTTGGCCACGCTGTCGAGCACCGACCAGGTGTAGCCGTTGCGCCGGTCCCAGCCTTTGACCGCGCCGCTGGCCATGCTGAGCGACGGAAAGGCGACCACCCGCTCGGGGTCGAACACCGTCACCTGGCCCAGGCCGTCGCAGTGGGGACAGGCGCCCATCGGCGAATTGAAGGAGAACAGCCGCGGCTCGAGTTCGGGCAGCGACCAGCTGCAGACCGGGCAGGCGAAGCGGCTGGAGAAGAGGTGCTCCCGGCCCGGCCCGCCGTCGTCCTGCGGCAGCTCCCAGGCCAGCGCCCGGCCGTCGGCCAGCCGCAGCGCCGTCTCGAAGCTCTCGGCCAGCCGCTGGCGCGCGTCGGGCCGTGCGCGCAGGCGGTCCAGCACCACGTCGATGTCGTGCTTGTCGTTCTTCTTCAGCTTGGGCAGGTCGGACACGTCCACCATGCGGCCGTCGATGCGGAAGCGCACGTATCCCTGCGCCTGCAGGTCCTGGAACAGCTCGCCGAACTCGCCCTTGCGGTCGCGCACCACCGGCGCCAGCACCGCCAGCCGGGTGTCCTCCGGCAGCGCCAGCGTCGCGTCGACCATCTGGCTCACGCTCTGAGCCTGCAGCGGCAGCCGGTGCACCGGGCAGAACGGCGTGCCCACGCGGGCGTAGAGCAGGCGCAGGTAGTCGTGGATCTCGGTCACCGTGCCGACGGTCGAGCGCGGGTTGTGGCTGGTGGCCTTCTGCTCGATGGCGATGGCCGGCGACAGGCCCTCGATGACGTCGACGTCGGGCTTGTCCATCAGCTGCAGGAACTGCCGCGCGTAGGCCGACAGGCTTTCCACGTAGCGCCGCTGGCCCTCGGCGTACAGCGTGTCGAAGGCCAGGCTGGACTTGCCCGAGCCCGACAGCCCGGTGATCACCACCAGCGCGTCGCGCGGCAGGTCGAGGTCGATGTTGCGCAGGTTGTGGGTGCGAGCGCCGCGCACCCGCACCCAGCGGCCGCGCTCCGCCGGGCCCTCCGCCTGCGCGGACGGCACCGGCTGCGGCGGCATCTCGTCCGGGTCGACCGGCAGCGGCGAACCAACGGGCGTCGGGTGGCGGGGCGGGTCGGCGGGTGGGGCGCTCATCAGGGTCCCGAACGGCTGCGCCGGGTCAAGGGCGGGTCAAACGGTCGATCATAGCCACCGCGTCTGCCGCGCCGTGCAACCATGGCGCCGATCCCGCCGCGGCCCGGCCTCCCTGGCGCAGGCAGGCCCGTCGGCGGGGATGTCAGGCGGCCCTGACAGCGCTTCGCATCCTCGGCCGACAGCGCTGACGGGCGGCCGGCGCTGCCGCGCGGCGCGGCCGGGCAGTACAGTGCCGTCAACCACACCAAGCAGGGCAGGAGAAACCGACGTGCTCACCATCCGATTGGGGTTGTTCGACGACCACGACATCGTGCGGGCCGGGTTTCGCTACATCCTCACCCAGCACAGCGACATCGTCATCGAGGCGGAGGGCGGCACCGGCCGCGAGGCGCTCACGGCCATCCGCACCGGCAAGCTCGACGTCTGCCTGGTCGACCTGTCGCTGCCGGACCTCTCGGGCATCGACGTGCTGCGCCAGGCCAAGGCCGGCCAGCCGGACGTGGCCATCCTCATCCTGTCGGCGTACTCGGAAGACCAGTACGGCCTGAACGTGCTGAAGGCCGGCGCCAGCGGCTTCCTGAGCAAGGAACTGGCGCCCGACCAGCTGGTCGCCGCGGTGCGCACGGTGGCCGCCGGCCGGCGCTACATCAGCCCCAAGCTGGCGGAGAAGCTGGCCGCCGGGCTGACGCACGACATCGAGCAGCCGATGCACCTGCGGCTGTCGGAGCGCGAGTTCCAGATCTTCTCCAAGCTGGTGGTCGGCCGCAGCGTGACCGAGATTGCCGACGACCTGTGCCTGTCGTCGAAGACGGTCAGCACCTACCGGGCGCGGGTGCTGGAGAAGATGGGCTTCCGCACCAACGCCGAGCTGACGCAGTACGCGGTCAAGAACGACCTCATCCCGTGACGCCCGGTCCTCGCCACGCCACCGTGACACCCCGCATGCACGTCGTCCCCGTCGCCGATGACGACCGGCCCGACAGCGCCCTGCCGCCGTTGCGGGTGCTGCTGGTCGAGGACCTGCCGCGGGTGCAGCTGATGCTGCGCGAGCTGATCGAGGAGCCGGGCCGCTTCGACGTCGTCGGCGTGGCCGACAGCGAGGAGCAGGCGGTGAGCACCTTCGACGGCACGCAGCCCGACGTGGTGGTGGTCGACCTCAACCTGCGCGCCGGCACCGGGATGGGCGTGCTGCAGCGCATCCGGCAGCGCAAGGGTGGGCAGCGGCCGCTGCTCATCGTGCTGACCAACCACACCCTGCCGGTGCTGCGTCACGCCTGCGAACGCGCCGGCGCCGACCATTTCCTCGACAAGAGCCGCGAGTTCGCCCAGGTGCGCGTGCTGATCGAGGCGCGCGCTCAGCAGCGCTGAGCCACCGCTACGGCGGCGGCGCCGCCGCCGCGGCCAGGTCACCGTCTCCGTGCGCCGTCGCGTCGTCGTCGCGGGTGGGCGGCGTCTGAGGCAGGGTGAAGCGCACGCGGATGGCGGTGCCCTGGCCCGGCGCGGTCTCGACCGAGAGGCTGCCGCCCAGGGACCGCGCCCTCTGGCGCATGCCGGCGATGCCCTGCGGCAGGTGGTCGGGCCGGAAGTCGGCGATGCCCACGCCGTCGTCCTCCACCGCCAGCGTGAGGTCGTGGAAGCCGATCGCCAGCGCCACGCGCACCCGCTTCGCATTGGCGTACTGCACGGCGTTGGCCATGCTCTCCTGCACGATGCGGTAGACGGCGATCGCCAGTTCCGGCGGCACCGGTGCATCGGCGTCCTCCAGCACCACCTCGTGCGCCAGGCCCGCCTTGCCGCAGGTTTCCTCCACGAACCACTCCACCGCCGGCCCGAGGCCGAGGTGGTCGAGAAGGCTCGGCCGCAGGTGCTCGATGACGCGGCGCTTGAGCTCCACCGCCTCGTCCAGCGACGACTGCAGCCGCTTCATGCGCTGCTGCACGTCCGGCCCGCCGGCCGCGGCGAAGCCCTCCAGCCAGGAGGCGTCGATCTTGGCCGCGGTCAGGATGCCGCCCAGCTCGTCGTGCAGGTCGCGGGCGAGGCGTCCCTTCTCCCGCTCGTGGCTGGCCTGCAGGTAGCTGGACAGCGAGGACAGCTCCTCGGTGCGTTCGGCCACCGTGTGCTCCAGCGCCTGCGCCTGCCGGGCGAGCTCCGCGCGGTGGCGGTCGCGTTCGGTGAAGTGGCGCACCGTGCGCACGCCCAGGATGGCGAGGAAGACCAGGTTCAGCAGGACGATCAGGCCCACGCCCAGCCGCTGCAGCAGGTAGATGCGGTGCAGGTCGGCGGCACGGGCCTGGGCCAGGCGGTCGAGTTCGTCGCGCAGCCGCTGGCCCTGCTTCTCGATCTCCTCCATCAGCGTCACGCCGCGGTTGGAGACGACGATCTGGATGGCGTCGATGCGGTTGCCCTGCTGGCTGTAGTGCACCGTCAGGGCCAGCTCGTCGAGCTTTTCGTCGATCAACGGCGCCATCTGCTGCAGCGGCTCGCGCAGCGACGGCAGCAGCGCCGCCAGCCGCAGCAGGTCGGCGCGGCTGCGGCGCAGCCGGTCGATCGCGCCCTGGAAGGGCTGCAGGTAACGCTCGTCGGCGGTGATCAGGTAGCCGCGCTGCGCCGATTCGGCCTGCGACATCGCCTGCCGCATGGCTTCCAGCTGCTGCCGGGCCTCGGTGGTCTGGCGCTCGGCGCTGCCGGCGCTCTCGATCTCGAGGAACGCGAGTTCCGAGATGCCCAGCACGATCACCGAGATCAGCGCGGTGAGCAGCAGGATGAGCAGCACACGCGGCGGCACCGACTGCCGCCAGCCGGGGGGCGGGCGGGCGTGGTGGGCGGGGGTGCTGCGGCGGAGGCGGTCTTGTCGTCGGAGGCGGGGCTCTGCATGGATGTGGCGCTGCCGCCCCGCCGGTGCGACGGGGCGGCAGCGCCGGTGCAGTGTCTCAGGTCGCGCCGGCCCGCGGCGCGGGCGTCACCGTCGCATCAGCCCCATCACCAGCGACACGACGAAGCCGACGATGAAGATGATGAACAGGATCTTCGCGATGCCCGCGGCGCCGGCGGCGATGCCGCCGAAACCGAACACCGCGGCGATCAGCGCGATGACCAGGAAGACGGCGGCGTAGTACAGCATGGCGTCAGGTGGCTGGGCGGGCGCTCAGCGCCGGTCCATGCGCGACGCCAGGAAGCCCAGCGCCAGCCCCAGCAGCGCACCCATGCCGACGGCCTTCCAGGCGTGCGCATGCACCAGCTCGTCGGTGCTGCGCACCGCGCCGCGCGCCTGCTGGCGCATGTCGATGCCGCTCCACTTGTCGCGCAGCCCACCGCCGGCCATCGACAGCTTGTTGCGCCAGCTGCTGTTGCCGGCCTGCACCACGTCGCCGGCCTGGTGCATGAGGTGGTCGAAGCGCGACATCACATGGTCCAGGTCGCGGCGCAGGGCGTTTCTCACGGTGTTCATCGCAATCTCCTCGTGGGCTCGTCCGGCGTCAGCCGGCGGTCTTCAGGCGGATGTCGTTCTTGACCGACTGCACGCCCTTGACGCCGCGCGCCAGCTGCGCGGCGCGGGTGATCTCGGCGCCGCTGTTGGCGAAGCCGCTGAGCTGCACGGTGCCCTTGTAGGTGTCGACCTTGATGTCCAGCGCCTTTACCTGCGGGTCCTCGACGAACGCGGCCTTCACCTTGGTGGTGATCCAGGCGTCGTCGATGACCTCGCCGGTGCTCTTGCTGGTCGGCGTGGACGAGCAGCCGGACACGAGCAGGCCGCCGCCGAGGGCGGCGCACAGGGCGGTGACGGTGAGGGCGGACTTGAAAGCGGGCATGGTGTTTCTCCTTGTTGAGCAGCCGTCGTGCGGTGGCGCGGCCCGGTAGGGACCGCCGCCGTACCACTGGCCGAGGGCGTGGGGGGAATCTACGGTCGCCGGCACAGGCGGTCTGTCGGCCGGGGCCGACCGGCCCGGGCCACGGGGCTGAAAGCGCTGTCAGCCGTTGCTGACAACTGCCCGGCCCCTGCGCCGGGCGGCTTCAGCCGGCCGACTGCAGCACGCGCAGGATCTGCTCGCCGTAGGCTTGGAGCTTCTTAGCACCGACGCCGGCGATGCCGGCCAGTGCCTCCAGCGACGCGGGCTGCTCGCGCGCCATGTCGGCCAGCGTGGCGTCGTGGAAGACGACGTAGGCCGGCAGGTTGTGCTCGCGCGCCACCTCGCCTCGCCAGGCCTTGAGCGCCATGAAGCGCACCTGCGCCTGGCCTTCGAGCTGCAGCGCCTCGGCGGTGCGGCTGCCGGCGCGCACCTCGCGCCGGCGGGTGCCGCGGCCGGTGGCCTCGCGCGGTTCGCGCAGCACCACCCGCTGCTCGCCCTTCAGCACCGACCGCGCCTCGGCGGTCAGCTCCAGCGTGTTGAACTCGCCCTCGGCGCGCAGGTGGCCGAGCGCCACCAGCTGGCGCAGCACGCCGCGCCAGCGCTGCTCCGACAGGTCGGCGCCGATGCCGAAGGTGGACAGGCGCTCATGGCCGTACTGCGCCACCTTGTCGGTGGCCTTGCCACGCAGCACGTCGATGAGGTGGCCCGCCCCGAAGGCCCGCGCGCCGAAGCCGCCCTCGTGCTGCCGGAAGCGGTAGACGCAGGACAGGGCCTTGCGGGCGGCGTCGGTGGCGTCCCAGGTCTGCGGCGGCAGGAGGCAGTTGTCGCAGTTTCCGCAACGGACCCCGACGCTGCCGTCGGTCGCTGCCCCCCGAGGCGGCTGGCCGCGGCCCGGGACACCCGGATCCGCGTCCGGCGCTTGGTACGTCTCGCCGAAGTACGCCAGCAGCCGCACGCGGCGGCAGTCGTGCGACTCGGCCAGCGCCAGCAGGGCGTCGAGCTTGCCGCGCTGCAGACGCTTGAACTCCTCGCCGGCGGGGCTCTCGTCGATCATGCGGCGCTGGTTCACCACGTCGGCCAGGCCGTAGGTCATCCAGGCCTCGGCGGGCAGGCCGTCGCGGCCGGCGCGGCCGGTCTCCTGGTAGTAGCTCTCGATCGTCTTCGGCAGGTCGAGGTGGGCGACGAAGCGCACGTCCGGCTTGTCGATGCCCATGCCGAAGGCGATGGTGGCCACCATCACCAGGCCCTCCTCGCGCAGGAAGCGGTCCTGGTGGCGGCGGCGCTGCGCGGCGTCCATGCCGGCGTGGTACGGCAGGGCGCTGATGCCCTCGCCCTCCAGCCAGGCCGCGGTGTCGTCCACCTTCTTGCGGCTGCCGCAGTAGACGATGCCGGCCTCGCCCTCGTGCTCGTCGCGGATGAAGCGCTGCAGCTGCGTGCGCGCGTTGTCCTTTTCGACGATGGTGTAGCGGATGTTCGGCCGGTCGAAGCTGCTGATGAAGGTGCGCGCCTCCTGCAGTTGCAGCCGCTCGACGATGTCGGCGCGGGTGTGGCTGTCGGCGGTGGCGGTGAGCGCGATGCGCGGCACGCCCGGGAAGCGCTCGTGCAGCAGGTCCAGCGCCAGGTAGTCCTCGCGGAAGTCGTGGCCCCACTGGCTCACGCAATGCGCCTCGTCGATGGCGAACAGGCCGAGCAGCCCGCGCTCGTGCAGCGAGCCCAGCATGGCGAGGAAGCGGGCGTTGGTCACCCGCTCGGGCGCGGCGTACAGCAGCACCAGCTCGCCGCGCATCAGGCGCCGCTCGACCTGCTGCGCCTCCTCCATCGACAAGGAGGAATTGAGGTAGGCCGCCGGCACGCCGGCCTCGTCCAGCGCACCGACCTGGTCGTGCATCAGCGCGATCAACGGGCTGACGACCACCGTCACGCCCTGCCCGGCGCGGTGCCGCACGATGGCCGGCACCTGGTAGCACAGGCTCTTGCCGCCGCCGGTGGGCATCAGCACCAGGGCGTCGCCGCCGGCGCTGACGTGCTCGACGATGGCCTGCTGCGGGCCCCGGAAGGCGGCGTAGCCGAAGACGTCGCGCAGCACCTGCAGCGCTGCGGGCCCCGCGGCGGGCGTGGCGTGACTGGCGGGCGCGAGGGTGGCGGACACGGGCGGGCGGGGGCGGAGGACGGCGAAGGGGGCGTGAGGCCCGCGAAGCCGGGCATCGTACCGTCGGCCTCGCGGCGGCGTCCGCCGCCGTGCGCTGCAGCCGTGGGAGGCCGGCGCCGTCGGTCGCGCTGGTAAGCTTGCCGGTCCACCCGAACCCGTCCTTTCCGTCCGAGGAACCGCCATGGCCTCCGTCAACAAAGTCATCCTCATCGGCAACCTCGGTCGCGACCCGGAACTGCGCTACACGCCCAGCGGCGCCGCGGTGTGCAACGTCAGCGTGGCGACGACCCGCAACTGGAAGAACCGCGACAGCGGCGAGCGCCAGGAGGAGACCGAATGGCACCGGGTGGTCTTCTACGACCGCCTGGCCGAGATCGCCGGCGAGTACCTGAAGAAGGGCCGCCCGGTCTACGTCGAGGGCCGGCTCAAGACCCGCAAGTGGCAGGGCCAGGACGGCAAGGACAACTACACCACCGAGGTCATCGCCGAGACGATGCAGCTGCTGGGCAGCCGCGACGGCGCCGGCGGTGGCATGGGCGGTGGCGACGAGGGCGGCTACGGCGGCCGCGAGCGGCAGGACGCCGGCTTCGGCGACGACGCCGGCGCCGCCCCGCAGCGCCGCAGCGCCCCGTCCCCGCGCGCCCCGGCGGCGCCGCGGCCCGCGCCGGCGCCGAAGTCGAACACCGGCTTCGACGACATGGACGACGACATCCCCTTCTGACCCGGGGCGCGGTGGGGATGGCGGCACCCGCGCTGCTCGTCGCCTGCCTGTGTGCGGCCTGGTGCCGCACCTGCGAGGCCTACCGCCCGCTGTTCGACGCCGTGGCCCGGGCCCACGCCGGGCACCGCTTCGTCTACGTCGACATCGAGGACGAGGCCGATCGCCTGCCGGCCGAACTGGACGTCGACGACTTCCCGACGCTGCTGATCGCCGAGGGCGACACGCTGCGCTTCCTCGGGCCGCTCACGCCGGAGGCGGCGACGCTGCAGCGCCTGCTCGCCGCCGCCGAAGCCGGGGCGCTGCCCCCCGCCGCGCCGGGCCTGAGCGCCGCCGCGGCGGGCGCGCTGCTGCAGGCCGTGCGCGCGCTGCGCTGACCATCGCCTGGGAACGGGGCTTGCCGAACTTCGGGGGACGCCCCCGCCAACCGGGCGGGTCCGCGCATTCCCCGAAGGAGATCGACATGAACAACAGCCTGCGCACCCTGGCCCTGGTGGCGGCGATGGCCGCGGCCGGCGTGGTGCACGCCCAGTCCGGCACGACCGGCAGCAGCACCAGCGGCAACGCCGCAGCCACCCCCGGCGGCGCCGCCCGCCAGACGGCCAACGACGACAACCGCCGCGGCGGCGAGGCCAAGCTGCCCCGGGCCGACGCCGGCTTCCTCAAGCAGGCCGCGCAGAACAGCCTGGCCGAGGTGGAGGCCAGCAAGCTGGCCCAGAGCAAGGCCACCAGCGCCGACGTCAAGGCCTTCGCCAGCCAGATGATCGACGACCACACCAAAGCCAACGCCGAGCTGATGCAGCTGGCGCAGAGCAAGGGCCTGGAGGTGCCGAAGGAGCCCTCGGTGGCCCAGAAGGCGAAGATGAAGCTGCTCGAGGCCAGCGACGGCGACAAGTTCGACCGCCGCTATTCGGAGCAGATCGGCGTCAAGGCGCACGAGGACACCGTCAAGCTGTTCCAGAAGGCTTCGCAGAGCGCTCAGGACCCGCAGGTCAAGGCCTGGGCAACCAAGATGCTGCCGTCGCTGCAGCACCACCTGCAGATGGCCAAGGACGTGAACGCGAAGGTGGGCGGCGGCGAGAAGTCCGCCAGCGCCGACAAGGCGACGACCCGGCAGTAGCGAGCCGAGGGGACGGCGCAGGCGCCGTCCCGCCCAGGGCGGCGATGCGCCTCGTCCAGCGAGGCGTCTTCATTGGTCCGCGCATAAGCAAATAGGCACTGAATCGTTCCGTGACGGCGTGCCTGGCTTTAGCATGCGCGCCCCTGGCGGGCCGGTTGCCGCCAGGTCGACCTCCGCCGAACCCTGGAACCCCGTCCATGACCCTGCTTCCCCGCCGCGCCCTGCTTGCCCTCGCGCTGGTTGCCGTCCTGCCGCTGGCGCAGGCCGCGCCGCCGCTGCTCAACGTCAGCTACGACGTGTCGCGGGAGTTCTACAAGGACTACAACAGGGCCTTCGCCGCTCACTGGAAGAAGACCGCCGGCGAGGACCAGGTGATCAACCAGTCGCACGGCGGCTCGAGCCGGCAGGCGCGCTCCGTCATCGAGGGGCTGGAGGCCGACGTCATCACGATGAACCAGGCGCTGGACATCGACATGGTGGCCGACAAGGGCCTCATCGCCGCCGACTGGGCCAAGCGGCTGCCCAACGGCGCCGCGCCCAACACCTCGGTGACGGTGTTCATGGTGCGCAAGGGCAACCCGAAGGGCATCAAGGACTGGCCGGACCTGGCCAAGCCCGGCGTCGCCCCCATCATCCCCAACCCGAAGGTGACCGGCAACGGCCGCTACGGCTACCTGGCCGCCTGGGGCGCGGCCATCAAGGCCGGCCAGACCCCCGCGCAGGCGCGCGAGATGGTGCAGAAGATCTTCCAGCAGGTGCCGGTGTTCGACGGCGGCGGCCGCGCCGCCACCACCACCTTCGCGCAGCGCCAGATCGGCGACGTGCTGGTCACCTTCGAATCCGAGGTGCAGTCCATCGTCGAGGAGTTCGGCAAGAACTTCGAGATCGTCTACCCCCGCTCCACCATCCTGGCCGAGAACCCGGTGGCGGTGGTCGACAAGGTGGTCGACCGCCGCGGCACCCGCAAGCTGGCCGAGGAGTACCTCAAGTACCTCTGGTCCGACGAGGGGCAGGAGATCGCGGTCAAGCACAACCTGCGGCCGCGCAACGAGAAGATCCTCGCCAAGTACGCCGCCGAGTTCCCGAAGATCAGCACCTTCACCGTGGACGAGGTCTTCGGCGGCTGGCGCAAGGCCCAGGCCGACCACTTCAACGACGGCGCGATCTACGACCAGATCTCCAAGCGCTAGGGCGCTCTTGCTCGACCTCGCGCATCCAAGGGGCCGGCTTCGCCGGCCCTTCTCGCGCCCAAGCCCCGCTGAAATGAAGCCCCCACGCTCACGTTCGTTCGCTGCCCCCCGAGGGGGCGTCCAGTGCCTGCGGGCGGCCGGGCGGCACTGACATGTTCCTCTCCCGCACCCTGCTCAGGCGCCACAGCGTGCTGCCCGGCTTCGACCTGGCGCTCGGCCTCACCCTGGCCTACCTCAGCCTCATCGTGCTGGTGCCGCTGGCCGCCACCTTCCTGCGCGCCGCGACGATGACCGGCGAGGCCTTCTGGGCGGCGGTGGCGTCGCCCCGCGTGCTGGCCTCCTACCGGTTGACCTTCGGCGCGTCGCTGGCGGCGGCGGCGGTCAACGCGGTGTTCGGCCTGCTCATCGCCTGGGTGCTGGTGCGCTACGACTTCCCCGCCAAGCGGCTGGTCGACGCGCTGGTGGACCTGCCCTTCGCCCTGCCCACCGCGGTCGCCGGCATCACGCTCACGGCGCTGTACTCGACCAACGGCTGGGTCGGCCAGTGGTTCGCGCCCACCAAGATCAGCTTCACCCCCTGGGGCGTGTTCATCGCGCTGCTGTTCATCGGCCTGCCCTTCGTCGTGCGCACCGTGCAGCCGGTGCTGGAGGACCTGTCCAAGGAGATGGAGGAGGCCGCGGCCACGCTGGGCGCCGACCGCTGGCAGACCTTCCGCCGCGTCGTCTTCCCGACGCTGATGCCGGCGCTGCTGACCGGCTTCGCCCTGGCCTTCGCGCGTGCGCTGGGCGAGTACGGCAGCGTCATCTTCATCGCCGGCAACATCCCCATGGTCTCCGAGATCACGCCGTTGATGATCATCAGCAAGCTGGAGCAGTACGACGTCGCCGGCGCCACCGCCATCGCGGTGGTGATGCTGGTCGTCAGCTTCGCCATGCTGCTCGTGATCAACCTGCTGCAGGCGTGGGCCCGCCGGCGGCAGGGCCAGTGACGACCTCCCCGCCATGAACGCCCTGACCACCCCCGCCATCACCCCCGTGGCACCGGCCGCCCCGCAGCGCCGCCGCGTGGCCCCCACCACCGAGCCGGCCTGGGTGCGCCGCCTGCTGATCGCGATCGCGCTGCTGTTCCTCACCCTGTTCCTGTTCCTGCCGCTGGTCACCGTCTTCGTCGAGGCCCTGAAGAAGGGCTGGGAGGTGTACCTGGCCGCCATCGTCGAGCCGGACGCGCTGTCGGCCATCAAGCTGACGCTGCTCACCGCGGCCATCGCGGTGCCGCTGAACCTGGTCTTCGGCGTGGCCGCGGCCTGGTGCATCGCCAAGTTCGACTTCCGCGGCAAGGACCTGCTGATCACGCTGATCGACCTGCCGTTCTCGGTCTCGCCGGTGATCTCCGGCCTGATCTACGTGCTGGTGTTCGGCCTGCAGGGCTGGTTCGGCGAATGGCTGCGCGACCACGACCTGAAGGTCATCTTCGCGGTGCCCGGCATCGTGCTGGCGACCATCTTCGTGACCTTCCCCTTCGTCGCGCGCGAGCTGATCCCGCTGATGCAGGCCCAGGGCATCGAGCAGGAGGAGGCGGCGCGGGTGCTCGGCGCCTCCGGCTGGCAGATCTTCCGCCGCGTCACGTTGCCCAACATCAAGTGGGGCCTGCTGTACGGCGTGATCCTGTGCAACGCGCGGGCGATGGGCGAATTCGGCGCGGTGTCGGTGGTCAGCGGTCACATCCGCGGACAGACCAACACCATGCCGCTGCACATCGAGATCCTCTACAACGAGTACCAGTTCGCCGCCGCCTTCGCGGTCGCGTCGCTGCTGGCCGGCCTGGCGCTGGTCACGCTGGTGCTCAAGTACATCGTCGAGCGCCGGGTGCTGGCGCAGCGCCGCGGTGCGGTGCAAGGAGAACACGCATGAGCATCGAGGTCCGTGGCTTGAGGAAGGCCTTCGGCAAGACCGTCGTCTGCGACAACCTGGACCTGGACATCGGCTCCGGCGAGCTGGTCGCGCTGCTCGGCCCGTCCGGCTCCGGCAAGACGACGCTGCTGCGCATCATCGCGGGGCTGGAGGTGCCGGACGCCGGCGAGGTGCGCTTCCACGGCGAGGACACGACCAACACCGACGTGCGCGAGCGCGAGGTCGGTTTCGTGTTCCAGCACTACGCGCTGTTCCCGCACATGAGCATCTTCGAGAACGTGGCCTTCGGGCTGCGCGTGCGGCCGAAGCAGACGCGGCCGAGCGAGCGCGACATCAAGGCCAAGGTGGAGCAGCTGCTGAAGCTGGTGCAGCTGGACTGGGTGGCCGACCGCTACCCGCACCAGCTGTCCGGCGGCCAGCGCCAGCGCATCGCGCTGGCCCGCGCGCTGGCGGTGGAGCCCAAGGTGCTGCTGCTCGACGAGCCCTTCGGCGCGCTGGACGCCAAGGTGCGCAAGGACCTGCGCCGCTGGCTGCGCCGGCTGCACGACGAGATGCACGTCACCAGCGTCTTCGTCACCCACGACCAGGAAGAGGCGATGGAGGTGGCCGACCGCGTGGTGGTGATGAACCAGGGCCGCATCGAGCAGCAGGGCACGCCCGACCAGGTGTACGACCACCCCGCCACGCCCTTCGTGCTGCAGTTCCTGGGCGACGTCAACCTCTTCCACGGCCGCTTCGGCCACGCCCCCGGCGGCCACCAGCATGCCGAGGACGTGAGCTACGTGCGCCCCCACGAGCTGCAGGTGCTGGGCGAGCCCGCCGAGGGGGCGCTGGCGGTGACGCTGTCGCAGGCGCTGACCGTCGGGCCGCAGACCCGGCTCGAGTTCAAGCGCGAGGACGACGGCAGCTACGTCGACGTGGAGCTGCCGCGCGCCGAGTACCACCGGCTGCGCGACCGGCTGGGCCTGCAGACCGGCGCGCCGGCCTGGCTGAAACCCCGCCGCGTGACCCGCTTCGTCTCCGGCGTCGCCGCCAGCGAAGAGCCGATGGACCCGGCGGCGATGATCTGAGGCCCGCGGGCCGCGCCTACGTGGCGAACACCATCGACCGGTCGGCGAACGCCTTGAACTCCAGCGCGTTGCCCGAGGGGTCGTAGAAGAACATCGTCGCCTGCTCGCCGGGCTGGCCCTGGAACCGCACGTGCGGCTCGATCTGGAAGCGGATGCCGCCGGCCTTCAGCTTGTCGGCCAGCGCCCAGAACTCGTCCAGGCTCAGCACCGCGCCGAAGTGCGGCACGGGCACCTCGTGGCCGTCGACCGGGTTGGTGTGGTCGGCCTGCCGCTTCGGCGGCGCGAGGTGGGCGACGATCTGGTGGCCGTAGAAGTCGAAGTCGATCCACTCGGCGCTGCTGCGGCCCTCCGGGCAGCCGAGCAGGCCGCCGTAGAAGGCCCGGGCGGCGTCGAGGTCGTGCACCGGAAAGGCGAGGTGGAACAGCGGTTGGGCCATGGTCATGTCGGGGTCGAGGGTGGAAGGTCGCCGGCGCCGCCGGCCGCGGCGAGCAGCCGGGCCAGTGCGGCCTGCACCGTCTGCCAGCGGATGGCGGCGCGGTCGCCCTGCAGCTGCAGCCGTTCGGCCTGCAGGGCGTCGGTGCCGCCCCAGGCCAGCCACACGGTGCCCACCGGCTTGTCGGCGCTGCCGCCGCCGGGGCCGGCCACGCCGGTGATGGACAGCGCGAGCGGCACGGCCGCGGCGCGGGCCATGCCGCGGGCCATGGCCCGCGCCACCGGCTCGCTCACCGCGCCGTGCACGGCGATGAGGTCGGCCGGCACGCCGAGCAGGTCGGTCTTGGCCTGGTTGCTGTAGCTGACGACGCCGCGGTCGAACCAGTCGCTCGACCCGGCGAGGTGGGTGCAGGCGGCCGCCAGCAGGCCGCCGGTGCAGCTCTCGGCGGTGGCGATCGACCAGCCGCGCCGGCGCAGCGCGGCGGCCAGCGCCTCGAGCGACGGCCTCAGCGCGTCCAGGTCGTGTTCCCGGGGGTGTTCCGACACGGGTCCGGCCTCACCACAGCAGCGCGCCGACCTGGCGGCCGAGCGCGACGACCAGCAGGGTGCAGCCCGCCGCCACCAGGTCGTCGAAGAGGATGCCGAAGCCGGCGGCGGGACCGATGCGGTCGCCGGCGCGGCGGGGCTTGAACAGGCGGTCCGCCCAGCCCACGGGCGGCGGCTTCACCGCATCGAAGAAGCGGAACAGGCCGAAGGCGATGCACTGGCCGAGCACGCTGGTCGGCGTGACCAGCCACAGCACCAGCCAGAAGGCGACGACCTCGTCCCACACCACCGCGCCGGGGTCGGCCGTGCGCAGCGACTGCGCGGTGCGGGTGCAGGCCCACCAGCCGATGCCGAAGGCCAGCGCGACGATCACCGCCCAGCCGCCATCGCCCGGGCCGACCACCGGCACCCGGTCGACGACGATGAAGACCAGCCAGGCCCAGAGGGTGCCCACGGTGCCGGGCGCCTTCGGCGACAGGCCGGCGCCGAAGCCCAGCGCGATCCAGTGCGCCGGATGGCGGCGCATCAGGGCGGCGGTGGCGCGGCGCGGATGAATGTCGGCCCCTCGTCCGCCGGGTGCGTCGGCCGATCCCCCAAGGGGATCGCGGGCCGGCTCGGGAGCGGCCCGGCGCTCGACCCGCGGCGCGGCTGGGAACGGCGAGTTCATGCGGTGCGGAAGTGGTCGAAGCCGGCGTAGCGGGCGGTGTCGGGCAGCGGCGTGCCCGCGCGGTCGACGAGGCGCAGGCCCGGTTCGGCCGTCAGCTCGCCGATCGGCGTGACGACCACGCCGGCGTTGCGCGCGGCCGCGCGGACCGCCTGCGCACGATCGGCCGGCGCGCTGAACAGCAGCTCGTAGTCGTCCCCGCCGGCCAGCGTGCAGTCGCGTTGCCAGGCCGTCGTCTGCCGCGCCAGCACGGCGCTGCGTGGCAGCGCGTCCACGTCCAGCCGGGCGCCGACGCCGGAGGCCGCCAGCAGGTGGCCCAGGTCGCCGACCAGGCCGTCGCTGAGGTCGATGGCCGCGCTGGCGACACCGCGCAGCGCCTGGCCCAGCGCGACCCGCGGCTGCGGCGTCTCCATGGCCGGCCGCACCGCGTCGAAGTCGAGGCCGTCCAGCGCCACCGTGCCGCGAAAGGCTTCCAGCGCCAGCCGGGCATCGCCCAGCGTGCCGCTGACCCACAGCGTGTCGCCGGGCCGTGCGCCGCTGCGCAGCAGCGCCTGACCGGCCGGCACCTCGCCGAGCACCGTGAGGCAGAGGGTCAGCGGCCCGGCGGTGGTGTCGCCGCCGACCAGCTCGATGCCATGCGCGTCGGCCAGCGCCAGCAGGCCCTGCGCCAGGCGGCCGACGAAGTCCTCGTCGGCGCGGGGCAGCGACAGCGCCAGCGTGAAGGCCAGTGGCGCCGCGCCGCAGGCGGCGAGGTCGCTCAGGTTGACGGCCAGCGCCTTGTGGCCCAGCCGCTCGGGCGCCACGGTGGACAGGAAGTGGCGGCCCTCGACCAGCATGTCGCTGGAGACGGCGAGCTGCATGCCCGGCCGCGGGGCGAGCAGCGCGCAGTCGTCGCCGATGCCCAGCAGCGCCCGGCGCACCGGGCGGCGGAAGTGGCGCTGGATGAGGTCGAACTCGCCGGTGGGCATGGCGCGATTGTCGTGCAGCCCCCAGGGGGGCCTGGGCGGTCAGCCCGGCCGCCGCAGCAGGTTGGCCAGCTCCACCGCGGACTTGACGTCCATCTTCTCGAACACCCGCGCGCGGTGGACCTCGACGGTGCGGACGCTGATGTTCAGCGCGTCGGCGATCAGCTTGTTGGGCATGCCCTCGACGACCAGCGCCATGACGTCGCGCTCGCGGTCGGTGAGCTCGGCCAGGCACCGTTCGACCTGCTGCTGGCCGCGGCGCCGCAGCAGGGCCTCGGCGCTGGCCCGCAGCGCCTGCTCCACCCGGTCGACGAGGGCGTTGTCCGAGAACGGCTTCTCGACGAAGTCGAAGGCACCGCGCTTGACGGCGTTGACGGCGGTGGGCACGTCGCCATGGCCGGTGAGGAAGATGACCGGCAGCACCGGCAGCAGCGCCAGGTCGATGAGCCGCTCGAAGAGCACCAGCCCGCTGGTGCCGGGCATGCGCACGTCCAGCAGCACGCAGGACGGGCCCGACGGCCACGCCGGCGCGCCGGGCGCCAGGCGCTCGCGCAGCAGCCTGTCGAAGGCCTCGGCGCTGGCGAACCCCTCCGACAGCAGGCGGCGCGAGCGCAGCAGCCAGGCCAGTGCGTCGCGCACCACGTCCTCGTCGTCGACGAGGTAGACCATGGGCAGGCCGAGATCAGTCATGTCGGCCCCTCGCCCGGCGGGTACACCGGTCGATCCCCCGAGGGGATGCGGACCGGCTTGGTGAACTGAGGCCGGACATGGACAGTCCCTGCGAACTGTCCGTGCCTGCCGAAGCCGCCGGCCTGGGGTCGGCGGCGGGACCGGCGCTCGGTCCGCGGTTGGGTCGTGGTGTCATGCGCTGGTCTGCAGGTCGGTGGAGGAAGACGACGTCGCGGCGGTCGAGCTCGGCGGGCTCGGCAGGGTGAAGTGGAAGCTCGCGCCGCCGTCGGGGTGGTTGTCGAAGTCCAGCGCGCCGCCGTGCTGCTCGACGACGGTGCGGCACAGGCTGAGCCCCAGGCCCATGCCCTCGTTGCGGGTGGTGAAGAAGGGCGTGAAGAGCTGGGCCGCCACCTCCGGCGCGACGCCGGTGCCGGCGTCGGCGACGGTGAAGCGGGCCCAGCGCGGACCGTTGGCGCGGGCCTCGATGCGCAGCACCCGGCGCTCCAGCGGCAGCGCCTCGCCCTCCATCGCCTGCAGGCCGTTGCGGGTCAGGTTCAGCAGCACCTGCTCGACCATCGTGCGGTCGCACAGCACCCGCGCCGGCGGCTGCTCGACCTCGACCTCGATGCGCGCGCCGCTCTTGCGCGCCTGCAGCCGCACCAGCGGCAGCACCGATTCGATCAGGTGGTCGACGCGCAGCACTTCGCGCGCCTGCTCGCGCCGGCGCACGAAGCCGTGCACGCTCTTGATGACGCGGCCGGCCCGTTCGGCCTGCTCGGCGATGCGCAGCATGGCGCCGCGCACCATGTCCAGCGTCTGCGCGTCGGCGTCGGCCATCAGGTTGAGCGAGCCGGTCGCGTAGCTGGCGATGGCGGCCAGCGGCTGGTTCAGCTCGTGGCTGAGCAGCGAGGCCATCTCGCCCACCGTGGCCAGGCGGGCGGTGGCCTGCAGCCGTTCCTGCTGCTGGCGCGACAGCTCCTCCACCCGGCGCTGCTCGGTCATGTCGAGCACGGCGCTCATCCAGCCGGTGTGCTGGCCCTCGCGGTCGACCAGCGGCGCCTCGAAGATCATGACCTGGATGCGCTCGCCGTTCTTGCGGGTGAAGACGGTCTCGAAGCCCTGCCGGGACTGGGTGCCGCCGCCCAGCGCCGACAGCCGCATCGACTGGCGGGCGCTGTACTCGGCCACCCGCTCGGCCGGCCAGTAGGGCGGCGGGTTGGCCTGCAGCAGCTCGTCCGCGCTGAAGCCCACCATGTGGCAGAAGGCGGGGTTGACGTAGGTGATGCGGCCGTCGAGGTCGCGCGCCCGCAGCCCGGTGATGAGCGAGTCCTCCATCGCCTTGCGGAAGGCCAGCGCCTCGGCCAGCGCGCCCTCGGCCTTGGCGCGGCGGCGCACGTCGCGCCACAGCAGCACCACCACGGCGAACAGCGCCGCCGACAGCCCCATCACCAGCGCGGCGCTGAGGTTGGGGATGAGCCGCGGCCGCACCTCCACGCTGTCGGCGCGCAGCGTCAGGTTGGTGCCGGCCAGGTCGACCGCCCGCTGGCTCTGGTACACGCCGGCGCCCCGCTGCAGGCCGGCGCGCGCCAGCCGGGTGCCGTCTCCCTCGATGAAGGTCAGTTCGTAGGCGCCGGCGCGCATCGGCGTCAGCGCCTCCTCCAGCAGCCCGGGCAGCGAGTAGGTGCCGACCAGGTAGCCGCTGTCGCTGCCGGCCACCGACAGCGGGATGCAGACGTCCATGATCTCCAGCCCCAGCCCGCCGGGCTGGGGAACGAAGTAGCTGCGCGAGAAGCGCGGCGTCATCGTGCGGCGGGCGCTGGCGCAGGCCAGGTCGCTCTCGACGCCCATCTGGTGGCGCGGCATCAGGCTGAACAGGGGCGTGCGGTAGGGCGAGTCCACCGCGTCGAGCACCTCGCCGGTGGACGAGCGGTGTTCCACCCGCAGCATGGCGCGCCGCCGGCTGAGCAGCGCGCCGGCCTCGACGGCCCACCGGCCGCCGGCGGGCGGGTTCCACTGCAGCGTCTGCAGGGCCTGCATGCCGCCGGTGACCTCGCGCTTGACCTCGGTGCCGGCCTCGGCGGCCATGGCTTCGGCGCGCTCCTGCGCACGGGCCGCCTCGTAGTCGATGGTCAGCACCACCAGCAGCGTCTGCGCCACGCCGAGCAGCGCGACCAGCAGCACCCAGGGCAGCGCCCGGCGCAGCCGGTGCGCCAGCGGGGCCGGCAGGGCGGGCGGGGCGAGGTCGGCGGCGGCCATGGCGGGAGCCGGGCAGTATCGCAGCGGGGCCGTCCGGCCCCGGGGCCGGGCGGCCGGGGTACGTGCTCTTCCTTACCCGGGTCCGAGGGGGGCGGCTCCCTACAATCGGACCCCCCTTTGCCCCGACGTCCCCGTCCGCGCACGCCATGCCCAGCTACGAAGAAAAACGCGCCGAGCTGCGCCGCCACGCCCTGGAGTACCACGAGTTTCCGACGCCGGGGAAGATCGCCGTGGTGCCGACCAAGGCGCTGGTCAACCAGCGCGACCTGGCGCTGGCCTATTCGCCCGGCGTGGCGGCGGCGTGCGAGGAGATCGTCGCCGACCCGGCCGCGGCCTTCCGCTACACCGCGCGCGGCAACCTGGTGGCGGTGGTGACCAACGGCACCGCGGTGCTGGGGCTGGGCGACATCGGCCCGCTGGCGGCCAAGCCGGTGATGGAGGGCAAGGGCGTGCTCTTCAAGAAGTTCGCCGGCATCGACGTCTTCGACCTGGAGATCAACGAGAAGAACCTCGACAAGCTGGTCGACGTCATCGCGGCGCTGGAGCCCACCTTCGGCGGCATCAACCTCGAGGACATCAAGGCGCCCGACTGCTTCTACGTCGAGCGCAAGCTGCGCGAGCGGCTGAACATTCCCGTCTTCCACGACGACCAGCACGGCACCGCCATCGTCGTCGGCGCGGCGCTGCTCAACGGGCTGAAGGTGGTGGGCAAGGACATCAAGCAGGTCAAGCTCGTGACCTCGGGCGCCGGCGCGGCGGCGCTGGCCTGCGTGCAGCTGCTGGTCAAGCTGGGCCTGCCGCGCGAGAACATCTGGCTGACCGACCTGGCCGGCGTGGTCTACGAAGGCCGCACCGAGCTGATGGACCCGGACAAGGCCAGCTTCGCGCAACGCACCGAGCAGCGCAGCCTGCGCGAGGTGATCGCCGGCGCCGACGTCTTCCTCGGCCTGTCGGCCGGCGGCGTGCTGAAGCCGGAGATGGTGGCCGCCATGGCGCGCCAGCCCATCATCTTCGCGCTGGCCAACCCGACCCCGGAGATCATGCCGGACGAGGTCAAGGCGGTGCGCGACGACGTGATCATGGCCACCGGCCGCACCGACTTCCCGAACCAGGTCAACAACGTCCTCTGCTTCCCGTACATCTTCCGGGGCGCGCTGGACTGCGGCGCGACGACCATCTCCGACGAGATGGAGATCGCCGCGGTGCACGCCATCGCCGAGCTGGCGCAGGCCGAGCAGAGCGAGGTGGTGGCCGCGGCCTATGCCGGCGCCACGCTGAGCTTCGGGCCCGAGTACCTGATCCCCAAACCGTTCGACCCGCGGTTGATGATCCGCATCGCGCCGGCGGTCGCCGAAGCGGCCGCGATGTCCGGCGTGGCGCGGCGGCCGATCGAGGACTTCGACGCCTACCGGGAGCGGCTGCAGGCCTTCGTCTACGCCTCCGGCACCACGATGAAGCCGCTGTTCGCCATCGCCAAGCGGGCGCAGCACAAGCGGGTGGCCTACGCCGAGGGCGAGGAGGAGCGGGTGCTGCGCGCGGCGCAGGTGGTGGTCGACGAGGGCCTCGCGCGGCCGACGCTGATCGGCCGGCCGGGCGTCATCGAGCAGCGCTGCGAGAAGTTCGGCCTGCGCCTGAAGGCCGGGCGCGACTACGACGTGGTCAACACCGAGTACGACGAGCGCTACCGCGACTACTGGCAGACCTACCACCGCATGACCGAGCGCAAGGGCGTGACCGCCCAGTTCGCGAAGATCGAGATGCGGCGCCGGCTGACGCTGATCGCGGCGATGATGCTGCACAAGGGCGAGGTCGACGGCATGATCTGCGGCACCTGGGGCACCACCGGGATGCACCTGTTCCACATCGACCAGGTCATCGGCAAGCGGCCGGGCGTCAACACCTATGCCTGCATGAACGGCCTCATCCTGCCGGGCCGCCAGGTGATGCTGGTCGACACCCACATCAACTACGACCCCACGGCGCAGCAGATCGCCGAGATCACCATCCTGGCGGCCGAGGAGATGAAGCGCTTCGGCCTGGAGCCCAAGGCCGCGCTGCTGTCGCATTCCAACTTCGGCACCAGCCACCAGCCGTCGGCGGTGAAGATGCGCGAGGCGCTGGCCCTGGTGCAGCAGGAGGCGCCCTGGCTGGAGGTCGACGGCGAGATGCACGGCGACAGCGCGCTCGACGCCGTCTACCGGCAGAAGACCATGCCGCGCAGCACCCTGTCCGGCGAGGCCAACCTGCTGGTGCTGCCGAACATCGACGCCGCCAACATCGCCTACAACCTGCTGAAGATGACGGCCGGCGGGGGCATCACCATCGGTCCGGTGCTGCTGGGCGCGGCCAAGCCGGTGCACATCCTCACGCCCGCCGCCACCGTGCGCCGCATCGTGAACATGACGGCGCTGACGGTGGCCGACGCCAACGGGCTGCGCTGACCCGCGCATCGCCCCACCGGCCCGCGGCCTCGGGCCCGGTCGGGGGCGGCCGAATCATGTGAGCGCCCACTCAGCGGCGGTATTGCCCCAAGAAGAGGCAATGACTTGAGGTTTTGGGGCTGATTCGGTACCATTCCGGTTTCAGTTTCCAGGGTAAACCCGTGGGTTCAGCTTGGAGATCGGCCACCATGCCCCTCGCCGTGCGGAAACGGCGGGCCGGCTGGGCGGCCCTTCTCCTCGGCTGTGCAGCGGTCCTCCCGGCCGGCCCGGACACCTGGGCGCGCAGCACCCCGAGCCCCGCTTCGCCGGCCTCCGTCGAGGCGGTGTCGCTCGAAGCGCTGCCGCCGCAGGCCCGGGCCACCGAACGGCTGATCCGCGCCGGCGGTCCCTTTCCCTACGGAAAGGACGGCACGGTGTTCGGCAACCGGGAACGGCTGCTGCCGGCACGGCCACGGGGTCACTACCGCGAGTACACGGTGGACACGCCGGGCGCGCGGGACCGCGGGGCACGTCGCATCGTCTGCGGCGGCGTGCCGCCCACCGCCCCGGAGGTCTGTTACTACACCGACGACCACTACGCGAGCTTCCGCCGGATCGCGCGGTGAACGTCGGGCACCAAGGCTTTCACAGGCAGAACCGAGAAGGATCGTGACCATGCAATTGCAGACCGTCCGTCCCAACATCGTCCAAGCGATACGCGCTTACCGGGTCGACGATCTGATGCAGACCGCCCTGACGGCGCAGCAGCACTTCCTCTATGCCAACCTGGGCAACGCCCAGACGAAGCAGGAGGTGCTGGAGAGCATCGCCGAGGGCTTCCTGTTTCCGTCCCACTTCGGCAAGAACCTGGACGCCCTGTACGACTGCATGACCGACCTGGTCCACAAGGCCGGCCAGCAGCCGGGCTTCGTCGTCGTGCTCGACCAGCTGCCCGACAACCCGCGCTTCGACCGCGAGGCGCGCGAGCAGCTGCTCGACGTGTTCCGCGACGCGGCGGACTTCTGGGCGGAGCGAAAAGTCCCGTTCAGATGCTTCTATTCTTTTCAGTAGCCCGCTCCCAGGAAATCGGGTCATGGGAGCGGGCGACGGAAGTGGCCCACCACAGCAACGGCAGCAGCAAGGTCGGCGAGGGCGTGAGCAAGCCCAAGCCGGCGTCGAAGACGGCGGCCAACGCCAGCTTCGGCATGAACATGCCGCTGATGAGCAGCGCGTTCGACACCGCCATGTGGCTGAACGCCGCCTGAGCGCGGCGTCCCGCGCATGACGAAGGGCAGCCCTCGGGCTGCCCTTTTCTTTGGCCCACGCGCCGTCCGGTCAGCCGCCGCTCGGCGCCGGCGCGGCGGCGCCCTGCACGGCCTGCGCCAGCGCCAGGTACTCCGCCACCGGCACCTCCTCGGCCCGCCGCTGCAGGTCGAAGGGGCCGGTGTGGCCGCGTGCCTCCAGCCAGCGGCCCAGGCTGTGCCGCAGCAGCTTGCGTCGCTGCGAGAAGGCGCTGGCGACCAGCGCTTCGAGCAGCGACCGCTCGACCGGCGCCGGCGCCGCGCGGGGTGCCAGCCGCACCACCGCCGAGTCCACCCGCGGCGGCGGCTCGAAGGCCTCGGGCGGCACGTCCAGCAGCGGCTCCACCTCGTAGCGCCACTGCAGCATCACCGACAGCCGACCGTAGTCGCCGCCGCCCGGCTCGGCCACGATGCGGTCGACGACCTCCTTCTGCAGCATGAAGTGCTGGTCCTCGACCCGGTCCGCGGCGTCGAGCAGGTGGAAGAGGATGGGCGTCGAGATGTTGTAGGGCAGGTTGCCCAGCACGCGCAGCCGCTGGCCGTGCTCGGCGGCCAGCGCGCGGAAGTCCACGGTCAGCACGTCGGCTTCGACGACGACCAGCTCGGCGCGTCGGCGCAGCCGCGCGGCCAGGTCGCGGTCGAGCTCGATCACGGTGAGCCGACCGCAGCGCTCCACCAGCGGATCGGTCATGGCGCCGAGGCCCGGCCCGATCTCCACCAGCGCCTGCCCCGGCCGCGGGTCGATGGCGCGCACGATGCGGTCGATCACCGCGCTGTCGGCCAGGAAGTGCTGGCCGAAGCGCTTCCTCGGCAGGTGCTTCAAGGTGACGGCGGCTCGCGCAGTTCGATGTAGGCGCGACCGCGCAGTTCGCGCACCCAGTCGTTGAGCGTCTGCTCGTAGCGCTGCTCGCGCAGTTGCGCCCGCGCCATCTCGCGCACCTGCGCCGGCTCCAGCGTGGCCGCGCGGCGGTCGAGCACCTGGATCAGGTGGATGCCGAAGCGTGAGGGCACCGGGTCGGACAGCCCGCCCACCGGCAGCCGGTCCATCGCCTGCTGGAACTCCGGCACGAAGACGCCCGGCGAGACCCAGCCCAGGTCGCCGCCCTGCGCCGCGCTGCCGTCATCGGAGTGCTGGCGCGCCAGCGCCTCGAACGAGGCGGCGCCGCGCTCGATCTGCTGCTTGTACTCCGCCAGCCGCCGCGCGACCTGAGGCGCCGGCTGCTGGGGCGTCGGCCGCAGCAGGATGTGGCGGGCTCGGGTCTGCGTCACCCGGTCCATCGCGTCCTGCCGGCGCTCGACCAGCTTGAGCACGTGGAAGCCGGCGCCGGTGCGCAGCAGCTGGGGGGCGACCTGGCCCGGCTCGAGGCCGCGCGTGGCGTCGAGGAAGGCGTCCGGCAGGCGCGAGCTGGGCCGCAGCCCCAGCGCGCCGCCGGCCTCCTTGTTGCCGCCGTCGGAGAGCTCGCGCACCAGCGCCTCGAAGGGCTCGCCGGCGCGGGCGCGCGCCAGCGCCTGCTCGGCGCGCTGCCGCCGTTCGGCGAGCACGGCCTCGCTGGCGCCTTCCGGCACCGCCACCAGCAGCTGGGCGATGTTCAGTTCGGCCTCGCGGGTGCGGCGCATCTGGTCGAGGAACTCGGTCACCTCGCTGTCGCTGACGCGCAGCCGCGACTGCACCTCGCGCTCGCGCACCCGCTCGACCAGCAGCTGGTCGCGCACGTTGGCGCGAAAGCGGGCGTAGTCGACGCCATCACGCTGCAGCCGCTCGCGCAGCTGCGGCACGGTGAGCTGGTTCTGCTGCGCGACGATGCCCACCGCCCGGTCCAGCTCGGCCTCGTCCACCTTGGGGCCGGTCTCGCGGGCGAAGGTCAGCAGCACCCGCTCGTCGATCAGGTCGTCCAGCGCCTCGCGGGCGAGCTGGCCCTCGGGCGGCACCGGTTGGTTGGCGCGGGCGGCTTCCTGCCGCAGCCGGGCCACCCGCTGCGCCAGCTCGCCCTGCGTCACCAGCTCCTGGTTGACGACGGCGACGATGTAGTCGGCGCTGCGCGGCCGGTCTCGCGGGGCGGACTGGGCGGCGGCCCCGGCGGCCAGCAGCGCACCGAGCAAGAACGCCGACAGTCGGCGCCAGAGGGAGGGGTCAGTCATAGATGGATCCGGTCAGGCCGCCGGTGTTGCGCGGTTCGCGCAGCAGGCGGTAGCCCGGGATATTGTCCCTGAGGGCTTGCAGCGGGTTGGTGCCCAACCGCGACAGGCCCACCAGCTCCAGCTGCAGCATCAGCCGGGTGGTGGCCTGGGCGCGGCCGGTGGACAGGCGCTCGGTCACGACGCGGGCGATCCAGCAGCCGGCGTCGTACTCGATGCCGGCCAGCGAATCGGTGAGCCGGCGGTCGCGCAGGCTGTAGTTGAGGCGGCCGACGGTGTACCAGGTGCCGCCGCAGCTGCCGCCGGCGCTGGGCGGCGGCCGGCCGGTGGCCGACGGCTCCGGCCCGAACAGCGGCCACTGCCAGCCCAGCTCCATCTGCTCGCTCAAGCCGCGCGTCAGCCGGTGGGTGACGTTGACCGTGCGCCAGGGGCCCGGCGAGTAGCGCACGCTGGCCAGCGAGCGCTGCACGCGGTCGGTCTGGGGGCTGTACTGCAGCGCCGCGTCCAGCGTCCACGACGGCCACAGCCGGGTCGAGCCGAGCAGCAGCAGGTCCGACACCGACTGCGTGAAGGGCACGCCGGCGGGCGTGACCCGCTGGTCGCGGAACAGCAGCCGCTGCGCCAACCCCAGGCGCAGCACCTCGGCGCCGTTCTGCTCGTCCAGCCAGCGGGTGGTGCCGCCGGCGGTGAGCTGGTGCGCGTCCGACACCCGGTCGACGCCGGAGAAGTCGTTCTCGGTGAAGATCGACAGGTCGTTGAAGTCCTTGCCCGCGGCGTCGAAGCGCGGCAGCCGGCTCTGGTCGCGGTAGGGTGTGTTGACGTAGAGCAGCCGCGGCTCCAGCGTCTGCCGCATGCCGCGGTCGAACAGCGTGGCTTCGCGCTCGAAGACGAGGCCGGCGTCGACGCTGGCGGTGGGGATGATGCGGGAGGCGCTGGTGCGGCCGTCGCTCATCGCCTGGTCGGTGCGGTACGACGCCGCGTTGGCCATCAGCTTGGGCGTCAGCCAGCCGCCCGGCAGGCGCAGCGGCAGCGCGATGTCGGCCAGCGCATGCACCCGGTCGCCGGTCAGCGCGCCGGGCGCCGCGTTCGCGGGATCGGACAGCGTGAAGCGGTTGTACTCGGTTTGCAGCGAGAACTGCAGGCCGCTGAACGCCCCGCCCGTCGCCGGCGCCAGGCGGCTGCGCGCGCGCACGCCGACCTGCGGGCTGCGCTCGTAGGGCGACACGATGCGCGAGGCCGGGTCCACGTCCTGCACCACCTGCCAGCGCTGCAGCCGCGCGTACGCGGTCCAGTCGGCGTTGAGGGTGGTGCCGAGCAGGTCCTGCAGGCCTCGCTCGCCCTGCAGGTCCGTGGGCAGCAGGCGGGGCGTCACCCAGCGCAGCGCGCGGGGAAAGTCCTTCCAGTAGTCGTCGTCGGAGACGCGGAAGACATTGGTCTTGTAGTACAGCCCCGCCAGGCGGCCTTCGGTGGGCGCGCCCTCCTGCTGCAGGCGCAGCGACTGCCGGCTGCGGCCGGTCTCCTGGTCGTGGGGCAGCAGTGCGTAGTTGATGCGGCCCTCGTGGCCCGGCTCCAGGTAGCGGAACTCGGTGTCCAGGCTGACGCCGCGGCGGGTGAGCAGCGTCGGCGTCAGCGTCATGTCGCGGTTGGGCGCGATGTTCCAGTAGTAGGGCACGCCCACCACCGCGCCGCTGCGGCTGTCGAGGTTGATCAGCGGCGGCAGCCAGCCCGACTTGCGGGCGTCGGTGAGCGGGAAGCTCAGGCGCGGCGCGGCCAGGATGGGCACGCCCTTGAAGCGCAGCACGCCGTTCTCCGCCACGCCGGTGTTGCTGTCGAAGTCCATCCGCACCCGGTCGGTGGACAGCAGCCAGTCCGGGTCGCCCGAGCCGTCGCGCGGGCAGCTGGTGTAGGTGGCGTCCAGCGCCTGCACCCGGTCCTGGTCGATGAAGTCGATGCGGCGGGCCTGGCCGCCGCCGCCGGTGACCTCGAAGAAATAGTCGGGCTGCAGGAACCAGCCCTCGAAACGCTGCAGCTGCAGCTGCAGTTCCGGCCCGCGGAAGACGTCGCCGCCGCGCCGCACCTCGACCCGGCCGTTGGCCCGGGCGATGCCGGTCGGCGGCTCGTAGCGCAGGCGGTCGCCGCTGACCTGCAGCGGGCCGCGGCGCAGCACGGCGTTGCCCTCGGCCAGCGCGTCGAGGTCGGGCTGCGCGCTCACGTGGTCGGCGTCGAGGAAGACCGGCAGCCGGTCGGACGCGCCGGGCCGCGAGCCGGTGCGCAGGCTGCGGCTGGGCTGCAGCGCCAGCGGCTCGGCCGGTGTCGCGCCGTCGCCGGCCGGCGCGGCGACGGGCGCCTGCGCCCGAGCGGGCCCGGCGAGCAGCCCGCACACCACCGCCGCCGCGCACACGACCGGGCCGACGCCGTTCGGGCGTCGGACACGGGGGTGTCGTGGAAGGGGGGCGCAGGCGGGCCAAGGGACGGGGGACGGGGCGGGCAGACGGCGGGCTCGCCGGGCGCTGGCGGGGCGCACCGTCCGGCTCCCTAGAATCGGCGGGCGCCGGATTATCCATGCCGCTTCCGGCCGTCCACTGACCCTCCTCCCACCTTTCGACCTGCAGGGCAACGTGCTGTCCAACGTCCACTGGCCCGACCCCGCCCGCGAGGCGGCCTTCCATGCTTGGCTGGCCGCGCTGGCACCGGTCCACGGGCTGCGCGCCGACACCCTGGCGCCCGCCTCTGCCGACGCGAGCTTTCGCCGCTACCTGCGGCTGCAGGCCGACGGCCGCAGCCTGATCGTCATGGACGCGCCGCCGCCGCAGGAGGATGTGCGGCCCTTCGTCGACATCGCGGCGCGGCTGCGCGCGGCCGGCCTGCACGCGCCGGAGGTGCTGGCCGCGGACGTCGAACGGGGCTTCCTGCTGCTGCCGGACCTCGGCACGCGGCTCTACCTCGACGCGCTGAAGACGGCGAACGCCGGCGAGGCGGACCGGCTGATGCGCGCGGCCATCGACGCGCTGGTCCGCATGCAGGTGGGCACGGTCACCGACGGGCTGCCGGCCTACGACGAGGCGCTGCTGCGCCGCGAGCTGCAGCTCTTCCCCGACTGGTGCGTGGCCAAGGAACACGGCGTGCAATGGACGCCCGGCGCGCAGCTGGTCTGGGACCGCGTCACGCAGCGGCTGGTCGACAGCGCGCTGGCCCAGCCGCAGGTCTTCGTCCACCGCGACTACATGCCGCGCAACCTGATGCTGGCCGAGCCGGCCCCGGCCATCCTCGACTTCCAGGACGCGGTGCGCGGGCCCGTCACCTACGACATCGCCTCCTTGCTGCGCGACGCCTTCTGGTCCTGGGACGAGGAACGCGAGATCGACTGGGCGGTGCGCTACTGGGAAGGCGCCCGCAAGGCCGGCCTGCCGGTCGGTGACGACTTCGGCGAGTTCTGGCGTGCGCTCGAATGGATGGGGCTGCAGCGGCACCTGAAGGTGCTGGGCATCTTCTGCCGCCTCAAGCACCGCGACGGCAAGCCCAAGTACGCCGAGGACCTGCCGCGCTTCTTCGCCTACGCCATCAAGGTGGCCGACCGCTACGAGCCGCTGCGGCCGCTGGTCGCGCTGCTGGAGCCGCTGGCCGGCATCCAGCTGCCGACCGGGTTGTCGATGCGCTAGCAGCGGGCCGAGCGCCGGGCCCGCCGCCGGACCAGAGGCCGGCGGCTTCGGCAGGCACGGACAGTCCGCAGGGACTGTCCATGTCCGGCCTCAGTTCACCAAGCCGGCCCGCATCCCCTCGGGGGATCGGCTGGCGTACCCGACAGGCGAGGGGCCGTCAGTTCGGAAAGGCCGACATGACCTGTGCGACGGCGGCGGTCAGCCGCTGCGCATAGGGCAGGTGCAGGAACTCGTTGGGCCCGTGGGCGTTGCTCTTCGGGCCGAGCACGCCGCAGACCATCATCTGGGCGCGTGGGAAGCCCTGCTGCAGCAGGCTCATCAGCGGGATGGTGCCGCCCTGGCCGATGTAGCCCACCGGCGTGCCGAAATGGGCCTGCGAGGCGGCCTCCATCGCCGTGCCCAGCCAGGGCGCGATGTCGGGCGCGTTCCAGCCGTTGGCCCCGTGCTGGCCGGCGCGGCCGTCGGGCGTGAAGGTGACCTTGGCGTGGTAGGGCGCGTTGTCCTCCAGCACGCGCTTCAACTCCAGCGCCGCCGCGTTGGCGTCGACCAGCGGCGGCAGCCGCAGCGACAGCTTGAAGGCGGTGTGCGGCCGCAGCACGTTGCCGGCGTTGGCCAGCGCCGGGATGCCGTCGACGCCGGTGACCGCCAGCGACGGCCGCCAGCTGCGGTTGAGCAGGGCCTCGACCGGGTCGTCGGTGGTCGGCAGGGCGCTGCCGCCGTCGTCGGCGCAGGCCCAGGGGAAGCGCTTCCACACCTCGTCGCGCAGCGCGGCACCGGCGGCCTTCGCCTGCTCGACGCGCACGCCGGGGATCTCGCAATGGAAGCGGGCGGGCAGGATGCGGCCGGTCTCGCTGTCCTCCAGCCGGTCGAGCACCTGACGCAGGATGCGGAAGCTCGACGGCACCACGCCGCCGGCTTCGCCCGAGTGCACGCCCTCGGTGAGGATCTCGACCTTCAGCACGCCGCTGACCAGCCCGCGCAGCGAGGTGGTCAGCCACAGCTGGTCGTAGTTGCCGGCGCCGGAATCGAGGCAGACCACCAGGCCCACCTGCCCCAGCCGGTCCTTCAAGGCGTCGAGGTAGACCGGCAGGTCGCCCGAGCCGCTTTCCTCGCAGGTCTCGACGAGGCCGATGCAGCGCGGGCGCGGCAGGCCTTCGCGGTCCATCGCCTCGATGGCGGTGAGGGCGGCGTAGACCGCGTAGCCGTCGTCGGCGCCGCCTCGGCCGTAGAGCCTGCCGTCCTCCACCACCGGCGTCCACGGGCCCATGTGCGAGCGCCAGCCGGAGAACTCGGGCTGCTTGTCCAGGTGGCCGTAGAGCAGCACGGTCTCGGTCGAGCCGGCCTTGGTCGCCGGCACCTCGAACAGCAGCACCGGCGTGCGGCCGGGCAGGCGGACCACCTCGACGGTCAGCCCGGCGATCGGCCGCTGCTCGGCCCAGGCGGCCGCGTCGTGCACCACCCGGTCGAGCAGGCCGTGCGCCGCCCAATCGGCGTCGAACATCGGGCTCTTGGCCGGGATGCGGATGTACTCGGTGAGCGCCGGCACGATGGCCTCGTCCCAGCGGGTGCGGCTGAACTCAGCCAGGGCCCGGGCGTGGGCGTTCTCGGGGCGGTCGGCGAGGGTGGTGGTCATGCGGCGGGCTCCTGCCCGCCATTGGGCCTCAGCCGGCGAGACCACGACCGGGGGAAGGGTCTTCCGGTGGCCCGACCGGTCAACGGCCCAACTGCGGGCGCTTGGGCGTGCCCTGCAGTTCCGGCGGCGGCGGGCGGTAGGTCTTCACCGGGTTGATCGGCATCGGCAGCCTGCGCAGCCAGGCACCGATGCGGTCCAGCGTCACCTGCCGGTGCGGCTCGTTGAAGATCTCGTGGAACAGCGCTTCCAGCCGTTCCGCCTCCACCATGTGGACCGGCGCCGCGCCGGCGAAGGCGTCGCTGCCGGCGGGGTCGACGCAGCGGTCCTTGCCGGCGTAGAGCAGCAGCGTCGGCGTGCTCCACTGCGGCGCGCGCTCGATGGCGATGCGGCCGGCGTCGATCATGAAATTGATCATTCGGGCGGTGATGCGGTCGTGCACCAGCGGGTCGCGCTGGTAGGCGGCCACCACCTCCGGGTCGTGCGACAGCCATTCGGCCTTCAGGCCGTTGGGCTGAGGCCAGCCCGGCGCCAGCACCGTCAGGGCCTTGAGCATGCCGCGCTGACGCGGTGCGATCGGGATGGCGAGCGCCGGCGACGACATCACCAGCGCCTCCACCGGTCGCCACCAGGGGGCGGGCCGCTCGGCCAGGCCTTCGGCGACGAAGCGGGCGACCACCGCGCCGCCCATGCTGTGGCCGACCAGCACCACCGGCCCGGCGTCGCTGCCGGCCACCCGGTCCATCACCGCCGACAGGTCGCGCAGCAGCGCCTCGGCGTCGGCGGTGTCGCCCCGCGTGCCCTGCGACCGGCCATGGCCGCGCTGGTCGTAGGCCGTCACCTGCCAGCCGGCCACCGCCAGCGCCGCCACCACATGGGGGTAGCGGCCCAGGTGCTCGCCCAGGCCGTGGACGAGGATGGCGGTGCCGCGCGCCGCGGACCCGGCGGCCGGCCAGTGCTCCAGGTGCAGCGCCAGGCCGTCCTGGGTGACGAGGGTGGAGGTCAGGCCCATGGCAAGGTTGTCGTCTAGCCGCGTTCGAACTTGAAGACCGCGGTGCTGGCGCGCAGGTTGGGCAGGCGCCGTACCACCCGGCCGTTCTGCAGGCCGAAGCTCTCCAGCACGCGCAGGCCCTGGCGCCGCGCCAGCACCTCGAAGTCGGCATGGGTGCCGACGCGGATGTTGGGCGTGTCGTACCACTGGTAGGGCAGCCGCCGCGTCACCGGCATGCGCCCGCGCAGGATGGCCAGCCGGTTGGCCCAGTGCGCGAAGTTGGGGAAGCTGACGATGCCCAGCCGGCCGACGCGCGCCGTCTCGGTCAGCATCTTCTCGGTGTTGCGCAGGTGCTGCAGGGTGTCGAGCTGCAGCACCACGTCGAAGCTCCGGTCGTCGAACAGCGCCAGACCTTCCTCGAGGTTGAGCTGGATGACGTTGACGCCGCGCTGCGTGCAGGCCAGCACGTTGGCGTCGGCGATCTCGATGCCGTAGCCGGTGCACCCGCGGTTCGCCATCAGGTGGGCCAGCAGCTCGCCGTTGCCGCAGCCGAGGTCGAGCACCCGCGAGCCTTCGGGCACCAGCGAGGCGATGGTCTCCAGCTCGGTGCGCTCTGTCATACGGCAACCCCCGTGAGGGCGGTCCGCTCGCCGCGCTGGCCGCTGGCGGTGGTCACTTCCTGCGCGATGCGCTCGAACCGCGCCCGCAGCACCGCGTGGTAGCGCGCGTCGTCGAGCAGGAAGGCGTCGTGGCCGTGCGGCGCGTCGATCTCGGCGTAGCTGACGTCCAGCCGGTTGTCGACCAGCGCCTTGACGATCTCGCGCGAGCGCGCCGGCGAGAAGCGCCAGTCGGTGGTGAAGCTGACGAGCTGGAACTTGGCCCGCACCTGCGCGAAGGCGGCGGCCAGCCGGCCGCCGTGTTCGGCCGCGGGGTCGAAGTAGTCGAGCGCGCGGGTGATCAGCAGGTAGGTGTTGGCGTCGAAGTAGTCGGCGAACTTGTCGCCCTGGTGGCGCAGGTAGCTCTCGACCTGGAACTCGATGTCCTGGGTGCTGTAGGCGAAGCGGTCGGCCTGGCCGTTGCGGCCGAACTTGGCGGCCATCGCGTCGTCCGACAGGTAGGTGATGTGGCCGACCATGCGCGCCACCGTCAACCCGCGGCGGGGCACCACCCCCGTGGGCCACGTAGTGACCGCCATGGAAGTCCGGGTCGGTGACGATGGCCCGGCGCGCCACCTCGTTGAAGGCGATGTTCTGCGCCGACAGGTTGGGCGCGGTGGCGATGGCGATGCAGTGCGCCAGCCGGTCGGGGTGGCGCAGCGCCCAGGCCAGCGCCTGCATGCCGCCGAGGCTGCCGCCGATCACGGCGGCCAGCCGCCGGATGCCGAGACGGTCGAGCAGCCGGGCCTGCGCGTCGACCCAGTCCTCCACCGTCACCACCGGGAAGTCGGCGCCGTAGGGCCGGCCGGTGGCCGGGTTGACGTCGCGCGGGCCGGTGGAGCCGAAGCAGGAGCCGGGGTTGTTGATGCCGATGACGAAGAAGCGGTCGGTGTCCAGCGGCTTGCCGGGCCCGACCAGGTTGTCCCACCAGCCTTCGCTCCTGGGCTGGCCTTCGTAGCGGCCGGCGACGTGGTGGCTGGCGTTGAGCGCATGGCAGACCAGCACCGCGTTGCTGCGCTCGGCGTTGAGCGCGCCGTAGGTCTCGTAGACCAGCGTGTAGTCCGACAACGCCGCACCACTCTTCAGCGGCAGCGGCTCGGCGAAGTGCAGCGACTGCGGGGTGACGAAGCCGATGGAGGCCATTTCTCTCATGAGGAAGCGAAGGGCCGCTCCCGAGTCTCCTCATCCCCCGTGGGGGCCTGCCGCGACGGCAGGTCTGGGGGGCACCCTTTAGCGGCATTTGATAAAGCGCCCGCAAGCCGGAACAAATCGGCGCTCGGCGGGCAGTGTAACGGCGGCCCTGCGCCGGTCGTGGCGCATGACCGTGGAGGGCGTCATCCATCCCGCTGTTCGAGCGTTCGGATGAAGGCCGATTGGCTAACCTTGCTGCATGTCCGACGCCCAACCCCTCGACGCCGCCCTGCGCCGGCGCCGCCTGTACATCGACCACCTCGCGGCCATGCTGCAGAAGATGGACTCGGGGCGGTTGCCGATGCAGGCGCTGGCCTACCGGCTGTTCGCCAAGCGGCTGCGCGAGGCGCTGGCCGGATTGCCGGAGCGGGGCGACGCACGGCCGGCGGTGGTGAAGGCCACCCAGGCCAACCGCTTCTTCGACCAGACCGGGCGCCTGCCCGGTGTCGGCGGCGAGGCGGCGCAGCGCATCGCGCAGGCGGCCATCGAACGCGCACGGCGGCGCGGCGGCGACGACGGCGCCCGCTGAGCGCCGCGGCGGGCGTCAGCCCTGCGGCGGCTGCGTGTCGGCGAAGCTGGGCCGGGCGAACAGCTTGTCGGCCAGCCGGCCGAGGTTGGGATGGTCGCCGCGCCAGTCGATCTGCGGAAAGCGGAAGTCCAGGTAGCCCAGCGCGCAGCCCACCGCGATGTCGGCCAGGCTGAAGTGGTTGCCCGAGCACCAGGTCTTCTCGCCGAGTCCCTGGCCCATCGCCTTGACGGCCGCGTGCACGCGGGTCATCTGCCGCTCGACCCAGGCCTCGCTGCGCTGTGCGTCGCTGCGGCCGGTCCAGGTCTTCTCCATGCGCGCCAGGATCGCGGCGTCGCACAGGCCGTCGGCCAGCGATTCCCAGGTGCGCACCTCCAGCCGCTGGCGGCCGCTGGGCGGGATCAGCCGGCCCACGGGCGACAGCGTGTCGACGTACTCGACGATCACGCGCGAGTCGAACACCGCGCCGTGGATGGCGTCCTGGCCCTCCATCAGCAGGCAGGGCACCTTGCCCAGCGGGTTGACCTTGAGGATGGCGTCGCTGCCCCAGACGTCCTCCTGCACCAGCTGGTAGTCGAGCTTCTTCTCGGCCATCACCACGCGCACCTTGCGCACGTAAGGGCTGGTCAGGGATCCGAGGAGCTTCATGGGGTGGGGAGGGCGGTGACAGGGACGCGAGGGGTCCCTCGGCGGCGGGCGGCGCGATTCTAGCGAGGCGCCTGCGGCTCGCCGCCCGGCGCGTGAGGCACGTCAAAGCAGGGTCCGTGCCGCGACCGGCTCAGGCGCCGGTGCCGGTTTGACCGGCCGGTGCCGTGCTGTTCGCACGACCGGGCGGCGGCGGGCCGCGGCAGCATGGGGGCCGACCGTTGTCGTCCCCTGTTCCGCCGTGCTCAAGCTGCTCGTCCTCTATGTGCACCTGCTCGCCACCTGCTGCGCGCTGGGCTCGCTGTTGGCGACCGACCTGCGCCTGCTGGGCCGGCTGCTGCACAAGCCGTCGCGCATCGGGCCGCCCAACGGTTACGTCACCCGGCTGGTCGGCGTGTCGCTGGTGGTGCTGGTGGCCTCCGGGCTCGGCCTGATCGCCTTCGGCCTGCAGGAACGCGCCGACCTGCTGCACAACCCGAAGCTGCAGGCCAAGCTGCTGCTGGTCGGCCTGCTGTGCGCCAACGGCTGGGTGCTGCACCGGCACACGTTCCGCAAGCTGGCGAAAAAGCGCCCGCCGCGGGGCCTGCTCGCCCGGCTGATGCTGGCGGTGCCGGTGGCGCTGTCCAACAGCCTGTGGCTGTACATCGCCTTCCTTGGCATCGCCCGGCCGTGGAACTTCAGCCGGTCGCTGGCGGAGGTCCTGGCCATCGGGGCGGCGGTGTTCGGCCTCGCGCTGGCGGGTGTGGTGATCGGCCTGGCCCGGTCGTTCACGGCCGCGCCGGCACCGGCGCGCCGCAGCCGCTGGCGGCCGACCCAACAACTTCACGTCCGGCCGAGCTCCTTCCGCCCATGAGTGGGGGAGGGAATTAGGGTTTGCCCTATATTCGGGTTAACCCGAAGGAGGGCCCCATGACTGTCACCTCAACCCGTCTCGACGTTCACGCCCACACCACCAACCGGGCGGCGCTGGCGCGCGCGGCCTCGGTGGAGCAGGCACTCGACCGCAACGGCCGCGCGCTGCGCCTGCTGGTCAACGGCGCGCGCCGGCTGGCACAGGCCATCGGCCACACCCGGCTGCAGTGGGCCGCCGCCGGCCGCGGCTGACGCCGGCGGCCCTGGACGCCGGCCCGGCTGCGGCGGGTCGGTGCCGGCGGGCTGCCCGCCACCCGAGGCGACCGGTGGCTACAGCCCCAGCGCGCTCAGGCCCGGATGGTCGTCCGGCCGCCGGCCCAGCGGCCAGTGGAACTTGCGGTCCTCGGGCCGGATGGGCAGGTCGTTGATGCTGGCGAAGCGCCGCTGCATGAAGCCCTGGGCGTTGAATTCCCAGTTCTCGTTGCCGTAGCTGCGGAACCAGTGGCCCGAGTCGTCGTGCCATTCATACGCGAAGCGCACCGCGATGCGGTGGTCCGTGAAGGCCCACAGCTCCTTGATCAGCCGGTAGTCCAGTTCGCGGTCCCACTTGCGGCGCAGGAAGGCCTTCACCGCCTCCCGGCCCACCGGGAACTCGGCGCGGTTGCGCCACACCGTGTCCTCGGTGTAGACGCGGGCGCACACCTCCGGGTCGCGGGTGTTCCAGGCGTCTTCGGCGCCGCGCACCTTCTGCCGGGCCGTCGCCTCGGTGAAGGGCGGCACCGGCGGGCGGCTGTCGTCCATCGTGGTCTCAGTAGGTCTTGTAGGGCAGGAACTTGCCCGACATGGTGATCGACACCCGGTCGCCGGCCGGGTTGGGCTCGCGCTTCAGGTCCATCTTGAAGTCGATGGCGGACATGATGCCGTCGCCGAACTCCTCGTGGATCAGTTCCTTGAAGGTGGTGCCGTAGACGCTGACCAGCTCGTAGAAGCGGTAGATCAGCGGGTCGGTGGGCACGCTGGTGGGCAGGCTGCCCTTGTAGGGCACCACCATCAGCCACTTCTGCTCGGCGTCGGTGAGGCCGAAGATCTCGCCGATCACGCCGGCCTGCTCGGCGGTCAGGGTCATCTGGCCCAGGCAGGCCGCGGTGACCCACTCCTTGCTCAGGCCGACCTTGGCGGCCACGTCGGACCACTTCAGGCCCTTGGCCACCTTGGTGGCGACGATCTTCTCGGTGACGTCGATTCGGCTCATGCGATTCTCCTCAGGGGAACGGTGGCGGGTTGCCCGGGGTCGGGCTGGGGGTCGACAGGGGATTCCAGGTCCAGGCCGGGGCTGACCTCGGGCGGGTGGACGGGCGCCTGGCCGTGCGACAGCGCCTTCGAGCGCGCCACGAGGAAGTCGACCAGGTGGTTGCGGATGCGGTAGTACTGCGGGTCGTGGTGCAGCGTGGCGCGCTGCCGGTCGCGCGGCATGGTGTTGCGCACGATCTCGGCGACGCGGGCCTGCGGCCCGTTGCTCATCAGCAGGATGCGGTCGGCCAGCAGGATGGCCTCGTCCACGTCGTGCGTGATCATGAAGACGGTCTGCCGCGTCTCGGCGCAGATGCGCAGCAGCTCGTCCTGGATGGTGCCGCGGGTCAGCGCGTCGAGCGCGCCGAACGGCTCGTCGAGCAGCAGCATGCGCGGCTCGATGGCGAAGGCGCGGGCGATGCCCACCCGCTGCTTCATGCCGCCGGACAGCGCCGACGGCTTCTTGTCGATGGCCGGCGTGAGGCCCACCATCGCGACGTACTTCTCGACCTGTGCGCCCACCTGCTCGCGCGACCAGTCCGGCCAGCGGCTCTTCACCGCGAAGGCGATGTTCCGGCGCACCGACAGCCACGGCATCAGTGCATGGCCCTGGAAGACGACGCCGCGCTCCAGGCCCGGCGCGGTGACCTCGCGGCCGTCCATGAAGACATGGCCCTCGCTGGCCTGCTCCAGACCGGCCAGCACGTTGAGGATGGTCGTCTTGCCGCAGCCCGAATGGCCGATGATGCAGACGAACTCGCCCTGCGTCAGGCCGAAGTTGACGCTGTCGAAGACGGTGGCATCGCCGTAGCGCTTGGCCAGTCCCTCCACCTGGAGGAACGGCTTGTCCGAGAGGTCAGTCGGCATAGGTCACCGCCTTCTGCAGCCGGCCGAACACCAGGTCCAGCGCCATGCCGACGAGACCAATCACCAGGATGGCCACGATGACGTTGGGCAGCGACAGGTTGTTCCACTCGTTCCAGACGAAGTAGCCGATGCCGGTGCCGCCGACCAGCATTTCAGCCGCCACGATGACCAGCCAGGCGATGCCCATGCTGATGCGCATGCCGGTGAGGATGGTGGGCGCCGCCGCCGGCAGGATCACCTCGAAGGCCTTGCGCAGCGGACGGACCTCCAGCGTGCGCGCCACGTTCAGCCATTCGCGGCGCACGCCGGCCACACCGAAGGCGGTGTTGATCAGCATCGGCCAGACCGAGCAGATGAAGATGACGAAGATGCCGCTGGCCGCGGAGTCCTTGATGGTGTAGAGCGCCAGCGGCATCCACGCCAGCGGCGAGATGGGCTTCAAGACCTGGATGAACGGGTCGAGCGCGCGGTAGATGAGCGGGCTCATGCCGATCACGAACCCGAGCGGGATGGCCACCAGCGCCGCGATGCCGTAGCCCAGCGCCACCCGGCCCAGCGAGTAGGCCAGCTGCAGGCCCAGCCCCTTGTCGTTCGGGCCGTTGTCGTGGAAGGGGCTGGCCAGGTGCTGCAGCACCGTCGCGCCCATCTGCCCCAGCGTCGGGAAGCCGCTCTTGGCCGTCGGTGCGCCCGCACCCGCCGTCGGGTCCTTGCCCATCAGCTTGGCGTACTCGATCTGCTCCGGCGTCAGCGCCACCGCCGCGGCCGGCGCCGCGGCCGGTGCGTTCGACAGCGTGGCCAGGTGCCAGACGCCCAGCAGCAGCGCCAGCAGCAGCAGCGACAGCAGGCCCGAGCGCCAGGCCAGAGAAGGCTGTCCCACGTCAGGTCCTCTTGATCGCGAAGCCGTCCAGGTAGGCCTGGGGCTTGTCCGGATCGAAGGTCTTGCCCATCACGGTGAACTTCGGATAGGCGGTGCCGGCCGGCGGCTTCATGTCGAGCTGGCCCATCACCTTCTTCGCGTCGGTGAGCAGGAACACCTTCTCGGCGATCTGCTTGTAGTCCACCTCGCCCTTGATGTAGCCCCAGCGCTTCATCTGCGTGAGCATCCACACCGCCATGCTCTGCCACGGCATCGGGTCGAAGTCGGCACGGTCGGGAACCGTGCGCACGTTGCCCAGTCCGTCGGCGAACTTGCCGGTCAGCACCTGCGCCAGCACCGTCTCCGGCTGGTTGAGGTAAGCCTGCGGCGCGATGACCTTGGCGATCAGCTCGCGGTTGCGTGCCTCGCGCGCCATCGCGGCCGACGTCATCACCGCCCGGTACAGCGCGGCGAAGGTGTTGGGGTTCTGCTGGATGAAGGCCGTGCTGGTGCCGAAGGCGCAGCAGGGGTGGCCGTTCCACAGCTCCTTGCTGAGGACGTGGATGAAGCCCGCCTCCTCGAACACCGCGCGCTGGTTGAAGGGGTCGGGGCCGAGGAAGCCGTCGATGTTGCCGGCGCGCAGGTTGGCCACCATCTCGGCCGGCGGCACGACGCGGATCTGGATGTCGCGGTCCGGGTCCAGCCCCGCTTCCGCCACGTAGTAGCGCAGCAGGAAGTTGTGCATCGAGTACTCGAAGGGCACCGCGAACTTGAAGCCCTTCCAGTTCTTCGGGTCGCGGTTGTCCTTGTGCTTGATCGCCAGCGTGATCGCCTGGCCGTTGGTGTTCTGGATGGTGGCCACGTTCATCGGCGTGGCGTTCGAGCCCAGGCCCAGGCTGATGGCCAGCGGCATCGGGCTCAGGAAGTGCGTGGCGTCGTACTCCCGGTTGAGCATCTTGTCGCGGATCAGCGCCCAGCCGGCCGTCTTCACCACCTCGACGTTGAGCCCCTGCTTCGAATAGAAGCCCAGCGGGTGGGCCATGATCAGCGGCGTGGCGCAGGTGATGGGGATGAAGCCGACCTTGAGGTCCTTCTTCTCCAGCGCCCCCTTCTCCTGGGCCATGGCCTGCAGCGGCGCGATGGGCAGCACGCTGCCGATGGCCGCCATCGCGGTGCCGCGGCCGACGGCCTTGAGGAAGCGCCGGCGCAGCGCGTCCTGCGGGAACAGCGCCTTGACCAGCGCGGCCTCGACGAAGGCGTTCGATTCCGCCTCGAAGTCGGCCGTCTCGCTGCGTGCCTTCAGCTCGGCGGTGGCGTGTTCGGCCTCGCTGCCGTGCCGGCCGCAGGCGCAGCCCAGCCGCAGCGGCCGGTCGGCGTCGTAGGGGTCGTATGCGCTCATCGTGCGGGCCCTCGGATCGTGGTGAATCGATGCTAGGTCGATGCCCGTCGTCGCGGCATCGTGGCAGGCGGCGTTCGTCTGTAGTGCTGGCACTACAACGTCAGCCGATCCCTCCTTCGCGCACCGCGTACAGCGCCAACTCCACGTCGTTGCGCACGCCGGTCTTCTCCAGGATGCGCGCGCGGTAGGTGCTCACCGTGTTCGGCGACAGCGACAGCGACTGCGCGATCTCGCCCACGCTGTGGCCGGTGGCCAGCAGGCGGAAGACCTGGTACTCGCGGTGCGACAGCCGCTCGTGCAGCGGCGCGTCGGGCTTGCTGATGCCGCGGCCGGCGCCCACCGCGTTGGCCAGCTGCTCGGCCACGCCGGGCGTGATGAAGAGCTGGCCGCCGGCCACGCGGCGGATGGCCTCGATCATCTGCTCGCTGTCGGCGCTCTTGTTCAGGTAGCCGGCGGCGCCGAGCTTCAGGCTGCGCACGGCGTACTGCCGGTCGGGGTAGGTGCTGAGCACCAGCACCGGCAGGCGCGGGAACTCGGCCTTGAGCTGCTTCAACACCTCGAGCCCGTCGCGCTGCGGCATGGCGATGTCCATCAGCACCACGTCGGGCAACCGGCCGCGGGCCTCGGCCGCGCGCACCAGCGCCATCGCCTGAGGACCGCTGGCGGCCTCGCCGACCAGCTCGACGTCGCCGGCGTCGGCCAGCACCTGCTTGATGCCCTGGCGGACGATCTGGTGGTCGTCGCAGATGAGCACCTGGATCATGCGGCCCCTCGTCCGGTCACGACGCCTCGTCCTCCAGCGGCATGGTCAGCCGCAGGTGGGTGCCCTGGCCGGGCACGCTGTCCAGCGTGACCCTGCCGCCGAAGCGGGCCGCGCGCTCGCGCATGCCGATCACGCCCCAGGCGTCGGCGGCGGCCAGCGCCTGCGGCTCGCAGCCCACGCCGTTGTCGCGCACGTCGATGTAGAGCACCGGCTCGGGCGGCGCGTCGACCTCGACGCGGATGCGCACCTGCGTGGCCCGCGCATGGCGGGCGATGTTGGACAGCGCCTCCTGGAAGATGCGGAACACGGCGATCGCCCGCTCGCCTTCGGGCGGCCGCACGCCGTGGGTGACGTGCAGCTGCACGTCGCCCTTCAGCTCGGCGGTCTCGATGAACTCCTGCGCCTGCCACTCCAGCGCCGCCCACAGGCCCTGGTGGTCGAGGATGCTGGGCCGCAGGTCGGTGATGATGCGGCCGACGTTGTCCACCGCGGTGTCGATCAGGCTGCCCATGCCGTGGCACTTGGCCACCAGCAGCGGCCGGTCCTCCAGCCGCTTGGCCAGCCAGTCGGTGTCCATCTTCAGCGCCACCAGCAGGCTGCCCAGCTCGTCGTGGATCTCGCGGGCGATGCGGGTGCGCTCCTCCTCGCGCACCGTCTCCAGGTGGCCGGACAGCTCGCGCAGCTGGTCCAGCGCGCGGCTCAGCTCGGCGGTGCGCTCGGCCACCCGGCGTTCCAGCCCGTCGCGGGCCTCGCGCAGCGCGGCGTCGGCGCGCTTGCGCGCGGTGATGTCGAGGAAGGTGACCACCGCGCCCAGCACCTCGCCGCCGTCGCCCAGGATGGGGTGGCTGGCGTACTCGGCGCAGAACGACGAGCCGTCGGCGCGCCACAGCACCTCGTCGTCGATGCGGCAGGGCCGGCCCTGGCGGAAGGCCTGGAAGATCGGGCAGTCGCATTCCGGGTAGTGCCGGCCGTCCGCCCGGGTGTGGTGGATCAGCTCGTGCATGTTGCGGCCGAGCATGGCCTCCGCCGGCCAGCCGAGCAGCGCCGACGCCGCCCGGTTGGCGAACATGCAGCGGCCGTCGAGGTCGATGCCGAAGATGCCCTCCGCGGTGGACTCGAGCAGCAGGCTCAGCCGGTCGCGCCAGGGCTCGGCGATGCCGGCGGCCGCCGACGGCGACGCGGCAGCGGCAGAGGGGCCGGGCAGGCGGTTCACCCGGTGCCTCAACGCAAGGCCTGTACCGCGGCGCCCGACCCGGCCATGCACCGAAGAGGGGAGCGACGCCCCGGCGCTGGGCGCCAGGCCCTGCCCTGTGGCGACAGGACGCCGCAGGCGACGAGCGCAGTGGCCGCGTTGGCCCGTCCCGTCCGGAACCGGTTCCCCCGGTCCGGACGGGTGCAGGCCGTTAAGCCCGAGGGTCGAGCGCCCTGGACTGGATCAGGTACGCCACGCCGTCCGGGTCCAGCGGGTCGTAGCGACCGTGGTCGTTCTCCACCTGGGGGTACATGAGGAAGCCCAGCGCCGGGCCGCTGGAGCCGGGCAGCTTCACGTCATGGGCGGTGTTGTAGGCCACCCAGTTGCCCTCCCAGCCGCCGAAGAGGCCGCGGCGCACCGGCTGCACGAAGGGATGCGCCGGGTCGCGGATCCATTCCGGCGTCTCCTGCCGCATCACCTTGCCGACGTCGGCCGGGTCCATCGGCACCCAGCCATGCGCCTGCAGGTGGACTTCGGCGCGGCAATGCTGCGCGGCCTGCAGCCGCGCCGGGTTGGCGCCCAGCTCGCGCCAGCCGAAGGCCGAGGGCGCGGTGCGGATGCCGTAGACGTCGCGCGCCGGGATGCCGGCCGCCCGGCACAGGGCGACGAACAGGCCGTTGATGTCGCCGCACTTGCCGCCGAAGTTCTCGGTCTCCAGCATGGTCTTCACGTCGCCGGTGCCGCAGCCGCGCACCTTGGGCTCCCGGTAGGTGCGGCTGACCACCCAGTCGTAGAGGGCCTGCACCTTGTCGCGGTCGTTCGTCGCCGACCCCACCGCCTGCAGCGCGGTGCGGCGCACGATGCCGTCGGTGGGCATCAGTTCGGTGGGCTGCAGCCAGGTGCGCAGGTCCTGCGCCGCCTCGGGCGCCGGGCGCGCGGCGTCCCAGTCGGTGCGGCGGTCACGGGTCCAGACCTGGCTGGTCACGCGCAGCGTGGGCTCCGGGGTGCCCGGCTCGAACTCGGCGCGCAGCAGGCGCGCGCCGTAGCGGCCGTCGCTCAGCAGCTGCACCCGGCGGGCGTTGCCGCTCCACTGGTGGCCGTCGACGCGCTGCCAGTCGTCGGCCTGCACCGACGGCAGCGGCACCCAGGCCACGGTTCGGCCGCGCGGGTCGCGCACCTGCAGCTGCGTGATGAGCTCGGTGCCGCGCCAGGCGCCGGGGCGCGGGTCGAAGCCGCGGGACTGCGCCGGCGGCGGGGTCTGGGCGAGGGCGGAGGTCGCCAGGGGCGAGAGGGACAGGCTGGCGCAGGCGGCCAGCCATTGGCGTCGTGGCAGGGTCATGGGTGGACAAAGGCTTGGGCGATGGAACCCGGCGGCCTTGCGCGACCACGCGGCGCCGGCCCTGCGGTGAGGCAGGGCCGACCGCCAAGGGCGGTCATTCGAGGCGGTCTGGCGACCGGGGGACTGGGGCACACGGCCCACGCACGGCGCACGCTGCAGGACCGTCGGCCGTTCCCGCGGCCTTCACACGGGAGCGGCGGCCGCAGGGCACGCCGGGGGCGATTGTGCCCAGCCGCGACCGGCCGCGCCGACCGGCGTGCGGTCGCTCAGCCCAGCAGTGCCTGCAGCAGCGAGCGCGCGGTGCCGCCCGTCCAGTCCAGCGCGCCGCGCACCACCTGGCGCGGCCGGCCGTCGCGGCCGACCAGCACGGTGGTCGGGAAGATCGACGCCTGCCAGGCCTTGGCAACCGCGCCGTCGCGGTCGAGCAGGATCGGAAAGCTGACCAGCGCCTGCTCGAGGAAGCGGCGCACCGTGCGCTCGCCTTCCTGGAAGTTGACGCCCAGCAGCTGCAGCCCCTGCGCCTCGTGGCGGGCGGCCATCAGCTCCAGCGAGGGCATTTCCTCCCGGCACGGCGCACACCAGGTGGCCCAGAAATTGAGCACCACGGGTCGGCCGCGCAGCGCCTTCAGCGTCCAGGCGCGGCCGTCGAGGTCGCGCAGGTCCAGCGACGGCACCGGCCGCTGCGCGGTCCAGCGGTCGATCTGCACGGCGCCATCGCCCTGGGCCTGGGCCCGGGCGGCGAGCGGCGCCGCCGCCAGCAGTGCGCAGGCGTGCCGGCGGTCGAGTCGTGTGACGGGGCGGTGTGTCGGCATGCGGCGATTGTGGGTCGCCGCACCGCCGCCGGCGGTCAGGCGGCGAGCGCGGGCTGGCCGAGGCGCTGCAGCTCCGGCGGCAGCCCGCCGAGCAGGTGCGCCAGCAGCGGCGGCAGGGCCAGCACCATCAGCAGCGGCGCCTGCGGGTCGGCGCTGCGCAGCATCGACGCCAGCACGCCGTGGCGGTCGGCCACCGCCTGGGGCAGCGGCTGCAGCCGGTCGGCGTCGACCTCGAAGACACCCCCCCAGCGCGTCGGCGCGCAGGCCCAGCCGCCGGCCGTCGGCGCCCTGGCAGACCAGCACCAGCCCCGCGCCGGCGTCGGCCGGCCGGCCCTGCTGCCAGCAGCCCAGGTCGACCACCGGCAGCACCCGGCCCTCGTGCAGCAGCCAGCCGGCATGACCGGCCGGCCGGTTCGGCACCGCGTTGAGCCGGTCCACCCGCAGCGCGCAGGCCAGCCCGGCGGCGTCCAGGGCATACCACTGCCCGTCGAGCGTGAAGCTGGCCAGCGCCTGGCGCCTGGCGCTGCTGGGGGTGGGCGGCGTCGGAGTGGACCGTGCGCGCGCCGCCGGGTCGATGTCCGCCGCGGCGGTGCCGGCCGGCCCCAGCGGCATCAGCACCAGGCAGGCGATGTCCTCCGACGCCTCGGCGAGGGGTGGGGCGTCCTCGCGACCGTACTCGCGGTAGCCGCCGGCCATGTGCAGGGCCACCGCCACCGCCTGCCCGTCCAGCGACAGCCGGGCCTGGGCGGCACGGCCGCGCGGCAGCGAGGCCAGCACGGGCGGCAGCGCCGTCCACGGCAGGGCTGCGCCGGGGGCCAGCCGGTCGTCGCTCGCCGCCAGCACGCGGCCGCGCCGGTCGACGAACAGCGCCGCGGCGCCCGGGACGGGGCGGCCGTCGCTGCCGCACGGCAGGGCGTCGAGCAGCATGGCCTGCAGCTGCGGCTGGGTGTCGAACACGATGGCCACCGTGCCGCCGGCACCCGCGGCCGACGGCAGCACCGGCGCGGCGAAGGTGAAGGTGTGCCGCCCGCCGTAGAACGGCGAGGCGTCGAACCCGGAACGGGCGTACCCCTGGTCGTCGCGCAGCGCCAGCGCGCGGGCCAACCACGGCGTGGCGGCCGGCAGGTCCTCGGCGGGCACGTCGGCCGGGCGCGAGGCGGCCAGCCGGCGGCCCTGCCCGTCGAGCAGCAGCAGCTGGGCGTAGACGGTGTAGAGCGCGTGGATGCCGGCCAGCACCGGCTCGGCGCCTTCGCCGCCGCGTTGCAGGGCCGACGCCAGCCGAGGGTCCAGCGCCCACCAGCGGCAGTCGTTGGCGCGTTCGTAGAGGTTGCGGTCGAGGATGTCCACCGCCAGCGCCGCGGCGCCCGCCGCGCGTCGCCACAGGTCGCTGGCCGCCGAGCGGTGCAGGTCGGCGATGGCTTCGTCGAACACCCGGCGGATGCGCTCGCCGGCGTCGGCCACCTGGTGCAGCAGGGCGCCGGCGAAGCGGCCGCTGCCCTCCTGCGCGTGGCGGCGGGCCTCCAGCTGGCCGTTCCACACCGACAGCTCCAGCCCCTGCTGGATGCGCCGCGCCTGCCTCGGGATGTGCTGCAGCGCCTCGCCGAGCAGCGCGTCGCCGCCGGCGTCGGCGTCGGTCGCCTGGTCGGGCGCGCGGAAGGCCAGCTCCAGCGGGATCAGCGCGGCCAGCCGCCAGCCCGGCGGGCCGCCGTAGCCCTGGTAGCCGGTGGCGCGGGCGCTGACGTGCAGCACCTCGCGACCGCCAACGATGCGCGGCCGGGCCTCGTCGGCGGGGTCGTCCGCCCCGCCCGGCAGCACGCAGCCCGGCGGACACAGCGCCGCATGGCTGCTGGCGATGACCCGTCCCCCGGCGTCCAGCAGGGCGAGCTGCGCGGCGGCGTCGGCGCCCAGCAGCTGGCCGAAGATGCCGGCCATCTCGTCCTGCAGGCGGAAGGACAGGCAGAGCACGCCACAGGGCCGTCCCTCGGCGTCGCGCAGGGCGGCGGCGTAGACCAGCCCTTCGCGGCCGCCGAGCAGCGGCCGCGGGCCGTGCGCCTCCAGGTAGGGCTGGTCGCCCCGCAGTGCCGCGGCCACCAGCGGGTCGGCGGGCACCTGGCCCACCGGCGCTTGCGGGTCCAGACGGGCCAGCAGCCGCCCCTGCGCGTCGAGCAGCAGCACGTCGTCGTAGACGCTGTACTTGCGCACGTAGGCGGCCAGCCGCGCGGCCACGGCGGCGCGGCCGTCGTCGTCGCGGGCCGCGGGCGCCTGCACGAAACGGCAGAGCACCGGGTCGGTGGCAAGGAAGCCGACGTCCGCGGTGCGCTCGAAGAGGTTGCGCACCAGCACGTCCAGCGCCACCTGGGCGCGGCCGCGCAGGTCGGCCAGCGCGTTGTCGAGCAGCCGCTGCGACAGCGCGTCCAGCAGGTGGTCGGACAGCTGCCGGAACTCGGTCGCGGTGGCCCCGATGTCGGTGGCGATGCCGCTCATCTGGCCGAGCAGCGCGAGCTGGTCCCAGCGGTCCTGCAGACGGTCCAGCGATTGGCGGTGCGCCTCCACCAGGTCCATGCGCCGCCGCAGCGACCGCGGCGTGCCGAGCACTGCGTGTTCGTTCATGTGTGCACACTCCCTTGCGCCGGTGCAGGGCGCTCATGCCCCTATCGGTTGGCCTGGGGCATGCTGAATCATTGGCGGTCCCTCGCGATGCAGAAGCGCGGGTTTTGCGTGCATTCCGTCGCCATCGGGCGGTGGGGGGGCCGCTCCTACAATCGCGCACCCGCGCCGCCGGTCCCGCCGGGCGCCCCGCTGGCCCACGGCGCGGCTCGTCATCCTCCCCCGCCGCCCCGTCATGAGCCTGTCCCCCCCTCACCGCCCTGTCGCCGCTGGACGGCCGCTATGCCGCCAAGGTGGCGCCGCTGCGGCCGCTGCTGTCTGAGTACGGGCTGATGCACCGCCGGGTGCAGGTGGAGGTGGAGTGGTTCATCGCCCTGTCGGACGCCGGTTTCCCCGAGTTCCCGCCCCTGACCGAGGCCGCCCGCGGGCTGCTGCGATCGCTGGTGGTGCGGTTTTCGGAGGCCGACGCCCAGGCCATCAAGGACATCGAGCGCACCACCAACCACGACGTCAAGGCCGTGGAGTACTGGCTGAAGCAGCGTTTCGACGGTCAGGCCGAGCTGAAGGCGGCGGGCGAGTTCGTCCACTTCGCCTGCACCAGCGAGGACATCAACAACACCAGCCACGCGCTGATGCTGAAGGCCGCGCGCGAGCAGGTGCTGCTGCCGGCGCTGGACGGGCTGCTCGGCCAGCTGCGCGCGCTGGCGCATGCCCATGCCGACGAGCCGATGTTGAGCCGCACCCACGGCCAGACCGCCAGCCCGACGACGGTGGGCAAGGAGGTGGCCAACGTGGTGGCGCGGCTGGCGGCGGCGCGCCAGCGCATCGCCGACGTGGCGCTGCTGGCCAAGATGAACGGCGCGGTGGGCAACTACAACGCACACCTGGCCGCCTACCCCGACACCGACTGGGAGGCCTTCAGCCGCCAGGTGGTCGAGCAGCAGCTGGGCCTCGCCTTCAACCGCCACACCATCCAGATCGAGCCGCACGACTACATGGCCGAGCTGTTCGACGCGGTGGCCCGCGCCAACACCATCCTCGTCGACTGGTCGCGCGACGTCTGGGGCTACATCTCGCTGGGTTACTTCAAGCAGAAGACCAAGGAAGGCGAGATCGGCTCCTCGACCATGCCGCACAAGGTCAACCCGATCGACTTCGAGAACGCCGAAGGCAACCTCGGCCTGGCCAACGCGCTGCTGCACCACCTCAGCCAGAAGCTGCCGGTCAGCCGCTGGCAGCGCGACCTGACCGACAGCACCGTGCTGCGCAACATGGGCGTGGCGCTGGGCTACGCCGTGCTGGCCTGGGACGCGCTGGCGCGCGGGCTGGACAAGCTGGAGCTGAACCGCCCGGCGCTGCAGGCCGACCTGGACGCCGCCTGGGAGGTGCTGGCCGAGCCGATCCAGACCGTCATGCGCCGCCACGGCCTGCCCAACCCCTACGAGCAGCTGAAGGCGCTGACCCGCGGCAAGGCGATCGGCCGCGAGGCGGTGGTGGCGTTCGTCGAATCGCTCGACCTGCCGGCCGAGGACAAGGCCCGGCTGGCCGCGCTGTCGCCCGCCGCCTACACCGGGCTGGCCGCGGTGCTGGCCCGCTCGGTCTGACCGTGGCCTCGGTGCCCGGCTTCGTCGAGCGGCTGCGCGCGGCCGAGGCCGCCAGCGGCTCCCGGCTGTGCGTCGGCCTCGACCCCGAGGCGGCGAAGCTGCCGCTGCGCTGGCGAGGCGATGTGTCGAAGCTCTTCGACTTCTGCGCCGCCATCGTCGACGCCACGCACGACCTGGTGCTGGCCTACAAGCCGCAGATCGCCTACTTCGCCGCCGAGCGCGCGGAGGACCAGCTGGAGCGGCTGATCGCCCACATCCACCGCGTGGCGCCCGGCGTGCCGGTGATCCTGGACGCCAAGCGCGGCGACATCGGCAGCACCGCCACCCAGTACGCCCGCGAGGCCTTCGAGCGTTACCGCGCCGACGCGCTGACGCTGTCGCCCTTCATGGGGCTGGACTCGGTGGAGCCCTACTTCGCCTGGCCTGACAAGGGACTGTTCCTGCTCTGCCGCACCTCGAACCCGGGCGGCGACGACCTGCAGGCGCGCACCGTCGGCGCCGAGGGCGACCTGCCGGCGGAGCCGCTGTTCGAGCGCGTCGCCCGGCTGGCCGCCGGGCCGTGGAACCGCACCGGGCAGCTCGGCCTGGTGGTGGGCGCCACCTACCCGGCGGAGATCGAGCGCGTGCGCACGCTGGCGCCGACGCTGCCGCTGCTCATCCCCGGCGTCGGCGCGCAGGGCGGCGATGCGGCGGCCACGGTGCGCGCCGGCTGGCGGCCGGGCGGGGCGATCGCCGTCAACTCGTCGCGGGCGGTGCTGTACGCCAGCGCCGGCGACGATTTCGCCGGCGCCGCGCGGCGCGTGGCGGATGCCACACGACGGGCGCTGTCGCCGCTCTCATGAGCGCCGCCCGCAAGGCCGATATCGAAGAGACGGCGTCGCCGTTCGACGACGACGATCCGCCGCCGGTGCCCTGGCCGCCGGACGTGAACCCCAACCCGAGTGCGCCCGTGGCCGCCTTGCCGTCCGACTCGCTCTTCATGCGCCGCGAGCCTGTGGTGCGCGACCCCCGGTTGCGCATCACGCGGTACTTCTTCGCCACCGCCGCCGGCATCGCCGCCGCGGTGGCGGTGCTGTTCGCGCTGGTGCCGCAGCCGATGGCGCTGGGCCTGCGCGCCGGCCTGGTCGGGGGCTCGCTGCTGCTGCTGCTGACCTGCCTGGCCGCCATGCGGGTGAGCGAGGCCCGGCTGCCGCAGGCCATCGCCGCGGTGGTGGCGGTGGTCATCGCACTGATCACGCTGCCGGCGCTCGGCCTGCACTGGGGCCTGCACACCGCGGCGCTGGGCTTCCTCGCGCTCACCACCTGCATGGTGCTGGCGGTCGGCTACCACCGGCTGGGGCTGGCGGTGGCCGTGCTGTCGCTGGCCGTCATGCTGCTGCTCGCGGGTTCCGAGCAGGTGACGCCCGCGGTGCCGCAGGGGCTGACCGTGCGCTTCGTCCTGCAGGCGCTGACGCTGGGCTGCGGAGTGTTCGCCGGCCTGTACCTGTCGTCGGTGACGCGGCACCACATGGACGACAGCCACCGCCGCGAGCAACGCTTCCAGAGCCTGCTGTGGATCGCCTCCGACGCCTACTGGGAGCTGGACGCGCAGTACCGGGTGGTGTCGGTCTGGCGCAGCGGCAACGCCGAGGGCGAGGACGGCCGCTTCGAGCCGGTGCCCGGCGTGCCGCGGGTGGCGCCCTGGGACCTGACGCCGCTGCACGGCGACGAGGAACGGCTGGACGAACTGCGCGCCGAGCTGGAGGGCCGTCGCCCCTTCCGCGACCTGCGCCTGCGCTGGCAGGACCCGCGCGGCGAGCGCCACCTGCTGGTCAGCGGCGAGCCCCGCTTCGACGCCCGGGGCGTGTTCTGCGGCTTCTGGGGCGTGGTGCGCGACAACACCCCGCATGTGCACGCCCAGCAGGCGTTGGCCGCCACCGAGACGCGCTACCAGGAGCTGTTCAACCGCATCCCCACCGCGCTGGTGCTGCAGCGCGGTGGCCGCGTCATCACCGGCAACGCCGCCGCCGCGGTGCTGTTCGGCCACGCCGGCCTCAGCGTGATGGGCGGGCAGGAGCTGCTGCAGGCCTGCGACAACCCGCAGGAACGCGAGCGTGCACGTCGCCGCTTCGAGGAGCTGGAGGCGCTGCCGGTGGGCGCGGCGCTGGCCATCGGCGAGTTGCGGCTGGTGTCGCCGCGCGGCCGCCGGCTCGTGGTGCGCGCCTCCGGCGTCCGGGTGCAGGCCGATGGCGGCCCGGCGACGCTGACCATCTACCTGGACGACACCGACCGCAAGACCGCCGAGGACGCGGTGCGTCGCTCGGAGGCGCTGCTGTCGCACGTCGTGGCCACGAGCCCCGACGCCATCTCGCTGGCCGAGCTGGACAGCGGCCGCTACGCGATGGTCAACGACCGCTTCCTGCAGCTCTACGGCCTGCGGCTGGAGGAGGTGCTCGGCCGCACCGCCGCCGAGCTGGGCCTGCAGTCCGCCGGCCAGGAGCCGCAGGCGATGCTGCAGCGGCTGCGCGACGAGGGCCGGGTGCAGAACCAGCCGCTGGAGTTCGTCGACCGCGAGGGGCGACGGGTGTCGCTGCTGCTGTCGGCCGCGCTGTTCGTGATGGACGGCCGCAGCTACGTGGTGCAGATCTCGCGCGACATCAGCGAGCTGGAGCGCACGCGGCAGGAGTACGCGGCCATCCTGCAGAACGCCTCGGTGGGCATCGCCTTCGTGCGCGAGCGCCGCTTCGTGCAGGCCAACCCGCAGTGCGAGCGCATGCTGGGCTGGGCGCCGGGCACGCTGGTGGGCCAGTCGTCGCGGGTGGTGTGGCCCAGCGACGAGGCCTTCGAGCAGATCGGCCGCGACATCGGCCCGGTGCTGGCCGAGGGCCGCGGCGTGGACATCGAGCGGCCGCTGATGCGACGCGACGGCCGCACCTTCCTGTGCCGCATCCAGGCCAGTGCGGTGGACCCCACGCGGCCGGGCAAGAACGGCACGATCTGGATCCTCGACGACGTCACCGAACGGCGGCAGATGGACGCGGCGCTGGCCAAGGCCCGCGACGACGCCGAGGCCGCCAGCCGCGCCAAGAGCGCCTTCCTGGCCAACACCAGCCACGAGTTGCGCACGCCGCTCAACGCGCTGGTCGGGCTGACGCGGCTGGTGCGGCAGCCCGACCTGGAGGAGCCGCTGCGGCGCCAGTACATCGACCAGATTGCCGACAGCGCGGAATCGCTGTCGGCCATCATCTCGGACATCCTCGACCTGGCGAAGATCGAGGCCGGCAAGCTGCAGGTCGACACGATGGCGTTCGACCTGCACGCCATGCTGGCGACGCTGCAGCGCGGCTACACCACGCTGGCCGATGCGCGTGGCCTGAACTTCCAGCTCGAGCTGGGGCCGGAGGTGCCGCGGGTGGTCATGGGCGACCGCAACCGGGTGCGGCAGATCCTCAACAACTACCTGTCCAACGCGCTGAAGTTCACCACCCGCGGCGCGATCTCGCTGCGGGTGCACGGGCCGACGCAGGGCCTGGTGCGCTTCGAGGTGCGCGACACCGGGCCCGGCATGGACGCGGCCACGCAGTCGCGCCTGTTCCGGCCCTTCACCCAGGCCGACCAGTCCACCACGCGGCGCTACGGCGGCACGGGGCTGGGCCTGTCGATCTGCCATGAGCTGGCGGCGCTGATGGGCGGCAGCGTGGGCGTGCACAGCCAGCCGGGCACCGGCAGCAGCTTCTGGGCCGAACTGCCGCTGGACGAGGCCACGGACGAGGCGGTCGCCAGCTCCGGCTTCGGCACGCTCGACGGCGACGACGACGCGCTGGCCGGTGCGCGGGTGCTGATGGTGGAGGACAACCCGGTCAACATGATGATCGCGGTGGCGCTGCTGCAGCAGTGGGGCGCCCGCGTGGTCGAGGCGCACGACGGCCGGGAGGCGGTGGCGGCGGTCGAGCGCGCGGAGGCGGCGGGTGATCCCTTCGACGCGGTGCTGATGGACGTGCAGATGCCCGAAATGGGCGGGCACGAGGCCACTTCCCTGCTGCGCCGGCGCTACGACGCGCAGCGGCTGCCCATCGTCGCCCTCACCGCCGCGGCACTGGTCTCCGAACGCGAGCAGGCGCTGGCGGTGGGCATGAACGCCTTCCTCACCAAGCCGATCGACGCGCAGCGGCTGCGCGAGGTGCTGGGCGACGTGCTCACCCGCCGTCGCAAGAGCACCTGAACTACAGGACCACCTTCACCATCGGATGGGATGAAAGGGTGCGGTACAGCTCGTCGAGCTGCTCCCGGCTGGTGGCCGTGACCGTGACCGTCAGCCCGAGGTAGTTGCCGCCGGTGCTCGGCCGCTGCTCCAGCGACAGCACGTCGAAGCCGGCGTCGAACTGGCGCACCACCGCCACGATGGCGTCGACGAAACCGTCGACGTTGGCGCCCATCACCTTGATCGGAAAGGCGCTCGGGTACTCGATCAGCGACGGTTCTGCAGGAAGGTCGGGCATGGACATCAGATGGATTGTTCAAGCTTGGCCCGCTGGTAGGCCTCGTACAGCCGGGCGTAGACCGGGCCCGGCTTGCCGCGCAGTGCGCCATGACCGACGGCCTCGCCGTCGAGCAGGGTCACGGGCAGCACCTCCTTGGTCGACGAGCTGAGGATGACCTCGTCGGCGGCGAACAGCTCGGCCTCCGAGATCGGCTTGCGGTTGAAGGCGATGCCGCAGTCCTCGCACAGCTCGCGCAGCAGTTCGGCGCGCACGCCTTCCAGCAGCCAGTCGCTGGGCGGCGGGCCGAGCAGGGCGCCGTCCTGCACGATCCAGACGTTGCTGGCCGACGCCTCGGTGAGGTAGAGCGTGCCGTTGTGGCCTTCGCGCAGCAGCACCGTCTCCGCCGCCCCCTGGTCGGCCGAGACCTGGCGCGCCAGCACGTTGCCGAGCAGCGAGATGGACTTGATGTCGCCGCGCTCCCAGCGGAAGTCGCGGGCGGTGACGCAGGCCGCGCCCTGGTGCCGCTGCTCGGCGCTGGCGCCCCGCAGCGGGCTGACGGTCATGAACACCGTGGGCGCCAGCCCGGCCGGCATGACGTGGTCGCGCAGCGCCACGCCGCGGGTGACCTGCAGGTAGAGCAGCTGGTCGGGGCTGTCGCGCAGGGCGGCGATGAGCCGCCGCGCCAGCGCCAGCCAGCCGTCCCGGCTGTGCGGCGCCGGGATGCGCAGCTTGCCCAGGTTGCGCTGCAGGCGCGCCATGTGGTCGTCGAAGCGGAACAGGCGCCGGCCGTAGACCGGGATGACCTCGTAGACGCCGTCGCCGAAGACGAAGCCGCGGTCCATCACCGACACCCTGGCCTCGCGCAGCGGCAGCAGCTCGCCGTTGAGCAGGCAGGGCAGGTCGGGCAGGTCCGGCTGGGTGGGCGCGGTGGACGGCATGGCTTTCCCTCGACAACGGCGGATGGGCGCGGGGGCCGGGCGGGGGCAGCTTACGCCCTCGTCACGGCCGGCGGGCACAAGTCCCGCGCGACGGGTCAGCCGCCGGCAAGCGCCGCGCCGGTCACTTGATCCACAGCCGCAGCGCGTCCCAGGCACGGCCGAAGATCCCGGCCTGCGGCACCGCCTGCAGCACCACCAGCGGCGCCTCGGCCACCGGGGTGCCGCTGGCGGTGGTCACCTTCACCGTGCCCACGCGCTGGCCCTGGGCCAGCGGCGCGACCAGCGGGTCGGTGCGCTCGATCACCGTCTTCAGGCCGGCGCCCTCGCCGCGCGGCACGGTCGCGACCACCGGCGCCTGCGTGCCCAGGCCGACGTCCTTGGCCGCGCCCTTCCACACCGGCACGGTGGCCACCGGCTTGCCGGCCTCGACCACGCGCAGCGCGTCGAAGGCGGTGAAGCCCCAGTTCAGCAGCTTCTGGCTCTCGCTGGCGCGTGCCTCGCGCGAGGCGGTGCCCAGCACCACGCTGAGCAGGCGGCGCTTGCCGTTGGGGAAGTCGCGCTGGGCGCTGGCCACCAGGCAGTAACCGGCGGCGTCGGTGTAGCCGGTCTTCATGCCGTCCACCGTGGGGTCGCGGCGCAGCAGCAGGTTGCGGTTGTCCTGTCGGATGTTGTTGAACTTGTAGTCGCGCACCGAGTAGTAGCGGTAGTACTCGGGGAAGTCGGCGACGATGCGGGTGGCGATGGTGGCGATGTCGCGCGCGCTGCTGCGGTGGCCCGGCTCGCTCATGCCGGTGACGTTCTTGAAGCTGGTGTTCTTCAGGCCCCAGGCCTGCGCCTGCCGGTTCATCATGCCGACGAAGGCGTCCAGCGAGCCGGCGACGCCCTCGGCCAGCGCCACCGAGGCGTCGTTGCCCGACTGCACGATCATGCCGTGCAGCAACTCGTCGACCTTGGGCGTCATCGTGGTGTCGATGAACATGAGCGAGGGGTCGCCCTTGCGCTCGTCCCAGGCCCGCTTGGACACCGGCAGCGTCTGCTCCAGCGTCAGCTTCTTGTCGCGCAGCGCCTGGAACACCAGGTAGGCGGTCATCAGCTTGGTCAGCGAGGCCGGGTCGCTGGGCGCGTCGGCGTCGCGTTCGGCGAGCACCCGGTTGGCGGTGACGTCGACCAGGATGTAGTGGCGCGCGGCGGCCTCGGGCGGCTGCGGCGCCTGGGCGGCGGCGTGCAGCGCGGTGCAGGCGACGAGCAGGAAGGCGAGGAATCGTTTCATCGAACGGCAGCGGAACAGCAGGAGAAGGGGATCGTTCAGGCGGCGGCCCGGCCCGGTGGGGGCGTCGGGCGTCAGCGCCAGTGGCGCACGACCAGCGATTTGAGCAGCGGCAGCTGCCCGTGGAAGAAATGGCCGACGCCGGGCACGACGATCACCGGCAGCGCCTGCGGGCGGGCCCAGTCCAGCGTGGCGGCGAGCGGCACCACCTCGTCCTGCTCGCCGTGGATGACCAGCGTGTCGGCCGGGACGCCGGCCACCTCGAACTTGGCGGTGGCGGGCCCGACGAGCACCAGCCGTTCGGCGGCCTGGTCCGCCGGCAGCCGGGCCGCCGCCTGCGAGGCGACGTAACCGCCGAAGGAGAAGCCGCCGAGCGCCAGCGGCAGGTTGGGCGCCCGCTGCGCGGCGATGACGGCCAGCGCGTCGTCGACCTCGCCGCGGCCCTCGTCCCAGGCGCCACCCGAACCGTCGATGCCGCGGAAGTTGAAGCGCACGGCGCGGTAGCCCAGCTGCACGAAGGCCCGGGCCAGCGTCTGCACCACCTTGTTGTCCATCGTGCCGCCGAACAGCGGGTGGGGGTGGCACAGCACCGCCACGCCCACCGGCGCGGCGGCCGGCTCGTCGATGGCGCACGCCAGCGGGCCGGCGGGACCCGCCAGCGACAGTCGCCGGGTCTGCGAGTTCATCGAGGGCGTCGAGCGTGAGGTCAGCGGCCGATGTCCGGCGCCAGCAGCAGGCGCTCCACCGGGCGCCCGTTCTTCAGGTGCGACTCGACGATCTCGTCGATGTCGTCGCGGTCCACATAGGTGTACCAGGTGCCTTCCGGGTAGACCACGGCCACCGGGCCGCCAGCGCAGCGGTCCATGCAGCCGGCCTTGTTGACCCGCACGCCGCCCGGCCCGGCCAGGCCGGCGGCCTTGACCTTCGCCTTGCAGTGGTCGAAGGCGGCCTTGGCGCCGCGGGGTGCACAGGACGCCTCGCCACCCTCGCGTTCGTTCAGGCAGAAGAAGACGTGGTGCTTGAAGTAACTCATCGACGAATTGTAGGCACCGGCCGAGGGGCTACCGCCCCCGGTCGGGGTCGCGCGCGCCCAGGCGCACCAGCAGCCACACCAGCGCCACGCAGGGCCAGGCCCAGGCGATCCAGCGCGTCAGGCCGTGGAAGCGGATGAAGCGGCCCTGCTGCCAGGCCTGCAGGCTTTGCGCGAAGTAGGCGTCGGCCGGGGCCTGCGAGGTCAGCGCGATCAGCCCGGCGGCGCACAGCAGCGCCAGCGCGGCGGCCAGGCGTCGGCCGGTCCAGGCCAGCGCCACCGCCAGCGCCGCGGCGGCGGCCAGCGCCGGCACGGTGGCCGGGGTGATCCAGGCCAGCGCATGCGCCGGGCCGAAGTTCAACGCGGTGGACAGCGTCGTCATCGCGAAGCCGGTGGTGGTCAGCAGCGCCACCATCAGCAGCCGGCGCGCGCCGGGCCGCATGGCGCTGTGCGCCAGCAGGCAGGGGGTCAGCAGGCCGAGCACGATGGCCAGCCATTCGGCGGCCGGCGACAGCGGCGCGGCGGGTTCGGCGAACGCCGGCTGCAGCCAGTCGAGCACGTCCTCCTCCCACGGCGTGCCGGCGAAGGCGGCGGTGGCCAGCTCGCGCAGCGGCTGGTCGATCTGGCCCAGGCCCAGCGGCAGCGGCGTCGGCGACAGCAGGGCCAGCGGCCACAGCATCAGCAGCACCCGGGCGCCGACGCTGGCGCGCACGAACCAGCGGTCGCGCCAGGCCGCCCAGCGGTCGCCGAGCCCCAGCGCCTGGACCAGCCGCGCCAGCGCGCCACCGGCCGCCGCGCCGGCGGTGTTCAGCGTCCAGTCGAGCGACGAGGGCACCCGCTGCGGCAGGAAGTGCTGCACCACCTCCAGCGCGTAGGACAGCGCAGCGGCCATCAGCGTGGCCAGCAGCACCGCGGCCGGGCCCTGCCCGGCGCGGCGCAACACCCCGGCGGCCAGCAGCGCCCCGAGCGGCGCATAACCCAGCAGGTTGGCCCAGACGTCGAAGGGGATGCGTCGCGTCGGCCAGGGCAGCGCCAGCAACTCGGCCCACGGGGTGCCGGGGCGACCGGTCCAGCCGGTGAGCGGGTACAGGCTGGCGTAGGCGATCAGCGCCGCCGCGGCCAGCGCCATCGGCAGCGACGCGCTGCGGTGCGCCGTGGCGGCGTCGGGGCCGGTGGCGGCGCCTGGGGCGGGCATCAGCGCGACGGGGCCGTCGGCGGTCCGGCCGTCGCCGCGCGGGCACGGCGGTGGGCGCCGGTCATCAGAAGGGCTTGACGACCACGAGCACGACGATGGCCGCGAACAGCAGCACGGCCGCCTCGTTGTAGACGCGGTACCAGCGTTCGCTGCGCTGGTTGGCCAGCCGCTCGAAACGCTTGAGCATCGCGCCCAGGCTGTGGTGGTAGCCGATGGTCAGCACCACCAGCGTCAGCTTGGCGTGCAGCCAGCCCTGGCCGGGCCCGCGGCCGACGCCGAACCACAGCCACAGCACCAGCCCGAAGGCGAGCGCCGGCAGCATCAGCAGGCCGCCGAAGCGGTACAGCCGGCGGCCCATCAACAGCAGGCGCTCGCGTTCGGCATGGCTGTCCGGGCTGACCGCCGCCAGGTTGACGAAGATGCGCGGCAGGTAGAACAGCATGGCGAACCAGGCCGCCACGAACACGAGGTGGAAGGCCTTGATCCACGGGTAAGCGCTCATCGCGCCATTATCCGGTTGCGTTCAAGGCCACCGGCGCGGTCGGCGACCGCGCAAAAAAAACCCGGTCGGTCGACCGGGGGTGGACAAAGCCCGGCTGCCGTCGGCAACCAAGCACCTGCTCAGGGAGGAAAAGCAGGGGACGACCGCCGCGTGGCTATCATCCGGCGCCCAGTCTAGCAAAGCCATGTAAAAAGGTGAGTAAGGCTTTCTTGATTCGTTGAAGGTGCCGTAAGGATTACAAGCATGCAGTTGCCGGCCTTCCCCGTCAGCCGTCCCCGGCGCCTGCGCCGCGATGCGTTCAGCCGCGCGTTGGTGCGTGAGCACCGGCTTCACCCCAGCGACCTCATCCTGCCGGTCTTCGTGCTCGACGGCGAGCGCCGGGCGGAGGACGTGGCCAGCATGCCGGGCGTGCAGCGCCTCAGCGTGGACCGCCTGCTGCCGCTGGCCGAGGCCTGCGTGTCGCTCGGGGTGCCGGTGATGGCGCTGTTCCCGGTCATCGACCCGTCGCTGAAGACCGTGGACGGCCGGGAGGCCGCCAACGCCGACGGCCTGGTGCCGCGGGCGGTGCGCGAGCTGAAGCGGCGCTTTCCGCAGCTCGGGCTGCTGACCGACGTGGCGCTGGACCCCTACACCTCGCACGGCCAGGACGGGCTGCTCGACGACACCGGCTACATCCTGAACGACGAAACGGTGTCGGTGCTCACGCAGCAGGCCCTGGTGCAGGCGGCCGCCGGCGTGGACATCGTCGCGCCCAGCGACATGATGGACGGCAGGATCGGCGCGATCCGCGCGGCGCTCGAATCGAGCGGCGCCATCCACACCCGGATCATGGCGTACAGCGCCAAGTACGCCAGCGCCTTCTACGGCCCCTTCCGCGACGCGGTGGGCTCCGCCGGCAACCTGGGCAAGGCCGACAAGAAGGTCTACCAGATGGACCCCGGCAACGGCGACGAGGCGCTGCGCGAGGTGGCGCTGGACATCGCCGAAGGCGCCGACATGGTGATGGTCAAGCCCGGCATGCCGTACCTGGACGTCGTGCGCCGGGTGAAGGACGAGTTCCGCATGCCCACCTTCGTCTACCAGGTGAGCGGCGAGTACGCGATGCTCAAGGCCGCCGCCGCCAACGGCTGGCTGGACCACGACGCGGTGATGATGGAGTCGCTGCTCGCCTTCCGCCGCGCCGGCGCGGACGGCGTGCTGACCTACTTCGCGCTCGACGCCGCGCGCCGGCTGCGCCAGCTGCAGGACTGACCCCCTCCGCGCATGCGGGTGCTCTACATCGAGCGCGACCGGGTGGTCGAGCTGCCCACCTGGCCGGACGCGCTGCCGACCCGTGGCTTCCTCTGGATCGGCTTCGCCCGCCAGGGCTTCGCGGAGCAGGTGGCGCCGCTGCAGGCTTGGCTGGCAAGGGTGACCGGCGCGCCGCTGGTCGACCTGCACGTCGCCGACCTGCTCAACCCGCAGCTGCCCTCGCAGTTCGACTACACCTCGGCCTACGACCTGCTCGTCGTGCGGCGGCTGCTCGCGCGGCAGGGCGAGGACGGGTCGGTGCTGGCCGGGGTGGACACCGCGGCCGTCGGCTTCGCCGTCTTCGACCGCCTGCTGCTCAGCGTGCACCCCGACGACTGCGCGGTGCGCGACCACTTCGTGCAGCGCCTGCACCAGATGGACGACGGCGGCGACAGCCGCTCGCAGTCGCGGCTGCCGGTGAGCGCCGCCGACCTGATGCTGCGCATGGTCAACCACATCGTCGACAGCTACCTGGAGTTGCGCCGGCCGTTGAGCCGGGAGCTGGCCGAACTGCAGCAGTCCCTGCTGTCCCCGCGCCAGCGGCGCCAGGACTGGCAGGTGCTGCTGGCCGCGCGCGACGCGCTGCAGGTGCTGGAGGACAGCTGCGAGGACCAGCGCGCGGCGGTGCAGGAGTGGATCGACGCGCTCAGCGAATGGCCGTCGCCGGAGGCCGTCGCCGAACAGCGCGAGCGCGAGCACCTGCGGGTGCGCTCGCGCGACCTGCTGGAGCACATCGAGCGGGTGCTCGGCCATGTGCGCCGGCTGGAGACCTCGATCGAGACCGCCGTGCAGATCCACTTCTCCGCGGTGGGCCGGCGCACCAACGACATCATGCGCACGCTGACGGTGCTGACGGCGATCTTCCTGCCGCTCAACCTGATCACCGGCATCTTCGGCATGAACTTCGACGCGCTGCCGCTCATCCACGCCGAGCGGGGCTTCTGGGTGGCCGCGGGGCTGATGGCCTGCGTCGGGGTCGGCCTGGGGGTCTTCTTCTGGCGCAAGCGCTACCTGGGCGCCGCCCCGGGGCGCTGACCCTCCCGCGCGCCGCGGCCGGCGTACGGGTCGGCGATGCCCAGGCCCGCCAGGATGGCGGTCTCGCGGGCTTCCATCGCCTCCGCCTCGTCGTCGGCCTCGTGGTCCCAGCCCTGCGCGTGCAGCGCGCCGTGCACCAGCAGGTGGGCGTAGTGGTCCGCCAGCGCGATGCCGAGTTCGCTCGCTTCGCGCTCGATCACCTCGGTGCACAGCACCAGGTCGGCGACGGCCACCGGTGCCTGCTCGTAGTCGAAGGTCAGCACGTTGGTGGCGTGGTCGCGCTGGCGGTATCCGGCATTGAGGGCGCGCCCTTCGGCCGCATCGACGAAGCGCACCGTCAGCTCGGCCGGCCGTTCCAGCGCCGCCGTCAGCCAGCGATTGATGCGGTGGCGAGCGAGCAGCGCCTTGTGCCGCGGGTCGGCGAACTGCAGCGACAACGCGAGCGCCGGACGGTCCGCTGCGCTCAAGCGGCGGCTCCCTCGCCGCGCGCCCGGTCGGCGTCGTAGGCCTCCACGATGCGTGCCACCAGCGGGTGGCGCACCACGTCGGCGGCGGTGAAGCGGGTCATCGCGATGCCGTTCACCCGGTGCAGCACCCGCTCGGCGTCGACCAGGCCGCTCAGCGTGCCACGCGGCAGGTCGATCTGGCTCACGTCGCCGGTGACCACGCACTTGCTGCCGAAGCCGATGCGCGTGAGGAACATCTTCATTTGCTCGGTGGTCGTGTTCTGCGCCTCGTCGAGGATGACGAAGGCGTTGTTCAGCGTGCGGCCGCGCATGAAGGCCAGCGGCGCGATCTCCAGCGTCGCCTTCTCGAAGGCCTTGGTCACGCGGTCGAAGCCCATCAGGTCGTACAGCGCGTCGTACAGCGGGCGCAGGTAGGGGTCGACCTTCTGCGTCAGGTCGCCGGGGAGGAACCCCAGTCGCTCGCCCGCCTCGACTGCCGGCCGGGTGAGGATGATGCGCTGCACCGCGCCGCGCTCCAGCGCGTCGACCGCGCAGGCCACCGCGAGGAAGGTCTTGCCGGTGCCGGCCGGGCCGATGCCGAAGGTGATGTCGTGGTCGAGGATGTGCCGCAGGTACAGCACCTGGTTCGGCGTGCGCCCCGTCAGCTCGGCGCGCCGGGTCTGCAGCACGATGGGCGCGTCCCCGGCCGCACCGTCCACCGGCGCGGCGGGCGTGGTCGCCGGTGCCGCCGCCCGCTGGGCCTGCTGCAACGCCAGCTGGAACTGTTCGGCCGACAGCGGGCGACGCGCGCGGCGGTACTCGGCCTGCAGGAAGTCGAGCGCCTGCTGCGCCGCCGCCTTGGGTCCCTCGATGCGGAACGCCTCGCCGCGGCGGCTGATGCGCACGCCCAGCGCCGACTCGGTCTGGCGCAGGTGCTCGTCGAGGCTGCCGCACAGGTGCGCCAGGCGCTGGTTGTCGGCGGGAAGGAAGGCGTGGCGGAGGATCACGGGCAGGGGCAGCGGTGTGCGGTGGGATTGTGGCGTCGTCGGCGGTGGCCGCCGCTGTGACGCCCTGCGCAGCCGGCGTGCCCGCCGCGGACCGCGCCCGGCGACATGCCGACACAATCGCCGCCGTGAGCACCTCCTCCTCCCTGATCGACCTCGGCGACCCGGTCACGGCCACCGAGCCCGGCGCGCCGTCCGCCCTCGCGGGAGGGCCGGCCGTCGGCGCGCGCGCGCGCAGCGACGGGCTGCTGGTGGCGGTGCTGCTCGCCGCCGCGCTGCTGCTGGTGGTGCTGGGCTGGCTGTCGTCGTCCGGCCGCGGCGCGGAAGGCCCGGCCGAGGCGCCGGCCTGGCAGGCGCTGCGCTACGACCATGCGCAGGCGGTCGCGTCGTCGTCGTCCGTCTTTCCGGGCGACCGCGCGGCGTCCACGGTGGCGCTGCCGCACCGCTTCGCCGACGACGGGCTCGGCGCCGGCGGCTCGGTGTGGTACCGGCTGCACTTCGACCTGCCGGCGGCCGCCCTGAAGGGCGACGAGCTCACCGGCGTCTACCTCGAGCGCGCCTGCAGCAACGTGCAGGTGGTGCTCAACGGCCGCCTGGTCCACCGGCATGGGCGGCTGCAGGAGCCGGTGTCGCGGCTGTGCCCGCACCCGCGCCTGGTGAGCCTGCCGTCGGCGCTGCTGCAGGCGCAGGGCAACACCCTGGACATCCAGGTGATCGGCCTGCCGCCGGCCCGGGCCGCGTCGCAGCTGCGCACCGGCGGGCTGTCGGCGGTGGTCATCGGCCCGCACGCCGACCTGGCGCAGTGGCACGACCGCCGCCATGCGGTGGCCATCACCCTGCCCGAGGTGGCCTGCGCCGCGCTGATGGTCACCGGGGCGCTGGTGCTGCTGCTGGGCTGGCTGCACCGGCCGGCCAGCCACCTGGCCTGGTTCAGCGTCATGGCGATGGCCTGGGGCCTGCTGACCGCCCGCATGTGGTGGCGCGACCTGCCGCTGCCGATGCACCACGCCGAGGTGCTGCTGGCCTCGCTGGTGCCGCTGGTCGGGCTGGGTGCGGTGCTGTTCCTGCTCACGCTGGCCGGTCGCCCCGACCGCCGCGTCGGCTGGCTGCTGGCCGCCCAGTGCGCGCTGACGCCGCTGGTGCTGTGGGCGGCGCCGCCGGACCGGCTGTTCCTCGCCGCCTCCGTCTCCGACGCCCTGGTGGCCGCCGAGATCACCGCGGCGCTGGCCTGCTGCCTGTGGGTGCGCCGGCACGGTGCCCGCTCGGCGCTGTGGCCGCTGGTCGGCCTCGCCGTGGCCGGCCTCTGCGCCATGGCGCTGGAACTGGTGTCCCAGCAGACCGGTCGCGCGCCGGCGTGGAGCCAGGTGCTGACGCCGCTGGTGCTGGTCACCGTCGGCCTGCTGCTGATCGCGCACTACGGCATGGCGCTGCAGCAGGCCGAGCGCGGCCGGCTGTCGCTGGAGCAGCGCATCCACCAGGCCACGCTGGAGATCGAGCGCAACTTCGGCCAGCTGGCCGAGCTGCGGGTCGAGCAGGTCACCGAGCGCGAGCGCAAGCGCATCGCCGCCGACCTGCACGACGACCTCGGGGCCAAGCTGCTGACCATCATCCACACCAGCGACTCCGAGCGCATCTCGACGCTGGCGCGAGAGGCACTGGAGGAGATGCGGCTGTCGGTGCGCGGCCTCACCGGCAAGCCCATGCGCCTGATCGACGCGCTCGGCGACTGGCGCGCCGAGGTGGTGTCCCGGCTGGGCCAGGCCGGCATCGAATCGAACTGGAGCTCGCCCACCGAGGACATCGCCCACACCCTGCCGGCGCGCACCTACGTGCAGACCACCCGCATCCTGCGCGAGGCGGTGAGCAACATCATCAAGCACAGCGGCGCCTCCCACTGCGCGCTGACCTGCCAGGTCGAGGCCGACCATTTCCTGCTGCTGATCCAGGACAACGGCAAGGGCATCCCGATGGAGCTCGATGGCCGGCTCGACCGCGGCCACGGCATGTCGAGCATGAAGCAGCGGGCCAAGCAGATGCAGGGCCAGTGCCTGGTCGAAAGCGGCCCAGGCTATGGAACCGTGATACGGCTCACGCTTCCGCTCTGACCCGGTCGTCCTGCGGCGAAGGCAGGGCGTTACGATCGGAAACTCCCTTCCGCGAGGTGCCCCATGAAGCACGTCCTGCTGCTCGAAGACCTGCCTGAGATCCGCACCTGGCTGAAGGCGTTGGTCATGCAGGTGTTCCCCAATGCCCAGATCTCCGAGAGCGCACGCGTGCACGACGCGCTCGAACTGGTCTCGGCGCTGAAGTTCGACCTGGCGCTGATCGACCTCGGCCTGCCCGACGGCTCCGGTGTCGACGTGGTGGCCCGGCTGCGCGAAAGCCAGCCCGAGGCGCAGTCGGTGGTCGTCACCATCCACGACGACGACGAGCACCTGTTCCCCGCGCTGCAGGCCGGCGCCTTCGGCTACCTGCTGAAGGAACAGGCGCGCGAGCTGCTGACCGAGCAGCTGCAGCGCATCAGCCAGGGCGAGCCGCCGCTGTCGCCGTCGATCGCCCGCCGTGTCATCGCCTACTTCGCCGCACAGGCGAGGCCGCAGGCCAACGCGCTGCCGCATGTGCAGCTCACCGAGCGCGAGAGCGAGGTGCTGCTGCGTGTGGCCAAGGGCTTCACCCTGCCGGAGATCGGCGTGCAGCTCAACCTGTCGCGCCACACCATCGCCGACTACGTCAAGCAGATCTACCGCAAGCTCAACGTGAGCTCCCGCGCCGAAGCGGCGCTGGAAGCGCAGCGCCTCGGCCTGTTCCGCCGCTGAACGTCGGAGTCCCCGGCCGCCGCACGGCGGCCACAATCGCCGGATGATCGGACGACTCACCGGCGTGCTCGCCGAGAAGGCACCGCCCCAGCTGCTGCTCGACGTCGGCGGCGTCGGCTACGAGGTCGACGTGCCGATGAGCACGTTCTACGCGCTGCCCGCGCTGGGCGAGAAGGTGACGCTGCTCACGCACTTCGTGGTGCGCGAGGACGCGCAGCTGCTCTACGGCTTCCTCACCCACGAGGAGCGCCACACCTTCCGCCTGCTGCTGAAGATCGCCGGCATCGGCCCGCGCACCGCGCTCGGCGTGCTGTCCGGCCTGTCGGTGGCCGACCTGGCTCAGGCGGTGAGCCTGCAGGAGGGGGGCGGCTGCAGAAGGTGCCGGGCATCGGCAAGAAGACCGCCGACCGGCTGCTGCTGGAGCTCAAGGGCAAGCTCGGCCCGGACCTCGGCCGCCCCGCCACCGTCGCCAGCGACGCCCAGGCCGACATCGTGCAGGCGCTGCTGGCGCTGGGCTACAACGAACGCGAGACGCAGGCGGCGCTGAAGGCATTGCCGCCGGACGTCGGCGTGGCCGAGGGCATCCGGCAGGCGCTGAAGGCGCTGTCGCGCTGAGGCGGCGCCGGCTCAGTGCTTGTGCGCGCCGCCGTGCGCGCCATGCGTGCCGTGCTCCGCGGGCGCCGGGCCGCCGGGCGGCGTCGGCCGCACCGCCAGCTCGGTGCGCAGCTCGCCGCCCTTCTCCAGCGTCAGCACCAGCGGCAGGCGTTCGCCCGTCTTCAGCGGAGCCTTCAGGCCGAACACCATCAGGTGCAGGCCACCGGGCCTGAGCTCCACCGTCTGCCCGGCGGGCAGGTCGATGGCGTCGAGCTGGCGCATGCGCATGATGTCGTTGTCCAGCGTCATGGTGTGCAGCTCCACCCGCTGCGCCACCGGCGAGGACGCCGCCACCACGCGGTCGGCACCGCCCTTGTTCTGCAGCACCAGGTAGCCGCCGGCGGCCGGCTGGCCGGCGACGGTGGGCCGGGTCCAGCCGCGCTCGGCGCTGACGGCGGAGGACTGCGCGGCGACACCGCCGGCGGCGGCGAGGACCAGGGCGGCGAGGGCGGCGCGCAAGGCGGTCAGGGTGATCGGGTTCATCGGAGGCGGCTCCTTCAGTGCGGATGGTGAGGGGCGGGGCCGGCCGGTGCCTGCAGGCGCAGCACCGGCGCCGGGGCGCGCGAGCCGGGCGCATCCTGCCAGTCCAGGCGGCCCTGCTCGCATTCCTGGGTCAGCGGGAAGGCGAGCGGCGCCGGGCCGCCGGCCGGCAGCGTGGCGACGATGCTGAACTCGTCGACGTGCGCGTCCGGCAGCGGTCCGCCGGACCAGCGCACCTCGGCCAGTTCGTCGGTGATGCGGCGGCCGTGGCGTTCCTGCGCCTGGGCCAGCGGCCGGCGTGTCGTCTGCAGCGACCAGCCGGGCTTGGGCATCGGCTTGGCGCCCTGCAGGCCGGGCGGCAGGCGCAGCACGACGGCCGTCGTGGCGCTGCCGTCGCAGCCATGGGTGACGCGGAAGCTCAGCTTGTGCGTGCCGCCGGCGGCGGCCTGCGCCGGCTCCAGCGTGACGTGGGCGACGGCGGGGCCGGCCAGGGCCGCCAGCAGCGCCGCGAACAGGGATCGGAGTGTCGGCATGGCGGCGGGTCTCACAGGTCGTAGCGCAGCTCGGCATTGAACGTGCGCTGCGGGTAGGGGTGGAAGTTCCAGTAGGTGGCGTTGTTCAGGTTGTCGACGCCGAAGGCGGCGGTCCACCGCGGGTCGATCTTCCAGTGCAGCCGGGCGTCGACCGTGAGGTAGCGGCTGACGCCCATGTAGGTGTGGCCGTTGACGTCGGCGTTGTTGAGCGTTCGGTACTGCCGGCCGCTGTGGCGCGCGGCCAGCGTGGCGGTCCAGGCCGGCGCGAAACGCCAGCTCGCCAGCGCGGTGGCGCGCCAGCGCGGGATGTTGGGCTGGCGCTTGCCGATCGTGTCGCCGGGCGTGGCGACGAAGCCGGCGTTCTCCTTGATCTCGCTGTCGGCGAAGGTCAGGCTGCCCGCCAGGTCGAGCCCGCGCCAGCCGACGTTGCGGCCCTGGTAGGCGGCTTCGACGCCGGTGGTGGCGATGCGGCCGACGTTCTGCACCCGGGTGACGTTGGTGTTGCCGCTGCCGGTGGCGAGCACGGTGGTCTGCGAGTACAGCGCGTCGCGGGTGTCCTCGGCGAAGGCGGTCAGGCGCAGCAGGCCGTTGCCCAGGTCCTGCTCGGCGCCGACTTCGCCGGTCCAGCTGCGCTCGGGCCGCAGGTTGGCATCGTTGATGTACTGCGCGTTGGTGGTGCCGGTGGCGCCGTACAGCTCGGCCACCGTCGGCAGGCGCACCGCGCGGCCGAGCGCGGCCTTGAGCACCGTGCTGTCGCGCACCTGCCAGGACAGCGCGGCCTTGGGGCTGAGGTGGTGTTCGCGGCGCTGGCCGGCCTGCTGCACGGCCGGGCTGACGTTGAGGATCTGGGTGCCGCCCTGCGCGCGCCAGGCCTCCGCGCGCAGGCCCAGCACGGCCTTCCAGTCGGGCCTGAAGCGCCACGCGTCCTGCGCCCACAGGCTGTCCAGCCGGGTGTGGCCGCCCACCTCGGAGTTGACGCCGGCGGGCGCGTCGGCGGACCAGTCGCCCAGCGCATAGGTCGGGTAGCGCAGGGTGTGGGCATGGCGCTGCAGGCCCACGTCCACGGTGTGCGCGCCGTCGACGCCGTCGGGCCGCCAGGTGCCGCGCAGGTCCAGCGTGTGCCAGCCGGTGCCGCCGCCGTCGGCCAGCGTGCCGGCGGGCAGGGTGGCGCCGGTCTGCCGCTTGGTGTCGGTGACGTAGCGGTACTGGCTGGCCGCCACCTGCCAGTCCCACGTGCCGCGGGTGTTCGACTTGATCGACAGCCCGTGCATCAGGTGGGTGAGCCGCTCGTCGGTCGACGGGAAGTCACCGCCGTTGAGGGTGTAGGCGCGGCCGCCGATGTTGATCGCGCCGCCGCTGACCACGTTGCCCGCGGCATCGCGCAGGTACGACGCCGAGCGGCCCTGCACCTCGTTGCGCCAGACGCCCAGCGTGTAGGCCGCGCGCAGCGTGGGGCTCAGGTCGTGCGCCAGCTTGGCCTTGAACTGCTCCTGCCGGCTGGTGTATTCGGTGCCGCTGCCGAGGATCCACCACGGCTGGCCGGCGCTGTTGAGGTCGGCCACCGCGCCGGTGACCGGCGTGCCCAAGGGGCTGGGCGCTCCGCCGACCACCCGGTTGGCGAAGGTCAGCGGCTGGCCGTGGCTGTCGCTGCGCTGCGCGCTTAGCCACCACGACCACGGGCCGGCGCGGTCGCCCACCGCGGTGCTCACCTGCCACGAGCGGAAGCGGCCCTGCGTGCCGTACAGGTCGAACGACGGCTGCGTGCTGTAGCCCGCCTTGGCGTGGACCTCGAAGCGGCTGGGCATGCGGGTCACGTAATCCACCACCGCGCCCACCGAGTTGCCGGGAAAGGCGGCGGAGAACGGGCCGTACAGCACGTCCACCCGTTCGATCTCCTCCGGCGCCACCAGGCCCCAGCGCGGCGGGAAGCTCAGCCCCCCGACACCGTTGCCGAGCAGGTTCGACAGCAGGATGCCGTCGGCGTAGACCATCGAGCGCGCGCTGTTGCCGGTGCCCGAGGCGCGGCTGGAGAGGATGGCGTGGTTGTGGTCGCCGTCGTAGCGCTTGCGCACCAGCAGGCTGGGCAGGTACTTGAGCACGTCCTCGGCGTCGGCGGCGCGCCCGCGGGTCTCGATGTCCTGCCGCGACAGGCCTTCGATCGTGGCCGGCAGCGCGGTCGGCAGCGTGCCGGCGCGCGGGGCGCGGATGACGACCACGCCGCCGTCGCGCCGCGGTGCGTCGGCGTCTTCAGAGGCGGGGGCGGCGGCCGGGCCGGCCTGGGCGCTGGCCAGGCCGGTGACGAGGCAGGACAGGGCGGCGGCCAGGGCCGTCGGGGTGCAGCGGTTCACGACAGGGGCTCTTCCAGGGTCTGAAGCGGGCCGCGCCGCGGCGCGGCGGCATGGCCGCCGGGCGGCCATGCGGCGATGGCGCGCCGGACGTGCCGGGCGCGCAGGCGTCAGACGGGAAGCGGTGGCGAGCGCAGCAGGCCGGCGCGCCAGCGCGCGTCGGCGTCGTCCGGCGGCGGCGCCTGGCGGGCGGGCGTCGTCCAGCGATCGACGGCCGCTGTCGCCGGCCAGAGGGCGGCGTGGACCGCCGGCGGCAGCGATGCCAGCACGGCGCCGGCGGCGCAGTGCTCGCCGGCGACGTGCGCGGCGCCATGGTCGGCCGGCGCCGACGGGCCGTCGCCGGGCAGCGCCACCGTGGCCACGCCGTAGGCGGTGCACACCTCGACGGTGGCCTTGCCCTGCAGGCCGGCCGCCTGGCTGGCCAGCAGCGGCAGCGCCGCCTTGAGCAGCAGCGCCAGCACCACCCATGCCGCAGCCCCGAGGCGCAGGGCGCGCCGGTGTCGCAGCGTGGGCAGCAGGGCGGTCATGTGGCGGCGATTGTGCCGGCGGTCTCGAGAGGGCCGCCGCCGATAATCGGCGCCATGGCCATCCAGACCGACGATTTCTCGGCACCTTCGCGGCCGCGCGTGGTGCGGGCCGACGCGGCCTCGCCGCAGGAAGAGGCGCTGGAGCGCGCGTGCGGCCGAAGTCGCTGCGCGACTACGTCGGCCAGGCGCGGGTGCGCGAGCAGCTGGAGATCTTCATCGGTGCGGCGCGCGGCCGGGCCGAGGCGCTGGACCATGTGCTGCTGTTCGGCCCGCCGGGCCTGGGCAAGACCACGCTCAGCCACATCATCGCCACCGAGCTGGGCGTCAACCTGCGCCAGACCTCCGGCCCGGTGCTGGAGAAACCCAAGGACCTGGCCGCCATCCTGACCAGCCTGGAGAAGAACGACGTGCTCTTCATCGACGAGATCCACCGGCTGAGCCCGGTCGTCGAGGAGATCCTGTACCCCGCGCTGGAGGACTACCAGATCGACATCATGATCGGCGATGGCCCGGCCGCGCGCTCGATCAAGCTCGAGCTGCAGCCGTTCACGCTGGTCGGCGCCACCACCCGCGCCGGCATGTTGACCAATCCGCTGCGCGACCGCTTCGGCATCGTCGCCCGGCTCGAGTTCTACACCGCCGACGAGCTGACCACCATCGTGCGGCGGTCGTCGGCGCTGCTGAAGGCGCCGATCGAGGGCGACGGCGCGGCCGAGATCGCGCGCCGCTCGCGCGGCACGCCGCGCATCGCCAACCGGCTGCTGCGCCGGGTGCGCGACTACGCCGAGGTGAAGGGCGACGGCACCATCACCGCCGCCATCGCCGACAAGGCGCTGGCCATGCTAGACGTCGACCCGCAGGGCTTCGACCTGATGGACCGCAAGCTGCTGGAGGCCATCGTGCACCGCTTCGACGGCGGGCCGGTGGGCCTGGACAACCTGGCCGCCGCCATCGGCGAGGAGTCCGGCACCATCGAGGACGTGATCGAGCCGTACCTCATCCAGCAGGGCTACCTGCAGCGCACGCCGCGCGGCCGCGTCGCCACGCTGTCGGCCTTCCGGCACCTCGGGGTGGCGCCGCCGCGGGGCGGGCCGGGCGGCGCGGCCGACCTCTTCAACGGCGCCTGACCGCCGCGTGGACCGGCTGCATTCGATGCGGGTGTTCGCCCGCGTGGTCGAGCTGGGCAGCTTCGCCGCCGCCGCCCGCGACATGGGCCTGTCGCCGGCCGTGGTCACCCGCCTGGTCGCCGACCTGGAGCAGCACCTGGGCGCACGGCTGATCAACCGCACCACCCGCCGGCTGGCGCTGACCGAGGCCGGCGCCGACTACCTGCAGCGGGTGCAGGACGTGCTCGACCGCATTGAGGAGGCGGAGAACGTGGCCCGCGACGCCGGCACCGAGCTGGCCGGCACCATCCGCCTGGCCACCGGCGCGTCGTTCGCGGCGCATGCGCTGGCGCCGGTGCTGCGCGGCTTCCTGCAGCGCTATCCGAAGGTGGTGGTGGACCTGCACGCCTTCGGCAGCCTGCTCACCACGCCCGAGGACGAGTTCGACCTGACCATCCTGGTCGGACCGCTGCCGCCGCAGGCCGACTTCGTCGCCCGGCGGCTGGCCAGCACCGAGATCGTGGCCTGCGCCAGCCCGCAGTACCTGGCGTCGCACCCGGCCGGGCCGCCGCGCCATCCCGACGACCTGCAGCGGCACGAATCGGTGGTGCCGGTGCTGGCCGGCGTGCCGCGCGAATGGCGCTTCGAGCGCCGCGACGGCGGCGGGCCACCGGTGATGGTCACCCTGACCGGCCGGCTGCGGGTGCACCACGCCGACGTGGTGCTGGCGTCCGCGGTGGCCGGTGCCGGCATCGCCAACCTGCCGTCCTACGTCGCCGCGCCGGCCCTGGCGTCGGGCCAGCTGCAGTGGGTGCTGTCGGGCTGGCGGCAGCCGTCGGTCGGTGTCTGGGCCGGGCTGCCGACGCGGCGCTACCTGCCGCTGCGCATCCGGGTGCTGGTCGACTGGCTGGTGCAGGCCTACGGCGGCGAGGAGGCCGACCCCTGGCTGAAGGCCAGCCCGGCGCGGGGCTGAGCCGGCTTCAGGCCGCCGGGCCGACCCGGTCGTCGATCTCGTCGCGCGGCGCCTCGGCCAGGTGACGTTCGTCGTCCCAGCCGACCAGGCTGAAGCCTTCGTCGCTGTGCAGCAGCCGGTTGATGCTGGCGTTGCCGAGGCGCCAGGTGCGCGTGGCCTGCAGGTCCAGCCGGGCCGCGGCGCGGTACAGGCAGTCGAGCACGCCGCCGTGCGCCACCACCGCGATCGACTGGCCGCGGTGGCGCGCCGCGATGGCGCCGACCGCGGCCACGCTGCGACCGTAGAACGCGGCCAGCGTCTCGCCGCCGGCAGGCCCGAAGTCGGGGTCGCGCTGGCGCCAGCGCAGGGCCAGGTCCGGCCAGCGCTGCTCGATCTCGACGAAGGTCATGCCCTGGAAGTCGCCGAAGTGGCGTTCCATCAGGGCGGGGTCGGGCACCACCGCCAGGCCGCGGCCGCCGGCCACCGCCTCGGCGGTGGCGAAGGCGCGCGACAGCGGGCTGGCGTAGATGGCGTCCAGCGGCTCGTCGGCCACCGCCTGCGCCAGCCGCACCGCCTGCCAGCGGCCGCGTTCGTTGAGTCCGACGTCGAGCTGGCCCTGGATGCGGCTGTCGACGTTCCAGGCCGTCTCGCCGTGCCGCACCAGCAGCACGCGGGTGGCGCTGTCCACGCGCTCAGCCCTGGCCGCGCAGGCGACGGTTCAGCGTGTAGGTGCCGCTGAGGCGGGCCTCGGCCAGCACATGGCCTTGCAGCGCCTGCCGCACCTGCGCGCCGGTGAAGCGGCCTTCGACCGGCAGCCGCGCCACGTCCACCGCGTACAGCGTGAAGACGTAGTGGTGCAGCAGGCTGTCGTTGAAGGGCGGGAACGGGCCGTCGTAGCCGAAGTAGTCGCCGGCCATGTCGGCGTTGCCGGCGAACCAGCCGGTGTAGTCGTTCAGGCCGTGGCGGGCGCCGTGCAGCGTCGCCGGGCCCTGCTTGCCGCGGGCGGTGAAGCCGCGGCTGAACTCGCCCTCGGCGATCTCGTTCACCGTCGGCGGCAGGTCGACCAGCACCCAGTGGAAGAAGTCGACGCGCGGCAGGTCGGCCGGCACCTCGCGGTCGGGCTGGTTGACGTCGTCGCCGCGGCTGGGCACGTCGGGGTCATGGCAGACCAGCACCAGCGACTTCGTGCCCGCCGGCACGCCGGTCCACGCCAGCTGGGGGTTCAGGTTGTCGGAAAAGCCGACGCCGTCGCCATCGGGCCGGCCGGCGGCGTGGCGCGCGGGAATGGTCTGGCCGTCGGGCCAGCTGGTGGTCGTAAGAATCATTGCAAGGTCCTTGCGGTGGGTGCCCCCGTGGGGACAGGCGGCCGCAGGCGGCCAGCGGCGGGCTGCAGATTAGCGCGCCCGAACGGATCCGGGTCCCCCGGTCCTTTTGGGTAGCCCGCTCGGCGGGCGGCCGCCAGACGGCCGGGGGGCCACATCAAAGTCCCCAGACGATGTCCTCGTCCCGGGCGGCGGCGCGCTTCATCATCTCCACCAGCGGCCACACCCGCTGGCGCAGGGCGACGGCCTCGCCGCGCGGCGGCTTCTCGCCGCGCTCGGCCGCCTCCCGCTCGAGGCGCTCGCGCTCGGCTTCCTCGGCGACCACCGCCTGTTGCAGCCGTTCGACCAACGACGGCAGGTGGGCCGCCTCGAAGATGCCGCTCGCCGCGGGCGGCCGGCCCAGCAGCTCCAGCACGTGGTCGCCGTGCGGGCCGGTCATGATGACGTCGCCGGCGTTTCGGGTCTTGAACTTGTACAGCATGGTGGGGGCCGCCGCTCAGCGGTAGATGTACTCGCGGTTGAAGGGGTAGACCGACTGCGCGCCGGGCAGCGCGCTGCCCTGGGTGTCGCCGCTGGGCCGGGTGGCCAGCACCTGGTGCAGCGAGATCCAGCCGCGCTCGAAGCACATGCCGCACCCGGCCAGGTAGAGCCGGTAGGCGCGCAGCACCTTGTCCGGCACGATGCCCGCCGCCCGCTGCAGCTGCGCCTCCAGGTTGTCCGACCAGGCCCAGCAGGTGCGGGCGTAGTGCGGGCGCAGGTTCTCGACGTCGGTGGCTTCCCAGCCGGTCTCGCTCATCACCTCCAGCACGTGCGAGATGTGCTCCAGCTCGCCGCCGGGGAAGATGTAGCGCTCGATGAAGTCGCCCATGCCGGCGCCGAGCTGGTGGTTGCGCGTGCCGCCGGCGGTGATGCCGTGGTTCATCAGCAGCCCGCCGGGCTTGAGCAGCCGGCGCAGCTTTTCGAAGTAGGTCGGCAGCAGCGCCTTGCCCACGTGTTCGAACATGCCCACCGAGGCGATCTTGTCCCAGGGCTGGTCTTCGCTCAGGTGCCGGTAGTCCAGCAGCTGCATCTGCACCCGGCCCTGCAGCCCCTTGTCCTGGATCAGCCGGTTGACGTGCGCGTGCTGGTTCTTCGACAGCGTGATGCCGGTGGCGTGCACGCCGTAGTGCTCGGCCGCCCACATCAGCAGCCCGCCCCAGCCGGCGCCGATGTCGAGGAAGCGCTCGCCCTCGCGCAGCATCAGCTTGCGGCAGATGTGGTCCAGCTTGGCCTCCTGCGCCTGCGCCAGCGTCATCGTCGGCTCGCGGTAGTAGGCGCAGGAGTAGACGCGCCGCGGGTCCAGCCACAGCGCGTAGAAATCGTCGGAGACGTCGTAGTGGAACTGGATCTGCCGGGCGTCGGCCTCGGTGGTGTGGTGGCGGCCGGAGTCGCGCAGCCGCTGCAGCGCCTGCCACCAGCCGCGCACGCCGCGCTGCACGGTCGCATGCGTGGGGTCCCCGCCGATCAGCGAGGCGGCCACGTCCATGGTGTCGCGCAGCGTGCCGTGCAGCACCAGCCGGCCCTCGACGTAGTCCTCGGCCAGCTTGCCGACCTGGCTGGCCGCGAGGTGGGCCAGCGGGCCCATCTCCTTCAGCTCGACGCAGACGGCCGCGTCGGCGGGGCCGAGGCGCTTGCCGCCGGGCAGCACCAGCGCCAGCGGCCGTTCGACCGCTGACAGCTTCTCCTGGACGATGGACTCGATCGGGTTCATGCGCTTCCCCCAGTGACGTTCGCACTCGGACCGCCTCCCCCGGGAAGTCCGACGCCGCCTCTAGGATAAATCGCCCACGGCAAACGAGCAGCCGGCCGGGCCGGCCACCCCGGGGCGGCGGGGCTCAGGCGCGTTGCAGCGCGGTCGCGGGCAGCAGGCGCTGCTCGATCTGCTCGGCCGGCAGCGCCGGCGCGTGCAGGAAGCCCTGGTAGTGGTCGCAGCCGGCGCGCGCCAGGAAGTCGCGCTGGGCCGCCGTCTCGACGCCTTCGGCCACCACCCGCAGGTGCAGCGCGCGCGCCATCTGCAGCACCGCGCTGACGATGCCGGCGTCGCTGCCGTCGGCCGGCAGGCCACGCACGAAGCCGCGGTCGATCTTCAGCTTCTGGATCGGCAGCCGCTTCAGGTAGCCGAGGTTGGAGTAGCCGGTGCCGAAGTCGTCGATGGCCAGCCGCACGCCCAGGTCGGCCAGGGCCTGCAGCCGCGGCAGCGCCTCGCCGGTCTCGCCGACGAGGCCGGACTCGGTGAGCTCCAGCTCCAGCAGCGCCGCCGGCAGCGCGTGCTGGTGCAGCACCTGCGCCACCCGGTCGGCGAAGCCCGGCTGCGCGAACTGCAGCGCCGCCACGTTGACCGCCACCGGCATGCGCAGGCCGCGCCGCAGCCAGTCGGCCGCCTGGCGCACCGCCTCCTGCAGCACCCAGTCGCCGAGGGTGAGGATGAAGCCCGAGTCCTCGGCCACCGGGATGAAGGTGGCGGGGGACACCGGCCCCAGCCGGCGGTCGTGCCAGCGCAGCAGCGCCTCGACGCCCACCACCTGGTCGTCGGCCAGCCGCACCTGCGGCTGGTAGTGCAGCCGGAATTCGTCGCCGGCCAGGCCGCGGCGCATGGCCTGGTCGAGGTCGAGCGCCGAATGCGTCAGCGCCCGCGCCTCGTGGCGATGGAAGCGCCAGCCGGCGCGCCCCGCCTGCTTGGCCTGCAGCATGGCCGCCTCCGCGTGGCGCAGCAGCTCGGCCGGCGCGCGGCCGTCCTTCGGGTGCAGGGCGATGCCGATGCTGCAGGTCAGCGTCACCGTGCGGCCGGCGATGGTGAAGGGCGCGGTGATCGCGTCCATCAGCCGCCGGGCACCGGCCTCCGCGCCGGCGCCGTCGGCATCGTGGATCAGCAGCGCGAACTGGTCGCCGCCCACCCGGGCCACGACGTCGCCCTGCCGCAGGCAGCGCGCCAGCAGCTGGCCGAGCTGGCGCAGCACGCGGTCGCCCTCGGCCGGCCCGAGGCTGTCGTTGAGCTGGCGGAAGCGGTCGAGGTCGAGCACGAGCAGCGCCAGCGGCCGCGGGCCGTGCGGGCCGTGCGAGAGCGCCTCCTGCAGCAGGGTGGTGAAGTGGCCGCGGTTGGCCAGGCCGGTCAGCGCGTCGGTGCTGGCCAGCCGCTCGATGCGCTGGCCGGTGGCGATCTGGTCCGACAGGTCGCGGAAGGCGTAGACCCGGCCCACCGGCCGGCCCTGCACCAGCTGCGGCGCGGCCACGCGCTCGATCACCGCGCCCGACAGCAGGGTGAGCCGGTCGGTGGCCTGCACCAGCGCCGCGTCGCGCAGCGTGGCCAGGCGGCGTTCGTAGGCGTCGGCGTCGGCGACGCTGCGCCGCATCCAGTCGAACACCGCACGGTCCTCGCCCTGCTGCAGCAGCGCCTCGGGCAGCGACCACAGGCGGGCGAAGTTGCGGTTGAAGGCGCGGATGCGGCCGGCCAGGTCGCACACCAGGATGCCGTCGACCGTCGATTCCAGCGTGGCGCGCAGTTCGGCCAGCAGCAGCTCGCGCTCGTCGGCAGCCGCCCGGGCGGCGGTGAGGTCGGTGACGGTGACCAGGAACAGCGGGCCGGCGCCGAAGCCCGTCAGCGGGGTGATGCGGCGCGCCAACGCCAGCGCCGCACCGTCGGCGCGCTGCAGCCGGGTGTGCGAGGACAACGAGGGCGGTGCGCCGTGGCCGGCGGCCGCTTCGTCCCAGAACGCCAGGTCCTCCGGCGTGGCCAGCAGCGCCAGCGTGTCGGCGCCGATGACCTCGCCGGCGTCGCGGCCGAGCAGGGCCAGCGCCTGCGCGTTGGCCAGCAGCACGCGGCGGCTGGCGCCCTCGACGACCCAGGCCGCTTCGTGCAGCGCGTCCAGCACGGTCTGCAGCAGCGAGCGCGAGGCCGCCTGTGCCGCGAGCGCCGGCACCTGGGCCGTCATGGCGCCGGCGCTTCCTCGGGTTCGCGCACCGGCTGGTGCGGCTCGAAGAAGTAGGCGATGCGCGAGCCGGGCTGCAGGTAGTCGCGGGCGGCGGCGGGCAGCTGGGCGGCCTTCAGGCTGCGGCGGATGCCGAGCGCGGTCTGGGTTTCCAGGTCGAGCAGCAGGGCCTCGTCGCGCGGCACCTTGGCGTCGTGCACCAGCACGCGCGGCTTCAGCGGCCGGCTGGAGTTGACCGTCACCACCATCGCGTAGCGGTCGTCGGTGAGCTGCACCACCGAGCCCGGCGGGTAGACGCCCATCATGCGGATGAAGGCGTTGAGCATGGTGGCGTCGAACTTCTTCTGGCCCTGGCTGAACATCAGCGACAGCGCCTCGTGCGGCGTCAGCGAGTGGCCGATGGCGTGCGGGTTGCAGAGGTTGTCGTAGCGGTTGACCAGCGACACGATGCGCGCCGCCGCCGACATGCGGTCGATGTTCAGCTTGAGCGGGAAGCCGGTGCCGTCGGCCTGCTCGTGGTGCTGGCCGATGACCAGCAGCGCGCCGGGCGTCAGCCCCATCTTCTTGCCGTGTGCGACGCCCAGCGCCACGTGCTCGCGGTACACCGACTGCTCGGCCGCGGTGTGGTGCGGGTCAGAATGGCGCAGCCGGTCGGGGATGTCGAGCTTGCCGATGTCGTGCAGCAGCGCGCCGGTGCCCAGGTCGAGCATCTCCTCCTCGGTCAGCGCGAAGAGCTTGCCCATCAGCATGGCCACCACGCCGACGTTCAGCGCATGCGCGGTGGCGCGTTCGCCGGCGCCTTCGGTCAGCAGGCGCACGCACAGCTCGCGTTCGCCGAGCATCTTGTCGAGCAGGGCGCGGCTCAGCGCCTGCGCCTGCTCGCGGGCGGCGGCCGGCTCGCGCGGCACCAGGTCGGCCATCTGCTTCCAGGCGCGGCTAGCCTCGCCGTACTGGCGCTCGCACTGCGCCTGCGCCTCGCGCTGCGCGGCCAGCGCCTCGCGGCGGGCGCGGGCCTCGGCCTGGGCGGCCTCCTCAGCTTCGGTGAAGGCCGGCGCGGTCAGCACCTCGGCGGCCTGGTCGACCACGGCCTGCACCGGCGCGGGCAGGTCGCTCTTTTCCGGGCTCCAGCGCAGGCGCTTGAGCCCCAGCGAGCGGATGGTGGCGATCTGCTCCTCGGTGCTGATCTTGAAGCTGCCCAGCGGGAAGGGATGCGACATCCAGCTCAGGTCGAGGTGGATGAACATGCCGATGCGCAGGTCGCTGACGTCGATGGTGACGCTCATGGTGTGGGCGGTGTCCCGGCCCCGAGGGAGAGCCGACCTCGCCATCTTCGGCAGCCGGGGCAGGGACTTGAGCCGGCGCCCCGGCCGCGGGTCGCCACGGGCGCGGTCGGCGCCCCCGCGAGCCCCCTGTCCCCGCCCACAAGTGTGCGAATAGCGAACGATTGCTGCGTTTCCTGCGATGACCGAATGCCGGGGCGTCGCTAAATTGCCATCACCGTGAGGGTGACGGTGCCGCTCGGGCCCGCCCTGCCTTCCATCCCCCGCCCAACCCCCGCCTCCCGCGACCGCCCGCCCCACGCCCCATGGCCCTGGCCGACGACCCCCACTCCCCGCCCGCCGCGGACGCCGGCGCGGCCGCAGCGCCGCTGCAGCGCGACCGGGTGGCCGGGCTGGAGAAGGGCCTGGCGGTGATCGAGGCCTTCGACCAGGAGCGGCCGCGGCTGACCATCGCCGAGGTGGCGGACCGCACCGGCCTGACCCGTGCCGCCGCCCGGCGCTACCTGATCACGCTGCAGCACCTCGGCTTCGTCAGCCAGGACCGCAAGATGTTCGCCCTCACCGCGAAGGTGCTGCGGCTGTCGCAGAGCTACATGCACTCGGCCCGGCTGCCGCGCATCGTGCAGCCCGAGCTGCACCAGCTGTCGCTGACGCTGAAGGAGGCGTCGTCGGCCGGCGTGCTGGACGGCAACGACGTGCTGTGCATCGCCGCCACCAACGGTGGGCGCAACGTCTCCGCCACCCTGCAGCCCGGCACCCGGGTGCCGGCCTACTGCACCTCCAACGGACGGGTGCTGCTGGCCGGGCGGCCGCAGGCCGAGGTGGAAGCGTGGGTGGCCCGCCAGCGGCTGCAGTCGCTCACGCCCTTCACCTGCACCGACCCCGCGCGGCTGGCCGCCGCGGTCGCCCGGGCGCGCGCCGACGGCCACGCCTGCGTCGACCAGGAGCTGGAGCTCGGCCTGCGCACGGTGTCGGTGCCGCTCATCGACCACCGCGGCGAGGTGGCGGCGGCGCTGAACATCAGCGTGCACGCCGCCCGCATGACCATGGACGACCTGCTCGCCAGCGCGCTGCCGCCGCTGCAGCTGGCCCAGGCACGGCTGCGCCAGCTGCTGTGACCCCCGACCTTCCAGACCCAGAGGAGATCCGCATGACCATTCCGCAACGCACCCAGGTCGCCATCGTCGGCGCCGGCCCGTCCGGCCTGCTGCTCGGGCAGCTGCTCCACAAGGCGGGCATCGACACCGTGGTCATCGAGCAGCGCAGCGCCGACTACGTGCTCGGCCGCATCCGCGCCGGGGTGCTGGAGCAGGTGACCGTGGACCTGCTGGAGCAGGCCGGCGTTGCCGACCGGCTGCACGCCGAAGGGCTGCCGCACGACGGCGTGAACCTCAGCTTCGGCGACCGCATGCAGCGCATCGACCTGAAGGCGCTGACCGGCAAGCACGTCACCGTCTACGGCCAGACCGAGGTCACCCGCGACCTGATGGACGCCCGCCGGGCCGAGGGCCTGGTCACCGTCTACGAGGCGGGCGACGTGGCGGTGCACGACCTCGACGGCACGTCGCCGCGTGTCACCTTCACGCTGGACGGCCGGCCGCACGAGGTGCGCGCCGACTTCATCGCCGGCTGCGACGGCTACCACGGCGTCTGCCGGGCCAGCGTGCCGCAGGACGTGCTCAAGACCTACGAACGTGTCTACCCCTTCGGCTGGCTGGGCATCCTGGCCGACGTGCCGCCGGTGGAGCACGAGCTGATCTACGCCAACAGCGAGCGTGGCTTCGCGCTGTCCAGCATGCGCTCCAGCACCCGCGTGCGCTGCTACGTGCAGTGCTCGCTGGACGACAAGGTCGAGCAGTGGCCCGACGACGCCTTCTGGGCCGAGTTCAAGCGCCGGCTGCCGCCCCACGTGGCCGAGCGGCTGATCACCGGCCCGTCCTTCGAGAAGAGCATCGCGCCGCTGCGCAGCTTCGTCGCCGAGCCGATGCGCTTCGGCCGGCTGTTCCTCGCCGGCGACTCGGCCCACATCGTGCCGCCCACCGGCGCCAAGGGCCTGAACCTGGCCGCCGGCGACGTCGGCATGCTGGCCGAGGCGTTGCAGGCCTACTACCGCGGCGACCCCGCGGGCATCGACGGCTACTCGGCGCGCTGCCTGCGCCGGGTGTGGAAGGCCGAGCGCTTCTCCTGGTGGTTCACCTCGCTCATGCACCGCTTCCCGGAGAACGGCGAGTTCGGTTTCAAGATGCAGACCGCCGAGCTGGACTACCTGTGCCAGTCGGAGGCCATGCAGAAGGTGGTGGCCGAGAACTACGTCGGCCTTCCCTTGTGAACGCCGGGGCCGCACGCCGACACGGCGCGGCCCGCGGCTAGCATCGGCGCCCGGGCCGGCACGTGCCGGCCCCCTTTTTGCCGATGTGATGCCATGGACCTTCTGCTCTGGCGCCATGCCGAGGCGCACGATGCCCGACCCGGACAGGACGACCTGTCGCGGGCCCTGACCGAGCGCGGCGAGCGCCAGGCCCGGCTGATGGCCGACTGGCTGGCCGAACGGCTGCCCGCCGACGCCCGCCTGATCGCCAGCCCGGCGCGCCGCACCCAGCAGACCGTGCAGGCGCTCGGCCGCCCCTACGACACCGTGCAGGCGCTGGCGCCGGACGCGGCGGTGGACGCGGTGCTGCAGGCCGCGCGCTGGCCGAACGCCGGCCGCACGGTGGTGGTGGTCGGCCACCAGCCCACCCTGGGCCGGGTCGCGGCCACCCTGCTCGGCGGCCAGGCGCAGTACTGGGAGGTCGACAAGGGCGCGGTGTGGTGGCTGCGCCGCGAGCCGCCCGGCGCGGGACCGGCCGCCCGGCTGCTCGCCGTGCGCGGGCCCGATGCCCCTTGAGGCGGGCGAGCGGCCCGTCCTGCGCCGCAAGGGCCTGACCCGCTTCGCCGACGACCGCCCGCGGCCGCCGCTGGCCAGCGACAGCGAGCGCTTCGGCTGCCCGCCGGCAGGCTGGCGACGGCGGCTGCACACCGTCATCTTCGAGGCCGACACGCGGGCCGGGCTGGCCTTCGACATCGCCGTCATCGTCGCCATCCTCGCCAGCATCGCGGTGGTGATGGTCGACAGCGTGCAGCCGCTGGCGCAGCGCCACGGCCGGCTGCTGGCCGCGGCGGAGTGGGGGTTCACCGCGCTCTTCACGCTGGAGTACCTGGCGCGGCTGGCCAGCGTGCAGCGGCCGCTGCGCTACGTCACCAGCTTCTACGGCGTCATCGACCTGCTGGCCCTGCTGCCCACCTACCTGGCCGCGGTGGTGCCCGAGGCGCACCTGTTGATCGACGTGCGCGTGCTGCGGCTGCTGCGCGTGTTCCGCATCTTCCGGCTCACCGCCTTCCTCAGCGAGACGGCGATGCTGGCCGAGGCGCTGCGGGCGAGCGCGCGCAAGATCGCGGTGTTCCTGTCCTTCGTGCTGATGGTGGTGCTCGTGATGGGCACCGTGATGCACGTGCTGGAGGGGCCGGCCAACGGCTTCACCAGCATCCCGATGGCGATGTACTGGGCGGTGACGACGATGACCACCGTCGGCTACGGCGACATCACGCCGAAGACCGAGGTCGGCCGGCTGATCGCCTCGGTGATGATGCTGCTCGGCTGGGGCGTGCTGGCGGTGCCCACCGGCATCGTCACCGCGGAGATGACGCTGGCACGCCGCCACAACAGCCGGGCCCGCCGCTGCCCGGCGTGCGACACCGCCGCCGCCACCGACACCGCCCGCCACTGCCACCAGTGCGGCGCCCGGCTGCCGGCCTTCGGCCGCCGCACGGCGTGATCGCTTGACGCCGCGGCCGCTGCGGCCGCCTCAGCCGTGGCCGGCGCGCCCCGACAGGTCCACCGACACGCCGAACAGCGCGCCGTAGCGCAGGCCGATGTAGGCGTGCTCTCGCATCAGCATCTCCACCCGCGCCGCCTCGCCGCGACGCAGCGCGTCGAGCACCAAATGGTGCTGTAGGTGGGCGAAGCGCAGCTTCTCGAACTCGCGGTCCAGCGCCTGCGGGTCGATGATGATGGAGTCGGCCGAGGCGAACGGCAGGTGGTTGTTGCGCGCGATCGCCTCGGCGATGACCGAGCTCGCGTCGGCGCCGACGATGGCGCTGTGGAAGCGGTCGTTGAGGTCGCTCCAGGTGGCGATGTCCTCCGGCAGCAGGCAGCCCTTGGCCAGCACCCGCTCGCCGTCCTCGATGCAGGACTGCAGCGCCGCGGCCACCTCGTCCGGCAGACCGCGTTCGGCCAGCCGCCGCGCGGCCAGCCCTTCGAGCACGCCGCGCACCTCCAGCGCGCACATCACGTCGTGCTCGGAGAAGGCGCGCACGACGAAGCCGCGCTTGCCCGCCTTCTGCAGCAGCCCTTCCTGCTCGAGCGTGCGGAAGGCCAACCGCACCGGCGTGCGCGACACGCCGAGCGCGACCGCCACGCTGTTCTCCGCCAGCCGCTCGCCGGCGCGGTAGCGGCCGTCGATGATCAGCCGCCGCAAGGCGGCGACGATGCTGGTGGTGCCGGGGCGCGGGCCGTCGGCGCCCTCCACGTCGGCATCGTCCTCGTCGTCGCCGTCGGCGCCCGCCAGGTCGCGGGCCGGCACGGTGGATGCTGGGTCCGGGCGTGCGGTGCTCACGGGGTCGGCGTCGTTAATGGATCCAACTGGAAGGTTTTTGGCGTCGACTTCTTGATCATCTGGCATGATTGGATCCATTAGTGCTGCCTGCAGGAGACATCTTATGTGGCCCCGCAACGCTTGGTACGTCGCGTGCACCCCCCAGGAAATCGATGAGAAGCCGCTCGGCCGCCGCATCTGCGGCGAGCGAATGGTGATCTACCGAGCCGCAGAAGGCCGCGTGGCCGCGCTCGAGGACTTCTGCCCCCCACCGCGGCGCGCCGCTGTCGCTGGGGTACGTCGACCAGGGCAACCTGGTCTGCGGCTACCACGGCCTGGCCATGGGCTGCGACGGCAAGACCGCAGCGATGCCGGGCCAGCGGGTGCGTGGCTTCCCGCCCATCCGCGCCTTCCCGGTGGTCGAGAAGTACGGCTTCGTCTGGGTCTGGCCGGGCGACCCGGCGCAGGCGGATCCGGCCAAGGTGCACCACCTGCACTGGGCCGACAACCCCGACTGGGCCTACGGCGGCGGCCTGTACCACATCCAGTGCGACTACCGCCTGATGGTCGACAACCTGATGGACCTGACGCACGAGACCTACGTGCACGCCACCAGCATCGGCCAGAAGGAGATCGACGAGACGCCCTGCACCACCAAGGTCGAGGGCGACGAGGTGATCACCAGCCGCTTCATGAGCGGCATCGAGGCGCCGCCCTTCTGGAAGATGGCGCTGCGCGGCAACCACCTGCCCGACGACCAGCCGGTCGACCGCTGGCAGATCTGCCGCTTCAGCCCGCCCAGCCACGTGATGATCGAGGTCGGCGTGGCGCTGATGGGCCATGGCGGCTACGACGCCCCGGAGGACAAGAAGGCCTCCAGCATCGTGGTCGACTTCATCACCCCCGAGACCGAGACCTCGATCTGGTACTTCTGGGGCATGGCCCGCCGCTTCCAGGCCCACGACAAGGCGCTCACGGCGCAGATCCGCGAGGGCCAGGGCAAGGTCTTCGCCGAGGACCAGGAGATGCTGGAGCGGCAGCAGAAGAACCTGCTCACCTGGCCCGACCGCCAGCTGCTGATGCTCAACATCGACGCCGGCGGCGTGCAGTCGCGCCGGGTGATCGAGCGGCTGATCGCGCAGGAGAAGGCGACCCCGGTGGCGCCGGCGGCCCCGCGCACGGCGGCCACGCCCGCCTGACGCCCAACGGGAGCGCGGGAGCGCTCCCGTGCCCCGGCCCGCGGGGGCGCTTCCGCCCCGGCCCGCGGCCTCAGGCCGGCGCGGCGCCCGGCACCGGCATCGGCGGCACCGCGGTGGCCCGCTCGGCCATCGCCGCGGCCAGCGCGTCCTCGGCGAGGAAGGCGGTGGCGCCGCACTCGGCGGACAGCCACTGCACTTCCTCCGTGCTGTGGGCCCGCACCAGGATCTCGATCGACGGGTTGAGCTGCCGCGCCGTCTCGATCATCTGCCGCACGCCCACCACGTCGGAGGTGGCGATGAGCAGCAGCCGGGCGCGCGCGATGTGCGCCTGGATCAGCACCGACGCCTCGGCGGCGTCACCCCACACCGCCGGCAGGCCCTCGGCGCGCAGCTGCTCCACCCGCTCACGGTGGCGCTCGGCGACGACGAAGGGCACCTTGGCCGCCTGCAGCGCGGCGGTGATGCGCTTGCCCACCCGCCCATGGCCGACCACCACCACCTGGCGCGACAGGTACTGCGCCTCGGTGGCCGGCGGCAGCTCCGACAGCGGGTCGTCGCGCTGAGCCAGCCGGCGCGCCAGCGCCGAGCGCGTCTGCAGCCAGGTCTGCAGCGGCCGCGCCGCGCGGAAGGCCCACGGGTTGACGGCGATCGAGATCAGCGCGCCGGCGACGATCAGGCTCTGCCCCTCGGGCGGCAGCAGCCCGAGCGCGACCCCCATCGCGGCCAGGATGAAGGAGAACTCGCCGATCTGCGCCAGGCTGGCCGACACGGTCAGCGCCGTGCCCGGCGGGTAGCGCAGCAGCAGCACCACCGCCATCGCCGCGATGCTCTTGCCCAGCACGATGACGGCCACCACCGCCAGCACCTTCAGCGGCTCGTCGACCAGCACCCGCGGCTCGAACAGCATGCCGACGGAGACGAAGAACAGCACCGCGAAGGCGTCGCGCAGCGGCAGCGATTCGTCGGCCGCGCGGTGGCTGAACTCCGACTCGCGCAGCACCATGCCGGCGAAGAACGCACCGAGCGCGAACGACACGCCGAACAGCGCCGTCGCCCCGTAGGCGATGGACAGCGCCGCGGCCACCACGCACAGCGTGAACAGCTCGCGCGAGCCGGTGCGCGTCACCTGCCACAGCAGCCAGGGCAGCACCCGGCGGCCGGCCACCAGCATCACCACGACGAAGGCCACCACCTGCGCCAGCGTCTTGGCCAGCGTCCAGCCCAGGCTGCCGCCGGCGTGGCCGTCGGTCTTGCCGCCGAGCACGCCCGACAGCGCCGGCAGCAGCACCAGCACCAGCACCATGGCCAGGTCCTCCACCACCAGCCAGCCGATGGCGATGCGGCCGTTGCCGGTCTCGGTCAGGCCCTGCGCGTCCAGCGCCTTGAGCAGCACCACGGTGCTGGCCACCGACAGCGCCAGCCCGAAGACCAGCCCGGCGCCGACGCTCCAGCCCCACCACTGCGCCAGGCCGAAGCCCATGGCGGTGGCCACCGCGATCTGCACGACGGCACCCGGCAGCGCGATGCGACGCACCGCCAGCAGGTCGTCGAGTGAGAAGTGCAGGCCGACGCCGAACATCAGCAGCATGACGCCGACCTCGGCCAGCTGGCCGGCCAGGCCGACGTCGGCGACGAAGCCCGGCGTGCCGGGGCCGATGGCCACGCCGGCCAGCAGGTAGCCGACCAGCGCCGGCAGCTTGAGCCGCACGGCGATGACGCCGAGCAGCAGGGCGAGGCCGAAACCGACCGCCAGGGTGGTGATGAGGCTGATGTCGTGGTGCATGGACGGTGGTGTGCGTGTCAGGCCGGGCGCTGCGGGATCTCGAGTCCGCGCTGCACCGCGGGCCGTTCGAGGAAGGCCGTCAGCACGCGCCGCACCTGCTTGAAGTCGTCGAAGCCGACCAGTTCCCCGGCGCCGTAGAAGCCGGCCAGGTTGCGGATCCAGGGGAAGGTGGCGATGTCGGCGATCGAATACGCCTTGCCGAGGATCCAGTCCTTGCCCTTCAGGTGCCCGTCGAGCACGCCGAGCAGCCGCCGCGACTCGGCGACGTAGCGGTCGCGCGGCCGCTTGTCCTCGTAGTCCTTGCCGGCGAACTTATGGAAGAAGCCCACCTGGCCGAACATCGGCCCGATGCCGCCCATCTGGAACATCACCCACTGCAGGCACTGGTAGCGGCCGGCGGTGTCGGCGGGCATCAGCTGCCCCGTCTTGCCCGCCAGGTAGACCAGGATGGCGCCCGATTCGAACAGCGTGAACGGCCGGCCGTCCGGCCCCTGCGGGTCGAGGATGGCCGGGATCTTGTTGTTCGGGTTCAGCGACAGGAACTCCGGCGTCATCTGGTCGTCGCGGTCGAAGCGCACCAGGTGCGGCTCGTAGGGCAGGCCGGTCTCCTCCAGCGCGATCGACACCTTCACGCCGTTGGGCGTGGGCAGCGAATACAGCTGCAGCCGGTCGGGGTGGCGGGCCGGCCACTTGCGGGTGATGGGGAAGGCGGACAGGTCGGTCATGGCGTGAAGGGGAACGGAACTCGGCGGGCGATTGTGGGGCGGCGGAACAACGCTTGCCCAAGGGAGGGGCAGATCGAAAGGAGTGCCCATGCCCAAGAAGCAGGACGGGGTCGCGCTGCCCGGCACGCTGGCGCGGTCGCCGGCGCCGGCCCAGCGCACCTACGCCAAGACGCTGCGCAGCGCCGAGCAGACCTACGGCCCCGGCGAACGCGCCAGCCGCACCGCCTATGCCTCGCTGAAGCACGGCTTCGAGAAGGTGGGCGACCACTGGGAGCCGAAGTCCCGCAAGGGCCCGTCGGACGCGCAGGCCGCGCGGTCGGGCGAGGCGGCCCGGCGGTCCGACCGGTCCACCGCCGGCGGCGTCGACGAGCGGGGCCACAGCCGCGATGCGCTGTACGAGCGCGCCCGCACGCTGGGCATCCGCGGCCGCTCGACGATGACCAAGGCAGAGCTGGCCCGCGCCATCGCGCGCCGGCAGGACTGACGCCCTGCGGCCCGGGCGCATGCAAGGCCTCGCGCTGCTGCGCGCCACCACCGCCGTGGCGGTGCTGGTGCTGGCCGGTGCCGGCGCGCTCACCGTGTCCGCAGTGCGCGTGCAGGGCGCCACCGCCGGCTGGGTGGCGCACACGCACGAGGCCATCGCCCGGCTGGGCGACCTGTCCGCCGCCCTGAACAGCGCGGAGAGCGCCCAGCGCGCCTACCTGCTCACCGGCGAATTCGACTTCGCCGACGACTATGCGCAGGCCCGTGCGCTGGCCGAGGTCGAGCTGCAGGCCATCGGCGAGTTCACCCGCGACAACCTGGGGCAGCAGCAGCGCCTGCCGCAACTTCGCCAGGCGCTGGCGCAGCGCTTCGACGGCATGGACGAGGGCCGCCGGCTGCGCGATGCCGGCCGAGTGGACGAGGCCATGGTGCGGGTGGCGACCCGCGGCCGGGCCGAGTCGATGGCGCTTCGCGAACAGCTGGTGGCCATGCGCCATGCCGAGGACAGCCTGCTGCAGGACCGGCTGCGCAGCGCCCGCCGCGCCGGCGCCCAGGGCACGGCGGCCGCGGCCGGCACCGCCCTGCTGGCGCTCGGCCTGCTGCTCGGGCTGAACCGCAGCGCCACCCGCCATGCCCGCCAGTTGTCGGCCGAGCGCGACGAGCTGCACCGCTCGCGCCAGGCGCTGCAGGTGCAGGCCGAGGCGCTGCGCGACGCCAACGACCAGCTGCGCCGCTCCGCCGAGCTGCTGGAACGGCGGGTGGCCGAGCGCACCGCCGAGCTGGCCGACGCCAACGCCGAGCTGGAGGACTTCGCGCGCACGGTGGCGCACGACCTGCGGGCGCCCCTGCGCAACATCGAGGGCTTCGCCGGCGCCCTGCTGGAGGACGAGCAGGCGCGCCTGAGCGACGCCGGCCGCGACTTCGCGCAGCGGCTGGCCGCCAGCGCGGCCCGGCTGGACCGGCTGGTCACCGACCTGCTGGCCTACAGCCGCACCGCCCGCACCGCGCTGCGGCTGGAGCCGGTGGCGGTGCAGCCGCTGCTGGAGTCGGTGCTGCAGGACCTGCGCGCCGAGCTGCAGCGCAGCGGCGGCGAGGTGCAGGTCGAGCCGCCGCTGCCGGTGGTGTGGGCGCACCCGCCGACGCTCGGCCAGGTGCTGGCCAACCTGCTGGCCAACGCGGTCAAGTTCGTCGCCCCCGGCGTGCGGCCGCAGGTGCGGGTGAGCGGCCGGCGCGAGGGCGATGGCGTGGCGCTCAGCGTGCAGGACAACGGCATCGGCATCGACCCCGCCCAGCACGAACGGGTGTTCGCCGTCTTCGAGCGGCTGCACGGCCAGGAGCAGTACGCCGGCACCGGCATCGGCCTGGCCATCGTGCGCAAGGCGGTGGAGCGCATGGGCGGCCAGGTGCGGCTGGACAGCCGGCCCGGCGCCGGCAGCCGCTTCGAGGTCTGGCTGCGCGCCGCGCCGCAGGAGGGCCGCGGGTGAGCGCCGTGCCGTCGCCGCGCCCGCCCACGCTGCTGGTGGTCGAGGACAACCCGGACGACCTGCTGCTGCTGCGGCGCGCGCTGCAGCGCTCGGCCGTCGGCACGCAGCTGCAGGCGCTGGCCGACGGCGAGGCCGCCTGCGCCTACCTGGATGGCCGCGGCGACTATGCCGACCGCCAGCGCTTCCCGCTGCCGCGGCTGCTGCTGCTCGACTGGAAGCTGCCGCGACGCAGCGGCCGCGAGGTGCTGCAATGGCTGCGCGGCGAGCCGGCGCTGACCGGCCTGGCCGTCGTCGTGATGAGCAGTTCCGGCGAGGCGGAGGACGTGGTCGCCGCGCTGGCCGCCGGCGCCAACGCCTACGTGCAGAAGCCGGGCGGCAGCCAGGCGCTGCAGGCCATGGTCGACGCCACGCTCGGCTTCTGGCTGCGGCAGCACCGGGCCCTCGTCGGTTGACCGCCATGACGCTGCGCCTGCTGCTGATCGACGACAACCCCGACGACCGGGCGCTGGCGCTGCGCGAGGTGCGCCGCGTGCTGGGTGAGGTCACGGCCGACGAGGTGGGCCGGCCCGGCGAGCTGGACGTCCTGCTGGCGGCGGGCCGCGACTGGGACGTGGCGGTGACCGACTACCAGCTGCACTGGTCGACCGGGCTCGACGTGTTCCGCCGGCTGCGGGCCGAGCGGCCGGCGCTGCCGGTGATGCTGTTCACCGCCAGCGGCAGCGAGGCGGTGGCCGCCGAGGCGCTGCGCGAAGGCGTGGACGACTACCTCATCAAGGGCCCGCGCCACTATGCCCGCGTGCCCTATGCGGTGCGGGCGGCCCTCGAGCGGCGCGACCGGCGGCGCGACGCCGCGCTCGCCGCCGCCGCCCTGCAGCGCAGCGAGGCCCTGCTGAAGCTGGCGACGCAGTCGGCCTCGATGGACGTCTGGGAGCTCGACCTCGCGCGCCAGCGGCTGACGGTGCACGGCGGCGCCTCGGGGCTGTTCGCCGGCCGGCGGCGGCTCGACGTCGGCTGGCTGCTGCGGCAGGCGCCGGCCGACGACGCGGCCCGCCTGCGCTCGCACGTGCAGGCGGTGGCCAGCGGCGTCGCCCGCTTCGACGAGGACTTCCGCCTGCAGGGGCCGCAAGGCCTGCGCTGGCTGCGCGTCGCCGGCATCCCGGACGGCGGCGGACGGGTGGTCGGCGTGGTCGAGGACATCACCGCGCGCAAGCAGGCCGAGGCCCGGCTGCGGCAGGCCGACCGGCAGAAGGACCAGTTCATCGCCACCCTCGGCCACGAGCTGCGCAACCCGCTGGCGCCCATCCGCTACGCCGCCCGGCTGCTCGACGACCGGGCCGCGCCGACGGTCGTCGCCTCGGCGCGCGGCGTCATCGAACGGCAGGTGGCGGCCATGGGCGCGCTGCTCGACCAGCTGCTCGACCTGGGCCACATCGGCAGCGGCCGCATCGAGCTGCGGCCGGCGCCCACCGACCTGCTGGCGCTGGTGCGCCATGCGGTGGACGACCTGCAGCCGCTGGCCCGCTCGCGGGGGCTGCAGCTGCGGCTGGGCGCCGGGTCCGCGCCGGTCACCGTCCACGGCGATCCGCTGCGGCTGAAGCAGGTCATCGACAACCTGCTGCACAACGCGTTGAAGTTCACCCCCGCCGGCGGCCGCGTCGACGCCGGCGCGGCGCGGCTGCGCGAGGCCCCGGGCTGGGCCGGCCTGTGGGTGGTCGACGACGGCCCCGGCATCCCGCCCGCGATGCTCAGCGACGTCTTTGAGCCCTTCGTGCAGGTGCAGGCCGGGCCGACGGCCCACACCCCCGGCGGGCTGGGCATCGGGCTGGCGGTGGTGCGCCAGCTGGTGCAGCTGCACGGCGGCACGGCGCGCGCCTTCAGCCGGGGCGAGGGCCAGGGCACCCGGGTCGAGGTGCGGCTGCCGGTGCTCGGGGAGCCCGACCACGGGGGTCACCGGCCACCGAAGCGTCGCCGGTGCCGCCGGCGGCGGGTCCGGGCCTGAAGGTGCTGGTCGCCGACGACCAGCCCGACGCCGCCGACAGCCTGGCGCTGGTGCTCGGCCTGGAGGGCCACACCGTGCGCACCGCCAGCGACGGCCGCCTGGCGCAGGCGGTGGCGGCCGAGTGGCGGCCGCAGGTGATGGTGCTGGACATCGGCATGCCGGGCGCCACCGGCGAGGAAGTCGCCCGCTGGACGCGGCGGCAGCCCTGGGGCGCCGCGGTGCGCCTCGTCGCCGTCACCGGCTGGGGCCGGCCGGAGGACCGTGAGCGGCTGCGGCTGGCGGGCTTCGACGAACACCTCGTCAAGCCGGTCGACGTGGCCGCCCTGCTGGCGGCGCTGGGCCCGGGCTGACGCGGCCGGGCAGGGACGTCGTCCGTTCAGGCCAGGCCGGCCGACACGCCGCGTCGGCGCAGCAGCAGCTGCGGCAGCCGCCGCCAGCCGCCGGCCGACGGCCGCGCCGCCCGGCCCGACCCCTGCGACGGTTCGCCGTCCAGCGGCGCCCGGAAGCAGCCGGACGCGATGTCCTGCCGCAGGTCGTGCCGCCACTGGGCGCCGCCGACGTAGAGCCGCTCCTGTGCGCCGAGCCGGCGGATGACGATGGTGGGGTCGAACAGCGGCTCGGTCTGCGCCACCTCGACCTCGAACAGGGCCAGGTCCAGGCCTTCCAGCACCAGCGCCTGCTCGACGGCGCGCTGCAGCAGCTGGTGGGTGAGCGTGTGGTGGTGGTCCATGGTCGGCCCCTGTTCGTGTCCCTGAGTCCACGAATGGTGACCGGGCCGACCCCCTGGCCGCTACACCCAAAAAGGGTTGTCCCCCCAACGGGGGAGGCCGCCGTGGCGCGCGGCCCACAGGCCGCCGAGCGCCGTCCGCCCAGGCCGCCCCGGCTGGCGCCCCGATGGCGCCCGCGTGGTCGTCAGCGCGGCGCGGCGGCCGCCCCCAGCCAGCCGAGCAGCGCGCGGCCGACGTCGTCCTGCGGCGTGCCGACGCTGAGCACCGTGGACACGTGGTTGTGCCCGGCGTGCTGCAGCAGCGGCGGGCAGTGGCCGTCCAGCGCCGTCAGCCGGTCGGCCAGCTGCAGCGTCTGCCGCGCCATGTCGGGCGGGTCGAACTCGGCCACGCTCAGCAGCACCGGCGCGTGCCCCGGGCGGGCCCCGCGCAGCGGCGAGCGCGCCGGCCAGGCGGCGTCGTCGTCGCCGTAGTAGGCCAGCGGCCCCGGCCGCAACGGCGCCTGCGGGTCGTACAGGCCGCTCATCAGCAGCGCCGCCCGCAGCCGCGACGCCGCGCCCGCGAAGCGGGGATCGAACACCACGCCGGCCAGGTGCGCCGCGCCGGCGGACTGGCCCCAGGCCACCAGCCCCGCCGCCGGCCCGCTCGCCCCGGTCGGCCCGAGCTCGGCGTGGCCGGGCTGCAGCAGCCAGTCGATCGCCCGCGCCACGTCCTCGCTGCCGGCGGGCCAGGCGTGGGCGGGGGCGAGCCGGTAGTTCATCACCGCCACCTGCCAGCCGCGGGCCGCGAAGTAGGCGCCGACGTTGCCGTAGACCCCGTCCCCGCCGTCCTTGTCGCCGCCGGTGAAGCCGCCGCCGGGCACGTACAGCAGCAGCGGCGCCGGCGCGCCGCCGGCCGGCCGGTACAGGTCCAGCCGCTGCCGGGGGTCGGGGCCGTAGGCCAGGTCGCGGCGCAGGGCCACACCCGCCGGCACGGCCTGGCGGAAGGGGGCGTACAGCGCCTTGGTCGCCTGCAGCACCTCGTCGTCGAAACGCGCCCCCAGGCCGCGCACCGCCACCTGCACGGCGGCGATGTCGGGCGCCGGGGCGTCGGCGGGGCGCGGGTTCACCATGGTGGACTCATGTGGTGGTGGCGAAGTCGTAGGGCTTGCTCACCAGCCGGGTCGACAGCAGCAGCGCCTGGCGCTGCAGCTCGACGTCGTCGTTGAGCTGCCGCAGCCGCGCGATGTCGGCCTCGCGGCGCGCGGGGTCGGCCTCCATCAGGCGGCGCTTGTTCTCGCTGGCGGTGGGCGAGGTGATGTTGACGAAGATGTCGCGCCGTTCGCGGGCATAGGCGTCCAGCGCCGCCTCCGGCGCGCGGCCATGCACCACCGCCGCGAGCGCGTCGCCGAGGTGCACCGCGTCGAGCAGGCCGCTGGTCAGCCCCAGCCCGCCGCAGGGGTTGGTGATGTGCGCCGCGTCGCCGGCCAGCAGCACGCGGCCGACGCGCATGCGGTCGACCACCCGCTGGTGCACCCGGTAGGGCGCGATGCGGTCGATCGGCACGTGGCCGTCGCCGCCCGGCAGCAGGCGGGCCAGCCGTTCGGGCGCGCGCTCGGCCACCTGCGCCTCGGTGAGCGCCGGGTCCTCGCCGTAGGTCACGCGCCAGCCGCTGTGCTTGTCGAGGATGGGGATGATCGACCAGTCCACCGGGTCGAGCACGAAGTTGGCCCGGGCGTAGCCGTGGCGCTCGAAGTCGTGGTGCAGGTTGACGGCGACGAAGCGCTCGGGCCAGGTGATGCCCTTGCACTCGAGGCCCAGCGCGTCGCGCACGCCGCTGCGCGCGCCGTCGGCGCCGACCAGCCAGCGGGTGCGCAGCGTCTGCGGCCCGGCGGGCGTGTCCACCGCGACCTCGACGCGGTCGTCGCGCTGGGTGATGGCGGTGACGGTGTGGTGCCAGCGCACCCGTGCATGGCCGGTGCGCAGCAGGTGGCGCAGCACGATGTCGGCCAGCCGGTCCTGTCCCAGGTGCAGGTTGTAGGGGTGGTCGGTGTCGCCGGCGATGACCGACATGTCCATGCGCGCCAGCACCGTGCCGTCGGCCAGGCGGAACTGGTAGTCCTGCTTGAGCATGCCCTGCTCGCGCGCGTCGTCGAGCAGGCCCAGCCGCGCCAGCGCCTGCACCGTCGACGAGTGGTAGACGATGGCGCGCGGCGACCGCAGGATGTCGGCCTGCGCTTCCAGCAGCGTCACGTGGATGCCGGCGCGGGCGAGGATGAGCGCGGTCAGCAGGCCCACCGGCCCGCCGCCGACCACGGCGACGCCGTCGAGGTCTTCGGTCATGTCGAACTGCGGTGCGAAGGGGTCAGCTGTCGGCGGAGAAGCCGATGGAGCGCACGATCGGGCCCCAGCGTTCCGTCTCCGCCTGGATGCGGGCCTGCAGTTCGGCCGGGGTGGAAGAGGCCGGCTCCAGCGCCATCAGCGAGACGGCCTGCGCCAGTTCCGGCGAGGCCAGCGCCGTGACCAGCGCGGTGTTGAGCCGGCGCACCACCTCCGGCCGCGCGCCGGGCGGCAGGTAGATGGCGTACCACTCGCCGAAGACGATGTCCTTGAAGCCCTGCTCGGCGTAAGTGGGCACGTCGGGCGCGAAGCGGCTGCGCTGCGCGCCCGAGACGCCGAGGAAGCGCACCCGGCCGCTGGACATCTGCGCGTTGATGTCGCCGATGAGGCCGGACACCGCCGCCAGCTGCCCGCCGATCAGGTCCATCATCGCCGGCCCGGTGCCGCGGTAGCCCACGTGGGTGAGCTGGGCGTCGGCCGCGCGGCCGAGCAGCACGCCGATGAAGTGCGGCACCGAGCCCGCGGCCGGCGACGCGAAGTTCGCCTTCTCCGGGTTGGCCTTGGCCCAGGCCAGGAAGTCGCGCAGGTTGCGCACCGACGCCGGCACCGCCGGCCCGACGCAGAAGCCGAACTCGAAGGTGGTCGACAGCGACACCGGCGTCAGGTCGGCCACCGGGTCGTAGCCCAGGTTCTTGTAGGTGTGCGGGTAGATGCACAGCATCGACATCGGCGACAGCAGCATCGCGCTGCCGTCGGGCGGCAGCGTCTTCATCGCCTGCACCGCCAGCTTGGCGCCGGCGCCGGTCCGGTTCTCCACCAGCACCGACTTGGCGTAACCCGGCTGCAGCCGTTCGGCCAGCCGGCGGCACATGGTGTCGGCGGTGCCGCCGGCGGGAAAGCCGACGACGATGCGGGCGCTGTCGCCCGCCTGGGCGACGCTGCGGTGGGCGGGGCCCAGCAGCGCGGCGCCGGCGGCGCCCTGCAGCAGCAGGCGGCGGTCGAGGGTCATGTCGTCTCCTTGAACGCCTCGTGCGGGCGCGTCGTCCGAGTGTTCAGGCGATTGAACGATCGGTCAATAGGCGAACCGAGCGGACAGCGTGGCCCCCGCGCACTACCATGCCACCGGCTTCGAGGGCACGGGACGATGGACCAGACACAGCCGCCGCGGGCGGCGGCGCAGGCGGGCGGCGGCAGCGTGGCGGACGGCGGCCGGCCGTGGGGCGGGCGCATCGTCAGCCCGCAGGCGCAGCGCGAGCTGAAGGAGGAGGCGGTGCTCGAATGCGCCGCCCTCTGGTTCCTGCGCCACGGCTTCCACGGCGCCTCGCTGTCCGACATCGCGCGCGACCTCGGCCTCACCAAGCCCGCGCTCTACCACTACGCCCGCAACAAGGAAGAGCTGCTCTACAAGCTGCACGTGCGCTCGCTGATGGCGGCCAAGCGGGCCCGCGACGAGGCCGTCGGCACCCCCGGCACCGGGCTGGACCGGCTGGCCCGGCTGGTCCGCAACGTGGTGATGATCATGACCGGCTCGCCGGTGCAGACCTTCATGGCGATGGAGCCCGGCACGCTGACGCCTCAGCACGCGCAGGAGGTGGCGCAGGCGCTGCACTGGCTGTCGCACGACCTGCGCGCCCTGGTGGCCGCCGGCGTGGCCGACGGCTCGATCACCGCCTGCGACCCCAAGCTCACCACCTTCATCATCATCGGCGCGCAGAACTGGGTGGCGCGCTGGTACCGCGCCGGCGGCGAGTGGGACCGCGAGCACATCGCCGACGCCTACGCCGACATGGTGCGGCGCATGCTGCGGCCCGACCCGGCCGGCTGACCGCGAAGCGTCGCCGCGACCGGCGGCGCGACGGGCATGGCGACTGGCATGGGCCTTGCGCCCCGCCGGCCCATGCCGACGTCCACCTCCCGGGCCCGGGCCGCCGCCTCGGCCTCGCCCTCGCCCGACACCACGCCCGGCGCGCCCGTGCGCGCCCGCCCGCCGGTGCTGCTGACCACGCTCGACGCCGTGGCCCGCAGCGGCTCCATCCGCAAGGCGGCCGAGCAGCTGCACATCGCCTCCACCGCACTCAACCGCCGCATCCTGCAGCTCGAGGCCGAGCTCGGCACGCCGCTGTTCGAGCGGCTGCCGTCCGGCGTGCGGCTCACCGCCGCCGGCGAGATCTTCATGGGCTACGTGCGGGCCAGCCTGTCGCACCTGGACGCGGCCACCTCGCAGATCGAGCAGCTGCGCGGCCTGGTGCGCGGCGAGGTCAGCATCGCCGCGGCCGAGTCGGTGACGGTGGACCTGCTGCCGCGCGCCATCGCCGCCTTCCAGCAGCGCCACCCGGGGGTGCGCTTCCGCGTGCGCTCCGGCGGCACCGAATCGCTGGTGCGCGCGCTGATGGACGACGAGGTGGAGCTGGCGCTGGCGCACGACCCGCCGGCGCTCGACGGGCTGCAGGCGCTGGCGTCGCTGCCGCAGCGGCTGTGCGCGGTGCTGCGGCGCGACCACCCGCTGGCCGACCGCAAGCAGCTGCGCCTGTCGGACTGCGCCGGCTTTCCCGTCGCCGTCGGCGACGAGTCCTTCCGCGGCCGGCGCCTCATCGACCAGGCCCTGCAGTCGGGCCGGCTGAAGCTCAACGTGGCGCTGGTCGCGTCGTCGGTGCAGACCATGACGGCCTACACCCGGGAGGCCGGCGTCGTCAGCTTCCAGTTCGAGGTCGGCCTGACCAAGGACGCGCGCGACGGCGGGCTGGTGGTGGTGCCGCTCACCGACCGCGCGCTGGCCCACAACCGCCTGGTGCTGGCCGCGCGCAAGGGCCGCGCGCTGTCGACCGCGGCGCTGCGCTTCGCCGAGGCGCTGCGCCAGCGGCTGAAGGACACCGAGGCGGGGCGCCCGGGGTGAGCGCATTTCGGCACCACCGGTGTGCCGAAACGGTGCTGGGCGTGCTCACCCCCGGTGCCTAGACTGAGCCGCATGCAGGCCTTCGTGCACCGACTTTCCATGCGACACCCCGGCGACGTCTCGTCGCTGGACGCGCTGCTGGCGCAGGAGCGCCTGGCCGTGGCCGACATCGTCGCCGTCATCGGCAAGACCGAGGGCAACGGCGGCGTCAACGACTTCACCCGCGGCTACTTCACCCAGAGCCTGATGGCGCTGCTGGCCCGCCACGGCGGCGAGCCCGCCGAGGCGCTGCTGCGCCGCATCCCCTGCGTGCTGTCCGGCGGCTGCGAGGGCGTGCTCAGCCCGCACTACCTGGTGATCGGCCGACGGCGCGCGGCGGCGTCCAGCCGCGGCCCCGCGCTGGCCGTCGGCGTGGCCATGAGCGAGCCGGTGCCGCCGCAGGACGTGGGCCGCGCCGCGCACATCGCCAGCGTGGCGCAGACCGTGCGCCGGGCGATGGCCGACGCCGCGCTCGAGCGGCCCGACCAGGTGCACCTGGTGCAGCTGAAGGTGCCCGCGCTGACGATGGCCACGTTGAACCCGCTGCGTGCGGCCGGCCTCGCGCCGGTGAGCGACGACCCGAACAAGGCGATGGCGCTGTCGCGCGTGGCCGGTGCCTTCGGCGTGGCCCTGGCGCTGGGCGAAACCACGCTGGACGCCGAGGCGCTGGCCGACGCCGCCCTGCGCGACTTCGGCTGCTTCAGCCACCGCGCCAGCGTGTCCTCCGGCGTCGAGGTGGCCTGCAACGAGGTGATCGTGCTGGGCATGAGCCAGGCCTGGCAGGGCCCGCTGCGCATCGCCCACCGCGCCATGGCCGACGCGCTCGACGCGCCGGCGGTGCACGACGTGCTCGACGAACTCGGCCTGCTCAAGGGCCGGCTGCAACCCGCCGCCGAGGACGCGGCGCGCGTCGCCGGCGTGCTGGTCAAGTGCGAGCCCGACCGCCGCGGCCACGTGCGCGGCCAGCGCCACACCATGCTCGACGACACCGACATCAACGCCCAGCGCCACATCCGCGGGGCGGTGGGCGGGCTGGTCGCCGGCCTGCTCGGCGACGGCCGCGTCTTCGTCTCCGGCGGGGCCGAGCACCAGGGCCCCGACGGCGGCGGGCTGATCGCCGTCATCGCGGCCGCGGAGGCGCTGGCATGACGCTCAAGGTGGGCATCGTCGGCTGCGGCGTCGCCGGCAGCATCCTCGGCGCGCTGCTGGCCCATCGGCGCGACGTGCAGCTCGTCTGCTACGAGCGCGCCCAGCCCGGCGAACACGCCGAGGCCGGCACCGGCCTCAACGTCGGGCCCAACGCGATGAAGGCGCTGGCGCAGCTGTCCCCGTCGCTGGAGGCGGCGGTGCGCGAAGCGAGCTGGCGCTGGTCGCGCTGGCAGGTGCAGCAGGTCGACGGCACCCCCGTGTTCGACTTCCCCCTGTCCGAGCTGGCGGACCGGCCCGGCATCCGCATCCGCTGGTCCGAGCTGTACCGCGTGCTGCGGGCGCCGCTGGCCGGCATCGCCCGCTTCGGCCACGCGGTGCGGGCCTGCGGCGTCGACCCGGAACGGCCGGACCGGCTGTTCATCGAGTCGCGCACGCCGCAGGACGCGGTCGAACGCGAGGACGGCATCGACCTGCTGGTCGCCGGCGACGGCCGCTACAGCGCGCTGCGGCCGCAGTTCGCCGGCGCCTGGACCGCGCGCCATGTGGGCGTGACCATCTACCGCCTGCTGGTGCCCGACACCGCGGGCGGCCTGATCGACGACTACGGCTGGTGGTTCAACGGCGCGAAGCGGCTGCTGGCCTTCCGCGTGCCGCCGGGTCATGTCTACATCGCCGGTTCCTTCCCCATCGAGCCGGGCGCCGACGTCCCCGCCGACCAGCGCACGCCCGAGGCCCTGCGTGGCCACTACCAGCCGGCGCAGGGCGAGCCCTGTGCCGCGGTGCGCTGGATGGTCGACCAGCTGGCCACCCACCACGAGCAGATCCACTGGGCCCGGCTGCAGGAAACGCCGCTGGCCTTCCGCGATCCCTCGGGCCAGGTGCTGTTCCTCGGCGACGCGGCGCACGGCATGGTGCCCACGCTGGGCCAGGGCGCGACGCAGGCCGTGGAGGACGCCTGCGTGGCCGCCCACCTCATCCGCCAGGCGCTCGACGCGCACGACGGCCGACCCTTCACCGCCGCCGACGTGGCCGACCTCACCCGCCGCATCGAGGCCGCGCGCGCGCCGCGGGTGCAGTGGGTGATGGACTTCTCGCTGCAGTGCACCGCCGCCATGCTGGCCGGTGCCGACGGCCCGGCCGAGATGCGGCGGCTGCGCGAGCCGGCGTCCCGCGACGGCTTCCGCCGCCTGTGGACCGACGTGCGGCTCGACCCCGCCTGATGGACCGGAACTTGCGGAAGCCCCACCCATGAACGCTGTCGTGCAAGGCCTCTTCCATGCCGCGGTGAAGACCGCGGACCTCGCGGCCACCCGCGTCTTCTACTGCCAGGTGCTCGGCCTGCACGAGATCCACCGCCCCGACTTCGGCTACCCCGGCGCTTGGCTGGCCTGCCCGGTGCCGGGCGGCCAGGCCATCGTGCACGTCTATGCCGGCGGCCCGGCGCTGGGCCCGTCGGGCACCGTCGATCAGGGCAGCGCCGCCATCGACCACCTGTCGCTGGCCTGCAGCGGCTTCCACGCCTTCCGCCAGCGCTTCGCCGACCACGGCCTGCCCTGGCGCGAGTTCCTGGTGCCCGGCACCACGCTGTGGCAGCTCTTCGTCTACGACCCCAGCGGCGTGCAGCTGGAGCTCACCTTCGAAGGCCGCGCCGAGGCCGGCCCGCCGCCCGACATGTCGCCCGGCCGCGCCTACGTCGCCGGCCAGTCCTTCTTCGATCCCCGCCCCTACCTCGCCCTGCAAGGAACCGCCACATGAGCCGTCACCCGTCCCGCCGCCTGGCCCGTCGCCTGGTGGTCGCCGCCGCCCTCGTCCTGCCGCTGGCCGCCCCGTTGTCCGCCTGGGCCATGGACAAGGTGAAGATCGGCGTCTTCCCGTCCAGCTCGGCGCTGCCTTACTACGTCGCGCTGGAGCGCGGCTACTTCAAGGACGCCGGCATCGAGCCCGAGGCCGTGGTCTTCAACGCCCACCCGCTGACCGTGCAGGCGCTGGTGGCCGGCGACATCGACGGCGCCTCCAACCTGGTCACGCTGGAGGGCGCCAACATCAACCAGCGCCGCGCCGGCACGCTGGCCTACATCTCGCTGAACGGCCAGAACGCGCAGTACATCACCGAGCAGTTCGTGGTGAAGGCCGGCAGCACCGCCAAGACGCTGACCGACCTGAAGGGCGCCAAGATCCTGTCGGCGCCGGGGCCGGCCAACCTGGGCGCGGCCAAGGCGGTGCTCAAGGCCGTGGGCCTGGAAGAGGGCCGCGACTACACCATCCAGGAGCAGCAGATGGGCGTGCACCTGGGCGCGCTGCAGGCCGGCACCTTCGACGCCGGCTACACGCTGGAGCCGGTGGCGTCCACCATGGTCAAGCAGGGCGTGGCGCGGCGGCTGGAGGCCGGCGTCATCGCCACCCACCTGCTCGGCCGCAAGGACGCGCTGGCCTACGCCGCCGGCGGCGCGCTGTCCGGCAAGTTCATCGCCGAGAAGCCCGAGGTGGCGGCGCGCTTCGCCACCGCCTGGGCGCGGGCGGTGAAGGACGTCGGCAGCGACCCCAAGGTGCGCGAGCTGCTGCCCAAGTACATGAACACCGCCGCCGACCTGGCGCCCACCGTGCCGCTGGCCAAGTTCGCCATGGTCAAGGACCTGGGCGGGCAGGACGTGGCCGACTTCCAGAAGTTCATCGACATCGGCGTCGGCCAGGGCGTGGTGCGCGGCAGCGTCGACGCCAAGGCGCTGCTGAAGAGCTACTGAGACCAGGCCGCCACGATGTCCGCCGTCCTGCAATTGCGCCCCGACCCGGCGCCCGCCGCCGCCCCCGCGCCGGCCCCGCGCCGCGCCACCAAGTTCGCGCCCGGCACCCACATCACCATCGAGGGCCTGCGCAAGAGCTTCGCCGGCGCGCCGGTGTACGACGGCTTCGACCTCGGCCTGCCGCGCGGCGAACTGGTCTCGGTCTTCGGCCCCAACGGCTGCGGCAAGTCCACGCTCATCAACATGATGGCCGGCATCCTGCCGCACGAGGGCGGGCAGATCCTCTTCGACGGCAAGGAGGTGAAGGACACCCGCATCGGCTACGTCTTCCAGAACTACCGCGAGGCGCTGTTCCCCTGGAAGCGGGCGCTGGACAACATCCTCTACCCGCTGAAGTTCCTGCCCGGCCTGACCCGCGCCGAGGGGCTGCGGCGGGTGGAGGCGCTGGTCGAGGCTTTCGACGTGCAAGTCGACCTCAAGCGCTATCCGTACGAGCTGTCCGGCGGCCAGCAGCAGCTGGTGTCCATCATGCGGGCGCTGGTGGTGGAGCCCGAGGTGCTGTTCATGGACGAGCCCTTCTCGGCGCTCGACTACGAGCTGACGCTGCTGATGCGCGAGCGGCTGCAGAAGGTGCTGCACGAGCGGCGGGTCACCACGCTGCTGGTGTCGCACGACCTGGAGGAGGCCATCTACCTGGCCGACAAGGTGCTCCTGCTGACGCGCCGGCCCACCACCATCGCCGACTTCGTCGACGTGCGGCTGCCGCGCCCGCGGCGCGCCGAGATGCTGACGGAGCCCGACTTCATCGCGCTGAAGAAGCACTGCCTGGCGGTGTTCCAGGCCTGCACCGGAAGGAGCCTGGCGTGACGACCACCACCACCACCGCCCGACCCCTGATCCCGCCGCGGCTGCAGTCGGTGCTCACGCCGCTGGCCGGCGTGGCCATCCTCATCGGCCTGTGGGCCTTCGCCCATGCCATCAAGCTGGTCGACCCGCTGCTGCTGCCCAGCCCGCTGGAGATGTTCTCCGCGCTGTGGCAGGGCCTGACCGGCAAGGGCGCGCTGGCGTTCGACACCTGGGTGACGCTCAAGCGCACGCTGCTGTCCTTCGCCATCGCCACCGCCATCGCGGTGCCGCTGGGCATCGCCCTCGGCGCCAGCGACCGCATCTACCGCGCCATCGAGTTCGTCATCGACTTCTTCCGCTCGACGCCGGCGTCGGTGGTGTTCCCGCTGTTCCTGGTGCTGTTCGGCACCGGCGAGAAGACCAAGATCGCGGTGGCCGCCTTCGGCGCCGCACTGGTCATCCTGTTCAACGTCGCCTACGGCGTGATGAACGCGCGCAAGCAGCGCCTGCTGGCCGCCAAGGTGATGGGCGCCTCGCCGCTGCAGGTGATGGCCGACGTGACGGTGTGGGAGTCGCTGCCACAGACCTTCGTCGGCATCCGCTCCGGCGTGTCGCTGGCGCTGGTCATCGTGATCGTCGCCGAGATGTTCATCGGCTCCACCGACGGCCTGGGCCACCGCGTGGTCAACGCGCAGATGGTGTTCGAGATGCCGGAGATGTACGCCGCCATCTTCACGGCCGGCCTGCTGGGCTATGCGATGAACCTGCTGTTCATCGTGCTGGAGCGGCGGTTCGTGCATTGGAGCGGGCGGTGACCGCGGCGTGGGGGGCGCCTGCGTCGGCGCCGAAGCGGGCCGGCTGAGGCGGTCGCCGGGACCGGGCGGGCGGCCCGGAGCCGCCGTCTGCGGGGTTGCCGCCGGGTCATCAAGCCGGGCGATTCAGTGCCGATAACCGGGGACTGAATCTCCCCGACCGTGCCGTCGGGTCCCCCTGACACGCCGGCCGGGCAGCGCCGGTCCAATGAGACGCTCCTGGCATGACCCCCCAACCTTCCCTCCGTTGCCGCCGCCGACGTGACCCGCCAGGCCGGGCTGCTGGCCGCGCTGGACGCCGCACAGGCCGTGGTCGAATTCGACCTCGACGGCCACGTCGTGCGCGCCAACGACCTGTTCCTGCGCCGCATGGGCTACCAGGCCGACGAGGTCGTCGGGCGCCACCACCGGATGTTCTGCCTGCCCGAGTTCGCGCAGGGCGACGCCTATCGGGCGATGTGGCAGCGGCTGCGCGCCGGAGAGGGAGACGCCGGCGTCTACCAGCGGCTGGACAAGCACGGCAAGACGGTGTGGCTGCGGGCGACGTACAACCCCATCCTGGACGTCGAGGGCCGGCCGGCGGGCGTGGTGAAGCTCGCCACCGACATCACCGACGTGCGCCGCCAGCAGCTCGACTTCGCCGGCAAGATGGCGGCCATCGACCGCGTGATGGCGGTCATCGAGTTCGACCTCGAGGGCCGCGTGCTCCGCGCCAACGACAACTTCCTCGCCGCCTTGGGCTACCCGCACGACGAGGTGGTGGGCCGGCACCACCGCATCTTCTGCGAACCGGCCTACGCCCGGTCGACGGAATACCAGCAGTTCTGGCAGCGGCTGGCCCGCGGCGAGTCGGACAACGGCCGCTACCGGCGCATCGCGAAGGACGGCCGCGACGTGTGGATCCAGGCCTCGTACAACCCGGTGCTGGACGTCGACGGCAAGCCGCTGAAGATCGTCAAGTTCGCCACCGACATCACCGCCGAGATGACCGGCGCGGCCGAGACGCAGGGCAAGCTCGACGCGCTGGGTCGATCGCAGGCGGTGATCGCCTTCGACCTGCAGGGCAACGTGCTCGAGGCCAACGCCAACTTCCTGCGCACCATGGGCTACACGCCGGCGGAGGTGGCGGGCCGGCACCACTCCATGTTCTGCGAGCCGGAGCTCATCACCTCGCAGACCTACCGCGACTTCTGGGCCGACCTGGGTGAGGGTCAGTTCAAATCGGGCCGCTTCCGCCGCCTCGGCAAGCACGGCGCCGAGGTGTGGATCCAGGCCACCTACAACCCCATCCTGGACGTCGACGGCCGCCCCTACAAGGTGGTCAAGTTCGCCATGGACATCACCGAGCAGGTGCGGCGCGAGCGCCTGGTCGCGAAGAAGGTGGAGGACAGCTCCCGGCTGCTGCAGGACATGACGTCCGCCATCGCGTCCGTCACCGGCAGCACCCGACGCACCAGCGAATTGGCCGAGCAGATGCAGCGCGCCGCCGGCGACGGCAGCGAGCTGCTGCAGCGCTCGCACGAATCCATCCTCGGCCTTCGCCAGTCGTCCGCCGACGTCGGCGACATCGTGGAGACCATCGGCGAGATCGCCAGCCAGACCCACCTGCTGGCCTTCAACGCTGCCATCGAGGCGGCCCGCGCCGGCGAGCACGGGCTGGGCTTCTCGGTGGTGGCCGACGAGGTGCGCAAGCTGGCCGAGAAGTCGGCCCAGGCGGCGCGGGAGATCGGCAAGATCATTCACCAGAACATCAGCCGGGTGGCTGAAGGCGCTCAGCTGTCCGAGCAGGTCGACGCGGCCTTCCGCCGCATCCTTGAGCAGGTCGAGCACAGCGGCCGGGCCATCGGCGAGATCCACCAGGCGATGACTCAGCAGTCCAGCGCCACGCAGGACGTGTCGGCGCTGCTGCGGGAACTGCAGCGGGACGCCGTGCAGCACGCATGAGCGCCGCGCCCGACACGGCGCGCCGGGCGGCTCCCGCACGCTGCGCCCGAGTGCGCATCGGCCGCCATGAGGTGGCCGTGCCTGCCGAGCACGTGGTGCAGGCGGTGTCGCTGACCCGGCCGCCGACGCCGCTGCCACGGCGGGGCGGTGCCATCGCCGGGGCGTGCGACACCCCTTGGGGGCCGATCGCCGTCATCGACCTCAACCGTTGGCTGGGCATGGGCGACGACGCGGCGGCACCCGCGCAGCTGGTGCTGCTGCTGGTCGCCGGGCAGCGCCGCATCGGCGTGCTGGCCTCATCGCTGCAGGGCGTGCTGCCGGTGGCGCGGCAGGTGCGCGTGCACCGCGACGACGATGCCGAGGAGCTGTTCCAGTCGGCGGTGCAATGGGTCGGCAATGCCGGCCTGGCGGCGCTGCTGGAAGTGCAGCGCCTGTTCGACCTCGCGGCCGTTTGGGGCGAGGACGCCGGGCCGCCGCCGCGGACGGTCCCGGCGACCGCACCGATGCAGCCGCATGCGATCGTGCGGTCGGGCGGCCGACGGTGGGCGCTGCCGGCGGCCTGCGTGTCGGCGGTGGAGCCGGCGGTGCCGCTCGAATTTCGCCTGAACGACGGCTCGGGGGTGCGCGGCATCGGCAGCTGGCGCGGTCGCAAGCTGCCGATGGTCGACCTCTGCGCGCTGGCAGGCGGCCCGTCGGGCCCCGAGGCCGCCCCGCTGATGGCCATCCTCACCGACGGCGAGCGCCAGGTCGCCGCCGGCGTGGACGAGGTGCTGCAGGTCGCCCGGCTGCCGGTCCCTGCCGACGGTCCGGACGAGCCTGGTGCGGTCTTCGCCCCCAGCCTGGGGCCCGACGGTGTCGAGCTCCAGCGGGTCGCGGTCGACCGCCTGCTGCGCTCGCTGCCGGAGGCCGAGATCAGCCGCGCCCCCTTCGTGTCCGTTGCAGGCCCGCGAACCGCGGCCGCAGCAGCGCCGCGGGCCGGCGGGCGCGGGCACGGGGCCTACCTGCTGTTCGACAACGGCGGCGCGTGCGCCGCCCCCACAGGCCCCGTGCAGAAGGTGCTGCCGTTGGCGCCCGACCTGGCACGGCGACTGGCCGACGGTGAAGCCGTGTCGGTCGTCGTCGGCGACGGCCTGGTCCCGCTGCGTCGGTTGCCGGCGCTGTCCGGGGGCGACGCCGTCGCCGACGGTCGCGTTGGTGGTCCGGCTGCCCGGCGGCGCAGGCCTGGCGGCGCTCGCCGTCCAGCGGCTGGTCGGTTGGGTGCAAGGGCCGGCGGTGCAGGCCGGCGAGATGCGCATGGCCGCGCTCGGCAAGGTCGGCACCCTCATCGCATCACGCGGCGGCACGCTCGGCAGCCACGTGCTCGTCGAACTGGACGACGTGGCGCTGCTGCTGAGCTGAGCGGTTCGGGGGCGGCTGCCGCTGCCCTTCGTCAAGGCGCGCCGCCGTCTTCGCCGCCGGGCGATGACGACGGGGGTTCACCCGTCGGCCGGGCCGGCCCGCGCTGGGTGTTGAAGTAGGCCGCCTCACGGGCGAACCAGGCCTGCAGGGCGGCCGCGGCGGGCGTGGGCGGCACGTCGCCACGGCGCAGCAGGCACACGCTGTAGGCCGGCAGCCAGTCCTCGATCGGCACGATGGCGAGCCGCTCGCGCAGCAGGCCGGTGTGCATCACGGTGGACGGGATCATGGCCAGGCACTCGCTGCCGGCGACGACGGCGGCGGTGTCGAGCAGGCCGTCCGTGTGCAGCTCCACGTTCGGGGGCGGCAGGCCCGCGCGCTCGAAGGCGTCGAAGATGCCGGCGCCCGGCTGGCCGCGTGGCGCCCCGACGACGAAGCGCGCGCCGGCCAGCCCCTTCAGCCGGGTCGCGGCCGCCAGCGGGTGACCGCGCCGCGCCACCACCACCATCTCGCTGTCGATCAGCGTCTGCGCCTCGAACGCGGCGTCCATCGCCTCCGGCGGCACTGGGGCAGATGGCGAAGTCGAGCTGCCGGTCGCGCAGCAGCGGGGCCAGCGTGCGGTACAGCCCGCCGTGGCTGCGCAGCTCGACCTCGGGGTACTCCGCGCGGAAGCGCTGGATCGCCCCCGGGGCCAGCAGCAGCGAGGGCGCCGCCGAGATGCCGAAGGTGACCCGGCCGAGCCGTTCGCCCAGCCACTGCGCGATGGACTCCTGCGCGTGGCGCGCCTCGGCGCACAGGCGCCGTGCATGCGACAGGAAGCGCACACCGGCCTCGTTCAGCCGCACCCCGCCGGAGTGGCGCTCGAACAGGGCGGTGCCCAGCGAGGTCTCGAGCCGGCGCAGCGAGCGCGTCAGCGCCGGCTGCGTCTGGCCGGTGGCGCGCGCGGCCGCGTGGACGCTGCCGTGCTGCGCCACCGAGAGGAAGTCCAGCACCTGCTGCAGGGTCATCACCAATGCCGTCGTGTCATCGACCGGCGGATTTTGATATTGGCCGCCGCACCACCCGTCGATCTACAGTGGTCTCGATGACCTCCGCCCGCCGCCCCAACATCGTCTTCATCGTCGCCGACGACCTCGGTTATGCCGATCTCGGTTGTTACGGTGGGCGAGCGGCGGCGTTCGGCGCCGTCTCGCCGGTGCTGGACGCCATGGCCGCCCGCGGCATCCGCTTCACGCAGGGTTACGCCAATTCGCCCGTGTGCTCGCCGACGCGCTTCGCGCTGATGACCGGCCGCTACCAGTACCGCCTGCGCGGCGGCGCCGACGAGCCCCTGAGCGCCCGCACCCGCGGCAGCGCCGTGCTGGGCCTGCCGCCGTCGCACCCCACGATGCCGTCGCTGCTGCGGGACGCCGGCTACCGGACCGCGCTGATCGGCAAGTGGCACCTCGGCTACCCGCCGCACTTCGGGCCGCTGCGTTCGGGCTACCAGGACTTCTGGGGCCTGATGTCCGGCGGTGTCGACTACTTCACCCACCGCACCACCGACGGCAGCCCGGACCTGTGGGACGGCGAGCGTGAAGTGCAGGAGGCGGGGTACATGACCGACCTCATCTCGGACCACGCCGTCGCGTGGATCCGCGAGAGGGCCGAAGCGCCGGCCTCGCCCTTCTTCCTGAGCCTGCACTACACCGCGCCGCACTGGCCCTGGGAGACCCGCGACGACGAGGACCTGGCCGCCTCGCTCGCGCCCAACCTGTTCCACCTGCACGGCGGCAACGTGAAGACCTACGCCCGCATGATCCACCACATGGACGAGGGCATCGGCCGCGTGCTGCAGGCATTGGACGACGGCGGGGTGCTCGACGACACCCTCGTCGTCTTCACCAGCGACAACGGTGGCGAGCGCTTCTCCGACAACTGGCCGCTGGTGGGCGGGAAGATGGACCTCACCGAGGGGGGCATCCGGGTGCCCTGGATCGCGCAGTGGCCGCGCACCATCGCGCCGGGCCGTGTCAGCGCGCAGCACTGCATGACCATGGACTGGACGGCCACCGTGCTCGACGTGGCCGGCGTGGCGCCCGCCGTGGACCACCCGCTCGACGGCGTGTCGCTGCGGCCGGTGCTGACGGGAGAGGGCGCCGAGTTCCGCCGTCCGCTGCACTGGCGCATGAAGCACCGCGGCCAGCGGGCCCTGCGCGACGGCCCCTGGAAGTACCTGCGGGTGGACGACATCGACTACCTGTTCAACGTCGAGCTCGACGAGCGCGAGCGGGCCAACCTGGCGTCGCGCGAGCCCGAGCGGCTGCAGGCCATGCGCCAGGCCTGGTGCGACTGGCAGGACCGCCTGCCGGCCATTCCCGGGGACGCGACGGTGAGCACCGGCTATTCGGTGCGCGACATGCCCAGCCGCTGACACCCGACACCCAGGCCCACCGCAATGCCCATGACCACCCTTCCTTCTCCGTCCCTTCGCCGTGGCGCCGTGGCGCTGGCCGGCGCCGTCCTCCTGCTCGGGCCCGTCGCCTCGGCGCGCGCCCAGGCGCCCTCGGACTGGCCGAACCGGCCGGTGCGCCTCGTCGTGCCGCTGCCGCCGGGCGGGCCGAGCGACATCGTGCTGCGCGGCGCGCTGGAGAAGATGCAGCCGGTGCTGCGGCAGCCGCTGGTGCTGGAGAACAAGCCGGGCGCCAACGGCAACCTGGGGTCGGCCGAGGTGGCGCGCGCGGCGCCCGACGGCCACACCTGGCTGTGGACCACCGACACCACGGTGACGGTCAACCCGTTCGTCTACCGCACCATGGCCTTCAAGGTCGACGACCTGGTGCCGGTGATCCGCGCCAGCACCCTGAGCCAGATCCTGGTGTGCCACCCGGCCCTCGGGCTGCGCACGCTGGCCGACTTCGTGCAGCGCGCCAAGGCCGGCAAGGCCAGCTACGCCTCGGGCGGCTCGGGCTCGCCGGGCCACCTGACCACCGAGCTGTTCAGCAGCGCCGCCGGCATCGAGATGTCCCACGTGCCCTACAAGGGACCGGCGCCGGCGATGCAGGACGTGATGGGGGGCCAGGTGGACTGCGGCTTCCTGGCCGGCTCGACGGTGCTGCCGCAGGTGCGCGCCGGCAAGCTGACCGCGCTGGCGGTGTCGGGGGCGAAGCGCTCGGCCCTGCTGCCCGAGGTGCCGACCATCGCCGAATCGGGCTACCCCGGCTTCGAGGCCTCGTTCTCGCTGGTGCTCTTCGCCCCCCGCGGCACGCCGCAGCCCACCGTCGACCAGATGCAGGCGGCCATGGCCGACGCGCTGCGCAAGCCCGACCTGGTCGAGAAGCTGCGCGCCAACGACCTGGAGGTCATCGCCGCCACGCAGGCGCAGACCGCCGCGCGCCTGGACGCCGATGCGAAGAAGTGGGGCGCGCTGGTGAAGAAGATCGGCCTGCGCCAGGACTGACGCGACAGCGCACGGCCGAAGCCGCATCGTGGGTGACTCAGTGGTGCCCAGTCCACCCCCGTGGCGCCGTGAGGGCCAGGAGCCGGACTACCGGTTCTCGCTGGCCAACGAACGCACCTTCCTCGCCTGGATCCGCACCGCGCTGGCGCTGGTGGCCGGCGCCGTCGTGCTCGAGCAACTGGCCGTCCACCTGACGCCCCGCCCGGTGCTGGTCGGTCTGTCCGCCTCGTTGGCACTGCTGGCCGCCCTGCTGTGCGGCCTGGCGTACCGGCGCTGGCGGGCCAACGAGATCGCCATGCGCCACGGCCAACCGCTGCCGCACGACCGGGTCGGGCTGCTGCTGTCCGTCAGCACGGTCATCGGCGCCACGGTGATCGCGGTGCTGCTGCTCGGGCGGTGGTGACGCCGGCGCCCGCAGATGCCGGGCTGCAGCCCGAACGCACCGCGCTGGCGTGGCGCCGCACGGCGCTGCTGATGGCCGTGAACGCGATGGTCGCGCTGCGGACGGGTCTCGCCTCAGGCGATGGCCGATCCGTCGCAGCGGCCACTGCGTTGGGTGCGGTGGCGCTGCTCCTGGCGTTGGCCGGAAGCCTGCGCCAACGCCGGTTGGCCCAGGCGCCGGCGGCGGTGTCGCATCGGCTGCTGCTGTGGGTGGTCGGCGCGACGTGGCTGGCGGGCGCGGTCGCGCTCCTGCAGATCTGCCGGGCGGGCGGGTAGCGCTGCCGCCGGCACGCCCTTGGGCCGAGCTGGCCGACGGTGGCAGGGCTCAGCGGCGCGCACCCCGCCAACGCCGACCACCGAGCACCGCGGCCAGCCCCGCCAGGCTGAGCAGCGCCGTGCTCGGCTCGGGGACCGGCAGGGCCGGCGCGAAGCCCAGCTGCAGCGCCGCCACGCGCTGCAGCGCCCAGCTGTCCTCCGCGCTGATGCCGAGTTCGGCCGCGGCCAGCTCGCCATAGCCGAACTGCGCCGGGTTCTCCCCCGTCAGCGTGCCGAAGAGCGTCAGCGCGCTGAGGTAGCTGCCGTACTTGCTGGGATGGAAGCCGTCGTCGAACCACAGGTCGATCTTGCCGTCGGTCAGCGCATCGGCGGCGTAGAAGTCGCGCGTCGCCAGGCCGTCCTTCACGGCGCGCATGAAGGCCTCGCCCACCGGCGCGATGCCGGTGATGTCGCCCGCCAAGGTGGCCGCCCCGGCGTAGGCCAGGCGCAGTTCCTCGGTCATCGACTCCAGGTCCGGGAAGAAGGTGGTCTTCGGTGTGGCCGTCCGCGTGACCACGCCGGTCACGTCGTCGGTGGTGGAGACGAAGGCGCCGGTCACCAGGTCGGGCCGGGCCCAGGTCTGGTAGAGGTAGACGTCGGTCGAGGCGCTGGCGTTCGGATTGACGGGCAGCCGAAAGGTGTCCGACAGGCCCGCGTCCGTGCCGCGCTGGGCATTGCAGGCCGTGCTGCTGGCACCGCTGACCGCCACGCAGTTGTTGGTCTTCTCCGTGTTGGTGGCGCCGGCGTAGTAGTCGCGCTCGCGGTAGGTGGCCACCGTTCCGTTCTGCACGTACTCGCTGATCTTGTCGACGTAGTTGTTGAAGCGCGCCGGGTTGGAATTCAGGCCAGGGCGGCGGGTCAGTGCCTCGTCGCTCTGCTCCTGCAGCACCACCTGGCTCCAGGTCTGCGACGCGAGGTTGCTGCGCAGGTCCCAGTTGGCCGGGTTGGTGTTCAGCATGTGGCCGCGCAGCGTGGCCGCGTTGCGCGTGGTCATGGCCACGTCGTAGTCCAGGCCGGCCTGGAACGTCAGGCGCTGGAAGATGCCCGGCACGCCGCCCCAGGGCCGCGGCTCGTAGACGTTGCTGCCGGTGGCGTTGGTGGCCAACATGCCTTCCGTCAGGTCGCGCACGTTCTGGTGGTTGTAGCTCATCACCGGGTCGGCGCGGCCGAAGGTGAAGCTGTTGCCGACGAAGAGCACCGAGGTGGGCGCGGCCTGGGCGGCGGCGGCGCCAAGCAGCAGGGCGGCGGCGGCCAGCGGGCGCGCAAAGGCAGGGCGGCTCGAGGGGGCGGTGTTCAAGAGATGTCTCCTGCGGAATGGGCGGTGCCGGCGTCCCTAGGCCGGTCCCTCTTTTTTCCATTAGCGCGCAGTGCACTCACTCGCTCCATACGCGGTCGTACTTACAGCCCCCCATGTGAGGAGGAGGCGCCGCTGCGGCAAGCACTCGGCCGATGAGACGTCCGCGACATGCACACCGACAGGACGCGCTTAGCCGCCTGGTGCTGCTGGCCATCTAGCTGCCCGACCAGGACGCCTTAGGCGGCCAACCCTGCGATCGGCTCGACGAGATGCGCCACCGCCCCGGCGAGGGCGTGTTGGTGTTGGGGTAGGAGCCGTAGCGGTTTGAGTGGGAGAAGGTGGAGCGACTACGGCTACCGCTTCTCGGTGCTGGGGCGCCGGCCGCCACCAAAGCCCATTGCTGACCATGGCCGCGGTGATCGGCGGCAACGTGCACGTCGACCTGGAAGACAGTCTGTACCTTGGCCGCGGGCAACTGGCCCGCTCTTGCGCCGAGCAGGTACGCAGGATCCGCCGCATCCTGGAGTAGCTGTCGCTGGACATCGCGATGCCCGACGAGGCGCGGGCCATGTTGCAACACAAGGGCCGCTAGGCGGTGGCCGCCAGACGCTGAAGCCGATCGAGGTCAAGTCAGTCGTTGCTGAGGTCCGCTACACCCTGGAGCGGTGAAGCGGCCACACGGGAAGTTTGACCGCCGTCGGCAGTACAGGCCCTATCTGCCGGCTGCTTTGGCTGCGGCTTCAACCCAAGCGCCAAGATTCGCCCTACCGTCATCCTTGTTCCAGTAGTAGTGTTTGTATCCGGGAACACGCAGCGAGCAACAGTTGGTCGTAATGCCCTGCAGATCGGCGATTTTGCTAATGTCGATGGTCAGAATGCCGTTGCCCCGGGCAATGCTCTGGTCAATCTCGTACTTCACCCATTTGCTTTTGTGCGTGTTGGCGCCTACTAGCACAACCGTCACTGTGGTGCCGTTTAGCTGATTGTCGATCCATGTTCGGATCGCTTGGTCACCTTCACGTTCGACCTTCTCGAAGTCAGCTTTGTCGATGAACCCCGATTTCATGACGCCGCCGATAACGTTGCTGTTGCGCACATTCATCGCGCGATGCACGTCGTCATACTTGAAGCTAAAGAAAACTTTGCGAACCATTTGCTTCCCTCATGCACCCCCGGGTGCTTATCTGTTTAACTGTTTGATGATGTCAGTAATGGTCTTCACCATATCCTGGGGTGGAGTCCTCCTATCAAGAAGCTTTTGGACCATGGGAGCCACCCACTTATACTCACCGTAGAATTCGTCTGGGTTGGCAGAGATTTCATTCCATAGCTCCTGCGCCATAAAGCCGGTAGCCGCAACTGGGATGGGCAACAAATGATGTTCCAGCGCAATCTCGAACTCCCGTCGAACGCCATTGGCGTTGATCACCTTGTCCCCCTCCCGCTTGTTCCCAAAGAAGAACAAGGCGATGCCTGCCAAGCTGATCATTCGCTGCCGATACTGCTCCCACAGGTCTTTTAGGTTGTCGCCATGCTGAGGGAACGGCCGAACGATCAATTGAGCCTCTGAGTATTTCTGTGGGTCACCGTAGATCGCCTCCAAGGCGCCGTTGATGACGGCGCTGCCTACTCCCCAACCAAAACCGTTGATCACTCGACAGTTGGCTCGGACGCAACTGGCCGCCACCGCATGAATGAAGTTCTGCGCATCTTGACGAGCCCAGTCGCCGTACTCCTCAGCGCTGCCCGAGAAGAACACCGTACGCTTTCGGTACAGGCCATCGATTCTCCTCAGAATGTGATTGATATCTGAGTAGTTGTCGATCAGCAGCGTCTGGATGCCGAAGCGCTTCAAATCTTCAATGCGTAGCTCCTGCTTGCGGATCTTGTACCTAAACAGTTCGTCGTCGTCGCCAACCTCCCGCTGTGCCTCGCGCATGAAGCAGTAGTGGGTGCGCCTTGTGGCCCCACCGTGCAATCGGCTCAGCACGTAGTCGAGGTTGGGGTCAGTAAAACTGAAACCGATGAAGAGGAACGTCTTGGACACCAAGTCACCGCTTAGCGCCGTGATGAAGGGCGCGTGAGTGACGTAGTACCTCTCGTACTGCTCCTTATACAGGATGGCGTTCTGGGCCATGTGGACGTCGCCATGCATCTTGTAGACGATGGCGTCTCGCTTGGGCTTGCTGAGGGTAAGCTGATCCACCTGCGACTTAACATCCGGCACTCTGTACGCACGTCGCAGGGCGTCTTCAATGAGGGTGTCGTAGTTCGTGGTCCAAAAACTATAGATCGGCAGCCGCGCGACAATGTCGTGCACCTCGGACGGTTCGGCCTGCTCTGAGAACTCTCTGAGAATCTTCTTGGCTAGACCGTCGGCAGTTCGCTTGTTGTTCACATGGAATTGCGCCAGAGAGATGAGGTCGTGCTCCTTGGCTACGTCCAGCCCAAGTTCATGTGCGATGTCGCGTAGCAGCTCAGGCCAGTCAACATAACCGCTGCTCTTAGACATGCCAGCGCCAGCGAAGATCGCCGCACTGCCATTGTGCAAGTCCTGGACGAAGTCCTTAATGAACCCATCGATGACGTGTTGGGGCGACATAGGCTCAGAAGTTTGTCAAAGATTGAGGGGACTGCGAACCCTTGTGGTACCAGTACAGCGCGTTTCCAGCCGCGGATTGGTCGATTCTGCGGTAGAGCTGGAGGTATTCATTGCCGTAGTAGTTGCCAGAGGCGTCCCTCGTCGCAACGATCGCAATTTGATCGTTACGCTTTACGCCGTCCGCATATCCGAGCTCCCACGGACACCAACGAGATCCCATCGAATCATTGGTAGCGAGAAAGAGAAACGTGTCTACTCCCTTTATCACCGTGCGGATGCGATCTGCGGTCGTGGCATCGGGAACATCAGGCATGTATGGGTCCAACCAGTCGATGTAGAGCGCCAACCCCTGTTCTTTGAGCCACTGCTGCAGACCGAATGCAAAGTCCCGGTCCTTGTGGCTGTGGCAAAGAAAGCCTGTCTTCTGGCCATAGCTTCGGCCTCGCTGATTCCTCAAAGAAACATTGCGCGCAGCAGCGCTTCTTAGATCGTACTGGGAGACTGTCATCTCTATATCCCTGACGCTCGGAATGCTCGGTTAGTGAAAAACAATATATCTGAAGTTGACCCGCAACTTCTCCCATTAGTCTAACCGTCAAGCGAGGTTCGCGCAGTCATCCGGATAGGTGAGGCTTCCGCCTCATTGCATGAGAGCGTTGAGTTGATGGCGCGTTGAATTGGCTCAGGCCGAATGCAGGGTCTTGGACCAACCGTGGAGGAGCGGCTGTCAGCGCTATAACAAGCGGATTGTTCGGTGACAAAATCATCGCGCCCCGTATGCCTCCAATAACTGAATTTCAGGTCGTCGACCGTTGCGATCTTCTCTATAGGCAGAATCCGGTGACTGCGGTCCGTCCGGATCGGTCACTGGGCGCACTTTTGACGCGATAAGGCTCTTGCCTCACAGCGACTCATACAATTCCCACGCCTCGCCCGTCGCATCAACGCGCCAGCGCGGCATCCGCTGGGGGTGTTGGCACGACCGAACGGCTCGTGCCGACTGAGACAGTCCCTTTGAACCTGATTGAGGTAATCCTCGCGCAGGGAAGCAGGCTCAAGGGGCACCACGCGCGGCCCTGAGCGCTCGCCGACCTGCCATCTGCTGGAAGCACATGGCACAACATCCCACCTTCTTCTCCCGCTCGGTCTTCCGCCGTTCGCTGCTGGCGCTGTCGCTGACCGCCTGCGCCGCGGCCTTCGCGCAGCCCGCTCCGTCGGCGCCCACCACCACCCCCCACCCCCAGCGGCCACATGCTGGCCGAGATCCAGGTCATCCCGCGGCCGGCCGGCACCGCCGCCGACCGCTACAAGCACGTCGACGCGGCCATCGCGGTGATCCAGGCGTCGGGCCTGAAGCACGAGGTGCATGGCCTGGGCACGGTGGTCGAGGGGCCGCCGGACAAGGTGTGGGCGCTGCTGCAGGCGGTGCACCAGGCGACGCTGGAGGCCGGCGCCGAGCGAACCTTGAGCGTCATCAAGGTGTCCAGCGGCGCGCAGGCCGGCGGACCGACGGTGGAGGACCTGGTGCGCAAGTTCCGCCGCTGACGACGCGCGCGGCGAGCCGCGCGCCGGCGCCGCCCGCTCAGTCCGGCGGCCCGGCCAGCGGCAGGTGGGCGGTGAAGCGGGTGCCGTCGGCGTCGTCGGACGTCACCGCCATGCGGCCGCCGTGGGCCTTGGCGATCTCGGCGCAGATGTACAGGCCCAGCCCCAGTCCCTCGCTCGGGTGGTTGGGCTGGCCGGCGCGCCAGTAGGGCTCGAAGAGCCGGCCCAGCTGGCCCGGCGGGATGACGTTGCCGCGGTTGTGCACGCTCAGGTCCAGCCAGCCGGCGTGCGAGCGGCCCTCCACCACCACCGGATGCTCCGCCGCGCCATGGGCCAGCGCGTTGCCCACCAGGTTGGACAGCAGCTGCTGCAGCCGCGAGACGTCGCAGCGCAACGGCGCGCCGATGTCCAGCCGCACCTCGATGGCCCGCCCTGGCGACGCGAGCTGCAGCTCGGTCACCACGTCGGCCAGCGCCTGCTCGGCGTTCGCCTCGGTCTGCAGGCGCAACTCGATGCCGGTGCCCATGCGGCCGCGGGCGAAGTCCATCACGTCGTCGATGAGCGACGACATGCGGCTCACGCTCTTGAGCAGCATGTCGCCCAGGCTGGCGGGGGTCGCGCACGTTGGGCCGCTGCAGCAGGGCGGCGATGGTCCTGACGGTGTTCAGCGGGTTGCGCAGGTCGTGGCCCAGCACGGCGATGAACTGCTCGCGCAGCTCGGCGGTGCTCAGCGCTTCGGCCAGCGCGTCGCCGGTGCGCAGGTGGCGCCGTTCGTCGTCCAGCTGCTGCCCGATCAGCCGCGCGCACAGCGTGAACAGCTCGAGCGTGCGGGCCTTCAGGCCGTGCGCCGGCTTGGGGTCGATCGCGCACAGGTTGCCGAAGTACTCGCCGTTGCCCAGCATGATGGGCACCGAGATGTAGCTCTGGAAGCCGTAGAGGCGCGGCGTGTGGTGGTCGTGGTAGACGGGGTCTTCCACCACGTGCTCGATCATCACCGGCGACAGGGCCACCCGCACCTCCCGGCACAGCGTCGTCTCCAGCGGCAGGTCGTCGCCGGCCTTGAGGCCGAAGCCGATGGCGTCGTGCACCGCGCAGGCGGTCCACCGCTGGTTCGACACCCGCGCCACCGCGGCGAAACCCATGCCCGTCACCTCGTTGATGACCTTGAGGATGGACGGCACGGCTTCGATGCGCGCCACCGCGGCCAGGTCGGCCGCGATGTCGACCGATTCGTCGGCCGTGATGCTGCCGGGGGGATCTGCGAGGGGGGACTGCACGGGCGGGGTTCCCTGGGACATCGGGGAGCGCCGATGGTGACACACCCCGCGCCGAAGCCCCGGGACTTGCCCGGGCCCGCGTGCGTTCCCTCTTCCGCGGGCGCGTGCGTCAGCCGGCGCGCGAGGCCACCTGCTGCCGCAGCCGCTCCTCCTGCTCGCGCAGCTCGGGCGTCAGCGCCTCGCCGAAGTCCTCGGCCGAGAAGATCTGGCGGACCTCGATCTCGGAGTCGGTGCGCATCGGGTTCGGGCACTTCCTGACCCATTCGATCGCCTCCTGCAGCGAGGCGCAGTTCCAGATCCAGAAGCCGGCGACCAGCTCCTTGGTCTCGGCGAACGGCCCGTCGATGACGCGCCGGTCCTTGCCCGAGAACGCGACCCGGGCGCCGCGCGAGCTGGGGTGCAGGCCCTCGCCCGCCTCCATGACGCCGGCCTTGACCAGCGCCTCGTTGAAGGCGCCCATCGCGGCGAACTCGGCCTCGGTGGGCATCACGCCCGCTTCGCTGTCCGGCGTCGCCTTCACCATCACCATGAACCTCGGCATCTGGGCCTCCTTGCGTCGGGTTGGAACGATCCGGGGCGGCCGTCCGCCCCGCTGTTGCACGACGCGCGAGAAGGGGTGCGATCGACAAGCGCCCCGGTCACGCCGTCGCAAACAGCCGGCGCGCGTGCTCGCCCAGGCCCTGGCTGACGCTGGCGAAGCGGTCGCCGTGCCGCGCCACGGCGCGCGGGAACGCCGCCGCCAGGCGCTGCGTCAGCGGGCCCAGGCCGGTGGAGCCGCCGGTGAAGTACAGCGCGTCGACCGCGTCCGGCGCCACGCCGGCGTCCTGCACCGTCGTGCGGGCGGCGGCGACGATGCGGTCCAGGTCGGCGGCGAGGGCCTGCAGCAGCCGCGGCTCGTCCAGCGCCACGTGCAGGCCGGGCTCGATGAGCGAAAGGTCGATGTCGGCGCGGCCGTGTTCGGCCACCGCGATCTTGGCCGCTTCGGCCCGGCCCAGCAGCGCATGGCCCAGGCGTTCGTCCAGCACGGCCATCAGCCGCCGGTGGTGCGCCGGCTCGGCGTAGAAGTCGCGCATGCGGCGCAGCTCGGCCAGCCGCTGCGGCGCGTACACCGTGTTGATCCGGTGCCAGGTCGACAGGTCGAAGTAGACGCGGCTGGGCACCTCGCGGCCCTCGGGGCTGCGGCCGCGGTGGCCCAGCAGCGGGTACACGCCCTCCAGCGCCACGCGGCGGTCGAAGTCGGTGCCGGCGGTGTGCACGCCGTGGTTGGCCAGGATGTCGTCCTGCCGCTCCAGCCGGTCGCGGCGCCCCGGGCCCACGCGCACCAGCGAGAAGTCCGAGGTGCCGCCGCCGATGTCGGCCACCAGCACGCGCTGCTCGGTGGTGGCGCCGCGCTCGAAGTCCAGCGCCGCGGCGATCGGTTCGTACTGGAAGTGCACCTCGCCGAAGCCCACCTCGCGGGCGGCGCGTTCCAGCGCCTGCTGCGCCGCGTGGTCGGCCGCCGGGTCGTCGTCGACGAAGAACACCGGCCGGCCCAGCACCACCCGCTGCAGCGGCCGGCCGGCCTGCGCTTCGGCCACCGCCTTGAGGTGGCGCAGGTAGCCCGCGACGACGTCGAGGAAGCGCACCGCCCGGCCGCCGCCGACGTCGGTGTGCTGCTCGGCCAGCGGCGAGCCGAGGATGCTCTTCATCGAGCGCATCAGCCGGCCGTCCAGCCCGTCCACATAGGCCGCCAGCGCGGCGCGGCCATAGAGCTGCCGCGGCGCCGCGTGCGGGCGCTCCTCGTCGGCCGCGTAGAACACGGCCGTGGGCATGGTGACGTGCTCGCCTTCCAGCGGCACCAGCCGCACGCCGGCCTCACCGTCCGCCGGCAGCGCGATGGCCGAGTTGGAGGTGCCGAAGTCGATGGCGCACCAGGGTGCGGATGCCGTCATGCGTCGCCGGGCGACGGCGGCCAGCGGTGCGCCCAGGGGTGCGCCGCCTCGTAGGCCGCGCCGATGGCACACAGCAGCGCGTCGTCGCCATGGCGGCCGACGAGCTGGAAGCCGATCGGCAGGCCGTCGGGCGCCGCGGGCGCGGGCAGCGCCAGCGCCGGCACGCCGGCCGCGTTGACGAAGGCGGTGAAGGCGGCGTGGCCGCGCGGGCCCGCGGGCCGGCCGTCGATCACCGGCGGGTAGACCTCGGTCGCCGGCCAGGGCATGGCGGCGGCGGTGGGCGTGAGCAGCAGGTCGAAGTCCTCGAACAGGCGCTGCACCGCTTCCTGCACGCGGCGCGCGGTGTTGAGCGCCTGCACCAGCGCGGTGGCGGGCAGGGCGGCGCCGGCCTCGGCCATCGCCCGTGCACCGGGCCCGACGAGGTCCAGCGCCCCGGGCCGGTCGTGCAGCAGCCAGGCCACGCCGCTCTGGCTAAGCACCGGCCACACGGCCTGGTTGATCACCGCCGGCAGGTCGAAGCGGTCCTGCGTGTGCACCTCGTGGCCCAGCGCGGCGAAGCGGCGCGCCACCTCGGCCACCGCGGTGTCGATCACCGGGTCCACCGGCCCGTCGGCCACCTGGCGCAGGTGCAGCACGCGCAGCCGCGGCGGCGCCGCGCGCGGCGCGTGCGGGGGGCAGGTGCAGGCTGGCGGCGTCGCGCCGGTCGGGGCCGGCCAGCACGTCGAGCATCGTGGCCACGTCGGCCACGGTGCGGCCGATCGGGCCCACGACCTCGAAGTGCAGCAGGATCTCGGGCAGCCCGCCGTGGCGCGGGATGCGGCCGGTGGTCGGCTTCAGGCCGACCAGGCCGCAGTGGCCGGCGGGGCGGCGGATGGAGCCGCCGCCGTCGGTGGCCAGCGCCAGCGGGCCGACGCCGCTGGCCACCGCGCACACCGCGCCGCCCGACGAGCCGCCCGGCGTCAGCGCCGGGTTCCACGGGTTGCGGGTGGTGCCGAACAGCCCGTTGTCGGTGTAGCCCTGCACGGTGAACTCGGGGACGTTGGTCTTGGCGAACAGCAGCGCGCCGGCCTGGCGCAGCCGCGCCACCGGCAGCTCGTCGTCCACCGGCACCTGCTGCTCGAACACGCGGCTGCCCCAGGTGGTGCGCAGGCCGCCGGTGACCAGGCTGTCCTTGACGCTGACGGGCACGCCGTCCAGCGCCGACCGCGGCGCGCCGGCCTGCCAGCGCTGGGTGCTGGCCTGCGCGGCCTGCAGCGCGCGCTCGGCGTCCAGCGTGGCCACCGGGTTCAGCGTCGGCTGCACCGCCTGCAGCCGCTGCAGCACGGCCTGCAGCGCGTCCGCCGGCGTGAAGCGGCCTTCGGCGTAGCCCTGCGTCAGGGCCTGCACGCCCAGGCGCCACAGCGGCGCGCTGGGGTCGGTGTGTTCAGAGCTCGTTGTCGTCGGCATGGGGTTCTACAGGTCCAGGTTGAGCGTCGCCACGTGGTCGCAAATGGCGCCGGGCGTGGTCATCCACACCCGGCCCTGGTCGCGCGCCGCGGCGATGTGCGAGAGCGCCCGACGCAGGTGCCGCAGCCGGTAGGGCTGGCCGACGATGTACGGGTGCAGCGCGATGCCCATCACCAGCGGCATGGCGCGCGCCTGCTCCAGCATCTCGTCGAACTGGTCGACGATCATCTGCGCGAAGTCCTTCGCGTCCATCTGCCGGGCCACGATCATCGGGATGTCGTTCAGCTCCTGCGGGTAGGGCACCGCCCACAGCGCGGTGCCGTCGCGGGTGGCCATGCGCACCGGCTGGTCGTCGTGGCACCAGTTGAGGGTGTAGCGGTAGCCCGTCTCGGCCAGCAGGTCGGGCGTGTGCCGGCTCTCCGAGATCCAGGGCGACAGCCAGCCCTGGGGCGCGACGCCGCTGTGCCGTTCCATTTCGCGCCGGCAGTGCAGCAGCAGTTCGCGCTCGGCCGCCTCGGGCAGCGTGCCCTGGCGCTCGGCGTTGCTGTGGCCATGGCCCACGAGCTCGTCGCCGCGGGCCACGCAGGCGGCCACCAGCTCGGGGCAGTGGTCGTAGAGGGCGGTGTTGATCAGCGCCGCGGCCGGCAGGCCGAGCTGGTCGAACAGTTCCAGGCAGCGCCAGGCGCCGACCCGGTTGCCGTACTCGCGCCAGGCGAAGTTCAGCACGTCGGGCTGCGGCGAGGCCGGGCCGATGTTGGCGCCCAGGCCCTCGCCGAAGGCGAAGTGCTCCAGGTTGAAGCCGAGGTACACCGCCAGCCGCGCGCCGTTGGGCCAGGCGTGGTCGGGTCGCTGGGTGATCGGCCGGTAGCCGAAGCGCCCGTGCGAGGGCAGGGGGCCGAGGTAGGCCGGTCGGGCGAAGTCGTCGTCCATGGGGTTTGCGCTGGCGGGTGCACCGTGTCTCGTCCCCGGCGCCCGCGGGGCCCGGGAGTTGCATGGCATTGTCGACAATGAACCTGCCCATGACGCCGACCCCCACCCTCGCCGACGGTTTCGTCCACGACGACCCCGTCCACCTCGCGCCCACCGGCCGCGGCCCGCTCGACGGCCTGCGCTTCGCGGTCAAGGACGTGATGGACGTGGCCGGCACCGTCACCGGCAACGGCCACCCGCTGTGGCGGCGCACGCACGCGCCGGCGGCGCGCCATGCGCGCGTCATCGATCGCCTGCTGGCCGCCGGCGCCACGCTGGTCGGCAAGGCGCACACCGACGAGCTGACCTACAGCCTGGCGGGCCAGAACGTGCACCACGGCATGCCGCCCAACCCGGCCGCGCCGGGCCGCATCCCCGGCGGCTCGTCCAGCGGCTCGGCGTCGGTGGTGGCGGCGGGGCTGGTGGACTTCGCCCTCGGCACCGACACCGGCGGTTCGGTGCGGGTGCCGGCCAGCTACTGCGGGCTGTACGGCCTGCGGCCCACGCACGGCGCGGTGGACATGACCGGCCTGTGCCACCTGGCGCCACGCTTCGACACGCTGGGCTGGTTCGCGCGCGACGCGAAGCTTCTGCAGGCGGTGGGCACGGTGCTGCTGCCGCCGGCCCAGGCGCCGACCCTGCAGCGCCTGCGCCTGCTCGACGAGGCGCTGGACGCCAGCGACCCCGACATCGCCCGCCGCGCCATCGAGGCCGCCACCCGGCTGCCGCTGCCGCAGCCCGCCGGCTGCGCGGCGCGGGTGGGGCCGCTGCAGCCCTTCTTCGAGGCCTTCCGCACCGCGCAGGCCTTCGAGGCCTGGGCCACGCTCGGCCCGTGGATCACCGAGCACCGGCCGGTGTTCGGCCCCGGTGTGGCCGAGCGCTTCGAGGCGGCGCGCCGCACGACGCGCGAGGCCTTCGACGCTGCGGCCGCCGAAGGCGCGCGGCTGGCCGAGGCGGTGAAGGCGCTGGTCGCCGACGGCAGCGTGCTGTGCCTGCCCACCACGCCGACCACCGCGCCCCGCGTCGACGACGACGGCGCGCACCTCGACCGCGTGCGCCAGCGCACCCTCTCCATGACCGCCATCGCCGGCCTGGCCGGCCTGCCGCAGGTCAGCCTGCCGCTGCTGCGCGGCGACGACGGCGCGCCCGCCGGGCTGTCGCTGATCGGGCCGGCGGGCAGCGACGCGCAGCTGCTGGCGCTGGCGGCGCAGGCCGGCTCGGCCGGCTGACCTGCCGCGTCTGGGCGCTGCCGCACACTCCCACCATGCGATTCAAGTTCGACTGGTTCATGAAGGGCATGGTGCTGGCCGTGGTGCTGGCCTTCGTCTGGCCCGCGCCCGGGGCCAAGGGCGGCGTCCTCTACCCCGAGCTGCTGAACAAGCTGGGCGTGGCGCTGGTCTTCTTCCTCAACGGGCTGGCGCTGTCCTTCGGCGCGCTGCGCCAGGGCGCCAGCCGCTGGAAGGCGCACCTGCTGGTGCAGGCCTGCACCTTCGTGCTGTTCCCGCTGGCCGGGCTGGCGGTGCTGCGCGGCGGCAGCGGATGGCTGGGCGACGAGCTGGCGCTGGGCATCTTCTTCCTCTGCGCGCTGCCGTCCACCGTGTCGTCGTCGGTGGCGCTGACGGCGGCCGCCGGCGGCAGCGTGCCGGTGGCGGTGTTCAACGCCACGCTGTCCAGCTTCATCGGCGTGCTGCTGACGCCGGCCTGGCTGGCCTTCGCGGTGCACCGCGGCGCCGGTGGCGGGGCCGACTTTCCCTTCGGGCCGGTGGTGCGCGACCTGGCCCTGTGGCTGCTGCTGCCGCTGGCACTCGGCCAGCTGGCCCGGCCCATCGGCGCGGCGTTCGTGCAGCGGCACAAGAAGGGCGTGCAGGTGGTCGACCGGCTGACCATCCTGATGCTCATCTACACCTCGTTCTGCGACTCGGTGCAGCGCGGCGTCTGGTCGCGCTACGGCGTCACCGTGCTGCTGGCGGTGGTGGTGGCCTCGCTGCTGCTGTTCGGCCTCGCCCTGGTGGTGCTGCGCGTCGCCTGCCGGGCACTGGACCTGCCGCCGTCCGACCGCATCGCCGTGATCTTCTGCGGCTCGAAGAAGACGCTGGCCGCCGGCGTGCCGATGGCCGCCCTCATCTTCGGCGAACACCCTGCGCTGGGCCTGCTGCTGCTGCCGCTGATGGTCTACCACCCGCTGCAGCTGATGCTGGGCGGCGTGCTGGCGCAGCGCTGGGCCGACGGCCACGCCACCGCGGCCGCCCGCGCCGCCTGACCAAACCCTAGGCGCCGAGGAAGAAGCGCACGATCTCCTTCGAGGCGTCGGGTCCGGTCGTGTCCGTGTAGGAGCCGGCGGCGCTGCCGCCGGACCAGGCATGGCCGGCACCCTCCACGCGCCAGGCCTCGATGGCCGCGCGGCCGGTGGCGTCGAGGTAGGTCGTCACCTCGCAGGTGCGCCCACCATGGCCGTCGCTGGCGATCACCGGCGACTGCAGCGGGCGGCCCGCCGCCTCGAACGCGGCCACCGCCTGCTCGACGATGGCCGTGCCGTTGCGCAGGGTGACGGTGCGGTCCGCGTCGCCGTGGAAGACGATGGTGCGCACCGGCGCCGACGGACGCGCCCGCGGCGTGGGCCCGGGCCGGCCGTGCATCGCGGCGAAGGCCGAGGGCACGTCGTGCGCCGCGCCGAGCGGCAGGCCGGAGTGGGCGGCCACGGCGGAGAACACGTCCGGGTAGGCCGCGCCGAGGATCACCGCCATGGCGGCACCGGCGGACAGCCCGGCGACGAACACCTGGCCCGGCTGCACCGGGTGCGCCGCGGCCACATGGTCGACGATGCCGGCGAGGATGGCGGGCTCGGCGCCGTCCCGGGTCTGCTCGGCCGGCTCGAACCAGTTCCAGCAGTTGGACCCGTTGGCGCGCGAGGTCTGGGCGGGGTAGGCGACGAGGAAGCCGTGCCGCTCGGCCTGAGCGTTCATCGCCGTGCCGGCGGCGAAGTCGTCCGGGTTTTGCTTGCAGCCGTGAAGCATCAGCACCAGCGGCGCCGGTCGCCCGGTGTGGCTGGACGGGATGTAGAGCTTGTAGTCGCGGCTGCCCTGGGGTCCGGTGTAGCGGCGGTCGAGGAAGCGGCCGGGCACGCGGGTGGGTTCGGCGGGCCGCGCCGGCGGCCGGGCCACGGTGCCCGTCGCGGGCACCGCCAGGCCGGCGGCGGTCAGGGCCCGTTCGATGTGGGTGTGCACGCTGGCACCGGAACCGCCCGGGCGGTGCAGCCCCGCCGAGCGGAAGGCGCGGCGGAGGGTCTTGGCGACGAAGGTCGAGGGCTTCACGAGGGTGGGTTATTTGCTGCAATGCAGCAATCATGCGCCCATACGCCGTCTGCTGAACGTTCCGTTCCTCTTTTCCCTGGGTCAGGGAGGCTGACAGGGGGCCGGGGCGCTGGATTAGGCTTCCTTCATGGACGCCTTGATCGCCGCTTCGGCACGCGCTCTCGCGGCCGGCGACGCATTGGGCGCGCTCCAGCACGTGGCGCTGCGCGACGACCCGCCCGCGCTGGCGCTGCGCGGCATCGCGATGGCGCAGCTGGGCGAACACGGGTTGGCCCGACGGCTGCTGCAGCGGGCGCGACGGGCCTTCGGTCCCCGAGAGGCGGTGGCGCGTGCGCGCTGCCTGCTGGCGGAGGCCGAGGTGGCGCTGGCCCTGCGCGAGCTGGGTGGCACGGCGGCCGCGCTGGCGGATGCCGGCGCCACGCTCCAGCGGCACGGCGATGCGGTCAATGCACTGCACGCGCGGCTGGTCAGCGCACGGCAGTGGCTGCTGCTCGGTCGCCTGGCCGATGCGCGTGCGGTGCTGGACACCCTCGACGCGCCCCGTCTGCCGCCCACCCTGGCAGCCGTGGCCGCGCTGGCCCGCGCGGAGGTCGCGCTGCGTTCACTGCGAAGCGCCGAAGCCAACGAGGCCCTGGCCATCGCCCAGCAGGCGGCCCGACGCAGTGGCGTCCCGTCGCTGATGGCGGAGGTGGCCGAGGCCCGGGCCGCGCTCGAACGGCCCGCCGCACGCGGCCTGCGCGCCGGCCGCGTGCAGACGCTGCGTCTGGCGGAGGTGGAGACCTGGCTGGCGTCCGACGCGCTGGTGCTCGACGCCTGCCGCCGTGGCATCGCCCGTGCGGGCGCGTGGCGGTCGCTCGCACGCCGCCCCGTGCTGTTCACGCTGGCGCAGGCCCTCGCCACCGCCTGGCCCGGCGACGTCGAGCGTGACGTGCTGATCGCCAGTGCCTTCCGCACGCGCCATCCGGACGAGACCCACCGTGCGCGCCTGCGGGTGGAGATCGGCCGTCTGCGCGCGCTCCTGCAGGGCCTGGCCACCGTCGACGCCACGCCGCGCGGCTTCGCACTGAGTCCGACGGCAGCCGGCGAGGTGGTCGTGCTCCTGCCCCCGATCGACGGCGGCCAGGCCTCGCTGCTGGCACTGCTGTCCGACGGCGCGGCCTGGTCGACCTCGGCGTTGGCGCTGGCGCTGGGGCAGAGCCAGCGCTCGGTGCAGCGCGCCCTGGCCGAACTGCAGGCAGGGGGGCAGATGCGGGCGATGGGTCGGGCCCGCTCGCGGCGCTGGCTGGCGCCGCCGCTGATCGATTTCACGACAGTCTTGTTACTCCCCGCGGTGCTGCCGGGTGCATAGAGTCCTTTCCACGCCTGCTGCCCAGGCGCCAAAGGAACCCCGATGCCCGAGACCACCACTGCGCCGCCGGCGCCTCACCCTGCTTCTTATCCCGCGGCCACCACGGCCGTCATCGTGCGCGAGTACGGCCCCTTCGACGGCGGCCACGCCATCGCCGGCGTCAGCTACGACGGGCGCAACGTGTGGGCCGCCACCTGCCGGCAGCTCGTGGCGTTCGATCCCGCATCCGGCCGGGTGACACGCACGCTGCCCCACGCCGGCGACGCCGGCACGGCCTTCGACGGCCGCCACCTGTGGCAGATCATCGAATCGCGCATCGACAAGATCGACCCGGCCACCGGCGAGGTGCTGGGGTCGATCCCCGCGCCCAGCGGCAGCCACGACTCCGGCCTGACCTGGGCCGAGGGCAGCCTCTGGGTGGGCCACCACCGCGGCCGCCGGATCCACCAGATCGATCCCGCGACCGGCGCGATCCGCCGCACGCTCGAGTCCAACCGCTTCGTCACCGGCGTGACCTGGGTCGACGGCGAGCTGTGGCACGGCACCTGGGAAGGCGACGAAAGCGAGCTGCGCCGCATCGACCCGGACAGCGGCCAGGTGCTGCAGCGCCTGCAGATGCCGCCGGGCACCCACGTCAGCGGGCTCGAGGCCGACGGCGGGGATCTGTTCTTCGCCGGCGGCGGTGGAACGGGCAAGGTGCGGGCGGTGCGACGGCCCAGGACCTGAGACACGCTCGACGCGACACGCCGGGGCTGCGGTAAACTGTATGGAAATACAGTCCAGCCTTGCAAAGCGCCACCATGACCTCCGCAACGTATCGCGTCCTCTACCGCCCGCGGCCTGCCCTTCCTGCCTGGCTGCGGCGTCTCTGGTCCTTGTTCTGACAGCAGGACGTCCCCGGCAGCCCGCGACTGCGCGGGGCTTCGCGGTCGGATGGCACCGTCTGCCGCTGAACCGTCCAGGGAGGAGCAGGCGACACAGGGAAAATTGGACGGTTGATCTTTGAAAGCCCTGAAGGGCTCAGGCCGACCCGTTGCCGCCGGTCGTGGCAAGGAGGTTCACGCTTCACAGCCGACCTTTGAGGTCGGGCGGGCGGCAATCCGACTACGGGCTACCCGGCAGCGCTGACCGTCTCCAATTGCTCGGACGCGGCCCGCTTGTCTTTGGTCGGTGGCTGACCGTACATCCGGGTGTATTCGCGGCTGAACTGCGACGTGCTCTCGTATCCCACCTCAAACGCGACTTGGCTGATCATCTTGCCGCTAGAGACGATCAAGCGGCGTGCCTCGATGAGCCTCAGCTGTTTCTGAAACTGCAGCGGCGTCAGCGAGGTGATGGCACGAAAGTGCTTGTGAAAGCCTGAGCGGCTCATGCCGGCCGCCTCCGCCAAGCGCTCGATCTGCACTGGCTTGGGAGAGGTGGCGCGCAGGATCGCCACCGCGCGGGCAACCCGCCTTGCGTGGCTGTCCGGCGAGCCGAGGTGTCGGACAGCAAGGCCTTGACGGCCCAACAGCAGCCAGTGATGAATCTCCCGGACCAAGCCGTCCTTGAGCAACGCGAGGGATTCCGGGCGATCGAGGAGCAGCACCAGCCGACGAAGCGCGTCGCGCAGTTCGTCGCGTGTGTCCTGCCTGGAGGGACGCGAATGGACTTCAGGCGCGTTCACGACGAGGTCGGTGATCACTGCGAGATCCAAGTCGAACGCCAACGCCAGGTAGGGCGTTTCGGTGCTGGCCATGCTGATCCGGGTCACCGCCGGCACGTTGCCCGTGACGACCATCGTGTTGCCAGCGGCATAGGACGATATGCCGCTGCCGAGGCTGACTTGCTTGCAGCCCTGCAGCACCAGGCACACCAAGGGCTGCACCACGGTGTGCTCGATTTCGCTTGGCGATGTGCGTCTCACCAGGTGAAGGCCGCGCACAGGCGTGACAACGCCAAGAGCAGCCTCGCGCTGCCATTCGGTGTGGCGCTGGACAGCCTGCTTGAGGTCAGGACCCATATCGCATTCTGGCGGGTGCGACAGGCGACATACCTTCGATCTGGACGATCAGGCAAGAAACCTCTACGTTTCAACAGGCGCCGGGCGTTGCCGAGGCCCACAGTTGTGGAACCTCGACTCCGGAGACATCCCTTGCCTCAGTTTCCCACCCAAGATGCGCTGCCATCCTCCGATCAGCCCCTCGCGGCTCACCGAGGGGTACAGGTTCTGGGCGACCAAGGCCTGGAGGGCCGCAAAGCCTTCTTCATCCAGATCGAAGCCCGTCCCGGGCAGGCGGAGGCAGTTCTTCAGATGCTGCAAGACATCAGGGACTGCGTTGACGCTGAACCCGCGACCGGCCCGTGGTTCGCCGTCAGGTTCTCGCCGACAAGCTTCGGGATCTTCGAGGCCTTTCCAGACTTGGCCGGGCGTCAGGCCCATGTGGAGGGCGGTGGTGGCGACATCTTCCGTGATGTCGCACGGATGAACGCCATCCTGGCCGACGCGGCAACGGTGCATCGCGTCGATGTGCTCATGAGCAAGGACCACTTCTCCCACCGATGAGGAGGTTGAACCGACCGGCGGGCGGCACCTCGCGCCATGGAGCACCAGGCCCGCCGGGGTTCCGTACGCCGACGTGCCGCTCCCCCACAGCATCCGCACGCGCGCGCTCGGCGCGATCGCGACAGCCGGGACGGTGCCGCAGATGTTCGTGAACGGCGAACTGATCGGCGGCAGCGACAAGTTGGAGGAGTGGGTGAAGCAGCGAACCCAGTGAACCGCGCTTCATGTCGGTGGCCCCGTCGCGTTGGCGGCGCTGTTGTTGCGGCGCCTTCAGCGCGTGGGTGAAGTCCGTACGATGCATGGCGTCTTTCTGCTGCTGCCGCAAGGCAGCCTGCACGACCGGTTGCCGTTGCACGAAACCACGAATGTGGCTCGCTTCGTGCCATCCTTTCCCGCATGAACTCTCCGCTTCGCCTCAGCATCCCGCACCAGCTCGGCCGCGTCGAGGCTCGCCGGCGCATCGAAAACGGTTTCTCGACATTCGCCGGCCAGCTGCCTGGCGGCGCCAAGGTCCGCGACCAGCGCTGGGACGGCGACCGGCTCACCTTCAGCGTCGAGGCGATGATGCAGACGGTCTCCGGCAGTGTCGAAGTGCTCGACACCGACGTGACGCTCGACCTCCAGCTGCCGGGACTGCTCGGCCAGATCGCCGGTGCGTTCAAGGAGCGGCTGCAAAGGCCGGTCAGCTGCTGCTGACGAAAGATTGAGCCAGGCCCGCGCTTCAAGCGACGCTCGCCGCATGCCGCGCCACCAACATCACGTCTGCGACTACGTCGTCGAGCTCGACGACCGCGTCTTGAACGAGCCTTGGTTGCGGAACGCCGACCCGGACCCGGCATGCCTTTCGTCCACGTCGGGATGAACCGCCTCGACCCGGACGTGCGCTTCGACAAGCACAAGGGCGTAGTCGAGGCGCCAGCCGTGGGAGCCGCCGTTCACGAGGAGCTGCAGGAAGAGCCGCTAGAAAAGCGCGACCGCTCGCCGCCAGAGCAAACGGCCGGTTCGCTGGGCAAAGAAAAGCCCCAAGCGGTTGATGCTTGGGGCTTCTTGGACTTCCCGGGACGGCGTAAGACACACCGGGAAGAGGGGTCTGGTGGCCTGGGGCGGAATCGAACCACCGACACGCGGATTTTCAATCCGCTGCTCTACCAACTGAGCTACCAGGCCATGGAGAGCCGCGCAGTATAGCAGCGCAACCCCCGCCGGCCGCCCGTCCCGGACGGTCAGCCGACGCTGCCCGGGCGGCGGTTGCGGGTGAGGTCGACGCCCAGTTGCTTGAGCTTGCGGTACAGGTGCGTGCGTTCCAGGCCGGTCTTCTCGGCGACCCGCGTCATCGAGCCGTTTTCCTTCGCCAGGTGGAACTCGAAGTAGCTCTTCTCGAAGGCGTCGCGCGCCTCGCGCAGCGGGCGGTCGAGGTCGAACACCTGCTCGGCCTGCAGCACGGGCGGCCCGCCGGCGTGGCCATTGACCTGCGCACCGGCGGGCGCGGGGTCGCCGGCGAAGGGCGCCGTGCCGTCCCGGAAGCCAGGCTGGCCCGCGGACGTCGCGCCGCGGGCCGGCGTGTCGCGCGGCGCCGGCTTGGTGGTGCCCTGCTCCACCGCCTTCAGCAGCTTCTGCAGCGTGATCGGCTTTTCAAGGAAGGCGATGGCGCCGTACTTGGTCGCCTCCACGGCGGTGTCGATGGTGCCGTGGCCGCTCATCATGATCACCGGCATGGTGAGCTGGCCGTTGGCGCCCCATTCCTTGAGCAGCGAGATGCCGTCGACGTCGGGCATCCAGATGTCGAGCAGCACCAGCTCGGGCTGCATGCGCTCGCGGGCGGCGCGGGCCTGGGCGGCGTTCTCCGCCAGTTCGACGGTGTGGCCTTCGTCGGTCAGGATCTCCGACAGCAAGGCGCGGATGCCCAGCTCGTCGTCGACAACAAGGATGGTGGCCATTCGGAAGGGGCGGTGCGCCTTGGACGCCTGTGGCGCGGGTCGGCTCGACTTCAGGCGTGGCCCGCGGAAGCGGGCACGGGCGCGGGGGCGAGATTGGAAAATGATAGCGAAACTTGCGCACCGGCTGCCCCGTCGTCGCCCGGTGCCGCCTTGGGCAGGTTGACGATGCGGATGCGGGCGCCGTGCTCGTCGGCGATCTTCTTGACCACCGCCAGGCCGAGGCCGGTGCCCTTGGTCTTGGTGGTGACGTAGGGCTCGAACGCGCGCTTGAGCACCTTGTCGTCGAAGCCGGGCCCGTTGTCGGTCACGCGCAGCCGCACGCCGCGCAGCTGGCCGGCGTCGTCGCGCAGCACCTCGGTGCTCACCTGCACATGGCCGTCGGGCCGGCCGGCGATGGCGTCGAGCCCGTTCTGCACGAGGTTGTGCACCACCTGCCGCAGCGGCGTGGCGTCGCCCATGATGGCCGGCAGCGACGGCGCCAGCTCGGCCTGCAGCCGGCCCTGCTCCTGCTCGTGGCCGTACAGCGCCAGCACCTCCTCGACCAGGGCGTTCAGGTCCAGCGCCGACAGCCGCGCGGCCGGCAGGCGGGCGTAGTCGCGGAACTCGTTGACCAGCTGCTTCATCGCCTGCACCTGGGCGACGATGGTGCCCACCGAGCGCTGCAGCAGCGCCTGGTCGGCGCCTTCCAGCCGAGGCTCCAGCTTGAACTGCAGCCGCTCGGCCGACAGCTGGATCGGCGTCAGCGGGTTCTTGATCTCGTGCGCCAGCCGCCGCGCCACCTCGCTCCACGCGGCGGCGCGCTGGGCCGACACCACCTCGGTGATGTCGTCGAAGACCATCAGCCGGGCGTCGTGCGGCAGGGTGGCGCCGCGCACCAGCAGCAGCAGGCCTTCGGCCACCTGGGGCAGCTCGAAGGCGTCCTGCCAGTGGTCGCGTTCGCCGGCCTCGGGGCTGTCGCGGTGGGTGTCGAAGCGCCGCCACACCTCCTTCGCGAAGTCGGCCAGGCCGGGCACCTCCTCCAGCGGCCGCCCCCGGTACGCGGACAGCGGCTGCTTGAGGATGCGCGTGGCGCCGGGGTTGACGGTGTCGATCAGCCGCTCGCGGTCGAAGACGATGACGCCGGCGGTCAGGCTGTCGAGGATGGTCTGCAGGTTGGTGTGCGCCGCGGCCAGCTGGGCCACGCCGCGCTGCACCTGGGCGCGCGCGTCGGCCAGCTGCTGCGTCATGTCGGCGAAGCTGCGCGTCAGGCCGCCCAGCTCGTCGCGCGAGGCGAACACCGGCTTGGTGCCCAGGTCGCCGGCCGCCACCTGCCGCACGCCCTGCGCCAGCAGCAGCAGCGGCCGCGCCAGCTGGTGGCCGAGCATCGCCGCCAGCAGCACCGCGCCGAACACCGCAAGGATGAGCGTCAGCGTCAGCGTGCCGACGTACATGCGGCGCAGCCCTCGCGCGCCAGCGCGCGCTGCTGGTACTCGCGGTAGGCCGCCTGCACCGCCAGCGCGTTGGCCGCCAGCACCGGTGGCACCTGCTGCACCACCATCAGGAAGCGGTCCTCGGTGTCCAGCCGCAGCTCGCTGCTGGGGATGAGCGCCAGCGCGCGCACGCGGGCGTTGCTCCCGCCGCCGCCGACCGTCCCACCTCCGCCCGCCGGCACCGGCTCGTCGTCCAAACCCTCCAGCTGGCTGGCCGAGCGGTTGGCCCGTGCCTGGCGCAGCAGCGGCGTGGCCGGCCGCTCCAGCGGGAAGGCGCTGGTCGATCCGCCCGCCGACATCAGCACCTGACCGGCCGAGCTGACCACCGACAGCTCGCTGGCGGCCAGCTGTTCGCGCAGCCGCTCCAGCTGCAGCGCGCTGGGTGGCAGCCGGTTGTCGCCCAGGCGTTCGGCCGCCGACCGGGTCTTGCCCGCCACCTCGGTGACCAGGTTGTCCAGCGTGTCGCGGCCGAGCGAGAGGCCGGCGTTCAGCGCGCCGGCCACCTGCACGTCGAACCAGGCCTCGATGCTGCGGGTGACGAACTGGTAGGACACGGTGTAGATCAGCACCCCGGGCAGCACGCCCACCAGCGCGAAGATGCCGGCCAGCTTCAGCAGCAGCCGCGAGCCGAACTTGCCCTGGCGCATGCGCACGGCCAGCCGCACCGCCGCACCGGCGATGACCAGGGCCAGCACCGCCGCGATCGCCACGTTGAGCCAGAACAGCCAGAGGAAGTGGCGCTCGTAGAAGCCGTGCTCCTGCTGCGCGAAGGACAGCACGAAGGCCAGCACCAGCCCGAAGCCGGCCACCGCCACGGTGCCGACGATCCAGGCCCAGCGCGTCGAGCTGACGGACCGGCTCATCGTGCGAGCCGGTCGCTGGCCGCGTCTTGCGGCAAGCCGACCGGTGCGTTCGCCGGGCGAGGGGCCGCCATCATTCGAGGCGTACCGACCGCTCCACCCCCAGCGCCCAGTCCGGCTGCCCGCCGATGCCGATCTGCATCGGCCGCGGCAGCTGTTCGGTGTCCAGCCGGTAGCTGAAGGTCAGCGTGTGGCGCTCTTCGGGGTCGACCTTGTCGGCCTCGACCAGGCGCCATTCGACCGCGCGGGAGATGGCCGCCAGCGCTTCCGCCTGGGTGGCGTAGGCCTGCTGCAGGCCGCCCATCTGGCTGACGCGCCAGCTCGCCGTCAGCGGCTGCCAGGCCAGGCGCCAGGTGCGCTGGGCGCGCGCCACCCGGTCGTCGCGCCAGTACCAGCGGTAGCGGGTGAGCGTGGCCTGCGCGACGAAGTACACCGGCACCCCGCGCTGCAGGGCGTCGTCCACCGCACGCGACAGGTTGATGCGCACGGCGAAGTCGAGCGACATCCAACCGTCGCGGCGCAGCAGGGAGAGCTCGCGCAGCTCGATGCCGGGTGTGGGCACCGGCTGCGCCGGCAGCGGCTGGCCGGTGCCGGGGGCTGGCGCGGTCGGGCCCGGCGCGGAGGCCGGCGGGGCCGCGGGCGGGCTGGCGTTTCCCTGCGCCATGACCGCACCCGCCCAACCGCCGGCCAGCGCCGTCAGCAGGCTGCGGCGGTGGTGGCTCGTCGCCCGGTCGGCGGCGCGGAAGGGAGGCAGGCTCAAGGCGTGTGCAGCAGCGCGTAGAAGAAGCCGTCTTCCAGCGCGGCACGCGCCGCACCGGCGTCCGGCTGGCGCCGATTGTCCGGCAGGGGCAGCAGGTGGCCGGGGGACTGCGGATCGTGGCGCGGCGGTCGGCCGACGGAACGTTGCACAAACGCGTCGATCTGCGATTGCCCCTCGGCGCGGAAGACGGAACAGGTGGCGTAGAGCAGCCGCCCGCCCGGCGCCAGCAGCGGCCACAGCGCATCGAGCAGCTGCGCCTGCGTCCGGGCGAGGTGGGCCACGTCCTCCGGTCGGCGCAGCCAGCGGATGTCGGGGTGCCGCCGCACCACGCCCGAGCCGGTGCAGGGCGCGTCGAGCAGGATGGCGTCGAAGGGCCGGCCGTCCCACCAGGCGGCGGTGTCGCGGGCGTCGGCCGCCTTCAGCTCGGCGTTCAGGCCCAGCCGGTTCAGCGTCGCGTGCACGCGGGCCAGCCGCTGCGCGTCGCTGTCCAGCGCCAGCAGGTCCAGCGCCGGCGCCAGCTCCAGCAGGTGGGCGGTCTTGCCGCCCGGCGCGGCGCAGGCGTCCAGCACCCGGGCACCGGGCGGCAGGCTGCCCTCGCCGTCCCCGAGCAGCAGCGGCGCCGCCCGCTGCGCGGCCAGGTCCTGCACCGACACCTCGCCCTCGGCGAAGCCGGGCAGCTGGTCGACCGGGCAGGGTGTGTCGAGCACCAGGGCCTGCGCGCCGACCACCCGCGCGCCGCGGCCCTGCGCCGCCAGCCGCTGCTGGTAAGCCGCGGCGTCGCCCCGACGGGCGTTCACGCGCAGCGTCATCGGCGGGCGCTGGTTGGCGGCGGCCAGCAGGGGCTGCCATTGCGTCGGCCAGTCCTGGCGCAGTCGCTCCACCCACCATGCCGGGTGGTTGTAGGCGGCCAGCGGCCGGTGCAAGGCCTGCGCGACCAGGGCGTCGCGCTCGCGCACCACGCGGCGCAGCACGGCGTTGACGAAGGACGCGGCGGCCGGCGTGCGCTGGCGGGCGGCGGTGACCGCCTGGTCGACCAGGGTGTGGTCGGGATAGGGCGGCGCCTCGCCCGGCTCCGGCGGCCACAGCAGCGCCAGCGCGGCGAGCAGCAGCGCGTCGACGCGCGGCGGCGGCGTCTTCGGCGCGACGGCCTGGCGCAGCACCTCGGCGGCGCCGAGACGGCGCAGCACCTGGAAGCCCAGCGCCTGCACACCCGGCCGCAGCGGCCCGGGCACCGCGGCCAGCGCCTCGGTCAGCGAGCGGCCGGCGCGCACGGCCTGCACCGCGTCGGCGGTGCCGTCGAGCAGGCGGGACAGGGCGGGGCCGTGTGGCGGGGCGGTCGACAAGGCGAAAGACCGGTGGCGGAGCGGGCGCGAAGTCTAGGGCCTGCGCCCGGCCTTGCCGAAGCCGGCGCGGGGCCTTGTGCCGCGACGCGCCGCCGCCCCGGGCGAAACGCGCAGAATCGCCCGCTCCCCGCCCAGGAGCGCGTTTGCCATGTCCGGTGTCTCCCCCACGGCCCTGCTGCCGACCCGCGAAGAGGATGTGGCTGGCCTGCCGGCCAGCCAGCGCATCCGCTGGCGGCTGGTCAATGCGGACTGCCGCCACCACGCCAACGACAACATCGCCGACCACATCCGCGACGGCGAGCTGGAGGAGCTGAAGGCCGAGGTGGCCACCAAGATGCAGGAGGTGCTGCAGGCGCTGGTCATCGACACCGACAGCGACCACAACACCAACGACACCGCCCGCCGGGTGGCCAAGATGTTCGTCGACGAGGTGTTCCGCGGCCGCTACCGGCCGATGCCCGCGGTGACCGAGTTCCCCAACGCCGAGCGGCTGAACGAGCTGATGATCGTCGGCCCGGTGAAGGTGCGCAGCGCCTGCTCGCACCACCTGTGCCCCATCCTCGGCCGGGTCTGGATCGGCGTGCTGCCCAACGAGCACAGCAACCTCATCGGCCTGTCGAAGTACGCCCGCATCTGCGACTGGATCATGAGCCGCCCGCAGATCCAGGAGGAGGCGGTGACCATGCTGGCCAACGAACTGCAGGAGCGGGTGAAGCCCGACGGGCTGGCCATCGTCATGGAGGCCGACCACTTCTGCATGCACTGGCGCGGCGTCAAGGACGACGAGTCGATGATGACCAACAGCGTCATGCGCGGCGCCTTCCTCAAGGACGCCAGCCTGCGCCGCGAGTTCCTGTCCCTGCTGTCCAAGAAGTAAAGGCACCGGCCATGCTCGTCCGCATGCTCTACGCCAGCCGCGCCACCGCTCCGGTGGACGTCGAGACGCTGCACGCCATCCTGAAGGCGTCGCGCGCCCACAACCCGAAAGCCGGCATCACCGGCGTGCTGTGCTCCACCGACAGCCTGTACCTGCAGGTGCTCGAGGGCGGCCGCGCGGCGGTGAACGCGCTGTACCTGCGCATCGCCCGCGACCCGCGCCATGCCGAGGTCACCCTGCTCGGCTACGAGGAGATCGCCGAACGCCGCTTCGCCGGCTGGTCGATGGGCCAGGTGAACCTGGCCCGGCTGAACCCGGCGCTGATGCTGAAGTACTCGGAGACGGCCATGCTCGACCCCTACGCCGTGTCCGGCCGGGCCTCGATGGCGCTGTTCGACGAGCTGGTGGCGACGGCCAGCGTGGTCGGGCAGGGGTAGGCGTCAGTCCAGCAGCACCACCCGGTCGCCCGCCTCGGCCACGCACCCGTCGGCGATCGGCGGCCCGTCCTCCCGCAGGACCAGCCGGCCGCCCTGGTGGCACAGCTCGACGTGCCGGCTGCCCGGCGCCCGTGAGCGGGCGAAGGCCTCCAGCGCGGGCGGCAGGCTGATGTGCAGCGCCAGGGCGAAGCGGTCGACCTCGGGGTGGTCGTCCAGGCGCACCCAGGGCGCGAAGCCGCCGGCGAACATCAGCGCGTGCGAGCCGACCTCGACCCGGGTCGGCGTGTAGCCGGCCGCCCGCAGCCAGCGCTGCGCGCGTTCACGCGGCGGCTCGCCGGCCCCGCCTGCGGCACGGTCGCCCCAGGCCAGCGCCATCAGCTCGACCAGCCACTGGTTGCAGTTCTGGTAGCGGGTCGACCAGGGGTGGGCGTTGGCGCTGTAGCGCGCGCCGAGCAGCGACAGCGCGCGTTCGTCGTCCAGCGCCGTCGCCGCCAGCGGCCGGGCCAGCACGGCCGGCAGCAGCAGCAGCGACAGCCGGCCGCTGTCCGGCGTGTCGGTGCCGGACACGAAGCCGGGCAGGCCCTGGTCGTACAGCCGCGGGCGGGCCTCGTCGCAGGCGAAGTACAGCTGGCGCACCGACCAGGCGCCGACCCGGCCCGCGCGCAGGCCCACCCCCGCATGCGAATAGCGCTGGCCGAAGCGGCGCAGGTCGACGCCGGCGCGCGACACCAGCGCGACCTCCGCGTCGGAGCGGTCGAGCCGCTCGCGGGCGATGCCGGCCACCCGCAGCAGCCGGTCCTGCTGCAGCGGGGTCAGCGTCGGGCTGTGGTCGCACAGCCGCAGCGAGGCGGCGTGCGAGGTGACGGCCAGACCGCAGAGCCAGCCGATGAGCGCGACCGCGCGGCCGAGCCGGCGGCGCAGGCCCATCGCCGGTCAGCGGCCGACGGGCACCGCCGCCAGGCCGTGCAGCCAGTCGTCGGCCAGCGCGAGGAAGAAGGGCTGCTGGCGCGCTTCGGCCCGCGCGAACTGCAGGCCGTAGGGCCGCCGGCGCACCTGCAGCAGCGCCCCGGCGGCCAGCCCCTCGCGCTCGACCAGGGTGCGCGGCAGGCGCAGCTCGAAACCGTCGCCGGGCGCGCCGGCGGGTTCCAGGGTGAGCCGCTGGCGCTCGCCCTCGGCCTGCACCGCCAGCACCCGGTAGTCGCCCTCGGCCACCTTGTCGTCTCGGGTCGAACTGCGGCTGGACCCCTGCAGCGAATCGGACAGGCTGCCCACCGAGGCCGAACTGGCCGACGACGCGGCCGAAGAGACGAAGCTCTCTGCGCGCGCCGCGGCGCCCGACAGGCCGAGCAGCAGGACGACGAGCAGCGGACGCAGGACCAGACGGGACATTCGGTGCGAGGGTCAGCGGGAGGGGCGCGAAGTATGCGCCCGCCCGAGGGCGGCGCTCAGCCGAGCGCCGGGCCGCCCCAAGCCGGCTGAGCACCCCCTCAGGGGGTGGCCCTTCATACCCGAAGGGCCGGGGGCACTCGTTCAGCCCAGCGCGTCGGCCCAGATGGTGCGCGCCCAGTTCCAGGCGTAGACGCCTTCCAGCTCGTTCGGCGCGGTGGACAGGCCGCCCGAGTTGGGCACCGTCTTGAAGGTGCGGTCCGCCGGGTCGTAGGCGTGCACGCTGGCCACGTGCACCACCTGCTTGGCGTCGGTGAAGCTGTAGCAGGTGTTGGTCAGCACCGGCGCGCTGGGCAGCGGCTGGCCGGCCAGCTCGGCGACGATGGCTGCCGCGGCCACCTTGGCATGGCTGTTGGCCATGTGGCCGCTCTTGGGCATGCCGGCGGCGAGCTGGATGGCGTCGCCCAGCACGTGCACGTCCTTGGCCGCGGTGGACTCGAAGTTGAGCCAGTTCACATGGCACCAGCGGCCGTTGGCGTTGGCCAGGCCGGCCTGCACCGCCACCGCGCCGGCGCGCATCGTCGGCAGCACGTTCAGCACGTCGGCCTTGACGTCCTCCTGCACTTCGAACTTGACGGTGCTGGTGCGCGCGTCCACCGCCACCGCGCGGTGCTGCGGCCGGTACTCGACGAGGCCCTTGTACTGTTCGGCCCACACCTTCTTGAACAGCGCGCCCTTGGAGGTGACGTCCGGGTTGGCGTCGAGGATCAGCACCTTCGAGCGCGGTTTGGCGGCCTGGAAGTAGCTGGCCACCTGGCAGGCCCGCTCGTAGGGGCCGGGCGGGCAGCGGTAGGGCGCTTCGGGGATGGTGATGGCGTAGGTGCCGCCGTTGGGCATGGCCTCCAGCTGGCGGCGCAGCGCCTGCGTTTCCGGCCCCGCCTTCCACGCCTGCAGGACCTGGCCCGAGGCCTGCGCCTCGCGCAGGCCCTGCACCGTGTCGAACATCAGGTCGATGCCGGGGGACAGCACCAGCTTGTCCCAGGCGATCACCGGCCCGGAGGCCAGCGTGGCGGTCTTCCTCTGCACGTCCACCGCGGCCACCGTGTCGCGCACGAGGCGCACGCCGTGGCGCGAGGCCAGCGTGTCGTAGGGCACGGTGATGTCGGCCAGCGTGCGGCTGCCGCCCAGCACCAGGTTGCTGATCGGGCAGCTGACGAAGGCCGCCTGCGGTTCGACCAGCACCACGTCGAGCTGCCGGTCGGACAGCAGGCGCAGGTACTTGGCGACGGTGGCGCCGCCGTAACCGCCGCCGACCACCAGCACCCTGGCGCGCGACGGGGCGCCGCCGAAGCCGCCGGCACAGCCGGCCAGGCCGAGCAGGCCAGCGCTGCCGGCGAGGCTGGAGGCACCGCGCAGCCAGTCGCGGCGGGAGGCGGGGCGTGAGAACAGCTGGTGCGTCATCGGGGTCCCCTTCACCGCTTCTGGGCCGCGAAGTAGGCGGCGATCTGCTCGATCTGGGCGTCGGAATAACCGCGCGCCAGCTGGTGCATCACCGTGGCCGGCCGGGTGCCGGCCTTGAAGGCCTTCATCTGCTCGACCAGGTAGGGCGCCGGCAGGCCGGCCAGACCGGGCACGGTGGACTGCTCGACGGCGCGGCCGTCGGTGCCGTGGCAGTTGGCGCAGGTGGCGGCCAGGGCGCGGGTGGCCAGCGGGGCGCTGGCGGCGGCCTGCGCCATCGCCGGTGCGGCGGTCAGCGCGCCGGCCAGTGCGAGCGCCAGCCCGGTCGCGGCGCGCGGGATCGAAGCCTGAAGGGGCATGGTGGAAGGTCCTCCGTGGTCGTGGCCCGGGCGTCGCCATCGGGGGCGCAGGGCGCGCCGGGCGGGCGCAGTGTGCCGCAGCCGCCGGTGTCCGCCGTCGACGGAAAGTGCAGCAGCTTATGCGCCGCGCCGCGTCAGCGTGGCGGCGGCGTCAGCACGGCGCCGGTGCGAAAACCGAACAGCGGCCCGAGCAGCCGGGTCGGGAACTGGCGCAGCGCCGCGTTGTACGCCAGCACCGCCGCGTCGAAGGCCTGGCGGGCGAAGCGCAGCGCCTGCTGCTGCTGGCTGACCCCGTGCAGCTCGGCGGCGGCGTCCAGGCCGCTGCTGCCGTAGCGCTCCAGGTCGTCGGCGATGGCCTCGGCCAACGCGGCCTGCAGGCGCGTCCAGGCGTCCTGCCAGACGCCCTCGGCGGTGACCAGGCTGGCCGCCGCCGGCAGCTTGAGCGGTCGCGGCCGCAGCGCCTCCACCGCGGCCTGCAGCTGGCGCTCGGCGGCGTCCAGCGTGGCGGCCGCGGCCTGCAACGCGGCCGGGCCCTGGCGGCAGGCGGCCAGCAGCGGCACGGTGGCCTCGGCGCGCCGCCGCAGCTGGTCGTCGACCTGCGCCCACGCCTGCGCCACCACGCCGCGCAGCGCCACCAGCCGGTTGTAGGCGCCGACCATCCAGAAGACGACGATGGCCGCCGCCGCGGCCCAGCCCCAGGGCCCGAGGTCCGTCATGTCGGCCCCTCGTCCGGCGGGTACGCCGGCCGATCCCCCGGGGGATGCGCGGGCCGGCTTGGGAGCGGCCCGGCGCTCGTCCCGCGCCCTCTTCGGCGGCGCTTCGCCGATCCACGCCCGCCTGCCACTCGGCATGGCCCTTTGCCCGCAGCGCGCAGGCCGGGCAGTGGCCGCAGCCGTGACCCCACGCATGCCGGGCGCCCCGCTCGCCGAGGTAGCAGGTGTGGGTGTGCTCGACGATGAGCTCGTTGAGCGCATCGCCGCCGAGGGCCTGCGTCAGCGCCCACGTCTGCGCCTTGGTGAGGAACATCAGCGGCGTGGCGATGGCGACCGCGCGGCCCATGCCGAGGCCCAGCGCCACCTGCAGCGCCTTGATCGTGTCGTCGCGGCAGTCGGGGTAGCCGGAGAAGTCCGTCTCGCACATGCCGCCCACCAGCACCTGCGCCCCGCGCCGGTCGGCCAGTGCGGCGGCCGCCGTCAGGAAGAGCAGGTTGCGCCCGGGCACGAAGGTGGTGGGCAGGCCGTCCGCGCGCAATGCGATGTCGCGTGCCTCGGTCAGCGCCGTGCCGCCGATCTGCGCCAGCAGCCGGAGATCGAGCACATGGTCCTCGCCGAGGCGCGGCGCCCACGACGGGAAGCGCCGGGCGATCTGCTCGCGGACGACCAGCCGGCAGTCGAGCTCGACGCGGTGGCGCTGGCCGTAATCGAAGCCGACCGTCTCCACCTGCGCGTGGCGGTCCAGCGCCCACGCCAGGCAGGCGGTGGAGTCCTGGCCGCCGGAGAACAGCACCAGGGCAGTCTGGTCCGCTCGCACGTTGTCCGACACGTTGGGACCGCTCACATCGGCCAATACAACCGCCTCAGCGGCACCAGCTGCTTGATCTCCACGTCGATGTGTTCGTAGTGCTCGATCAGGTACCCATCGATCTGAGCCAGCTTGTCCTTGATGAACTCGATGGCCCGGCTCTCGATGTCGAGCAAGGCGGTCTTGGCTTCGCCTTCTTCGACGCTGTTGGACGCCGTGTCGACCGTGCCCTGCTCGGCCTGTCGTGGTCGACCGTTCAGCAACTCATCGGTCGCCGACTGACCGACGAGGAAGAAGGTGAGCGTGGAGCCCAGCGTGTTCTTCGTCGCGGTGGACAGGGCGTCCCGATCGACCTCGCGCTCCCAGGCGGCGGGTCTGATGTAGACCAGGCTGCCGGACGGGTCGGACGGGTTCCGCCGAAGCCCTTCACCGAAACGGCCCAGGAGGTAACGCCGCGTTGACGGGTCGTAGGTGACCACCAGGTCGCCCGGCGCCACGTCGTTCACGAAGCGCAGGACTTGGCTGACCCCGCTCTGAACGGTGCCGGGCTTCAGGTCGGGGCGGGCCGCCGTGAAGGTCGACAACCAGACGCTTTTGGGCGCATCGAGGGGCACCTGGGCGAGTTCTCGCCAGCCGATCGCCGCCACGCCCTGTTCCTTGAAGTGTTCGTACAGCGCGCCGCCGTCGCAACGCACCATCCACGTCCGAGGCGGCTTCACGTGCGGATTTCGCCCTGACCCAGCACCACCCACTTCAGCGAGGTCAGTCCCTCCAGCCCCACCGGCCCGCGGGCGTGGAACTTGTCGGTGGAGATGCCGATCTCGGCGCCCAGCCCGTATTCGAAGCCGTCGGCGAAGCGGGTGCTCGCGTTGACCATCACCGACGCCGAATCGACCTCGCGGATGAAGCGCATCGCGTTCGGGTGGTTCGTCGTCAGGATGGCGTCGGTGTGCTGCGAGCCGAAGCGGTTGATGTGGGCGATGGCCTCGTCCAGCGAGTCCACCAGCTTCACGCTCATCACCAGCGCCAGGTACTCCTCGGCCCAGTCGGCCTCGGTGGCGTCCTTGAGCACCAGGCCCGGGAGGCCGGCCAGCAGCGCCTTGCTGCCGGGGTCGCAGCGCAGCTCCACGCCCTTCGGCCCCCACAGCGCGCCCAGCCGCGGCAGGAAGGCCTCGGCCACGCCGCGGTGCACCAGCAGCGACTCGGCCGCATTGCAGGGGCTCACCTTCTGCGTCTTGGCGTTGTCCGTCACCTTGAGCGCCAGCGCCAGGTCCACCTCGGCGTCGACGTAGACATGGCAGTTGCCGTCCAGGTGCTTGATCACCGGCACCCTGGCCTCGGCGCTGATGCGCTCGATCAGGCCCTTGCCGCCGCGCGGGATGACGACGTCCACGTGTTCCGGCATGGCGATGAGCCGGCCGACGGCCGCGCGGTCGGTGGTCTCGACCAGCTGCACCGCCGACGGCGGCAGGCCGGCCTCGGCCAGCGCCGCCTGCACCACCTTCCACAGCGCCAGGTTGGAGTGGATGGCCTCCGAGCCGCCGCGCAGGATGCAGGCGTTGCCGCTCTTGATGGCCAGCGAGGCGGCCTCGATGGTCACGTTGGGCCGGCTCTCGAAGATCATGCCGAAGACCCCCAGCGGCACCCGCATGCGGCCGACGCTGATGCCGCTGGGCCGGCGCTTCAGCTCGGTGATCTCGCCCACCGGGTCCGCCATCGCGGCCAGCTGCTCGCAGCCCTCGGCCACGGTGGCGATGACCTTGTCGGTCAGCCGCAGGCGGTCGACCATCGGCGCGGCCAGGCCGTGGCCCTGCGCGGCCTCGATGTCGCGGGCGTTGGCGGCCTGCAGCGCCGCCGTCTCCCGCCGCAGGCCGCGGGCCAGCGCGGTCAGCGCCGCGTTCTTCGCGGCGGTGGACGCGGCGGCCATGGCGGTGGCGGCGGCGCGGGCCTCGGCGCCCACATGCGCCATGTAGGCCGGGATGTCGGTGAGGTTCATGCCCAGCATTGTCGCGCGCGACCCAAGCCTTGTCGCGCGCGACCCAAGCCCCGGCCGTGCCGCTGGTCAGCCGGGGCCCAGCGGCGCCACCGCCTGCAGCACCAGCAGCCACAGCGGCGCGGTCAGCCCGAAGGCCAGGGTGGACACCACGTTGACCGCCGCCGCCTCGGTCTGCAGCGTGCGGTAGCGCTGCGAGAAGATCAGCGCGTTGGCGCCGGTGGGCAGTGCGGCGGCCATCACCACCACCTGCAGCGGCAGCCCGTCGAGGCCGACGCCCCAGCGCGCCGTCGCCAGCACCGCGGCGGGCAGCACCAGCAGCTTGACCGCCGACAGCGCCAGCACGACCGGCCAGCCGCCCGTCACCCGGTCGTACGCCAGCGACATGCCGACCAGCAGCAGGCACAGCGGCACCACCGCCTGGCCGAGCAGGCGCAGCAGGTCGTCGGCCACCGCGGGCAGCGGCAAGCCGGTCAGGTTCCACGCCATGCCGGCCAGGATGGGCAGCACCACCGGGTGCAGCACGGTGCGCACCGCCGTCATGCCCAGCACCCGGGTCAGCGGCTGCGGCCGGCCGCCCTGGTCCTGGCGGTGGCGCGCCAGGTCGAATTCGGTGAGCGTGGTGACGAGGGTGAGCAGGATCAGCGCGTGCAGGCTGACGATGGTCAGGTGCAGGCCGAGGCCGGTCTCGCCGAACATCGCGCTGGCCATCGGGATGCCGACCTGCACCGTGTTGCCGAAACCGCCGGCCAGCGCCCGCGTGCCGGCGGCGGCCGGCTGGTGTGCCAGGCGGCGGCGGGTGTGGGCGTACAGGACCAGCATGAGCACCCCCACCGGGCCGAAGAACACCGCCAGCGTCGACCACGGCAACTGGTGCAGGTCCAGCCGCGCCAGCGTGCGGAACAGCAGCGCCGGGATGAACAGGTAGAGCGCGGCCTGGCTCAGCACCCGGGCGGGGTCCTGCTCGGTCGGCCCCAGCCAGCGCCGCCGGCCGGCGCCATAACCCAGCACCACCACCGCCAGCAGCACCAGCAGCTGCATCAACACCGACATCGACATCGTGAGATTGTCACCGGCGTGCACGTCGGGCCGGCATGGGCCTTGCGTCAGCCGGCGCATGTCCACCGACCTGTCCCCGCAGCGCCTGTCCGGGGCGGCGCCAATCACCGTCCTCGCGCGGCCGTCGGCCGCCGCGCACCCGGCCTGGCCAGCCTCGTCAACATCGCCGGCCGCCAGCGCATGCTGTCCCAGCGGGTGGTGCTGCAACTGGTGCTGGCCGCCCAACAGCAGGGCGATGCGCTGAGCCGCGCCCGCGAGGCGCTGGCGCTGTTCGACAGCAGCCACCGTCAACTGGCCGAGGAAGCGCGCCGCCGCGGCGGCGCGCTGCTCGAGTCCTTCCGCGGACCGCAGGGCGCGAAAGCGGCGGTGGAGGCCTTCGTCGACGGCGCCCGGGCGCTGCTGGTCGCGCTGGAGCGTTCGGCCGAGGCGGACCCGCGGCAGCGGCTGGCCCAGGTGACGCCGCTGGCGGCGCTGGCCGACCCGCTGCTCGCCGTGCTAAACGACCTCACCCAGCAGTTCGAGGCGCTGGCCCGCGAACAGGCGCAGGCGCAGGCCCAGCGCCGCACCGAGCTGCTGGGCGAGATCGGCCGCATCACCGGCGAGGCGCGCCTGGTGAGCATGAACGCCCGGGTCATCGCCGCCCGCGCCGGCGAATCGGGCCGCCAGTTCGCCGTCGTGGCCGAGGCGATGGCCGACCTGAGCGAACGGGTGGAGTCGCTCAGCCGGGCGGCGCTGTCGCAGCCAGGCGGCTGAAGGTTTCCCTGCTCAGGCGGCGCTCTTCCCCGCCGCCTTGCGCGCCGGCGCCTTGGCCGCGGCGGTCTTGCCGGCCGCCGTCTTGCCCGCGGCCGCCTTGCCGGCCGGCTTGGGCGGGAACTTCGACGCCCGGGGCTCGAACTCGAACACCACCTTGCCCTCCTTCGGGTCGAAGGCCAGCCTGGCCTTGAACTTGCGCCGCGTCTTGTTGGAGACGAAGTTCTCCAGCAGCTCGGTCCTGCCCTCGGTCAGCAGCCGGGTCATCTGCTCGCGGGCCACCGGCTGCTGCAGGATGATCTTGCCGCTCTTGAAGTCGCAGGTCGCCGGCACCGCCACCGCGTTCTCGCAGACGTAGTTGGTGCCGTGCTCGAAGACCCTGCCCCGGCACTTGGGGCAGTGGCCCAGCGGCTCGGCGCCGCTGAAGTCGACGGCCTCGCCGCCCTCCTCGGCCTTCTTCGCGTCCTCGCCGAAGTCGAACTCCAGCTTCCAGTTGCGGATCTCGTCGTCGAAGACCAGCCGCATCTCGGCGGTGAAGGGCCAGCCGGCCTTGGAGCGGAACCCCTCCAGCGGGCCGATGCGCTTGTTCTCGAGGAAGGCCTCGGCCTCCGCGATCTCGAACGGCCGCCCGCCGGGGATCTTGCTGATCGAGAACCCGCAGCCGCCGTCCTCGGCCGACGCCAGGCCGACGCAGACGAAGCGGCGGTAGTTCTCCTTCACCGTGCCGCCGCAGTTCGGGCAGGGCGTCTTCAGCGTGGCGTAGTCGCCCGGGATGGTGTCGCGGTCGTACTCCTTGGCCTTCTTGACGATGCGCCCGGCCATCTCGGCGATGGCCTGCATGAACTGCTCGCGGCTCAGCTGCCCGCGCTCCATCTGCGCCAGCTGGTGCTCCCAGTTGCCGGTCAGCTCGGGCTTGGTCAGGTCCTCCACCTGCAGGCCGCGCAGCAGCGTCATCAGCTGGAAGGCCTTGGCGGTGGGGATGAGCTCCCGGCCCTCGCGCAGCATGTACTTCTCGAGGATCAGCCCTTCGATGATGGCCGCGCGGGTGGCCGGCGTGCCGAGGCCCTTCTCCTGCATGGCCTCGCGCAGTTCCTCGTCGTCGATCAGCTTGCCGGCGCTTTCCATCGCGGAGAGCAGCGTGGCCTCGGTGTAGCGCGCCGGCGGCTTGGTCTTCAGGCCGACCACGTTGACCTCCTCGGCGGTGGCGGACTCACCCGGACTGACCGCCACCAGCGTGGCGTCCTCGCCCTGCGCCTCCTTGCCGTAGACCGCCATCCAGCCCGGGTTGACCAGCACCTTGCCGTTGGTCTGGAAGCGGTGGCCGGCCACCTCGGTGATGCGGGTGGTGACCTGGAACTCGGCCGACGGGTAGAACACCGCCAGGAACCGGCGCACCACCATGTCGTAGAGCTTGGCCTCGGCCTCGGTCAGCGCGCGCGGCGGCTGCAGCGTCGGGATGATGGCGAAGTGGTCCGACACCTTGGCGTTGTCGAAGACCCGCTTGGTCGGCTTGATGTAGCCGGCCTTCAGCGCCTTGGCGGCGTGCGGCGCCAGTTCGCGCAGCGGGCCGGGCAGGTCGTCGTCGGCGATCATCTTCACCGTGTCGCGCACGGTGGCCAGGTAGTCCTCCGGCAGCGCGCGCGAGTCGGTCCGCGGGTAGGTCAGCACCTTGTGCTTCTCGTACAGCGCCTGCGCGATCGACAGCGTCGTCTTGGCCGAGTAGCCGAAGCGCGAGTTGGCCTCGCGCTGCAGCGTGGTGAGGTCGTAGAGCAGGCCGCTGGCCTGGGTGCTGGGTTTGCTTTCCTCGGTCACCGTGCCGGCGCGGCCCTTCACCGCCTGCGCGATGGCGCGGGCGTCGGCCTCGTTCCACAGCCGGTCGGCGCGGGCCTCGCCGTACGGGTCGGCCGCCGCGGGCGAGCCGTCCGCCGCCTGGCCCTTCTTCCACTTCGGGTCGAACCACTTGCCCTCGTACTGTCCGGCGGCGACGTCGAACTCGGCGCGCACCTCCCAGTAGTCGCGCGAGACGTGCTTGCGGATGCGCTCCTCGCGCTCGACGACGATGGACAGCGTGGGTGTCTGCACGCGGCCGACGGTGGTGAGGAAGAAGCCGCCGTCGCGCGAGTTGAAGGCGGTCATCGCCCGCGTGCCGTTGATGCCGACCAGCCAGTCGGCTTCCGAGCGGCTGCGTGCCGCATCGGCCAGGCCGCGCATCTGCTCGTCGCTGCGCAGGCGCTCGAAGCCCTCGCGGATGGCCTGCGGCGTCATGCTCTGCAGCCAGAGGCGCCGCACCGGCTTCGGCGCCTTCTTGTCGACGCCGGCGTACTGCACGATCAGGCGGAAGATCAGCTCCCCCTCGCGGCCCGCGTCGCAGGCGTTGATGAGGTCGTCGACGTCCTTGCGCTTGACCAGCTTGACCACGGCGTTGAGCCGGGTCTTGGCCTTGTCGATCGGCGCCAGATCGAAGTGCGGCGGGATCACCGGCAGGTTGTTGAAGCTCCACTTGCCGCGCTTGACGTCGAACTCCTCCGGCGCCTTGATCTCGACCAGGTGGCCGACCGCCGAGGTGACCAGGTAGCGCTCGTTCTCGAAGTGCTCGGCATGTTTCTCGAACTTGCCGGCGACCGGCGTGAGCGCGCGGACGATGTCCTGCGCGACGCTCGGCTTCTCGGCGATGACCAGTGACTTGCCCATGACGCTGTGTTGTCCTCGATGTCCCAATGGCCCGCCTGCACGACGCGAGGCGCTGCCTACAATCCGGGCCTTCGCGCGCACGCCTGCACACGCACGCACGCGCGCCCCTGAATTTCAATGTACCCAATGACGTCGAGCGCGCAAGGCAAGGCCAGCAAACCACCAAACGGCAGGACCGGCGGCAAGGCGGATGCCGGCGCGAAGAAGGCCCCCGCCGCGCGCGCCGGCGGGCGGCGCATCCAGGTGCGGCGCAGCGGGGTCCACGGCAAGGGCGTCTTCGCGCTGCAGCCCATCCGGCGCGGCGAGCTGGTCATCGAGTACACCGGCGAGGTCATCAGCTGGCCGGAGGCGCTGCGCCGCCATCCGCACGACCCGTCGCAGCCCGACCACACCTTCTACTTCCACATCGACGACGACCGTGTGATCGACGGCGCGGTGCACGGCAACGCGGCCAAGTGGATCAACCACGCCTGCGCACCCAACTGCGAGGCCGACGAGGTCGACGGGCGCGTCTTCATCAAGGCCCTGCGCGACCTGAAGCCCGGCGAGGAGCTGTTCTACGACTACCGCCTGGTGATCGACGAACGCTACACGCCCAAGTTGAAGAAGCAGTTCGCCTGCCTGTGCGGCGCCAAGACCTGCCGCGGCACCATGCTGGCGCCGAAGCGCTGAGGACATGTTGACCCCCGGTCGTCTGGCGACCGCCCCCGCGGGGGCTCCGAACCCGACCGGGGGACCCGGATCGGCTTCGGCGCGGTCACCACCACCGTTGCCCCTGGTCGCCGTTGGCGACCGGTTTCCACGGGGTTGGGATGACGGGGCTTCGCTGGGACGCGGAAGGGCTGTGGCTCGGCCTGAAGCCGCTGCTGCCGTCGCTCAGCGTCGAGGTGGTGGCGCAGTGCCCGTCGACCAACACCGAGCTGCTGGACCGCGCGCGCCGCCAGCCGGGGCGCCGCGCCGACGACTTCGATCCCTGCCTGCTGGTGGCCGAGCAGCAGACCCTCGGCCGCGGCCGGCTGGGCCGCGAGTGGAAGTCGGCGGCCGGCGCGTCGCTGACCTTCTCGCTGTCGCTGCCGCTATCGCCGCGCGACTGGTCGGGCCTGTCGCTGGCGGTCGGACTGGCCCTCGCCGAGGCGCTGGATCAAGCCCAGGACGCGCCGCCGCGGCTGTGGCTCAAGTGGCCGAACGACCTGTGGCTGCTCGACGCGCCGGGCCGCGGCCGCAAGCTGGGCGGCATCCTGATCGAGACCGTGCCGCTGGGCCGGCGCCGGTTGGTCGTCGTCGGCGTCGGCCTGAACGTGCTGCCCGAACGCTTCGACGGACTGACCAGCGGCCTCGCCTGCCTGCAGGAGGTCTGGCCCGACGCCAGCGCGCCGGCCGCGCTGCACCGGCTGGCCGCGCCGCTGGTGCGGGCGCTGCTGGCCTTCGAGCGCGAGGGCTTCGCGCCACTGGCCGAGCGCTTCGGCCGCCGCGACCTGCTGCGTGGCCGGCCGGTGCGGCTGCACGCGCCGGGCGCCACCGATCCGGCGCTGGACGGCGTGGCCGACGGCGTGGGCGCCGACGCGGCGTTGTGCCTGCGGCAGGCCGACGGCACCGTTCAGCGCGTGGTCAGCGGCGAGGTCAGCGTGCGGCTGGTGCCGGACGACGAGGCGGTCGGCGGGGGGCGCGCATGCTGAGGCGCGTCGCCGTGGTGCTGGTGGTGGCCAACCTGGCGGTGCTGGCCTGGGGCCGCGGCGCGCTGGCGCCCTGGTGGCCGGCGCCGGGCGAGGGCGACCGCGAACCCGAGCGGCTGCAGCGCCAGCAGCGGCCGGACGCGGTGCGGGTGCTGTCCACCGGGGCCCGGTCGGCCGCGGCGCCGGCCAGCGCGGACCGCGGCGGCCTGCTCGCCTCGGCCGACCGGGCCTGCCTGCAGAGCCGGGCGCTGACCGGCGCCGAGGCGACGGCGCTGCGCGCCAGCCTGGCCGGCGTGGCGCCGGACCTGCGCGAGGTGGCGCTCGGCCCGCGCGGCGGCGTCTGGACGCTGTACATGGGGCCTTACGCCAGCGACGAGCAGCTCAACCTGAAGCGCGAGCAGCTGCGGCGCATCCGCCTCGAGGCCGAGGTGCTGCGCCAGGGCCCGGAGGCCGGCACCGCCCTGGTCATCGGCCGCTACGACGAGCGCGACCAGGCCGAGGCCGCGCTGGCCCAGCTGTCGCAGCGCGGCTTGCGCACCGCGCGGGTGGTGGCGCTGCGGCCGCCGCAGCCGGCGTGGCAGTGGCGCGTGGAGGCGGCCGATGCGGCCTTGCGCGAGCGGCTCGCCGCGGTGGCGCAGGCCGACTTCCAGCCCTGCCCGGGCGGCGCCGGCACGCTGGCCGCACCCGCCGGCGGCGAGGCCGCGCCCGCGACCACCACCACCGCAGCGCGTTGAGCGCGCCCGGTGCGCCCGGCGGCCGTGTCAGCTGGCGCGGCGCCGCCGCGCCAGCAGCGCCACCGCGCCGGCCAGCCCCGCCAGCCAGGGCCAGGACAGGGCGCCGCCGCCGCCGTCGCCCGTGCTCCCGCCGGCCACCGTCAGCCGAACGTCGGTCGCGTTGACGACGCCGTCGCTGTCCGTCACGGACAGCCGCACGACCGCGGTGCCGCCGGCGGTGAGCTGCAGCGTGGTCACCGCCTCGTTGGTGTTGCTCAGCTGGCCCAGCGCTGCGCCCTGCACCAGCGTCCAACGGTAGCCGCTGATCGGCAGTCCGCCGCCGCCCTGGCTTCCGACGGCGCTCAGCGTCACGGTCTCGCCGACCGCGGGGGTCAGGCTCGACGCGGTGGCGACGACGGTGGGCACGTTCGACGGGGAGGTCACCGGCGCGCCGAGGGCGGCGGCACTCTGCACCGCGGCGGCGCTGTCCAGCATGCCGGCGCCACAGGTGGACGTGGTGCAGTAGCACTCCAGCTGGTTGATGCCGTTGGGTGCCTGGCAGGCCGTCACCGAGGGGCTCTCGGCGCCGTCCGTCGGGAAGGGCCGGGCGGTCTGCCGCAGGATCTGCAGCACCGTGTCGGGCCCGAGGCCCGGCCGCACCGCCAGCATCAGCGCCGCGGTGCCCGCGACCAGCGGCGAGGAGAAGCTGGTGCCCACCGAGAAGTTGAAGCCGTCCGTGTAGGTCGCGCTGCCGGGCGCGGTGGCGCCGGTGTTGTCGGTCGTCACCAGCGTGTAGACGCAGGCGCCGGTCTCGTTGACGCAGTTGCCGCCCGGCGCGCTGATCGCGATCTGCGAACCCACGTCCGAAAAGCCGACCTTGGTGCCGCTGTGGCGCAGGCCGCCGACCGCCACCACGCCGGCGCAGTTGGCCGGCACGCCCACCGCACGGCCCACGCTGTTGCCGGCGGCGGCCACGATCACCTTGCCCGCCTGCCGGATCTCCGCGATGGCGTTGACGTAGGGCGTGGAGCAGCTGCCACTGCCGCCCAGGCTCATGTTCAGGACGGACGCCGGCGTCGGGTTGACCGGCAGCCCCGGCACGGCCAGGCCGGCCGCCCAGCGCATGCCGGCAATGATGTCCGAGTCGTAGCCGAAGCACTTGCCCAGCACCCGCACCGGCTGCACCCGGGTGCGCCAGCCGGTGCCGGCCATGCCCACGCCGTTGTCGGTGGCCGCGGCCACCAGACCCGAGACCATCGTGCCGTGCCACGAGCTGCGCGTGTCGCATTCGTAGAAGTCGCTGGCGGGGTTGTTCGATTCCGCCTGGGTCACCGCATCCCCGGGGTCGCTGGCGTCGGCGTCCGCGCCGTCGCCGTCGTTGGCCACCGCCACGTCGTGGACCAGGTCGTACCCCGGCAGCAGCTTGCCCTGGAGGTCGGGGTGGTCGGGCCGCACGCCGGTGTCGAGCACGGCGACGATGACGCTCGGGCTGCCGATGCTGGTGTCCCAGGCGCCGACCGCGTTGATCGCGGAGCGCGCGGTGGCATTCGGCGCCCGCAGGTACCACTGGCCGACGGCGGGGCTGGGCGCGCTGAGGAACAGCGGATCGTTGGGCACCCGCAGCGCACGCCGGCGCTGGTCCGCCACCGCGTACTCGACGTCCGGGTCGGCCGCCAGCCGGCGGAGCAGGTCGGCGGTGGCCAGGCCCTCGGCCTGCAGCACCTGCGTGCGCGCGTCGAGCGCACGGCCGCCAGCCAGGCGCAGGCCGTGGCGCTGGGCCAGGGTCTGCGCCCGCTGCGCCAGCACCTGCGCCACCGCCGCGGTGCCGGCGCGCTCGGTGGCGGCCGACAGCACGTGGCGCTGGGTCAGCTCGGCGTTGTCGCGGAACTTCACGATCACGCGGGCCTCGCCGGCCGGCTGGGCGCCGGCCGATCCGGCGGCGGCGAGCAGCAGGGCGGTGAGCAGGGCGGGCAGGCGCCGCAGCGGCGAGCGGTGGGACGTCATGGGTGCGAGGTCCGCCAAAGCGGTCTGGGGGTCAGCGCGCGCTCGCGCGGTCGGGCGACGGAGGCCGTCGCCGGGTGGTGTCGGGCAGCACGTCGAGCGCCAGTCCGCGGTCCGCGGCCAGCCGGTCGAGCGCCTGTCGGCAGGCGGCATCGCCGTCGGCCTGCAAGCTCAACGCGAACCAGCGCGGCCCGATGACCGCCACGCCGCCGCGGGCGACCGAGGCGCCGCTGGCCGTCGCCACGCGGCCGGCCAGCGCGGCGGTGTCCGGCCAGTCGGCGGCGGTGCGGACCTGCACCCGGCAGCCGGGGCCGGCGCGGTCGTCGTCGGCGCTGGCGCAGGCGCAGGCGGCCAGCCCCACGCCGAAGGCGAGGACCAGCGAGGCGAGCACCGGCGGGCGCGGGGAGGGGAGGCATGGCGGGCGAGTGTAGAAGCGGCGGCTGTCGCCGGGCCTTCGGTCGGACTCCGGCAAAACACGGGCCGTCGGCGGTGTCCAGATGTGAAGAAGGACCGCCGTGGCGGTCCTTCTTCATCCGGCAAACACCCGAGGGGCTCCCATCACTTGGCGATGACGCGGGCCATCTCCAGGCACTTGTTGGAGTAGCCCCATTCGTTGTCGTACCAGCTGACGATCTTGACGAAGGTCTTGTCCAGCGCGATGCCGGCGTCGGCGTCGAAGATCGAGGTGCGGGCGTCGCCGCGGAAGTCGGTGGCCACCACCTTGTCCTCGGTGTAGCCGAGGATGCCCTTCAGCGCGCCCTCGCTCTGCGCCTTCATCTCGGCCTTGATCTCGTCGTAGCTGGCTTCCTTCACCAGCTCGGCGGTCAGGTCGACCACCGACACGTCGGAGGTCGGCACGCGGAAGCTCATGCCGGTGAGCTTCTTGTTCAGTTCGGGAATGACCACGCCGACGGCCTTGGCCGCGCCGGTGGACGACGGGATGATGTTCTCAAGGATGCCGCGGCCGCCGCGCCAGTCCTTGTTGCTCGGGCCGTCCACCGTCTTCTGGGTGGCGGTGGCCGCGTGCACCGTGGTCATCAGACCGCGCTTGATGCCCCACTTGTCGTTCAGCACCTTGGCGATCGGCGCCAGGCAGTTGGTGGTGCACGACGCGTTGGAGATCACGTCCTGGCCGGCGTAGGTCTTGTCGTTGACGCCGTAGACGAACATCGGCGTGTCGTCCTTCGACGGCGCGGAGATGATCACCTTCTTGGCACCGGCCGCCAGGTGCTTGCTGGCGGTGGCCTTGTCGAGGAACAGGCCGGTGGACTCGATCACCACGGTGGCGCCGACCTCGTTCCACTTCAGGTTCGCGGGGTCGCGTTCCTGCGTCAGGCGGATCTTCTTGCCGTTGACGATCAGCGTGTTGCCGTCGACCGCGATGGTGCCCTTGAAGCGGCCGTGCACGCTGTCGTACTGCAGCATGTAGGCCAGGTAGTCGGGCTCCAGCAGGTCGTTGATGCCGACGATCTCGACGTCGGGGAAGTTCTGCACGGCCGAGCGCAGCACGTTGCGGCCGATGCGGCCGAAGCCGTTGATACCGATCTTCAGGGTCATCTGGACTCTCCAGCAGGTTGAAATTCGTTCGTCGCCGGCCTCAGCGCTTGCGGCCCGATGTCCGTTTCAGCGCGGCCTCAACGGTGGCGGCCACGTTCTCGGCGGTGAAGCCGAAATGCTTGAACAGCACGTTGGCGGGCGCCGATTCTCCGTAGGTGTCGATGCCGACGACCGCGGCGCAGCCGTACTTCCACCAGAAATCCGTCACGCCGGCCTCGACCGCGATGCGCGGCAGGCCGTCCGGCAGCACCCGGCGCTTGTAGGCCACGTCCTGGCGGTCGAAGACGGTGGTCGAGGGCATGGACACCACGCGCACCGGGATCCGGCGGGCCGCCAGCAATTGCTGTGCGTGCAGCGCCAGCTGCACCTCCGAACCGGTGGCGATGATCACCGCCTGCGGCTTGCCCTTCAGGCCGACCTCGCTCGGTTCGGCCAGCACGTAGGCGCCCTTGCTGATCTCGTCGAGCCCGCTCTTGGGCGCATACGGCAGGTTCTGCCGCGACAGCAGCAGGGCGGTCGGCCGCTCGCGGTTGCCGATGGCCATGGTCCAGGCGATCACCGTCTCGGCGGTGTCGGCCGGGCGCCAGACGTCGAGGCCGGGGATGAGGCGCAGGCTGGCCGCGTGCTCGACCGACTGGTGCGTCGGCCCGTCCTCGCCCAGGCCGATCGAGTCGTGGGTGAAGACGTGGATCACCCGGATCTTCATCAGCGCCGCCATGCGGATGGCGTTGCGGCTGTAGTCGCTGAAGGTGAGGAAGGTGCCGGCGTACGGGATGTAGCCGCCGTGCAGCGCGATGCCGTTGAGGATGGCCGCCATGCCGAACTCGCGCACGCCGTAGTTGATGTGGCGGCCGGCGTTGGGCGCGCCGCTGGCGTCGTCGAAGCGCAACGGCGGCGTCGAGCTGGTGTTGGTGAGGTTGGAGCCGGTCAGGTCGGCCGAGCCGCCGAGCAGTTCCGGCAGCACGCGGGTGAAGGCCTCCAGCGCCAGCTGGCTGGCCTTGCGGCTGGCCACCGTCTCGGCCTTCTCGTGCGCGGCCACGGCGGCATCCACCGCGTGCTGGGCGAAGGTGGGCGGCAGCTCGCCGCGGATGCGGCGCAGGTACTCGGCGGCCTGCTCCGGGAAGGCGGCCTTGTAGGCGGCGAAGCGCTCGTTCCACGCCGTCTCGGCGGCCTCGCCCTCGGCCTTCGCATCCCACGCCTCGTAGGCCGGCTCCGGGATGACGAAGGGCTCGTGCGACCAGGCCAGCGCCTGGCGGGTCAGCGCGATCTCCTCGGCGCCCAGCGCCTCGCCGTGCGCCTTGGCCGTGCCGCCCCGGTTGGGCGAGCCCTTGCCGATGGTGGTCTTGCAGACGATGAGCGTCGGCTTGTCGGCGCTCTGCTTGGCCTTGGCGATGGCGGCGTCCACCGCCTCGACGTCGTGACCGTCCACCGGGCCGATGACGTTCCACTGGTAGGCCTGGAAGCGCAGGGCCACGTCGTCGACGTACCAGGGGGTGACCTGGCCATCGATGGAGATGCCGTTGTCGTCGTACAGCGCGATCAGCTTGTTCAGCTTCCAGGCGCCGGCCAGCGCGCAGGCCTCGTGGCTGATGCCTTCCATCAGGCAGCCGTCGCCGAGGAAGGCGTAGGTGTGGTGGTCCACCAGGGTGTGGCCGTCGCGGTTGAACTCGGCGGCGAGCAGCTTTTCCGCCAGCGCCATGCCCACCGCGTTGGTGATGCCCTGGCCCAAGGGGCCGGTGGTGGTCTCCACGCCCGGCGTGATGCCCACTTCCGGATGGCCCGGCGTGCGGCTGTGCAGCTGGCGGAACTGCCGCAGGTCGGCCAGCGTGAGGTCGTAGCCGGTCAGGTGCAGCAGCGAGTAGATGAGCATCGAGCCATGGCCGTTGCTCAGCACGAAGCGGTCGCGGTCCGGCCACTGCGGGTTGGCCGGGTTGTGCTTCAGGTGCCGGTTCCACAGCGCTACGGCCATCTCGGCCATGCCCATCGGCGCGCCCGGGTGGCCGGAGTTGGCCTGCTGCACCGCGTCCATCGTGAGCACGCGGATGGCGTTGGCCCTCAGGGTGTCGTCCGCGGAGGTGTCGGGGGAGGAAGAGGGCATGGAACGGCGCCGGGTTCGGGGGAACCCCGAATTCTAGGCGGCGGGCCGTGCGCCTTCAGGGGGCCCGGCGCCGCTCCTACACTGACCCGATGATCCTGAAGGCGCTGATCCTGGCGGCCGGGCGCGGCGAGCGCATGCGGCCGCTGACCGACACCTGCCCCAAGCCGCTGCTGCCCGTGCGCGGGCGGCCGCTGATCGAATGGCACCTGCAGGCGCTGGCCGCGGCCGGCGTGCGCGAGGTGGTGGTCAACACCGCCTGGCTGGAGGACCGGTTCCCGGCGGTGCTGGGCGACGGCGCGCGCTGGGGCCTGGCCATCCGCTACTCGATGGAAGGCCGCGACCACGGCGGCGCGCTGGAGACCGCCGGCGGCATCGCCAAGGCGCTGCCCTGGCTGGCGCCCGGCGGCGACGAGCCCTTCTGGCTGGTCTCGGGCGACATCTTCGCGCCGCACTTCCGCTTCGCCGCGGCGGACGCGGCCGCCTTCGCGGCCGGCGACGACGACGCCCTGCTCTGGGTGGTGCCCAACCCGTCGTTCAAGGCCGACGGCGACTTCGCGCTGGACCCGTGGGGGCGGCTGTCCCGGCCTGGCGACCGCCCCCTGCGCTCGGTGACCTACGCCAACCTGGCGCTGGTCCGGCCGCGGCTGGTGGCGTCGGTGGTGCCGGGCACCGCCGCGCCGCTCGGGCCGCTGCTGTTCGACAGCGCCGCCGACGGCCGGCTCGCCGGGCGGCGGCTCGACGGCCCGTGGGAGAACGTCGGCACGCCGGCGCAGCTGGCGGCACTGCAGGCGGGCGCCGACGGCTGAGGGGCGCTCAGAGCCGGATCGGCCGTCCCGCCAGCCACCCGGCCACCGCCTGCGCCACCGCCAGCGCGCACATCAGCCACAGCGCCGACTGCCAGTGCCCGGTGGCGTCGTGCAGCAGGCCGGTCACCACCGGGCCGAGGGCGGTGACGCCGTAACCCACCGACTGCGCCATGCCCGACAGCGCCGCCGCCTGCAGCGGGTCGCGCGAGCGCAGGCCGAACAGCGCCATCGCCACCGCCAGCGAGCCGCCGGAACCCAGCCCCTGCACGATCAGCCAGGCCAACCCCTGCGGCGCCGCCAGCAGCCCCGCGTTGCCGACCAGGATGAGCAGCGCGCAGGCCACCGCATGCGGCCGCTGGTCGACCGCCCGGCCCGCGAGCAGCGGCGCCGCCACGCTGCCCGCGAGGCCGGCCACCTGGTAGACGAAGGCCCGCTGGCCGGCCGCCACCGCGTCGAGGCCGGCGTCGCGCAGCAGCGTGGGCAGCCAGGCCACCATGACGTAGTAGGCCAGCGACTGCAGGCCCATGAAGGCCGTCACCTGCCAGGCCAGCGGCGACCGCCAGACCGTGCGGGTCCGGACCGTCGACGCCGGCGCGACCGCCGGCGGCGGGCCGCCCGTCCGCCGTGTGGCCCACCACAACGCGCCGAGCAGCGCGGGCACCGCCCAGATCGCCATCGCCAGGCGCCAGCCCAGGGCCTGCGCCAGCGGCACCGCCAGGCCCACGCCCACCGCCGCCGTGCCCGCCATGGTGGTGACGAAGACCGAGGTCATGACGCCGATGCGCGCCGGGAAGTCTCGCCGCACCAGGGCCGGCAGCAGCACGTTGCCCACGGCGATGGCCGAGCCGAGCAGCGCCGAGCCGGCGAACAGCGGCACCGACCCGGGCAGCGACCGCAGCACGATGCCCGCCGCGAGCAAGGCCAGCGCGGCGGCCAGCGTGCGCTCCAGGCCCAGCCGCCGGGCCATCGCGGGGGCGAGCGGGGAGACCAGCGCGAAGGCCAGCAGCGGCATCGTCACCAGGAGCCCGAGCACGCCGATGGCCAGGCCGGTGTCGGCGTGCAGTTCCTTCAGCAACGGGCCCACGCCCATCAGCGCGGCGCGCAGGTTCACCGCCACCAGCAGCACGCCCAGCACGGCGGCGGGGGCGAGCCTTGGCAGGGCGGAACCCGCGGCGGTGGGCGAAGCGGACATCGGGGCGACGGGGCGGTGGAAGGGGGCGGGATGATAGGCGCTGCCTGCGCACTGGTTCAGCACACGGCCACACCTGGGGACCGCTCCGGCGGGCCAATAATCGGCCGGCCGCGGGCGCCATTCGTGCCCCGGCCCCGGGCATGACCCCCTCCTTCCCTCGAACTCGCCATCGTCGGCGCCGGCCCGGTCGGTCTGGCGCTGGCGCTGCAGGCGGCGCGCCGGCTGCCGCAGGCGCGCATCACCGTCTTCGACGCCCGCCCGCTGGACCGCGACGTGTCCACCGACCCGCGCACGCTGGCGCTGTCGCTGGGCAGCGTGCAGCTGCTGCGGCAGCTCGACGCTTTCGACGGCCGCGGGCTGCAGCCGATCACCGAGGTGCACGTCTCGCAGGCCCCGCCCGGGCTGCGCACGCCGCTGGGCGAGCCGGTGGTGGTGCTGCGCGCCGCCGACGAAGGCGTGTCGCAGCTGGGGGCCGTGCTGAGCTACGGCGCGGTGGTGGCGCCGCTGCAGCGCGCCTGGCTGGCGCAGGCGGCCGCGCACCCCGGGCGGCTCGCCACCCGCTTCGGCCAGTCAGTGAGCGGCTTCGCGCCCATGGAGGGTGGCGTGCGCGTCGACGAGGCCGGCGACGAGCGCTTCGACCTGGCCGTCGTCGCCGAAGGTGGGGTCTTCGCCCAGCAGGCGTCGAAGGGGTTGCGCCATTCGTACCACCAGACCGCCTGGGTCGGCCAGGTGCGGCGCGAGGGCGGCACGGCCGGCGAGGGCACGGCCTTCGAGCGCTTCACCCGCCAGGGCCCGGTCGCCCTGCTGCCGTTGTCGCCCGATGGCCGGCCCGGCCACCGCGCGGCGCTGGTCTGGTGCGTGCCCGACGCGGACGACCCGGTGCGCGACCTCGACGATGCACAGCGGCTGGCGGTGCTCAACACCCTGCTGCCGCCCGAGGCCGGACGCCTCGTCGAGATCACGCCGCTGAAGGCGTTTCCGCTGGGCCTGAACGCCCAGCCCACGCTGGTCGACGGCCGGGTGGTGCGCATCGGCAACGCGGCGCAGACGCTGCACCCGGTGGCCGGCCAAGGCCTCAACCTGGGACTGCGCGACGCCTTCGCGCTGGTCGACCTGCTGGCCCGGCAGCCGCTGGCGGAGGCGCTGCGCCGCTTCGAATGGCGGCGCGGCCCCGACCGCTGGTCGATGATCCTGGCCACCGATTTCCTGGCCCGCAGCTTCACCTGGCAGGCGCCGGGGCTGGGCACGCTGCGCGGCCTGGGCCTGGCGGCGTTGCAGGCGGCGGGGCCGCTGAAGTCGGCGCTGGCGCGGCAGATGATGTTCGGGCGCCGGTGACATGAAGCCCCCACGCTCACCTTCGTTCGCTGCCCCCGCGGGGGCGATCGGTGGCTTCGGGCGGCCGGGCGCCACTGATGGGCAGCATCCGCGTCGGCATCGGCGGCTGGACCTTCGAGCCGTGGGAGCAGACCTTCTACCCGCCGGGCCTGCCCGCCGCCCAGCACCTGGCGCACGCCAGCCGGCGGGTGACGGCGATCGAGGTCAACGGCACCTTCTACCGCACGCAGAGCCCGTCGAGCTTTCAACGCTGGCACGACGAAACACCGGACGGGTTTGTCTTCAGCGTCAAGGCCAACCGCGCCTGCACCCAGCGCAAGGTGCTGGCCGAGGCCGGCGAGGCGGTGGCCCGCTTCCTGGGCAGCGGCCTCGACCGGCTGGGCGACAAGCTGGGCCCGGTGCTGTGGCAGCTGCCGCCCTACAAGCGCTACGACGAGGCCGACCTCGAGGCCTTCCTCGGCCTGCTGCCGCCGGCGCTGAAGGATCGCCCGCTGCGCCATGTCCTGGAGGTGCGCCACCCCAGCTTCCTGGTGCCGCGTTTCGTGGAGCAGGCGCGGCGCCACGGCGCGGCGGTGGTGGCCACCGACTCGCCGAAGTACCCGCAGCTGGCCGAGCCGACGGCCGGCTTCCTCTACCTGCGGCTGATGCGCAGCGAATCGGCGGTGGAGACCGGCTACCCGGCGCCGCAACTCGACCAATGGGCGGCCTGCGCCCGGGCCTGGGCGGCGGGTCTCGAGCCGGCCGACGTGCCGCGGGTGGCGGGTGTCCCGCCGGCCGAGCCGCGGCCGCGCGACGTCTTCGTGTTCTTCATCGACGGCGCCAAGGAGCGGGCGCCGGCCGCGGCGCAGGCGGTGCTCGATCGCCTGCGCACCGCTGGCTGAGTCGAAGCGATATCTGAAAACCGGCGTTCGATAGACGGTAAGTCTGCTTTTCTTCCAACGAGGCCGGTTCAAAATGCGGATAACGCATGAAGAAACCAGCCCAGTGAACTTCCAACAACTGCGTTCCGTCCGCGAGGCGGTGCGCCAGGGCTTCAACCTGACCACCGTGGCGGAGGCGCTGTCGACCTCGCAGCCCGGCGTGAGCCGCCAGATCCGCGAGCTGGAGGACGAACTCGGCGTCGAGATCTTCGTGCGCGCCGGCAAGCGCCTGACCGGGCTGACCCCGCCCGGCGAGACCATCCTGCCCATCGTCGAGCGCCTGTTGATGGAGGCCGACAACCTGCGCCGGGCCGGCGCCGACTTCGCCTCCGCGGGCCGCGGCCGGCTGACCATCGCGGCCACCCATTCGCAGGCCCGCTACGCACTGCCGACGGCGGTGCGCGACTTCCGCGAGCGCCATCCGGAGGTGGTGCTGCACATGCACCAGGGCACGCCGGAGCAGGTGGCCGAGATGCTGCGCCATGGCGAGGCCGACATCGGCGTCGCCACCGAGGCGCTGGCACGCTACGACGACCTGGTCGCGCTGCCCTGCTACCGCTGGACGCACTCGGTGGTGGTGCCGCCGGGGCACCCGCTGGCCGACGGCAAGCCGTTGACGCTGCAGCGCCTGGCCGAGCACCCCATCGTCACCTACAACGTCGGCTACACCGGCCGCGCCCACATCGACGAGGCCTTCACCCGGGCCGGCCTGCAGCCGCAGGTGGTGCTGACGGCGATGGACGCCGACGTCATCAAGACCTACGTCGAACTGGGGCTCGGCGTCGGCATCGTCGCCTCCATCGCCTACGACGACGAACGCGACCGCCATCTGACCGCGCTGGACGCCCGCCACCTGTTCGCGGTCAACATGACGCGCCTGGCCATCCGCCGCGGCAGCTACCTGCGGCACTACGCCTACGACTTCATCGAGGCCTTCGCGTCGCCGCTGACCAAGCGGGTGGTGGAGCAGGCCCTGGCCGCGGGGGACGGCGACTCGTTCGACATTTGATGTCTGGCCCTCGGTCGGGGCGCCGGCCGAGGGGTCCCGTCATCGTCTGTGTGAAAGCGCCGGCAGGCGGCTGCGCACGTCGGCCAGCCGCGTGCGGTCCAGGGTCGCCAGCACCACGCCCTCGCCCTCGTCCTTCGACGCCAGCACCTCGCCCCAGGGGTCGGCGATCAGGCTGTGGCCGAAGGTGCGGCGGCCGTTCTCGTGCAGGCCGCCCTGCGCCGGCGCGATCACGTAGCACTGGTTCTCCACCGCGCGGGCACGCAGCAGCAGTTCCCAGTGCGCGCGGCCGGTGGTGTGGGTGAAGGCCGACGGCACGGCCAGCAGGTCGCAGGGCGGCGTCATCAGCGCGCGGTACAGCTCGGGGAAGCGCAGGTCGTAGCACACCGACAGGCCGACCCGCCAGCCGCCGGCGTCGAAGGCCACCGGCTCGGTGCCGGGCTCCAGCACCCGGCCCTCGTCGTAGCGCTCGCCGGCGTGCTCGAAGCGGAACAGGTGCAGCTTGTCGTAGCGCGCCACCGGCCGGCCCTCGGGGTCGAACACCAGCGAGGCGTTGCGCACCCGGTCGGCCGCCGCGCCGCGGATCGGCAGCGTGCCGCCGATGAGCCACAGCCCGTGGCGGCGCGCCTGGTCGGCGAGGAAGTCCTGGATCGGGCCGCGGCCCGGCGCCTCGGCGATCGCCAGCTTGTCGTCGTCGCGCTGGCCCATCAGGCAGAAGTACTCGGGCAGCGCGGCCAGCCGCGCGCCCTGCGCCGCGGCCTCGGCGAGCAGCCGCTCGGCGGCCTCCAGGTTGCGTGCCACGTCGGGCGTGGAGACCATCTGCAGGGCGGCGATCTTCATCGTGTGTTCTCGCTGACGGGAGGCGGGCGGTCGGTGTCCGCGCCGGCATCTTCGCCCCGGCGCGCCACCCGGTCCACCTTGGGGTCGTCCCAGCTGCCGTGGATGTGGAACTCGCGGGTGCCGGCGGCCATGAGCGGGCGGCGCAGCAGCCATTGCGCCATGAAGGTGCCCAGGCCGACGGCCGGGTTGATCACCGCATAGGCCAGCGACGCGGTGCCGGCGTTGATCTCGGGCACCACCACCACGCGCAGGTCCTGCGTCTCGCGGTCCAGGTCGGCCTGTCCCTCCATCAGCACCGCGGCCTGCACGCCGCGCATGCGCAGGTTGTTGGTGCTGGCCACGCCGCGTTCGATCTTCACGTCGCCGTCGACCTTGTCGAAGGCGAAACCCTGCTGGAACAGGTCGCGGAAGTCCAGCGTCAGCCGCCGCGGCAGCGACTGCAGGCTGAGCACGCCGAGCAGCCGCGCCGCGCCCGGGCCGGCCTTGAGGAACTGGCCGTTCTCCAGCGTCAGCTGCAGGCTGCCGTCCAGGCTGGGCAGGTCCAGCGCCAGCGGCGTGCCGTTCCAGCCGGCCTGGCCCTGCAGCCGGCCCTTGCCGCCGCGCAGCGCGTCCTCGACGCCCAGGCGCTTGAGCAGGCCGCCGGCGTCGGTGATGTCGAGCGTGAAGTCCAGCGCCACCCGGCGGCGGGCGGCACTGCCTGCGGGCAGCCAGTGGCCGCTGCCGGTGAGCCGCCCCTCGGGGTTGGCGAGGGTGAAGCGCGCCATCCAGTCGGCGCCCGCGCCGGCCGCCACGTCGGCGGCGCGGTTGCTGGCGTCGATCTGCAGCCGGCCCAGCGACAGCCCGTGCAGCTCGAAGTCGTCGACCACCACGTCCAGCGCCGGCAGGCTGCGCGGCGTCGCCGCGGGGGTCGCCGACGCGGTGCCGGGCGCCTGGGCGTCCGACTCGTTCAGCGCCAGGCGCGACAGGCGGGCGCTGAGGCGACCGCCGGTGGCCGCGGCCCCGGTGCCCGGCGGCCGGTACTCGACCGTGCCGGCGGCCTGCGCGGCGCTGCCGGTGAGCCGCCAGCCGCCGTCGGGCAGGGGGGCCAGGCTGGCGTTCAGCCGGTCGAGCTGACGGCCGCCGCCGACCAGCGTGCCCAGCCGTAGGTTGACCTGCCGTGGCAGCCAGGCGGCGGCCTCGCCGGCCGCGGTGCTGCCCGCGACGCCCGCCGGGGCGCCGCCTGCCGGCAGCAGCCGGTCCAGCGCCGCGGACCAGGCGTCGACGTCCAGCCGGGGCAGGGTGACCGCCGCCACCCCGCCGGGCTGGGCGGCCGGCAGCGGCTCGCCGACGGCGAAGGCGCTGCGCAGCACCGGCTGCGCGGCCTTCGGGTCGCGCTGCACCAACGCCTGCGCCACCGTGCCGAGGTCGACGCGCAGCGTCTCGCGCGCGCTGGCCGCGCCGGCCGCCGCCTCGGGCGCCAGCACCGTCTGCACGCGCAGCGGCAGCGTGGCCTCGGCGCGCTTGCCGAGCGGGGCGGGCAGGTCCAGCGCCAGGCCGGCCAGCGTGCTCGTCAGGCTGAACTCGGGCAGGCCGCGCAGCACGTTGAGCTGCAGCCGGTAGGCGGTCTGTCCGCTGGCCACCGCGCCGAGGCGCTGCAGCACCGGCAGCTCGCCGGCACGGCGCAGGCCGTCGGCGGTGGCGGTGCCCTGGCCGACGAAGCGCAGGCCGCCGTCGGCGGTGCTGCCGCCCTCGAACGTCACGTCGCCGCCGAGCGCCCGCGCCGACGCACCGACGACGCTGAACCCCTTGTGCGTGAAGTCCACCCGGCCGCGGGCCTGGCTGAACACCGGCGACTCGGGCACCGGCCGCAGCTCGTTGCCGGCCAGCGCGAGGCTGCCCTTGACGGTGCTGCGGTCGAGGTCGTCCAGCGGCAGCGCCAGCGCCAGGTTGAGCGTGGCCGGACCGCCGGCGGTCGCGCCCTTCAGCGCCTGGCCGCTCCAGTCCGCGAGCGGCGTGCTGTTGACGTAGCGCAGCAGGTCGGCGAGCGGCCCCCGGACCTGGCCCTCGACCTCCAGCACCGGGTGCGGGTCCAGCCGGCGGATCAGGCCCTTCACCGGCTTCAGCTCCAGCCCCCCACAGCCGCGCGGCGGCGTTGCGGATCTCCAGGCTTTCGCGGTCGAAGACCAGCTCGCCGGACAGCCGCTGGAAGGGCGGCCATGGCAGCGCAGCGCCCGGGGCGTCGGTCGGCACGTAGGCCAGCGTCACGTCGCTGACCCGGGCCTCGATGCGGAAGTCGCCCTCGCGCGGGTCGGCGAAGGGAAAGCGCGCCAGCGGCCCGCGCAGGCGCAGCGTGGCGCCGTCGATCCGGCCCGACTGCACCGCTTGCGCCACGTACTGGCGGGCGTCGGCCACACCCAGCGGCAGGTAGCGGGCGACCGCCTCGGCCCGCGCCTGGTTCAGGCGGCCGTCGAGCTGCAGCCAGCCGGGGCCGTGCGCCTCCTTCCCGCCGCTGGCCAGCACCGGGTTGCGCCAGGTGCCGCTGAACTCGGCGCTGAGGTCGTCGTTGGCGATGCGCGCCTGGCGCAGCCGCAGCTCGATGCCGGGCGGCCCCCCGGGCCGGCGCTCCAGCCGCCAGTCGAGGTCGGCGCCGACGCGCTGCAGCGCCACCCGCTCGGGCGCGAACACCCCGGGCAGGCTGATGCTGCCGTCGTCGACCCGCAGGCGGGCCTCGCCGCCGCGTTCGTTGGCCTTCAGCTCCAGGTCGACCCCTTCCAGCCCCGGGCGGCCGAAGTCGCCGGCCTGGGCGGCGGGCGCCGAGGTCAGCCCCAGGCCCTGCAGGCGGCCCTGCACCTGGTAGCGCAGCGGCGCCTCGGGCGGACCGTCCCAGCGCAGCTGAAGGCCCTGCGCCTCGCCCTGCGGTCGCCAGTCCGCCAGGCGCTGCACCAGCGCGTCGCCCAGCGGCAGGCGGTCGGCCAGTTCGGCCAGCACGGGCAGCGCCAGCCGGTCGGCGCTGGCCTCGCCGGCCAGCGGCTGGCCGGGCTTCTGCCGCCAGCCGACGCTGAACCGGCTGCTCGGCCACTGCAGCCCCTCGTCGGTGGAAAAGGACAGGTCCTGGCCCGCCAGCCGGGCCCCGTCGTCGGTCTGCTGCGCGCTGAAGCGGCCCTGCACGCCCTGCAGGCCGAGCGGTCTCGCGGCCCCCGGCCACTGCAGCGCCAGGCGGTGCAGCGCCAGGTCCACGGTGATGCCGCGCGGCTCGCCGCGCACGACGTCGAGCCAGGCCCGCAACGCGCCGTCGCCCTCGATCAGCCGGAAGGGCAGGTACGGCGCCAGCGGCGCGAGGTCGGCCTGCGGCAGCTCGGCGTGCACGGTGCCGTTCCAACGCCGCCAGTCGCCGGGCGCCGTCCACAGCGGCTGCTGGAAGGCCGCGCGCACGGTGAAGCGCTCGCCGAAGCCGGCGGGCGAGGCGTCCAGCCGCAGCCGGTGCGAGCGCAAGCGGTTGCGCAGCACCAGGTCCACGTTGTCGAGGGCCAGCGGCGCGGCGCCCGGCGTCGCGGCGTCCTCCCATTGCAGCCGGCCGCGGCGCACCACCACCTCGTGCTGGTCGAACAGCCAGTCGGCGGCGGCGTTGCCGTCCTCGCCGGCGCCGCCCTGCAGCGGCAGGCCGGCCACCCACCAGCGGCCGTCGGCGTCGCGCCGCAGCGCCAGCTCGGGGTCCTCCAGCAGCAGCTGTTCGAACTGCAGCCGCCACGACCACAGCAGGTGCCACAGCCCGCGGGCGGACAGCGCCGCCGTCACCTGCGGCAGACGCAGCGCCGGCTGGCGGTCGCGGTCGTACAGGCGCACGTCGCGCAGCGTCAGCACCGGCACCCAGCCGGCGGCGGTGACCTCGATCCGGCCGATGGCCACCGGCACGCCGAGCGCGGCCGCGGCACGGGTCTCCACCTGGGGTCGCCAGTCGTCGATGCGGGGCAGAATGCCCCAGTACAGCGTCAGCCAGCCGAGCAGCAGTACGCTCCAGACCAACGCGACGACCGACAGCGCCAACTGCAGCGCCAGGCGGGCGCCGCGGAAGGCCCAGGCAGGCGGCCGCAGGGCGGAGAGCGTCATGCGGCGTGCGCCCCGGCGAGGCGCTGGGGCCGTGGGCGGGAGCGGTGGCGCTGCAACAGGGGCTTCAAGATCTTGGATCGCGTGCCGAACACCGGCCAGAGACACTAGCACGAGCGCCTGGCGCCCCATGAGTTCCCTTCCAGCACCGGTCATCCACGCGGAGGCGGCCCACAGCCGCTTCGTGCAGCGCATCCGCCGGCGCTATCCCGACGAACTGACCTGGCTGCCGCCGGGCCTGCCCGACCGGGCGGCGATGGAGGCGCTGGTCGAGCGCCTGCTGGCCGCCGGCCGCCCGGTGGCCAGCGCGCTGCGGGTGGCGCGGCAGGTGGTGATCGAACGCCTGGCGGTGCTGGACGTCGAGCAGGGCGCGCCGATGGAGGCGGTGACGCAGGCCGTCACCACGCTGGCCGAGGTGGCGCTGGAACGGGCGCTGGCGGTCGCCCGCGCCGAGGCCGACGCGCTGCACGGCCCGCCCCGAACCGCCGACGGCCGGCCGATCGATTTCTGGATCGTCGGCATGGGCAAGCTGGGCGGGCGCGAGCTGAACGTGTCCTCCGACATCGACCTGGTCTACGTCTACGAGGACGATGGCCAGTGCACCGGGCCGCGGCCGCTGACGGCGCACGAATACTTCACCAACGTCGCCAAGCGGCTGTACGTGCTGGTCGGCGAGACCACCGAGGACGGCTTCGTCTTCCGCGTCGATCTGGCGCTGCGGCCGAACGGCAACTCCGGCCCGCCGGTGGTCAGCCTGGCCATGTTGGAGGAGTACCTGCTGGTGCAGGGCCGCGAATGGGAGCGCTTCGCCTGGCTGAAGAGCCGGGTGGTCGCGCCGCGCGAGTCGGTCGCCAGCGGCCGGGCGATGCAGCTGCGCGCGCTGGTGGCGCCGTTCGTCTACCGGCGCTACCTCGACTACGGGGTGTTCGAGGGCCTGCGTCAGCTGCACGCCAGGATCCGCGAGGAGGCGCAGCGCCGCGCCGCCGGGCGGCCCGAGCGGGCCAACGACGTCAAGCTGTCGCGTGGCGGCATCCGCGAGATCGAGTTCATCGTCCAGTTGCTGCTGGTGGTGCGCGGCGGGCAGTTCCCCGAACTGCGCACCCGCTCCACGCTGAAGGGCCTGGCGCGGCTGACGGCCCAGGGCCTGATGGCGCCGGCCACCGCCGGGCGGCTGGCCGAGGCCTACACCTTCCTGCGGCAGGTGGAGCACCGCATCCAGTACCTCGACGACCAGCAGACCCACCTGCTGCCGGCCGACGACGGCGACCTGCGCTGGATCGCCCAGAGCCTGGGCCTGCCGCCCTGCCGCGAGGACGCCTGCGCGCTGCTGGAGCGTTTCGGCGAGGTGCGCGAGTTCGTCGCCACCGAGTTCGACGCGTTGCTGCATGACGGCCGCGGCCCGGTGCAGGGCGGCTGCCGCAAGGGCCAGTGCGGCGGCCCGCCGCCGATGGTGGACAGCGAGGCCTTCATCAACCGCCTGCCGCCGGCGCTGGCCGAACGCGTGCGGCCCTGGGTCGACCACCCCAAGGTGCAGGCGCTGCGCGAGGAGAGCAAGCAGCGCCTGGCCCGGCTGGTGCACCGGGTGGGCGAGGACGTGGCCCACGGCCGCTGCAGCGACGAGGCGGCCGGCCGCTTCATCGACTGGCTGCAGCCGCTGCTGCGCCGCGAGAGTTACCTGGCGCTGCTGCTGGAGCGGCCCGAGGTGCTGGGCCGGCTGCTGCGGCTGCTCGACCTGGCGCGCTGGCCGGCGCAGTACCTGATGCGGCACCCCGGCGTGATCGACGAACTGGCCGACCCGCGCCTGCTACACGGCCGCTTCGACCGGGCGGTGTTCCTGGCCGACCTGGACACCCGCCACGCCGCCTGGCTGCGCGCCGGCGAGGCCGACGAGGGCCTGCTGCTCGACGCCCTGCGCCAGGCGCACCACGCCGAGGTCTTCCGCACGCTGGTGCGCGACGTGGAGGGCGACCTGACCGTCGAGCAGGTGGCCGACGAGCTGTCGGCCCTGGCCGACGCGGTGCTCGACTGCGCGCTGCGCTGGGCCTGGGGGCACCTCAAGCTGCGCCACCGCGAGCAGCCGCGCTTCGCCGTCATCGCCTACGGCAAGCTGGGCGGCAAGGAGCTGGGCTACGGCAGCGACCTCGACCTGGTCTTCCTCTACGACGACGACGACGAGCGGGCGGCCGAGGTCTACGCCGCCTTCGTGCGCAAGCTGATCAACTGGCTGACGTTGCGCACCGCCGCCGGCGAGCTGTTCGACATCGACACGGCGCTGCGGCCGAACGGCAACTCCGGCCTGCTGGTGACCTCGCTGCAGGCCTTCGAGCGCTACCAGGCGGGCCGCGGCAGCAACACCGCCTGGACCTGGGAGCACCAGGCCATCACCCGCGCCCGCTGGTGCGCCGGCGACGCGGCATTGGCGCCGCGCTTCGAGGCCGTGCGCCGCCAGGTGATGGCGGCGCCGCGCGACCGCGCCGCCCTGCTCGACGAGGTGCGGCAGATGCGCGAGAAGGTGCGCGCCGGCCGCCCGGTGCCCGCCGGCCGCTTCGACGTCAAGCACAGCCCGGGCGGGATGATGGATGCCGAGTTCGCGGTGCAGGCGCTTGCGCTCACCGAGTCGTCGGGTCACCCGGCGCTGCTCGACAACGTCGGCAACATCGCGCTGCTCAAGCGTGCCGAGGACGCGGGCCTGCTGCCGTCGGGCGTCGGCGTGGCGGCCGGCGACGCCTACCGCGCCCTGCGCCGGGCGCAGCACCGTGCCCGCCTGGACGAGCGGCCGACGCAGTTCGAGCCCGCCGAGTTCGTCGAGGCGCGCGAGGCGGTGCTGGCCCTGTGGCGCGCGGTCTTCTCCGGCGGCTGAGCGGGCCGGGCGGCGGCGGTCGGGCGTGGTCCTGCCTGGCCACGCTGCTGGCGGCGGGGGCGTTCGCCGACGCGTTCTGGCCGGCGCACGACGCCCTGGCGTGGCGCCCGGCCGCCTGGCACCAGCCCTGGCGCTGGTGGTCGGCGGCGTGGGTCCACTTCAGCGACCGGCACCTGGCCGCCAACCTGGCCGGCACGCTGGTGGTGGGCGCCCTCGGCCTGGCCGCGCGGCTGCCTCGGCGCAGCACGCTGGCCTGGGCGCTGGCCTGGCCGCTCACCCACCTGGCGCTGCTCGCACGGCCGGACCTCGTGCTGTATGGCGGCCTGTCCGGCGTGCTGCACGCCGGCGTGGCGGCGGCGGTGGTGCCGCTGCTGCGCCGCCCGGGCCGTGACCGTGCGGTGGGCGCCGCCGTGCTGGCCGGCCTGCTGGTGAAACTGGCCCTGGAACGGCCGTGGGGCCCGGCGACCCTCCGCGCCGACGGCTGGGACATCGCCCTCGCGCCGGCGGCGCATGCGGCCGGCGCGGCCGCGGGCCTGCTCTGCGCGGTCCTGGCCGAAGCGGCCCGAGGCGCGTTCAGCGCACCAACACCGGGCGGGGCACACTCGCCGGGATGAACCGAGCCGCCGCCGCCCGTCCTGCCGTCGACCGCCCTTCGGACCGCCCCACCGACCGCCGCAGCCGGCTCGACGCCGTCGCCGTGCTCTGCCTGCTGCTGTGCTGCGGGCTGTGGGGCGTGAACCAGGTGACCGCCAAGGTGGCGCTGACCGAGTTCCCGCCGCTGTGGCAGGCCGCGTCGCGGTCGGCGGTGGCGGCGCTGTGCCTGATGGGCTGGATGCGCTGGCGCGGCGTGGCGCTGCGGCCGCCGACGGCCACGCTGGGCGCCGGCCTGCTGGTGGGGGGCGCTGTTCGCCGCCGAGTTCGCCTGCATCTTCGTCGGCCTGCAGTACACCGGCGCGTCGCGCATGGTCGTCTTCATCTACCTGGCGCCCTTCGTGGTGGCGCTGGGCATGCCGTTCGTCGCCCGCGGCGAGCGGCTGGCGGGGTGGCAGTGGGTGGGGCTGGTGCTGGCCTTCGCCGGCGTCGGTTGGGCCTTCTCGGAGGGCTTCCGGTCGCCGGCCAACGGGCCGCGGCAGTGGTGGGGTGATGCGCTGGGCGTGGCGGGCGCGCTGCTCTGGGGCGCCACCACGCTGGCGGTCCGCGCCAGCCGCCTGTCCCAGGCCCCGGCCGAGCAGACGCTGCTGTACCAGCTGGTGGTGTCCGGGGTGCTGCTGGCCGGTCTGGCGCTCGCGGTCGGAGAGCCGTGGCCGCAGCGGCTCGGCCCGGCGGCGGCTTCAGCCTTCGCCTTCCAGGCGGTGGTCATCACCTTCGCCAGCTACCTGCTGTGGTTCTGGCTGGTGCGCCACTACCCGGCCACGCTGCTGTCGGCCTTCACACTGCTGACGCCGGTGGCGGGACTGGCGTCGGGCGTGCTGCTACTGGACGAGCCGCTCACCAGCCGCCTGCTGGCCGCCATGGCGGCGGTGGCGGTGGGCATCGCGGTGGTCAGCCTGACCGGCCGCCGCCGCTGACCGGCGTCAGGCCGCGGCGGGGGCGCCGCCGTTCTCGCCGAGGCGGCGGGTGATTTCCTTGCGGTAGCGGTTGAGCTCCTGGACGCTGGCGAAGCTGCGCTCCATCAGCAGGCTCAGGTTGTGCAGGATGCGCTCGACCACCTTGTTCTCCCACACGGCGTCGAACTGGATCTGCTTGTCGAGCCAGTCCTCCAGCCAGGTCGGGTCCGGCAGCCGGCTCTGGATGGTGTCGCGCGGGAACAGCTTCTCGTTGACGTGCAGGTTGGTCGGGTGCAGCGCCTGCGCCGTGCGGCGGGCGCTGGCCATCAGCACGCCGACCTTGGTGAAGGCCGCGCGCGCCTCGTCGCCGAACTTCTGCATCGCGCGCTTCATGTAGCGCAGGTAGGCGCCGCCGTGGCGAGCCTCGTCGCGGGCCAGCGTCTCGTAGATGGCCTTGATGACCGGCTCGGTGTGCCATTCGGCCGCGCGCCGGTACCAGTGGTTGAGCCGGATCTCGCCGCAGAAGTGCAGCATCAGCGTCTCCAGCGCGGGCGCCGGGTCGAACTCGAAGCGCACCTCGTGCAGCTCGGCCTCGGTGGGCACCAGGTCGGGCCGGAAGCGCTTGAGGTACTCCATCAGCACCAGCGAGTGCTTCTGCTCCTCGAAGAACCAGACGCTCATGAACGCCGAGAAGTCGCTGTCGTCCTTGTTGTCGCGCAGGAACATCTCCGTGGCCGGCAGCGCCGCCCACTCGGTGATGGCGTTCATCTTGATGGTCTGCGCCTGCTCCTCGCTGAGGCGGCTGGCGTCGAAGCGGTCCCAGGGGATGTCGCGCTCCATGTTCCAGCGCACCGCCTCGAGCTGCTTGAAGAGTTCCGGATAAAGCATGGTGATCCTTGGAGAGGGGCGGATTCTAGGAGGGCGAGGTGACGTGCCCACGACAGTCCGGCCATCCCCGTGCCCGGTCGGCTGTGCAAATTGCAGCAAGACGTGCGGTGGCGCCGGCCGGTGGTTGTACGGCCGCGGGACCGGTCCGGATGACCGGCGCTGCCGGGGCGCCGCAGCGGAACTCGCTTGCGGAAGGCGGCTCCAAACGCCACGGGCACACCGGTTGCCGAGAGGTTGCAGAGTCACCTGGTCTCTGAACCACTTTTTGCCTGCTGCGCAGCCTTCCGTCCCGGTTGAAATCCCAGAGCGTTTCTCCTCCTCCCTCCCTCCCTCCCTCCTTCGTTCTGGGGCGCTGCGCGGCGTCTTTCTTCTCCGAGGCCGATCCCCACCGGGTCGGCCTTTTTCATGGGCCGCCGTCGGCCGCCTCCAGCCGGTCGCACAGGGCCAGCAGGTCGGGCAGCGCGGTGGGGCTGCCCGGCCCGGCGCGGTCGATCCAGACCGCCTGCAGTCCGGCGGCCCGGGCGCCTTCGACATCGAGGGCGACGTCGTCGCCCACGTGCAGCACCGCGGCCGGCGGCAGGCTCAGGCGGCGGCAGGCCGCCTCGAAGATGGCGCGGTGCGGCTTGGCCGCGCCGACCTCGCGCGCGTTCACCGTGCCGACGAACCAGCGGTCGATGCCGACCCGCGCCAGGTCGGCATTGCCGTTGGTGACCGCCAGCAGCGGCCGTCGCGCCGACAGCCGGGCCAGCGCGGGCGGCACGTCCTCGTAGAGCTCGACCCGGTTGCGCTCGGCGAAGAACACCTCGAAGGCCGGTTCGGCCAGCGCCTCGTCCTCGCCGGCCGATACGAGCGCCCGGCGCAGCGTTTCCCGGCGCAGGGCGGTGAGGTCGTGCAGCCGGTGCGGCCAGTCCGCGTGCACGGCGGCGCGCAGGGCGGCCATCGCGTCGGGACCCTGGGCCGCGGTGCGCGGCGCGTGTTCGGCCAGCCAGGCCCACAGCGCCGCTTCGGCCCGCCGCAGCGGCGGCATGACCGGCCACAGCGTGTCGTCCAGGTCCAGCGTGACCGCCCGGACCCGCGCCCAGTCGATCACCGCAGCCAGCCCTTGCGGCGGAAGTAGAGGAAGGGCGCCGCCACCGAGGCGGCCATCAGCGCCAGCGCGAAGGGATAACCCAGCGACCAGTCCAGCTCCGGCATGGCCCGGAAGTTCATGCCGTAGATGCTGGCGATCAGCGTCGGCGGCAGCAGCGCCACCGACGCCACCGAGAAGATCTTGATGATCTTGTTCTGGTTGATGTTGATGAAGCCGACGGTGGCGTCCATCAGGAAGTTGATCTTGTCGAAGAGGAACGCGGTGTGCGAGTCGAGCGAGTCGATGTCGCGCAGGATCTGCCGGGCCTCCTCGAACTGCTCGGCGTTGAGCATGCGGCTGCGCATCATGAAGCTCACCGCGCGCCGGGTGTCCATCACGTTGCGGCGGATGCGGCCGTTCAGGTCCTCCTCGCGGGCCACCGCGGCCAGCACCTCGCTGGCGGTCTGGTCGCTCACCTCCTGCTTGAGCACCCGCGCGCTGACCTTCTCCAGCGCGACGTAGATGCCCTCCAGCGCGTCGGCCGAGTACTCGGCGTCGGCGTCGTAGAGCTTCAGCAGCACGTCCTTGGCGTCCTCGATCAGCGCCGGGATGCGGCGCGCCCGCAGCCGCAGCAGCCGGAACACCGGCAGGTCCTCCTCGTGGACGGAGAACAGCACCCTGCGGTGCAGGATGAAGGCCACCCGCACGTTGCGCGGCGTCTCGTCGTCGTCGATGAGGAAGTCGGAGCGGATGTGCAGCTCGCCGTTGTCCTCCTCGTAGAAGCGGGCCGACTCCTCCAGGTCGTCGTCGACGATGTCGTCGGGGATGACGAGGCCGAAGCGGCGGGCGACCCAGGCCTTCTCCTGCGGCGTCGGCGCCTCCAGGTCCACCCACACCGGTTCGCGTTCGGGGGCGTCGGCCAGCAGTTCGTCGTCCTGGAGCGCGCGGCCGCTCAGGCGGCCCTGCTCCAGCGTGAAGACATTGATCATCGGATCTCCGGCCACGGCCCGCTTGCAGCGGCCGTGCGGTACCGCGTTCAGGCGGCAGGGACAACGGGCGGGGGCGAGGGGGAACCGTCTCGCTCCGCCGGCGCGAGGCCGCCGGGTGGGGCGGCCGTCAGGCGCAGTCGCGGGAGCGGACGGTCACCGAGGGTGACTCTGGTCCACGGAGGTCTCCGGCATCACAACCGCGGGATTATGCCTCCCGCCCCCGGCGGTCGTGGCCTTCCGCGCCCCCGCCGAACGGGCTTTCGCCGGCGCCTGTCACGCGCTTCGCAGCGCGGTCGTAAGGCCCGGTCACGGCGGCTTGTCACACGGGTGTCGGACGTGCACACTGGCCCGGACGGCTCGCAACAGGCGGCACCCCCCGCCGCCCTGACTGCAACGCCGCCCGGTGGCCTCCAACCGTCGCCGGTCGTCCGTTCTCGCGGTGGTGAGCCGTCTTCCACGAGTCTTCGTGAAAGGAAATCCGATGAACCTGACCATCAGCGGACACCACCTCGACGTGACGCCCGCCCTGCGCGACTACGTGCTCAGCAAGCTGGACCGCGTGACAAGGCACTTCGACCAGGTGGTCGACATCAACGTCTTGCTACGCGTCGAGAAGATGAAGGAGAAGGAACGTCGCCAGAAGGCCGAAGTCACCGTCCACGTGAAGGGGCGCGACATCTTCGTGGAGCAGGCCCACGAGGACCTCTACGCCGCCATCGACCAGCTGATGGACAAGCTCGACCGGCAGGTGTGCCGGCACAAGGACCGGGTGCAGGACCACCACCACGCCGCCGCCAAGCGGCTCGACCTGCTGAACTGACGCGCCGATCCGGCGCCACGGCGGCCGCCGACGGCCGGCCTCTTTCGGGACGTTGCGCCCGACCGCTCCGGCAGGAGCAACAGCGGCCCCACGGGGGCCGCTTCTGTTTGGCGGCCACGCCGAGGTGGCGTTCCCGCCACATCCCCGGGTCGCGGGCATGCCCCCTGCCCGTTGGTGCTGGTCACGAGGGACGGGCTTCCTATAATCGTTTTCCCCCCATGCGTCCCATCCCCTTCCCGATGGAGCGCTGACGCAAGGACGTCCACATGAACCGTCTCGCCGCCATCCTGCCCGCCGGCAACGTGCTGGTGAACGTGGAAGCCACGAGCAAGAAGCGCGCATTCGAGCAGGCGGGCCTGGTGTTCGAGAACCAGCACGCGATCGCGCGGGCCTCGGTCACCGACAACCTCTTCGCGCGCGAGCGCCTCGGCTCCACCGGCCTGGGGCACGGCGTCGCCATCCCGCACGGGCGCATCAAGGGGTTGAAGAACCCGCTGGCGGCGGTGCTGCGGGTCCAGCACCCGATCCCCTTCGACGCGCCCGACGACGAGCCGGTGGACCTGCTGATCTTCCTGCTGGTGCCCGAGGCGGCCACGCAGCGCCACCTGGAGATCCTCTCCGAGATCGCCGAGCTGCTGAGCGATCGGGCGCTGCGCGAGCGGCTGCGCGTCGAGACCGACGCGGCGGTGGTGCACAAGCTGATCTCCGACTGGGAGCCGTTGAAATCCGTCGCTTGAGGGTGACTGGGCCGTCCCTCTGGGACCGGCCGCAACGCGGCCAGGAGCGGTCGCGCTCGGTGAGGGACGTGCGATCCGGGTCACCCGGTCGCTCGTCGGGCCCCCATGCGGGGCGGCCGGCCAACGGACGCGGGCCGACATGAAACCCACCTCCATCAGCGCGGAGGCGTTGTTCGAAGCCCACCGCGAGGCGCTGCACTGGGAGTGGATCGCCGGCCACGCCTACCCCGAGCGTCGGTTCGACGACGCGGCGGTGCTCAACGCGCGTTCGGCGGCCGACTTGGTCGGCTACCTCAACTACATCCACCCCTACCGGGTGCAGCTGGTCGGCTCGCGCGAGGTGGCCTACCTCAACCGCGACGCGCCGGAGGACCAGGAGCGGCGCATCTCGCGCATCGTCACGCTGGAGCCGCCGGTGCTCATCGTCGCCGACGGCGCCACGCCGCCGGACCGGCTGGTGGCGATGTGCGACCGCGCCGACATCCCGCTGTTCGTCACCGCCGAGTCGGCCGGCCACGTCATCGACGTGGTGCGCGGCTACCTCGGCCAGCTGTTCGCCGACCGCACGACGCGGCATGGCGTGTTCATGGACATCCTCGGCCTGGGCGTGCTGCTCACCGGCGAATCGGGCCTGGGCAAGAGCGAGCTCGGGCTGGAACTGATCTCGCGCGGCCACGGCCTGGTGGCCGACGACGCGGTGGACCTCTACCGCGTCTCGCAGACTTCGCTGGAAGGCCGCTGTCCCGAGCTGCTGATGAACCTGCTGGAGGTGCGGGGCATCGGCCTGCTGGACATCAAGGCCATCTTCGGCGAGACCGCGGTGCGGCGGAAGATGCGGCTCAAGCTCATCGTGCACCTGGTGCGCAAGGAGACCCTGGACCGCGAGTTCGAGCGCCTGCCCTACGAGCCGCTGTACGAGGAGATCCTCGACGTGCCGGTGCGCAAGGCCATCATCGCCGTCGACGCCGGCCGCAACCTGGCGGTGCTGGTCGAGGCGGCGGTGCGCAACACGATCCTGCAGCTGCGCGGCATCGACACCTACCGGGAGTTCATCCAGCGCCACCAGCGGGCGATGGAACGCGGCGACGGCTGAGGCGACCGGCGCCGCGAGCGGCTAGCCGTGCCGGTGCGGGCAGTCCTTCTTCGTGCACACGGCGTACAGCGACAACGCGTGCTCGCGCAGGTCGAAGCCGCGGCGCAGCGCCACCTCGTGCTGGCGCGCCTCGATCTCCGCGTCGTAGAACTCCTCGACCCGGCCGCAGGTCACGCAGACGAGGTGGTCGTGGTGCTGGCCTTCGTTGAGCTCGAACACCGACTTGCCGGACTCGAAGTGGCTGCGCGACAGCAGCCCCGCCTGCTCGAACTGCATCAGCACCCGGTAGACGGTGGCCAGGCCGATGTCGGCGCCCTCGTGCATCAGCGCCTTGAACACGTCCTCGGCCGTCATGTGGCGCTGGTCGCTGCGCTGAAAGACCTCGAGGATCTTCAGGCGTGGCAGCGTCGCCTTCAGGCCGCTGCTCTTCAGGTCGTCGGCGTGGCTCATGGGAACGTCGAGCGGTCGGAGGTGGGCAGGTACAGCGGTCGAGGCGGCCGCCGAGGGGCCACCGTAGAATGATTCGATCATAGTCGGATCCGCCCATGCACCGTCCTGATCTCCACGGCCAACGGCCCGCCGGTGCCATCGGCCTGAGCCGGCAAGCGTCTGCCGTCGCGCTGGCCGGCCTGCTGCTGGCGCTGGCCGGCTGCAGCTCCGCGCCGACCGACCGCGTGCTCGGCCTGCTGACGCCGTACCGCGTCGACATCGTGCAGGGCAACGTGGTCACGCAGGAGCAGATCGCGGCGGTGCGCCCCGGCATGTCCAGGCTGCAGGTGCGCGACGTGCTCGGCTCGCCGCTACTGACCGACCCCTTCCACGCCGACCGCTGGGACTACGTCTTCACCATCCGCCGGCCGGGCGCCGAGCCGCAGCGCCGCCACATCGTGCTGCAGTTCGACGGCGAGACGCTGAAGACGGTGGAGGCGCCGCCGCTGCCCACCGAACGCGAGTTCGTCACCTCCATCACCCCGCAGCGCTTCCTCAACCCGAAGGTGCCGCCGCTGGAGCTGACCGAGGAGCGCCGGCAGGCGCTGCCCAAGCCGCCCGCCGCGGCCGGCGCCGCGCCGTCGCCCGAAGCGCCGCAGGGCCCCGCCCGCGAGTACCCGCCGCTGGAGCCGCGGCGGTGAGCGGTGCTGCGCTGGACATCGCCATCGTCGGCGCGGGCGGCCGCATGGGCCGCATGTTGATCGAGGCGGTGCTGCAGGCGCCGGACACCCGGCTGGCCGGTGCGCTCGACCGCCCCGACAGCCCCGCCCTCGGGCAGGACGCCGCCGCCTTCCTCGGCCAGGCCAGCGGCGTCACGGTCACCTCCGACCTCGACGCCGGCCTGCGCGGCGCCGACGTGCTGATCGACTTCACCCGCCCCGAGGGCACGCTGGCGCACCTGGCCGCCTGCCGCCGCCACGGCGTCAAGGCGGTCATCGGCACCACCGGGTTCACCGACGCGCAGAAGGCCGAGATCTCGGCCCATGCGGAGCAGCTGGCCGTCGTCATGGCGCCCAACATGAGCGTCGGCGTCAACGTCACCCTCAAGCTGCTGCAGATGGCGGCCAAGGCCTTCAGCCACGGCTACGACATCGAGGTCATCGAGGCGCACCACCGCCACAAGGTCGACGCGCCCAGCGGCACCGCGCTGAAGATGGGCGAGGTGGTGGCCGAGGCGTTGGGCCGCGACCTGAAGGACTGCGCGGTCTACGCCCGCGAGGGCGTCACCGGCGAACGCGACCCGTCGACCATCGGCTTCGCCACCATCCGCGGCGGCGACATCGTCGGCGACCACACCGTGCTGTTCGCCGGCATCGGCGAGCGCATCGAGATCACGCACAAGAGCTCCAGCCGGGCGACCTATGCGCAGGGCAGCCTGCGCGCCGCGCGGCTTCCTCGCCGGCCGCGATCGCGGCCTGTTCGGCATGGACGACGTGCTCGGACTCTGAGCCAGACGTGATGCTCCCACGCTCATTGGCGTTCGCTGCCCCCCGAGGGGGCGCTCAGGGCCCTCGGGCGGCCGGGCGGCCCTGAGGGATGGACGGTCTCGCCCGGTTCTGGGACGCCAGCGACGCCATCGGCCGCACGGTGGCGCTGCTGCTGCTGGCGATGTCGGTGGCCGGCTGGGTGGTGATCCTGTGGAAGGCCTGGGTGCTGAAGCGCGCCGGCCGCGACGTCGAGCGGTCGGTGGCCGCGTTCTGGGGCGCCGCGTCCTTCCGCGACGGGCAGTCCCGGCTGCGCGCGCTGGACCGCGAGCGGCTGGTCGAGCCGCTGGTGCTGGCCGCCGCCCACACCCCGGCCGAGGGCACGCTGGCGCGCGAGGGCGACGCCGGCGCCCAGCTCACTCGGCAGCTGCGCGACGCCCTGCACCAGGCGCTGGCGCCGCTGCACAGCGGCCAGGTGCTGCTGGCCTCCATCGGCAGCACGGCGCCCTTCATCGGTCTCTTCGGCACCGTCTGGGGCATCTACCACGCGCTGATGAGCATCGCCGCGGCCGGCAGCGTGACCATCGACAAGGTCTCCGGCCCGGTGGGCGAGGCGCTGGTGATGACCGCCGCCGGCCTGGCGGTGGCCATCCCCGCGGTGCTGGCCTACAACGTGTTCGGGCAGCGCATCGCCGCCTGCGAGGCCGCGCTGGAGGGCTTCGCCCACGACCTGCGCGAATGGGTGCTCGGCCGCGCCGCGGCACCGGTCGCCGGCTGACGACGCATGGCCTTCGGCCGCCTGCCGCGCCGCCCCGGCGCACAACCGATGAGCGAGATCAACATGACGCCGCTCATCGACGTCATGCTGGTGCTGCTGGTCATCTTCATCATCACCGCGCCGCTGATGGGATCGAGCCTGAAGCTGGACCTGCCCAGCGCCGAGGGGGCGACGCCGGTGCAGGCGCCGTCCACCGTGCTGCTGGCGGTCGACGCCCAGGGCCGGGTGTTCCTCGGCGACGAGCCGCTGCTGCCCGACAACGTCGCCCACCGGCTGGCCGCGGTGGCACGCGCCAACCCGGAGGCCGAGGTGCAGCTGCGGGCCGACAAGGCCGTGCCCTACGGCCAGGTGGCCACGCTCATCGGTCAGATCCAGCAGGCGGGGCTGAACCGCATCGGCTTCGTCGCGGACCCGCCGGCCAAGTAGCGACCGGCCGCGGCGAGGCGGCTTCATACAATCGCCCGATGAAGGAAAAGTACGCTCCCGCCGAGGTGGAGTCGGCCGCGCAGGCGCACTGGAACGCCCGTGACGCCTACCGCGTCACCGAGGACGCGACCCGTCCCAAGTTCTACGCCTGCTCCATGCTGCCCTACCCCAGCGGCAAGCTGCACATGGGGCATGTGCGCAACTACACCATCAACGACATGCTCGCGCGCCAGCTGCGCATGAAGGGCATGAACGTGCTGATGCCCATGGGCTGGGACGCCTTCGGCCTGCCGGCCGAGAACGCGGCGATGAAGAACAAGGTGCCGCCGGCGAAGTGGACCTACGAGAACATCGCCCACATGAAGGGCCAGATGCAGGCCATGGGCCTGGCCATCGACTGGTCGCGCGAGGTCGCCACCTGCAGCCCGCAGTACTACAAGTGGAACCAGTGGCTGTTCCTGAAGATGCTGGAAGCGGGCATCGCCGAGCGCCGCACGCAGGTCGTCAACTGGGACCCGGTGGACCAGACGGTGCTGGCCAACGAGCAGGTCATCGACGGCCGTGGCTGGCGCTCCGGCGCGCCGGTGGAAAAGCGCGAGATCCCCGGCTACTACCTGAAGATCACCCGGTACGCCGAGGAACTGCTGCACCACGTGCAGCACGGCCTGCCCGGCTGGCCGGAGCGGGTGAAGCTGATGCAGGAGAACTGGATCGGCAAGAGCGAGGGCGTGCGCTTCGCCTTCCCGCACGACATCCGCGACGCGACGGGCCGGTTGATCCAGGACGGACGGCTCTACGTCTTCACCACGCGCGCCGACACCATCATGGGCGTCACCTTCTGCGCGGTGGCGCCGGAGCACCCGCTGGCCACGCACGCCGCGGCGACGAACGCCGACCTCGCCGCCTTCATCGAGGACTGCAAGAAGGGCGGCACCACCGAAGCCGAACTGGCGCTGAGGGAGAAGGAAGGCCGCCCCACCGGCCTGTTCGTCCACCACCCGCTGACCGGCGAGCCGGTCGAGGTCTGGGTCGGCAACTACGTCCTCATGGGCTACGGCGACGGCGCGGTCATGGGCGTGCCGGCGCACGACGAACGCGACTTCGCGTTCGCGAAGAAGTACGGGCTGCCGATCAAGCCGGTGGTGGCGGTCGAGGGCGAGACCTTCTCCACCGACGCCTGGGCCGACTGGTACGGCGACAAGCAGCGCGGGCGCTGCGTGAACTCCGGCGTGCTCGACGGCCTGGCGTACAAGCCGGCGGTCGACAAGGTGGCCGAGCTGCTGGCGGCCAAGGGCCTGGGCGAGAAGAAGACCACCTGGCGCCTGCGCGACTGGGGCATCAGCCGCCAGCGCTACTGGGGCACGCCCATCCCCATCATCCACTGCGACGCCTGCGGCGCCGTGCCCGTGCCGGAGCGCGACCTGCCGGTGGTGCTGCCCGAGGACCTGATCCCCGACGGGTCCGGCAACCCGCTGAACAAGTGCGAGGCCTTCCTGAAGGTCGCTTGCCCCCAGTGCGGCAGGCCCGCGCGGCGGGAAACCGACACCATGGACACCTTCGTCGACTCGTCCTGGTACTTCATGCGGTACTGCGACGCCCGCGACGACCAGCGCATGGTCGGCGACGGCACGCGGTACTGGATGCCGATGGACCAGTACATCGGCGGCATCGAGCACGCCATCCTGCACCTGCTGTACGCGCGCTTCTGGACCAAGGTGATGCGCGACCTCAAGCTGGTCGAGGTCGACGAACCCTTCACCCGCCTGCTGACGCAGGGCATGGTGCTCAACCACATCTACTCGCGCCGCACCCCGGCCGGCGGCATCGACTACTTCTGGCCGCACGACGTCGAGAACGTGCTCGACGAGCACGGCCGCATCACCGGCGCGACGCTCAAGCGCGACGGCAGCGCGGTCGACTACGAGGGCATCGGCACGATGTCCAAGTCGAAGAACAACGGCGTCGACCCGCAGGCGCTGATCGACCAGTACGGTGCCGACACCGCCCGCCTCTTCGTCATGTTCGCCTCGCCGCCGGAGCAGACGCTGGAGTGGAACGACCAGGGCGTCGAGGGTGCCCACCGCTTCCTCAAGCGCGTCTGGTCGTTCGGCCACAAGCACGCGGCGCTGCTGAAGGAGGGCGGCGCCCTGCCCGCCGCGCCCGACGCCGCCGCCAAGGCCCTGCGCCGCGAGGTGCACCAGGTGCTGCGCCAGGTCAGCCACGACTACGAGCGCATGCAGTACAACACCGTCGTCTCCGGCGCGATGAAGCTGCTCAACGCGCTGGAGGGCTTCAAACCCGACGGCAGCGCCGGCGCGGCCCCGGTGCTGCGCGAGGGCTTCTCGGTGCTGCTGCGCGCGCTGTACCCCGCCTGCCCGCACATCACCCATGCGCTGTGGGCCGAACTGGGCTACGAGGCCGAGCTGGGCGACCTGCTCGACGCGCCCTGGCCGGCGGTCGACGAGGCCGCGCTGCAGCAGGACGAGGTCGAGCTGGTGCTGCAGGTCAACGGCAAGCACCGCGGCAGCGTCACCGTGCCCGCCGGGGCCGACAAGGCGGCCATCGAGGCCGCGGCCCTGGCCAGTCCCGAGGTGCTCCGCTTCGCCGAGGGCCGGCCACCGAAGAAGGTGATCGTGGTGCCGGGCCGGCTGGTCAACGTGGTCGCCTGATGCGCACGGCCTTGCCGCGCCGCGGTCTGCTGGCGGTCCTGGCGGCGGCCGGCGCGCTCGCCGGCTGCGGCTTCCAGCTGCGGCGGGCGCCCGACCTTGCGGTCACGCGCATCCACCTGTCCGGCTTCGCCGGCCGCTCCACGATGGCGGCCGAACTGCAGCGGCAGGCCGGCAGCGCCATCGCCTGGGTGCCCGCGCCCGAGCAGTCGCAGGTGGTGGTGCACGCCTTCACCGACCGCCGAGAGCGGGTGGTGGTGGCCATCGCCTCCGCCGGCCAGGTGCGCGAGCTGCAGCTGCGCGTGCGGCTGGTCTACGAACTGCGCAGCCCGGCCGGCGCCGAGGTGCTGCCGCGCACCGAGCTGCTGCAGCGCCGCGACATGAGCTTCAGCGAGACCGACGCCCTGGCCAAGGAGCAGGAGGAGCAGGAGCTCTACCGCGCCATGGAGGCCGACATCGCGGCCCAGCTGCTGCGCCGGCTGGCCGCGGTGCGGCCCTGACCGGAAGCCGCCATGCAGGTCCGCGCCGATCAGCTCGCCGGCCACCTCCAGCGCGGCCTGAAGCCGCTGTACGTGGTCCATGGCGACGAGCCGCTGCTGGCGCAGGAGGCCGGCGACGCGGTGCGCGCCGCGGCGCGTGCGGCCGGTCATGCCGAACGCCAGGTGTTCACCGTCAGCGGCGCGCACTTCGACTGGAGCGGCCTGCTCGGCGCCGCGCAGGCGATGAGCCTGTTCGCCGAGCGCCGGCTGATCGAGCTGCGCCTCCCGTCGGGCAAACCGGGCAAGGAGGGGTCGGAGGCGCTGCAGCGCTACTGCGAGCGCCTGCCCGACGACCTGGTGACGCTGGTGATGCTGCCGCGGCTGGACCGCCAGCAGCAGGGCAGCGCCTGGTTCACCGCGCTCGACGCGGCGGGCGTCTCGGTGCGCGTCGATCCGATCGAACGCCGCGCCCTGCCGGCCTGGCTGGCGCAGCGGCTGGCGGCGCAGGGCCAGCGCGTGGCGACGGGCGAGGAGGGCGAACGCACGCTGGCCTTCTTCGCCGACCGGGTGGAGGGCAACCTGCTCGCCGCCCATCAGGAACTGCAGAAGCTGGCGCTGCTGTTTCCCGCCGGCACGCTGACCTTCGAGCAGGTGCAGTCGGCGGTGCTCAACGTCGCCCGCTACAGCGTGGCCCAGTTCGCCGAAGCCGTGCTCGCCGGCCAGGTCGGCCGTGCGCTGCGCATGCTCGACGGCCTGAAGGCCGAGGGCGAGGCGCCGGTGCTGGTGCACTGGACGCTGGCCGAGGACATCCGGGCGCTGCGCCGCGTCCAGGACGCGATGGCGCAGGGCCGGCCGCTGCCGATGGCGCTGCGCGAGCAGCGGGTCTGGGGCGTGAAGGAAAAGCTGTTCGAGCGCCTGCTGCCGGGCATGAGCGACCACGCCGGCGCGCACCTCGTCGCCGCCGCGCAGGTCTGCGACGGGCTGGTCAAGGGCCTGAAGCATCCCGACTGGCCGGCCGACCCCTGGGACGGCCTGCGGCGGCTGGCGCTGATGGTGCTCGAGCACAGCGCCGCCGCCGGCGCCCGCCAGGGCACGACCGGCCTGCGGCTGGCGCTGCCTGCCTGAAACGGCCCACCCCCGCGCTTCGGGCGCCCCCTCAAGGGGCACCACCAGCGGCCCGGCAACGCCGGTTCCGCGGTGGTCCGCTTGAACAAGACCGTGCGATCAGCGTGGCACGGTTCCGCTGCGCCATTCACCGGCGTAGCGCTCCAGCGCCGACGCCAGGCCGGGCATCAGACGGCCGCGGCGGCTGGTGAGCGCGCTGTAGGCCGGCCGCGGTGCGCGCTGGCCCAGGCTGGCGCCCGGCACCGCCTGCACGCCGGCGCGGGAGAAGCCGGCCGCCTCCGCGGCCTGGCAGGCCAGTTCGGCCCAGCTGGCCTCGCCCTCGTTGGCCAGGTGCCAGACGCCCTGCTCGCCGTCCAGCCACAGGTCCAGCGCGGTCGAGACCAGGTCGGGCACGTAGGTGGGCGACACCACCTGGTCGGCCGCCGCCGGCCAGGGCTCGTCGCGCTGCAGCCGCGCCAGGCCCTGGGTGATGAAGTTGTGGCCGTCGCTCGGGCTGAAGAAGGCGGCGGTGCGCACCACCAGCGCCTGCGGCCAACGGGCCAGCACGTCGCGCTCGGCGGCCAGCTTGGCACGGCCGTAGGCGTTCAGCGGCCGGGCGGTGGCGGCCTCGTCGTAAGGGCGATGCGGGCCATCGGCCGCACCGTCGAAGACCAGGTCCGAGGAGAAGGTCATGAGGCCGATGCCGGCCTCCGCGCAGGCCGCGGCCAGCACCGCCGGGCCGAGCGCGTTCTCGCGCCATTGCCGCTCGCCGTCCTGCTCCGCGTCGTCCACCCGCACGTAGCCGGCGGTGTTGATCACCCCCCAGGGCTGCCAGCGCTTGAGCGCGGCGGCCACCGACACCGGGTCGGCGATGTCCATCTCCTGCCGCGTCAGCAGGTGGCAGGGCAGGCCGCGCACGGCGCAGGCCGCGGCGAAGGCCCGGCCCAGCGTGCCGCGGGCGCCGGTGATCAGCAGCGGCGGCCCGGCGATGGGCTGGTGCGCCGGCTCGCCGTGCACCGCGTAGGCCAGCCGCAGCTCGCGCTGCCACCAGCCGGGGCCGTGCAGCGCCGGGTGCAGCAGGCCGTGCGGTGGCGCCGGGGCCGCCTGCAAGCCCTGGCTCACCGACCGGGCCTCGTCCTGCGCCTTGGCCGCCAGGCCCAGCTTGCGGGCCAGCGCGCCGATCGCGGTCAGCCGCGGCTCGGGGCCGCGCACGTCCCACAGCCCGGGTTCGTAGTGGCCCCGCTGCCGGGTCAGCAGGCTGTCCCAGTCGACGCTGCCGAAGGCGGCCCAGCAGGTCACGGCGCGCACGTCGGCGCCGTCGGCGCGCACCGCCAGCGCGGCGTCCCACGCCTGCTGCAGCCAGCGCAGCTGTTCCTCGCGGCTGCAGCCGATGTGCACCTCGGTGATGGCCAGCGGCGCCCCGAGGCGTGCATGCGCCTCGCGCAGCCGGGCGGCGAACCCACCGACGCCGGCGCCGAGCACCCGCACCGCTTCCACGTCGACGTAGCCGGTCTCGGGATCGACCCGTTCCGGCGGGTACAGCGACAGCCGGTCGTCGAGGAAGCGCTCGCTGGTGATGTAGCTGTTGATGCCGACGATGTCGGCCGGGCAGGCCGCTTCCTCGAACCAGCGCAGCTCCGCCTCGGTCGCGCCGTGGCGGAGCAGGTAGTCCCACAGCGCATGGCCGGGCCGCACGCGGCCGAACAGCAGGTCGTAGGCCAGCCAGCGGCGCTCGTTGTAGAAGTCGGCCACCGGCTGCAGCGCGGGCGTGGCGGCGGTGTGGCCGAGGTCGTCGGTCTGCACCAGCTCGGCGGCCGGCTGCACGCGGCGGATGGCCTGCATGGCCAGCACGGTGCCGCGCATCTCGTGCAGCAGCACCCGCACGAAGCTGGCGTCGTCACGCCGGTGCGGATGCCAGTGGCCGTACAGCGCGGCGAAGCGGGCGGTCGTCAGCGGCTCGTTGACCGGCGTGTAGGCCAGGATGTCGGGATAGCGCTCGGCCACGCGCGCGGCGTAGTCGGCCAGCTTCTGCGGGAACGCCGGGTCGAGCAGGTGCGTGTAGTGCGGCCCGGCGCCGTGGTGCACCAGGCCGGCGATCGGCGGCAGGCGCAGCTCGCGCAGCCGCTCGACGCGGCTGTCGGCCCAGGCCCAGTCGAAGCGATCCGGCGCCTCGGGCGCGGTGCGCTCCCACAGCAGCGGGAAGCGCACCCGCCGGGCGCCCAGCGAGGCCATGCGATCGAGGTCGTCGAGGCGGTGGGCGAAGCCGGTGGCCTCGCACTGGTCGAACCAGCCGTCGCCGACCCGGTTGACGGTGCACTCCGGGCCGGCCCACAGCTGCAGGGTGGAGGCGCTGTCGGCGGCCGCGGCGAAGGTGGAGGAGGGTGGTGTCTGTTCTTCCGGGAATCGGTGCATCGGGCCTCTGCGCGGCCGCCGGCGGCGGCCCTCTGCCGCCCACGGCAAGGCCCGTACCGGCGCCGCCCGTCAGAGCCGGTACAGCTGGTTGTTCTCCCAGCGCACGCGGTCGCCGACGCCGAGGCCGTTCAGCTCGCGGAAATCGAAGGTCTGGCTGCGGCCGTCGTCGAACTGCACGTCCACCCGCCACACCTCGCCGCGGCTGCGGTTCTGCTCGATGCGGTGGCCCGCCACGCCCCCGGCCACGGCGCCGACGCCGGTGGCCGCGATCTGGCCGCTGCCGCTGCCGACCTGGCTGCCCAGCACGCCGCCGACCACGGCGCCGAGCACCGCGCCCGCGCCAGGCCCGGTGCGGCCCGTCTCGACCGACTGCACGTTGACGACGCGGCCGTAGCGGACCGCCTCGGCCAGCGCGGGCGACTGGGTCACCGGCGCCACCGGGCGTGCCTGGTCGTAGAGCGGCGTGGAGGTGCAGCCGGCGAACAGGGCCAGGCCGGCGAGCGCCCCGCCGACGGCGGCGAGGCGAGACGGGGTGGTGGTGCGGACATGGGACATCGTGTGACTCCTGTGTTCGGATACACCGATGCTGGCGCCGTCGCCCTTCGGGCGCTGCCGTCGGTTCCCGCGTCGTGGCGTCGGCCTCGGCTGACGGCGGGCCGCAACGGTCACCGACCGCGGCGCAGAATCGGCCATGGCTTCCACGCTGATCCAGACCCGTTCCTTCACCGACGCGCGCGCGGCCCTGGCGCACGCCACGACGATCTACGAGCAGGGCATCGCCCACCTGCGGCACAGCCTGCACGAATTCGTCGCCGGCCGCGACCAGGCGCAGCGGGTGCGCGCCTGCTACCCCTTCGTGCGCCTGCGCACCGACACCGTGGTTCGCCACAGCGACTCGCGGCTGTCCTACGGCTTCGTCGCCGGCCCGGGCGTGTTCGAGACCACGCTGACCCGGCCGGACCTGTTCGCCCGCTACTACCTGGAGCAGTTCGAGCTGCTGCTGAAGAACCACGGCGTGCCGCTGGAGGTGGGCCTGTCCAGCCAGCCGATCCCGGTGCACTTCTCGTTCGCCGAGCACGACCACATCGAGGGCTCGCTGACGCCGCAACGCCGCCAGCTGCTGCGCGACCGCTTCGACCTGCCCGACCTGTCCGCCATGGACGACGGGATCGCCAACGGCACGCACGAGGCCGGCCCCGGGGAGCCGAGGCCGCTGGCGCTGTTCACCGCGCCGCGGGTGGACTACTCGCTGCACCGGCTGCGCCACTACACCGGCACCGCGCCCGAGCACTTCCAGAACTTCGTGCTCTTCACCAACTACCAGTTCTACATCGACGAGTTCGTCAAGCTCGGCCGCTCGCTGATGGCCGCGCCGCAGGACCAGCGCGACTTCCTCGACGGCGACACGCCGCACGACCCGACCAGCGGCGACGACGGCTACGCCGCCTTCATCGAGCCGGGCAACGTGGTCACGCGCCGGGCCGGCCTGGCCCCCGAACCCGGCGACGAGCTGGGCGCCGCGCCGCCGCGGCTGCCGCAGATGCCGGCCTACCACCTGGTGCGGCCGGACCGTTCCGGCATCACCATGGTCAACATCGGCGTCGGGCCCAGCAACGCCAAGACCATCACCGACCACATCGGCGTGCTGCGGCCGCACGCCTGGCTGATGCTCGGCCACTGCGCCGGGCTGCGCAACAGCCAGCAGCTCGGCGACTACGTGCTGGCCCACGGCTACGTGCGCGAGGACCACGTGCTCGACGAGGAGCTGCCGCTGTGGGTGCCGATCCCGCCGCTGGCCGAGGTGCAGCAGGCGCTGGAGACGGCGGTGGCCGACATCACGCAGCTCAAGGGCTACGAGCTCAAGCGCGTGATGCGCACCGGCACGGTGGCGTCCACCGACAACCGCAACTGGGAGCTGCTGCCCAACCGCAACGTGCCGACGACGCCGGACCGGCGCTTCAGCCAGAGCCGCGCGGTGGCGCTGGACATGGAAAGCGCCACCATTGCCGCCAACGGCTTCCGCTTCCGGGTGCCCTACGGCACCTTGCTGTGCGTGAGCGACAAGCCGCTGCACGGCGAGATCAAGCTGCCCGGCATGGCCAACCACTTCTACCGCGAGCGGGTGGACCAGCACCTTCGCATCGGCATGCGGGCGCTCGACCTGCTGCGCCGCCAGCGGCTGGACCAGCTGCACAGCCGCAAGCTGCGCAGTTTCGACGAGGTCGCGTTCCAGTAGCGCAGGCCCACCCGCGGGTTGCGGAAATCGCTTCCGCTGGGCAGAAAAACGCAGTGGCCCGCGCCGCGGGCCAGGTCGACCGCGGCACCCGGTTCACAGGCGCGTCGCGCAGCGGACACCCCCGCTCGGGATCTTCCCTGAACGTTCTGCACCGCGGCACGCGGGCCAGCTTTCCCGGTTGACGGCACGGCCGCGCGGCTCGCAGCATGCGCGTTCCGCCCGCTCAACCGACACGATGGACCTCTTCCTGCAACAGGTGCTCAACGGGCTCACGCTCGGCGGCATCTACAGCCTCGTGGCCCTGGGGCTGACGCTGGTCTACGGCATCCTGCACGTGCCCAACTTCGCCCATGGCGCCTTCTACATGGCGGGTGCCTTCGCGGCCTGGTGGCTGATGTCGAAGGTCGGCCTGCACTACTGGCTGGCCATGCTGGGCTCGGCGCTGTTCGTCGCCGTCATCGCCACCGTGTCGGAGCGGCTGGTGTTCCACCCGCTGCGCAAGGCCTCGGGCCTGCACCCGATGATCGCGGCCATCGGCCTGCTGCTGTTCCTGGAGGCCGGCGCGCAGGCGCTGTTCGGCGCCGACTTCCACCGCATGGAGACGCCCTACACCGGCATCCTCGAGGTCGGCGGCGTCACCGCCCCGGTGCAGCGGCTGATGATCGTGGCCGCCGCCTTCGGCCTGATGGTGGTGCTGCACCTGTTCCTGCACCGCACGGTGATGGGCTCGACCATCATCGCCATGGCGCAGAACCGCGACGGCGCCTCGCTGGTGGGCATCGACGCCAACCGCGTCGCCATGCTCACCTTCGCCATCTCGGGCGTGCTGGCCGGCGTGGCGGCCACGCTGTACGCGCCGATCAACCTGGTCTACCCGGCGATGGGCAACCTGGTGATCACCAAGGCCTTCGTCATCATCATCCTCGGCGGCATGGGCAGCGTGCCGGGTGCCATCGTCGGCGGGCTGATCATCGGCTTCGCCGAGAGCTTCGGCGCCTTCTACATCTCCACCGACTACAAGGACATCATCGCCTTCGTGCTGCTGGTGGTGATCCTGTCGCTGCGGCCGCAGGGCCTGTTCACGCGGGGGATGCGCTGATGGCGGATGCCAAGACCTTCCGCGTGGGCTGGGCGCTGCTGTTCGCCCTTGGCCTGGCCTTCCCCTTCCTTGCCGGCAACGACTACCACCTGACGGTGATGGCCAAGGCGTACATCTTCGCGCTGGCGACGATCGGGCTGAACCTCATCACCGGCTACACCGGCCAGTTCAATCTGGCGCACGCCGGCTTCATGGCCATCGGCGCCTACACGCTGGGCATCCTCACGGTGGACCACGGCGTGCCGTTCTGGATCGCCTTCGCCATCGCCGGCGTGTTCACCGCCCTCGTCGGCTGGCCGCTGGGCCTGGTGTCGCTGCGGCTGAAGGGCCACTACTTCTCCATCTTCACGCTGTGCGTGGGCTACATCCTCTTCCTCGTCATCGAGAAGTGGGAGGGCCTGACCCACGGCACGGTGGGCATCATCGGCATCCCTGCGCCGTCGCCGGTGTTCGGCCTCACCTTCGACTCGCCGATCCGGCTGTACTACCTGGTCTTCTTCTTCCTGGTGATCGGCGTGTGGGCCATGCACCGCATCGTGCACTCGCTGCTGGGCCGCACCTTCATGGCCATCCGCAACGGCGACGAGCTGGCCGAGGCGCTGGGCATCAACCTGATGCGCAACAAGGTGCTGGCCTTCGTGCTGTCGGTGTTCTACGCCGGGCTCGCCGGCGCGCTGTACGCCGGCTTCGTGCGCTTCCTCGGACCCGACATCGCCGGCGCGCACCACACCTTCGACATGACGATGTACATGCTGGTCGGCGGCCTCGGCACGCTGGCCGGGCCGCTGCTGGGCGCGCTGGCGGTGCCCTGGATCGAGCAGACCCTGCAGTTCCTGCAGGACTACCGCTTCATCGTCTTCGGGCCGCTGCTCATCCTGCTGGTGATCTTCCTGCCGCACGGCGTGGTCGGCACCTGGCTGGGCTGGGCGGCGCGCCGGCGTGCGCGCAGCGCCGCCGCCTTCGCGCCGGCGCCGGCCGGCCGCACCGACCGCGCCGCCACCCCGACCACCCCCGCCACCGGAGGCCGCCATGCTTGAGGTCGAACACCTGGGCAAGCGGTTCGGCGGCCTGGCCGCCGTCCACGACGTCAGCACGCGGGTCGAGCCGGGCAAGGTCAACGCCATCATCGGCCCCAACGGCGCCGGCAAGACCACCTTCTTCAACCTGATCGCCGGCGCGATGTCGCCGACGTCCGGCCGCATCCGCTTCAAGGGCCAGGACGTGACGGGCCTGCGCGCCGACCAGATGGCCCGCCTGGGCGTGGCGCGCACCTTCCAGACCACCACGCTGTTCGACCAGGCCACCGTGCTGGACAACCTGATCGTCGGCCACCGGCTGCGCACCCGCTCGGGCCTGGTGGACGTGCTGCTCGGCACGCCGCGGCTGAAGGCCGAAGAGAAGGCCTGCCGCGAGAAGGCGCGGGCCGCGCTCGACTTCGTCGGCTGCGCACGGCTGGAGCATCGGCTGGCGGCCGACATCTCGCAGGAGGAGCGCAAGCGCGTGGCCTTCGCGCTGGCGCTGGCCACCGAGCCGCAGCTGGTGCTGCTGGACGAACCGGCGGGCGGCGTCAACCCGGAGGAGACGCAGGGCCTGGCCACGCTCATCCGCAAGATGGTGGCGCACGGCCTGACGGTCTGCCTCATCGAGCACAAGATGGACATGATCATGAACCTGGCCGACAAGATCCTGGTGCTGCACCACGGCGAGAAGATCGCCGAAGGCACGCCGGCGCAGATCAAGGCCGACCCGGCGGTGATCGAGGCCTACCTGGGCGTGCAGGACGAGGCGCAGCAGGAGGCGGCGCATGCTGCAGCTTGAGAACCTCACGCTGCACTACGGCGCCTACCGGGCGCTGCACGGCGTCAGCCTGCACGCGGCCGAGGGCGAACTGGTGGTGCTGCTGGGCGCCAACGGGGCCGGCAAGAGCTCGCTCTTCCTCACCACCAGCGGCCTGCACAAGCCCTCGGGCGGCAGCATCAAGTTCCGCGGCCAGGAGCTGACGGGGCGGCGGCCCAGCGACGTCGTCGCCGCCGGCCTGGTGCAGTGCCCCGAGGGCCGCAAGCTGTTCCCGCAGATGTCGGTGCTGAAGAACCTGATGCTCGGCGCCTACGTGCACCGCAGCGACGGGGCCGGCAACGCCGAGCGGCTGCGCGAGGTGATGGACCTGTTCCCCATCCTGAAGCAGAAGCAGGACGACGCGGCGGGCTCGCTGTCCGGCGGCCAGCAGCAGATGGTGGCCATCGGCCGGGCGCTGATGGGCCGTCCGAAGTGCCTGCTGCTCGACGAGCCGTCGCTGGGCCTGGCGCCGCTGGTGGTTCGCCAGGTGCTGGAGGTGGTGCAGCGCATCAACCAGGCCGGCACCACCGTGCTGCTGGCCGAGCAGAACGCCTACGCCGCGCTGAAGATCGCCCACCGGGCCTACGTGCTCGAGGGCGGCCGCATCGCCATGGAAGGCGACCCCGACAGCCTGATGAACAACGAAGACGTGCGCCGCGCCTACATCGGCGCGTGACGTTCCATTTCCCACTGAAGGAGACGAGACGATGACATCGACGATGCGCAGGACCCTCATCGCCGGCGCGCTGGCCACGGCCGGCCTGCTGGCCGGCGGCCCCGCCCTGGCCCAGCAGGTGGTGAAGATCGGTTATTCCGGCCCGCTGTCCGGCGGTGCCGCGCTGTACGGCAAGAACGTGCTCGACGGCATGCAGATGGCGGTGGGCGAGCTCAACGCCCAGGGCATGACGATCAACGGCCAGAAGGTGCGCTTCGAGGTCGTGGCGCTGGACGACAAGTACAACCCGAGCGAGTCGGCGGTCAACGCCCAGCGGCTGGTGCAGGAGCACAAGACGCCGGCCATCCTGGTGCCGCATTCGGGCGGCAGCTTCGCCATCCAGACCACCAACGAGCAGCAGAAGCTGCTGCTGCTGTCCTACACCAGCGTGCCGCAGGTCACCGCGCGCGGCAACGCGCTGACGCTGCGCATCCCGCCCGAGTTCACGTCGTACATCCAGCCCTTCGTCAACCACGCGATGGGCAAGTACGGCAAGAACGTCGCCATCGCCAGCGCCGACCACGACTACGCCAAGGCCTGGATCGCGGCCTTCAAGCCGGCCTGGGAAGCCTCCGGCGGCAAGGTGGTGGCCGAGAACCCGATGTCCTACAACCGCTCCACCGACTTCTATTCGGGCGTGAGCAAGGTGCTGGCGTCCAAGCCGGACGTGATGTTCGTCGGCGGCGCGTCGGAGCCCACCGGCCTGGTCATCAAGCAGGCGCGCGAGCTGGGCTTCAAGGGTGGCTTCGTCATCATCGACCAGGCCAAGATGGACGAGATCGCCAAGGTGATCGGCGGCTACGCGCCGCTGGAGGGCTCCATCGGCGTGCTGCCGGTGGTCGACGACGGCGAGCCGAAGATGCGCGACTTCGTGCAGCGGTTCCGCAAGGTCTATCCGGGCCGCGACCCGAGCTCGGAGGTGTCGCTGAACTACACGACCGTGCACGCCACCGCGCTGGCCATGAAGCTGGCCAACACCACCACCGACGCGGCCGCCATCCGCGCCAAGCTGGACCAGGCCTTCAAGGAACTGCCGCCGGCCTGGAACCCGCACACCATGGTGGGCGTCGACTCGCGCGGCGGCACGCTGGCCAGCGTCCGCGTGGCGGTGGTCGACGGCGGCAAGGTCAAGGAGACGTCGCTGCGCAGCCTGGCGGCCAAGGCGCCCTGAGCCACCGCTGAAAACAAGAAGCCGGCAGCGCCCTCGGGCCTGCCGGCTTTTTGCTGGGCGCCGTCAGCTCTTCGCCGCCAGCCCCAGCCGCTCGATCAGCACCTTGTCCTTGGCGAAGGTGTCGATGGCCCACTGCCGGTAGGCGTCGCCGGGGCGGTACCAGGCGTCCTGGTTGAGCTGCTCCAGCACCTTGGCGTGCTCGGGGTCGTCCATCGCCTTCTTGAAGGCGTCGTGCAGCGTGCGCACCACGGCCGGGTCCATGCCCTTGGGGCCGACCAGGCCGTAGGGCGACTGCGACACCACGCCGAACCCCAGCTCCTTGGCGGTGGGCACGTTGGGCCAGCGCTTGGTGCGCTGCTCGCCGAAGGTGACCAGCAGCCGCATCTGGCCGGCGTCGACGAACTTGTCCCAGCCGGTGGCGTCGCTGGCGGCCATCACGTGGCCGCCGAGCAGCGCCTGCATCTGGTCGGCGTTGCCCTTGTACGGCACGTGGTTCAGCTCGACCTTGGCGTTCATCGCCAGCTCCTCGACCAGCAGGTGCGGGCTGGTGCCGATGCCGGTGGAACCGTAGTCGATCTTGCCCGGCTGCCGGCGGGCCGCCTCGATGTAGTCGTTGAAGGTCTTGAAGGGCGCATCGGCGCGCACCACGAAGCCGAAGGTGTAGCCCGACACGCCCATGATGAACGTGAAGTCGTTGATCGGGTGCCAGGCCGTCTTCTGCATGTGCGGGATGCGCAGCATGCCCATCGGGAACTGGCTGATGGTGTGGCCGTCGGGCCGCGCGGTCATGGCCATCTGGCCGGGGCCGAGCGTGCCGCCAGCGCCCGGCTGGTTCTGCACCACGATCTGCTGGCCCAGGTGCTTGGCGGCCAGTTCGGCCAGCGCGCGGTGGTGGCGGTCGGTGGAGCCGCCGGCCGGCCAGGGCACGATGAGCGTGATGGGCCGGCTGGGGAAGGCCTGCGCGCGCGCCAGGCCGCTGGCACCCAGCGCGGCCGCGGCGGCGCTGCCCAGCAGCAGCCCGCGGCGGCGGGTGCCGGCGCGGTGGGGGGTCGTCGAATGGTCCATCTCGTCTCCTGTTGAAAGGGGTCGGCCGTCAGCCCGCGGGCGCGGCCGCTTCCTGCTGCTGCAGCTCGCGCCACTGCACCTTGCCCGAGCCGGACTTGGGCAGCGAGTCGACGAACCGCACGATGCGCGGGCACTTGTAGGCCGCCATGCGACCGTGGGCCCACTCGATGAGTTCCTGCTCGGCCAGCGCATGGCCGGCGCGCAGCACCACCAGCGCCTTGACCGTCTCGCCGCGCTTGGCGTCCTGCGCCGCGATGACGCAGGCCTCCTGGATGGCGGGGTGGGCGTAGAGCATGGCCTCCACCTCCGCCGGCCAGACCTTGTAGCCCGACGCGTTGATCATCCGCTTGAGGCGGTCGACCATGAAGAAGTAGCCGTCCTCGTCGATGCGGGCCAGGTCGCCGGTGCGCAGGAAGCGCCGGCCGTCGAGTTCCACGAAGGCCTCGGCGGTGGCCTGCTCCGCGCGCCAGTAGCCCTGCATCACCTGCGGCGCGTGGACCACGATCTCGCCCACCGCGTCGGGGTCGCCGGGCGGCAGCGGCTGCAGCGTGGCGGGGTCGACCAGCCGCGCGTCGACGTCGAACACCGGGATGCCCAGGCACTGCCGCTTGGGCCGGTGCGTCGGGTTGATGTGGGTGGCGGCCAGCGTCTCGCTCATGCCGTAGCCCTCGACGTACTCGAGCCCGGTCAGCGCCTTCAGCTGCGCGGCCACCGCCTCGGGCATCGCGGCGCCGCCGCCGCGCACGCCCTGCAGGCTGGACAGGTCGAGGTCCGCCGCGCCCGGCTGCGCCAGGAAGTCCACCACCATCGTCGAGATGGCCTGCCAGACGGTGACGCGGTGGCGTTCGATGCAGCGCGCCGCCACCTCGCGGTCCCAGCGCGACAGCACCACCATCGTGGCGCCCAGGTACACCGGGCCGAGCAGGCTGCCCGACAGCCCGGTGACGTGGAAGAAGGGCAGCACCGACAGGTACACCGCGTCCTGGTTGCGGCCGAACCAGACGACGCCGCCCACCAGCGTGCTCATCACGCTGCGGTGGGTGTGCATGCAGCCCTTGGGCTTGCCGGTGGTGCCCGAGGTGTAGGGCATGATGGCCAGGTCGTCCGGCCCGGCGCTGTGCGGTGCCGGCTCGCAGCCGCTGTGCAGCGCCTCGTGCCAGTGCAGCACACCGGGCGTGTCGAAGCGGCGTCGCGGCGCGCGCACGATGTCGGGCAGCCGCAGGTCGGTGGGCGCCGCGTCCAGCGCGTCGGCATAACAGGCCACCACCAGGTGCCGCAGGCCGTCGTCGCCCAGAACGGGCAGCAGCTCGTCGGCCAGGTCCTGGCCGCAGACGGCGACGCGGGCGCCGGTGTCCTCGACCAGGTGGCGCAGCTCCTCGCGCCGGTTCATCGGGTTGACCGGCACCACGACGGCGTCGGCGCGCAGGATGGCGAAGCAGGCGACGATCCACTGCGGGCTGTTCTGCAGGTCGAGCAGCACCCGGTCGCCGCGCGTCACGCCGCAGCGCTGCTGCAGGTGGCCGGCCAGCGCCTGCACCTGGGCCCAGGCCTGGCCGTAGGTCAGCGCGCTGCCGTAGAACAGCGTCATCGGCTTGTCCGGGTAGCGGCGGGCCGACACCTCCAGGTTGTAGACCAGCGAGGTCGCCGGCAGGGTCAGGTGCCGACCCAGCCCCGGCGGCCAATGGTCGAAGTGCGCGGTGCTCATCAGGCCGCCAGGCTCTTCGCCAGCGCCCACGCCCGCTCCGCCAGCGGCCGCGCGCGACGGCCGGCGTCGGCGGCCTGGGCGCTGGAGGCGTTGCCCTGCTGCGCCCGCTTGGCCACGCCCTGCAGGATGGCCATCAGGCGGAAGGCATTGAAGACCAGGTAGTACTCCCATTCGTCGCGGCTGGGGCGGCGGTCGCCGCCGCGGCCGCTGCGTTCCATGTAGCGGCGCACGTACTCGGCCTCGTCGGGAATGCCCAGCGCCGCCAGGTCGACCCCGGCCAGGCCACGGGTGGCGCCGCTGTCCATGCGCCAGGTCATGCAGTGGTAGGCGAAGTCGACCAGCGGGTGGCCGAGGGTGGACAGCTCCCAGTCCAGCACGGCGACGATGCGCGGCTCGGCGGGATGGAAGACGACGTTGTCCAGCCGGTAGTCGCCATGCACGATGCGGGTCTCGTCGCCCGGCGGCAGGTGGCGCGGCAGCCAGTCGATGAGGGCGTCGGCGGCCTCGATCGGCTCGGTCTCGGCGGCCTTGTACTGCTTGCTCCAGCGGGCGATCTGCCGTTCCAGGTACTGCCCGCTGCGGCCGTAGTCGCCCAGGCCCACGGCCTGCGGGTCGACGCCGTGCAGCGCGGCGATGACGCGGTTCAGTTCGTCGTAGACGCGGCCGCGCTCGGCCACCGACAGCCCGGGCAGCGACGGGTCCCACAGCACCCGGCCGTCGACGCAGTCCATGACGTAGAACAGCGTGCCCATCACGTCGCGGTCCTCGCACAGCGCGTGCACCGGCGGGACGGGCACGTCGGTGCCGGCCAGCGCGCGCATGACGCGGAACTCCCGGTCCACCGCATGGGCCGACGGCAGCAGCGGCCCCGGCGGCTGCCGGCGCAGCACGAAGCGGCGGCCGTCGCCGGCGACCAGCAGGAAGGTCGGGTTGCTCTGCCCGCCCTTGAACTGCTGCACCTGCAGCGGGCCGCGGAAGCCCTCGACGTGGTCCTGCAGCCAGGCCGTCAGGCGCGCGCTGTCGAAGGCATGGGCCGGGTCCACCGGCCGGGTGCCGACGAAGGATTGCGGATCGGTGGTCATGGGTGCCCCCCGGTCGCGCACATCAGCGCGACAGCAGCGATTCGAGCCGCTGCGTGAGCTCGATCAGCCGCGGTCGCACCTCGCCGAGCAGGAAGTCCTTGGACAGGTTGAAGGCCGGCCCGCCGCAGTTGATGGCCATCGGGGGCCGGCCGCCCCCGGGATGGAAGGGCCGGGCGATGGCGTTGACGTCGTGCTGCCACTCGCCGAAGGAGGTGGTCACGCCGAGCGTCCGGTAGTCCTCCGTGGCGCGGGCCAGGGACCGGGCGGCGTCCGCGCTGCGGCTGGCGTCGAGCTCGTGGACGCGGTCCAGCACCTGCTGGCGCTCGCGCTCGCTCACCGCCACCAGGTAGGCGCGGCCCATCGCCGTCATCGCGAGCGGGATGCGCGAGCCGATGTCCAGGCTCAGCGTCAGCGCCGCGCTGCTGCGGCAGTTCTCGACGTAGATCATCGACAGCCGGTCGCGGGTGCCCAGCGAAACCATCGCGCGGGAGAAGTCGGCCAGCTCCTGCATCAGCGGCCGGGCCAGCGGCCGCACGTCCATGCGGGCCAGCATGGTGCTGCCCAGCGCCAGCGTCGCATTGCCCAGCCGGTACTTGCCGCCGTCCTCCTGCTGCACCAGGTAGCCCAGCCGGGTGAGCGTGGCGGTGAGCCGCGAGACGGTGGACTTGGGCAGCCGGCAGCGCTCGGCGATGTCCTGGTTGCCGAGGGCGCGGTCACCCGAGCGGAAGCAGGCCAGCACCTCCAGGCCGCGGGCGAGCGCGGTCACGAAATGCCGGTCCTCCTTCGGTCGGGGTGGGCTGGCGCGCAGCGCACGCGGCGCGGCAGTGCTGGTCTTGGTGCGCAGGGCTTCCATCGGTGTTCGGCGTTCGATCGCAGGGAGCCCGGCCGTGTCGCCGCCGCTCGTTCTGTGTGCGGAACTGTGTTCCGCCGTGCAGGCATCCCGCATTGGGGCAGACCCGAAAGTGACGACGGAAATTCAAGGCTGTTCTGCAATGCGGACGAGGCGGAGACACCTGGGCGACAAAGCAACGCGCATGCCCCTGCACCTCGGTGTTTTGCCGTGCTTGTGGGATGGATCAGCCGACTCATAGAGTGTGCTCACACATTTCAGTTCGGGATGTGATTCTGCATAGCAGAAGACACGACACACGGAGACAACGATGAACGGAATCAAGACCGGCGCCTGGCTGCTGCCGCTGGGCAGCCTGCTGCTCGCGGCCTGCGGCGGCGGCGACGACGACCCTGGCGTCATGCTGCGCACCCTGTCCACCCGCGCCGACCTGGTGAGCGGCGGCGACGCCCTGGTCGAGGTGGTGGTGCCCGCGGGCATCGGCGGCAACGTGCGGGTGACGCTCAACGGCGCCGACGCCAGCAGCGCCTTCGCCCGCCGCGCCGACGGCCGCATCACCGGCGTGGTCGGTGGCCTGAACGCCGGGGCCAACACGCTGGTCGCGTCCCTCGATGGCGCCGGCTCGGCGCAGCTGACGCTGACCAACACCCCGCGCCAGGGCCCGCTCATCTCCGGCGCGCAGGTCAAGCCCTTCTACTGCGCCACCCCGACGCCGCAGGTGGCCAGCGGCACCACCCCGGCCACCAACGCCAGCGGCCTGGCCGGCACGCCGGACGCCGACTGCAACATCGCCAGCGAGACGCGGCTGTACTACCGCACCACGGCGGCCGCGCAGAGCGCGGCGAACCCCACCGGCTGCACGCTGGGCCTGCCCGACCCGGTGTGGTCGGCGGGCGCCAACGCGGCCACGGTGCCGGCACAGCCGGCGACGCCGGCCAACGGCTGCTTCAAGCCGTACACCGCGGGCAGCACGCCGTCCGACATGGCCACCACCACCACCGAGGCCGGCACCACGGTGCCCTACATCGTGCGGGTGGAGCGCGGCACCCTGAACCGCGGCATCTACGACATCGTGGTGCTGTTCGACCCGACCCGGCCCTGGACCGCGACGGCGCCGCAGGCGCAGTGGAACGGCAAGGTCTACTACAACTTCGGCTCCAGCACCGGGCAGCCGCGCCGCCAGGCGCGGCCGCAGCTGGCCTGGCCCAGCGCCGACGAACAGCTCCGGCGCGGCCACATGGTGGTGGCCAACAGCATGACCGACTCGGCCCGGAACTCGAACCGGGTGATGATGAGCGAGACGGTGATGATGATGAAGGAGCACATCGGCGACACCTACGGGCCGATCAGGTTCACGATGGGCACCGGCTGCTCCGGCGGTTCGATCAACTCGAACATGAACGCCTCGATCAACCCGGGCCTGCTCGACGGCGTGGTGACCAGCTGCACCTACCCCGACTCCGAGACCACGACGCTGGAGGTCGGCGACTGCGTGCTGCTGGTCGAGGCCTACCAGAAGCCGGCGATCACCAACCTGTGGGCCGGCCTGGGCCTGACCCAGGCGCAGATCAACGCACGCAAGGCCGCCATCAACGGCCACCCCGACCAGAGCGCCTGCCACGCCTGGTACAACGCCTTCGGCAGCAACGGCCGCGCGGGGGTCTACAACCAGCGCCTGGTGAGCAACAACACCACCGGCGCCATCACCCAGTCGCCGACCGCGACCAACAACTGCGAGCTGCCCAACAGCGCGGTCTACGACCCGGCCAACGCCGCCGCCACCGCCACGCTGCCGCGCTGCAACGCCTGGTCGTGGGCGGCGCCGATCTGGGGCACGGTGACGGTCAACGGCGTGGCCATGGGCCGCGACACCCGCGACAACGTCGGCGTGCAGTACGGCCTGAAGGCGCTGCGCGACGGCGCCATCACCGCCGAGGAGTTCGTGGCGCTGAACGAGGCCGTCGGCGGCATCGACCGCGACTCCACCCCGCGGGCGGCGCGCACCACCGCCGACCGCGAGGCGCTGGACATCGCCTACCGCGCCGGCATCGTGGCCAGCGGCAAGAACCTGGCGAAGACGGCCATCATCGACCTGCGCGGCTGGGACGATTCCAACGTCACCGTGCCGCCGGGCCAGACCCCTGGCACCATCCCGATCCACCACCAGTGGTTCAGCTGGGCCATCCGCGATCGCATCACCGCGGGCGCGGGCGACGCCGGCAACCAGGCGCTGTGGCGCTTCGCCCGCACCGGCCTGGCCGCGCCGGGCACGCTCGGCACGGACGCGTTCCTGGCGATGGACAACTGGCTGACCGGCCTCAAGGCCGACACCGCAGCCGGCACGCTGGAGCAGAAGGTGCGGCGCACGCGGCCCACCTCCGGCACCTTCGACACGCGGGACTTCTGCCTGCTGCCGCAGGAGGTGGCGCAGACCACGCGGGTCTTCGACGCGGCGGTGTGCGACGCCGACCCGTTCCTCAAGCCGTCGCTGTCGCCGCGCCAGGTCGCCGGCGGCCCGCGGGCGGAGGACGTGCTGAAGTGCCAGTTGAAGCCGCTGCTGCGCACCGACTACGCGGCCAGCACCTTCACCGACCCGCAGTGGACGCGGCTGCAGGCGGTGTTCCCCGACGGCGTGTGCGACTGGAGCAGGCCCGGCGTGGGCCAGCAGGACGCCGTCGGTCCGCTGACCTTCAGCGCCGGCCCCGGCGGCCAGCCGCTGCCGGCGGCGCCGGTGTCGGTGGCCCGCTGAGCGCGGCCTGCGCGGGGTGGGCGCCGGCAGGCGCCCCACAACGGAAACGGCCCCCGCGGGGGCCGTTTCCCATGGTCCGTTCAGCAGGACGTCAGACGTCGACCCCCGCCGCGTGCGCCTGCTGGTCGGCGTGGTAGCTCGACCGCACCATGGCGCCCACGGCCGCATGGCTGAAACCCATGGCCCTCGCCTCGCGCTCGAACATGGCGAAGGTGTCCGGATGGACGTAGCGGCGCACCGGCAGGTGGTGGCCGCTGGGCGCCAGGTACTGGCCGAGGGTCAGCATGTCGATGCCGTGCGCGCGCATGTCGCGCATGACCTGCAGGATCTCCTCGTCGGTCTCGCCCAGGCCGAGCATCAGGCCGCTCTTGGTCGGCACGCCGGGCGCGAAGTCCTTGAAGCGCTTCAGCAGGTTGAGGCTGAACTGGTAGTCCGACCCGGGCCGTGCCTCCTTGTACAGCCGCGGCACGGTTTCCAGGTTGTGGTTCATCACGTCCGGCGGCGCGGCCTTGAGGATGTCCAGCGCCCGGTCCATGCGGCCGCGGAAGTCGGGCGTGAGGATCTCGATGCGGGTCTCGGGGCTGAGCTCGCGGGTGGTGCGGATGCACTCGACGAAGTGCGCCGCGCCGCCGTCGCGCAGGTCGTCGCGGTCGACGCTGGTGATGACCACGTACTTCAGCTTCAGCGCCGCGATGGTCTTGGCCAGGTTGAGCGGCTCGTCGGCGTCCAGCGGGTCGGGCCGGCCGTGGCCGACGTCGCAGAACGGGCAGCGCCGGGTGCACTTGTCGCCCATGATCATGAACGTCGCCGTGCCCTTGCCGAAGCACTCGCCGATGTTCGGGCAGCTTGCCTCCTCGCAGACGGTGTGCAGCTTGTGCTCGCGCAGGATCTGCTTGATCTCGTAGAAGCGCGTGCTGGCCGAGCCGGCCTTGACGCGGATCCAGTCCGGCTTCTTCAGCACCTCCGCCGGCACCACCTTGATCGGGATGCGCGCCGTCTTCGCCTGCGCCTTCTGCTTGGCGCTGGCGTCGTAGCTCGGGGCGGGCTCGGCGGTCCGGGTGGTGGTGTCGGTGGACATCGGCGTGGGACCCGTGGCGGGCCGCGTCAGGGGGGCGAGGGGGTGCCGCCCGGTGGCGGTTCGAACTGAGCCGCCAGGCGCCGGCCCAGCCGGGCCGCCACGGTCGCCCAGTCCGTGGAAACCCCGAGTCTACCGAGGTCGACCGCGGGCAGCCCGGCGTACCCACAAGGGTTGATGCGCGAGAAGGGCGACAGGTCCATGGCCACGTTCAGCGCCACCCCGTGGTACGTGCAGTGGCGGCTGACCTTGATGCCCAGCGCCGCGATCTTGCCCAGGCCGTCGAACTGCCCCGGGCCCGGCGGGCGCGGCGGCAGCACCGCATGGCCGAAGGGATCGTCCAGCCGCACGTAGATGCCCGGCGCACCGGCCACCCGGTGGCCGGTGACGCCGAATTCGGCCAGCGTCTTCAGCACCGCCTGCTCCAGCCGGAAGACGTGCTCCTTGACGAAGATGCCCTGCCGCCGCAGGTCGACCAGCGGGTAGGCCACCACCTGCCCCGGCCCGTGGTAGGTCACCTGCCCGCCGCGGTTGGTCGGCACCACCGGGATGTCGCCGGCGTCCAGCACGTGCTCGGCCTTGCCGGCCAGGCCCTGGGTGAAGGTGGGCGGGTGCTCGCACAGCCACAGCTCGTCGGGCGTGTCGGGGCCGCGGGCGTCGGTGAAGGCGCGCATGGCGGCCACGGTGTCCCCGTGGTCGCAGCGGCCGAGGGTCTTGACGATCACGGGAACGGAGGTGGTGGCGTGGGCCGCCGACGTCAAGCCGGCGCGCCGTCAACGAAGCACTGCAGCTCGCCGGGCTGCAGCGCGGTCCAGCATTCGTCGTCGGTCAGCGGCTCGGTGGCCACCACCACCACCCGGTCCTGTGGCGTGGTGACGCGGGCGAAGTCGATGCTCAGGTCCTCGTCCTTCAGCCGCGCGGCGCGGAAGGGGTGGCAGCGCTGCAGCCAGTGCAGCGAGGTGCTCGCATGCGCCCACAGCGCCCGGCCGTCCGACAGCAGCAGGTTGAAGCTGCCGTGCGCGGCGGCCTGCGGCAGCAGCTCCGCCAGCGTGGCGGTCAGCTCCGTGGTGGGCGGCACGCTGGCGTGCGCCTTCGACAGTTCCTGCAGCAGCCAGCAGAAGGCGTGTTCGCTGTCGGTCTCGCCCACCGGCCGGAAGGCGCCGTGCAGCCGGGGCCGGAAGCCCTTCAGGTCGCCGTTGTGCGCCATCACCCAGTGCCGGCCCCACAGCTCGCGCAGGAAGGGGTGCGTGTTGCGCAGCGCCACCGAGCCCTGCGTCGCCTTGCGGATGTGGGCGATGACGTTGAGGCTGCCGATCGGATAGCGCTTCAGGAAATCGGCCACCGGCGACTGTCGGGCGCTGGCGTGGTCGGTGAACAGCCGCACGCCGGCGTCCTCGAAGAAGGCCGCGCCGAAGCCGTCCTTGTGCTCCACCGCGCGGGTGGCCAGGCCGGTGAACGAGAACACGATGTCGGTCGGCGTGTTGGCGTTCATGCCGAGGAGCTGGCACATGGGCGGACGGGGCGGCAGGGGGGAGGGGCGGGCGAGACGCCCGGCGAGTCTACGGGCAGGCGCCGGACCCGGGCGGACCCCCGGCCGGCGACCAAGATCCACCCGCCGACCGGCAGGGTCCGGGGTTTGCCCTGAGCGGCCATCCCCTTCTGGCAACCTCACGTCCATGCAACGCCTCTACACCGGTCTTCGCACCGCCTGGAAGGCCCACAAGCGCCCCACCGCGCCGCGGGCCTACCGCTGCCGCTGCGGCCGGCCGGTCTTCTTCCGCAACAGCGAGTGCCTCAACTGCCACACGCCGCTGGGCTACGAGCCGGACCGCGGCACCGTGCTGCCGCTGGAGCCGGCCGAGGCGCCCGACACCTGGCGCGTGCACCATGAAGCGGCAGCCGACGATGCCGCCCGCTACCGCCGCTGCGGCAATTTCCTCTCGGCGGCCGGCTGTAACTGGCTGATCCCGCTGGCCCAGCCGGCGGAGGCGACGCCCGGGCTGTGCCCGGCCTGCCGGCTCAACCGCACCATCCCCGACCTGTCGGTGCCGGACAACCAGGAGCTGTGGCGGCGCATCGAGGGCGCCAAGCGGCGCATGGTCTCGCAGCTCATCGCGCTGAAGCTGCCCGTCGCCTCCAAGGTCGGCGAGGACCCCGAGCGCGGGCTCTGCTACGACTTCCTGGCCCCGACGCAGGAGCAGCCGCAGGTGCTCACCGGCCACGACCACGGGGTGATGGTGATCAACATCCAGGAGGCCGACGACCCGACGCGCGAGCGCATCCGCAAGGAGATGGGCGAGCCGTACCGCACGCTGCTCGGCCACTTCCGCCACGAGGTCGGCCACTACTACTGGGACCGGCTGATCGACGGCACCGACTGGCTGGCGCCGTACCGGCAGCTCTTCGGCGACGAGCGCGAGGACTATGGCGAGGCGCTCAAGCGGCACTACGACAACGGCCCGCCCGCCGACTGGCCGCAGCGTTTCGTCAGCGCCTACGCCAGCACCCATCCCTGGGAGGACTGGGCCGAGACCTGGTCGCACTACCTGCACATGGTGGACACGCTCGACACCGCGCTCAGCTTCGGCATCGACGCCGACGACGTGGAGATCGAGGCCGAGCCCTACAGCCGCGACGACCTGTGGAACCCCGACGACCCGCAGGCGGACCTGTTCCTCGACTTCGTCAACGCCTGGGTCGAGCTGACCGCCGTCTTCACCGAGATGTCGCGGGCGATGGGGCAGCCCGACTTCTACCCCTTCGTGCTGCCGCGCCCGGCCATCGCCAAGCTGCACTTCATCCACAGCGTGATCAAGGCGACGGCCGCCGCGCCGGCCGCCGCGCCGCCGACGCCGGTGCCCGACGAGACCGCCGCCGCTACTCCGTGAACAGCTTCAGCAGCCCCCGGGCGGTGACGAGCTGGCCGGGGTTGCTGGTCTCGTTGAGCACGCCGGCCATGCGGCGCAGCAGCCGCTCGCTCTTGCGCGCCCGCCAGATCAGCAGGTCGGCCAGCCAGGGATGGGCGTTGACCTTGTTGCCCTTCTCGTAGAGGTCGAACTTCGGCTTCAACGCCTTCAGCCGTGCCTCGTAGGCGCTGCGCACCGCCGCCTCGTCGCTGGCCTGGCGCCGGCCATCCACCAGCGCCTCGGCGGCCAGCAGGCCGGTCTCCAGCGCCTTGCCGATGCCCTCGCCGGTGAAGGAGTAGGTGCTGCCCACCGCTTCGCCGGTGGCGATCAGTCCGGGCCGGCTGTAGCGCGCCCCTTCGAGCGAGCAGCGCAGCGGCGCGCCCTTCAGCTCGCCGACCACGGTGCCGCCGTCCATCAGCTCGCGCGCCGGGGGGTAGACCGCGGTGAAGGCGGCGAACAGGTCGCGCAGGTTGGTGTCCTGCATGCTCGCCTTGCCGTCGACGATGTCGTGGCTGGACAGCATGCCGGCACCGATGTTGAACACGCCGTCGCCGCAGGGAAAGATCCAGCCGTAGCCGCCCTTGAGCTTGCGGTGCCAGACGACGTCGAGCTCGGTGATGCGGCCGGTCATGGCGTCGTTCTTGACGTAGCCGCGCAGCGCCACGCCGCTGGGCGTGCGACGCTCGCACAGGCCGGCGGCCATCATCGCCTGCGGCACCGCGCCGGTGGCCAGCACCACCCAGCCGGCCTGCACCTCGCGCGGGCCGTCGGCCGTCTTCAGGCGGGCGCCGATCACCCGGCCGGCCGCGTCCTCCAGCGGCGCCTCGAAGCGCGCCGGCGCGAAGAACCGGGCGCCGGCGTCCACAGCGGCGCGGCAGACGATGGCATCGAGCTCGCGCCGCGGCAGCACCGCCAGCGTGCCCGGCACGTCGATGCCGCGGCCGCTCGGGCCGATGCAGCGCACATGGCGCACCGGCTGCGCCCTGGCCATCACCTCGTCGAGCACGCCCAGGCGCGCCAGCGCCGCATGGGCGTCGGGGATCAGGCCGTCGCCGCAGGTCTTGTCGCGCGGGAAGGTCTGTGCATCGACCAGCAGCACGTCGACGCCGTGCCGCGCCAGCCACTGGGCGCAGGCGCTGCCCGCAGGGCCCGCGCCGACGACGAGGACCTCGCAGCGGTCGGGAAGTGAAGGCAGCGGATTCATGGCGATGGCAAGGTGAGACAACGAAGGATTCTAGAAACGACGAAGGCGCCCGAAGGCGCCTTGCACGGAACGACGACGGCTCAGCCGATCGCCTTCACCTTCAGCCGCCACGCATGCAGCAGCGGCTCGGTGTAGCCGCTGGGCTGCTCCTTGCCCTTGAAGACCAGGTCCAGCGCGGCGCGGTAGGCGAAGGAAGTGTCGCGGTTGCCGGCCATCGGCCGGTACAGCGGGTCGCCGGCGTTCTGCTGGTCCACCACCGCGGCCATGCGCTCGAAGGTGTCGCGCACCTGCGCCTCGGTCACCACGCCGTGGTGCAGCCAGTTGGCGATGTGCTGGCTGCTGATGCGCAGCGTGGCGCGGTCCTCCATCAGGCCGACGTTGTGGATGTCGGGCACCTTCGAGCAGCCCACGCCCTGGTCGATCCAGCGCACCACGTAGCCCAGGATGCCCTGCACGTTGTTGTCCAGCTCCTGCTGGCGCGCGTCGGCCGGCCAGTCGGCCCGGGGCGCCACCGGCACCTGCAGCAGGCCGGCCAGCAGCTCGTCGCGCACGTCGTCGAAGTTCGTCTTGGCCAGGTCCTTCTGCACGCCGAAGACGTCGACCTGGTGGTAGTGCAGCGCGTGCAGCGTGGCGGCGGTGGGGCTGGGCACCCAGGCGGTGTTGGCGCCGGCCTTGGGGTGGCCGATCTTCTGCTCCAGCATGGCGTGCATCAGGTCGGGCATGGCCCACATGCCCTTGCCGATCTGCGCCCGGCCGGACAGGCCCATGCTCAGGCCGACCAGCACGTTGTTCTTCTCGTAGGCCTGGATCCACGGCGTGGCCTTCATGTCGCCCTTGCGCAGCATCGGGCCGGCGAGCATGGCGGTGTGCATCTCGTCGCCGGTGCGGTCGAGGAAGCCGGTGTTGATGAAGGCCACCCGGTCCGCCGCCGCGGCGATGCAGGCCTTGAGGTTGACGCTGGTGCGGCGCTCCTCGTCCATGATGCCCAGCTTGACCGTGGCCTTGGGCAGCCCCAGCAGCTGCTCGACGCGGGCGAACAGCTCGGCGGCGAAGGCCACCTCGGCCGGCCCGTGCATCTTCGGCTTGACGATGTAGACGCTGCCGGTGCGCGAGTTGCGGATGCCGTTCTCGGTGAGCCCCTTGAGGTCGTGCACCGCGATGGCGGTGGTGACGACGGCGTCCATGATCCCTTCCGGGATCTCCTGGCCGTTCCCCCACAGGATGGCCGGGTTGGTCATCAGGTGGCCGACGTTGCGCACGAACAGCAGCGAGCGGCCGTGCAGCCGGACCTCGCCCTGGCCCGAAGGCGCGGTGTAGCGGCGGTCGGGGTTGAGCGTGCGGGTGAAGCGCTTGCCGCCCTTGCTCACCTCTTCGGTGAGCGTGCCCTTGAGCAGCCCCAGCCAGTTGCGGTAGCCGAGCAGCTTGTCCTCGGCATCGACCGCGGCCACCGAGTCCTCGAGGTCGAGGATGGTCGACAGCGCCGACTCCAGCACCAGGTCGGACACGCCGGCCGGGTCGTCGGCGCCGATGGTGGTGGTGCGGTCGATGCGCAGGTCCAGGTGCAGGCCGTGGTGCCTGAACAGCACCGACGACGGCGCGGCGGCATCGCCCTGGTAGCCGGCGAAGGCGGCGGCGTCCTTCAGGGCGGTGGTGGCGCCGCCCTTCAGCGCGACCACCAGCCTTCCGCCTTCGACGCGGTAGCCGGTGGCGTCGGCGTGCGAGCCGCTTTGCAGCGGCGCCGCCTGGTCGAGCACCTGGCGGGCGTAGGCGATGACCTTGGCGCCGCGCGCCGGGTTGTAGCCGCCGGCGCGTTCGCCCAGCTCGGTCTCGGGGATGGCGTCGGTGCCGTACAGCGCGTCGTACAGCGAGCCCCAGCGGGCGTTGGCGGCGTTCAGCGCGTAGCGGGCGTTGAGGATCGGCACCACCAGCTGCGGGCCGGCCTGCCGGGCGAGCTCGTCGTCCACGTTCGAGGTGGTGGCCTGCGCACCGGCCGGCGACGGCTGCAGGTAGCCGATGCGCTCCAGGAACCCGCGGTAGGCCGCCATGTCGGCGATCGGGCCGGGGTTCGCACGGTGCCAGCCGTCCAGCTCGGCCTGCAGGCGGTCGCGCTCGGCCAGCAGGGCGGCGTTCTTCGGCGCCAGGTCGTGCACGATGGCGTCGAAGCCGGCCCAGAAGCCGTCCCGGTCGACGCCGAGGCCGGGCAGCACCTCGTCGTCGATGAAGCGCGCCAGCGGGCTGGCGACGTGCAGGCGGTGCAGGGTGGTGCGGTTCGTCATGGGGCGGCTTCCATCGGTGGCGATCGGGCGTCGGGCGGCCGAGGGCATGCAAGTCCCCGGCCCATGCAAGGGTGACTGTATTGCGAACCTGAGCCGGCATTAAGCGCTGCGGCCGAGAGGGATTGATGACCGGATCGTGTTTAATGCGGCCTCATGGACCGGCTCAAGCAGATCGAATCCTTCGTCGCGGTGTCCACCAAGGGCAGCCTGACGGCCGCCGCCCAGGCCGAGGGCGTGGCCCCGGCGGTCATCGGCCGGCGCATCGACGCGCTGGAGGCCCGGCTCGGCGTCAAGCTGCTGGTGCGCACGACCCGGCGCATCACGCTCACCCACGAGGGCAGCGCCTTCCTGGAGGACTGCCAGCGCCTGCTGGGCGAGCTGGCCAGCGCCGAGGCCAGCGTCTCGGCCGGCGGCGTCAAGGCCAGCGGCTACCTGCGCATCACCGCCCCGGCGGGCTTCGGCCGCAAGCACGTGGCGCCGCTGGTGCCGGCCTTCACCGCGGCCCATCCCGACGTGCACCTGTCGCTGAACCTCAGCGACCGGCTGGTCGACCTGGTCAACGAGGGGTTCGACTGCGCGGTGCGGGTGGGTGACCTGCCCGACTCCAGCCTCATCAGCACCCGGCTGGCCGACAACCGGCGGCTGTGCGTGGCGGCGCCGTCGTACCTGGCACGCGCCGGCCTGCCGCGCCACCCGTCGGAGCTGGTGCGCCACGAATGCCTGACGCTGAGCTCCGACGCCGGCCAGACGCGCGGCTGGGCCTTCCGCATCGACGGCCAGGTGCAGCACCTGCGGCCGAGCGGCCGGCTCGACTGCAGCGACGGCCAGGTGCTGCACGAGTGGTGCCTGGCCGGCCTCGGCCTGGCGTGGCGCAGCACCTGGGAGGTGGCGCAGGACATCGCCGCCGGCCGCCTGGTGGCGGTGCTCGACGACTTCGCCGCGCCGCCCAACGGCGTCTACGCCGTCTTCGCCCACGCCAAGCACCTGCCGCTGCGCGTGCGCCTGTGGATCGACTTCCTCAAGCGCACCTACGGCGACGCACGCTACTGGGACTCGGGCGGCCGGCTGCTGCCGGAGGCCGCGGCCAGCGCGGACGCCCTGTCCGCCATCGGCTGAACCGGCTAGGACCCCTGGGGCCCGGCGTTGACCATCCACGGCGTGCCGAAGCGGTCGACCACCATGCCGAACCCGTCGGCCCAGAAGGTCTTCCCGTAGGGCATCGTCACCTGGCCGCCCTCGGCCAACGCGTCGAAAACCCGCCGGCCCTGCTCGGCGGTGGGGTAGGCCAGCGAGATGCTGATGCCCTGCATCTTCTGGAAGGGCATGCCCGGCGGGCTGTCGGAGGCCATCAGGCGGGCGCCGTCCAGCGTCATCGAGGCGTGCAGGATCTTGTCCTTCGCCCCCTCCATCGGCGGCATGCCCGAATCGGGCGGCGCCTCGCCGAAGGTCATCATCATCTCGATGCGGCCGCCGAGTGCCTGCTCGTAGAAGCGCATCGCCTCCGCGCAGGTGCCGTCGAAGCAGAGGTACGGTTCGAACTGGGCCATGTCACGCTCCGTGGTGGGACAGGCCGGCCAGTATGGACCTCGCCGGCGGGCCGGATCGTGACGGTGCGCTACCCCGCCTTCTTGGCGCTCAGGCAGTCCTTCATGAAGGCCTTGCGCTCGTCGCCGGCCTTGCCCTTGGCGTCGGCGTTGCACTGCTTCATGCGGGCCTGCTGGGGCGTGACGGCGGGCTCGGCGGCGGCGGTCTTGCCGGCCAGGCAGTCCTTCATGAAGGCCTTGCGCTCGTCGCCGGCCTTGCCGGCGGCGTCGGCGTTGCATTGCTTCATGCGGTTCTGCTGCGCGGTGGGGGGCCTTGGCCTCGTCGGCGGCGCGGGCGGCCGGCAGCGCGGCGGACAGCGCCAGCGCGGCGAGCAGGGCGAGCGGGAAACGGTGCATGGGAGGTCTCCTCAGGGGTTGGGGCGCGTCCCGGTCGGAACGGCGCCCGAACCTTAGAGGATGCGCCGCGGGTGCGCCAGCGCCTCGTGCGCCGCGTGCAGCCGCCGCACCAGCACCCGGATGAAGGCGCCGTCGAAGAGGTGCCGCGTGGCGGGGCTCAAGGCCTCCAGCGTCTGCGGCGTGAAGGAGATGCTGGTGCAGGGCTGGGTCACCGTGACGTCGGTGCTGTGCCGGCGCAGGTCGGCGTTGGGCGCCAGGTAGGCCATCTCGCCCACCGAAGTGCCGGCGCCGAGGGTGGCCACCTTCTTGCCGTCGCGCACCACCTCCACCTCGCCCTGGGCCAGGATGTGGAAGTCGTTGCCCTCCTCGCCACGGGTGTAGATGGCGTGGCCGGGCTTGAAGCGCTGCCATTTCGCGCGGTGCACCACCTCCCACAGCTCGACGTCGCCGAAGCCGGAGAAGAAGTCGAGGCTGCGCAGCAGGTTGAAGCGCTCGGAATCGAGCACGCCCTGCAGCCGGCCGCGCGCCACCTCGCGGTTGGCCACCAGCGCCGACAGGCCCTGCGCGAACGCGTCCCAGCTGGCCGGCCGGTCCTGCGGCCGCTTGGCCAGCGCCTGGCGGATCAGGGCGTCCAGGCTCGCCGGCACGCCCTCGCGCAGCCCCTGCAGCGACGGCGGCTCGACGGTGTAGATCTGGTGCATCAGCGCCTGCTGGGTGGCGGCGTCGAAGGGCGGTCGGCCGGCCACCAGGTGGTAGAGCACCGCGGCCAGGCCGTAGATGTCGGCGCGGCAGTCGATGTCGGCGCCGTCCAGCTGCTCGGGCGCCATGTAGGCCAGCGAACCGACGCGGAAGACCTGCGTGTGGTCCGAGCGCAGGTTGAGCACGCTGCCGAAGTCGGTGATCTTGACGTCGACCACCTGCTCGCGCTCGACGACCGCGAGGATGTTCGCCGGCTTGACGTCGCGGTGGATCAGGCCCTGCCGGTAGACGTAGCCCAGCGCCATGGCGAGCTTGAAGCCGATCTCCACCACCTGCTCCAGCGCCAGCAGGGCGTCGGCTCGGCAGAACCGGCGCAGGGTGATGCCCGGCACGTGCTCCATGACCAGGAAGGGGCCGGCGGCGTCCGGCACCGCGTCCAGGATCTGCACCACGTTCGGGTGCTGCAGCCGGCCGACCAGCGCGGCTTCGGCCGCGAAGAAGCGGCTGTTGCCGCGCCCGCGGCTGGGGGCGGCCGAGCGGCCGGCGCCGGCGGGCAGCGCGTGCGCCCGCACCCGCTTGATCGCCACTTCCTGGCCGCGGAAGTCGTCGCGGGCGAGGAACACCTCGCTGGTCGCGCCCTCGCCCAGCTTGCGCAGCACGCGGTACTTGCCGATGCGCTCGGGCAGGGAATCGTCGCGGGGAGAAGGCATGGCGGGGCGGCAACAGCTCGAGGCGGCCAGACCCGGCCGTCTTGCGGGATGTTCGCCCGCCTGGCGCCCGTTCGATCGTGGAAATAGCCGGCTTTTAGAATCGTCCGATGATCCTTGCCAAAAACGAGCTGCTGGTGGCCTTGAAGGAGGCGGTCGGCGCCGTGGGCGGGCCCGAACAGGCGCAGGCCGCCGCGTTCGAGTCGCCGAAGCAGGCCGCGCACGGCGACCTGGCCATCACCGCCGCCATGCCCCTGGCCCGCGCGCTCAGGCAGAAGCCGCGCGACGTGGCCGAGGCGCTGGTCGAGCGGCTGCAGGCGCATCCGGCCGTGCAGCGCTGGGTCGAACTGCCGCTGGAGATCGCCGGCCCCGGCTTCGTCAACCTGCGGCTGAAGGCCGCCGCCAAGCAGGCGGTGGTGGCGCAGGTGCTGGCCGAGGGCGAGGCCTTCGGCCGCCAGCCGGCGCGGCCGGGCGCGAAGGTGCTGGTCGAGTTCGTCTCCGCCAACCCCACCGGCCCGCTGCACGTCGGCCATGGCCGCCAGGGCGCGCTGGGCGACGCCATCTGCAACCTGTACGACTCGCAGGGCTGGCAGGTGACGCGCGAGTTCTACTACAACGACGCCGGCGTGCAGATCCAGACGCTGGCGCTGTCGACGCAGGCGCGGCTGAAGGGCCTGAAGCCGGGCGACGCCGGCTGGCCGGAGAACGCCTACAACGGCGACTACATCGCCGACATCGCCGCCGACTTCGCGGCGAAGAAGACGGTCACCGCCGACGACCGCGCCTTCACGGCCTCCGGCGACGCCGACGACCTGGACGGCATCCGCCAGTTCGCCGTGGCCTACCTGCGCCACGAGCAGGACCTCGACCTGCGGGCCTTCGGCGTGCGCTTCGACCACTACTACCTGGAGTCGAGCCTGTACACCTCCGGCCGGGTCGAGGCCGCGGTGCAGAGGCTCGTCGACGCCGGCAAGACCTACGAGGCCGACGGCGCGCTGTGGCTGAAGTCCACCGACTACGGCGACGACAAGGACCGCGTGATGCGCAAGTCCGACGGCGGCTACACCTACTTCGTGCCCGACGTGGCCTACCACATCGCCAAGTTCGAGCGCGGCTTCACCAAGGCGGTGAACATCCAGGGCAGCGACCACCACGGCACCATCGCCCGGGTGCGCGCCGGCCTGCAGGCGGCGGGGGTCGGCATCCCGGCCGGCTACCCCGACTACCTGCTGCACAAGATGGTGACGGTGATGAAGGGCGGCCAGGAGGTGAAGATCTCCAAGCGCGCCGGCAGCTACGTCACCCTGCGCGACCTGATCGACTGGACCAGCCGCGACGCGGTGCGCTTCTTCCTCATCAGCCGCAAGGCCGACACCGAGTTCGTCTTCGACGTCGACCTGGCGCTGAAGGCGAACGACGAGAACCCGGTGTTCTATGTTCAGTACGCGCATGCGCGCATCTGCTCGGTGATGGCGCAGCACCGGCAGACCACCGGCGAAGCGACGTCGTCCCTGCACGAGGCCGACCTGTCGCGCCTGGTGGCACCGACCGAACTGGCCCTGATGCTCAAGCTGGCCGCCTACCCGGAGATGCTGTCGCGGGCGGCGGCCGAACTCGCGCCGCACGACGTGGCCTTCTACCTGCGCGACCTGGCCGCGGCCTTCCACGGCTACTACGCCGCCGAGCGCTTCCTCGTCGACGACCGCGACCTGGCGCGCGCCCGGCTGGCGCTGCTGGCCGCCACCGCGCAGGTGCTGCGCAACGGGCTGGCCGTCGTGGGCGTCGGCGCGCCGGAGGCGATGTCGCGTGAAGTGGTGGCCGAAGGGGTGGCGGCATGAGGCGGCCGAACCAGCGCGGCGGCTTCGCCATCGGCCTGGTCGTCGGCCTGTTGATCGGGCTGGCTGCGGCGCTGGCGGTCGCGCTGTACGTGACCAAGGTGCCGGTGCCCTTCGTCAACAAGGTGCCGCAGCGCACCTCGGCCCAGGACGCGGCCGAGGCCGAGCGCAACAAGAACTGGGACCCCAACGCGCCGCTGGCCGGCAAGCCGGTGCGGCCGGCGCTGCCGGCGAAGCCGCCGGCCGACGCCGGCGGGCCGCGTCCCGCCGAGCAGCCGGTGGCGGTGGCCCCGTCGACGGTGCCCGGCACGCCGCCCGCGGCCAGCGCCCCGCGCGGTGCGCGCGACCCGGCGGCGCTGCTGTCGGGCCAAGCGCCGTCGGCCAAGCCGGGCAGCGATCCGTTCAGCTACTTCGTGCAGGTCGGCGCCTACGCCCGTGCCGACGACGCCGAGCAGCAGCGGGCCAAGCTGGCGATGCTCGGCCTCGGCGCCCGGGTCACCGAGCGCGAGCAGGCCGGCCGCACCGTGTACCGGGTGCGGCTCGGCCCCTTCGACGGCCGCGAGGACGCCGAGGCCGCGCAGAGCCGGGCCCAGGCCGCCGGGGTGGAGGCCGCGCTGGTGCGGGTGGAGCGCTGACGCCGCGACGTTGAACCTCCGGGCGGCGACACCGCTCCATGCACAGTGACCGATCGACAGCCGGCCCCGTCCGGCGCACAGCAAAGGAACCCGACCCCATGAAACGGCGCGACTTCACCGCCTTGTCCACTTCGTTGGCTGCCCTGCCGGTGCTGGGTGCACTGCCGAACACGGCGGCCGCCCAAGGCGGCCAGCCTGCCGAGGGCACGCACTACGTCCGGGTGGCCCAGCCGGCGCCCACCGGTGCGCCGAAGGGGAAGGTCGAGGTGGTGGAGTTCTTCTGGTACGGCTGCCCGCACTGCTACGCCTTCGAGCCCATCATCGGCCCGTGGAGCAAGGCGCTGCCGGCCGACGTGGCCTTCCGCCGGGTGCACGTCGGGTTCACCGCGCTGCACCAGACGCATCAGAAGCTGTACTACTCGCTGGAGACCCTGGGCGCGGTCGACCAGCTCCATGCCAAGGTGTTCAACGCCATTCACCAGCAGCGCCGCCGGCTGGACAAGGAAGCCGACCTGGCCGCCTTCGCCGCCGAGAACGGCATCGACGGCGGCAAGTTCCTGGAGGTGTTCAAGTCCTTCGGCGTGCAGACCAAGGCGCGCCAGGCCACTCAGCTCAGCGAGGCCTACAAGATCGACGGCGTGCCCACGCTGGGCGTGCAGGGCCGCTTCTGGACGTCGGCCACGCTGGCCGGCAACTTCGAGCGTTCGCTGGCGGTCACCGACTTCCTGGTGCAGCGCGTCAAAGCTGGCGGCTGACGCGTCTTTTTGCCGGCCCGTGCGCCGGGCCGGCCAGCCGCTGTGGCTAGAATGGTCTGCAACTTTCATGCCGCAGACCGTGTCGTCCCTCCGTCCCCGTGTCGCCGCCTCCGCAATCCGTCTGCTGGGGCTGGCGGCGAGCGCCTGCCTGGCGCTGATCGCCGCGCCGCCCGCCCATGCGGAGCGCGCGGACAGCCGCCAGCGCATCACCGTCGAAGCCGACCAGCCCGGCAGCCTGGACCTGCTCAAGCAGGTGGTGATCTTCAACGGCAACGTCGTCATCACCCAGGGCACGCTGGTGCTCAAGGCCGACCGGGTGGAGGTGCGGCAGAGCCCCGACGGCTTCCGTGCCGCCACCGCGCTGGGCAGCGCCGGCCGCCGCGCCAGCTTCCGCCAGAAGCGCGACGCGCTGGAGGAATGGGTCGAAGGCGAGGCCGAGCGCATCGAGTACGACGGCCGCAGCGGCATCGTGGTGCTGATCGGCCAGGCCGAAGCCCGCCGTCTGCGCGGCGCGGCGGTGGCCGACCAGCTCAACGGCAACCGCATCACCTGGGACGCCAACACCGAGCGCCTGAGCGTCGAGGGTGGCCCGCAGTCGGTGACCCCGGCCAACCCCGGCGGCCGGGTGCGCCTGGTGCTGACGCCCGAGGACGCGGCCAGCGCGCCGGCCTCCGCGCCTCAGCCTCTGAAGCCCGCCACCGGGCTGGGGGAGCGGAAGTGAACGCGCACACCGAGGCCCAGGTCCTGAGCCGCCTGGAGGCCGAGGGGCTGCAGAAGCGCTACGGCTCCCGCCAGGTGGTCAAGGACGTGCACGTCAGCGTGGGCGCCGGCGAGGTGGTCGGCCTGCTGGGCCCGAACGGCGCCGGCAAGACCACCAGCTTCTACATGATCGTCGGCCTGGTGCGCGCCGACGCCGGCGAGATCCGCATCGACGGCGCGCCGGTGCAGGACCGGCCGATCCACCAGCGCTCGCGGCTCGGCCTGTCGTACCTGCCCCAGGAGGCGTCGATCTTCCGCAAGCTGTCGGTGGAGGAGAACGTGCGCGCGGTGCTGGAACTGCAGCGCGGGGTGGACGGCCGGCCGCTGCCGGCACGCGAGCTGGACCGCCGGCTCGACGAGCTGCTGCAGGAACTGAGCATCGAGAAGCTGCGCGCGGTGCCCGCGCCCGCCCTGTCGGGCGGCGAGCGGCGGCGGGTGGAGATCGCCCGCGCCCTGGCCACGCAGCCGCGCTTCATCCTGCTCGACGAGCCCTTCGCCGGCGTCGACCCCATCGCCGTCATCGAGATCCAGCGCATCATCAGCTTCCTCAAGTCGCGCGGCATCGGCGTGCTCATCACCGACCACAACGTGCGCGAGACGCTGGGCATCTGCGACCGCGCCTACATCATCAGCGAGGGCCGGGTGCTGGCCGAGGGCACCCCGCACGAGATCGTCGAGAACGCCGACGTGCGCAAGGTCTACCTCGGCGAACACTTCCGCATGTGACGATGAGCAGCCCCCACGCTCTCTTCGTTCGCTGCCCCCCGAGGGGGCTGTCCGACCTTGGGGCGGCCCGGCGGCCGGACGCCTCATGAAGCCATCACTGCAAGTCCGACTCAGCCAGCACCTGGCGCTCACGCCGCAGCTGCAGCAGTCCATCCGGCTGCTGCAGCTGTCGACGCTGGAGCTGCACCAGGAAGTCGAGCAGATGCTCGAGCAGAACCCCTTCCTCGAAGCCGAGGAGGAGCAGGTCAGCCCGTTCGAGGCCTCGCTCGACCGCACCGCCGCCAGCGCCGCCGAACGGCCCGAGCGCGACGACGCGCCGCACGACGCCGCCTCGCCCGAGCACGACGAGTCGCCCGCGATGGAGGCGACCGAGTTCGGCACCACCGAACGCGACGACTGGGAGAACGGCACCGAGCGCGACGACTTCGACGGCATCCGCGAGCTGCCGTCCTCGGCCAGCGGCGCTGCCGGCGGCGACGACGACTTCGAGCCGCAGGAGCGCGGCGGCGGCGCCCTGAGCCTGCAGGACCACCTGCGCCAGCAGGTGCTGGGCATGCGGCTGGGCCGCGAGGACGCGGCGGCGCTGCAGGTGCTGATCGAGTCGCTCAACGACGACGGCTACCTGGCCGACCCGCTGGAGGACATCGCCGCCCGCCTGGCCGACCAGCTCGGCCTCGACGAGGACGACGCCGACGGCCGCGAGGACCTGCTCGGCCGCCTGCAGTGCGCGCTGAAGTGGCTGCAGAACCTGGAGCCGCTGGGCGTCGGCGCCCGGGACCTGCCCGAATGCCTGACGCTGCAGCTGCGCGCGCTGCCGCGCAGCGAAGCGCAGATGATCGCCATCATCGTCTGCAAGCAGCACCTGGAGCTGCTGGCCCGCCGCGACATGAAGAAGCTGGTGGCGGTGACCGGCGCCGACGAGGAGCTGATCAAGGCCGCGCAGGCGCTGATCGTGCAGTGCGAGCCCAAGCCCGGCCGGCCCTTCGGCCGCGCCGAGGCGCAGATCGTCGTGCCCGACGTCATCGTGCAGAAGGCCGGCCGCGCCTGGAAGGTGGTGCTGAACCCCGACGTGATGCCCAAGCTGCGCATCAACGACCTCTATGCCCAGGCCATCCGCAGCGCACGGTCGTCGGCCAACGGCAGCTCCGCCGGCCTGTCGTCACGGCTGCAGGAGGCGCGCTGGTTCATGAAGAACATCCAGCAGCGCTTCGACACCATCCTGCGGGTGTCGGCGGCCATCGTCGAGCGGCAGAAGAACTTCTTCAGCCACGGCGAGATCGCGATGAAGCCGCTGGTGCTGCGGGAGATCGCCGACGAGCTGGGGCTGCACGAGTCGACCATCTCGCGGGTGACCACCGCCAAGTACATGGCCACGCCCTTCGGCACCTTCGAGCTGAAGTACTTCTTCGGCTCGTCGCTGAACACCGAGGCCGGCGGCAATGCGTCGAGCACCGCGGTGCGCGCGCTCATCAAGCGGCTGGTCGCCGCCGAGGATGCGAAGAAGCCGCTGTCGGACAGCCAGCTGTCGCTGATGCTGGAAGAGCAGGGCATCCAGGTGGCGCGCCGCACGGTGGCCAAGTACCGCGAGGCGCTGAAGATCGCCCCGGCCAACCTGCGGCGGGAGCTGTAGCCGGATGGCGTCTGACACCGGACGCGGTGCCGCCGACGGGGGGCTGTTCCTGCCGGCGGCGGCCGGGGTGGAGGGCCTGCTCGCCGACGAGGTGACCGCCCTGCTGCCCGCCGGCCTGGCCGGGGTGCGACCGCGCCGCGGCGGGGTGGAGGTGCAGGCGGCGCAGGAAGCGCACCTGCCGGCGCTCGCCATGCGCCTGAACCTGCACAGCCGGCTGGCCCAGCGGGTGCTGTGGCGGGTGGCGCAGGCGCGCTACGGCCATGAGCAGGACCTGTACGAACTCGCCCGCCGCGTCGACTGGACGGCCTGGATCGACGCGCGCGGCACCTTGAAGGTGGACGTGACGGCGCAGCGCTCGCCGCTGCACAGCCTCCACTTCGCCGGCCTGCGCATCAAGGACGCGGTGTGCGACGTGCTGCGCGAGCGGCAGGGCGCACGGCCCGACGTCGACACCCGGCGGCCCGACCTGCCGCTGCTGCTGCACGTCGATGCCGAATGGGCCACGCTGTACGTGGACACCTCGGGCGAGGCGCTGTTCAAGCGCGGCTGGCGCGAGGACCGCGGCGAGGCGCCGCTGAAGGAGACGCTGGCCGCGGCGCTGCTGGCCGCCGCGGGCTGGCAGGGTCGACCGACCGACGGCCCGCTGCTCGACCCCTGCTGCGGCGCCGGCACCATCGCCATCGAAGCGGCCCAGCTGGCCTGCGGCATCGCGCCGGGCGGCCAGCGCCGGTTCGCCTTCGAACGCCAGGCGCCGTTCCGCGAGGCCGCCCGGCGCGCCGAATGGCAGGCGCTGAAGGACGAGGCGCGGGCGGCGGAGCACCCGCCGGCGGCGCCGGTGTTCGCCGGCGACGTGTCGTTCCGCATGACCGACTTCGCGCAACGCAACGCCGAGCGCGCCGGCGTGGCCCGGGCCATCGAGTTCAAGACGGTGGACGCGCTGCAGCGGCCGCCGCCCGCGCCGCAGGGCACGCTGGTGCTCAACCCGCCGTATGGCGAACGCCTCGCGCCGAAGGGACAGGGCGCCGCGCCGGACGCCCGACGCGGTGGCGGGGGCGGGCGCGAGGCCTTCGCCGCCGAAGCCGACGGCCCGGCCGCCAGCGCCGACGAGGCCGCCGCCTTCTTCGGCGCGCTGGCCACGCACTGGAAGCGCCATTACGCGGGCTGGACCGCCTGGGTGCTCAGCCCCGAGCCGGCGCTGCCGTCGTGGATGCGGCTGAAGGAGAGCCGGCGCGTGCCGCTATGGAACGGCCCGATCGAATGCCGGCTGATGCGCTTCGAGCTGGTGGCCGGCCGCCTGGGCCGCGAGCGCGGGGACGCCGCGGCCGCGGCGCCCGACGCCTGAACCGGCCCTAGCCGGCGTGCCAGGCGGCCACCGCCGCCAGCACCGCCAGCGGGGCGGTGTCGGCCCGCAGCGTGCGCGGGCCGAGCGACAACGGGGCGAAGCCGCTGTCGCGCGCCGCGTCCTCCTCCGCCGGGCTCAGGCCGCCTTCGGGGCCGCTGAGGCAGCACAGCGCACCGGACGATGCAGGGGCCAGTCGTGCCGGCGGCCGTGCGTCGGCCCGCAGGCTCAGCACATGAGCCTGGGCGCCCCCCGCCGCGCGCAGCCACTCGCCCAGGGCCTGCACCGGCCGCACCGCGGGCACCCGGGTGCGGCCGCTCTGCTCGGCGGCGGCCACCGCCACGCCCTGCCAGTGCTCGCGTTTGCGCTCGGCGCGCTCGCCGGACAGGCGCAGCACCGACCGCTCGCAGACCAGGGGCTGCAGCACCGCGACGCCGAGTTCGGTGGCCTTCTCGACGAGGAAGTCCATGCGGTCGTTGGCCGGCATGCCGACCGCCAGGGTGACGGCCACGGGCAGTTCCCGCTCCACCTCGACATGCGCCTGCACCTGCACGCCCACCTCGCGCCGGCCCATCTGCCGCACCTCGGCGGTCCATTCGCCGCCACGGCCGTCGAACAGCACCAGCGGGTCCCCGGGCTGGCAGCGCAGCACCTGCACATGGCGCGCGGCCGCAGGCGGCAGGTCCAGCGTCAGGCCGCTCGACAGGGGACCGGGCACATGCAGGCGCAGCGTCGACATGGGCGGCGAGTGTGCCAGCCGTGCCCGCCCGGCCGCTCGGCGGGGACGGGCCGGGCCGGGTCAGCGGGTCTGCAGCAGGCCCAGCACCAGCCGTCGGGTGGCCTCGGCCGCGACGTCCGCCACGAAGCGCTGGAAGTCGGTGTGCGCGTCGTCGTCGGCACGGTCGGAGACGATGCGGCACACCGCCAGCGGCCGGCCGAAGTCGTGGCAGACCTGGGCCATGGCCGCGCCCTCCATCTCCACCGCCAGCGCCTCGGGCAGGGCACCGCGCAAGGCCGCGCTCTCGTCGGCCCGGCTGACGAAGCGGTCGCCGCTGACGACGAGCCCACGGTGCACCGCCGGCGCCACGGTGGCCGCCACCGTCGCCAACCGGTCGCTCAGGCCGGGATCGGTGGCGAAGCGCGAGCGGCCGGTGAGCGGCACCTCGAAGCGCGGGAACAGCGGCGAGGCGTCGAGGTCGTGCTGCAGCAGCGCGTCGGCCACCACCACGTCGCCCACCGCCACGCCATCGCCCAGGCCGCCGGCCACGCCGGTCAGCAGCACGGCGTCCACCGCGTGGCGGTCCAGCAGCAGCGCCGCGGTGGTGGCCGCCGCCACCTTGCCGATGCCCGAGCGCACCATCACCACCGGCTGGCCGGCCAGCGCGCCGACGTGGACGTCGCGGCCGGCGGTGCGGTCGATGCGCTCGGCCACCAGGTGCGTGCGCAGCGCCCGGATCTCCTCCTCCATGGCGCAGACGACCGCCAGCCGCATCAGGCGGCGTCTCGCAGGGCCCGGCGCAGCACCTTGCCCACCGCCGTCTTCGGCAGTTCCTTGGCGAAGGTGACGACCTTCGGCCGCTTGTAGCCGGTGAGGTTGGCCTCGCAGTAGGCGCGCACGTCGGCCTCGGTCAGCGCGGGGTCGCGGCGCACGATGATGACCTTGACCACCTCGCCGGCGCTCTCGTCCGGCACGCCCACGGCGGCGCATTCCAGCACCCCGGGCATCTGCGTGATCACGTCCTCGACCTCGTTGGGGTACACGTTGAAGCCGCTGACCAGGATCATGTCCTTCTTGCGGTCGACGATGCGGAAGTAGCCGCGCTCGTCCATCACGCCGATGTCGCCGGAGCGGAAGAAGCCGTCGGCCGTCATCACCTTGGCGGTCTCGTCGGGACGCTGCCAGTAGCCGGCCATCACCTGCGGCCCGCGGATGGCGATCTCGCCGGCGGTGCCGGGCGGCACCTCGCGGCCGTCGTCGTCGAGCAGCCGCAGTTCGGTGCTCGGCAGCGGCAGGCCGATGGTGCCGCTGAAGCTGGTGGTGTCCACCGGGTTGCAGGTGGCCGACGGGCTGGTCTCGGACAGGCCGTAGCCCTCGCAGATCGGGCAGCCGGTCTTCTCCAGCCAGCGCTTGGCGGTGGCCTGCTGCACCGCCATGCCGCCGCCCACCGAGATGACCAGCTTGCTCCAGTCCACCGTGTTGAAGTCCGGGTGGCTGGACAGCGCGTTGAACAGCGTGTTGACCGCCGGGAAGCAGTGCACCGTCTCCTTGGACAGCGCCTTCAGCACCGCCGGCATGTCGCGCGGGTTGGGGATGAGGACGTTGCAGCTGCCCATGCGCAGGCCGAGCATCAGGTTCGTCGTGAAGCCGAAGATGTGGTACAGCGGCAGCGCGCACACGGTGGTGATCTGCGTGCCCTCGGCGATCTTCTTCAGCGCCGGCTGGTACCAGGCCTCGGACTGCAGCACGTTGGCCACCAGGTTGCGATGGAGCAGCACCGCACCCTTGCTGACGCCGGTGGTGCCGCCGGTGTACTGCAGCACCGCGATGTCGTCGGGGCCGACGGCGGGCGCCTTCAGCGTGTGCTGGCGGCCCTGCGCGATCGCGTCGTTGAAGCGCACCGCGCCCGGCAGCTGCCAGTCGGGCACCATCTTCTTCACCTTGCGCACCACCAGGTTGACGATGGCGCCCTTGGGGAAGCCCATCAGGTCGCCCATGGCGGCCACGACCACCGTCTTCGTCGGCACGTTGGCGATGACCTGCTGCAGCGTGTGCGCGAAGTTCTCCAGGATGAGGATGGCCTTGGCGCCGGAGTCTTTCAGCTGGTGCTCCAGCTCGCGCGGCGTGTACAGCGGGTTGACGTTGACCAGCACCAGCCCGGCCCTCAGCACCGCCGTCACCGCGGCCGGGTACTGCGGCACGTTGGGCATCATGACGGCCACCCGGTCGCCCTTCTGCAGCCCCTGGGCCTGCAGCCAGGCGGCGAAGGCGCGCGACAGCTCGTCCACCTCGCCGAAGCGGAAGGACTTGCCCATGAAGCGGTACCCCACGCGGTCACGGTGCTGGCGCAGCGCCTCGTCGATCAGCGAGACCAGCGAGGGGTGCGCGGCGGTCGAGATCTCGGCCGGCACGCCGGCCGGGTAATGCTTCAGCCACGGCTTGTTCATCTTGTGCTTCCTCAGGCAAACCGCCGATTGTTCCCCCGGCCCCCTGCGGGGCCATCGGGGCAATCGCTAGCGATGGCGATGCCGGGTGACGCCTGCGCGACACGGCCGGCGCGGCGCGATGCAAAAGGCCGGCGCGTGCCGGCCTTCCGTCGGGGTCGACGCACGGGCCGCAGCGGCCCGCGACGGCGCTACTCCACCGCCTTGACCATGTCCTCGACCACCTTCTTCGCGTCGCCGAAGACCATCATGGTCTTGTCCATGTAGAACAGCTCGTTGTCCAGGCCGGCGTAGCCGGCGGCCATCGAGCGCTTGTTGACGATGACGGTCTTGGCCTTGTAGGCCTCGAGGATGGGCATGCCGTAGATCGGGCTGCCCTTCTGCAGGGCCACCGGGTTCACCACGTCGTTGGCGCCGAGCACGATGGCCACGTCGACCTGGCCGAACTCGCCGTTGATGTCCTCCATCTCGAACACCTGGTCGTAGGGCACCTCGGCCTCGGCCAGCAGCACGTTCATGTGGCCCGGCATGCGGCCGGCGACCGGGTGGATGGCGTACTTCACCGTCACGCCCTTCTCGGTCAGCTTGGCGGCCAGTTCCTTCACCGCGTGCTGGGCCCGGGCCACCGCCAGGCCGTAGCCCGGCACGATGACCACCGTCTCGGCGTTGCCGAGGATGAAGGCCGCGTCGTCGGCGCTGCCGCTCTTCACGCTGCGCTGCGCTTGAGCGCCGCCCGCGGCGGCCGACGCGTCACCGCCGAAGCCGCCGAGGATCACGTTGAAGAACGACCGGTTCATCGCCTTGCACATGATGTAGCTCAGGATCGCGCCGGAGCTGCCGACCAGCGAGCCGGCGATGATCAGCATCGGGTTGTTCAGCGAGAAGCCGATGCCGGCCGCCGCCCAGCCCGAATAGCTGTTGAGCATCGACACCACCACCGGCATGTCGGCGCCGCCGATCGGGATGATGAGCAGCACGCCGAGCACGAAGGCGATGGCCAGCATCACGTTGAAGGCGGTCCAGCTCTGGGTGAACATGAAGCCCAGGCCGAACACCAGCAGCGCGATGCCGAGTGCCAGGTTGAGGAAGTGCTGGCCGGCGAAGGCCACCGGCGCACCCTGGAAGAGGCGGAACTTGTACTTGCCGCTGAGCTTGCCGAAGGCGATGACCGAGCCGCTGAAGGTCACCGCGCCGATGGCCGCGCCGAGGAACAGCTCCAGCCGGTTGCCGGTGGGGATGGGCTCTCCGCGCGGGGCGATGCCGAAGGCGTGGGGTTCGGCCACCGCGGCGACCGCGATGAACACCGCCGCCAGGCCGATCATGCTGTGCATGAAGGCCACCAGCTCGGGCATCTTGGTCATCTCCACCCGGTTGGCCATGATGGCGCCGGCGGTGCCGCCGATCAGCAGGCCCAGCAGCACGTAGCCCAGGCCGCCCAGCCCGGCCTCGGTCGAGCCGGCCAGCCGCACGATCAGCGCGGCGGTGGTGAGCACGGCGATCGCCATGCCCGTCATGCCGAAGACGTTGCCGCGGATGGAGGTGGTCGGGTGCGACAGCCCCTTCAGCGCCTGGATGAAGCAGACGCTGGCGACGAGGTACAGCAGCGTGACGAGGTTCAAGCTCATGCCTGCTTCTCCCCTGCCGCCGGCGCCTTGCGCTCCTTCTTCTTGAACATCTCCAGCATGCGCCGGGTGACCAGGAAGCCGCCGAAGACGTTGACCGCGGCCAGCGCCACCGCCAGCACGCCCATGGTCTTGCCCAGGCCGCCTTCGGTCAGCGCCGCGGCCAGCATGGCGCCGACGATCACGATGGCCGACACCGCGTTGGTCACCGCCATCAGGGGCGTGTGCAGCGCCGGCGTGACGTTCCACACCACGTGGTAGCCGACGTAGATGGCCAGCACGAAGATGGTCAGGTTGATGATGGTGGGCGAGACCACTTCCATGGCGTGTCTCCTGTGGGTGGGGCGGGGCGCGGCCCGCCGTCAGGCGGGCTTGATCTGCGCGATGCGGTTGCCGGGGCCGAGCAGCACCAGCCGCGGCTTCCAGGCGGCGGCTTCGGCCTCGCTCATCGGCGCGTAGGTGCAGATGATCAGCAGGTCGCCGACGTGCGCCTTGCGCGCGGCCGCGCCGTTGAGCGAGATCACGCCCGAGCCGGGCGGCGCCGGGATGATGTAGGTGGAGAAGCGCTCGCCGTTGTTGACGTTGTAGAGCTCGATCTGCTCATAGGCGCGCATGTCGGCGGCCTCGAGCAGCGTGGCGTCGATGCCGCAGCTGCCTTCGTAGTGCAGGTCGGCCTCGGTCACGGTGGCGCGGTGCAGCTTGGACCGCAGCATCACACGGGTCATGTCGGCTCCTCGCAGGGCGCGGCGGCCCGTCTCATGCCCGCGTCACCTGGCCGTTGCGGGCCACCAGGCAGGCGGCCACGATGTCGTCGTCCATCGGCACCTGCAGCCCGCCGTCCTTGTCGACGACCAGCTTCAGGAAGTCGAGCAGGTTGCGGGCGTACAGCGCGCTGGCGTCGGCCGCCAGCAGGGCCGGCAGGTTGGTCTCGCCGATCAGCGTGACACCGTGTTGGACCACGGTGGCCCCGGCTTGGGTGAGCGGGCAGTTGCCGCCCTGCGGGGCGGCCATGTCGACGATCACCGAGCCGGGCTTCATCGACTTCACCATGTCCTCGGTCACCAGCACCGGCGCCGGCCGTCCCGGGATCAACGCGGTGGTGATCACGATGTCCGCCTGCGCCACGCGCTTGGCCACCTCGGCCTTCTGCCGGTCGAGCCAGCCCTGCGGCATCGGGCGGGCGTAGCCGCCCACGCCCTCGGCGGCCTCGCGCTCCTCGGCGGTCTCGTAGGGCACGTCGATGAACTTGGCGCCCAGCGACTCGACCTGTTCCTTCACCGCCGGCCGCACGTCGCTGGCCTCGATCACGGCGCCCAGCCGCTTGGCGGTGGCGATGGCCTGCAGCCCGGCCACGCCGACGCCGAGCACGACCACCCGCGCGGCCTTCACCGTGCCGGCGGCGGTCATCAGCATGGGGAAGAGGCGCTGGTAGGCGTTGGCCGCCAGCATCACCGCCTTGTAGCCGGCCAGGTTGGCCTGCGAGGACAGCACGTCCATGCTCTGCGCCCGGCTGGTGCGCGGCGCCGCCTCCAGCGCGAAGGCGGTGAGGCCCGCCGCGGCCAGGCGCTGCAGGCCGTCGCGGTCGAACGGGTTGAGCATGCCGACCAGGGTGGTGCCCGGCGCCATCAGCGCCAGGGCGTCCGGCTGCGGTGCCCGCACCACCAGCACCAGCGGCGCCGCCAACGCCTGCTCGCGCGAGACGACCTCGGCACCGGCCGCCGCGTAGGCCTCGTCCGTGATGCTGGCCTTCACGCCCGCACCCGACTGCACCCGCACGACATGGCCCTGCGCCTTGAGCTTCTTGGCCGTCTCGGGCGTGACCGCGACACGGGTCTCGCCCGCCGAGGTCTCCAGCGGAACGCCGATCTGCATGGGGATGGGTCTCCTCGCGGTCGGTCCGGCCGGGGTCGGCGGACCGTTGGAAAAAATTGCGCGGAGCTTACAAGAAGTCCATCACGTCGCGACCGCCCCGTCGGGTCGGGGCCACAGGCCCTAGCATCGCGGCATGAGCCTTCGCTTTCGCCCCAGCGTCACCGTCGCCGGCATCGTCGAGCACCAGGGCCGCTTCCTGCTGGTCGAGGAACTGACGCGCGACGGACTGCGCCTGAACAACCCGGCCGGTCACCTGGATCCCGGCGAATCGCTGCTGCAGGCGGTGGTGCGCGAGGTGCTGGAGGAGACGGCCCGCCCCTTCGAGCCCGAGGCGCTGGTCGGCGTTTACCTCTCGCGCTTCAGCCGGCCGGCCGATGCGTCCGGGCCGGCGGAGGAGGTCACCTACCTGCGCTTCGCCTTCTGCGGCCGGGTGGGCGAACCGGATCCTGCGCGCCGGCTGGACGACGGCATCGTGCGCACCCTCTGGCTCACCGACGACGAGTTGCAGGCCAGCGTCGAACGCCACCGCAGCCCGATGGTGCTGCGCTGCGCGCAGGACCTGCGGGCCGGACGACGCTACCCCATCGACCTGCTGCACACCGATCCCAGCGCCCTGCTGCCGCTGGCGCGCGGCCTCTGAGGGCCGGACCCGGGCAGAGGCCCCGCCGGCCGGTGGCCGGCCGAGGCTGCCGGACAATCCGGCGATGTCCGCGCCCCACCACCGCATCGTCGTCGGCCTGTCCGGCGGCGTCGATTCCGCCGTCAGCGCCTGGCTGCTGAAGCAGGCCGGCCACGAGGTGGTGGGCATCTTCATGAAGAACTGGGAAGACGACGACGACAGCGAGTTCTGCTCGTCGCGCCAGGACTTCCTCGACGCCGCCGCGGTGGCCGACGTCGTCGGCATCGACCTCGAGCACGTCAACTTCGCGGCCGACTACAAGGACCGCGTCTTCGCCGAGTTCCTGCGCGAGCACCAGGCCGGGCGCACGCCCAATCCCGACGTGCTGTGCAACGCGGAGATCAAGTTCAAGGCCTTCCTCGACCATGCGGTGCGGCTCGGCGCCGAGCTCATCGCCACCGGTCACTACGCCAGGGTGCGCCAGCGCGAAGGCCGCTTCGAGCTGCTGAAGGGCCTGGACCCGCTGAAGGACCAGAGCTACTTCCTGCACCGGCTGCGGCAGCCCCAGCTGGCGCGCACGCGGTTCCCGGTGGGCGAGCTGCCGAAGACCGAGGTGCGGCGCATCGCCCTCGAGATCGGCCTGCCGAACGCCAGGAAGAAGGACTCCACCGGCATCTGCTTCATCGGCGAGCGGCCGTTCCGCGAGTTCCTCGGCCGCTACCTGGCCAACACGCCGGGCCCGATGGAGGACGACCGCGGCCGCGTGGTCGGCGAGCACGTGGGCCTGAGCTTCTACACGCTGGGCCAGCGCAAGGGCATCGGCCTCGGCGGGATCAAGCCCGGGCGGGGCGCGGCGGGCGGAGGCGACCACGCACCCTGGTTCGTCGCCCGCAAGGACCTGGAGCGCAACGTGCTGGTGGTGGTGCAGGGCCACGACCACCCCTGGCTGCAGTCCACCGCGCTGCAGGCCGACGACCTGAGCTGGGTGGCCGGCGCACCGCCGCGTGAGGGCCGCTTCGCCGCCAAGACGCGCTACCGGCAGGCCGACGCCGCCTGCGCCCTGGCGCTGGCCGAGCACGCCCTGCAGCTGCGCTTCGACGCGCCGCAATGGGCGGTCACGCCCGGCCAGTCGGCGGTGCTGTACGACTGCGAGGTCTGCCTCGGTGGTGGGGTGATCGCCCGGTCGCTGCCCGCCTGAACCGGCCGCCGTGGCGCGGGTCAGCGCACGGCGTCGAGCCGGGCCAGCGTCGGCTCGGCCGCGTCGATGTCTCGCGCGCGCAGCCGGCACAGGCCGCGCGCATGCGGATTGGCCAGCGCTTCGCAATGCGACTCGCGCGTCTGCAGCGCCGCTCGCAGGCGTTGGGCCTGCTCCGCGCGGTCCACCGCCAGGTGCAGCAGCTGGTAGTAGCCGTGCAGCAGCGCCATCGCCAACCACAGCGTGAGCAGCAGGAACGCGAAGGCGGCCAGCCGCGGGCCCGGCGCCGGCTGGCGGCCCAGGCGCTGCAGCAGGCCGGGCCGCGACGTGTCGTCGAACGTCGGGGGCAGGGGTCGGACGGCGGAGCGGTTCATGGCGCCGCCATCCTCTGCGCAAGGCGGACGGTGTGCCATCGGCCGGCGTCCCGCGCCGGTGTCAGTCGCCGATGACGCGACCCTGCGGGCACAATCCGCCGGCACATGACCGTCCTGCTCATCGACATCGGGAACACGCGGCTCAAGTGGGCGCTGCACGAGGCGGTGGTCCCGGGCAGTGCGGCGTTGGCCCAGGGCGCGGTCTTTCTCGAGACCATCGAACAGCTCGGCGACGGCGACTGGCGCGGCCTGCAGCGGCCGTCGGCCGTCATCGGTTGCTGCGTGGCCAGCGACCAGGTGCGCCACCGGGTGCGAGACCAGATCGACGAGCTGTTCGACCTGCAGCCGCGCTGGGCGGTGGCGGCCCAGTCGGCGGCCGGCGTCGTCAACGGCTACGACCACCCGGCGCGGCTGGGCGCCGACCGCTGGGTGGCGCTGATCGGCGCACGCTGGCGGTTGACGTCGGCCCCTCCCCCGCCGGGTGCGTCGGACGCTCCCCCGGCGGAATCGCGGGCCGGCGTGGGGCCGGCCCGGCGCTCGGCCCGCATGCGGCCCATCGCACCGCCGGCGGTGGTCGTCATGGCCGGCACCGCCGTCACCTGCGACGCGCTGGACGCCGATGGCCGCTTCCTGGGTGGCTGCATCCTGCCCGGCCACGGGATCATGCTCAAGGCGCTGGAGAGCGGCACCGCCGGCCTGCACGTGCCCACCGGCGAGGTGCGCGCCTTTCCCACCAACACCAGCGACGCGCTGACCAGCGGCGGCACCTACGCCATCACCGGCGCCATCGAGCACATGCACCGCAACCTGGCCCGCCACGCCGGCGTGGCGCCGCGCGTGCTGCTGACCGGCGGCGCCGGCTGGAAGGTGGCGCCGTACCTGGGCATCGGCTACGAACTGGTCGACAGCCTGATCTTCGACGGCCTGCTGCGGCTGCAGCAGTGGCGTCAGGAGCAGGGCGAGGGCTAGAGCTGATGGCGCTGGACGTCGTCGTCCTGTTCTTCCTGCTCGGTGTCTTCGCCCGCTGGGTCAAGTCGGACCTCCGGCTGCCCGAGGCGCTGTACGAGACGCTGTCGATCTACCTGCTGCTGGCCATCGGGCTGAAGGGCGGGCTGGAGCTGTCGCGGCAACCGCTGGCCGCGCTGGCGCCGCAGGTGCTGGCGATGGTCGCCTTCAGTTTCCTGGTGCCGCTGGCGCTGTACCCGCTGCTGCGCGCGCTGCGCCTGCCGGCGGCGGATGCGGCGGCGGTGGGCGCGCACTACGGCTCGGTGAGCGTGGTCACCTTCGCCGTGGCCACCGCCGCCCTGGCCCGCGGGGGCATCGCCCACGAGCCGCATGCGGCGCTGTGGGTGGCGGTGATGGAGGCGCCCGGCCTGGTCGCCGGCGTGCTGCTGGCGCGGCTCTTCGCCGACCGCGACGCCGCCGCGGCGACCACCGGGGCGGCGGCCTGGCGCCGGCTCGCCCACGACGTGTTCTTCGGCAAGAGCGTGCTGCTGCTGATCGGCGGCCTGCTCATCGGCGCCGTCGCCGGCGAGGCCGGCCTCGCGCCGATCGCGCCGGTGTTCGTCGTGCCCTTCAAGGGCGTGCTGGCGCTGTTCCTGCTGGAGCTGGGCCTGGTCGCCGGCGCCCGGTTGCCCGAGGTGCGGCGCTTCGGCGGGCCGGTGCTGGTCATCGGCCTGGGCCTGCCGCCGCTGCTGGGCGTGGCCGGGGCGCTGCTGGGCACGGCGCTGGGCCTGACCACCGGCGGCGTGGCGCTGCTGGCCACGCTGGCCGCCAGCGCCAGCTACATCGCCGCGCCGACCGCCATGCGCATCGCGGTGCCGCAGGCCAACGCGGCGCTGTCGATCACGCTGGCGCTGGGCATCACCTTCCCCTTCAACCTGCTGCTGGGCATTCCGCTGTACCTGCGGCTGGCGCAGGCGCTGGCGGGCTGACCGACCACCGAGCGAGCGACGAGGAGACCCGCATGACCACTGCCGCGCCGCCGACCAAGCACCCCCGCCGGCTGCTGGTGCTGATCGCCGAGGCCGCGCTGGAGCGCGAGCTGGTGCAGGACGTCAAGCGCCTGGGCGCCCATGGCTACACCGTCAGCGACGTGCGCGGCGGCGGCATGGCCGGCGACCGCGAAGGCGCCTGGGAGGCGGACCTCACCGTGCGCATGGAGGTGGTCTGCGACGCCGCCGTCGCCGACGCGATCGCCGCCCACGTCATGGCGCGCTACACGCCGCACTACGGCCTGACGCTGTACTTCGCCGACGTCGACGTGCTGCGCCCGCAGAAGTTCTGACGAGTCCCCTGGGGACAGGCCGCCACCGCGGCCAGGGCGGTGCTCTTCGGCGCGCCGTCCGACGGCCGGGGGCTCAGAGGATGTACCGCGAGAGGTCCTCGTTGCCGGCCAGCGACGCCAGCCGCTCGTTGACCATGGCGGCGTCCACCGTCACGGTGGTGCCGCCGCGTTCGGAGGCGTCGAAGCTGACCTCGTCGAGCAGCCGCTCCATCACCGTCGACAGCCGCCGGGCGCCGATGTTCTCGGTGCGCTCGTTGACCTCGTAGGCGATCTCGGCCAGGCGGCGGATGGCCTCGGGCTGCAGCTGCAGCGTGACCCCCTCGGTGGCGAGCAGGGCCTGGTACTGCTTGACCAGGCTGGCATGGGTGGAGGTCAGGATGGCCTCGAAGTCGTCCACGCTCAGCGAGCCGAGTTCGACGCGGATCGGGAAGCGGCCCTGCAGCTCCGGGATCAGGTCGCTGGGCTTGGCCAGGTGGAAGGCGCCGGAGGCGATGAAGAGGATGTGGTCGGTCTTCACCACGCCGTACTTGGTGGTCACCGCGGTGCCCTCGACCAGCGGCAGCAGGTCGCGCTGCACGCCCTGGCGGCTGACGTCGGCGCCGCCGGTCTCCTGGCGGGCGGCCACCTTGTCGATCTCGTCGATGAAGACGATGCCGTTCTGCTCGGCATGCTGCAGCGCCTCGGTGCGGATCTCGTCCTCGTTGACCAGCTTGGCGGCCTCCTCCTCGAGGAGCAGCCGGCGCGCCTCGCCGATGCGCACCTTGCGCGCCTTGCGCCGCGCACCGCCCATCTGGGAGAACAGGCCCTTCAGCTGCTCGGCCATCTCCTCCATGCCGGCGGGCCCCATGATCTCCAGCGCCGGCTTGGCCTCGGCCAGGTCGATCTCGACCTCCTTGTCGTCCAGCGTGCCCTCGCGCAGCCGCTTGCGCATCACCTGGCGGGCGGTGCTGTCGGCCGGCGGGGTGGACGGGGTGATGCCGAAGTCGCTGCCGCCGCCGCGCGGCGGCGGCACCAGCACGTCGAGCAGGCGGTCCTCCGCGGCGTCCTCGGCGCGGGCGCGCTGCTGGCGCATGGCGCGCTCGCGCTGCTGCTTCACCGCCACCTCCACCAGGTCGCGCACGATGGTGTCCACGTCCTTGCCGACGTAGCCCACCTCGGTGAACTTGGTCGCCTCCACCTTGACGAAGGGCGCGTCGGCCAGCTTGGCCAGCCGGCGGGCGATCTCGGTCTTGCCCACGCCGGTGGGGCCGATCATGAGGATGTTCTTCGGCGTGATCTCGCCACGGAGCTTCTCGTCCACCTGCTGGCGCCGCCAGCGGTTGCGCAGCGCGATGGCCACCGCGCGCTTGGCGTCGCGCTGGCCGACGATGTGGCGGTCGAGCTCGGAGACGATCTCCTTCGGGGTCATGGACATCGTCACTCCAGGGTCTCGATGACGTGGTTTTGGTTCGTGTAGATGCACAGGTCGCCGGCGATCTCCAGCGAGCGCTTGACGATCTCGGCCGGCGGCATCTCGGTGTGCTGCAGCAGCGCGCGGGCGGCGGCCTGGGCGTAGGGCCCGCCGGAGCCGATGGCGATCAGGCCGTGCTCGGGCTCCAGCACGTCGCCGTTGCCGGTGATGATGAGCGAGGCCTCGCGGTCGGCCACCGCCAGCATGGCCTCCAGCCGGCGCAGCACCCGGTCGGTGCGCCAGTCCTTGGTCAGCTCGATGGCGGCGCGCACCAGGTGGCCCTGGTGCTTCTCCAGCTTGGCCTCGAAGCGCTCGAACAGGGTGAAGGCGTCGGCGGTGGCGCCGGCGAAGCCGGCCAGCACCTGGTCGCGGTGGAGCTTGCGCACCTTGCGGGCGGAGGCCTTGACGACGATGTTGCCCAGCGTCACCTGGCCGTCGCCGCCGAGCGCGACGGAGGCGCCGCGGCGCACGCTGACGATGGTGGTGCCGTGGAAGGGCGGCAGGGGGGGTGGCGTTGTCCATGCGGGCGGTCGGGTGGCGACAGCCCGCTGAGATCGGGGCGCGGCGGCGAGGTTCAACCCCGCGTCGCGCCCGGCGGTCAGACGGTCCTGACGCGCACCTTGGCGTGCTCGTTGATGCCCATCGCGCCGAAGAACAGCGCCACCAGCCGGTGGGCGTCGACGAAATTCAGCTGCCGGTTCTCGCTGCGCTTGGTCAGCACCCAGTTCAGCAGGTCGCCGGCGGCGATGAAGTCGACCCGAATCAGGCGGGTGCAGGACACGTTGACGATGCCGGCCGCGCCGAGCTGGCCGTCCAGCTCGCCGAGCACGCCGGCGATGTCGCCCACCAGCTGGCCCGACAGCTCCACCTGCGCGGTCGGCACCGGCTGGCCGTCCTCCAGCGTCGAGGATTCGAGGAAGCCGGTGGACACCTCGCTCAGCACCGACGGTCCGTGGGTGGAATCGCCGCCGCTGGCGATGCGCATGCGCGCCTTCGGCCGGTCCCACTGCGGCGGCGAGACCTCGTAGGTCAGGCAGTAGTCAATCGCCGCCTCGTCGAACTGGTCGGCACGGTCGGCCAGGCGCAGCACCTCGAGCCGCAGCATCCAGAAAGCGGGATCGGCGTCCTTCACCCCGTTCGGGGCGGCCTCCTGCAGCACCGCCTGCAGGCGGTCGCCGGCCAGCCAGCGCATGTCCAGCGGCTCGCGCGACCACTGGCGCACCAGGCCGGCCAACGCGTTGGCGGCCTGGGCGTCGATGCGCTGCAGTCCCGCCCAGTCGAAGACCCAGGGCAGCGGCATCTGCAGCGTCTGCGCCTGCAGCAGGGCCACCGCCTCGACGTCGAGCAGGTCCGGGCAGACCCAGCCGATCTCGCCCGGCACCCGCGGCAGGCGGCCGGGCCGTTCCTGTGCGGCGGCGGCGGCCGCGGCCTCGGCGACGAGCCGCGGCAGCGAGTACCACTGCGGCGACGAACGGCCGAAGCGCTGGGCGAAGTCCAGCGCCAGCCCCTCGAACTTGTTCTGCTGGCCGGTGGCGCGGTAGAGGTCGAACAGCACCAGCCAGGTGTCGGGGTGTTGCAGCCGCAGGCCGTCGCCCTGCGTCAGGCCCAGCAGGGCGTGCTCGCAGGCGCCGAAGTCGGCGTTGGCGAAGGCGATCACCGCCTCGTCCAGCTCCGGGTCGTGCACCACCTCGCTGACCTCGATGCCGTCGCCCGGGGGGCGCTGCCCGGCCGGCGCCACCGGCACCGGAGCGCCGACGGGCGGCGCCAGCCCGGCACTGGCCGCGGCGGAGGACAGCGGCCGCACCATCGGCGGCACGATCACCGGCACCGGCTCGTCGGGGTCCGGCAGCGGCGGCAGCGCCGGCAGTTCCTCCTCCTCGTCGAGCAGCGGCGGCGGTGCGCGGTGCGGTGACGGCCGGTGCAGCGCCGCCGGCATGGTGGTCGCCAACGGGTTGACGGCCGGCGGCTGGGTGTCGGCGGCGAAGAACGCCGGCGGGCGGCGCAGGCCGTCGCCGACCATCTGCTGCTCGATGGCGTCGATCTTCGCCTTGACGCCGTCGGGCCGCGCCTGGGTGTCCAGCCGCGCCTCCGAGTCGTCGATGCGAGACGAGCGGCCGAGGGCGGCCAGCTGCTCGCCCGACAGGCCCTCGCGGCGCACCCGGCGCAGCATGTCGAACTCGCGCTTGCGCACGAAGTCGTTGCGCCGCTTGCGCTCGATCATGGCCTTGAGCTCGCCCTTTTCGAGCTCGCCATCGCGCAGGCCGTCCGGCCGGCTGAGGTCGGTCCAGTCGGTCGCCGGGTTGGCGACGAAGCGCACCACCTTGCGGAAGAAACTGCTGTCTTTGGGGTCGGGCATGGTCGGACCGCCGGCCAGGGAAAGCGCCGCCAGGCCGCGCCGCTCAGTCCCCGAACATCTTCTGCTTCATCTCCCGACGCTGCTGCGCTTCCAACGACAGCGTGGCGGTGGGCCGGGCGATGAGGCGGCGCAGGCCGATCGGCTCGCCGGTCTCGTCGCAGTAGCCGTAGTCGCCGGAGTCGATGCGCGTCAGCGACTGGGAGATCTTCTTCAGCAGCTTGCGCTCGCGGTCGCGGGTGCGCAGCTCCAGCGCGTGCTCTTCCTCGATGGTGGCGCGGTCGGCCGGGTCGGGGACGATGGTGGTGTCCTCGCGCAGGTGCTCGGTGGTCTCGCCGGCGTTGGACAGCAGGTCGTCCTTCAGCGCCTGCAGCCGGGCGCGGAAGAAGTCGAGCTGCTTCTCGTTCATGTACTCGTCCTCGGGCATGGCCAGCAGTTCGGCCTCGCTGAGGTCGCGCCCGGCCTTGGACTTCCAGGCGTTGGCGAGCTTGGGATCGGCCTTCACGGCCGGCTTTTCGAAATCGGTGTCTTGGTCGGCGTACATCCGGGACGGGGGTTTGGGCGGCGCAAAGCGGTCCGCGAAACGGCTGGCGGCGCTGTTCGGCTCGGGGCCCATGGAGTCAAAACCCGATCCGGGCAGCGGCGCCTTCGAACTGGCCTTCGCGCTGCGGGCCTTCGGTTTGGCGGCGACCGGCGCGGAGGCCTCGGCCACCGGCGCTGCGGTGGGTTTGCGCGCCGCGGGGGCGGCCTTCTTGGCGGGCGCCGCGGTCTTCACCGGGGTCTTGCTCACAGGCGTTTCCTCCTCGCAGCAGCGTGAGGGTGACCGGCATCGGCCAGCCCCCCTGCTTTTTAAGGCGCGCGGAGTATAGCCATGCCGTTGGCCGAGGGCGGAACGCCGGCGTGACCCTTCACACGGGGCGTCACACCAGACACTGCGCCAGGCCCTGTTCGAGGACGTCCCGCGGCAGGTCCAGGCCGATGAACACCATCTTGCTCTGCTTCTTCTCGCCCGGCATCCATTTCGGCCCCAGGTCGCTGCCCATCAGCTGGTGCACGCCCTGGAACACCACCTTGCGGTCGGTGCCCTTCATCCACAGCACGCCCTTGTAGCGCAGCATCTTCGGCCCGTAGACCTGCACGATGGAGCCGAGGAATTCCTCCAGCTTGGCCGGGTGGAAGGCCTTGTCCGACCGGAAGACGAAGCTCTTGACGTCGTCGTCGTGGTGGTGGTGGTGCGGGTGGTCGCAGTGCTCGCCATGCTCATGGTCGTGGTCGTGGTCGTGACCATGGTGGTGGTGGTCGTGCCCGTCGTCCGCCTTCAGGAAATCGGGGTCGATGTCCAGCTTGGCGTTGAGGTTGAAGCCCTTGATGTCGAACACCTCGGCGATCGGCACCTCGCCGAAGTGCACCCGCTTCTGCGGTGCCCGGGGGTTCATGTGCTTCAGCCGGTGCACCAGGGCGTCGACCTGCGCCGGGTCGGCGAGGTCGGTCTTGCTGATGAACAGCCGGTCGGCAAAGCCCACCTGGCGCTGTGCCTCCTCCCGGGTGTCGAGCTGCTGCTTGGCGTGCACCGCGTCGACCAGCGTCAGGATGGAGTCGAGCTGGTAGCTCTCGGCGATCTCGTCGTCCATGAAGAAGGTCTGGGCGACGGGGCCGGGGTCGGCCAGGCCGGTGGTCTCGATGACCACCCGGTCGAACGTCAGCTCGCCCTTGCGGCGCTTGGCCGCCAGGTCGGACAGGGTGGTGCGCAGGTCCTCGCGGATGGTGCAGCAGACGCAGCCGTTGGACAGCTGGATGATCTGCTCCTCGGTGTCGGCGACGAGGATGTCGTTGTCGATGTTCTCCTCGCCGAACTCGTTCTCCACCACGGCGATCTTGTGGCCGTGGTGCTCGGTCAGCACGCGCTTGAGCAGCGTCGTCTTGCCGCTGCCGAGGAAGCCGGTGAGGATGGTGGCGGGAATCAGACCTGTGGCCATGGTGCTTGCTGCCCTGGAAAGACGACGAAACCGGCGATTGTCGGCCTTCGGCGGTTCCGCCGTCGCCGGCAGGGGTTGACGACCGCCGGCGGGGGCGTCACGCCGCTGCGTTAAGCTCCCGGGCATCGCAGCTGCCGCATCGCCAGATGCCCGAACCCCGACCTTCCGCCGCGCCGCGGCGGCCCCCCGGCCGATTGCCGGTGGCGGCCGAACGGCGCTCCCTGTTCGACCGGCTGGTGGAGTTCATCTCCCCGGGGCCGGACTCCAAGGACGAGCTGATCGAGTCGCTGGCGGAGGCCGAGCACCGCGAGCTCATCGGGCCGGAGTCGCGGGCGATGCTCGAAGGCGTGCTGCGCATGGCGGACCTGACCGCCGGCGACGCCATGGTGGCCGCCCCGCGCATGGACCTGCTGGACATCGACGCGCCCTACGACGAGCTGCTGGCCACGGTGATCGACACCGGCCACTCGCGGTTCCCGGTGTTCGAGGACCGGCGCGACAACGTCATCGGCATCCTGATGGCGAAGGACCTGCTCAAGCTGCAGCGCGCGCCCGAGCTCAACCTGCGCACCCTGCTGCGCCCGGCGGTGTTCGTGCCCGAGTCCAAGGGCCTGAACGAGCTGCTGCGCGACTTCCGCTCCAACCGCAACCACCTGGCCATCGTCATCGACGAGTTCGGCAACACCGCCGGCCTCATCACCATCGAGGACGTGCTGGAGGAGATCGTCGGCGAGATCGAGGACGAGTTCGACGACCGCGAACCCGACGAGGCCGGCATCGTCAGCCTGGCCGACGGCAGCCTGCGGGTGGCCGGCGACGCCAGCATCGAGGCGGTCAACCAGGCCTTCGGCGTCGAGCTGCCGGAGGACGAGTTCGACACCATCGGCGGTTTCATCGCCCACCAGCTGGGCCACGTGCCGCGCCGCGGCGAGACCGCCGAACTGGCCGGCCTGCGCTTTTCGGTGATGCTGACCCGCGGCGGCGCGGTGCGCTGGTTCCGGGTCGCCCGGCTGCCCGCCGGGGCGGACGCCTGAGCGCGCCGGGCCGTTCCCACGAGCGAGGCCCTGAGCGCTTCGGGCGCGGGGTCGTCCGGTGATCCGCGCCGCCGCCGTCCGCGGGCTGCTGGCGCTGTTCGCCGGCCTCGGCCAGGCGGCGGCGCTCGCTCCCGAGCCGAACTGGGCGCTGCAGGTGGGCAGCGCGGCGCTGTTCTGGGCGCTGCTGCCCGACCGCCGGCCGCCGGCCGCGGCGCTGCTGGGCCTGCTCTTCGGCACCGCCTGGCTGGCCGGCAGCGTCTGGTGGCTGTTCATCAGCATGCACGTCTACGGCGGGCTGCCGGCGCCGCTGGCGGTGCTGGCGGTGGCGCTGCTGTCGATGGCGCTGTCGCTGTACCTGGCGCTGGCCGCCGCGGCCTTCGTGCGCTGGCGCGGCGACGGCCGCGGCGTGCTGGCGCCGGCGCTGCTCGCCGCCGGGCTGTGGACGCTGGCCGAGCTGGCCCGCGGCGTCCTGTTCACCGGCTTCCCCTGGGGGGCGGCCGGGTACGCCCACGTCGACGGCCCGCTGTCGGCGCTGGCACCGTGGGTGGGCGTCTACGGCATGGGGCTGGTGGCGGCGCTGGCGGCGGCGCTGGTCGGCCTGGCCGTGGCCGCGCTGCGCCGACGGGCCTGGCGGCCGGCGCTGGCCGGGGGGCTCGCCGCCGCCGTGCTGCTGGCCGCCGCTCCGCTGGCGCGGCAGGACTTCACCACCGCCGCCGGACGGCTGCCGGTCACCCTGCTGCAGACCCAGGTGCCGCAGGACGAGAAGTTCCGCGCGGACCGCCTGCCCGACGTGCTGGCCTGGCTGGCCGAGGCGCTGCAGTCGGCGCCGGACGGGCTGGTGGTGGCGCCGGAGACCGCGGTGCCGTTGCTGCCGGTGGACGTGCCGCCGGGCTGGTGGGCGGCGGTGCTCACCGCCTTCACGCCGCCCGGCCGGGCCGCCCTGGTCGGCCTGCCGCTGGGCGACGAGGTCGGCGGCTACACCAACTCGGTGGCCGGGCTGGTCGGCGGGCAGGCCCCGTACCGCTATGACAAGCACCACCTGGTGCCCTTCGGCGAGTTCATCCCGCGTGGCTTCCGCTGGTTCACCGAGCTGATGAACATCCCGCTCGGCGACTTCGACCGCGGTGGCCTGGCCCAGCCCACCTTCGATGCGCTGGGCCAGCGGCTGGCGCCCAACATCTGCTACGAGGACCTGTTCGGCGAGGAGCTGGCCGCCGGCTTCGCCGCCGACCCGGCGCGCGCGCCCACGGTGCTGGTGAACCTGAGCAACATCGGCTGGTTCGGCGACACGGTGGCCATCGACCAGCACCTGCAGATCTCGCGGCTGCGCACACTGGAGCTGCAGCGGCCGATGCTGCGCGCGACCAACACCGGCGCCACCGCCGTCATCGACCACCAGGGCCGGGTGCAGGCGCTGCTGCCGACCACCGCCCGCGGCGCGCTGCGCGCCGAGGTCGAGGGCCGGGAGGGCCTCACGCCCTTCGCCCGCTGGGCCGGCCGCTTCGGCCTGTGGCCGCTGGCCGCGCTGGCGCTGGCGCTGGTGGGGCTCGGCGCGGCGGGATCGCGCCGGGGTGCGGGCGGGGTGGCGGCCGGGGCCCCACCCTAGAATCCGGCGCTTCGCCCGCCGGCTGCACCTCACCGGGCCGGTCCTGCACCGTTCCCTCGCTCCGATGCTGACCTTCCAGCAAATCATCCTGCGCCTGCAGTCCTACTGGGACGCGCAGGGCTGCGCGCTGCTGCAGCCCTACGACATGGAGGTGGGCGCCGGCACCAGCCACACCGCCACCTTCCTGCGCGCCCTCGGCCCCGAGCCGTGGAAGGCGGCCTACGTCCAGCCCAGCCGCCGCCCCAAGGACGGCCGCTACGGCGAGAACCCGAACCGCCTGCAGCACTACTACCAGTACCAGGTGGTGCTCAAGCCCGCGCCGGCGAACATCCTCGAGCTGTACCTCGGCTCGCTGCAGGCGCTGGGCTTCGACCTGAAGAAGAACGACATCCGCTTCGTCGAGGACGATTGGGAGAACCCGACGCTTGGCGCCTGGGGCCTGGGCTGGGAGGTCTGGCTCAACGGCATGGAGGTCACGCAGTTCACCTACTTCCAGCAGGTGGGCGGCATCGACTGCAAGCCCATCACCGGCGAGATCACCTACGGCCTGGAGCGACTGGCCATGTACCTGCAGGGGTGGACAACGTCTACGACCTGAAGTGGACCGACTCGCTGAGCTACGGCGACGTCTACCTGCAGAACGAGAAGGAGCAGTCGGCCTACAACTTCGAGCACAGCGACGTGGACTTCCTGCTCGGTGCCTTCGGCGCGCACGAGAAGCAGGCCAAGCACCTGATGGCGCAGCAGCTGGCGCTGCCGGCCTACGAGCAGGTGCTCAAGGCGGCGCACACCTTCAACCTGCTCGACGCCCGCGGCGCGATCAGCGTCACCGAGCGGGCGGCCTACATCGGCCGCATCCGCAACCTGGCGCGGGCGGTGGCGCAGAGCTACCTGGACAGCCGGGCGCGGCTGGGCTTCCCGATGGCGCCGAAGGACTGGAGCGCCGAAGTGCTGGCCCAGTTGGAACAGCAGAAGAAGGCGGCGTGAGCGAGATGACGGACCCGAAGAACCTGCTCGTCGAGCTCTTCGTCGAGGAGCTGCCGCCGAAGGCGCTGAAGAAGCTGGGCGAGGCGTTCGCCCAGGGCCTGTTCGCCGCCCTGAAGGCGCAGCAATTGGCGGCCGACGGCGCACGGGTGACGGCCTACGCCTCGCCGCGCCGGCTGGCGGTGCACGTCACCGACGTGGCGGCCCGCGCCGCCGACCGGCCGCTGTCGCAGAAGCTGATGCCGGTGGCCGTGGCGCTCGACGCCCAGGGCCAGCCCACGCCCGCGCTGCTGAAGAAGCTGGCCGCGCTCGGCGCCGACGCGTCGGCCGTGCCGCACCTGCAGCGCCGCCCGGACGGCAAGGCCGAGGCGCTGTTCCTCGACACCACGGTGCCCGGTGCCACCCTGGCCGAAGGCCTGCAGGCGGCGCTGGACGAGGCGCTGGCCAGGCTGCCCATCCCCAAGCTCATGCAGTACCAGCTGGCCGACGGCTGGACCAGCGTGCACTTCGTGCGGCCGGCGCACCGGCTGGTGGCGCTGCACGGCGCCGACGTGGTGCGGGTGCAGGCGCTGGGGCTGACGGCCGACCGCGTCACCCAGGGCCACCGCTTCGAGGCCAAGGCCGAGACGATCCCGCTGCGCGACGCCGACACCTATGCGGAGCAACTGCGGGAAGAGGGCGCCGTCATCGCCAGCTTCGACAAACGCCGGGCGGAGATCCGCCGCCAGCTCGACGCCGCGGCGGCCAAGGAGGGCTTGAAGCCCATCGACGACGACGCGCTGCTCGACGAGGTCACCGCGCTGGTCGAGCGGCCGAACGTGCTGCTGGCGCGTTTCGACAAGGCCTTCCTCGAGGTGCCCCAGGAATGCCTCATCCTGACGATGAAGGCCAACCAGAAGTACTTCCCGCTGGTGGATTCGGCGGGCAAGCTCACCGAGCGCTTCCTCATCGTCAGCAACATCCGGCCCGACGACCCGAGTGCGGTCGTCGGCGGCAACGAACGGGTGGTACGCCCGCGCCTGGCCGACGCCAAGTTCTTCTTCGACCAGGACCGCAGGAAGACACTGGCCTCGCGGGTGCCGGGCCTGGACCGGGTGGTCTACCACGGCAAGCTGGGCAGCCAGGGCGAGCGGGCGCGGCGGGTGCAGGCCATCGGCCACGCCATCGTCAACCAGCTGCGGCTGGCCACGGTCCCCTACACGGTGGACGCCAAGGACGAGTTCGAGGTGCTGGACAGCAAGGTGCGCGAGGCGGCGCTGCTGGCCAAGGCGGACCTGCTGACCGACATGGTGGGCGAGTTCCCTGAGCTGCAGGGCGTGATGGGCGGCTACTACGCCCGCCACGAGGGCCTGCGCGACGGCGTCGCCATCGCCATCGAGGACCACTACAAGCCGCGCTTCGCCGGCGACGCGCTGCCGCGCAACCACACCGGCACCGTGCTGGCGCTGGCCGACAAGCTGGAGACGCTGGTCGGCCTGTTCGGCATCGGCCAGCTGCCCAGCGGCGACAAGGACCCGTACGCGCTGCGCCGCCATGCGCTGGGCGTCATCCGCATCCTGGTCGAGAAGAACCTGCCGCTGGCGCTGGACGAACTGATCACCGGCGCGCAGGCCGCCTTCGGCGACACGCTGGCCGAGGCGTCGGTGAGCGGGCCGCTGCTGGCCTTCTTCGACGACCGCCTGGCCAACCTGCTGCGCGAGCAGGGTTACTCCGCGCAGGAGGTGGACGCGGTGCTGGCGCTGAAGGGCCGGCGTCTCGGCGAGGTGCCGAAGCGCCTGGCCGCCGTGCGCGCCTTCGCCGCGCTGCCCGAGGCCGCCGCGCTGGCCGCGGCCAACAAGCGGGTGGGCAACATCCTGCGCAAGTCGGACACGGCGGACGTGCCGCCCACCGTGGAACCCCAGCGCCTGGTCGAACCCGCCGAGCAGGCGCTGGCCGCCGCGCTGGCCGAGGTGCGCCCGCGGGCCGACCGTGCCATCGAGGGCGGCGACTACGCCGGCTCGCTGCAGGCGCTGGCGGCGTTGAAGGGCCCGGTCGACGCCTTCTTCGACGGCGTGATGGTCAACGCCGAGGACGTGGACCTGCGCGCCAACCGGCTGGCACTGCTCGCGCAGTTGCATGCGGCGATGAACCGCGTGGCCGACCTGTCGCGGCTCGCCGCCTGAAAGAGCGCCGCCCATGGCCCGCCACTCCGAACAGGCGATGAAGCTGGTCGTGCTCGACCGCGACGGCACGCTCAACGAGGACCGCGACGACTTCATCAAGTCGGCCGACGAATGGGTGCCGCTGCCCGGCGCGCTGCAGGCGGTGGCCCAGCTGAACCACGCCGGCTGGCACGTGGTGCTGGCGACCAACCAGTCGGGCCTGGGCCGTGGCCTGTTCGACATGGCGACGATGAACGCGGTGCAGGCCAAGCTCAACCAGCTGTTGACGCGCGAGGGCGGCCGCATCGACGCGGTGTTCTTCTGCCCGCACGTGCCCGACGACGGCTGCGACTGCCGCAAGCCGCTGCCCGGGCTGTTCCGCCAGATCGGCGAGCGCTTCGGCGTCGACATGAAGGGCGTGCCGGTGGTCGGCGATTCGCTGCGCGACCTGCAGGCCGGCGCGGCGGTGGGCTGCGAGCCGCACCTGGTGCGCACCGGCAAGTCGGCCCGGCTGACCGACGACGAGGTGCAGGCGCTGGCGGCGCAGGTGCCGGGCACGGTGGTGCACGCCGACCTGGCGGCCTTCGCCGCCCATTGGCTGGAGCGGGAGAAGCGGGCGAAGGCGGCGGCGGGGGCGAAAGGGTGACCAGCACGCCAGTGCTCTTCCTGCGGTCGCTGCTGTACCTGCTGTGGCTGGCGGCCACCGTGGTGCCGTATGCCATCGCGGTGCTGCTGGTGTCGATCTTCGTGCGCGGCAAGCCGCTGTACTGGATGTGCGTCGGCTGGCTGTGGCTGGCGGTGCAGGGCGCGCGCTGGATCTGCGGCGTCCGCTGGCGGCTGCAGGGCCGCGAGCACCTGCCCGACGGGCCGGCGGTACTCACGCCCAAGCACCAGTCGGCCTGGGAGACGCTGGCCTTTCCGGTGCTGATGCCGCGGCCGCTGGCCTATGTCTTCAAGCGCGAGCTGCTGTACGTGCCCTTCTTCGGCTGGGCGATGGCGCGGCTGGACATGGTGCACATCGACCGCAGCCAGCGGCAGCGGGCCTGGGCCAAGGTGGCGCGCCAGGGCCGCCAGTTCATGGCCGACGGGCTGTGGGTGATCATGTTCCCGGAGGGCACCCGCACCGCCCGCGGCGGGCAGGGCACCTACAAGAGCGGCGCGGCCCGGCTGGCCATCGACGCCGGCGCGCCGGTGGTGCCCATCGCCGTCGCCTCCGCCCGCTGCTGGCCGCGCAACGCGTTCATCAAGCGGCCGGGCGTGGTCGACCTGTCGATCGGACCGCCGGTGCTCACCGCCGGCCGCTCGCCGGAGGCGGTGATGGCCGAGGTCGAGGGCTGGATCGAGGCCGAGATGCGCCGCCTCGACCCCGAGGCCTATGCGCGCGCCGACGACGCGGCGCGCGGCCGCGACGTCTCGCCGGCCTGAACGCCCCGGCCGGCCGGCATTTCCTAGAATCCGCGCCGATGCCGTCGAGTCCGCCCCGGCCCCTCGCCCAACTCGCCCTGTTCGACGAGGGCGTGCCGGCGCCGGCTTCGGCACCCGTCGCGCCGACGCCGGCCACCGCCCCGGCCGCGCCGGCCGCGCCGCCGGCCTTCGGCCATCCCCTGGCCGAGCGGCACGTGCTGCTGCAGGGGCACCGCGTCGGCTACGCCTTCCGCCGCGCCCGGCGCCGCAGCATCGGCTTCGTCGTCAGCGCCGAGGGGCTGTCGGTCAGCGCGCCGCGCTGGGTGCCCATCGCCGAGGTCGAGCAGGCGCTGCAGGCCAAGGCCGGGTGGATCCTGCGCAAGCTGCAGGAGCAGCGCGAGCGCCTCCAGCGGCTGGAGGCCGCGCGCATCGACTGGCGCGACGGCACGCACCTGCCCTTCCTCGGCGAGACGGTGATCGTGGTGCTCGACCCGCGCGCCGGCACCGCCCTCGGCGGCGCGCTGCTCAACACCGACGCCACCGCACTGCCCGGCGTGCCGCGGCTGACGCTGCACCTGGCGCTGCCGCACGACGCGGCCGCCGCGCAGATCCGCGACGCGGTGCAGAGCTGGCTGCAGCGGCAGGCGCGAAGGGTCTTCGAGGAGCGCTGCCGCGAGTTCGCGCAGCGGCTGGGCGTGCGCGTGCGGCGGCTGGCGCTCAGTTCCGCCCAGACCCGCTGGGGCAGCGCCAGTGCCGACGGCTCGATCCGCCTCAACTGGCGGCTCATCCACTTCGCGCTGCCGGTCATCGACTACGTCGTCGCCCACGAACTGGCGCACCTGAAGGAGATGAACCACAGCCCGGCCTTCTGGGAGGTGGTGCGTTCGGTGCTGCCCGATTACGAACAGCGCCGCGGCGCGCTGCGCGAGGACGTGCTGCCGGTGTTCGACTGACGGGCCATGGCCCCGGCGGTCATGCCGAGGCGAAGCGCCACACCCCGTCGGTCCCCCGCGTGCGCCGCAGCCGGCCGCGGTGCCACAGGGTGTGCAGGTGCGCCAGCGCCTCGCCGAGCGCAAAGCTGAGCTGGTGCGGGTCCAGCGCCCGGGGGAACATCACCGGCACGATGTCGGCGGCGCTGCAGGGCCGGGCCTGGCAGGCGTCCAGCGTCTCGGCCAGCCGCTCCTCGTGGTGGGCCAGCAGCTGGTCGATGCGCTCGTGCAGGCCGCCGGCGCCGCCCGCGCTGTCGCGCCCGCCGAAGGGCTTGCCGTGCGACGGCAGCACCAGGGTGTCGGCGGGCAGCGCGCGCAGTCCCTGCAGCGAGGCGAGGTACAGCGCCAGCGGGTCGGCCTCCGGTTCGTTGTCGTGCACCGCCACGTTGGTCGAGATGCGCGGCAGCACCATGTCGCCGGCGATCAGCAGCGCCGACGCGGGCGCGTGCAGGGCGATGTGCTCGGGCGCATGGCCGTACCCCGCGATCGCCTGCCACGGCTGCCCGCCGATGGCCAGCCGCTGGCCGTCCTGCAGCCGCCGGAACTGCGACGGCACCGCCGGCACCAGTTGGCGGAAGCCGCGCGACCAGCGGCGCACGCCCTCCAGCGCCGCGTCGCCGGCGAGGCCATGGCTGGCGGCGAAGCGGGCGGCCGTCTCGCCCCGGGCCGCCTGGTCGGCGCCCACGGCCAGCGTCGCCTGGGCGAAGTCGGTGGCGCTCATCCACAGCCGCAGCGGCCCGCCCTCGCGGCCGAAGCGCTCGCACAGCCTGTGCGCCAGGCCGAGGTGGTCCGGGTGCAGGTGGGTGACGACGACGCGCAGCAGCGGCAGGCCGTCCAGCGACCGCTCGACGACCTGGTCCCAGGCCGCGCGGGCGGCGGGCAGGTCGGCGCCGCAGTCGACCACCGTCCAGCCGGCGCGGCCGTCCAGTTCGTCGCGCAGCAGCCAGCAGTTGACGTGGTCGAGCGCGAAGGGCAGGCCCTGGCGCAGCCAGCGCACGCCGGGCGCCACCTCCAGCACGCCGCCGGGCTCTGGCAGGCGGTCGCCCAGGGGGTAGCGGATGCGGTCTTCGAGGGCATTGGCCATGGGCCAGTCTAGCCACGGGGCGCCGGCGGCGCTGTCCGCTGGGCGTCAACCCGCGCGGCGGTGCTTAAACTGGGCCGGATGGAAACCCCGCACGCCGCCCTGGCATGAGCCTCGAACTGCAGGAACTCTTCGACAGCAACCGCGCCTGGGCGGCCGACATCGAGCGGCGCACGCCGGGCTTCTTCAGCCGCCTGCTGCAGCAGCAGACGCCGCAGTACCTGTGGATCGGCTGCGCCGACAGCCGGGTGCCGGCCAACGAGCTGGTCAACCTGCTGCCCGGCGAGCTGTTCGTGCACCGCAACGTGGCCAACGTGGTGGCGCATTCGGACCTCAACGCGCTGTCGGTCATCCAGTTCGCGGTCGACGCGCTGAAGGTGCGCCACATCATCGTGGTCGGCCATTCCAACTGCGGCGGCGTGCGCGCCGCGCTCTTCGACCAGCGCAACGGCCTGGTCGACAACTGGCTGCGCCATGTGCAGGACGTGCGCAACCACCACCTCGGCTTCCTGCAGACGGTGGCCGAGGCGCGCCGCGTGGACGCGCTGGTCGAGCTGAACGTGCTGGAGCAGGCGCTGAACGTGTGCCACACCACGGTCGTGCGCGACGCCTGGCAGCGCGGCCAGGAGGTGGTGGTGCACGGCTGGGTCTACGGCCTGCACAACGGCCTGCTCAAGGACCTGTCGATGACGGTGGACGGCACGGACGCGGTGCAGCCGGCCTACGAGCGGGCGTTGGCGGCGCTGCGGCAGCGCTACGCACCCTGAGCCGCGCCGTGGCCGACTTCGCCCATGAGCTGAACGACCCGCGGGCCCGGCGCATCGCCGTGGCCATGCTGGAGGGCTTCGATCGCCACTACCGGCTGTTCCGCGAGACCAGCGCCGAGGCCAAGGCCCGCTTCGAGGCCGCCGACTGGCACGGCCAGCAGCGCGCCCAGGTGCTGCGCATCGCCTTCTACGACCAGCGGGTCGACGAGGGCGCCGAGCGGCTGCAGCAGGAGTTCTCCATCGGGGAGCTGACGGCCGAGGTCTGGCAGCAGGTCAAGCTGCACTACATCGGCCTGCTCATCGACCACCAGCAGCCGGAGCTGGCCGAGACCTTCTTCAACTCGGTGACCACCAAGGTGCTGCACCGAAGCTACTTCCGCAACCAGTTCCTCTTCGTGCGGCCGGCGGTGTCCACCGAGTACATCGAGAACGACGAGCCGGCCTCGCAGCCCACCTACCGCGCCTACTACCCGACCCGCGAGACGCTGCACGAGACCTTCGTGCGCATCGTCACCAACTTCCAGCTCGCGGTGCCCTTCGAGGACCTCGATCGCGACGTGGCGCAGGTGCTGCAGGCGCTGCAGCGCCGGCTGGGCGAACCGCGGCTGCGCACCAACTTCCAGGTGCAGGTGCTGGCCAGCCTGTTCTTCCGCAACAAGGGCGCCTACGTGGTGGGCAAGATCGTCAACGGCTTCGACGAGCTGCCCTTCGCCCTGCCGCTGCTGCACAAGGGCGAGTCGGGGGTGGGGCCGCTGGTCATCGACGCGGCCCTCTTCGGCGAGAACGACCTGCAGGCCCTCTTCAGCTTCGCCCGCGCCTACTTCATGGTGGACATGGCCATCCCGGCCGCGTACGTGCAGTTCCTGCGCTCGCTGATGCGGCACAAGCCGCGCTCGGAGATCTACTCGGCGCTCGGCCTGCACAAGCAGGGCAAGAACCTCTTCTACCGCGACTTCCTCTACCACCTGCGCCATTCCAGCGACCTGTTCCGCATCGCGCCGGGCATCAAGGGCATGGTGATGCTGGTGTTCGACCTGCCGTCCTTCCCCTTCGTCTTCAAGGTGATCAAGGACTTCTACCCGCCGCAGAAGGACACCACCCGCGAGCAGATCAAGTCGAAGTACCTGCTGGTCAAGCGCCACGACCGGGTGGGCCGCATGGCCGACACGCTGGAGTACAGCAACGTGGCCTTCCCGCGCCACCGCTTCGACGAGGAACTGGTGGCCGAGCTCAAGCACTTCTGCCCCAGCCTGCTGGAGGAGGAAGGCGACGAACTGATCATCCGCCACCTCTACATCGAGCGCCGCATGGTGCCGCTGAACATCTACCTGCAGGAGGCCACGCCCGAGCAGGCCGAGCGCGCGGTGGTCGAGTACGGCAACGCCATCAAGGACCTGGTGCGGGCCAACATCTTCCCCGGCGACATGCTGTGGAAGAACTTCGGCGTCACGCGCAACGGCAAGGTGGTGTTCTACGACTACGACGAGATCGAGTACCTGACCGACTGCCACTTCCGTCGCGTGCCGCCGGCGCCCGACGAGGAGACCGAGATGTCGGGCGAGGTCTGGTACCCCGTCGGCCCGCGCGACGTCTTCCCCGAGACCTTCGGCCCGTTCCTGCTCGGCCACGCCAGCGTGCGCGACGTGTTCCTGAAGCACCACGCCGACCTGCTGGACGCGGCGTTCTGGCAGGCGCACCAGGAGCGCATCCGCGCCGGCCATGTGCACGACGTCTTCCCCTACGACCCGTCGCGCCGGCTCAGCGCCGAGCGGGGCGCGGCGTCGGTGGAGGCGCCTGCCGGCCATGACGGCGAGGCGGTGGCGTAAGGGGGCGGCCATGGGGCTCGTCGAGGCGATGGAGCTGGCCAGCTACGTGGTCACGGTGGTCGCGCTGCCCTATGCGGTGGTCGTCTTCTGGCTGGAGCAGCGCAAGGAGCGCGAGAACGAGGAGGAGGAGGCCTACCAGCACCTGTCGGACGCGTACAACGACTTCCTCAAGGTGGTGCTGGCCAACGCCGACCTGCAACTGCGCACCCACGCCCCGCTGGCCGAGCCCACCGCCGAACAGAACGAGCGGCGGCTGATCATCTTCGACATGCTGATCGCGCTCTTCGAGCGGGCCTTCCTCGTCGCCTGGAAGGAGGACATGGGGCCCACCGAGCAGCGGCGCTGGAACTCCTGGGACGACTTCATGCGCGAGTGGTGCCGCCGCGACGACTTCTACAACGCGCTGCCGCTGCTGCTGCGGGGCGAGGACCCGGCGTTCCAGCGCCACATCCTGCGCCTGGCCCAGGAGGAGCGCACGCCGTGACGGTTGAAACACCGGCCGCGTTTCCTCCCACCCGTGGGGGCGCCGTCCGGCCGCAAGTTCTGTAATCTTGCGCAATGCAGCAATGGCCGGGGCGGCGTCGCCCCCAACGTGCTGCCAGAGGGAGAAAACGAAGTGAACGATCTGCCCCGCGGGGCCGAGGCCCCGGCGTGCCGCCAGGAACCGCCATTGCTCCGGCGCGTAGCGTTCGGTCCGGCATGCTGCGCCGGCCGGGCCGCCGTCGAGGAAGGGGCCGGCTGACCATGGACACCGCCGTCAGGGAACGACTGATCCAGCCCGGGGAGCGCGTCTGCCGCACGGTGCGCTATAGCCGCGAGGACATCGCCCGCTTCGCCGAGCTGACCGGCGACCGCAACCCGCTGCACACCGACTCGCGTGCGGCCGAGCGCGCCCGCTTCGGCGAGATCATCGCCAGCGGCCAGCAGACCGCCGCGCTGATGATGGGCCAGCTCGCCAGCCATTTCTCCCGCGACGACGACGGGGTGCCGCGCGAGATGCTCTGCCTGAACTTCAACTTCGCCTTCAAGCACCCGGTGTTCGCCGACCAGGACATCGAGCTGGCGTGGACCGTGTCGGCCGCCCAGTGGCACCCGAAGCTCGGCGGCATGCTCGGCCAGCTCGACGGCACCGCCGGCGTGCGCCATGCGCCGCCCAGCGTGGTGGCGCGCGGCACCATCCTGGTCAAGCTGGCCGCTTGAACGCACCAGACAGGGAACGCAGATGGACGTGCTCATCGTCGGTGCCTCGCGCGGCATCGGGGCCGAACTGGTGCGGCAGTCGCTGGCCGCCGGTGCCGCCGTGACCGCCACCGCCCGCAGCGAGGATGGGGTGCAGGCGCTGGCCCGGCAGGGCGCCGAGGCCTTCCTGCTCGACGTGGCCGATGCGGCCAGCGCCGCCGGCCTCGGCTGGCGGCTGGACGGCCGGCGCTTCGACGAGGTGTGGCTGGTGGCCGGCGTGTCCGGGCCGCGCCTGCCGCCGCTGCAGCCGCCGTCGGAACGCGACTTCGACGCCGTCATGCGCACCAACGTGCTCGGTCCGATGCGCGTGCTGCCCCAGTTGCAGGACGCGCTGGCGCCGCAGGCGAAGGTGGCGGTGCTGTCCTCCCTGATGGGTTCGATCGGCGAGCGCAGCGGCCCCGGCCATTCGCTCTACCGGGCGTCGAAGGCGGCCGTCAACTCGGTGCTGAAGGACGCGGCGCTGGCCTGGCAGGGCCGCGCGATCTGCGTGGCGCTGCACCCGGGCTGGGTGCGCACCGACATGGGCGGCGACCAGGCGCCGCTGTCGGTGCAGGACAGCGTGGCCGACCTGCGGCGGCAGGTCGCCGCGCTGACGCCGGCGCACAACGGCCGCTTCCTCAACCACGACGGCCGCGAGATCGCCTGGTGAGTGCGGCGGCGGCGGGGCCGCCGCGGCGGCTCACTCCGCGCTCAGCCGCCGTTCGCGGATGAGGCGGTGCCAGAACGGCGTCTCGCGCTCGAGGAAGTCGGCCAGCTGCCGCGCATCCGACGGGGCGACCTCGAGCCCGAACTCCTCCAGCCGCGGCCGCAGCTCGGGCGACTGCAGCGCCCGCTGCAGTTCGCTCGACAGGCGCTGCACCACCTCCGCCGGCGTGCCGCGCGGCACGAACAGCGCCTGCCAGGCGGTGGCCTCGAACCCGTCGATGCCCAGCTCGTCCAGCGTCGGCACGTCCGGCAGCTGGGGAATGCGGCGCCGCTGCATCACCGCCAGCGGGCGCAGGCGGCCGGCGCGGATCTGCGCCAGCCCGCCGGCGGTGTCCACCACGGTGATCGGCAGCTGGCCGGCGACCACGTCCTGCAGCGCGAAGGCCGTGCCGCGGTACGGCACGTGCACCACGTAGCTGCGGGTGCGGTCCTTCAGCAGCTCCATCGCCAGGTGGTGCGGGCTGCCGATGCCCGGCGAGGCGTAGCTGTGGCGGCCGGGTTCGCGCCTCAGCGTCTGCAGCAGCTGGCGGGCACTGTCGAAGCCGCTGCCGGGGTGCACCGCCAGGATGAGCGGGAAGCGCGCCATGAAGCCGACGGGCGCGAAATCGCGCGGGTCGTAGGGCAGTTTCCGGTACATGGCGGCGTGGAAGATCATGGCGCCGTTGTCGCCGTTGAGCAGCGTGTGGCCGTCCGGCGCCGCCCGCGCCGCCTGCTCGGTGCCGATGATGCCGGCGGCGCCGGGCCGGTTCTCCACCACGATGGGCTGGCCGAGCTGGCGCGCCATCAGCGGCGACAGCTGGCGGGCGATGAAGTCGGACCCGCCCCCCGCCGGGAACGGGACCACCCAGTGCAGCGGGCGGCTGGGGAAGCTCCCCTGGGCGCGCACCGCGGCGGGTGACATCAGCGAAGCGGCACCGGTCAGCGGGGCCAGTGCGGCGCCTTGGAGCAGGCGCCGGCGCAGGGATGGGGTCTGGGAGTCGGGCATCGTGCGAGCGGATGGACAAGGCTGCCGGAGGGCCGCCACACCGCAGCTTGCCACGGCTGCCCGCTTCTGCCGCGTTCCGCGATGGGGCTTCTGCTGATCGGGTTTACCGCACGATGAGGGTACGGATGCTCTGCATACGATGCCGCTTGCAATGAACATCCCAAGCCGCCCGCTCTGCACACAAGGCGGCCACACATCCCGCTGAAGGAGACCGACCGCATGACCACCCATCCCGCCCCCCGCCGCCGTTTCCTGAAGAAGACCGCGGCCGGGGCCGCCGTCGGGGCGGGCGCGCTCGCCACGCCCGCCATCTCGCAGGCACAGACCACCTCGCTGCGCTTCCAGAGCACCTGGCCGGCCAAGGACATCTTCCACGAGTACGCCAACGACTTCGCCAAGAAGGTCAACGACATGGCCGGCGGCCGGCTGAAGATCGAGGTGCTGCCGGCCGGCGCGGTGGTGCCGGCCTTCCAGCTGCTCGATGCGGTCAACAAGGGCACGCTGGATGGCGGCCACGGCGTGGTGGCGTACCACTACGGCAAGAACTCGGCGCTGGCGCTGTGGGGCTCCGGCCCGGGTTACGGCATGGACCCCAACATGCTGCTGGCCTGGCACTACTACGGTGGCGGCAAGGCCATGCTGGAGGAGATCTACAAGAGCCTCAACATGGAGGTGGTGTCCTTCCTCTACGGCCCGATGCCCACGCAGCCGCTGGGCTGGTTCAAGAAGCCGATCGCCAAGGCGGAGGACATGAAGGGCCTGAAGTACCGCACGGTGGGCCTGGCGGTGGACGTGTTCACCGAGCTGGGCGCCGCGGTGAACCCGCTGCCCGGCGGCGAGATCGTGCCGGCGCTGGACCGCGGCCTGATCGACGCGGCGGAGTTCAACAACGCCAGCTCCGACCGCGTGCTCGGCTTCCCCGACGTGGTGAAGAACTGCATGCTGCAGAGCTTCCACCAGAGCACCGAGCAGTTCGAGATCCTGTTCAACCGCGGCAAGTACAGCGCGCTGCCGCAGGAGCTGAAGTCCATCATCGACTACGCGGTGCAGGCGGCCTCCGCCGACATGAGCTGGAAGGCCATCGAGCGCAACTCGGCCGACTACCAGGAGCTGAAGAAGGCCGGCGTCAAGTTCTACAAGACGCCGGACTCGGTGCTGCGTGCGCAGCTGGCCGCCTGGGACAAGACGGTGGAGAAGAAGGGCGCCGAGAACCCGCAGTTCAAGAAGGTGCTCGACTCGCAGCGCGAGTTCGCGCGCCGCGCCGGCCAGTGGCAGAACGACTACTACGTCAATTTCCGCATGGCCTACGACCACTACTTCGGCCCGAAGGCCGCGAAGAAGGCTTGAGCCTGTGACCCGCCGGACCGCCGTCCGGCGGACAGCGAAGGGCGCCGTCAACCACGGCGCCCTTCGTGTTGAATGAGTCCCGAGTTTTTGCGCCTGGAGGGGCGGATGCAACAAGTGCTGTTGTCGGTGGACCGGCTGTCCACCTGGTTCGGCAAGCTGTTCGCGTGGGCGGCGGTCGCGCTCACGCTGCTGATCTCGTGGGAGGTGTTCTCCCGCTACGTGCTGAACAAGCCCCACGCCTGGGTGCTGGATGCCCAGATCATGCTGTACGGCGCGCTCTTCATGATGGCCGGTGCCTACACCCTGAGCAAGAACGGCCACGTGCGCGGCGACGTGCTCTACGGCTTCTTCCGCCCGCGCACCCAGGCCACCATCGACCTGGTGCTGTACCTGCTGTTCTTCCTGCCGGGCATCGTGGCGCTGACCTGGGCCGGCTGGTCCTTCTTCCAGGACGCGCTGGCCATCCGCGAGCAGACCTTCAACGCCGACCCGCTGCCGCTGTACCCCTTCAAGTTCATCATCCCGCTGGCCGGGGCGCTGTTGCTGCTGCAGGGCCTGGTGGAGATCGTGCGCTGCTGCCTCTGCCTGCGCGACGGCGAATGGCCGTCGCGTGAGCAGGACGTCGAGGAGGTGGACGTCGACAAGCTGCGCGAGATGGTCAAGGCGCCCCCGGCTGGCCACGACGGCGCGGTGATCCCGCCCGCCCAGCGCCAGGAAGGAGCCTGACCATGAAGCTGCGCAAGGAACTCTGGTTCGGCTTCACGCTGATGGCCATCATCGGCGTCGGCGCCGTCGGCATGCTGCTCGCGGCCGACCCGATCACCAACGGCCACATCGGCCTGCTCATGCTGTCGCTGGTGGTGGTGGCCATCATGCTGGGCTTCCCCACGGCGTTCACGCTGATGGGCATGGGCATGATCTTCACCTGGCTGGCCTACGACCGGGACGGCACCCGCACGCTGGACCTGATGGTGCAGTCGGCCTTCAAGGTGATGGGCAACGACGTGCTCATCTCCATCCCGCTGTTCGTCTTCATGGGCTACCTGGTCGAGCGGGCCAACCTGATCGAGAAGCTGTTCCGCAGCCTGCACCTGGCGCTGGCCCGGGTCCCCGGCGCGCTGGCGGTGGCCACGCTGGTGACCTGCGCGGTGTTCGCCACCGCCACCGGCATCGTCGGTGCGGTGGTCACGCTGATGGGCCTGCTGGCGCTGCCGCAGATGCTCAAGGGCGGCTACAGCGTGCCGCTGTCGGCCGGCGCCATCACGGCCGGCGGCTGCCTGGGCATCCTCATCCCGCCGTCGGTGCTGCTGATCGTCTACGGCGCCACGGCCGGGGTGTCGGTGGTGCAGCTGTACGCCGGCGCGTTCTTCCCCGGGATCATGCTGGCCGGGCTGTACATCCTCTACGTGATCATCGTCGCCAAGCTGCGGCCCGACTGGGCACCGCCGCTGTCGGCCGAAGGCCGGCAGGTCCCGCTGTCGGCGCCCACCCGCCAGCTGTCGGCCGACGGCGTCAGGCGCGCCGTGCCCGCGCTGCTGTCCGCGCTGAAGGGACGGCGCAACCAGGCGGTGCCCACCGGCTTCCTGCTCAAGGAGCTGTTCATCGCGCTGCTGCCGCTGCTGCTCTTCGTGGTGGTGGCGCTGATGTCGTACCGCGCGGTCACCGCCCCGGTGGTGGCGGTGGACACCGGCGGCATGGAGGAAATTGGCGCCAGCGGGTCCTCACGCGACGAGAGTGGTGGCGGACTGGCGGAGCCCGAGGCCGCGGCCGCCGAGGGTGGCCTGAGCGAGCCACCGGCCGAGGGCGGCCTCGCCGAGCCGCGGGCCGAAGGCGGCGTGACCGAGCCGCCCGCGCAGGGCGAGGCACCGGCCGCCGCTGCGGCATCCGCAGGCGGCGCGGCCACCTCGGTGCCGGCACCGGCCGCTGCCACGACACCCGGCGAGGCCCGTCCCGCCCCCACCGGCTACTGGGTCGGCCTGGCGGCGGGCGCACTGGCGCTGGTGGCGTACTACGCGCTGCTCAGCTTCAACCGGCTCGAGGTCTTCAAGATGCTGCTGACCTCGTTCTTCCCGCTGCTCGTGCTCATCCTGGCGGTGCTCGGCTCCATCGTCTTCGGACTGGCCACCCCGACGGAAGCGGCGGCCGTCGGTGCGCTCGGCGGCTTCCTGCTCGCCATCGCCTACCGGCAGCTGACCTTCAGCGTGGTCAAGGAATCGGTGTTCCTCACCGCCAAGACCTCGGCCATGGTGTGCTGGCTGTTCGTCGGCTCGGCCATCTTCTCGGCGGCCTTCGCGCTGCTGGGCGGGCAGGAACTGGTCGAGCGCTGGGTGCTCGGCATGAACCTGTCGAAGACCGAGTTCCTGATCTTGAGCCAGGTCATCATCTTCGTGCTCGGCTGGCCGCTGGAGTGGACCGAGATCATCGTGATCTTCATGCCCATCTTCATCCCGCTGCTGGACAACTTCGGCGTCGACCCGTTGTTCTTCGGTCTGCTGGTGGCGTTGAACCTGCAGACGGCCTTCCTGAGTCCGCCGGTGGCGATGGCGGCCTTCTACCTCAAGGGGGTGAGCCCGCCGCACGTGACGCTGAACCAGATCTTCGGCGGCATGCTGCCCTTCATGGGCATCCAGGTCCTGGCCATCGTGCTGCTCTACGTCTTCCCCGAGATCGGGCTCTGGCTGCCGCAGGTGCTCTACAAGTGACCAGGTGAGGGATGTGGACGCCGGTCTCAGCCGGCGTCCACCGGCTGGTAGCCGGACTGGGCGGGGCACACCACCGAGACGAAGACGAGGGGCTCAGGTCCGGGGTTGTGCACGCCGTGCACCTCGCCGCGGTGGGCCACCGCGATGTCGCCGCGGCCAGCGGCCGGCGCGCCCCGCCGCCCATCAGGTAGTCGCCTCGGCCGCTCAGCACCGTCCAGGTGTCCTGACCGTCGGGGTGCACATGGGCCCCGACCGTCTGGCCAGGCAGCACCAGCCAGGCGACGACGGCGGCGTCGGCCGATTCGGTGACCACGGTGCGCAACGGTTCGCCCTCGGCGGGGATCAGGTGGTCGGCGCTGCGGAAGAGGCGTGACGATGACATCGGCGTGGCTTGGCTCCAGGGTGAGCGCCGCGACGCAAGATGCGGGCCTCGGGTCCGTCGCGCGACCGTTCCTAGAATCCCGGCCATGAACCCCCGTACCACCACCGCCGTCGCCCCCCACCGCCGTCGCCCCCATCACCTTGCACCGTCCGACGGCGCCGACACCGGGGGCCTGGGCCGCTGGTCGGTCGATCAGGTGCTGGCCCTGTACGCGCTGCCCCTGCCGGAGCTGCTGTTCCGCGCCCAGCAGGTGCACCGCGAGCACCACGCGGCCGACGAGGTGCAGCTGTCGACCCTGCTGTCGATCAAGACCGGCGGCTGCCCGGAGGACTGCGGCTACTGCCCGCAGTCGGTCCATCACGAGACCGGCCTCAAGGCCGACAAGCTGATGGACCTCGACGAGGTGCTCGACGCTGCGCGCGAGGCCAAGGCCCAGGGCGCCGGCCGCTTCTGCATGGGCGCCGCCTGGCGGGAGCCGAAGGACCGCGACCTCGACAAGGTGGCGGCCATGGTCGAGGGCGTGAAGGCGCTGGGCCTGGAGACCTGCGTCACCCTCGGCATGCTGCGCGCCGACCAGGCGCGGCGGCTGAAGGACGCCGGGCTGGACTACTACAACCACAACCTCGACAGTTCGCCGCAGTTCTACGGCCGCGTCATCGGCACCCGCACCTACCAGGACCGGCTGGACACGCTGGCCCATGTGCGCGAGGCCGGCATCCACGTCTGCTGCGGCGGCATCGTCGGCATGGGCGAGACCCGCGAGGACCGCGCCGGCCTGATCGCCCAGCTGGCCGGCCTGGACCCGGCGCCCGAGTCGGTGCCGATCAACAACCTGGTCCAGGTGCCCGGCACGCCGCTGGAAGCCACCGAGCCGATCGACCCCTTCGAGTTCGTCCGCACCATTGCCGTCGCCCGCATCACCATGCCCACCTCGATGGTGCGACTGTCCGCCGGCCGCGAGCAGATGGACGAGGCGCTGCAGGCGATGTGCTTCGTCGCCGGCGCCAACTCCATCTTCTACGGCGACCGCCTGCTCACCACGGCCAACCCGCAGGCGCAGAAGGACCGGGCGCTGCTGTCCCGGCTGGGGTTGAAGGCGCAGCAGGCCTAGGGCACGCCGGTCATGAAACGACGAAGGGGCGCTGAGAGGCGCCCCTTCGTCCACCATGCCGAGGATCAGGGCTTGGCGCTCGCCACCGGCGTGGCGCCCGTGGTCTCGGTGCCCAGCACCGGCGTGCCTTCCTTCTCGGACGAACGATCGAACACCAGCGTCTTGCCGAAGACCAGTTGCACCCACGTGGGGTAGGTGTAGGCCGTGCCCTTGTTGTGGTCGATGATGGCTCCGATGCCGCCGCCGAAGATGATGTTGCCGGCCAGGCCGGCATTGGCGCGCGAGACGGCCCGTGCGGCTGCCTCGGGATTTGAGGGGTGCCGGCAGGTGATGTCCAGGTCCTTGCTCGAGCGGCGCACGGCACTCGTTTCCCCGGACTTCAAGGTCACGGTGCCATAGTCGTTCGACACACGGCACTCCGCACCGCTGACCAAGTCACCACCGGCGGTCTTGGTCTCGATCTTCATCGGTTGTGTGGTGTCGTTGACGATGGATGCACAGCCGGCCGACACAGCGCAGGTCGCCAGCAGGAATAGGCTTTTCAGCACGGGTTCTCCTCCTCCGGGATCAGTGGAACGCCGCCCTCCTGAGCGGCGGTCGAGTGTCCATCAGGGGGCGCGGTGTCCGGCGCCCTTGGCCTCACCCATTCGGAGGATCGTGAAGGGGCGTGCAGAGGCCGAACAGGGCCGCCGCGTCAGCGCAGCATTTGCACGACTGCGACGGCCAACGCCAGCACGGCGATGCCCAATGCCGCGGCCGCCTGGCGCCTTGCAGCCGTGGTGGCCTTGGTCGCCGCCTCCGCCTGCGCCTGCGCCGCCTGCTCCCGGCGCGCGGCGTCGGACTCCCAGCGCTGCAGCGCCTCGCGCAGTTCGGCCTGCTGGCGGGCCAGTCCCTCCGCCCCGCCTTCGACCGCCACCACCGTCTTCTGCAGCTGTTCGGCCAGCAGCTTCAGCGACGCCGCGTTCTGGGTGGCGGCCGACTGCAGTTCGCTGATCTGCTGCTGGGTGACGGCCTCCGTGCGGTCGTCCGGCGCGTCCTTGCGGCGGGTGAAGTGCGGCAGCCCCTTGCCGACGAGGTCGGCGACCAGCGGCAGGACGGTGGTGAGCGTGGTGATCCAGGCCATGGGGGCGATCGGTGGGGTGGTGCGGACATTCTGGACCCTGGCGGCCTGCCGACATGTGGCCGCGGGCACAGCGCTGGCCCCGCCGCCGGCATGCTCCCCGCACTCGACACCCCGCAGCTGGTGGCCCTGGCCGCGGCCCTCGGCTGGGCCAGCGGCCTGCGGCTGTACGCCGTCGTCTTCCTCACCGGGCTGGCCGGCCGGCTGGAGTGGATGACGCTGCCGGAGGGCCTGCGGGTGCTGATGTCCACGCCCTTGCTGGCCCTCAGCGGCGCACTGCTGCTGGTGGAGTTCCTGGCCGACAAGCTGCCCTGGGTCGATTCGGCCTGGGACGCGGTGCACACCGTGCTGCGCATCCCCGCCGGCGCGGCGCTGGCGGCCGGCGTCTTCGGCGGCGAAGGCGCCGCCTGGACGGCCGCGGCAGCGCTCCTGGGGGGCGGGCTGGCGGCCACCTCGCACGCCGCCAAGGCCAGCGTGCGCGCCAGCGCCAACCTGTCGCCGGAGCCCTTCAGCAACTGGGCGCTGTCGCTGGCCGACGACCTGGCGGTGCCGGGGGCGCTGTGGTTCGCCTGGGCGCATCCGCTGGCCTTCCTGGTGGTGCTGGCGGTGGTGGTGGTGCTGATGCTGTGGGCGGTGGTGGTGCTGGCCGGGCGGCTGCGCCGGCTGTGGCGCCAACGCCCCGCACCGCCGGCCTGGCTGCGCGGCGCGGCGTCGGGCGAAGGGGGCCGGCCGCGATACTGACGGCCCCGCCCGCCCGCCGTACCGCATGACTTCGCCGCCCCCCCTCCCGACCGCCACCCCGACCGACACCGCCACCGAACGGCCCGAGGGCTTCCGCCGCGTCGAGCAGGCGCTGGCGCAGGCCGGCCATGCCGAGCGGCCCCGCTGGCTGGCGCAGAGCGCCCGCACCGCGGCCGAAGCGGCCGAGGCGTTGGGCGTCACCGTCGGCCAGATCGCCAAGTGCGTGGTCTTCCGCCGCCTGGCCGACGACGCGGCGGTGATGGTCGTCGCCAGCGGCGACCGTCGCGTCGACGAGGCCGCGCTGGCGTCGGTGGTCGGTCCGGTGGGCCGTGCCGATGCCGCCTTCGTGCGCGCCGCCACCGGGTTCGTCATCGGTGGTGTCTCGCCGGTGGGCGAGGTGGCCGGGCGCACCCTGGTCAAGCTGATGGAGCAGGGCCTCTTCCGCTTCGACGTCGTCTGGGCGGCGGCCGGTCACGCCAACGGCGTCTTCCCGGCCACGCCGGCGCAGCTGCAGTCGCTCACCGGCGCGCCGGTGCACCCGCTGGCGCAAGGCTGAGGCCGCGGTGCACGAGGTCGAGTTCTTCTTCGACTTCGCCGACGCGGCGTCGCGCCGGCGCTATGCCGCGCTGGCGGAGGCGTTGCAGGGCGTCAGCCACCGGCTGCGGCTGCGGCCGGTCGTCAGGTCCGCGAAAGGCGCCCGAACCGCGGCCTGGGCGGTGGCCTGCACGGCCGACGGCGACGAGCCCGCCCGGCGCCTCGTGGAGCGCCTGTGGCTGCTGCAGGACGCCGGCGGCCTGCCGGCCGACGAGGCCGAGGCGCACGCCGTGCAGGCGGCCGGGCTGTCGCCGCGGCGCGCGCTGCGGCATGCGGACGTGCAGGCCGCGTTGGCCGCCAACCTGCAGGCCGCTCGGGCGCTGCGGTCCCGGCCGGCGCTGCCGGTGGTGGCCATCGACGGTCGGGCGGTGGCCTGGGAACGGCTGGCCGGCGGCCGGTGGCTCCATCGATGAGCCAGCCGACCCAGCGCAAACCCTAAGCCGCGCCACCGCCGCGCGTCAGTGATTCGTCAGCGCCCGCTCCGATAGTCGATTTGTGCACCCGTCGTCCCTTGGCGACGGGGCCCGCATGGCGCAGACGGCGCCTGCCGGGGCAGCCATCACCATCAGGAGACAAGCACATGGCGACCATCACCGCCCCCGGCCGGGCCCCCCACCGGCGCCGCTGCGGCACCGATGACCAAGGAGGAGAAGAAGGTCATCTTCGCCTCCTCGTTGGGCACGGTGTTCGAGTGGTACGACTTCTACCTGTACGGCTCGCTGGCCGCGATCATCGCGCGCCAGTTCTTCGCCGGCCTGGACCCGACGTCCGCCTTCATCTTCGCGCTGCTGGCCTTCGCCGCCGGCTTCCTGGTCCGCCCCTTCGGTGCCATCTTCTTCGGCCGCCTGGGCGACATGATCGGTCGCAAGTACACCTTCCTGGTGACCATCCTGATCATGGGCCTGTCGACCTTCATCGTCGGCGTGCTGCCCACCTACGCCACCATCGGCGTCGCCGCGCCGGTGATCCTCATCCTGCTGCGGCTGCTGCAGGGGCTGGCCCTCGGCGGCGAGTACGGCGGTGCCGCCACCTACGTGGCCGAGCACGCGCCGCACGGCAAGCGCGGCGCGTACACCGCATGGATTCAGACCACCGCCACGCTGGGCCTGTTCCTGTCGCTGATCGTCATCCTCGGCACCCGCACCTGGATGGGCGAGCAGGCGTTCGGTGAATGGGGCTGGCGCATCCCCTTCCTCGTGTCCATCTTCCTGCTGGCCATCTCGGTGTGGATCCGGCTGTCGATGAACGAGTCGCCCGCCTTCAAGAAGATGAAGGAGGAGGGCAAGACCTCCAAGGCCCCGCTGACCGAGTCCTTCGGCCAGTGGAAGAACCTGAAGATCGTGATCCTGGCGCTGGTCGGCCTGACCGCCGGCCAGGCGGTGGTCTGGTACACCGGCCAGTTCTACGCGCTGTTCTTCCTCACCCAGGCGCTGAAGGTCGATTCGGCGACAGCCAACATCCTGGTCGCCCTGGCGCTGCTGATCGGCACGCCGTTCTTCATCGTCTTCGGCACGCTGTCGGACAAGATCGGCCGCAAGCCCATCATCATGGCCGGCTGCCTGATCGCGGCGCTGACCTACTTCCCGCTGTTCAAGGCGCTGACCCACGCCGCCAACCCGGACCTCGCCGCGGCGCAGGCCAACGCCCAGGTGGTGGTGACGGCGAACGAGGCCGACTGCTCCTTCCAGGGCAGCCCGGTGGCGCGCGAGATCGACTTCCGCAGCTCCTGCGACATCGCCAAGCGCTACCTGGCGCAGAGCTCGGTGAGCTACGAGAACGCGGCCGCCCCGGCCGGCACGCCGGCGACCATCAAGATCGGCGACAAGGTCATCACCGCGCCGGTCGGCAACGTGGTGGGCGGCAAGTTCGACAAGCCCAGCGCCGACGCCATCGCCGCCTTCAAGAAGGAGGTGGGCGACACGCTGAAGGCCGCCGGCTACCCGGCCAAGGCCGACCCGGCCAAGATGAACAAGCCGCTGATGGTCGGCATCCTGGTGCTGCTGGTCATCTACGTGACCATGGTCTACGGCCCGATCGCGGCCATGCTGGTGGAGATGTTCCCCACCCGCATCCGCTACACCTCGATGAGCCTGCCGTACCACATCGGCAACGGCTGGTTCGGCGGCCTGATGCCGACCACCGCCTTCGCCGTGGTGGCGCAGACGGGCAACATGTACAACGGCCTGTGGTACCCCATCATCATCGCCTCGGCGACCTTCGTCATCGGCATGCTGTTCGTGCGCGAGACCAAGGACGTGGACATCTACGCCAACGACTGACCCCCTCACCTTCGGAATGCCCCTATGTGGAAAATCCTCATCGGTTTCGTCCTCTTCGCCGCGGTGGTGATGTACTTCCTGAGCCAGGGCGGCGACATCGACATGACCGGCGAGAAGCACGGCCGTGCGGGCGGAATCCCGTCGCCGGCCGCCGCCGAGGTGCTGCGCGCCTGACCGGGGCCCGTCCTCTCCCGACCCGCCTTCGGGCGGGTTTTTTATTGCCCGTCGCTTGGCGGCCGTTGACGGCGGTCAGCCCGGTGGTGGGCGGCCGGGAAAACCGGCCGTTTTTCTCGCAGCGTACGCATCACGCCGTGGCGGATTGACGTTCGCCCCGGTCAAGGCCCACCGCGGGCCCGCCGAAACAGCAGCGACAAGCGGTGCCCTCGCGCACCGAAAGGGAGAGGACAACATGCCCCTGCTGCAATCGATGAAGGCCGGCCTGATGCTGGCCGTCGCGTTCAACCTGGTGGCCCTGCTCGGTGTCACGGCCCTCGCGGCCGCGCACGCGGAGGCGGCCGGTCGGGCCCTGGTGCTCACCGCCGGCGGCGGCGCGTCGCTGGCCTGCCTGGCCGTCGGCCTGTGGGCGGCCCGGCGCGCGGCCGCGCCGCTGGCCCGCCTGCTGCGGTCGGTGCAGCGCATCGCCGAGGGCGACCTCGCGACCACCGTGACGCCCGAGGGCCCCGCGGAGGCGCGCCAGCTGATGGCCGCCGTGCAGGCCCTGGCCGAACGGCTGGCCGGCATCGTCGGTGCGGTGCGCGCCGGCACCACCACCGTGGCCAGCACCAGCTCCACCCTCAGCCGCGACAACGCCGCGCTGGCCGCCCGCACCGACAGCCAGGCCGAGTCGCTGCAGCGGACCACCCACGCCGTCGAGCAGCTCACCCGCACCGTGGGCCGCAACGCCGACAACGCGGCCGAGGCCGATGCACTGGTCGGACGCGCCGCCAACGAGGCCGGCGACGGCGGCCGCGTGGTCGGCGAGGTGGTGGCCACCATGGGATCGATCCGCGACGGCTCGCGGCGCATCGCCGAGATCATCGGCGTCATCGACGGCATCGCCTTCCAGACCAACATCCTGGCCCTGAACGCCGCGGTGGAAGCGGCCCGCGCCGGCGAGCAGGGCCGCGGCTTCGCGGTGGTGGCCGGCGAGGTGCGCACGCTGGCCCAGCGCTCGGCCACCGCGGCCAAGGAGATCAAGGTGCTGATCAACGACTCGGTCGACCGTGTCGAAGCGGGCGCGGCGCTGGCCGACCAGGCCGGCCGTGCCATGCAGAGCATCGTCGCGTCGGTGCAGTCGGCGGCCTCGCGGGTGCGCGAGATCAGCGGCGCCAGCCGGGAGCAGAGCGAGGGCATCCAGTCGGTCCACCAGGCCATCGCCGGGCTCGACGCCATGGTGCGCGAGACCGGCGCCGTGGTGCGCGAGGCCGGCGTCGCCGCGCAGACGCTGAACCAGCAGGCGCGCTCGCTGCTCGGCAGCGTGCAAGGCTTCGACCTCGGCACGCGCGACCAGGGCAGCGCCGACGAGGCGCAGGCGCTGGTGCGCCAGGCGCTCGCGTTCGCGCAGCGCGAGGGCGTGGACGCGCTGGAGGCCGACATCAACCGCCGCGACCAGGGCCGCTTCCGCGACCGCGACCTCTACCTCTTCACCGTCGGCGTGGACGATGCGGTGTTCCGCTCGCACGGCAGCAACGCCCGGCTGCTCGGCACCGGGCCGGACACCCGGGACACCGCCGGCAAACCCTTCGTGCGCGAGATCGCGCAGCTCGCCCGCACCCGCGGCAGCGGTTGGGTCGACTACCGCTTCGCCCACCCCGTCACCAACGAGGACCTGGCCAAGACCAGCTACGTCGAACGCTGCGGCGACGTGGCGGTGTGCTGCGGCGTCTACAAGAAGGGCTGACGCCGCATCGATGCCCGGCGTGCGGCGGCGCGCGGGTCAGGACCCGGCGGTGGCGGCCTCGTGCGAGCGCCGGTTCTTCCACGCGCCGCGGGTGTTCATCGCCGCCAGCGCCACCTGCAGCGCGACCAGCGCCCAGGCCTTGGCCGGCACGCCCCACACCACCCACAGCACATTGCTCAGCAGGAAGACCCAGAAGCCCCAGCGACGCCGCCGTTCCTCGGTGGACGCCACCAGCCAGCTCGCCACCACGGTGACCGCCATGGCGGGCCATTGCACAAGGTCGATCCAGTTCATCGCCGGGCGGGTGCAACGCACATGCCCGGCGGGCTCGGCCATGCCCACGGAGGGCCCTGCGGACGGGCTCAGTCTTCGATCCCTCGTTGCGCCGGCACGCCGGCGTCGAAGTGGTGCTTCACCGCGCGCATCTCGGTCACCGTGTCCGCCAGCGCGATCAGTTCGTCCGGCGCATCACGGCCGGTGAGCACCACGTGCACGTGCGACGGTCGCTCACGCAGCGCGGCCAGCACCGGTTCCAACGGCAGCCAGCCGAAGCGCAGCGGGTAGGTCACCTCGTCGAGCACGACCAGGAAGTGGTCGCCGCCGCGGATCGCGGCCTCGGCCCGGGCCCAGCCGTCGCGGGCCAGCTGCGCCGAACGGGCCAGGTCCTGGCTCTTCCAGCTGAAGCCGTCGCCCAGCCCCTCGATCGGCACGCCCAGCTGCTCGAAGACCCGGTGTTCGCCGAACCGTGCCGACGGCACCTTCATGAACTGGTAGACCTGGACCCGCTTGCCGCGGCCGTGGGCCCGCAGCGCCAGGCCGAAGGCGGCCGTGCTCTTGCCCTTGCCGTGGCCGGTGTGGACGATCACCAGGCCGCGGCGCTCGCCGTCGGCGGGGGCGGGGGGCCTGGGTGGGCGGCTCGATGAGGTCCATGGCGGTGGATTGTGGGGTGGTGCGTGGCCGTCAGCCGGCAGGGTCCAGGGCCGGCAGGGCGACCACCTGCCCGTCGAGCGCGTGCAGCCGCAGCGCGCCGTCGAAGGCCGCCACCAGGGCCGCGTGCAGCGCCGGGTCGTCGGCCCGGCCGTGTGCCAGCAGCCGGCCGTCGCGCAGCACCAGCAGCCGGTCGGCGCGCAGCGCGAGGTTGAGGTCGTGCAGCACGGTGACGACCGAGTGCCGTGCCGCCAGCCGGCGCAGCAGGCCGGCGATGGCCACCTGGTGCACAGGGTCGAGGTGGGTCGTCGGCTCGTCCAGCAGCAGCGTCGGCGCGCCGGTGGCCAGCGCGCGGGCGATCAGCACCCGCTGGCGCTCGCCGCCCGACAGCGCGGCCAGCGGCCGCTGCGCGCTGGCGCTGCAGGCGGTGGCGGCCAGCGCGTCGTCGACTGCGACGGTGTCGTCCGGACCGAGGTCGCCCAGCAGGCCGGTGTGGGGCAGCCGGCCGAGGGCCACCGTCTCGCGCACGCTGAGCTCGCCGCTCGTCTCGCCGGCTTGCGCCAGCCATGCCAGCCGGCGGGCGCGCTCGGCCGCCGGCCACTGCGCCAGCGGCCGGCCGTCCAGCATGACCGTCCCGGCCTGCGGCGGCAGCAGGCCGGCGAGCGCGCGCAGCAGCGTCGACTTGCCGGCGCCGTTGGGGCCGACCAGCGCGGTCCAGCCGGTGGCCAGCGACAGCGACACGCCGTGCAACGCGGTGCGGCCGCCCAGGGCCACGGCGAGGTCCACCGCCGCCAGTGTCATCGCGCGCCCCGGTGCAGCAGCGCCAGCAGGTAGAGCCCGCCGAGCACCGCGGTGAGCACGCCGACCGGCAGTTCCTGCGGCGCGACGAGCCGGCGCGCCGCGATGTCGGCGCCCAGCAGCAGCAGGCCGCCCAGCCCGGCGCTCGCCAACAGGCCGCGTCCGTGGCGGCCCGGCGCCAGCGCGCGGGCCAGGTGAGGCGCCACCAGGCCGACGAAGGCCACCAGCCCGGCCTGCGACACCGCGGCACCCGTGGCCAGCGCCATCAGCAGCACCAGCGCCAGCCGCTGCCGCGCCAGCGTCAGGCCCAGGCTGCGTGCGGTGTCCTCGCCCAGCGTCAGCGCGTCGAGCAGCCGGGCCCGCCGCCAGGCGAGGGGCAGGACCATGAGCAGCGCGCCGGCCAGCCAGCCCACGCCCGACCAGCCGAGCAGGGCGGTGCTGCCGAGCAGGAAGGCCTGGCGGCCACGCAGCGCCTCGCCGGACCAGGTCGTCACCAGGTCGGCCACCGAGCCCAGCAGCACGCCGACCACCACGCCGGCCAGCAGCAGCCGCGTGGCCTGTCGCGCGCCACCGGCCAGCAGCAGCGTCAGGCCCACGCCGCCGGTGGCGCCGACGAAGGCCGCGGCCACCACGCCGAGCTCGGCCAGGCCCTGCGCGGTGGACGGCGCCAGCGCGCTGCCCGCGGCCGCCAGCACCCCCACCACCGCCAGGCTGGCGCCGGCCCCGGCGCCGAGCAGGTAGGGGTCGGCCAGCGGGTTGCGGAACAGGCCCTGGGCCAGCGCGCCGGCCAGGCCGAGCAGCGCCCCGGCGAGCCAGGCGCCCAGCGTGCGCGGCAGGCGAATCTGGCCGACGATGAGCGCCGGTTCGTCGGCCGGCCAGGCCCACCCCTGCGGTCCCGCCGCCAGGCCGGCCAGCACCAGCGCGGCCGTCAGCAGCAGCACGCCGGCCGCCAGCGCGCCGGAGCGGTTCACCGCGCCAGCCCCTGCAGGCAGTCGGCCAGCACCCCGGCGGCCTCGCCCAGGCGCGGTCCCGGGCGCAGCAGCAGCTCGTAGCGTCCCGGCGGGAAGCCGCAGTGGCGGCCGCCGCGCAGCGCGGCCAGGCCCTGCCAGCCCGGCCGCGACGGCATGGCCTGCACGGCGGCGCGCGCGCCCATCACCAGGTCGGGCCGGGCGCGCACGACGAACTCCGGGTTGAGCTGCGGGAAGGGCCCAAGCGCAGGCGGCACCACGTTGACCAGGCCCAGCCGGGCCAGCGTCTCGCCGATGAAGGAGGCCGCGCCGGCGGCATGCGGCGTGCTCGCCACCTCGAAGTACACCGTGCGCCCGCGGAGCCGGGCCGGCACCCGGCGCGCGGCCTCGTCCAGTTGCGACTCCACGGTGGCCCAGGCCGCCTCGGCCGCCGCCGGCGTGCCGAGCAGCGAGGCCAGCCGCGACAGCACCCGCCGCACGTCGGCATGGCTGTCGGCCTCGAACGCCAGCACCGGCAGGCCGAGCGCGCGCAGCCTTGGCCCGGCGGACGACGACCGCGACAGCAGCACCAGGTCGGGCCGCAGCGCGACCACGCCCTCGACCTGCGGGTCCTCCAGGCCACCGAGCCGCGGCAGCCGCTGCACCTCGGCCGGCCAGTCGGCATAGCGGTCGACGCCGACCAGGCGGTCGCAGCCGCCGAGCACGCACAGCGCCTCCGTCAGCGACGGCTGCAGGCTGACGACGCGCCGCGGCGGCGCGGCGAGCGCCACGGTGTGGCCGAGGTCGTCGGTGACCTGCACCGGTGCGGCGACGCCCGCGCCCGGCACGGTGAGGAGCAGGCCGAGCAGGCCCACCACACCGATCCGGACGCCGCGCCACCGCATCGCCGTCAGCCGCTCAGAACCACCAGCGCAGCGACGCCGTGGCGCTGCGGCCGGGCTCGGGGTAGAGCGAGGTCGGCGCCGCGCCGTTGCAGGCGAAGGCCTGCGTGACGTAACGCCGGTCGGTCAGGTTGGCGATGGCCAGCGCGGCCTCCAGCGCGCCCCAGGTCTTGGCGTAGCGCAGGTCCAGCGTGGTGTAGCCGGCCAGGCTGCACTGGTTGGCCAGGTCCGGGTGCGAATGGCCGACGTGGCGCAGCACCGCGTCCACGCGCTGGTCGCCGGTGGGCCGCCAGTCGGCGCGCAGGCTCACCGTGCTGCGGGGCGCCAGCGGCACGTCGCGGCCGGCGTAGGCGCCCTCGACGAAGCGGGCCTGCCGGCGTGCGGCCACCAGGCCGACCTGCCACTGCGCGTTCACGCGGTGGCGGGCCTCCAGTTCCAGGCCCTGCCGCCGCGTCGGGTCGAAATTGGTGTTGGCGCCGAGCCCGCCGAAGGGGTTCGCCACCGCCGGGTCGAAGCCGATCTCGTCACGCAGCGCGCTGCGGTAGGCGCGCAGTTCGAGGCGCGTCGGCACCGTGGTCCAGCGCAGGCCCAGCTCGTGGTCGCGCGAGACCTGCGGCCGCAACGTCACGCCGGGCGCTGTGAAGGTGAACTCGTCGGCGTTGGCGACGCGGAAGCTGCGGCCGGTGCGGCCATAGGCTGCCCAGTCGCCGCCGAGCGATTGCGTCAGCCCCACGTCCCAGGCGGTGAGGCGGGCGTCGAGCGCAGCCACCGTCGCGTCCTTGTCCAGCCGCTCGCGCCGCACGCCGGCGGCGAGCCGGGTGCCGGTGGGCAGCGCCACCTCGTCGCGCAGGTACAGGCCCACGCTGCGCTGCTCGGCGGTGCTGCCGAAGGCACCGAGCACGCTGCGCGTCCAGTCCTGGCGGTCGACGCCGGCGCTGACCTCGTGGCGCAGGCCGCCGAGGTCGAGCGCCCGCCGTGCGCGCAGCGACTGCTGGCGCGCCTGCACGTCGTAGTCGTAGGCCGAGAAGCCGAAGGGGCTGCTGGTGACGCTGCGCAGCGCCTTCTGCCGCCAGGCGAGGTCGGCCGCCACCTGCCAGCCGGCCAGCGTGACCTGGCCGAACAACGATGCCCGCTCGTTGCGGATGTTGGCCCGGTCGGTGGGGTGCGTGGTCTGCCGCGGGTCGGCGGCGTACTCGGCATCGGTCAGCGCACCGGGCAGGCCGGTCTTCAGGTCGTCGGCGGCGAGCCGGCCGCCGAACGACAGGCCCTGGTCCTGCCAGCGCAGCCCCAGTCCCAAGCCCTCGCTGTCGGAGCGGAAGTTGTCGCGGTGGTTGTGCGCTTCGCGCTTCTGCAGGGCGAGGTCGCCCGTCCAGGGACCGCGGCCCACGCTGCCGGAGGCGCGCAGTTCGCGCAGGCCGAAGCGGCCCACCGCGCCGTACAGCGACGAACGCGGCGCGCCGCCGCCCGCGCCGAGCCGCGTGGTGATGACGATGGCGCCGGCGGTCGCGCCCTCGCCGTACAGCACCGCCGCGTTGCCGCGGACGACCTCGATGCGCTCCACCGTGTCGATCGGGATGCCGGCCAGCCGGGTGCCGCCGGTGTCGGCCTCGCTCAGGCGAACGCCGTCGAGCACGATGACCTGGTTGCTGTCGGCGCTGCCGCCGAAGCCGCGCAGGTCCAACGCCAGCTCGCCGCCACCGTAGAAGTCCTGTCGGCCCGGCACGCCGAGCAGCTTGGACACCGCCTCGCCGACGGTCGCCACGCCGGACGTGCGCAGGTCCTCGGCGGTGAGCACCGAGACGCCGAAGGGCAGGTCGGCGCGCGCCTGCGGGAAGCGCGTGGCCTGGACGAGCACGTCCTGGCTGTCTTGGCCGTGGTGGGTCTGCGCCAGGGCGGCGCTGCTGCACAGCGCGGCCGCGGCCAGCGACCGCCGCCAGTGGCGCCGCGAGGGAACGACGAGGGACGGCCTGCGCAGCGCAGGCACATGGGCCGGGCGGTGCCGGCCGAAGGTGGTACGGGTCATGGTGTGGATGGGAACGGACGCCGTGGCCACCTGCCTCCCCGCAAGGGCCACCGTGCAGCACCGTCGCCCCACGGGCGTCGGCACCTCCTGTTGGCCGGTATCCGGGCTGGGCGGATGCAACCCGTGTGACCTTCCCAGATCCTTTCGGACCCAGTGGCTTCGACACGAGCGGGTGACCTTCGCCCGAGGGCTTGGGAGCACCGTCCGCCGACCGTTGCGGGGGCAGCTCAGGTGGGGCGCGGTCGGTTGCGGCCGCCGTGCCGTCCTGATTCCCGTTGAACTGCACCTTGTGAGGGGCGCGAGCACCAACGGCGCGGATTCTAGGGCGCCCCCTGCACGGCCGGCCTCGGCGCGGGGGCCGGGCGTTGACCGACACTTCGGCCATGAACCGCATCGCCCTCATCCACGCGCTCGCGCATTCGGTGGCGCCGGTCAACCAGGCCTTCGAGCGGCTGTGGCCGGAGGCCCGGCGCATGAACCTGCTCGACGACTCGCTGTCGGCCGATGTCGCGGTCACCGGCCTGGACCAGGCCATGCACCAGCGCTTCGACCGGCTGTCGCAGTACGCGCTGGACTGCGGTGCCGACGGCATCCTCTTCACCTGCTCGGCCTTCGGGCCGTGCATCCAGGCGGTGGCCCGCCAGCACCCGGGCGTGCCGGTGCTGCGGCCCAACGAGGCGATGGTCGACGAGGCGGTGGCCGCCGGCGGGCCGCTGGGCCTGGTGGCCAGCTTCGGGCCGACGCTGCGGTCGATGCCGGCCGAGTTCCCGCCCGGCTTTGCGCTGGAGCTGGTGCTGGCCGAAGGCGCGCTCGACGCGCTGAACGCCGGCGACGGCGCGCGCCACGACGCGCTGGTCGCGCAGGCGGCGGTGGAGGCCTCGCGCCGCGGCTGCCGCGAGGTGGCGCTGGTGCAGTTCAGCCTGGCCCGCGCCGCCCGCGCCTGCGAGGCCGCCACCGGCCTGCGCGTGCGCACGACGGTGGACAGCGCCGTCCACGCGCTAAGGGGGCGTCTCGGCGCCCGCGTCGGCTGAGTCGCCCGTCGCCGCGCGCCGGCGCGCGGCCTCCTCCTGCCGGCGCAGGCTGTTGTGCAGGGCGGTGGCGGTGGTGGCGCCCTGCGCGCAGGCGACGCTGATCTGGTCCAGCCCGCTGACCACGTCGCCGGCGGCGTAGAGGCCTTGGACGTTGGTGCGGCCGTGCACGTCCGTCACCAGGTTGCCCAGGCCGTCGACGCGCGCACCGAGCATCACGCCGAGCTGCACGTGCGGCTGCACGCCGAGCGCGCCGTAGGCGATGTCGAAGCGCTCGCGGGCACCGTCCACCCGCTCGACGGCCAGCCCGCCGTCGGCGTCGTGCAGCGCGACCACGCCGCCGGCGAGCACGGCGATGCCGGCGGCGTCGAGATCGGGCTGCAGCGGCGCCGGCGCGCGGGTCTCGTCGCCCACCGGCACGTAGGTCAGGTCGGCGCTGAAGCTGCGCATGAAGAGGGCCTCGCGCACGCCATGCGCGCCGCGGCCCAGCACCGCGATGCGCTGTCCCCGGTACTCGTGGCCGTCGCACACCGGGCACTGGCGCAGCTTGCCGCGCTGCCACAGGTCCTCGGCGCCGGGCAGCGGCGGCAGCAGGTCGCGCACGCCGGTGGCCAGGATCACGCGGCGGGCGCGCACGCGGTCGGGCGCCGATCGGCGCACGCCGGCGGCGCTGTCCTCCTGCGGGTCCGGCTCGGCGTCGATGCCGGCGTCGGGCTTGCCGATCTCGGCCTCGAACCAGGCGCCGTCGACGTCCGCAGGGCTCACCCGAGCGCCGGGCCGCCCCAAGCCGGGGGCACCGTCCACGCGGCGCAGCCGCAGCACGCGGCCGGCGTGCACCTCGCCGCCCATGTCGTGCAGCTGACGGCGCAGCCGCTCCAGCAGCTCGCCGCCGGCGATGCCGCCCGGAAAGCCCGGCACGTTGTGCGAGCGCGGGATGCCGAGCACCCGGCTCGACCCCGCGTCGACCACCAGCGGCCGCCGCTCGAAGCGCTGCAGGTAGTAGCCCGCCGTCAGGCCGCCGGGGCCGGCGCCGACGACCAGGGCGTCGAACACGGGCGCGGGGGTGTCGGGCGTCATGGGCATGGGCGTGCAGGGCAAGCCCCGCACCCGACGCCCTGCCGGCGGCGCCTAGACTGCCGCCTCCGCAACGCCCCAGGAGACACCCGCCCATGCCCGCCCACGACCGCATCGCCCTCGTCACCGGTGCCGGCAGCGGCATCGGCCGCGCCGCCGCCCACGCCCTGCTCGACGACGGCTGGCGGGTCGTGCTCGCCGGCCGCCGTGCCGACGCGCTGCAGGCCAGCGTTGACGGTGGCCCGTCGCGGCATGGCGAGGCCGCCGCCCGCACGCTGGTCCACCCCTGCGACGTCACCGACCCGGACGCGGTGCGCGCGCTGTTCGACGCCGCGGTGGCCCGCTTCGGGCGCCTCGACCTGCTGTTCAACAACGCCGGCGCGGGCGCGCCGCCGCTGCCGCTGGACCAGCTGACCGCGCAGCAGTGGCGCGCCGTGGTCGACCTCAACCTGAACGGCATGTTCTGGTGCCTGCAGCAGGCCTTCCGGGTGATGAAGGCGCAGTCGCCGCAGGGCGGCCGCATCATCAACAACGGCTCCATCTCGGCCCATGCGCCGCGGCCCAACAGCGCGCCCTACACCGCCACCAAGCACGCGGTGACCGGCCTGACCAAGGCCGCCTCGCTCGACGGCCGCGCCTTCGACATCGCGGTCGGCCAGATCGACATCGGCAACGCCGCCACGGAGATGGCCGCGCCCATGCGCGCCGGCACCGCGCAGGCCGACGGCTCGATCAAGGTCGAGGCGACGATGGACGTGCAGCACGTCGCCGACGCCATCGTGCACATGGCCGCGCTGCCGCTTCAGGCGAACGTGCAGTTCATGACGATCATGGCCACGACGATGCCGTTCGTCGGCCGGGGTTGAGCGATCAGGCGGGCGGCAGGTCCGGGGAGGGCAGCGGCGCGGCCGGTGCCGCCCCCACCACGCCGATCGCCCGCAGCCGCCGCAGCGCCTCGAACAGCACGTCGCTCTTGACGGCCGCCGCCTGCCGCGGCGAGGCGACGAAGCCGGTGGCGGCGAAGACCAGCTTGTCGACCTCCACGCCCTCCAGCCGCACCGACGGCGCCGGCGTGCCGAGCACCGACTCGTGGCCGGTCAGCGTGGCCATCAGTTCGTCGCGCACGCGGTCGGCCGGCACGTCCAGCGGCAGGGGCAGCTTTAGCTGCACCAGGCCGATCGGGTCGGCGTGGGTGATGTTGCGGACCGTCTTGGTGATGAACTCGGAGTTGGGCACGATCACCGTGGAGCGGTCGCCCATCTGGATCTCGGTGGCGCGCACGTTGATGCGGCGGATGTCGCCCTCCACGCCGGTGCCCAGCGACACCCAGTCGCCCACCTTGACCGGGCGCTCGGCCAGCAGGATGAGGCCGGACACGAAGTTCGACACCACCGCCTGCAGGCCGAAGCCGATGCCCACCGACAGCGCGCTGGCCACCCAGGCGATGCGTTCCAGGCCGAGGCCGATGGCCGACAGCGCCAGCGCCACCGCGAACACCACGCCCACGGTGCCGAGCAGCGAGGTGGCCGACGCCCGCATGCCGGCGTCGAGCCGGGTGGTGGGCAGGAAGCGCTGCTCCAGCCAGCGCTGCAGCAGGCGCACGCCCAGCAGCCCGAGCACCAGCACCAGCACCGCCTGCAGCACGGTGGCCGGCGCCAGCCGGATCTCGCCGACCAGCAGGCCCTCGCGCAGCGCGCTGGTGCGCGCCAGCAGCTCGGACGGCCCCTGGCCGAACGGCGCCGCGATCAGCACCAGCGCGAACAGCACCAGCGCCAGCCGCAGCACGCCGGACAGCAGCACCGCCAGCTGGTCGCGCAGCAGCGGCGGCGCGCCGGCCTCGCCATCCTGCGGGGCCGGTGCAGCGACCCAGGCCATGCAGGCGTCGTCGACCAGCACGCACAGCAGGTAGGTGGTGGCCAGCACCAGGGCGATCCACACCACCTGTCGCACGATGAAGGTGCCCATCGCGACGTAGCCGCTGAGCAGGCAGAGCAGGCTGAAGGCCACCAGCAGCGAGCCGGCGATCAGCAGCGCCGAGGCCCACAGCGGCCGCGCCCCGCCGTCCGCCTGGCCCGGTTCGGCGCCCGCCTGCCGCGCCAGCCGGTGCGAGCGCCGCATCGCCTGCACGATGAGCAGCGTGACGGCCAGCGCGAACAGGCCGTTGAAGGCCACGAGCGTGGCCAGCGAGGCGTTGACCGAGGTGGCCAGCCGGTCGGCCAGCCAGCCCAGCACCAGCACCAGCGCCAGCCGTGCGGGCAGGCGGCGCAGGCCGAAGGCCACCGCGTCGGGCACGCGCGGCAGCCGCCAGCTCGGGCGCCGCGCGGCCAGCAGCGCGCGGCCCAGGCCCGACAGGTAGGCGCCGAAGACCACCGCGCCCACCGCCGTGATCAGCAGCGACTGCAGCGCCGGCGTCGGCGTGCCCTCCGACAGCAGCACGGCGCGCAGGCCGTGCGCCGCCACCAGCGGCACCAGCAAGGCCAGCAGCGTCGAGCCGGTGGCCAGCGCCGAGCGGCGCAGCCGCCCGGCCGGTGCGCGGTCGGTGACCCAGCGCATCAGCACCGCGCCCAGCCAGCGGCGCAGCACCACCGCCGCCGCCACCGCCAGCAGCCAGCCGCCCCAGGCCGCGGCCGGTGCCGCCCGCGCCAGGGCGGCCAGTTCCGCGCCGAGGGCGACCACCCGTGGCCGGTCCCGGGCCAGGCCCTGGCCCAGCTCGCGCCAGAAGGGCGGCGCCAGCACCGAGCCCGTGCGGCCGAACAGCTCCGCCTCGAAGTGCGTGCGGCGCTGCTCGGACAGGGTCTCCAGCGCCTGCTCGGCCTCCACCCCCAGCAGCCCGGCCAGCTTGAGCTGGGCGCCCAGCGCCGCCCGGCTGTCCTCCAGCGACTTGCGCTCGCGGGCGATGTCGGCCGGCTCGGCGCCCTCCTTCGGCGGCGGGCCCAGTTCGCCCAGCCGGGCCTCGACCCGTTCCAGCGCAGGCGCCAGCTCCTCGGCCAGTTCGGCGGCCTCGGGTTGCAGCGCCAGCACCTCGTCGCGCAGGGCCTGCAGCTGGGCGGTGGTGGCGTCGGCGGCCAGCCGCTTCTGCACCGCCTGCAGGCGGTCGCGCGCGGCGTCGAGCCGGTCCTCGGGGTCCGCCGGCGCGGCGGCCGCGGCCGCCGCGGCCTGGGCCGTCGCCGGTGCCGGATTCAGCAGGAGGGTGGCGCAGGCCAGCGCGAGCGCGACCCACCAGCGGCCGGCGCCCGCCTGGCCATGGTGCACACTGCGCGCCGGCAGCCAGCACAACAGCCGACGGGAGACGGCGCGGCGGCCGGCATCTGTGTTCTTCGATGTCATCGACGTCCTCTTCGGGTCCCATCCCTGTTGCAGCGAGCTGGCCGCACCGGCTCGTGGACCTGCTGCTCTCGCGCGATGCCAAGCGCCGCATCCGGGTGGCGAACACCCTGGTGGGGGGTGGCGATGATGCCGGTCAGCGTGGCGGCCATGGGGTTCGCCGTCCGCATGGGCCTCATGGCCCGGCCCCAGGTGGTGGCGTTCGCGGGGTTCGGCCTGGTCACCACCGCCCTGCAGTACCTGGTGGTGCGCAGCGGCGCGTCCGACCGCTGGGCCGATCCCTCGTTGACCATGGTCCAGATGGTCAACGCGCTCATCTGCTGTGCCTGGGGCTATGCCATCGCGGGACCGTTGCGGGGGGGCCGCCTTCCCGGTGGGCATGGCCGTGCTGGCCTTCGCCATGTTCTCGCTGCCGCCCCGGCAGGTGGCGGCGGTCGGCGGCATCGCCGTGTTGTTCTACGGGACGGTCATGGCGGCGATGGCCTGGTGGCAGCCGCAGCGCTATCCGCCCATGGTCGAGGCCGGTCACTTCGTCATCTTCCTGGCGGCGGTGTCGCTGATGGGGCTGCTGGCGGTGCGGGTGGGCGCGTTGCGCCGGCGGCTGCAGCGCCAGCGCGCCGAGCTCGCGCTCGCGCTGGAGCGCATCCAGTTCCTCGCCAACCGGGACGAGCTGACCGGCCTGGTCAACCGCCGGCAGGCGTCCGAGCTGCTGCAGGTCGAGCAGCGCCGAGCCGACCGCCACGGCAGCCCCTTCTGCATTGCCCTGATCGACCTCGACCACTTCAAGCAGGTCAACGACCGGCACGGCCATGCGGCCGGCGACGAGGCGCTGCGCCGCTTCGCCGTCGAGGGCGCGAAGCGGGTGCGCGCCACCGACACGCTGGCCCGCTGGGGCGGCGAGGAGTTCCTGCTGCTGCTCGCCGAGTCCGGCCTGCCGCTGGCGCGCGAGGGCGCCGAGCGCCTGCGGCAGGCGTTGGCCGGCATGACGATCGAGCACGGCGACGTGCGCATGTGCCTCACGCTGTCGGCCGGCGTGGTGCAGTACCGGCCCGGCGAGACGCGGGTGCAGCTGCTGGAGCGGGCCGACGCGGCGCTGTACCGGGCCAAGGCCGAGGGCCGCGACCGGGTGGTGGTGGGGGATTGATCGCGCCACCGCCCGCCTTCACCCGGCCGCGGCGAACAGGCCCTGGTGCTGCTCGCGCAGCAGGTTCTTCTGCACCTTGCCCATGGCGTTGCGCGGCAGCTCGGGCGCGACGGACACCCGCTTCGGGCACTTGTAGGCGGCCAGCCGGCCCTTCAGCGCGGCGATGAGCGCCGCCTCGTCGAGCACCGCGCCGGGCCGCGGCACCACCACCGCCACCACCCCCTCGCCGAAGTCCGGGTGCGGCACGCCGACCACCGCCGATTCGGCCACCCCGGGCTGGGCGTCGAGTTCGGACTCCACCTCCGCCGGGTAGACGTTGTAGCCGCCGCTGATGATCAGGTCCTTGCTGCGGCCGACGATCTGCAGCACGCCGTCGGCGTCCAGCCGGCCGACGTCGCCGGTCCTGAACCAGCCGTCGGCGCCGAAGCTCTCGGCGGTCTTGTCCGGCAGCCGCCAGTAACCGCGAAAGACGCCCGGCCCGCGCACCTCGACCCCTCCCGGCTCGCCGGTGGGGCAGGGCCGGCCCTGGCCGTCGACCACCCGCAGCTGCACCCCCGGCAGCGGCCGGCCGACGGTGCCGGCGCGGCGGCCGGCCACGCCGCCGTCGCGCGCGTGGTAGGGGTTGGAGGTCAGCATCACCGTCTCGCTCATGCCGTAGCGCTCGACGATGGTGTGGCCGGTGCGCGCCCGCCAGGCCTCGAAGGTGGCGGGCGGCAGCGGTGCCGAGCCGCTGACGAACAGGCGCATGCCGGCGCAGGCCTGGGCGTTCAGCGCCGGCTCGGCCAGCAGGCGGGTGTAGAGCGTGGGCACGCCCATGAAGACCGAGGCCTCGGCGAAGCGCCGGATCACCGCGCGCGGCTCGAACTTCTGGAACCACAGCAGGCGCGCGCCGGCCAGCAGCGCGCCATGGCAGGCGACGAACAGGCCGTGGATGTGGAACAGCGGCAGGGCGTGGATCAGCACGTCGCCGCCGTGTTCGTCCGCGTCGCGCCAGCCCCAGAAGTCCTTCAGCACCCGCGCGTTGCTCAGCATGTTGCCGTGGCTCAACATGGCGCCCTTGCTGCGCCCGGTGGTGCCGCTGGTGTAGAGGATGCAGGCCAGGTCGCCGGCGTCGCGCGCGACGGGCGCCTGCGTGTGCGGGGAAGTGCGCCGCCCGTTCCAGCAGCAGGCCGCTGCGGTCGTCGTTCAGCGTGTAGACATGGCGCACGCCGAGGCCGAAGGCCAGCCGCGACAGCGGCTGGAAGCGCGCGTCGTCGCAGACGAACACCGCCGGCTCGGCGTCGCGCAGGAAGTGCTCCAGCTCGGCGGCGGTGTAGCCGGTGTTCAGCGGCAGGTAGGCGAAGCCGGCGCGCAGCACCGCCAGGTAGAGCATCAGCGCCTCGACGCTCTTGTCCACCTGGGCGGCGACGACGGGCGGCGCGCCGTCGGCCGACCGCGGCAGGTCCAGCGACTGCAGCAGGTTGGCGACCATGGCGCTGCCGCGTTCCAGGTCGCCCCAGGTGTAGCGGGCGGGGGCGAGCGGGCCGTCGCAGGTCTCGACGGCCACGCGGTGCAGGTCGGCGGGAAAGCCCCGCCGCAGAGCGGTGTACAGGTTCATGGTGAACGGGCGTCCGGCGGTCGATGGCGGCCGGGGCGCGCAGTGTGCCTGGGCGTCATCCCTCTGGCGGGCCGGCGCCGTGCACGGATAGAGTGCCCCACCATGCCGTCCCCCGCCGTCCCCGCCCACGAGCCCCCTGCCCGCCCTGCCGGCCGATGCCGACGGCGTGCTGCAGCTGGCCGCACAGTCGATGTTCGACGTCTTCGCCCGCACCGCGCAGGGCATGCTGGTGGTCGACCGGGCGCACCGGGTGGTGTGGATCAGCGAGGGCTACAAGCGCTTCCTGCCCGCGCTGGGCTTCGCCAGCGAGGGCGACTTCGTCGGCCGGCGGGTGGAGGACGTGGTGCCCAACACGCTGATCCCCGAGGTCATCGAGACCGGCCAGCCGATGGTGGTGGACCTGCTGACCAACCAGGCCGGCACCTTCGTCGTCAGCCGGCTGCCGCTGCGCGACGCGCAGGGCCGGGTCATCGGGGCGCTGGGCCTGGTGCTGCTCGACGAATCGCCCGGCACGGCGGGCCGCGAGCGCTCGACCCTGCAGCCGCTGGCGAGCAAGTTCTCGCGCCTGCAGGCCGAGCTGCACGACGCGCGGCGGCAGCTGGCCGCGCACCGGCGGCCGAAGTACACCATCGCCAGCTTCGTCGGCGACAGCCCGGCCGCGCTGGAGGTCAAGCGCCAGGCGCGCCGGGTGGCGCAGGGCCACAGCACGGTGCTGCTGCTGGGCGCCACCGGCACCGGCAAGGAGGTGCTGGCGCAGGGCATCCACGCCGCCAGCCCGCGCGCCGGCCGGCCGTTCGTCGCGGTCAACATCGCGGCGGTGCCGGAGTCGCTGCTGGAGGCCGAGTTCTTCGGCGTCGCGCCCGGCGCCTACACCGGCGCCGACCGCAAGGGGCGCGAGGGCAAGTTCGCCACGGCCGACGGCGGCACGCTGCTGCTCGACGAAATCGGCGACATGCCGATGGCGCTGCAGGCCAAGCTGCTGCGGGTGCTGCAGGAGCAGGAGTTCGAGCCGCTGGGCAGCAACCAGGTGCGGCGCGCCGACGTGCGCATCGTCGCCGCCACCAGCTGCGACCTGCCGGCCATGGTGGCGGCCGGCCGCTTCCGCGCCGACCTGTACTACCGGCTCAACGTGCTGCCGATCCGGCTGCCGCGGCTGGCCGACCGCCTGGCCGACCTGCCGGCGCTGGCCGAGGTGCTGCTCGACGACATCGCCCGCCGCAGCGGGTTGCCGCACAAGGGCCTGCACCCGGACGCGCTGGCGCTGCTGGCCCGTCACGACTGGCCGGGCAACATCCGCGAGCTGCGCAACGTGCTGGAGCAGGCGGTGCTGATGGGCGACGAGCCGGTGCTGACCGCCGAGCGGCTGGCCCAGGCGCTGCCATTGGCCGGCGAGGCGCCCGCCGCCGCGCCGGCCGCGCGGCCACCGGTGGCCGACGCCGACGGTGCCGCGTCGCCGCCAGCCGCCATCACGCCGCTGCCGCAGGCGGTGGCCGACCTCGAGGCGCGGGCCATCCGCCAGGCGCTGGCCGCCACCGGCGGCAACAAGCAGGCGGCCGCCAGGCTGCTGGGCATCGCCCGCGCGACGCTGTACGAGAAGCTGGCCCTGCACCCGCCCGAGGCCTGACGCCGCACGCCGGCGGGCGCTACACCGCGCGGAACACCAGCAGCGAACGGCCGGTGACGAGGAAGGGGTGGCCGCCGTCGAAGGCGTCCTGTCCCGCGGCGGACGGGTCGGCGGTGTCCAGCTCGCGCTGCCAGCGTTCGCCCTGCGGCGGCACCGGCAGGGTGAAGGACACCGGCTCGTGCCAGCCGTTGATCACCAGCAGCACCGACGCGTCCTCGCCGGGCCGCACCACGCCGGTGGGTTGCGCGCGGCCGTCGAGCAGCAGGCCGAAGCAGCGCAGCTGCGGGTCCTCCCAGTGCGCCGGCGTCATCTCGGTGGCGTCGGGCGTCAGCCAGGTCGCGTCCTTGACCTGCAACGCCTCGTTCCAGGCGCCGGTGAGGAAGCGGCTGCGGCGCAGGATGGGCTGCGCGTCGCGCAGCGCCAGCAGCCGGCGGGTGAAGTCGAGCAGCGCCCGGCCGCGCTCGTCGATCTGCGCCCACTGCAGCCAGGACAGGTCGTTGTCCTGGCAGTAGGCGTTGTTGTTGCCCTGCTGGCTGCGGCCGAACTCGTCGCCGGCCACCAGCATCGGCGTGCCCTGCGACAGCAGCAGCGTGGCCAGCAGGTTGCGCTGCTGGCGCGACCGCAGTTCCAGCACCTCCGGATCGTCGGTCGGGCCTTCGACGCCGCAGTTCCAGGAGCGGTTGTCGCTGTGGCCGTCCTGGTTGTTCTCGCCGTTGGCCTCGTTGTGCTTGTCGTTGTAGCTGACGAGGTCGGCCAGGGTGAAGCCGTCGTGCGCGGTGATGAAGTTGACGCTGGCCCAGGGCCGCCGGCCGCGCCGGTTGAAGGTGTCGCCGCTGCCGGTCAGGCACTGCGCCAGCCGAGCGGCCATGCCCTCGTCGCCCTTCCAGAACGCGCGCACGGTGTCGCGGAAGCGGTCGTTCCATTCCGCCCACCCGGGCGGGAAGTTGCCCACCTGGTAGCCGCCGGGGCCGCAGTCCCACGGCTCGGCGACGAGCTTGACCGACGACAGCACCGGGTCCTGGCGGCAGCTCACCAGGAAGCCGCCGCTCTCGTCGTAGCCGTGCGGCTCGCGCGCCAGGATGGTCGCCAGGTCGAAGCGGAAGCCGTCGACGTGCATCTCGCTGGCCCAGTAGCGCAGGCTGTCGGTCACCATCTGCAGCACCCGCGGGTGGCTCAGGTTCAGCGTGTTGCCGGTGCCGGTGTCGTTGATGTAGTAGCGCGGCTGGTCGGGCAGCAGCCGGTAGTAGCTGGCGTTGTCGATGCCCTTGAACGACAGCGTCGGCCCCAGCTCGTTGCCCTCCGGCGTGTGGTTGTAGACCACGTCGAGGATGACCTCCAGGCCGGCTTCGTGGAAGCGGTCGACCATGGTCTTGAACTCGTCGATGTCCGGCCGGTGGAAGTAGCGGGGGTCGGCGGCGAAGAAGCCGATGGTGTCGTAGCCCCAGTAGTTGGACAGCCCCTTGTCGAGCAGGAAGGACTGGTCGAGGAAGGTGTGCACCGGCAGCAGCTCCACGCTGGTGACGCCGAGCGAGCGCAGGTGCTCGATCACCGCCGGCTGGCCGAGCCCGGCGAAGGTGCCGCGCAGCTCGGCCGGCACGCCGGGGTGGCGCTGGGTGACCCCCCGCACATGCGCCTCGTAGAACACGGTGCGGTCCCAGGGCACGCGCGTCGCCGCCCGCTCGGTCCACCGGAAGCGCGAGTCGACGACCACGCACTTGGGGACGAAGGGCGCGCTGTCGCGCTCGTCGAAGCTCAGGTCCGCGTCCGGGTGGCCCACGGTGTAGCCGAACAGCTCGTCGCGCCACTGCAGGCGCCCGACATGCGCCTTGGCGTAGGGGTCGAGCAGCAGCTTGTTCGGGTTGAAGCGGTGGCCCTTCTCGGGCTCATACGGACCGTGCACCCGGTAGCCGTAGCGCGTGCCGGGGCCCAGCCCCGGCACGAAGCCGTGCCACACCTCGTCGGTGAACTCGGGCAGGGTGTGGCGGGCCACCTCGTGCTGACCGCTCTCGTCGTAGAGGCAGACCTCGACGCGGGTGGCATGGGCCGAGAACAGCGCGAAGTTGACGCCGCCGTCGAGGTGGGTGGCGCCCCGCGGGTGGGGAAAGCCTTCAAGGATGGGGCTGGACGCGGAGGGCATGGGCAGGCGGTGCGGGAGGATCGGAAGGGGGGGTCGAGGGGTGCAGCGCGTCGTGCACGGCCGGCCCACCATAGGCACCGCCGGGCGCCGCCGCCAGCAGCGTTGCGTCCTTCCGCTTGTGGGGCCTTCCTCACGCGGCCCGAGCGCCGCCGGCGGCGCCGGCGCGTCGGGGTGGCGCCGCCGCGGCCGTTCACCGCTTGGCCTTGCCCCACGCGGCGCCCTGCATGGCCTGGCCGCCGGGTCGCTGCGCTGAGCGTCCCGGTCTGTCCGGCCGCCGGACAGATGACCGGACACCGAACGCGTTGTCCGTCCGTCCAGCCGACGCAGCGGCGACGCAGCGCCGCAGCCGTGCAGCGTCGCGCCCGGCAGGGTCAGGGTATGCCCTGGTTCGGTGCGAATTGGCCTGCCTCTTGCGCTGGACCCTGCACACACAAGCGCAAGGAGACCGCCGATGCCCCGACACACCGCCCCCCGACGGACCGCCCTGGCCGCGCTGGCGACCCTCGGCGCGGCCGGCCTGGCCGCGCTGGCCATGGCGCCGCAGCCGGCGCTGGCCCAGGCCAAGGGCGAGGTCCGCATTGCCCACGTCTACAGCAAGACCGGCCCGCTGGAGGCCTACGCCAAGCAGACCCAGGTCGGCCTGATGATGGGCCTGGAGTACGCCACCGGCGGCACGATGATGGTGGCCGGCAAGAAGCTGGTGGTCATCGAGAAGGACGACCAGGGCAAGCCCGACGTCGGCAAGACGCTGCTGGCCGCGGCGTATGCCGACGACAAGGCCGACCTCGCCGTCGGGCCCACCGCCTCGCCGGTGGCGCTGGCCATGCTGCCGGTGGCCGAGGAGTACAAGAAGGTGCTGCTGGTCGAGCCCGCGGTGGCCGACTCCATCACCGGCGACCGCTGGAACAAGTACATCTTCCGCACCGGCCGCAACAGCAGCCAGGACGCCATCAGCAACGCGGTGGCGCTGGACAAGGCGGGCAACACCATCGTCACGCTGGCGCAGGACAACGCCTTCGGACGCGACGGCGTCAAGGCCTTCAAGGAGGCCATCAAGAGCGCCAAGCTGGTCCATGAGGAGTACCTGCCGCCGGCGACCACCGACTACACCGCGGGCCTGCAGCGCATCGTCGACCGGCTCAAGGACCAGCCGGGCCGCAAGTTCGTCTGGGTGGTGTGGGCCGGCGCGTCCAGCCCGTTCAGCAAGTTCGCCGAGCTGGAGCTGCAGAAGCGCTACGGCATCGAGCTGGCCACCGGCGGCAACATCCTGCCGGCCATGGTGGCCTACAAGCAGTTCCCCGGCATGGAGGGGGCGCTGTACTACTACTTCGGCATCCCGAAGAACCCGGTCAACGAATGGCTGGTGGCCAACCACTACCGCCAGTTCAAGGCACCGCCGGACTTCTTCACCGCGGGCGGCATGAGCGCCGGCATCGCCATCGTCGAGGCGCTGAAGAAGACCAACGGCGACACCGGCACCAACAAGCTCATCGCCGCGATGGAGGGCATGAGCTTCGAGTCGCCCAAGGGCCGCATGACCTTCCGCAAGGAGGACCACCAGGCGATGCAGTCGATGTACCACTTCAAGATCAAGGCGGACCCGGCCTTCGCCTGGGGCGTGCCCGAGCTCATCCGGGAGATCAAGCCCGAAGAGATGACGATTCCGATCCGCAACGGCCGGTAGGCCGCTGCGGACCGGATCGCCATCGGCGGTTCGTTGAACTCCCCCGGCCCCCTCCAAGAGGGGGCTCCAGTCAGAACGTTGAGGGTGTCGTGCTGAAGACCGAGGGTTTGACGATCCGGTTCGGCGGGCATGTGGCGGTCGATGGCGTCACGTGTTCGTTCGAAGCGGGCACGCTGACGGCCATCGTGGGCCCCAACGGCGCGGGCAAGACCACCTACTTCAACCTCATCTCGGGGCAGTTGAAGGCCAGCGCGGGTCGCGTGCTGCTGGACGGCGAGGACATCACCCACCTGCCGGCGCCGCTGCGCACCCGCAGGGGGCTGGGCCGGGCCTTCCAGCTGACGCAGCTGTTTCCCAACCTCAGCGTGCTGGAGAACGTGCGGCTGGCGGTGCAGGCGCGGCAGCAGGGCCGGGGCGAGGGCGGCGGCGTCGGCGGGCTGGACCTGCTGCGGGTGTGGCTGGACCGCAGCGCCTGGATCGACGAGGCGAACGCGCTGCTCGGGCAGGTGCGGCTGGCCGACAAGGCCGAGGCCACCGCGGCCAGCCTGCCGCACGGCGACCAGCGCAAGCTGGAGGTGGCGCTGCTGATGGCGCTGGACCCCAAGGTCTACCTCTTCGACGAGCCCACCGCCGGCATGAGCGTGGACGAGGTGCCGGTCATCCTCGACCTCGTCCGCATGCTCAAGTCGCGGCGCGACCGCACGCTGCTGCTGGTCGAGCACAAGATGGACGTCGTGCGCGAGCTGGCCGACCGCATCGTGGTGCTGCACAACGGGCAGAAGGTGGCCGACGGCGACCCGGCGGAGGTCATCGCCTCGCCCGTGGTCCAGCAGGCGTACCTGGGCACGGCACCGGCGGAGGCTACGAATGGCTGACGCCCTGCTCACGCTGAGCGGCGTGCACACCCACATCGGCGCGTACCACATCCTGCATGGCGTGGACCTGCAGGTGCGCGAGGGCGAGGTGACCATGCTGCTCGGCCGCAACGGCGCCGGCAAGACCACCACGCTGCGGACCATCATGGGCCTGTGGCCGACCGGCCGCGGCCGCATCGCCTTCGACGGTCGCCCCATCGGCGGTCCGGGCGGCCAGATGGCCACGCCCGACATCGCGCAGTTCGGCATCGCCTACGTGCCGGAGAACATGGGCATCTTCGGCGACCTCACGGTCAAGGAGAACCTGCTGCTGGCCGCCCGCGGCGCGCGCACCGCCGACGACCTGGACACCCGGCGGCTGGAGTGGATCTTCGGCCTCTTCCCGGCGCTGAAGAAGTTCTGGCTCTACCCGGCCGGCAAGCTGTCCGGCGGGCAGAAGCAGATGCTGGCCGTGGCCCGCGCCATCGTCGAGCCGCGCCGCCTGCTGCTGATCGACGAGCCGAGCAAGGGGCTGGCGCCGTCGATCATCCAGAACCTCATCGCCGCCTTCAACGAACTCAAGCGGCAGCGCACCACGCTGCTGCTGGTGGAGCAGAACTTCATGATGGCGAAAGCCCTGGGCGACCGCGTCGCGGTGATGGACGACGGCCGCGTGGTGCACGCCGGCGACATGGCCGAGCTGGCCGCCGACGAGGGCCTGCAGCAGCGGCTGCTGGGGCTGTCGCTGGCGGCGCACCAGTGAGCGACGCGATGAGCAGCACCGCCACGACCCTGCCTGGCACCAGCGCACCCGCCGCCGTGCCGAAGGCCAGCTTCGATTGGAAGCCGCTGGCGCTGCTGGTCGCGCTGGCCGCCATCGCCCTGCCGCTGATCGGCAGCCCCTCGACCTGGCTCACGCTCACCGTCGCCGGCCTGGCGATGGGCTTCATCGTCTTCATCATCGCCTCCGGCTTGACGCTGGTCTTCGGCCTGATGGACGTGCTGAACTTCGGCCACGGCGTGTTCATCGCGCTCGGCGCTTTCGTCGCCACCAGCGTGCTCGGCGGCATGGCCGACTGGGCGGGCTCGGGCGTGGTGTGGCAGAACCTGGCCGCCGTGTTCGCCGCGATGCTGGTGGCGATGGCCGCGGCCGGTGCGCTGGGCCTGGCCTTCGAGCGGCTGATCGTCCGGCCGGTCTACGGCCAGCACCTGAAGCAGATCCTCATCACCATGGGCGGCATGATCGTCGGCGAGGAGCTGATCAAGGTGGTGTGGGGGCCGCAGCAGGTGGCGCTGCCGCTGCCCGAGGCGCTGCGCGGCGCGGTGATCTTCGGCGACGCCGCGGTGGAGCGCTACCGCCTGCTCGCGGTGGCCATCGGTCTGGTCGTCTTCATCGCGCTGCTGTGGGCGCTGAACCGCACCAAGGTCGGCCTGCTCATCCGCGCCGGCGTGCAGGACCGGGAGATGGTCGAGAGCCTGGGCTACCGCATCCGGCGCCTCTTCGTCGGCGTCTTCGCCGCCGGCTCCGCGCTGGCCGGCCTGGGCGGCGTGATGTGGGGCCTGTACCAGCAGAGCGTGACGCCGCAGATCGGCGCCCAGGTCAACGTGCTGATCTTCATCGTCATCATCATCGGCGGGCTGGGGTCCACGCTGGGCTGCTTCGTCGGCGCGCTGGCGGTGGGCCTGATGGCCAACTACACCGGTTTCCTCGCGCCCAAGGTGGCGCTGTTCTCCAACATCGGGCTGATGGTCGCGGTGCTGCTGTGGCGGCCGCAGGGCCTGTACCCGGTGACGAACCGGTGAGGCGGTCGATGCTGAATCGGATGCTGTCGCACGACCTGCCGAAGAGCCGCTGGCTCTCGCTGGCCCTGGTGCTCGTCTTCCTCGGCCTGCTGGCCGCGCCCTTCCTCTTCCCCGGCAGCAAGGCGCTCAACGTCGCGGCCAAGATCCTCGTCTTCGTCCTGCTGGTGGCCAGCTACGACCTGCTGCTGGGCTACACCGGCATCGTCAGCTTCGCGCACACGATGTTCTTCGGCATCGGTGCCTACGGCGTGGCCATCGCCAGCAGCAAGCTGGGCGCGGGCTGGGGCGCGGTGGCGATCGGGCTCGCGCTGGCGCTGGCCGTCTCGCTGGTGGTGTCGCTGGTGATCGGGCTGTTCTCGCTGCGCGTCAAGGCCATCTTCTTCGCCATGATCACGCTGGCGGTGGCGGCGGCGTTCCAGACGCTGGCCTCGCAGCTGTCGGACTTCACCGGCGGCGAGGACGGCCTGACCTTCCGCAACCCGGCCTGGCTGTCGCCGTCGTTCGAGCCGTTCGAGGAACCCTTCCTCGGCGTGACGGTGGACGGCAGGCTGCTCACCTACTACCTGATCTTCGTCGCCGTGGTGGTGCTGTTCGGCCTGCTGCTGCGCATCGTCAACTCGCCCTTCGGCCGCGTGCTGCAGGCCATCCGCGAGAACGACTTCCGGGCCGAGGCGATCGGCTTCCGCACCGTGGTCTACCGCACCTGGAGCAACGTGCTGTCGGCGCTGTTCGCGACCGTGGCCGGCGCGCTGCTGGCGCTGTGGCTGCGCTACACCGGGCCGGACACCACGCTCAGCTTCGAGATCATGCTGGACATCCTGCTCATCGTCGTCATCGGCGGCATGGGCACGCTGTACGGCGCGGTGATCGGCAGCGTGCTCTTCGTCGTCGCGCAGAACTACCTGCAGGACCTGATGAAGCTGGCGTCCACCGCCATCGACGGCGTGCCCGTCGCCGCCCAGCTCATCTCGCCCGACCGCTGGCTGCTGTGGCTGGGCGTGCTTTTCGTGCTGTCGGTCTACCACTTCCCGACCGGCATCGTCGGCCGGCTGCGCCAGCGTCGCGGCCCGCGCCTGCCCCGTCCCGCTTCGCCTTCATCGCCACAACAGACAGGGAGACAACGATGATGCCGAAACCTTCCACCCTTCACGCCAGCGCGGCCCGGCTGACGCCGCTGGCCGCGGGCACGTGCCTGCTGGTCGCCTGCGGCGGCGGCGACCCTCCGGTCAACCGCCTGCCGCAGGGCGTGACGGTGGTGTCCACCACCACCTATGCGGCCACCACGCCGGGCAACGGCACCAGCGCCGCTACGCAGGACCTGTTGACGGCCGGACTCGGCCGCATCGGACTGGCGGCCGCCGCCGTGCCGGTCTACGCCGATCCGTTGAACCCGACCGCGCTGGAGCTGCGCCGCAACGCCATCTACAGCAACTACCGCGGGTTGGTGGACTTCACCGCCAACGGCGGCTTCGGCCGGCTCTACGGCCCCAACGTGGCCATCGACGGCACCGTCACCGCGGGCGAGGGGCTGGTGCCGGGCCGCGAGTCGCTGGCGGTGCTGGACGACGGCAGCGGGCGCAAGCAGACCGTCATGGCGGTGCAGGTGCCCGACAGTTTCAACACCGCCCGGCCCTGCATCGTGCTCGGGCCGTCGTCCGGCTCGCGTGGCGTCTACGGTGCCATCGGCACCTCCGCCGAGTGGGGCCTGAAGCAGGGTTGCGCGGTGGCATTGACCGACGCCGGCAAGGGCATCGGGCTGTACGACCCCGGCGACGACTCGGTGAACCGGGTCGACGGCCCGCGAGCCGCGCGCTCGGCCGCCGGCGCGCTGGCCCATTTCGTCGCCGGCCTCACCGATGCCGCGCGCACGGCGTTCAACGCCGCCCTGCCGAACCGGCTGGGGGTGAAGCAGGCGCAGTCGCAGCAGAACCCGGAGAAGGACTGGGGCAGCGACACGCTGGTCGCCGCCCGCTATGCGCTGTACGTGCTCAACGAGCGCTACGGCGATGCCCAGAACCCGGTGCCGTTCACCGCCGCCAATACGCTGGTCATCGCCGGCTCGGTGTCCAACGGCGGGGCGGCGGTGATTCGCGCCGCCGAACTGGACGGCGACGGCCTGATCGACGGCGTGGTCGCCGGTGAGCCGGTCACCGAGATGCCCACCGCCAGCGGCTACGCCATCCAGTTCGCGGGCGCGCCGGTCACCGGGCAGGGCAAGACGCTGGCCGACTTCGTCACGCTGGGCAACCTGTACCAACCCTGCGCCGCGCTGGCCCCGGCCGCCGCGATGGCCGAGGTGTCGGTGTTCAACCTGATCCGCGGCAACGCCACGCTGACGGCCATCGCCACCAATCGCTGCGCCGGCCTGGCCGCCAAGGGACTGGTGAGCGGCGCCACCACCGACCAGCGCGCTGCGGATGCGCTGGCCAAGCTGCGCGCCTTCGGCTGGACCGCCGAGCACGACCTCATGCACAGTGCGCACTACGGCCTGGGCAACGGTCCCATCCTGTCGGCGATGTACCCGTGGGCCTACGGTCGCTTCCCTTTGGACGAGAACCTGTGCAACACCAGCTTCGCCGCGGTGGACGCGACGGGCTCGCCGGTGGCGATGACGGCGGCGGGGAAGGCGCAGAGCTTCGCGCTGCAGAACGGCACGGCCAACGGCGGTGCGGGCAACAACCTGCCGGCGGTGGTCTACAACAACTCGGTGGGCGGGGCCAAGCTGTGGTCGTTCGCGGTGTCGCCGTCCACCGGCGTGCTCGACTTCGGCCTCGACGCCGCGCTGTGCCAGCGCGCCCTGGTGACCGGCGTGGACGAGACCGGCGCGGCGCTGACGGCCACCGCCACCAGCACCCGGCCCACTGCGGCGCAGAGTGCGGCCGTGCGGGCCGGCATCGCGGAGGTGCTGGTCAACGGCAACCTGCGCGGCAAGCCCACGCTGATCGTCGCCGGCCGCAGCGATGCGCTGATCCCCGTCAACAACAACGCCCGCGCCTACACCGCCTTCAACCAGGTGACCGAGGGCAGCGCGAGCCGGCTGCGCTACATCGAGGTGACCAACGCGCAGCACTTCGACGGCTTCCTGCCGTTCAGCGGCTTCGACAACCGCTTCGTGCCGCTGCACGTCTACTTCAATCAGGCGATGGACGCCATGTGGGCCCACCTGCGCAGCGGCACCGCGCTTCCGTTCAGCCAGGTGGTGCGCACCACCCCGCGTGGCGGCACACCCGGCGCGGCGCCGGCGTTGACGACGGCCCATGTGCCGGCGATCGCCGCCACCCCGGCGCTGGGCAGCGCCATCGGCTTCATCGCCACCGCCGGGTCGTCTCTCGCCATCACGGTCCCCGACTGAGCGAAGGCGTGATCCCGATGTCGTCCATGCACTCCCGCTACCTGCGCTGCGCCGGCCGCGAGCTCCACTACACCGAGTGGGGGCCGAGCACGCCGAGACGGTGATCGCCTGGCACGGCCTGGCGCGCACCGGGCGCGACATGGACGACATCGCGGCGCACCTGTCGCAGCGCTGGCGGGTGATCTGCCCGGACACGGTGGGCCGCGGCCTGTCGCAGTGGGCCGAGGACCCGGCGCGCGAGTACTGCCTGGCGTCCTACGTCGGGCTGGCCGGCGCGCTGCTCGACGGCCTGAACCTCGACCACTGCCTGTGGCTGGGCACCTCGATGGGCGGGGCGATCGGCCTGCTGGCGGCGGCAACCGAGCTGAGGGGCCGCATCCGCCGGCTGGTGCTCAACGACATCGGCCCCGAGCTGGCCGCGCCGGCGCTGGACCGCATCCGGCGTTACGTCGGCGACCCGCCGGCCTTCGCCACGGTGGGCGAGCTGGAGGCCTTCTTCCGGGCCGCCTACGCGCCCTACGGCGAGCTGACCGATGCGCAATGGCGCCGGCTGACCGAGACCTCCACCCGCCGCCTGCCCGACGGCCGGGTGACGCCGCACTACGACCCGGCCATCGTGCGCCAGTTCACCGACCACCCCGACGACTACGCCCGCTGGGAGGCCTGGGACTCGCTGGCGTTGCCGGTGCTGTGCCTGCGCGGCGAGGACTCCGACCTGCTGCGGCCCGAGACCGCCGAGGCGATGCGACGGCGCGGCCCGCGGGCGCTGGTGGTCACCGTGCCCGGCTGCGGCCATGCGCCGGCGCTGAACACGCCGGGGCAGTGGTCGGTGGTGGAGCGGTTCCTCGCCGCCGTGTGAAGGCGGCGGCGCCGCCTCAATGGGCGCCGCCGGCGTCCACCGCGGCGCCCCGCGCCGGCCGGCGCGTGAACCAGACCAGGCCGATCAGCAGCAGGAAGAGCACCGCCGAGCCGAAGAACACATCGTCCACCGCGCGGGTGAAGGCCTGCTGGTCGACCAGCCGGTTGAGCTGCACGGCGATCTGCTCGGGGCTGAGGCCGGCGGCGGCCAGGCGGGTCCAGGCGTCGGCGGTCTGCGGCTGGCCCGGGCCGCCCATCTGCTCGACCAGGTGGGCGTGGTGCAGGGTGGCACGGTCGTCCCACAACGTGGTGGCGATGGAGGTGCCCATCGCGCCGGCGGTGATGCGCGCGAAGTTCGACAGGCCCGAGGCCGCCGGCATGCGGTCCGGGCTGAGGCCGGACATGATGATGCTCTGCAGCGGGATGAAGAAGAGCGCCAGCGCCGCGCCCTGGATGAGGGTGGGCAGCAGGATGTGCCAGAGGTCGGTCTGCGTGGTGAACTGCGCGCGCATCCACAGGATCAGCGCGAACAGCAGGAAGGAGCCGGTGGCCATGGCGCGGGGATCGAAGCGCGTCACGTTGCGGCCCACCCAGGGCGACAGCACGATGGCCATCAGGCCCACCGGCGCCAGCGCCATGCCGGCCGCGGTGGCGGTGTAGCCCATCCACTGCTGCAGCCACAGCGGCAGCAGCACCACGTTGCCGAAGAAGAGGCAATAGGCCACCGACAGCGTCGCGGTGCCGAGCGCGAAGTCGCGGCGGCCGAAGAGGCGCAGGTCCACCACCGGGTGCTTCTCGGTCAGCTCCCACGCCAGGAAGAACAGGAAGCCCACCAGTGCCACCAGCGCCAGCACGACGATCAGGCCGGAGTGGAACCAGTCCAGCTCCTTGCCCTTGTCCAGCATGATCTGCAGCGCGCCCACCCAGACGACGAGCAGGGCCAGGCCGATGCCGTCGATCGGCAGCTTGCGGGTCGGCGTCTCGCGCTTGCGGTAGAGCGCCCAGGTGGCGGCGGCCGCGGCCAGGCCCACCGGCACGTTGATGTAGAAGATCCACGGCCAGGCGATGTTGTCGGTGATCCAGCCGCCCAGCAGCGGCCCCACCACGGGCGCGACCAGCGTCGTCATCGACCACATCGCCAGCGCGGTGCCGGCCTTGGACCGCGGGTAGCTGGACAGCAGCAGCGTCTGCGACAGCGGGATCATCGGCCCCGCCACCAGCCCCTGCATGACGCGGAAGGCGACCAGCCATCCGAGCGACGGCGCGAAGCCGCACAGCCAGCTGGTCAGCACGAACAGCAGGATGCTGCCGGTGAACAGCCGCACCGCGCCGAAGCGCTGCGTCAGCCAGCCGGTCAGCGGCACGCTGATGGCGTTGGCCACGCCGAAGCTGGTGATGACCCAGGTGCCCTGGTGGGGACTGACGCCCAGGTCGCCGGCGATGGCGGGCAGCGACACGTTGGCGATCGACGTGTCCAGCACGTTCATGAAGGTGGCCAGCGACAGCGCCAGCGTGCCCAGCACCAGCGCGCCGCCGGTCAGCGGCGGCGGCGCGGCGGCGTCCTGCGCGGCGGCCGACATCAGGGCTTCACGGCATGGGCCACCACGTGCGCGGCGTCCTGGCGGTCGGTGACGGGCCGGCGCTGGGCGCTGGCGCGGGCCAGCGCGGGCGCCCTGCCGCCGTGGGCCGAGATGATGCGGCGCACCTCCTCGTCGGCGTCCCGGTTCAGCCGGTCGAAGACCTGGGTCTGCGCCACCGGCTGCCGGCGCGGCGCGTCGGCCAGCACCTTGCCGTCGGTGTTGCTGACGTCCACCCTGGCCTCCATCGACAGGCCGACGCGCAGCGGGTGCGCGGCCACCTGCTCGCGGTTCAGCGCGATGCGCACCGGCACCCGCTGCACGATCTTGATCCAGTTGCCGGTGGCGTTCTGCGCCGGCAGCAGCGAGAAGGCGCCGCCGGTGCCCGCGCCCAGGCCCTCGACCACGCCGTGGTACTCGACCTTTTCGCCGTAGACGTCGGCCGTGAGCGTGGCCGGCTGGCCGATGCGCAACTGGCGCAGCTGGCTTTCCTTGAAGTTCGCGTCGACCCACAGGTCCTGCAGGCCGACCACCGTCATCAGCGGCGCGCCGGCCTGCACCCGCTGGCCGAGCTGCACGTTGCGCTTGGCCACGTAGCCGTCCACCGGCGCCGGCAGGTCGACGCGCTTGAGCGCCAGGTACGCCTCGCGCACCCGGGCCGCGGCGCGCTGCACGTTGGGGTGCTGCTCGACGCTGGTGTTGTCGGTCAGCGATTCGGCCGACAGCAGCTGCTCCTTCGCGGCGGCGACGGCCGACTGCGCGGCCTGCACGCCGCTGCGGGCGGCGGTGAGCTGCGCGTTGGCGTGGTTGAACTCCTCCTGCCCCACCGCGCCGGTGGCCACCAGCGGCGCGCGCCGCGACACGTCGTCCTGCGCCCGCGCCAGGTCGGCCTGGGCGCGGGCGGCATCGGCCTGGCGCAGCGCCACCTGGGCGCGCAGCGCGGCGTTGTTGGCGTACAGGGTGCGCACCTCGCGCACGGTCTGCGCCAGCTGGGCTTCCGCCTGGTCGAGCGCCACCTGCGCATCGGCGGTGTCCAGCCGGACCAGCGTCTGCCCGGCCTTGACGAAGTCGGTGTCGTCGGCGCCGATGGCGAGCACCGTGCCGCCCACCTGCGGCGTGATCTGCACGATGTTGCCCTGCACGTAGGCGTTGTCGGTGCGCTCGAAGTGGTTGAGCACCAGCGCCCAGTAGGCGCCGTACGCCGCACCGCCGAGCAGCATCGCGGCGGCCACCGCGCCCAGCGCCTGGCGCCGGCGGGGATGGCGCTCGTGGGCCTCGGCGCGCGCGGGGGCGGGTGGTGCAGGCGTGTCGTTCGGGTTCATCGTCGTCTTCCGGGTCAGGGGGCGCGGGCCAGGCGCGGGTCCGGGCCGTAGCCGCCGCCCAGGGCGCGCAGCAGCGCCACCTCGGTGTCCAGCGTGCGGGCCTGCAGGTCGGCCGCGGCGCGGCGCTGCGCCAGCACCGCGGTCTCGGCGGTCAGCACGGTGAGGTAGGGGCTCAGGCCGCTGCGGTAGCGCTGCACGGCCAGGTCGTAGGCGCTTTCGGCGGCGGCCTGTGCCTGCACCTGCTCCTGCCGCTGGCGCTGGAGGGCGCGCAGCGAGGCCACCTGGTCGGCGACGTCGCGCACCGCGTCCAGCACCGCGCCGTTGTAGGCGGCGACGGCGGCATCGACGTCGGCCGCCCGGCCGCGGTGGTTGGCGCGCAGCCGGCCGGCGTCCAACAGCGGCAGCCGCAGCGCCGGCGCGACGCCGGCCTGGCGGCTGCCGAGGTCGAGCAGCCGGTCCAGCCCGACGGCGTTGAAGCCGGCGAAGGCGGTGAGGTTGACGCTGGGGAAGAACTGCGCCCGCGCGGCCTGCAGGTCGGCCGCGGCGGCCTCGACGCGCAGCCGGGCGGCGTCGACGTCGGGCCGGCGCGCCAGCAGGTCGGCCGGCAGGTCGTCCGGCAGCGGCCGGGCGCCGCCGTCCCGCAGCGTCACCTGCAGGCCTTGCAGCGCCCCGGGCGGCTGTGCCGTCAGCGCGGCCAGCGCATGGCGGGCGAGCGCGATCTGCTCGTCCAGCGCCTCGATCTGCTGGCGCGCCTCGGGCAGGGCGCCTTCGCCCTGGCGCAGCTCGACGTGGGTGTCCAGGCCGGCGCGGACCCGCTGCTGGATCAGGCCCAGCAGCTGGCCGCGCTGGGCCAGCGTGCGGTCCGCCACCCCACGCTGCGCCTGCAGCCGGCCGAGCTGGAAGTAGGTGCGCGCGACGTTGGCGGCCAGCGCCACCTTGACGCCCTGCGCCTCGGCCTGCGCGGCGCGTTCGGCGCCGAGGGCGGCCTGCAGCTCGTGGCGGTGGCGGCCGAAGAAGTCCAGCTCCCACGACAGGCCTGCCTGCAGGGTGCCGAGGTTGCGCACGCTGCCGGCCAGCGGCGGCGGGACGATGCCGTTCTCGGTGAAGCGCTGGCGGCTCACCTCCAGGCTGCCCTGCGCCTGCGGCGACCCCGCGGCGTCGATGCCGGCGACCGCGGCGCGCGCACGCTCCAGGCGGGCGGCGGCGGCGGTGAGGTTGGGGTGGTCCTGCAGCGCCTTGGCGACCAGGGCGTCGAGCTGGGCGTCGCCGAAGGTGGTCCACCAGGTCTCGGCGACCACCGGCGCGGCGCCCGGCTGCAGGCCGGCCTGCGCCGCGGCCAGCGGCTGCGCCCGCGGCCGCATGTCGCCCGGGCCGGCGCAGCCGGCCAGCGTCAGCAGCGCGGCCATGGCCAGCGCGCCGAGGGCGGTCAGGGCGGTCAGCGCCAGGCCGCGCGCGGGCGGGCGGGCATCGAGGCGGAGCGGTGCGGCGGGCATGGCGGTCTGCGGGGGGCCAAGGAGGAACCCAGGCGGCGAGGTCAGTCGACTTCCGTCACCTCGGGCGGCGGCGTGGCGGCGCGCAGCGCCTCGGCGTTGTCGTGCACCCGCTGCAGCAGCGACAGCAGCGTCTGCCATTCGGCGCGGCTGAGGCCGGCCAGGTGCGCGTTCTGCACCTCGGCCAGCACGGGCGGCAGGGCGGCGGCGGCGGCCTCGCCGGCCTCGGTGAGCGCCACCCAGACCACCCGCCGGTCGGCGGTGCAGCGGTCACGTCGGCACAGGCCCTTCTTCTCCAGCCGGTCGAGCAGCCGCGTCATGGCGCCGGGGTCCATCTGGGTGTCGCGGGCGATCTCGGCCACCGGCAGGCGCCCCCGCTCGCGCAGCTTGACCAGCGGCACCCATTGCGCATTGGTCAGGCCCACCGGCGCCAGCCGGGCGTCCACCTGCTGGCTCATCGAGGAGACGATCCGCTTCATCAGGTAGCCCACGCTCTCGCTGGAGCGGTAGTGGGCGCCGTCGTACAGCGGCGCCGGACGGGCGCGGGAGGTCGAGGAGGCCATCCCGCGAATTTGAATGCCTAAGCAATGATTGTCAAGGCTGAAATTGTCCAGGCGGCGACTTGCGTCCCGGCCCGCCCCGGGCTCGGGGCATGGGCCGGGCGGCCGGCGGCCTCCCCGGGGGGCTCCCTAGAATGCCCGGCCCTCCTTCCGCCTCCCCTGCAGGACCCCCCATGACCAGCGGCGTCATCCGCATCCGCGGCGCGCGACAGCACAACCTGAAGAACCTCGACCTGGACCTGCGCACCGGCGAGCTGACGGTGGTGACCGGCCCCAGCGGCTCGGGCAAGTCCAGCCTGGTGTTCGACACCGTCTACGCCGAGGGCCAGCGCCGCTACGTCGAGACCTTCAGCGCCTACGCCCGGCAGTTCCTCGACCGCATGGACCGGCCGGCGGTGGACAAGGTGGAGGGCGTGCCGCCGGCCATCGCCATCGACCAGACCAACCCGGTGCGCAACTCGCGCTCCACGGTCGGCACGATGACCGAGCTGAACGACCACCTGAAGCTGCTCTACGCGCGGGCGGCGGTGCTGTTCGACCGGCAGACCGCGAAGGCGGTGCGCCACGACACGCCGGAGACCATCCAGGCCGACCTGCGGCGGCGGGCCGAGGCGGCCGGTGATCCCCGGCTGGTGCTCACCTTCCCCGTCGAGCTGCCCGGTGGCGTGAGCGACGCCGAGGTCGAGCAGTGGCTGTCGGCCAGCGGCTTCACACGGGTGCAGGGCCGGCGCGAGATCGACACGCCGAAGGGCCGGCACACGCTGCTCGACGTGGTGGCCGACCGCTTCCGCATCGCCGGGGCGGACAAGGCGCGGGTGGGCGAGGCGATCGAGCTGGCGTTGAAGCGCGGCGGTGGCCGGGTCGATGTGCACGTGACCCGGGAGGATGGATCGACCGATTGCTGGCGCTATTCGACCGGCCTGCACTGCCCGGAGAGCGACCTGCGCTACGCCGACCCGCAGCCCGCGCTCTTCAGCTTCAACTCGGCCTACGGCGCCTGCGAGGCCTGCCGCGGCTTCGGACGCGTCATCGGCGTGGACTTCGGGCTGGTCATTCCCGACGAGAAGAAGACGCTGCGCAACGGCGCCATCAAGCCGCTGCAGACGCCGGCCTGGAAGGAGTGCCAGGACGACCTGATGAAGTACGCGGGCGACGCCGGCATCCCGCGCGACACGCCGTGGAACCAGCTCACCGAGGCGCAGCGCCAGTGGGTCATCGAGGGCTCGCCGAACTGGAAGGGCGACTGGAACAAGCAGTGGTACGGCGTGCGCCGCTTCTTCGGCTACCTGGAGAGCAAGGCGTACAAGATGCACATCCGCGTGCTCTTGTCCAAGTACCGCAGCTACACCGAATGCCCCACCTGCAAGGGCGCGCGGCTGAAGCCCGAGGCGCTGCTGTGGCGGCTGGGCGCGGACGGGGCGCCGTCGCACGGCCGCTCCGAAGACGGTGCCCAGCCCCCTCGGGGGCGGTCGTCGTACCCGACGACCAGGGGCCGTCAGGTCTTTTCGCCGACATCCTCGACCCGGCGCAGCGTTTCCTGCCCCCCGGCGTCGACTGGACCCGCGAGCAACTCGAGGCGTTGCCCGGCCTGGCGCTGCACGACCTGATGCGCCTGCCGATCGCCCGGCTGCGCCGCTTCTTCGACCGCGTGCGCTTCGACGACGCGCTGCTGGACGAGGCGCTGAAGCTGCTGCTGGACGAGGTGCGCAACCGGCTGCGCTACCTCTGCGAGGTGGGCCTGGGCTACCTGACGCTGGACCGGCAGAGCCGCACGCTGTCGGGCGGCGAGGTGCAGCGCATCAACCTGACCACCGCGCTCGGCACCTCGCTGGTCAACACGCTGTTCGTGCTGGACGAGCCCAGCATCGGCCTGCACCCGCGCGACATGGCGCGCATCGTCGAGGCCATGCACCGGCTGCGCGACGCCGGCAACACGCTGCTGGTGGTCGAACACGACCCGGCCGTGATGCTGGCCGCCGACCGGCTGATCGACATGGGTCCGGGCCCCGGCGAGAAGGGTGGCCGGATCGTCTTCGACGGCACGCCGGCCGAGGCGGCGCAGGCCGACACGCTGACCGGCGCCTACCTCGGCGCGCGCAAGCAGATCGGCATGGGCATCCGCCGCCACGTGGGCGATTCGACGCCACGGCTGGTGCTCGAAGGCGCGCGCGAGCACAACCTCAAGGACGTGCACGTCGAGTTCCCGCTGCAGCGGCTGGTCGCCATCACGGGCGTCTCCGGCTCGGGCAAGTCCACGCTGGTCCAGGACGTGCTGTACCCCGCGCTGGCCCGCCACTTCGGCAAGGCCACCGAGACGCCGGGCGCGCACGACCGCCTGCTCGGCGCCGAGCTGCTGGCCGACGCGGTGTTCGTCGACCAGAGCCCGATCGGCAAGACCGCGCGGTCGAACCCGGCCAGCTACGTCGGCGCCTTCGACGAGATCCGCAAGCTGTTCGCCACCGCGCCGCTGGCACAGGAGCGCAGCTACGGCGCCGGCATGTTCAGCTTCAACGCCGGCGACGGCCGCTGCCCCACCTGTGGTGGTTCCGGCTTCGAGCACGTCGAGATGCAGTTCCTGTCCGACGTGTACCTGCGCTGCCCCGACTGCGACGGCAAGCGCTTCCGCGCCGAGATCCTCGACGTGCGCATCGAACGCGGCGGTCGGTCGCTCAACGTGTCCGACGTGCTGGACCTGACGGTGAGCGAGGCGGTGGCCTGCTTCGCCACCGACCGCGAGGTGGTCAACAAGCTGCAGCCCATCGTCGACGTGGGCCTGGACTACGTGCGGCTGGGCCAGCCGGTGCCCACGCTGTCGGGCGGCGAGGCGCAGCGGCTGAAGCTGGCCGGCTTCCTGGCCGAGGCGGCCAGCCAGCGCAGCGCCACGCGCCAGGCGGTGGCGAAGAAGGGCACGCTGTTCCTCTTCGACGAGCCGACCACCGGCCTGCACTTCGACGACATCGCCAAGCTGATGCGGGCGCTGCGCAAGCTGCTGGAGGCGGGCCATTCGCTGATCGTCATCGAGCACAACCTGGACGTCATCCGCAGCGCCGACTGGATCGTCGACCTGGGGCCCGAAGGCGGCGAGGGCGGCGGCGAGAAGGTGTTCGACGGCACGCCCGACGACCTGCGCGCCGACACCCGCTCGCACACCGCGCAGGCGCTGCGCGAGTACGAACGCTCGCTGGGCCTCGGCGTGCCCAAGGCCGAAGAGGGCGTGCCGCTGTCCACCGTGCTGCGCAACGCCCGCCGCGACGCGGCCGGGCGCCGCGAGGCCGAGGACGCGATCCGCATCGTCAACGCGCACGAGCACAACCTGAAGTCGCTGAGCGTGGACATCCCGCGCGGCAAGTTCACCGTGGTCACCGGCGTGTCGGGCTCGGGCAAGAGCACGCTGGCCTTCGACATCCTGTTCAACGAGGGCCAGCGGCGCTACCTCGAATCGCTCAACGCCTACGCCCGCAGCATCGTGCAGCCGGCGGGCCGGCCGGAGGTGGACGCGGTGTGGGGCATCCCGCCCACCGTGGCCATCGAGCAGCGGCTGTCGCGCGGCGGCCGCAAGAGCACGGTGGCCACCACCACCGAGGTCTGGCACTTCCTGCGGCTGCTGTGGGTGAAGCTGGGCATCCAGCACTGCCTGAAGGACGGCACGCCGGTGGTGCCGCAGAGCGCCGAGAGCATCGCCGCGCAGCTGCTGCGCGACCACCGGGGCCAGCACGTCGGCCTGCTGGCGCCGCTGGTGGTCAACCGCAAGGGCGTCTACACCGACCTGGCCAAATGGGCCAAGGGCCGCGGCCACACCCACCTGCGCGTCGACGGCGAGTTCATCAAGGTCGATCCCTGGCCGCGGCTGGACCGCTTCAAGGAGCACACGCTGGAGCTGCCGGTCGGCGACCTGGTGATCGGCCCGGAGAACGAGGCCGAGCTGCGTGCGCTGCTGACCAAGGCGCTGGACCTGGGCAAGGGCGTGATGCACCTGCTGACGCCGCTGGACGGCCTGGCCGAGGCGCTGGAGGCCGGCCGTTCGGTGCAGGGGCTGGGGCAGGTCAAGGTGTTCTCCACCAAGCGCGCCTGCCCCACCTGCGGCACCAGCTACCCGGAGCTGGACCCGCGGCTCTTCTCCTACAACTCCAAGCACGGCTGGTGCGGCACCTGCGTCGGCACCGGCCTGGCGCTCACCCGCGAGCAGCGCAAGGCCTTCGACGATTCGGTGCGCGAGGACAACGACCGCGGGCGCGAGCAGAGCTTCCCGTCCGAGGAGCCCGAGGTGGAGGACGTGGCCGACGCGCCCTGCCCCGAGTGCGAGGGCGCGCGGCTGAACCCCACCGCGCGGGCGGTGCGCTTCGACGGCAAGCCGATCAGCGAAGTCGCGTCGTGGTCGGTCGGTGAGTCGCGCGACTGGGTGCGACGCCTGCAGGCCGAAGGCGCGCTGGCCCGGCGCGACGAGGCCATCGCCCGCGACGTGGTGACCGAGATCGCCAGCCGGCTGCAGTTCCTCGAGCAGGTGGGCCTGGGCTACCTGACGCTGGACCGGGCGGCGCCCACGCTGTCGGGCGGCGAGGCGCAGCGCATCCGCCTGGCGGCGCAGCTGGGCAGCCACCTGCAGGGCGTGTGCTACGTGCTCGACGAGCCCACCATCGGCCTGCACCCGCGCGACAACCGCATCCTGCTCGACGCGCTGCAGACGCTGTCCGACCAGGGCAACACGCTGGTCGTGGTGGAGCACGACGAGGACACCATCCGCCGCGCCGACCACCTGATCGACATCGGCCCCGGCGCCGGCAAGCGCGGCGGCACGGTGGTGGCGCAGGGCAGCGCGCAGGACCTGTCCGACGCGCCGGCCTCGCTGACCGGCCGCTTCCTGGCGAACCCGCTGGTGCACCCGCTGCACACGCGGCGGCCGGTGGCGGCCGACGGCCTCGCGCTGCAGCTCAAGGGCGCGAACCTGCACAACCTGCAGTCGGTGGACGTTGCGGTGCCGCTGCAGCGGCTGGTGGCGGTGACCGGGGTCAGCGGCTCCGGCAAGAGCACGCTCGCCCGCGACGTGCTGCTGGCCAACGTGCACGCGCAGGTGTCGAACCGCGGCAAGGCGGTGCTGCTGTCGGGCTGCGAGGGCCTGACCGGCTCCGGCGCCATCGACCGCGTGCTGGAGGTCGACCAGACGCCGATCGGCAAGACGCCGCGCTCCTGCCCCGCCACCTACATCGGCTTCTGGGACGCCATCCGGAAGTTGTTCGCCGAGACGCTGGAGGCCAAGGCGCGCGGTTATGCGCCCGGCCGCTTCAGCTTCAACACCGCCGCCGGCGGCGGGCGCTGCCCGGCCTGCGAGGGCCAGGGCGTGCGCACCATCGAGATGAGCTTCCTGCCCGACGTGAAGGTGCCCTGCGACAGCTGCCACGGCCAGCGCTTCAACGCCGAGACGCTGGCGGTGAGCTGGCGCGGCAAGAGCATCGGCGACGTGCTGACCATGGAGGTGGACGAGGCGGTGGACTTCTTCGCCTCGATGCCGAACATCGCCCACCCGCTGCAGCTGCTCAAGGACGTCGGCCTGGGCTACCTGACGCTGGGCCAGCCCTCACCCACCTTGAGCGGCGGCGAGGCGCAGCGCATCAAGCTGGTCACCGAACTGAGCAAGGTGCGAGACGACGTGACGCGAAGGGGTCAGAAGCCGCCGCACACGCTCTATGTGCTGGACGAACCGACGGTGGGCCTGCACATGGCCGACGTGGAACGGCTGATCCACGTGCTGCACCGGCTGGTCGACGGCGGCCATTCGGTGGTGGTGATCGAGCACGACCTCGACGTGATCGCCGAGGCCGACTGGGTCGTCGACCTGGGCCCCGAGGGCGGCACCGGCGGCGGCCGGGTGGTGGCCGCCGGCACGCCGGAGCAGGTGGTGGCCGCGGGCACGCACACCGGGGTGGCGCTGGCGCCGGTGCTGGGTCGCCAGCGCGCGCCGCAGGCGGCTACATCAGCGGCTGCGGTGCCGTGAGCTGCGCGGCCGGCGTGCAGACGCCGGCCTCCTGGCGGCACATCATGTCCAGCGCGCGGCACTGCAGGGCCAGCGCGTCGTGGCGGTCGCCGCAGTGCTCCAGCACCTCGGCCACGCGGACCAGCACGCGCACCTCCCAGTGCGGGTCGGCCACGTGCCGGGCCTGCGCCACGGCGGCGTAGCAGTGGTCGCGGCAGCGCTCCAGCGCCGCGCGGGCGGCGCCTTCGTCGCCCTGTTCGCGGGCCTCGCCGGCCAGCGCACGGGTGACCTCGGCCAGTTCGCACTGCAGGTCCACCGCCAGGTCGGGCGCGCCCAAGGCCAGGGCCAGCGACAGCGCCTGCTTCAGCGACCACTCGGCCTCGCGCCAGCCGCCCATCTCGCGGTAGGCGGTGGCCACCTGGCCCAGCGCCTCGGCGCGGGCGGCGGCGCCGGCCTGCTGCTCCACCTGGTCGAGGCGGTTCAGGGCGTCGCACAGGCGGGCACGGGCGGCGGTGAGGTCGGTGGGTGTCATCAGGCTGGGGGTGTGCATCGGCATGGCCCATCCTACGAAGGCCTCCGCCGTGCCACACGCCCCCGACCGGAGGGTGGCCGCCGCCGGCGCCTCCCCCAGCCGCGGGGAGGCTGTGCAACCCGTCACGCCCGGCGCGGCGACCGGCGCGCCCGCACGATGCGCCAGCCCAACAGCACGCCGATGACGGCCAGGTAGACGAGCGGCTCGCCGAAGTTGTTCTTGCCGGCGCGCATCCAGAAGAAGTGCAGCAGCGCCAGCCCGGCCGAGGCGTAGACCAGCCGGTGCAGCGCCTGCCAGCGCCGGGCGCCGAGGCGCCTGATGGCGGCGTTGAACGAGGTCGCCGCCAGCGGCAGCATCAGCAGCAGCGCGGCGCTGCCGGCCAGGATGAAGGGCCGCTTGGCGATGTCGGCCACCACGGCCGGCCAGTCGAAGCCGAAGTCCAGCCAGGCGGTGGCGAGGAAGTGCAGCAGGCCCCAGCCGAAGGTGAAGAGGCCGAGCGCGCGCCGGAAGCGCGCCAGCGCATGCCAGCCGGTGAGCTGGCGCAGCGGGGTGACGGCCAGCGTGGCGCAGAGCAGCCGCAGGGTCCAGTCGCCGGAGCCGCGCACCAGCGCCTCCGCCGGGTTCGCGCCCAGCCGGTCGGTGAAGGCGGCGAAGACCAGCCAGGCCAGCGGCGCCAGGCACAGCGCCCACAGCACCGGCTTGGCCAGCGGGTGCAGCAGCGCGCGCTGCACCGCCGGCGACCGACGGCCGGCGACGGCCGACATCAGTAGAACCTTTTGAGGTCCATGCCGGTGTAGAGCTGGCCCACCTGCGGCTCGTAGCCGTTGAACATCAGCGTCTTGCGGCGCTTGGCGAAGGGGCCGCCGGCGTCGCCGATGCGGCGCTCGGTGGCCTGGCTCCAGCGGGGGTGGTCGACGTCCGGGTTCACGTTGGAGTAGAAGCCGTACTCCCGCGGCGCGGCCACCTGCCAGGCGGTGGCCGGCTGCTTTTCGACGAAGCGGATCTTGACGATGGACTTCGACGACTTGAAGCCGTACTTCCAGGGCACCACCAGCCGCACCGGCGCGCCGTTCTGGTTCGGCAGCACCTCGCCGTAGACGCCGAAGGACAGCAGCGTCAGCGGGTGCATCGCCTCGTCCAGCCGCAGGCCTTCCTTGTAGGGCCAGTCGAGCACGGACAGGCTCAAGCCCGGCATCTGCCTGTTGTCGCCCAGGGTGGTGAACTCGACGAAGCGGGCGTTGCCGGTGGGCTCCACCTGCCGGATCAACTCGGCCAGCGAGTAGCCCACCCACGGGATGACCATGGACCAGCCCTCGACGCAGCGCATGCGGTAGATGCGCTCTTCCATCGGGCTCAATTTCAGAAGGTCGTCGATGCCGAAGGTGCGCGGCTTCTTCACCTCGCCCTCGACGGAGACGGTCCAGGGCCGGGTCTTCAGCCGCTTGGGCGCGGACTGGGCCGGGTTCGACTTGTCGGTGCCGAACTCGTAGAAGTTGTTGTAGGTGGTGACGTCCTCGTAGGCGGTGAGCTTCTCGTCGGTGCTGGCCCCGGCCACCTTGCTGGCGGCACCGGGCAACGCGGCGAGCTTGCCGGGGGCCGTCACGGCCCGCGCCGCGTCGGGCAGCAGGGCGGCGGCACCGGACAGCGTCAGCGCGCCGGCCTGCAGCAGCGTGCGGCGCTGCTGCCAGACCGCCGGCGGCGTGACCTCGGCGGCGGCGGGCTGGCCGTACCGAAGGGGGTGCTTGAGCAGGTGCATCGACGTCTCCAGTTGGGGCGGGGCGGCCGCCCGTCTCCACCAACCCTACGAGGCGCGCCGCAGGCCGGATGCGACCGGCCTGCCGCCTCAAAGTTCGCCGTAGGAGTGCAGGCCGGTCAGGAACATGTTGACGCCGAGGAAGGCGAAGGTGGTGACCACCAGGCCGACCAGCGCCCACCAGGCCGACACCGTGCCGCGCAGGCCCTTCATCAGCCGCATGTGCAGCCAGGCCGCGTAGTTGAGCCAGACGATCAGCGCCCAGGTCTCCTTCGGGTCCCAGCTCCAGTAACCGCCCCAGGCCTCGGCGGCCCAGAAGGCGCCGAGGATGGTGGCGATGGTGAAGAAGGCGAAGCCGACCGCGATGGACTTGTACATCACGTCGTCCAGCAGGTCGAACGCGGGCAGCCGCGCCGCGATGCGCCGGCGCGCGGCCAGGATGCCGGCGACGATCAAGGCGCTGAGGCCGAAGTACACCACCCAGTAGCCGCTGCCCGACGGCGCGCCGCGGCGGAAGACCAGCGGCTCGAAGCACAGCACCACGCCCAGCGCCCACAGCGGCGCCAGCTTCCACCAGCGCGTCTCGCCGGCGTGGTGCTTGACCAGGTACGCGAAGGCCACCATGGCGGCGATGGCGAAGGTGCCGTAGCCGATGAAGTTGGCCGGCACGTGCAGCTTCATCCACCAGCTCTGCAGCGCCGGCACCAGCGGCTGGATCTCCTGCGCCTCGCGCACCACCGTGTACCAGAGCAGGAAGCCCACCGCCGCGCTGACCACCAGCATGGCGAAGGCGCCGAGCGCGCGCGCCGCGTAGCGCTGCTCGAAGTAGAGGTAGAACAGCGCCGTCATCCAGCAGAAGAGGACGAACACCTCGTACAGGTTGGACACCGGGATGTGGCCGATGTCGGGGCCGATCTGGTGGCTCTCGTACCAGCGCACCATCGTGCCGACCAGCGCCATGAACACCGCGGCCCAGGCCAGCCGCGAGCCGATGCGCGCCGCGGCCGGGTCGCCGCCGCCGGCCGGGGCGCGGCCGACCAGCCCGATCCAGTAGAAGGCGGTGCTCATGAAGAACAGCACGCCCATCCACAGGATGGCGCTCTGGCTGGACAGGAAGTACTTGAGCAGGAAGACCTGCTCGCCCGCGGCCAGGTCGGCGCCGAAGGCATCGGGCGTGCGGGCGTACAGGCCGATGGCCAGCAGGCTGGCCGCGCCGACCGCCAGCGACAGCGTGCGCAGCGGCCCCCAGAACCAGCCCAGGCCGATCAGCACCGGCACCGCACCGGCGAGGATGCCCTTCTCGTAGCCGTCCATCGCGGCGCCGTAGCGCGCGAAGGCATAACCGGCGCCGACCACCACCAGCAGCGCGTAGAGCCAGTCGTAGCGTGTGCGGCCGGCGAGCGGGCCGCCGGTGTGCAGCGGCAGCGTCCGGCCGTCGGTCGGCGTGGGGGGAGGGGTGGAGAGCAGGGTCATCGGGGGGCCTCGTCAGGCGGCCGGCGCGGGCGTCGGCGCGGCGGCGGTGCCCAGCACCGCCTGCTGCAGCCGCTCGAACTCGCGGTCGGTGTCCAGGGTGCGGCGGGTGCTCGACAGCGCCATGGTGGCGCGGCTGCCGCCGCCATGACCGTCTTCGAGCCAGACCCACAGCCGGCGTTCCCGCACATACAGCATCGCGAAGACGCCGATGATGAGCAGCACCGCGCCCAGGTAGACCAGGGTCTTGCCCGGTGCGCGCGCGACCTGGAAGACGCTGGCCTGCACCTGGTCGAAGCCGGTCAGCGACAGCAGCAGCGGCGCCGGGTAGTGGAAGCTGTCGGACAGCGAGATCACCGACTGCGTCATGAAGGCCTGGGTGGCCTCGTCGGCGGGCAGCGGCGGCAGGCCAGCGCGCTCGCGCGACAGTTGCGCCAGTTCGAGCAGGCAGCCGTTGAGCACCCGCAGCAGCACCTCGGAGATGCGGCCGCGTTCGGCCTCGGGCACGGTGCTTTCGAGGAAGTCGGCCAGCGCCTGCAGCCCCCCACGCGGCTGGGTCGCCCCGTCGCCGGTCGGCACGGCGCCGGCGAACAGCGCCAGCGCGCGGTCGGCGGTGGCGCGCAGCTGCTCGGCCATCTCCGGCCGGTCGGCGGGCGCCGCACGGCGCACGTAGCGCTGCACCGCCTGGTCGCGCAGGGCGCCGTCGGCCAGGGCGTGGCGCAGCCGCAGCCAGCCGTCGAGCGCGCCGGTGTCGTCGGCCGGGATGCGCAGGTAGCGGAAGCTCTGGTCGGGGCTGTCGCGCACGCCGGCGAGGAAGACGCGCTGGCCGTCCACCTCCACCGGCAGCATGTAGTTGTGGAATTCGCGCGCCTGGCCGGCGGCGTCGCGCAGCTTGTAGTTCACCGACGGGCCGACGTTGCGCAGCGTCTTCGGCTTGTTCGACTTGGCGCCCGAGCCGAGGTGATCGCCCAGCGCGCTGGCCAGGTCGACCCGGCGCACGTCGGTCGAGCCCGGGGCGCCGGCGCCGCTGCCGCCGAGGTTCTCCACGTTGATGACACGCAGGCCGCTGAATTCGAGCGTCAGCGTCTGGTCGGCGCCCGCCTTCAGCTCGGTGCTGCCGCCCACGGTGCCCTTGACCTCGAACGGCGCGCCGGCGCCGTTCAGCGGCAGCGCCCGCAGGGTGACGCTGGAGCCGCCGTCGTCGAAGCTGCTCTGGTAGATGGCGATGCCGCGGTGGAAGGCCGGCTCGTTGACCTTCACGGTGGCCGCCTTGCGCTCGCCGGTCTCGCGGTCGTGGATGACGACCTGGCTGGCGAACAGCTTGGGCATGCCCGTGTCGTAGTACTCGACGATGAACTTCGTCAGCTCGATGTCGAAGGGCAGCTCCTGCAGCACCACCCCGCGCGGCTGGTTGATCACCGCCACCCCGGCACGCGCGCCCTCGGGCACCAGCAGGTTGGCGCGGAAGGTCGGGTTGTCGGCGCCCAGGCGGTGCTGGGCCGGCACGTCGCGCAGCAGGCCACCGCCGGTGAAGACGCTCTTGTCCTGCCACCACATCTGCGCGCGCACCACCAGGTCGCCATCGACCAGGCCGCCCAGGCAGATCAGCACGATGGCCGAATGGGCGGCGAGGTAGCCCACCTTGTTGGCCGCGCCCTTGCGCGCCGCGATCATCACGCCGTGCGGGCGCTGATGCACCCTGGGGCGCCAGCCGGCGGACTGCAGCAGCGTGCTCACGCGCTGGAAGGCGCTGTCGCGGTCTTCGGCCAGCCGGCCCTGCGCCTTGTGGTGGAAGGCCTGCAGCGCCTGCTCGCGCAGGCGTTCCTTGGTCGAGCGCAGGTCGGCGGCGATCTTCGGCGCGTTGCGCGCGATGCACAGGCTGGTCGAGGCGACCAGGAAGGCCAGGATCAGCAGGAACCACCAGGTGCTGTAGACGGTGTACAGCCCGACCCGGCCGAACAGCTCGGCCCAGAAGGGACCGAACTGGTTGACGTAGTTGGCGGTGGGCTGCTGCTGCTGCACCACGGTGCCGATCACCGAGGCGATGCAGATGACGGTGAGCAGCGCGATGGCGAAGCGCATCGACGCCAGCAGTTCGAGCGCGTCGCGCCAGGCGCGCGCACGGCGGGCGTCGGCAGGGCGGCTCAGGAGGCTGGCGGACATCGCAGGATTATCCGGGCCGGACCAAGCCGGACCCTGCGGCGGGCCTATCGCAGCCCGGCGATGTAGTCGGAGACCGCCTGGATCTCCTTGTCGCTCAGTCGGGCGGCGATCTGCTGCATCGGCAGGTTGTTGGCGCGCGCGCCGCTGCGGAAGGCGGTGAGCTGGGCCTGCGTGTAGTCGCCGTGCTGGCCGCCGATGCGCGGGTACTGCACCGGGATGCCGGCGCCGGTGGGGCTGTGGCAGCCGGCGCAGGCGGGCACCGCCTTCTCGGCGACGCCGCCGCGGTAGATCTTCTCGCCCAGGGCCACCAGTTCCTTGTTCTTGGCGAAGCCGGGCTTGGCCGACTTGCTGGCGTAGAAGGCGGCGACGTTGCGCATGTCCTCCTCGGACAGCGCCGAGGCGAAGCCCTTCATGATCGGGTTCTTGCGCTTGTCGGTCTTGTACTCGACGAGTTGCTTGACCAGGTAGTCGGCGTGCTGGCCGGCGATGATGGGCTGGGCCGGCGAGCCGCGGCCACCGTCGAAGGCATGGCAGGACGCGCAGACCTGCGTGGCGATGGCCTGGCCGCGGGCCAGGTCGATCTTGGGTGCGGGAGCGTTCTCCGCGGCCATGGCAGGGAGGGCAAGGCAGAAGGCCAGGGCCACCGCGTGAAGGTTCGCGAGGCGGATCGGGGAAGCCGTCATGGGGTGAGGTGCCGCGAGAGGGAAAACCCACCGATTTTACAATGGCCCATGAGCACCGACGCCCGCGACCCTTCGGTCGCCCCCGCAGACCCTTCCGCCCCGGTGCCCAGCGTCGATGCCAGGACCGCCCTCGGCTGGACCCACACCGCCCGTTTCCTCACCACCGCCAGCCGGCTGGACCAGCTGCCGCCCACCGAGCTGCCGGAGATCGCCTTCGTCGGCCGCTCCAACGCCGGCAAGTCCACCGCCATCAACACGCTGGCGCAGCAGAGGCGGCTGGCCTTCGCGTCGAAGACACCGGGCCGCACGCAGCACATCAACCTCTTCGAACTCGGCCCCAAGGACGCCGCCGACGCGCTGTTCGCCGACCTGCCGGGTTACGGCTACGCCGCGGTGGAGCGCAGCGCCAAGCTGCGCTGGCAGGAGGTGATGGCGCGCTACCTGGAGATCCGTCGCAGCCTGTCGGGCGTGGTGCTGATGGTCGATTCGCGCCTGGGCTTCACCGACCTCGACGACCAGCTGCTGGACTTCGTCGCGCCGCGGGCGGGCACCGGCGAGGTCAAGCTGCTGGTGCTGCTGACCAAGGCCGACAAGCTGAACCGGCGCGAGGCCGATGCCGCCTTGCGCACCGCCGGCGACCGGCTGGGGGCGCTGGCCGGCGGGCAGGCCGACATCGGCGTCACGCTGTTCTCGGCGTTGAAGCGGCAGGGCGTCGACGACGCCGCGGTGCTGCTGCACGGCTGGGCCCATGCCCAGCCCCGGGCCTGAGGCCGGACGGCCCTATTCGGCCAGCGGTGCCAGGTCCTTGAGCACCCGGCGGGCGGCGCGTTCGAGCAGCGAGCGCGGCAGCAGCGCCTTCGCCAGCCCTTCGGCGCGCAGCCGCTGCAGCGCGCCGCGGCGCAGGCACCACGGCCGGCCGTCGTCGCCGGCGTAGAGCCACAGTTCGCCGCGCGGACCGCTGCCGATGGCCTGCAGCGCGCGCCACTCGCCCTGCAGGAAGAAGCGGCACCAGTCGCCCGGGCGCTGCGCTTGCAGCCAGCGCTCGGCCTCGGTGGCGTCGCCGTGCGCGCCGGGGGTGTCGAGCAGGTCGGCCGGCACCGTGAGCAGGTTGCCGACGTCGAGCGTGGTCGGCACCGCGTCGCGAGGCGGGGCGAGGCCGGCTTCGGTGCGTTCGAGCTCGGCCAGCGACGGCGCGAACTGCTGCCGGCGCTGCTCGAACTGGTGGCGCTCGAGTGCGGTCAGCCGCTCCAGCGCCCATTGGTAGCGCCGCTCATCCTGCCGCGGCTCGGCGACCAAGTTGTCGACCAGCGAGGTGAGGTGCGCCTGCGCCGCCGGCGACCGGTCGAGCAGGAAGGCCGCACGGTCGAGGAACTGCCACAGCGGGTGGTGGTAGCCGTCGAGCAGCGTCGGTTCGTTCAGCAGCAGGCGCAACGCGGCCGACTGCAGTCGGGAGACCAGCCATTGCACCGGTTGCCGCAGCTTCCCGTCGCGCAGCAGGCTGTCGAAGAGGCGGCCGAGCAGTTCGATCTGGCGGGGGTCGGCGGCCGGGGCACTGGCCGGCGCGGCGCTGGCCGCTGGGGCGGGCGCCGGGTCCAGCGGCATCGGCAGGCTGTCGCGCAGCACCTGCAGGTTGGTGTTGGGCCGCAGACCGGCGTCCCAGCGGGTGCGGGTGCCGGCGTTCAGCACGATGGTGCGGTAGGCGCCGGGCTCCACGCCCGCGGCTTCCAGCCGGCTGGTGGCCGCGGCATAGGCGCGACGCAGCGCCTGCGCCAGCGGGAAGGCGGCCTGACGCATGAGCAGCAGCCGATGCGCCGGCGACAGCGGCAGCGCGTTGGCCAGCGCCTGCAGCGCCCGTGCATGGGCGTCCGGCCGGAAGGGGTTCGTCTCCTGCGCCACGTCGACGTCGCCGACCAGCGCGGCGGTGTAGGTGCGCAGCTCGCGCACCTCGTACTCGGCGACGCTGGCGATGGCCTCGACGGTGCGCGACAGCTGCACTTCGGCCGCCACCGCGTCCTCGTCGACCAGCTCGAGCGTCGCCGCCCGGGGCGCGCCCTGCGCCGGCGTCGACTCGCAGCCGGCCGCCCGCAGCGCCTGCTCGCGCAGCGCCTCGACGTAGCGCCCGACCAGCGCGGCGCCGTGGCGGCGCAGCGCTTCGGTCAGCTCCATCGACTGCTGGCGTTCGCCCGGCGTCTGCCGGGCCAGCGCGGCCGGGATGGCGTCCGCCGTGCGCCTCAGCATGTCCTCCACCATGGGCGGTGTCTGCTGCAGTTCCGCCTCGATGAAGGCGAGGAGGGCGGGGTGTGGCGTTTCGCTGGGCATGAACCGGGAATTTTCCTGTCGGGCCGACGCCCCGATCCCCTGAAAAGGCCCCCGGTCCTGCCGACAAATGCGCAGAAGAAAAGGCAAAGAAAAAGGGCCGCATCGCTGCGGCCCTTTCGGAGGCTGGGCACGAGGCCCGGCCACGGACGATCACATGTCCATGCCCATGCCGCCCATGCCACCCATGCCGCCGCCGCCCGGCATGGCCGGGGCGTCTTCCTTCGGCGCCTCGGCGACCATGGCCTCGGTCGTCAGGATGAGCGAGGCCACCGACGCGGCGTTCTGCAGCGCGGTGCGGGTCACCTTGGTCGGGTCCAGGATGCCCATCTCGATCATGTCGCCGTAGGTGTCGTTGGCCGCGTTGAAGCCGTAGTTGCCCTTGCCGGCCAGCACCGCGTTGACGACCACCGAGGCTTCGCCGCCGGCGTTGTAGACGATCTCGCGCAGGGGCGCTTCGATGGCCTTCAGCACCAGGCGGATGCCCGCGTCCTGGTCGGCGTTGTCGCCCTTGATCTCGCCCACGGCCTGCTTGGCACGCAGCAGCGCGACACCACCGCCGGCGACGATGCCTTCTTCCACCGCGGCACGCGTGGCGTGCAGGGCGTCTTCGACACGCGCCTTCTTTTCCTTCATCTCGACTTCGGTGGCGGCACCGACCTTGATCACCGCCACGCCGCCGGCCAGCTTGGCCACGCGCTCCTGCAGCTTCTCGCGGTCGTAGTCGCTGGTGGCTTCCCTCGATCTGCACGCGGATCTGCTTGACCCGCGCTTCGATGTCGGCGGCGGCACCGGCGCCGTCGATGATGGTGGTGTTCTCCTTGCCCACCTCGACGCGCTTGGCCTGGCCCAGGTCGGACAGCTGCACCTTCTCCAGCGTCAGGCCGACCTCCTCGGCGATGACCTTGCCGCCGGTCAGGATGGCGATGTCCTCGAGCATGGCCTTGCGGCGGTCACCGAAGCCCGGGGCCTTGACGGCGACGACCTTCAGGATGCCGCGGATGGTGTTGACCACCAGGGTGGCCAGCGCCTCGCCTTCGACTTCCTCGGCGATGATCAGCAGCGGCCGGCCGGCCTTGGCCACCTGCTCCAGCGTGGGCAGCAGGTCGCGGATGTTGCTGATTTTCTTGTCGAACAGCAGGACAAACGGGTTGTCCAGGATGGCCGACTGCTTGTCCGGGTTGTTGATGAAGTACGGAGACAGGTAGCCGCGGTCGAACTGCATGCCCTCGACGACGTCGAGCTCGTTGTTCAGGCTCTTGCCGTCCTCAACGGTGATCACGCCTTCCTTGCCGACCTTGTCCATCGCCTCGGCGATGATCTGGCCGATGGAGTCGTCGCTGTTGGCCGAGATGGTGCCGACCTGCGCGATCTCCTTGGAGGTGGTGGTGGGCTTGCTCTGGGCCTTCAGCTGCTCGACCAGCGCCACGACGGCCTTGTCGATGCCGCGCTTCAGGTCCATCGGGTTCAGGCCGGCGGCCACGTACTTGAAGCCCTCGCGCACGATGGCCTGGGCCAGCACGGTGGCGGTGGTGGTGCCGTCACCGGCGTTGTCGCTGGTCCGGGAAGCGACTTCCTTGACCATCTGCGCGCCCATGTTCTGCAGCTTGTCCTTGAGCTCGATCTCCTTGGCGACCGAGACACCGTCCTTGGTGACGGTGGGGGCGCCGAACGAGCGCTCCAGCACCACGTTGCGGCCCTTGGGGCCCAGCGTGACCTTGACCGCGTTGGCCAGGATGTTCACGCCTTCGACGAGGCGGGCGCGGGCGTCACCGCCGAATACGACTTCTTTAGCTGCCATGTGAGTTCTCCGGGGATTCGAGTTCTGTTGCGATTACTTCTCGACGACGGCGAAGAGGTCTTCCTCGCGCATCACGAGCAGTTCGTCGCCATCGACCTTGACGGTCTGGCCGCTGTACTTGCCGAACAGGACGCGGTCACCGACCTTGATGTTCAGGGCGATGAAGTCGCCCTTTTCGCTGCGCTTGCCCGGGCCGACGGCCAGCACTTCGCCCTGGTCCGGCTTCTCGGCGGCGTTGTCGGGGATCACGATGCCCGAGGCGGTCTTGGTTTCCTGTTCCAGGCGCTTGACGATCACGCGATCGTGCAACGGACGAAGTTTCATCGCATCTCCTTGCGGGTTGGCTCGTGGGGTGCGCCCGGCCGAGGCGGCTGGGCGAAATGCTTCAGCACCTGGACCCGGCGCTGCCGGTCCGGCACTGTTAGCACTCGCCGTAGCTGAGTGCTAGCAAGCGGATTATAGGGGACCCGGGCGCCGGTTCAAGAGGGGCGCCTGTCGTCGGGTTCACCCTTGCGCCTGTGGCGCAAGGCGAGTCCGAGAAGGCCTGCAGGACCAGGCGAGGCCCTCCGGCTCATCGAGCAGCGCCAGGACAGTGCTGCCAGCGAGCGCATCGCGCCGACGGCATCGCCAATGTCGGGGATGAAGTCCAGTCCGGGTCGGGTCAAAAAGCGCCGTGACTTACGCGGGAGGGGGAACGGCTCCGCTAAAACACCAGCGTGGTCATGCCCACGGCCGTCAAGTCGCCCGGAGGTGTGCCGTCCAGGCCTACAAAGCTCGCGACCAAGGTCCAGGTGCCATCGCTGGCTCCGGCCACCTCGACCACGCAGGCGCAGTCCTCGTCGCTCTGCGTTCTGGTTGTGTAGGACAAGCGGGGGCCGGAGCCGGGCTCGCTACCGGGCGCTGGTCGCAAGGACGCCTGAATCGCTCCTCGCGGTGTGCCCATACTGGGCAAGGGCGCGTTGAGCGCCGACGCGACGACGCTGACCACGGACATCGAATGCCCCGCATCTGCCAGGGTGCCCTGTGCCACATGAGACAGGTGCGGGTTGCCGGCCAGCAGCACCAAGCGGGGCACCTTCGCCTTCAGCAGAAGCGAGAAGAACTCGGCAAGGCTGTCGGGGTAGGCGCTCCAACCATCGCCGCGCCCCAGATCCTCTGCCGAGCCTGCCCCGTCGTTGAACGGAAACACCGGAATGGAACCGGCCACGAACAATGGTCGTCCTTCCTTGATGTGGTCCGCGGACGCAGCGAGCCAGCTCTGGAACCAGTCGCGCTGCGTCCGCGACCAGATGCGGCCTCCCGGCGGCATGCGCTCGGTCCTCAGGTCGAGGACGGCGAAGCGGAAACCCGAGGTCTCGAACGAGTACCAGAACCGGTCGGCGGCGACGCCGCCGCCCAGGCCAGCCATCAGGCAGCCGAAGGCGGCTTCTCGGCGCAGGGTGTCGTTCGCGGAATCGTCACGCCCGTTGCGCAGTCCATTGAACCAGTCGTCGCGGATCTCGTGGTCGTCCACGCACAGCCAGGTCGGCACCCGGCTGGCGAGGGCGCCTGCGGAGCCGCACCACAGGTCGGCGTATTGGGCGCGCAGCCGGGCGGCGGTGGGGGGTGTCCATCAGGCCGTAGGTGGCATCGGCGTAGACCAAGTCGCCCAGCAGCAAGGCGGCATCAAGGCCGTCCAACAACGTGGCGTTCTGCGCGTCCGGCGCCTGGAGGACGATGCGCGCCAGCACCCGGTCAGCGTGCTGCTGCTCGAAGCCGCTGGCTTGGTAACGGCAGGAACCGATGAGCAGCCGCACGTCGTTCTGCCGTGACAGCTGTCGGAATGCCCGCGCGTTAAGGCGGACGCTGCCGACGGGATGATGGTGCCGGCTTTGGAAGGCCCGCAGGTAGTCGGGATGGAGTCCGCCGCGGGTGCCGGAAGAGCTGGTTCTAACCTCTGCATCGAAGAACCTCGGCAGAGTTCTCGGTCCCAGGATCTTGTTGAAGGTGCTGCCGACGTTGCCGAACTTGGGTAAGCGGTGTTGACCAGCCCCGGCCACGCCCAAATGCGGCCCCTGGTCCTTGGCGAGATGCGGGCCCATAGTGGGACTGGTCGGATCGAGGCAGTCCCACCAGACGGCGTGTCCAGTACCTTTTTCGATGTCGTTGGTTCCAGGAAACAAGGCCGCGGCCGATTCCCGGCAGACGACGCAGATCCACCAGTGTTGTAGGCGAGCCGGCAGCTGGACTTCCAATGTGCCCGCTCCGTAGAGCAGGTCGATGTTCGTCCAGTCCTTCAGCACTTCGAACTGGACGCTCGGGTGGACGGCCGCGCCGCTGACGCCGACCGCAACCACCTGGCACCAGGCTCCGCCGTGTTCCGCGAACGGCCAGGCGAACGACAAGCGCAGGAGCCCGTGCTGTGCGTCTTGACCGGGCTGCCACCTGCCGATGCGCAGCCATGAGGGCAGTCGCCTTTGTTGCTTTGACGGCGGCGCAGCGGTGCCGAGGGCAGGCGTTCCCGTCGGCGCCCGGAGAAACTGGACCAAGGCGTCGAAGAACTGCGGGGCGTCCTCGCTCACCCACAGGTCGAAATGCCCCCACGGGCGTGGCGGCGTTATGCCCCGGGTCCCGCGGCGCTGTCGGAGCACCAGCCGGCAATGGGGATACGCCGGCTGTAGCCGATCGAGGCGGATCTTCGATCGCCGTGTGGTGCCCTGCGCGAACGTCGTGGCGAACGGACCATGGACGAACAGCACGGGGAAGTCGTAGTGGGCGGCGATCTTGTCGTCGTGGACATAGACGTCCTCGCCATGGAAATTGACCAGCCGTCCGGCGCGTTCCATTCGCATGAGATGGCGAATCGCCCGCATGCTGGCATGGCGAAACAGCTCCGGCAAGTGACGCCGGACATCGTCGCCGACGTTGTCCCAGGACAGGATGCGGCCGTAGAGGGCGCTGATGCGGCGCATGCCAGGCACCTCGTCCTGTCGGGGCAGGTTGAGCCGGTTGTCGCGCATGCGCATGGCGTCGACATCGTTGACCGGCCAGCTCCATAGCAGCCGGTCGACCACCGCGGCACCTCGGCGCCGGGCGGTCAAGGTGCGGGTGTCGGCCACCACGTCGACCTGCTCCACCCCCAGTGCCCATTCCATGGCGTGAAGGAGTGTCGATTTGAGGTGGTTCGGATAGCTGGGGACGATGTCCATGGACACCTGTACCTGCACCGAAGAGGCCACCATCGATTTCCCGCCACTGTCGCGCAGATGGCCGCCCAGCACCGCCATGTTGAAGACGGCCGACCCCATGCACTGCGCCACGACGTGGATGGGGCGATTGCCGCTTGCCTCGAAGACATGGCGCACCGCAGCGGGCACGTCCTCCCGGCCCAGCACATCGAAGTCCCAGTCCTGGTGACTGGAGGGCAGCGCCACGCTCGTGCGCAGGTCGACGACCCAAATGTCGAAGCCCGCCGCCGTCAGCGCCTGCACGGCGTTGGTCGGCGCTCTGGGCGTAGCGAACATGTACCCCGAGGTGACGAAGGCATGGATGAGCAGGACGGCTGACCGAGGCATCGACGCAGGCACTGCCTGTGGCTCAAAGCGCGTCAGCGCGATCTTGACCGGCCTGTCCTTGACCATGGGCACGAACGTCCGGGTGATTCGCACGCCGGGCCAGTCGGCCTCTACATAGCGGCCTGTGACCGTGTCGAGCGTCTGCCCTGGCAGCGGACCCAGCGTCTGGTCGGCCCCCAGCGTGTAGTCGTTGGGCAGGGGGGTTGGGCGCGCTGGGTAGCGGCGTCGGGTAGTGAGGCAGCCGCAGTCGCCAGAAAGACGATTGGAGGAAGCAGCGCGCGACGAAGGCCGCCAGCGACGCGGTGTCCACCCATGCATCGGCCAGCGTGGCATGGTCCCTGAGCTGCGGCATGTCGGTGGTGAGCAGCGGCAGGTTGTTCACCGTCCACGTGCCGCGACCGAGCACACGCCAGTCCTGGCGCCTGATGTCCGCCGGCCACTGATCCACCGGCCAGTCGTCGGCCGAGATGGCCTCGCCCTGCGAACCCTCGGCGATCACCAGCACGTGCAACTCGTGCAGCGCCCGCCAGAAGTGGGTAGGCACGCGCGGGGGCAGCCACGGATCGAGCGCGCCCGTGCTGGGGCGCTGGCGGTAGCCAGGACCATCACCGTAGTGCACCCGCTTGGCCGTAAGGATGCGCACGGGCCCGGAGAATGGCCACGCCACGCCTGCCGGCGGTGCCACCGTTCCGAGGTCATAGCGCAGTACCCGGGCCTCGCCATGGTGGCTCGCCACCTTCAACAGGCCGACCAGGGTTTTCTGAAGCGACCGGCCCAGGAAAGGCGGCAGCGGCAGCTTCTCCACAGCGAAAAGTATGGACTGTCGAGCGCTGCGGCTTTCCAGGCTAAGCATCCATAGGAGAAGGCGCAGCGCTCGGCGCCTCAGGCCCTGCTGAACGATCCAGTCGTGAAGCTCCGCGCGCCCTCGGCTGTGCAGCCAGTGCCGCATGGCGCGCCATACCCTTTCCTCCCGGTTTGATGGCAGTGGCTCCAGCAAGGTCACGCTCACCGTCGGGATGGCCACTTTGACCCGGGCCGTCTCACGTCGTTGCGCATCCGGTGTCGGCAAGGAGGCGGTGAACCACAGCAGATCGAGTTCGGCCGTGGCACGGCTGACTGCGTGCCGAGGGTCTCGCAGCAAGTCCTCCAGGTCGTCAACCTCGGCGCTGACGGTGAGGGTGGCCCGCACGTCTCGGCGAACGTTTGCGGAGGGGGCGTCCGTCCAAGCCGGCACGGGGTCCACCGTGAGTTGCAGTCCACCGGTCATCGATTCACGGAAACGAACCGCGGTGGGCACCCGCCGCCAAGGCAACGGTGCGACCGGCGGCGGCAACTGGGGAGGCGGCTTCGCGGGCGGATTGGCCTGTTGCGTGAGGCCCCAGGTCTGCGCCAATGCATCGCAGGCTCGATCGGCCAGTGCCGCAATGGTCAGCAAGGGGTTGATGCCCAGCGAGGTCGGCACGATGGAGCCGTCCAGCACGACGAGGCTGTCGTGCACGTCCGTGCCGACCGCGGAGGAGAAGACTTGTCCGATCGAGTTGACGACGCCACGTTCTGCGGAATCGGCCATGCGGCACCCGCCCAGTGGATGGACGGTGACCGAACGCTCGGCGAGCACCGGCGCCACAGCCTTCTCGCCTGACGGCAGCTGTTGACTGGACTTGGTGGCATCCAGCAGGTCGGCGGGCGCCGGCGACCACAGGGGATTGGGTACATACCGTCCACCGAAGCGCCCACGGGCCAACGCGCTCACCACTTTGTCGACATCATTCTGGCGGCAGCGTTCGGTCTTGAAGCTTGGCTCTTCTTGGCGGGGCGCCAGGCTGACGCGGGTCAGGGCAACGGTGTGCCTCCCATCGCCGGCCCGCGTGGCCGAAGAGGTGAACTGCATGTGCCAGCCTGCGTCATCGTGGCCCATCAGCAGCAGGAACTGGGTGCGTTGCTGCTTGTGTGAGTTCAATGCCAGCGGGTCGTCGATCGCGGCATCCGTTTCGCCCCGCATGTTCCAATCGGCGGTGGCATGCGCCGCGGAGAAGGTCGTCACGGCCTCCTCGAACAGGCGGGCGAACGGGTACGGCACGGCGCCGTCCTGGATGATGAAGCGGTCCCTCAGGCTTCGCCGGTCGCTCAGGCTCCGCCGGGTGCGCAGGTCGATCATGCCGGTCGCGGTCGGACCAACTGTGGCGCGACCCGATCCCGACCGCAAGGGATCCGTGCCCTGGCTGCCGACTTCCATCTCACGGGCCTGGGCGTGAATGGCCGCGATGCCGTCGCCATTGCAGGACACGCCCTTGCCGAGTTGCCCGCCGCTGCCCGGATCGAGGTGCCCCAAGGCGCGTCGACCGGCCTCTGTGGACAGTGACTGGTGAAGGATCTGGGGCGTGCCGAAGGTGCCGGCGCACAGCACCACGCGGCGGGCCGTCAACCGGTGCACGCTGCCGGGGACATCGCGCTCGCGCCGGTCATGCGTTCGGCGCAGAGTGACCACCCACCCGGGCTCGTCTGTCGACGAAGGCTCGACCGCCAGCACCGTGGCGCCGGTGTACAGCTCTGCCCCCTGCTGCCAGGCAAGGGCGAGGTAGTTCATGGGCAGGGTGTTCTTGGCGGCGAAGTTGCAACCGGTGATGCAGTTGCCGCACCGCGTGCAAGGCGCCTGCCGGACGCCCGCCGAGTTAGGCAGTGTGAGCGGCACCGGTGCAGGCTGAGGCGTGCCTTGCGTGACGGCAACGTTCGGTGGGCGAACGCGTGGCGTTGCACCGGCGGCCCGGGACAACGGGTCAAGGTCATCGACCAATGCGCTGGACTTGGCAGGCGTCGGCACGAAGGGCCCGGCACCCAGCATGCGCTCCACCGAGGCGAACGCCCCGTCCAAGGCCGTCGCATCGCCGGCGCGAGCGGGAGTACGCAAAGCGGTCGGCCAGAGGTCACGGTCGAAAACGGCTGCCTCTGGACGCTCCACAACGCCGGCATTGATCAACGACCCACCGCCCAGGCCGTTGCCAACGATGGCTGTGACCTCATCGCTCAGGCGAATGTCGAACAAGGCGTGATCAAGGCCCTGCTGCGCCTCATCAATGGCCTGCCCCTGCTTCAACGGCCGCTCAATGCGAGTCTGGGGGATCAGTTGCTCGAACCGGTCGGGGAAGGCGCCCGGCAAAAACTCATCGCCACGCTCGAGCACCACCACGCGCAGCCGTTGCGTCGTGTCCGCCGCCGCCATGGCAGATAAACGCGCCGCCGCGACCGATCCGCCGTAACCGCTACCGACGATCAGCACGTCGATTGGCCGGGTCAGGTCGAGGTGTCTGCTGTCGTCAAGCAGAACCTCCACGCCTCGAGAGAGCCAGTGAGCGGGGACGTGTCGCGTGGAGGTCATGTCAGGCCTTCATGGCTGCGAGGACCGTGGGTGATCCTCGCGCTCCACGCCGATGGTGGCGCGCACCAGCGCCACGAGGCGGGACGGGCTCACCGGCTTGTGCAGCACAAGGAACCGGCCATCGTCGGCGCCTTGCTCCAACTGCGGCGTGGTGTCGCCTGTCAGCAGGATCGCCGGCACCTCGTCCAGCCGCTGCCGGAGCCTGTCGAGCACTTCCAGCCCCGTCTCTTCGGTCAAACGGTGGTCAAGCAGGAGGATCTCGGGCCTAAAGCCGGCCTCGACATGGGCGACGGCGTCGGTCCCGTCGATGGCGGATCGCACGTCGCAGCCGAGGTCGTTAAGCAGCCCGGAAAGGGAACGGAGCAACATGGGATCGTCGTCAACCACCAGGACTCGCGCATCCAAGGCGTCGGCTGCGACCCCTTCAGCCGTCGTCGGCGGGAGCTGCAGTTCACTGGGGGTTGCGTGGCGACTGGCAACAACACACGGAAGGTTGTCCCCGCGCCCACGGTGCTTTGGACCGACACCGTGCCCTCCATGCGATGCACCAGTCGTCGCACGATGGAAAGGCCAAGCCCCAGGCCTTGATGGCGGTCCCGCGCCTGGTTGCCGACCTGGTAGAACTCTTCAAAGATGCGCGGCAGTTCCTCGTCAGCAATCCCCGGCCCGGTGTCTTCGACGCTGAAGACGATGCGGGGCGCCGCGTCACCGACGTCACCGGCAGCGGGCGCCTCGGACAGCTCGACGTGCCCCATTTCAAGCCCTGCCCGGACCCGCACCTGTCCGGCGGTGGTGAACTTCAATGCGTTGCCGACCAGGTTGCCGAGAATCCGCAGCAGGTGATCCCGATCGGCGTTCACCCACAGCGTGGCGCGCTTCTCGTCAGCGGACGTTGTCTCGACCCAGGTCTCAAGATCCAGCCCTGCCGCAACCGCCTGCGCCGCGAACTGCATGCGGACGGCCTCGACGACGGAGGCAACGTCCAGCGATCGGAGCCGAACCGGCACCGATCCCGCATCCAGGCGCGAGATGTCGAGCAGTCCCTCCAGCAATTTCTCGCTGTCGTCCAACGACTGCGCCAACGTCTCACCAAGATCTACCACCTTCGGGTTCACCGGCGGGCTGCGCGCCCACCGTTGAAGCTGCGCCACCTGGTATCGGAGGGCTTGAAGCGGCTGTCGCAGGTCGTGATTGGCCGCAGCGAAGAAACGGGTCTTGGCGCGGCTGGCCTCTTCCGCCCGATCCCGCTCATGGCGCAGCGATTCGGCGATGGATTCCATCTGCCGGCGCAGCGACAGGACCTTGTGCATGGTGCCGGCACCCTCCCTGACCACCGCGACCAGCGCCGCCATCAGCAAGACCATCAGCAAGCCGATGGGGACGGTTTGGGAGGTGCCCTGCAGCAGCCAACCGATGATCGTCGGCACGCTCATCGCGGCCGCCCATAAGGCGAAACCTCGGGTCAGTCCCACCATGGAGCCGGTGGCGCCTGCCATCTGCCCGACCAGCACAGTGGTGCAGATGTAGTGGGTGATGCCGACAGGTTGCAGGAAGAGAGGAACCGCGATCAACCCGCGCACCACGCCGGTCAGCGATGTCACCACCTCCAGGTGTCGCTCGGTCTGAAGGGCGGAGCCTCCACGTGCGAGGTAGCGGCGGGGAATGCTCCAGCGCCACATGTGCATGGCCTGGTGCAAGGCCACCATCACGGCGGCGATCCAGCCCTGTCCGATATCCGCCATCAGCCACACGATGTACAGGTCCAGCAGCAGGATGGACCACCGGACCCTTCGGGCCTGGTCGACGATCAGCCGCAGCTTCTCGTGAGCAACCTGTTCCTCTAGGGCGGAAATGTCGCCGCCCAGGTCTGGGCCGGGTGCGTTTGCGGAATGGAGCCATTGATCGAACAATGTTCTTAGACCTCGGTCAAGCCACACGAAAGCCCTCCCGGGAAGCGAGCAACACGGCCTGCGTCCGGTTGGACACGTTGAGGCTGGCGAACACAGCCGACAAATGCGTTTTGACGGTCGACTCTGCAATGCCCAGTTCACGGGCGATCAGCTTGTTGCTGAGTCCGCGCATCGCTGCCCGGAATACAGCCAATTGGCGTCCGGTCAGCGATGGAAACCGCGCGTCCAGCTCGACCAACGCGGCCGCAGCAGGTTCGGTGGCACTGGCGCCGCGTTTCGCAGACGCGTGCTGCGGATCTGCTTGCTTCAAGGGATTAGCGATCGGGTCGCCGATGGCGCGGGCATCTGTGGCCGCGGGCAGCCTGCCGGCATGCCCCAGCACTTCTGGCGGAAGGAATACGCCGCCGTGAATCACGACGCCGAGCGCTGCCGCCAGCAAAGCCATGTCGTAGGTCTTCGGTATGAAGCCGGCCGCTCCTGCCTGGAGCGCCAGAAGTATTCTTTCGGTGGAGGCATCACCCGAAAGGATCACTACCCTTGCGGTGCAACCCGAGTCATGAAGTTGGCGAACGGTATCGACGCCCTTGCCATCGGGCAGATGCCAATCGAGGATCACCAGCTCGTAGGTCTTTTCGCCGACCGCCTGCAGTGCCTTCCCAAAACTCGACGCCATGTCGATTTCCAGGCCAGGAGCCGACTCCAGAAGCGAGGACCTGATTGCCTGCAGGATCATGACGTGGTCGTCCACCATCAGCACTCGTTGGAGTTTCGAGCCCCAGTCGACCAGGTTTGACATCGTCAGACATCCTCCATTGGTAGCGGAATCGTCTTAGCGCCAACGGTGGAGGCGCGGCCGTGCGCATCGGGATAAGGTGCATTTCGCCCGTTCACTTCGGCGAACGCTGTGATCGACGACATGCACATAACCTTTGAACGCAACGTCCATGCCGGTACCCGTTCGGCGCCGGCATGGGCCGATCGGCAGCCTGAATCTTCGGCGGACGATCTACGTCAACGTCCATCGATCCAACTGCTGGAAGCGATGCTCGATGAAGTCGACTTGCCGATGCTACTGGTGAACGTGAAAGGTGTTGTTGTTCACATGAACCGGGTGGCTCGGCTCAGCTTGGACGCAGGGCCCATCTGCCTGGACCGGGACAACGGGGTGCATGTTCTGCGTGTGAAGAGTGCGCAGCCGGGCCTTGGTCGTCGACTCGCGGCGGCGTTGGCAAAGCCCGTACCGGCAAGTGGTATGTGCCGAGGAGGGCGATCGATCGGTGATTGCCAGTGTGGTGCCCATCAATCAGGAATTCGGTGCCGACGACCGGTTGGCGCTGTTAATCCTCGGCCGTCGCCGACCCGTTCAGCCGCTGGCCGTCGACTGGTTTGCACGGTGCAATGGCCTAACGCCGTCAGAGACCCGCGTGCTGACGATGCTGTGCTCTGGCTTATCGCCTCACGACATTGCGAAGGAGAACGGCGTCGCGGTGTCAGACCATCAGGACGCAGGTGGCCAGCATTCGGACGAAAACCGCGACCCGCAGCATGCGCGATCTCGTCGCCAAAGTGGCCGCACTCGCCGCCGATGGTCGGGCTTCACCAGAACGGTGTCTTGACGCCTCAGCTCACCCTGTGGAACCAGAGCAGCGACAGCCCGCCGGACAGCAACAGCAGCACGGCGGCGGCGGCCGCCAGCAGCGCGGACACCTCGGTCTCGCGCGTCTCCAGCGACAGCTGGGCGCAGCGTCTGGTAGACCTTCTGCAGGTCGGGCGCGGTGCCGGCGTAGTAGTACTCGCCGCCGGTGGTGTTGGCGATCTGTTTGAGCGAGGCCTCGTCCAGGCGCACCCGCATCGACCAGCGCGTCGCCGGTCAGCGTCCCGCCGTTGTCGGTGCCGACGCCGACGGTGGTAGACGCGCACGCCGCGTTCGGCGGCCATGCGCGCGGCCTCGATGGGGTTGGGGCCGGTGGTGGTCTGGGTGTCGGCCAGCAGCACGATGACCGCCGAGCCGTAGGAGCCCGGCGGTACGGGCGGGGGCGGCGGTTTGGTGCCGCTGCCCGGGTTTAAGTCGATCGGCCAGCCGCCGCCGGAACTGGCCGAGCGCCGCGGGTCGCTGCGCAGCAGCTCCTCCGAAGTCCATGTCCGGGAAGATGGTCTGCAGCGAGACCAGGATGCCGCTGCCCACCGCCGTGCCGTGCTGGAAGTTGAAGCGGCCGATGGCCGCCATCAGGTCGTCCTTGGTGAACGTCGGCGGCTCGCACCAGCGCCGCGGTGCCGGCGAAGGTGACGATGCCGATGCGGGTGGACGCGCCGGCTGCGCCTGCAAGAATACCGGGCGCGCCGCCGCCTGCATCGCCAACATGCGGCCGGGCTTGACGTCGGTGGCGCGCATGCTGCCCGAGACGTCCATCGACAGGATCAACATGCGCCGCTGGGACGGCAGGGTCAGCTTGACGCTGGGCCGCGCGGTGGCCAGCAGCAGGGGCGGCCAGCGCCAGCAGCAGCAGCAGCGGCGGCAGATGCCGGGCGCCAGGCGCCGCCGCGGCCCTGCGCCTCTCGCACCAGCGTCAGGCCGGAGTAGGCGACCGCGGCCTTCCTTGCGCCGCGACAGCAACCACAGGTACAGCGCCACCAGCAGCGGCAGCGCCGCCAGGGTCCACAGCAGTTCGGGCCAGAGGAAGGTCATCGTGGCGCCCTCGGTCCGTCGGTCGGGAAATGGGCGGTGGGCATCAGGCGGCGCATCAGGCGGTGCGCATGGCGCCGGCACGACGCTGGCGCAGTCGGCGCAGCGCCATGAAGCGCCGCAGCGCGAGCAGCAGGTCGTCGTCGGTGGCCAGCTCGAAGGCGTCGACGCCAGCGTCGGCGAAGGCCAGCTGCAGTTCGGCCTTCGCGCCGTGCCACCGCG